>DASXUY010000001.1:0-2228 GCA_036504535.1 Capsulimonadaceae bacterium
CGTCAATATCGGGCCGAATAAGGGCCTTTCGATACTTAACAGGAAACACGATATGGTAGTGGATATCGTAAGCGCAATGCCAACTCTTAGTAACAGCCATGCCTAAAAGTATAACACTCTCGCTTTACGAAACCAACCGAGTTGACGAACAGCTTCAGAGACGCGCTGGTCCGTGGCAAGCCACGGGGAATTCTTTTGTATTAATCCGTACAATCTACGATGCAGGATAACCCAGTCCATATGATGCCAACGTCCTATGGGTCGGAGACCCTATCTGCAATAACTAACCACGTCATTCATGGCGTGGTGGCTTCGGCGACAGACTAAAGTGCGGATAAGTATCAATTGTTCGGCCATCATGGCCGCAAAGCGGTCCCTTTGCTTCTGCTTGCGCCTGCGGCCCTGCACCTAGAGCCGGACGCCCGGTGCCCTCGGAGCGTGACGATTGCTTGCTAACCACCGCCGCCGGCGACGCGCGGAAACGGGTGACCTCGCGGTCTCCCGCCAACCGGGCCCAGCCTGGTCAGGATGCCCACTTATGCTCACCTTTGACGTGCCAGGCTCTGATACAACAATTAACTTCTCGTGGGGGCTGGGTGGCATTAGCTTCAGCAAGACATTAACGACGTCGGGAGACAATGCTTGGTACTACTATTTCGACTGGCTCCAAATAATAGGCCTGCTCCTGGCAATCTTCTGTTTGATAGCTTTGTTTCGCTGGCTCTATAACAAATTCATCATGCGCCGACTTGACCGTCCGGCGCTACGCGCCGAGACGCAGCATCCCGCGAGTGATGGAAGCGACACGGATCGAATACCAGGGTCGCCTGAAATGCAGCGCGATGGCCCCACTACTTTAAGCAGCGGGCGCGCCGGGTGGTCGCTGATCGCGCGACGCCGCCTCTCGCTTCTCCTGTCCTTCCTAGCAATCCTCGTGAACGCAGCCATACCACCCACTCTCGTGCTCGGGGCGGCGTACTTGGAGGGATGGGGCTACGATCCCTCATGGATAAACATTTTCGCAGGCATCTACTTCGTAACGCTACAACCGTGGTTCATCTTCCGAGTCTTACGCGCCATTAACGGGGGACCGCGATACGGCAAGCTTCCAGTAGCCGTCGTGGCACCCGCACTTTCGTTTTGGCTAACTGTCTTCATTTTGCTCGGCCCCAGCGTCGGCAACCGAATGGACATGAAGGTTTGGGGACTGTACGACCACATTAGATATGACCATATGGGTAACACTCTGGTGCAATGGGCTAATCTAGTAGCCAGCCGTCATACCAAGGAATCCAAGGGTGTCCCCAATCGCGAGATCAAATTAAGTCAAGCCGACATTCCCTTGGCGGTGCGCCGCTTGTTGCCGGGGCAGTGTACGTACTTATTGAAGCTCACTCGGAGCAAGCTCCGCCTTGCGTCGCTCGCGACACGGGACTCAACCCGGCTCTCACCAAGCCGTCTGCGGCGAGACAAGGGTCCAGCGCCACGCTGGTTGAAAATGAACTTGCCGGACTATGCCTACACATTAACAATCGAGGATAGCGACAGAGTCTCAATAGAAATCCGCAGCAAGAACTTACTGGCATATCGTTGGCACGATCCTACGCCTGGGCTAAAACCATATCCCGGGATTACTGTAGGGTACAAGGTCCGTTGATAAGGCGCAAATGCAACACGCTCAGAGGCACAAGGCGAACGCGCGTGGTTCTTGCGCAAGGGAGCAGTCCACGAACACAATGAAGATAATCCGGTACCTATCGACACTTGTGGCGGTGTGCTTCGCCTTCTTGACGTCTGTGCGACGCATAGACGCCGATGATGAACTCCCGGAGCTCTATGCCGGGCTTACGATCTTTACTGTCACCGCTTTGATCGCAGCAGGGCTGAAGCTTCGCGAATGGAACTCCGTCCACGACCGGGCCAAGCGCCTCATCTTGCTCACCTGCGTCATCGCAGTAGTCGTTTACGTGGTCTGGCTGCGGCTATACCGCCTCAAAGTATATTATCACTGAGGCGTTGGAGCGTTACGGGAAATGCGCGTACAAGTAATGCCAATCTCCTGTGGGTCGGAGACCCTATCTGCAATTACTAGGAGGCTGTCCCGAAATAAAGTCCAGTCGATTTACGGTTTGGGAATGATGTTGCGAATCTCTCGTCGAATTCTGATTCATGGCACATGGATTTCTGTCTTACAGTACCGATCAGGCGTTTCTTCTTCCTCCCGATCC
>DASXUY010000002.1:0-25242 GCA_036504535.1 Capsulimonadaceae bacterium
CGTCAATATCGGGCCGAATAAGGGCCTTTCGATACTTAACAGGAAACACGATATGGTAGTGGATATCGTAAGCGCAATGCCAACTCTTAGTAACAGCCATGCCTAAAAGTATAACACTCTCGCTTTACGAAACCAACCGAGCTGACGAACAGCTTCAGAGACGCGCTGGTCCGTGGCAAGCCACGGGGAATTCTTTTGTATTGAACATATTTAGGATGCCCTCTGTGGCCGGGCGGGCCATTTTTGTATCTCGCTTCGCTCGGATAGTTGCACGAAGCTGATCGCATTTCACGGCGAAGCCATATAAAAATGGCCCGCCCGGCCAGAGAGGGCATCCTATATCCCAAGCCTGGCAGCCGCACACGATGCTGGCTGACCGTTTTCGGCGTAGAGGGTGTCGTACTCGTCGGCCGGGAGGATGCGGCTGTCGGCGGTGCGGAAGTGAAATTGAAGAGCCCGGCGTCGATCTGGCGAGCGATTGGGCGGAGTTTGGTGCGGCAGCATGCCGTAGAAGAACATGGCGCCTCCAGCCGCAATCGGTACGGGGAGCACTTCGGAGAGCGGCAGTTTGTCGGTGGCAATCTCGCAGTCGGTGCCGTGATGGTGTGTGAGAGCGCCGTCCTTGTGCCTGCCGGGGAGAACGTGCATGCAACCGTTCGCGACTTCGGCGTCATCGAGCGCGATCCATACGCCGCAGATGCTATCCAGCGGGGCGACGCTAAAGTACGCGTTGTCCTGGTGCCAGGGCTTTTCGCTGCCGATAAATGCAGGCTTCACCAGCGCCATGTCCTGGAACATAATCGGCGACGGGCCAATCAGTTGCTTCACTATGCGACATATGATGTGGTCGGGCTGCACAAGGGCGGCGAGCGTGGGCTGTGATCGGACGAAGAACATGAACTTGCGGACACGGAGTTCAGCGGCCTCGATGTCCCCTTCGGCTGTGTCGAAGCCCGCTTCGAACTGAACCATTGGGGAATCGGGCGGCGGTGGCGCATCGCCTCGGGCGATCCGCTCGCGCACCATCTGCGTGAAAGCGTCTCGTGCGGCGACGATTTCGACGGGCGACAGGATATCGGGAAGGGAGATGTAGCCATCTCGATGATACTGGGCGACGATTTCTGGCGATAAAGGTGTGTCGGTTATGTTTTTTGAATTAGGCATGCGTCTATAATAAGCTATCAAACTCCTATCGTCCATGCATATCTATCGCATCTATGTACACTATTGACGCATTTCAGTCAATCTTGCTCGGCGACACGCCGCTATCGCTAAACGGCGAACCGCATGTCTATCGGTGCTCTCCTGAGTGGCGGTGGGATGTGCCGCCGCTGCGCGACTTCGATCTTTGGTGCGTACTCGATGGTGTTGGGACGTTCGCCCTGCCCAGCGGCCCGTTAGCTCTGGCCGCTGGAGTTTGCCTCGTGATTCCGCCGGGATGCCGACCGTCGGCCGTGCATGATCCTGCGCGCCCCCTGACCGTGTTCGCGGCCCACTTCAATGCAACCCAGCACGGTCGAGCGCCTACCGAAATACTCGTTCAGGCGGTGCGCGATGTGCCGTTTCTGGCGGCATTAGCGCATCGGTGCGAACAAGCGTCGCGGTCTCGTCGCGCAACCGCCAACCGGGAGTGCCTCTCGCTCGTGCGTGAAGTGCTGTTGCTGATTGCCAGCGAGCGTGATGCAAACGGATCCGACGCCGTGGACGAAGAGATCGCTGATGTGGTCGACGCGGTCCGCGCGGATCCGTCGCATCGCTGGGCTATCGAGGAGATGGCGCAGCGTGCATTCCTTTCGCGTTCGCAGTTTTCGCGGCGGTTCGAGCGTGCGATGGGGCTGTCGCCAATGGAGTTTGTGATTGCGGTACGCCTCGACGTGGCGTGTCGCCTCTTGATTGAGACGCGCCTATCGGTATCTGTGATCGCGTTGCGGCTGGGCTACGAGAACGGCCACTACTTCAGCCGGCAGTTCCATGCTCGCTGCGGCAAGAGCCCATCGGCATTCCGGTCTGCTGGAATGTGACATGAAGCGCCGTTCGGACCCCTGCAGCTGTTCACTCGAATACGCACCTATTTCCTGGGATGATCGCTCAAAAGCTCCTTATTCAGAGTTTGGTGTCTCTCAGAAATATCTCCGTGACCCAGTATTCACCCGCCGCATTTCGAAAGAAGCCAACTCCGACTTTGGTGAAATTGACTCCAAGCATATTGGCTCTATGCCCAGGGGATTTCAAGAATGCATTGTTGGCTTGAGTCTGGGTGCTTTTGGGCAGGTCAGTGACTGACCGGTAGTAGATGTTTTGGCCCATCATGGCAAAACTTGGTGGTCGCTTCAGCGAAGCCATGTATTGGGCCATAGGTGTCTGCGAACCTGGGGCGGGCGTGGCGTGGCTAAAGTAGTGCCTATCGGCCATGTCCTTGCTGTGGGCTCGCGCCAGAGCATTGAGGTTTGTGTCAATCGCGAGGACTGGAACGCCTTTGCTCGAACGTGCATCATTGATCAATGTGAATAAGGCCCTTTCCTCCACCGTGAGATCACTTCGGAAGTGTTCAGATGCGATGTCCACTGAAGTCGAAACCAGCCGGACTCCTGGCGTGGCACCGCGTGTTGCCATGGCAGCCTGGGATAAAGGCGCACCAGCCGCCGCTGTTGACGAACCGTATGCGTCACCGATCACCCAGAATTGATGGCCGAAGTGATGACGGTTTTTACGCCCGCGTTTGGCACCGTTACGACGGGTTGGTGACTGCTTAGCCGCAGGTTCTCCGTACTGCTTGAGCGTCACGAGCTTATCCGACGGCATGTCGGGTTGGACGATGGTCCCGTTAACGGCGTCTGATAGTGCGATCTGAACGGTCGCGTTATTGCGTTGTTGCGTGGCAGCTTGGACTGTCGCGGCGCTAGTGATGACGAGGTAAGCAACTGCGATTAAAAGCACGTGATGGCACGGGGACAGTTGGTGGAGGTGTGGGAGCGACATGTGGAAAGAACGCATGAGGTCATCGTGAACCCTTCGGACGCCCCCAGACGTAGAATTTGTTGGACGGCGTCGCTTCGGGGAGAGTTACGACGTAGAGGATTTAACTTGCTAAAGACATCACTCTGTCACCTTATACCATACTCATTCACAATAATTCAAAATGATTCAATCAGTGATCTATTTACATAAAATAGTGAGAAATATTAATATCAGGATACAAGCTACCAATACGTTTCAGAGTTAAGCGACCACCTGCCTCTGTGTATGCTGGCCCGGTGCAGATGGTTAGCTACCTGTACCAGCCAATGCGCAGAAACGCGGCGATGGGAGGGTCACGAAAGTCAAGTTCGCCGGGTACTGAGGGGCCCGGCCTGACGAAGAACACCCCAGCGGGGCTAAATGTGCGACGGAGCCGCACCAATCGAGGCTATGGCCTATCAAACTGCCCGCTCCGTGGCCGCTTGCTACTTTCGTGAAACGCACCCATGCAGCGGTGCTTAGGAGGAAAGGAGCGGAGATGAGAGCAATCTAGAGCAACGGATTGTTCGAGCCCGTCGCTGTGAAGCGGCGAATACGAAACCTCGGCACACAAGGAAGATTCAATGAAAACAATGACACGAACATCATATCGCGCGGTCAGCGCGGTCATGGCCTGCGCTTCGGTCGTAGCGCTTGCGCTGGTTACGCCAACGAAGGCGTCGGCAGACATCGCTGTCCAGTCCGGGCAGTCGGTCGCCTTCCTCGGCGACTCGATTACGGCTCAAGGGTGGTCGAAACCCACTGGTTACGTCAAGCTGGTCGTAGCGGGGCTTGCGACGAATGGCGTCAAAGTCACTGCCGTGCCGGCTGGGATTAGCGGACACAAGTCAAATGACATGTTGGCGCGTCTCGACAAGGATGTGCTGAGCAAGAAGCCGAACTGGATGACACTGAGCTGCGGCGTTAACGATGTATGGCACGGCGAACGTGGCGTTCCGCTGGAAGCCTACAAGACCAATATTACAGCCATCGTGGACCAGGCGTTAGCAGCCAATGTTAAGGTTATCATTTTGACATCGACACCTATCGGTGAGGACCTGCCCAACGCCAACAATGTGAAGCTGGCCGACTACAATGCATTTCTTCGCGACCTCGCCAAGCAGAAGGGTTGCGCAGTGGCGGACCTCAATGCAGACTTTGCTGCCGCGATTGGCAAGAAGACTGTGAAGGGAAATGCATTCACTGTGGACGGTGTCCACATGAATCCCGCAGGCGACTTCATCATGGCAAGCGGGGTACTACGCGCTATGGGTGTCGACAACGCGGGTATTGAAAAGGCGAAAGCTGCCTGGATGGACACTCCGAATGGGGCCAGCGTCGCCGTCACGATCCCGATGACCCCGCGACAGTGGTTTGCGCTGCAGGACACCGCCGCTGCACAGGGCAAGGATGTGCCTACGTTTATCTCCACTCAGGCGACGGCGGCACTCAACTTGATGCCAGCCAAGTAGTTAGCACCCAGTAGGCTACGCGAAGAAAAAGCCGCATCTGGTAAACCAGGTGCGGCTTATATGTATTTGGCTGCCCGTCAAGGATTCGAACCTCGGACCTTCTCATCCAGAGTGAGACGTTCTGCCAACTGAACTAACGGGCAACGGTCTTTCGACAGCCGCGTAATATTACCCCCAAGCTGCGAACAAAATCAAGACTTTGGCGACAGAATGCGCTACGAAGCGCAAAACGATGACGCTTCAGCGCGTCGCATTACTTTCCAATACAGAAGCGAGAGAATATCTCGTTGATAATATCGTCGGTCGTGGATCTTCCGGTGACGTCTTCGACAGCGTCTATTGCCCCGCGTACATCGATTGCAAGCAGATCGGCAGGGAGCGCGGCGGCTAGCGTGGCGTCGGCTTCGTCCAGCGCGGCTAGTGCCCGCAGGAGGGCGCTTCGGTGACGGGAGTGGGTGACGACCACGCCGGTTGGATGGGACACGTCGCCGCCGGTGAGGCGCTCGGCGATAGAGGCTTCCAATGCGTCGAGACCGGCTCCGGTGACTGCGGACACGGCGATTGCGCCAGCGAGAAGCGACACCGAAGCGATGCGGTCGGACTTGTTGGCGACAACGATATGCGAGCGATCTTTAATACCGGCGAGAAACGCGATCTCGTCGGCGTCGGGCGCTTCGCTGCTGTCGAGCACGGCCAGGATGAGGTCTGCGGTTTCGACGGACGCATTGGTACGCTCCACGCCGAGCTTTTCGACCAGATCGTCGGTCTCGCGAAGCCCTGCTGTGTCGAAAAGACGCACCGGGATACCGTCGACGTTCAGCGTTTCCTCGATGACATCGCGTGTGGTGCCTGGCACTGCGGTGACGATGGCGCGGGATGTCCGCAGGAGCGCATTCATGAGCGACGATTTGCCGACGTTGGGCTTTCCGGCAAGGACCACACTTGCGCCCTCACGGTACAGAATGCCGCGATTGGCGGTTGCGAGAAGCTGTTCGATCGCTTCTCGTGCCCGGGCCAACTCGGATGAGCAGAGTGCAGTGTCAAGATCGCCAACATCCTCGGGGAAGTCGATGGACGCTTCGATCCGCGCGAGCACGCCAAGGAAGATATCGCGTATCGCTTCGATTGCTGCGGAAAGCTTACCGGACTGCTGAGCCTGTGCCGCACGGTGCGCCTCCACCGTTTGCGCCGCGATCAGGTCGCAAACGGCTTCAGCTTGCGCGAGGTCCATGCGGCCATTCATGAACGCGCGAAACGTAAACTCGCCTGGCTCTGCAAGGCGCGCGCCTGCTTCGAGGAGCGCGTCGAGCGTTCCGCGCATCGGAACTGGTCCGCCGTGGCACGAGATCTCGACCACGTCCTCGCCGGTGTACGAGCGCGGCGCATGAAAAACGGCGACCAGCACATCGTCGATCGCCGTGCGGTCGGCCGCCAACACGACGGCCCGATGCAGCGTGTGCCCGCTGTGTGACGCGCACGGACGACGGTGACGGAGCACGGAGTCGCATATGGCGAACGCGGCCGCGCCGCTCACGCGAAACACGCCGATGCCGCCGGTTCCGCGCGGCGTCGCCTGTGCGCAAATTGTGTCATCTGTAAGGTGCATGGTGCGAGGTCAGGATACCCGATTGGCGAGTTGCTGAATAGGAAGAAATCGCTAGTTGAGTCGAAACCCTTGCGTTGTACGGTAAATTGACGTACAATATCATACTAGGAGCGAGAATATGGCAACACTTAACCGGACATCGCGGCTCGAAGCGAGGATAGCACCGGATTCATTGATTATAGTGAAACGCGCAGCGGAGATGCAGGGGCGCAGCGTGAGCGACTTTGTGGTAGCTGCTGCTGAAGAGGCGGCGCGCAAAGCTATCGAAGAGGCGCAGGTAATAAGGTTGTCGGTGGACGATCAGCATCGGTTCGCGGCAATATTACTCGCGCCACCGGCGCTAACTCCTGCGATGCTGCGTGCAAAACAGGCTCACGAAGAACTAATCGGGAACACAGCCAATGCCTCGATTCCTGATTGAGCCTCTCGGTGATCATGATCGCAAGGCCTTTGCGTGCGGTGTTGATCCACTTGACCGATACTTTCGCGAACTAGTGACCCAAGATATCCGCAGACGTGTCACAGCCTGCTTTGTCGCTGTCGACGTCGACACGCGGAAGGTCGCAGGCTACTACACGCTCTCTGCAGGAGCCGTAGCGCTGCCTGATCTGCCAGACGCCCTTAGAAGGCGCCTGCCGCGCTATCCATCGGTGCCAATCGCGCGTTTGGGACGATTGGCCGTCGATAACGCGTACCGTGGCCAAAAGCTGGGCGCGGCCATGCTGTGGGATGCACTCTTGCGGGCAGCAAAGTCCGAACTCATGGCCTACGCACTAGTCGTCGACGCCAAAGACGATGCCGCCGAGGCATTTTATATCCATCACGGGTTTATCCCGTTTGGCCCTCGGCGGCTTGTCCTCCCGATCACAATAGGCAATGGTTTATTAGGGACCTAGTACCCTACCGTAAACCGCGCTCGGACGTGCTTAGGCGTTTCGATCTCATCTACCAACGCTATCGCGAAGTCTTCCATCGATATGGAGCTTTCGCCGTTTTTCGCGACCAGCAGTGTGTCCGTTCCCAAGCGAAACTTACCAGTACGCTCACCGGGCGCGAAAAACGCCGACGGGGAGATGAATGTCCAGTCGAGGTCATGCTCGTTTCGAAGCGCACTCAGGAACTCTCGGCCAGCTAGCGACTCGGCTTTGTAGATCGGTGGAAACTCGGGCGTGTCTACCAGGTCAACTCCGGGGGCCACTTGGAGACTGCCAGCACCTCCGACGACCAACAAGCGCTTCACGCTAGCGGTTTTCAGCGCCGCGACGACATTCGGCAGGTTTGTGACGAGGAAGTGGACGCTGTGGACGACCACATCGTGCCCCGCTACCGCTGCGGCAAGCGATGCACGATCGGCGATGTCGGCTTGGATAGGCGTGACACCCGCCTGCACCGCAATCGCGTTCGCGTGACGTGCTATCGCGGTCACGGCATGCCCTCTGCGTGCCAACTCGACTGTTATGCGGCTTCCTGCGTTGCCGGATGCTCCAATGACTGCTATTTTCATAATTTTCCCTTTCGTGCCATCAACAATATGTAACCGTTATAGTTACGTATTTATGCAAATAAACATCAACCTACCTGCTCGCATCTTTGACTGACTGCACGAGCGCCGCAATGGTGCTGCGCGATAGATCGTCATGCATCGCCCGCTCCGCGTGTCCGAAAACGTGACCGAGAACCCCTTGGATATGTCTGCCCACCGTGCACGCCGGATTTGGAGCGTTGGTGTGCATCGTGAACGGCGAGCCTTCCTCCATTGCCAGCCGAACATCCGCCAGCGTAATGTCTGACGCCGACTTGCACAGCAGCCAGCCGCCATTTACGCCTGGGTGCGATTTCACCAGGCCCGCAGTGCGCAACCGGCCCAGGATGCGTCGTATGACGACCGGGTTGGTGTTCACACTGCCAGCGATGAACTCCGAGACCATTGGATGAGTCTCATCGGTCGCCATCAGGGTGAGGATGTGGAGCGCGACGGTGTATCGCGTGCTGACGTTCATAGACCTGTTAACCAATTCGTAACTATGTTAGTTCCAGATACCGCAGATAAATTTGACAGTAATGAAATCACGATTGCTATTCCCGCCGTGATGATACGGGTTGACTGAATATTTATATCCGGGTAATATTAATTATATCCGGGTATAATTAGCATCAGCGACTGGATACAAGTCCAGCGAGGGGGATCAAACGAAATGGCAGTCATGCAATTACAATCAGATCGTAAAGAGGCAATTCGAGCCTTCAAAGAGCGTCGAACGAAACAAGGGGTTTACGTCGTAACTCTCTCTGCAGCAAATAGGAAGTGGGTTGGCGCTTCACGAAATCTCGGCGCTGCGAAAAACGGGCTCTGGTTTACCTTAATACACGGAAGCCATTTGAACAAAGAGCTTCAGGCGGAGTGGAGCCAGCACGGCGCCGACGCGTTTCGGTTCGATATCGTCGAAGAGCTCGACGACGACCTGTCCACCTTCGCCGTCAACGACGCGCTCAAAAGCGCGAAATGCGCGTGGGTGACTAAACTGGGCGCGAGTGTAGTCGTGTAACCGGGAGGCGCAGAATGATGAATACGAATGAAACGGTATTGGGACAGTTGATCGATGAAGTCTGGAATCGGGGAGACTTGACGAACCTCGAAAGCATCGTTGCCGACGAATACGAGGTAGCGGGTGACCCGGGCGATCCGTGGAACGGACAGAGCCTTGATCGCGAATCATTCAGGTCCCGTGTGGCTTATACTCGCGGCGCGTTTCCCGATGTACGGTTCGACGTGAAAGAATCTCTCGTTGATGGAGACCGCGTCGCGATTCGCTGGACAATGTCGGGCACGCATCTTGGCGATCTGCTGCTGCTTCCTGCTACGGGGAAATCGTTCGCCGTGGATGGATTGACGTTCTACTACTTTCGCGACGGGAAGGTAGCGGGTCACAGGCAAGTGTTCGACCAACTTGGCTTCCTGGCGCAGATAGGGCGATTGGGATTGACGCCACTCGCAACCTAATACACAACGGCGTCCTGCACCGATTAAGCGGCACGATCAGCCATTGCCCGATTTTAGCGAATCCTTGATTTCACGCAGCAAGGCATTTGATTCTAGCTGCAGGGTAAGTGCTTCATCTGACATCGCCATAGCTCGTTGCTGCATTTCTATTGCGCGACCATATTGATCAGCTACGGCTCGCTGCACTATCAGTGAGTCTTCGGAAATTGCGATGCTTCGCTCCTGCATCGCAATTGACCGATCATATTGGTCGGCCATTTTCTGCTGTCGCTCAACAGCAGAGGAATGCTGGATCAGTCCCGCCCTCTGAAGCCCCAAAGAGTAAACAGTAGCGCAAATTGACGCAACAATAATGACGCAACCGACGCCAATTATAATTAAACCAGTTTGGTCCATGAAATGACCTCCGTATTGTTGACCATAGAACCCCAAAAGCCCCCTGCCCCGCCCAATTCGGGCGACACAGGGGGCTTTGACTTTATCACTTACCCACGCAGCGCGGTCACCTTGAGCGCGTACTTGTGCACTAGCTCGTCAGCTTCGTCCTGCGTGTTGCCTTCAGCGTAGACGTGAACCAGCGGCTCGTTGGCGTCGGGCAGCACCAGCGCCCATTTGCCTGGGCCGTGGTGGATCTTGATACCGTCGACCAGTTCGGTTTCCTGGCCCACAGTCTCTTCGGTAAGCACGCGCATCACCTTGCCCTTGAGTTCCCACGGACAGCGGACTGACGCCTCAGCCATCTGGAACTTCGGCAGGTTTTGACGAACCTGCGAGAGCGTGCTGTTTTGTGTCGCCAGCATTTCAAGCGTCTTCGCAAACGCGTAGAGCGCATCGGGGGCCGGGTGGAAGTTCGGGAAGATGAAGCCGCCTGCGGCGTCACCGGCGAATCCAGCGCCGTTCTTATCGTTCAGCGCCGCAGACATCAGTGAACGCACATCGGTCTTCACCCACTCTACCTCGCCCCCGCTCTCCACAATCGCTGCGGACAGTGTTTGAGGCGCGGTGACGGGGAGCGCAACCTGCGAGCCGGGATGCGAGCGTACGGACAGCAACGACATTGCCGCCAGCAGTTCGTGACCGCTGAAGACGTGGCCGGTTTCGTCGACCATGATGATCCGCTCACCGTCAGAGGTGAGGTGAACGCCAACGTCGGCTTTGAGCGTCAAGACGATCTCAGAAAGTGTCTTGATAAACTCAGCGCGATCTGCTGGTGTTCTTGGAGCCTTCTTGCCATCGGTGTAAGCGTTCAGCGCGATGCTCTCGAGACCCAGCTGGCCGAGCATTTGCGGCAGGATACCGGAGAGCGGGCTGTACGCGTAGTCGACCACCACGCGGAAGTTCCGCTTGGCGACCGCTTCGGCGTTCAGCTGCCGGAAGAAGTCCTGTGCATACTGTTCGATCGCGCGTGGCACGAAGTCAATATGCCCAACGCTATCCATGTCAGTTCGCCCGAAGTCTTCGCGATAGAAGATACTCTCGATCTTGCGCTGAGCGTTACTCGATATGTTGATCCCGCTCTTGTCGAAGATCTCAATCAGGACGATGTTGGACTGATCGGGAGCAAGGCGTACGTGCATACCCCCAACCGCGTTTTGCGATCGGATCGAGTGGCGCGTGATCGGGACGGGCATCTCCTGGTTGTCAAGAATATTGACACCGACGGACACGAGTCCCGCGACCAGCCCACGCTTGATCATGCGGCAGACCGGGGTAGCGTCGCGCGACGTGACAATCGATGCGCCCTTCTTCAGGAACGCGCCATAAGATGCGCCAAGCTTTGTGGCAAAGTCGGGAGTCATTTCGACGTTCGCGATGCCAGACACACCAAGCGTGTTGAACAATGCGCCTTGCCAGCGGCTGCCCCAGATCAGCGACATAGTCACCATCGAGCCAGCTTCAATTACCTTATCCGGCCATAGCTTTATCAGCGGGCGGATGGTTGCACCATTCTCGATATGGCACCGGTCACCGACGACGGCACCTTCCTGAATGGTGACATCGTTCTTGATGGTGCACCGGAAGCAGACCGTACATCCGTTGAGCTGCGTGTTAGCGCCAATATAGTTGCTGTCCCAGATGATCGCCTTCTGGATTGTGGCACCTTCTTCGACGAGGCAGTTGTCGCCGATCACGGTGTCCGGGCCGATATGAGTCCCGGCCTTGATGGTGCAGTTCTTGCCGATCTGCACGGGCCCGTTGATCTGCGCTGACGGGTCGATTTTGGTGTTCTCGCCGACGTAGATGTCCTTGCCTTCAATGTGCCCGCTAATGGGAAGCGTGGTTTTGCCCTGGAGCATCTCGTATTGCGCCTGGCGATACTGCTGGAGCGAGCCTACGTCGGTCCAATACTCCTGCATAATGTAGCCAAACATCGGCTTTTCTTCCTGCAATAGGCGCGGGAAGATGTCTGACGACCAGTCGTAGTTGACATTCGGCTCCATGTAATCGAGGATCTCGGGCTCCAGGATGTACATGCCCGTGTTCACGGTATCGCTGAACACCTCGCCCCATGACGGCTTTTCGAGGAAGCGGCGGACACGGCCGTCGTCGTCGGTAATGACGACACCAAACTCAAGCGGATTCTCGACGTGTTGCAGAACAAGAGTGGCAAGGGATCCCTTGCTCTTGTGGTAGGCGAGCGCCTTTTCGACGTCGATGTCGGTGAGTGCGTCGCCTGAAACGATAATGAACGTGTCGTCCTTGAGGAGTTCGTGCGCCTGCTTCACGGAGCCAGCAGTACCTAGCGGAGTATCCTCAACGGTGTAGTGAATCTTGACGCCCAGGTCGGAGCCATCACCAAAATATCCCTGGATTTCGTCGGCCAAATAGTACAGTGTTACGATGATTTCGTCGACGCCGTAGCGCTTGAGAAGTTCGATCGAGTGCTGCATGCACGGTTTGTTAAGTATAGGCACCAAAGGTTTGGGCCTGTTCGATGTCAGCGGACGGAGACGCGTCCCTTCTCCTCCGGCCATGACGACAGCTTTCATCGGATCGTCCTCCCAGTCATATTAATCCCCATTCGTAGATGTATCACAGAAATTTGTAATTGCCATTCCTTACGCCCTCGTAAGGTTTACAATTTGTTTCGCATCACAAGCCCGATTTCCTGCGTGTTGGCTAACTATTTTAACGTGTAGTTAGCGGTTGCCAGACGCTGCAGGTTGTGAAGCCGTGGAAGAGAACGACACCAGTTCCAGTGCGGCGTGTGTATCACTTGGATACCGCAAACATAGCAGGAGTAAAACAGCCATTGTCGCGGCTACATAGCGGGCAATCGTTGTACCGTGGTCCCCGGCGACTGCAGGCAGTACGCGCGCGATTCCGGCCGCTGCGATGATATACGCTCCGACAAACGCTGGCGCCATAAACGTCAATGAGCTTGTTCGGTCAACGGCGGCGGCGATGATCAAGAACAAAACTAACCATGTTGCGATGGGCAGCCAGCGCGGACGCGAATGCTTATCGAACAAATCCGTCAGGAACGCCACCATAAACCATAGCACCGCAGGCCCCGATGCCCACAGAACTGTCAACGGTCCGTGGCTCGTAAAGTCGTTCGGCAGTGGAATGGGCCGATGTCGCCATATGAGCACAGTTGCGACGGCCACCAGGATCACGATATAAGTTGCCGCGCCGGTGCCTGCCTGTTCTTTTTTGTCGTATACGCCATACGCGGTCAAAATGACGCCCAACAGCACCATTTCCGGGCGGCAAATCGCCGCGATGCCGCAGAGCACCGCAGCTACCACAAGGTGCCCGCGATCATAGCACAGCCAGACTGCGGCAAGGCAGGCGATTGCGACTCCGCTGACAACGCTTGCGCAGCCCACGGTTGCGAGTGTCACACTCGTCGCGGTGAGGCACCCGGCAACCACGGCGGCGTAGCGATCACGTAGAACGAGGGCCGACAAGTAAGCAAACGAAGCCGCAAGGGGCAGTGTCGCAACAGAGATATAGCCCAACCGTCCCCAGTGACCGGTGTGAGCTGTTCGGAACGCATTTGCTGCTGCAATAAGAGCTATCGCCGCCACCCATGCCCAATCGATAGCGATAATCCGCGTATCGTTGGTTCGAGGTCGAACGACTGCGCGCGGCAACTGCCGCCCACGAGGGATCCCGGTCGGAGAGGGAGGCGAAGACATGAGAAAAGTTTAGCATATCGCGTCAAGCAGGCCTGTCGGCGTTTTGGCGTAACGACGGACTATTCGATAACAATGAACCTCCAAGCGCCGATTTGCAACCGCCGCAATTTGCTGGTATATTTGTGATGTTAATCACACCTACATGTCCACTGGGTTATTTCATGGTTTACTGGACGGTGTTATAGCCTGACGGTCGCCACTTTCACTGCCATTCAGCGTATGCAGATCGCTAACATGCCAACTTTACCGCTCCGCATTCTAGCCCTACTCACCTGCACTGCGCTGGTCGCCCCGCTGCACGCCGCCCCGTCAGCCACTAAGCCTAAGGCCGTGCCTGCGGTTTCGACAGCGCCGCCACCAAAAGCGAAAACCGTGGACACAGAAAGCACACCGTCAAGTGATATCGCGGCTGAAAGCACTCCGGTCAAGGTTGTCGTGCAGCAGGAACTGAAATCGGGAGACTCCAAGGAGGGACAGGATGTCCTCTTCTCGACATCGACAGATGTCTATAGCGCCGCTCACATCCTCCTCGTCCCCGCAGGCTCGAAAGCGTGGGGCATTGTCCGCAAATCGTCGGGCCACGGGGCGTGGGGCAAGGCAGGGAAGCTAGACTTCTCGTGCGACTACTTGGTCGCGCCAAACGGCACTAAGGTTCCGCTTCGATCTCAGTCGTTGGCAGTGCAGGGGAAGAACAACACAAACGCGCTCGTCGGTGGCATTCTCGCGCTCGGAGTGTTCGGCGGGTTTGTCAAAGGGCGCGATGTGAAGATCGAAAAGGGCGCTGAGTTCACGATGTATATCGATCAGAGCACGCAGCTGCCCGCCATCTCGGACGCAGGGCGCGCGACAGTCCCTCATAATAATCCCACCGTTCAGCCCGTTTCATCGACAACCAAGAATTCCGCACCCGCGTCGCTCACCGATATGCTTGCCGATCAATCGCACCCCCTCGGCGCAGTAGTCGGGCGCAAGGTCGGAATAGGCGAGTAGACGCTAGCCGGTTTCTCGTTAGGGGTATCATTACGTGCGATAACCCCTGATTGGAAACAACTGCCGTGCCCCATCAAACTACGCCATCTGCCGAACTCAATTTCCGCCTGATCATCGTCATGGTATTCTTTGTCGCGCTCGCCTTTAGCGCTCGGCGCCACTGGCTAAACGTCAAGGAGCTTATCGCTGGTGGAGTCGTCCTGGTCGTATCGGCTGGGGTGATGCTGTTCGACATCACGATCCGCGTAGCGCAGGCCGAGTACGGACAGAACGGTAAGGCTCTGGGGATGGCCCTTGTGGCAATTTTGCCGTTTCTTCTTGCGCTGTGCCTGGCGATTTACTTCCTTGCGAAGCGGTTGAAGTCGGAGCCTGCACCGGTACAGAAGGTAAAGCCAACCAAGGCCAGCCGTAAAGCACGACCAGCTGCAGCGGTAGCGAAAACTAGTTCTAGCACGAGCGATACGCAACTGAAGCCCAAGCCAGCCCGCACGCAGGGTCGGAAGCGCCGCTTCTAACCAGCGTTTCGCTGGCCCCAGCCTCGCCGAAGATGGCTCGGAGTAAACTAGTTGTAGAAACCTTAGCTTGCCCCGAGGCGGATTTGCGGATCGTTGAGACACGCATACAAACTCCGCGAGGTTTTGATCGCTGAAGGGGTAAACTTTCGCCATGAATCGAACCAACTACAGTACGCTCTCTCCTTGGGAGCCAATTATCGGCTACTCTCGTGCGGTCCGTGTCGGCGCGCACATTCACGTCTCCGGAACGACGGCGTCTGGATCCGACGGCAACCTCGTCGGGATCGGCGACGTTTACGCGCAAACGGTTCAGGCTATCCGCAACATCGAGACGGCACTCGGCCTTGCGGGGGCATCGCTCAAGGATGTCGTCCGAACCCGAATTTACACCACCAACATTGCTGAATGGGAAAAGATTGGCCGTGCTCACGGTGAGTTCTTCGCCGAAGTTCGCCCCGCGACGACGATGCTGGAAGTGAAGGCCCTCATTTCACCCGACATGCTCATCGAAATCGAAGCTGAAGCGATCCTAACCGACGCAGCAGCGTAATCCGAGGCATCTGGCTCCGGCGTCCCGCAGGGACAATCATAAACTCAATAGCCCCTGAATTCATTCAGGGGTGAGTTCTGATCTGGGGATCCGTCCACGAATCCCCAGGCTTTTGCGCCAATCCGCCTTCAGTCCCTACAAATTTCGTACAGGTTAGCCGACAATAGGGGCAGAAACTGCGCGGAATTTACCCCGCACAATTACTAGGTATGATCGAGACGGAGCTTGTAAATGACCCCCGATAAATCGACCGGGACGGCAATCGAGACAAGTGGTCTCACGAAGCACTACCCGATACCAAGACAAAAAACGAAACGTATCGCCGTCAATCATCTCACTCTCACTGTTCCCGAAGGCAGCATTTACGGCTTTCTCGGACCGAACGGCGCAGGCAAAACAACCACTATTAAGATGCTCCTGGGCTTCACTGAACCCACCGAGGGCGAGGCGTGGATTTTTGGGACGTCGACGCTCGATAACGATGCCCGAGCTGTTGTTGGGTATGTCCCCGAGCAGCCGTACTTCCACCGATTTCTGACAGCGCAGGAAGTCGTTCGCACCCACGGAGCGTTGGCTGGCCTCACCAGCGCGGAAACCCGCAAACGTAGCGATGAGTGTTTGACGCAAGTAGAGATGATCGACCACGCGTCCACCCCGCTTTCGAAGCTGTCCAAGGGTATGGTCCAGCGCATTGCGCTGGCGAGCGCCCTCGTTGGCGACCCCAAGCTGCTCATCCTCGACGAGCCGTCATCCGGCCTCGATCCGCTGGGTCGCAAGTTTCTTCGAGACCTACTGATGCAGCTGCGCTCTGAGGGCAAAACGATCTTTGTTTCGTCGCACCTGCTCACGGAAATGGAGAGCGTGTGTGACACGGTTGGCGTGCTCGCCAAAGGCGTGCTGGTCGCCACTGGAAGCCCGACGGATATCGTCCAGGTGCGCGACACCGTCGCCGTCGAGATCGCCGCAACCGCGCCGGACAAGGCGCTCGCGGATCGGGTCGCGGAATGGGGCGGACAGCTGGAGTTAGACGACGCTGGCGTGCCGATCCGGGTCATCGTCCCCACCGACCGTGTCTACGGCGTGTTGGATATCATTCGAGAACACAACGCGCGTCTTGTTTCAGTGAACCCTCAGCGCGAATCCCTAGAGGATGCATTCGTGCGACTTGTTAGTTAGGTCGGGTCAGAGATCGCCTTTGCCCGAACATGGAACGTCGGGGCCGAGCTTGTCTCTGCCCACGCTAGAAGCGAGTATCGATATGTTGAAAGTCATGCGCCATATTGGTGCTATAGCCAAAGTTTCAATGCTGGAAGGCGCGCGCAAGCAGATATTCCATGTGCTGATGCTGTTTTCGATTACCCTGCTCGCAGTCGCCATCATGCTCGGGCGGTTCGGCCACGACGTTCAGATCCAAACGATCAAGGACATGTGCTCGGCGGTTATTTTGATTTCGACGGGCTTGATCGCAATAACGCTGAGCGTTACCGGAATCCAGCAGGAGCTTGAACAGAAAACGGCATATCCGGTCCTCGCAAAGCCTCTCGCGAGATGGGAGTTTGTGACGGGCAAGTATTTTGGCACCATGGGCACCGTTGCAATTGGCGTCGTGATATTGGGCGTTACGTTTTGCAGCGTGCTCCTGGCCTATAGCGGAACGATCGACGTGGGAGTGTTGCTCGTCCTGCCGTTTGTGCTCCTGGAAGCCGCGATCCTGGGCGCTATTGGTACTATGCTGTCCACTGTCGCATCCCCGCCCCTTGCTTGGTTTTTAAGCGTCTTCATTTACATCCTTGGCAGTGCGAAGTTCGGCATCTATTCGTATCTCACGGGAGGAAAGGAAGCCAATGCCTTTTCCAAGACGCTTGGCACCGTGATCTACCACTTGCTGCCTAATCTTGAGTGCTACAACTTCAAGGAGTCATTGGTCCACCACCTTGCCGTGCCGACGCCCTATCTCATCCAAACTGCCCTTTACGCGGTGCTCTACGTGGCATCGCTGCTCACGGTTGCATCCCTAGCCTTCGCGCGGAAGGAGCTATAGGCATGCCGAACCAGCGATTGTCGAAAGTGGGTCCCCTGCTTGCGGTAGGTAGCTCGCTCCTGGTTGCGGTAGCTGGCATCAGCGTTCCGCTACCAGCGAGTCGCGCTGCTGGTGCGCCTGCGTCGGCTCACACTACGGTCGTGCCAGCCGCCGCGACGAGCGCACCTACGGCTGCGGGGGAACACGCGGGGCACGTTGATGATGGCGACCTGGTGTATCACTGGCAAGACTTACGGTACTCACAGGAGATGTCGCTGCAGATAACAGGCGCAGCAGCGTTCCTTGCGATAGTGACTATCGCGTCTCAGGTAGCGTACATGCGAGTTCGGGGACGATCACGATGAGTTCACGTCGAGGAAAACTGAAGATAGCAGCTCTTGCCGTCGCGCTATTTGTATCGGCCGCGATTTGTGAGGTCGCGATGACGCCCGTCGGGGTAGCCGAAGGCTACATGGTGCGCTCCGAGGGCAATCAGCCATCGTCGGAAGCCGTGACTCACGCCCTCGGCGAGTTTCGTATCGTCGCCGCAAACCTGATATGGCTGAACGTCGTCGACCGCTACCACCACGAGTTTATGGAGCAGGGCGGCAGCTGGGAGAAGAACGTCGCGCTGTTGCCGTATCTGCGAATGCTCGTCCTTCTCGACCCACATTTCATTGAAGCGTACGACACTGCATCCAATATCCTGGCAGCCACCGGGCACATTAGCGAAGGCGAACAGTTTCTGAAGGAAGGCATTTCTCACAACCCCAAAAACGCCCAGTTGTACTATGACATGGCGATTATGGAGGCGTGGTTCCGCAACGACGCCAAAGCAGCGCTGCCCTACGCCCTAGCAGCCGAGAAATACGCCGACGACGAATCCAGCAAACGCCTTCACATTATGGTGCGCACGCTTGAGGACGACATCCGCACCGGTACCCTCCCTGTGAAATGGCGTCCCGCGCCGAAGAAGTAGGCAGGGGCACCAACCATCCCCAGCGCCACATTCCGACCTACAGCGCGACTGGCTTGCCGGTCTGGATGCTCTTGATCGCGGCGTTCCCGATGGCGACGGCGGCGCGCGCGTCGGCGAGGGTGATCTCCGGGGCACGCCCGGTATCGATGCAGTCGACGAAGTGGCGCAGTTCGCGGTAATAAGGGTCATCGGTGGCGGCGAGCGGACTTTCAGGGACGGCAACAGGTGGCGTCGACGCATCCGTTGACCGCAGCGCTAGCTGTAGTGGGGCTGCGAGCGCGCTATCGTTTTCGATCATGCCAGCGTCTCCGCAGATCTCGAACTGCGTGCGAAACGGCCCCACATGCGCCCAAGACCCGGCGACATGGCCGAGCGCGCCGCTCGCGAAGTGCAACGTGACGAGAGCGTAATCGAGCCGCCCCGTGTATTCGCCCCCGTAAAGTCCCTTCGCGTAGACGCGGTCAACTTCGCCGAATGTCCATCGAAGCCAGTCGAAATCGTGGATAATCATGTCGAGCACCACGCCCCCGCTCTGCTCCGGATCGCTGTACCAGCCACCCCACCCTACCGGATGCCCCGACAAGCGCGATGCGCGCACCGCAGCAACATTGCCCACGGCTCCGGCCTTAACCTGTTCGTGTGCCGTGCGGTATTCGGGAAAGAAGCGGACCACGTGTCCAACCATCATCGTCACCCCAGACGCTGCATGAGCCGCGATCAGCTCATCGCAATCGGCCAGGGTGCGCGCCATAGGCTTTTCAAGAAACGTGTGCTTCCCGACCGCCAGTGACGCCAGCGCGATCTCCTTGTGGCGCGGAGTCGGAACACAGATGTCCACGATATCGATATCCGGGCGATGGATAAGAGACAACGCATCGGCAACACCGACCGCGCCAGTTGAGGCCGTCAGCGTTGCAAGCGTATCGGGGTCGAGGCTAGCGATGGCGACAACTTCGACGTCGCTCATCTTGCCCCAGTGGTTGGCGTGGACTCTGGCCATCGTGCCCGAGCCAATAATTGCTACTCGATGCATAGATCACCCAACCCTCGCTACCGCATCTTTGGCGCAGCTGTGGTGCCCCGCTTGGTCATCGGAACGCCCTGCTTGCACAGAGGGCAGTCGTCCGCCTCATACGCCACAACGTCTAGCGTCAGAAGCGCCTGCTGCGGGACGCCGAATGTCACCTTGCCGCCGCTACGGTCCGCGAGGATGCCGACGCCAGCGAGAACGCCGTCCGCTTCGGTGATCACCTCAATGGTGTCACGGACGCTGCTGCCCGACGTCAGGATGTCATCGACGAGCAATACTCGCTCACCGGGCGCGATGGCGAACCCGCGACGCAACACACGCTTACCGCCCTCAGATTCGGCGAAAATGCCGCGTGTGCCGAGGTGCTTGGCGGTTTCATACGCCAGCAGGACACCGCCGGTAGTCGGCCCTAGCACGACATCGATATTCTGATCGCGGAACCGCTCAGCAAGATCGGCGCAGAACGCCTCGACCGTTTTAGGGTATTGCAGGACCAGAAATTTTTCAAGGTAAGTCGGGCTGTGCTTGCCCGACGACAGCAGAAAATGACCTTCGAGAAGCGCATCAGCTTCTACGAACTTACGATAGACTTCTTCATTCGTTAACATGGCGGTTGGTTCGACGCGAGTCGGTGCGAGTCCTTCTGAGGTCGCGAGGAAATGGCTGCATGCCACGCGAGCCTAAATGGCGGCTTTGCGTCTACGCTTTGGTGGCGCATCCGATACCAGCACATCAGCTGAAATTCCCAACCCCGAACGGAGCTTTCTAACCATAGTCATAGACAATGGTCGAGAGCCATTCATTACCTCGCTGACACGACCGCTCGGTCCGATGTACCTTTCAAGGTCACGGCGGGAAAGTCCCCGTTTTTCGGCCTCGTACTCGATCGCGGCAACTGGGTCAGGAGGCAGGATTGGATGGTGTTTCGTCTCATACACCTCAACTAGAGTGGTAAGCAAGTCGAGGCGATCGAAATCCTCAGTTCCTTCCTTAGCATTGAACAAGCGGGCAATCTCGGAAAGGGCGTGCTCGTAGTCGTTTTCTGTTCGAATGGGTCGTATTTCCATGTGGCTACTCTCGATATTCTACTTGGGCCGCGTCGACTTTGTCATACTCTGCGTGGGTACCTACAAACTTAATAAATACGGACTGCTGCAAGTAATTTATGGCGACAATTAAGCGGTACGAGTTTCCTTTGATATTGAACACAACGCGCTCGTCATTGATGATACTCGCGTTCGCATACGACTGCTTAACGGCATGTGGTGACTGCCAGACGGACATATGAGCATCTTGGTACCACGCTCTCAATGGCTGTTCCGCTTGCGGGTGTAGTTCCCAGAACTCGCGCAATGTCCGAACAGCAATAACCCTCATGATTAATATGATACCACATTTCTCCCATTTTGGGAGGAACTGCAACAGATTCCAGAATGAATATGTCGAATTGAAAGTCTCAACCAGGCAAGCTCACAAAAATCCACTACCGCTTTACCCATAACTCGTGTCATAATGAACGGCTAGGCTGTACTTTTATCTACTGCGAGGGTGTGTCTTGTTCGTTCCGCTTGGGCGTTGTTGCCGAATTGTTGTGGCGTTGATCGCCGTGCTTGTTTCGACCGGCTTCCCGGCGAGCGCTCAGGACAACGAAACTAAGGAAGATTCGCATTTCACGCAGTTTCTCACTGGCGGTTACCCAAATCCGCACAGTAAGCTCTGTGTCCTCATGGATGGGAACACAGGCAAGGTGCTCTTCGCGCGCAATCCCCACGCCAAGCGACCTAATGCCAGCACGACCAAGATGGTCGCGGCACTCGTGCTGCTGGAACGCGGCAAGCTTACCGACGTTGTCGTCGCGCCTGCCGGTATCGAGCACACCGAAGAGAGCAGCCTGCATCTCAAAACCGGCGAGCGGATCAGCCTCGAAGACCTGCTTTACGCCATGATGCTTCGGTCTGCCAACGACACGCCAATTGCTGGGGCATACTACCTGTCTGGCTCAGTCCCGGCCTTTGTCGACCTCATGAACGAGAAGGTCAAGAAGATCGGCTGCAACGAAACGCATTTTGTAACTCCCAATGGCCTCTTCGCCCCCGGTCACTATTCGACTCCCTATGACCTGGGCCTAATCGCTCGGTACGCACTCACCACATCGCCAAAATTCTGCGAAATCGTTAAGACTCAGAAGTACCAAGTCCAGCGCAGCATCAATAAGCGCGACAACATCGTCAAGAACACCGCGGCGACGTTCCTCAAGGTATTTCCTGGAGCCGACGGAGTCAAGACCGGCTACGTCCGCCAAGCGGGGCACTGCTTTGTCGGCTCCGCGACCCGTGACGGGTGGCGCTTGATCGCAGTCGCGCTCAACAGCAGCACATGCCGCTCCGATGTCATGCAGATGCTTGCGTACGGTTTCGCTAACTACCAGCCCTCTCTGGTATACAAGAAAGACACCCCCGTCGGTACCGTTCACCTCGACGGAGTAGCATCCGATGTCCCGGTCACAACGGGCTCTGACCTTTGCAACATCATACCGAACAAGAATGCATCCGCCCCTGTGCCGGTTTATACCACCCGCGTCACGCCACTTAAGGGCCGCCCTAGCGGCGATGTCCACGCTGGCGACCCGGTTGGTACCGTCGTTCTCCTCGCCGATGGCAAGAAGGTCATGACAGCTGATGCCATCGCCAGTTCCGACGTCTCAGCGGGGCTGCTCGTGAAGGTTACTACCGCGCTGGCGGCGGGAACGGCCACATCGCCGGGTATCATAGTCGGCAAGGTGCTGGGGGGCACGGTGGCGCTACTTGCGGCCGTCTACCTTGGCTTGACATTTTATGGCCGAACGACTACAAAAACTAATCGCCGCCGCAGGTCTCGCGTCTCGCCGCGCGTCTGAGGAATGGATCAAAGAGGGACGCGTCGCTGTCGACGGAGTCACTGCTCAACTGGGCGACCAGGCTGATCCCAAAACGCAGAAGATCACTATCGACGGGCGCTTGTTGCCCCCGGTTCCGACACGAAACTGCTACATTGTGCTGCACAAGCCGCGCGGGTTCGCGTCGACCCTTTCCGATCCACATGCCGCCCACGTCATCACCGAGCTTGTCGACCTACCCGGTCGAGTCCTGCTTCGACCGGTGGGCCGCCTGGACATCGAGAGCGAAGGGCTGATCTTTCTTTCCGATGATGGCGACTTCATCAACCGTATCACCCACCCGCGCTACCACGTATCGAAAACGTATCTGGCAACGGTGCGCGGCGTTCCCGATGCCGAAGACCTGGACCGCTTGCGAACCGGAGTCTACCTCGACGATGGCAAGACCGCGCCTGCGGACAATGTCGCGCTTGCGGGCACGTTCCCTGCGACAGACTCGTCTGACGTCGAGCTTGTGCTTCACGAAGGCCGCAACCGTCAGGTTCGCCGAATGATGCAGGCAATCGGTCACCCTGTTCTGCGCCTCGTCCGTACCCGCATCGGCCCTATCGCGATCAAGGGGCTGCCGTCGGGAGCGTGGCGGCATTTGACGCCCACAGAAGTCGCTCGCATCACCGCCGACGGCAACGAGACCGCCGCTGGCGGCAAGCCAAAGCTGCCGCCTACCAAGGCCATGCGCGCACAACGCGCCCCACAAGTCGAAAAGCCGCGCAACACACACACGCCGCGTCGTGGATCCGTGAGGCATATCGACACCGAAGAGCGTAAAAGAATGGACGGCCTCGGCCCGCCACAACGGCGACCGAAGCCCAAACCAGGTGAGGACAAGACCGGCAAGCCGAATCCGGCCGACCGCCGTCCAGGCGCCGGTAAAAACATAGATCGAAGGAGACTAGACAATGGCTAATCCGACCGTAACCCTCGAAACATCGAAGGGCACCATCGTAATCGAGCTGGCACAGGACGAGGCGCCCATCACTGCGGGCAACTTCGCAGACCTCGTGAAGCGCGGCTTTTATAACGGCTTGACGTTCCACCGTTACGAGCCCGGCTTCGTGATTCAGGGCGGCTGCCCGCACGGCACTGGCACCGGTGGCTTCACCGACCCGGCTACGGGCCAGGAGCGACGCATCCCGCTGGAAGTCACGCCGTCGCTGAAGCACAACGCGGCCGGTGTGGTCGCCATGGCGCGTTCGCAGAACCCGAACAGCGCTTCGTGCCAGTTCTACATCACGCTCGCGCCGGCCGCGTTCCTCGACAACAACTACGCTGTATTCGGCAAGGTGACATCGGGCCTCGAAGCCGCCCTCAACCTGCGCAAGGGCGACAAAATCGAAAGCGCCACCGTCACCGAGTAGCGTAATAGTGGCCTGCCATAGTGGCGATGTTGCTAACAAAGACAGCTCATCGACTAAAAACAAGTTTCCTTCCCGCTTCGGGAAGGTGTCAGTCTGGCGCGAGTCCAATTGCGCCAGGCTGACGGATGGGCTCCATCCGCTGCCGTAGGTTAATCGAATAGTCGTTATTAATCCGTACAATTTACGATGAGGGAAATCCCAGTCCATAGCCTGCCAACGTCCTGTGGGTCGGAGACCCTATCCGCAATAACTAACCACGTACTTCAGTGCGTGGTGGCTTCGGCGATAGACAAAAGAGTGGATTAATTTCGATTGTTCGATTAACCTGCGGAATCTTCGCAACTGTAAAAAATTAGGTTCTATCGGGAATTCTGTGGGTAGTTGTCTAATATGTGTTTATGACAGATCATGACCTTTACCAGCAGATTCTTGGTTTGACGGCGCCTTGGCGCGTTTCTGATGTTGAGCTTCGCATTGATGACGAAGAAGTTCTAGTTCATGTCGTCCACGATGTTTCGCGTGGCCAGGCTCTTTGCCCCGAGTGCCACAAAGCGTGTCCTGGCTACGATACGTCTAGAGAGCGGAGGTGGCGGCATCTGGATACTTGCCAACTCAAGACTTATTTGATCTGCTCTGTACCTAGGGTGTCTTGTCCCGAGCACGGCGTTCATGTCGCGTATGTTCCTTGGAGCGATCCGGGCTCCGGCTTTACTTCGGCCTTCGAGGCGCTTGGAATCACAGTGCTGCGGGCAACGATCGTCCAGTCCCGGGCCGCGCAATTGCTTCGTCTGAGCGACACGCAGGTTCACGACCTGATGCACCGCGCCGTTCAGCGCGGACTACTTCGCCGGGACGGCAACTTAATCATGACGAATCTGGCAATTGACGAAAAGTCCATTCAGCGTGGTCACAGCTACGCGACAATCCTTAGCGATACCGAGCATCAACGCGTGGTTGAAATAGTCGAAGATCGGACGCTCGCTGCCGCCGAAAACCTGCTCTGCATAGCGCTCAGCCAAGCTCAAAAGGCCTGTGTCCGATCAGTTTCAATGGATATGTGGCCAGCCTTCCAAAAGGCTCTGAGAAGCGTGCTTCCCGATGCCGACCACGTTCACGACCGCTACCACGTAGTGGCGTACCTGGCCAATGCGGTAGACCAAACCCGCCGCTCGGAGCATTCTCGCCTAAGCAAAGCAGGCGACAGGACGTTGAACAAAACCAAGTACATCTGGCTCAAAAACCCAGAGAACATGACTCCCAAGCAAAAGGAACTCTTCGAAAATCTTTCAACAGCAGACTTAGAAACTCCCAAGGTTTGGGCGTTCAAAGACACCTTCAAAGAGTTCTTCGGATGCAAGGACATCGAACAGGCCAAGGCGTTTTTCGACAACTGGTTTCAGAGCGCGATCGAACTCAACAACCGATTTCTCACCAAAGTCGCAACAATGCTACGCGAGCATCTTGATGGATTGCTCAACTACATTAAGCACCGGACAAGCAACGCAAACGCCGAAAGGCTGAACGGAAGCATACAGCACATCAAAGCAAGTGCCAGAGGCTATCGAAAGTTCGCCAGCTTCAGGATTGCAGTCCTATTCCATTTAGGAAAACTTGACCTCTACCCACACAAAAGTTTATAGAACC
>DASXUY010000003.1:0-60008 GCA_036504535.1 Capsulimonadaceae bacterium
CACAAAAATTAAAAACTTCCTACTGCCGGAGGCGGGTCCCTTTGACTTTTCTTAAAGTCACTCTTCAGGACCCGTCGGAGGCTTAGTTTTTAATTTTTTGATCGAACATGAAAACAACAACGTAATGCCGGGGGCGCGGAATTTGCGCGTGCGTAGCGCCTGTAGCTGCAAGCCGCCACGCACTCTTCGAGCAAACCGTTCGGTGCTTGCTTAGGTGCCTGAGTAGTTACAATCGTATTCATGAATATTGCGATTCGAAAATGCCAAAATATTCACGCTAAAACTGTGGTGGTCGCGCATCTCGGTCACGCTGGTATAATCTCTCAGCTATGAACGCCAGTCCAGCCATCACCGTAACCGACCTTCGCAAGACGTACGTCTCCACAAAGAAAGATCCGGGGATCAGTGGGGCGATCAAAGGGCTCTTTACCCGCCAAACGACCGAAGTCGAAGCTGTAAAGGGAGTGTCGTTCACGATCAACGAAGGGGAACTCGTTGGGTTTCTCGGCCCGAACGGCGCAGGCAAGACCACGACGCTCAAAATGCTGTCCGGTATCCTCTTCCCAACTGCGGGAGCCGCGAAGGTGCTGGGGTATGTTCCGTGGGAGCGAAAGAACGCCTACCTCAAGCAGATATCGCTGGTCATGGGCCAGAAGAACCAGCTCTGGTGGGACCTTCCCGCCATCGACTCGTTCGAGCTGCTCAAAGAGATCTACCAGGTGCCCGATGCCCTCTACCGAAAGCGCATCGACTCGCTCAGCAGCCTGCTGGACATCACTAAGCTGCTCAACACCCAGGTCCGCAAGCTGTCCTTGGGTGAGCGAATGAAGTGCGAGCTCGTAGCCGCCCTGTTCTACGAACCACGCGTCATCTTCCTAGACGAGCCCACCATCGGTCTCGACGTGGTCAGCCAAAAGAAGATCCGCGAGTTCCTGAAGACCTACCAGCAGGAGACGGGCAGCACCATCATCCTGACCTCACACTACATGCAGGACATACAGGAGCTGTGCGAGAGGGTAGTCATCATCGACCACGGCGAGATGATCTTCGACGATACGCTCACCACGCTCGTCGACCGCTTCTCCGACGTCAAGCGCCTCTCGCTCACGTTCAGCGAACCGGTCGCCGTCAGCGCTCTCGAGCCGTTTGGCCGTGTCATCGAACACGAAGAAGCCCGAGTCGTCCTCGAAGTGCCACGCCCATCGGTCACCAAGACCGCCGCCGACATCCTGCGCACCCTCCCGGTTGCCGACATCGCCATCGAAGACGTCGAAGCCGACGAGATCATCCGCCAGATCTTCACCGCCGGAGCAGCCACAGCCCCCGCCATCGTGTGACAACGCAAAAACAGGCACCGAACTATCTGGTAGCTCAGTGCCTGCCATCGTCTAGTCATCAATGCCCGTCGCCGGTCTTAAGCTTCCTCGAACAGATCCGCTAGGAACACCTTGAGTGACTCGATCAGCTTCTGCTCAGGTGTCAATTCGGCTTCGACCTCTTTGGCCTTCGGCTTTGCAGGGCAGTCTTCGTGCTCTTCTGCAGCGCCGCACAGAATGGCACCGATGTCGCCTAAGCTCTTGACTGTCTGCGTCTGTGGGCCGTTGCAGACCGGGCACGTAAACTCGATTTCGATCTCGCAACTGGTAGACTGGCCAGCTTGTGCCGGGTGACCGATAAATACAACGCCTTCGATTTCGGCACGGAAGTCGGTGACCTCATACTCTTTGCCGAGCAGTTGCCCCAGGGCGTCGCGGAACTGGTCGATGTTCTTCCCGCGCATCATTGCCGCCTGCTGCTCGCGGGCGACTTGACGGTGTTCGTACGTTCGGATAGCCTTCTGCTTCCACGTCAATACTTCGCGGCGAACAGGAGGCGGGGCCTCTTGACCTTCTTGTACTTCCTCAGCTTCTTCGCTCATTTCCGCTCCTTATCGCAGCGCCGCAAAGTCGAACAAGCGCGCTAAACTGCGTCAAATGTGGGTCTGGCTACAATACCTATCACATCTTAACCGCAAGTACCGCAATCACCTTCCGCCGATTGGCCGATTTAGAGTGCGAGGGCCGGGAACAGGCCGCGCAGGCACCTTTAGCGTCGGCGCGCCGACGAGAACGGCGCGCGGAAGGGGGACGATCACCTTTTGGGCGTCGACGATGCTGACATCGAAGAACGCGAGGCTGGGAGCGGTAAGGGCCGGGGTTTGGTACGAGATAACGATGGTTTGCATGAGCGATCGCCCCGACCGCACATCCACCCACCAGTCGCCCTTGCTCACCTTGATCGGCTGCGAAGGCGACGTGACCGAGACGACCTTCATCGGTGGAAAGCCCGCGACAGGCGTGTTGCGTACAACCACCCAACCGGGCTGGAAACCGTTGATATGCAGTGTGAGCGTGCCCGACTGCTGGCCCGCCAAAGGCACGCTGTCGATGCTGTACCAGATGTCTTTACGCGCTGGCAGGATGCCGTTCAGCCCCGTCAGCAGCCGCAGCCCGTCGAGCGTGGTGGACCCTGCGGCGGGTGGCACTGGAGCTGGGTGTTCGCCGATGAGGTCGTCAGCGGCGTTGCGGAACTCGACATGCGGGGTGCCGATAAAGCTGTCTGCAGGCAGATCGACCGCGCCCCCAGCTGGAATGGTAACATCGGGCGATTGGGTGGTCATGTTGTTCGGCGCGATCCTAGCCCCGACCTTTGGACCAGCCACCAAATGCAGAGTGATCGGAGCCGCGCTGCCATTGCCGACAAAGAAGTGCGGGCTGCGCTCGTCCCAGTACTCTTGCACGTAGAGCCCGCTGGAAGGACCAAGCTTTGTCGGGGCGTGCAGCGGAGCGGCGGGAGTTATCGACACTGCGATCAGGGCGGCAAGGCAAGACAATAACAGCTTCATTGCATGTCCTTTCGGAAGACGGCGATAGGCACGCCAATATCTTCGATGCTTGTTGGCTCAGCGATCCTTCACGGGAATTGGCGGCAATGGTTTGTATACCACAACGCCAGCGGCTATCGAGTCGTAGGTCTCCATTCCAAACCGGTGCCACGGCAGTTCCGGGCGCTGGCCCTGTCCGCCGTAAACGCTCAGTCGACGGTAGGGAGTATATTGTCGTCGCACCCATCGGCCATTTTCAATGTGGGCGCGTCCATAGTAGTCGAGAACATCTGCGGCTTCGAGGGGGGATCCGTATACGATGATCCAGTCAGGGAACGTTTCTTCGCGATAGAGGGGCGCGCCCAAGTCACGCACGAGGCGTTCTGGAACAGGCGTCGTGCGGCGATCGAGCTGTCCCGTGATACGGATACGGTCGCCCAGTGCGGCAATAATCGGGGGCTCGAAGTAGTCGGGGACTGTCACTACGGTGTCGTTCGGCTTTGCCTCGGTGCGCAGCAGCCTGACGACCTCGCTGGTAGAGGTGGGATATGGGTGAGTTACCTCGGCAAGGTAGGACGGTAGCAGTATCCGCGCCTTATTGGTGAACGGAGCGGCACCTGCAAATGGCGATGGTAGGAGTGTGCCGACGTTCGTGGACAGGAGAAGGACCGTAACGCCGACACCGAGAACGAGCGAGCGCCGGTGAGCCTGCCATAGGACGAGCCCGCTCAAAGCGGCGGCAAGCGGGAGAGCCGGCACAAGGTACCGAATGTCGGCTATCGTTGTGAGCGCCGTCTGCTGCGGACTAAGGAGGCCAATGAAGATGGTGTATGCAACGAGCGGCAACGCCCACATTGCGACTACTCCGCGAAAGGCGTGGCCCTCGGCGGTCTTTCGCGAAGCTGTTACTATGGCGATCAGAGCAAGTACCGCCGTCCATGGAAGCACGTTCCAGAGGTTCATGTCGCGCAGGTTCCACCAGACGAGAGTCAGGTGCTCGGGCAGCCATGGGGCTCTTGGTCCATCGTAAGTAAAAGCGAAGACGCTGTGCGATAGGGCATACGGGACGGTGAGCGCTGCGATCGCGAGCGCCGAGGCGCCTTGCATCGCCCACTCACGCGGCGATGTGCTCTTGGCGCGAAGAGCGAGATGGGTAAGTGCAAGTGCCGCGAGAAACGCTGCGCAGGCAAGGTAACTGGCATAGAATAGCCCAACAGAAGCGGCGACGAACGCCACGTACCACCGGGCTCGCATTGTCTCTGTGGCGCGTTCATACGCCCAATAGGTGAGTGTGGCCAGGAACAGAGCGGCCATGTTATATCGACACGTTCGCGCGTTGAGCAGGAACGCGCATGACAAGCAGAGCGCCGCGAGAGAGTAGACGAGAGGTGCCAGCGTCGAAGGGAAACGACGGCGGACCAGGGAAGCGAACACGGGGACGGTGAGGACCGCAAGAAGTACGAACGGCAGGCGCGCGGCGGTTTCGGAGAAGCCCAGGCAGCGAAACGAGGCAGCGCAGAGCAGCACGTCGAGCGGCGGCAGCGACGGCGTCAATGTTCCCGCGAAGCCGACTCCATTGCGCGGCAGGTAGATGTTGCGACCATCCCAGTAGCTAAGGTGACCGGTCGAGAGAAGTGTGCGGGCCGTGACTGCGACATACGCTTCGTCGTCCCAGAACGCAACGTGACCCAGCGAAACGCCAGCGAGCACAGCCACTAGCGCCATGAAGCCGATGACGATAGCCGCGCACTGTCTGTCGGCACGATTGGTGTTTGGTTTGACCATGGAATGGCGACGAAGGGCGCTACTCAGGCAGTGATGGCCGCCCTGCCGGGTGCTCGAAGTTGACGCGCTCAAGTTCGACGACGTAGGGCCTGTTCTGCACTTGAGTGTGGATGGCTGCGACGTATTCGCCAAGGATGCCGAGCGAAATAAGCTGGACGGAGCTAAAGAAGAACACGCCAATGACGATAGGAGCTTGACCCACGGAGAAGTTGTTCCAATAGAGTAGCTTGTAGATGAAGTAGACGAGAGCTACGAGAATGGAGACGAGTGCGGAGACGAAGCCGATCCAGGTGACGACGCGAAGCGGCACCTTTGAGAGGTTGACTACGCCCAGCATCGCCATATCGTAGAGCGTGTAAAGGTTGTTTTTCGTCAAGCCTCGCTTGCGCGCGGGCTGATCGTAGGGGAGCAACTTGTAGGGCAAACCGATTTCGGCGATAAGGCCACGGAAGTAAGGGTAGGGGTCGCGAAAGCTCTTGATCAGGTCCATAACACGTCGGTCATAGAGGCCGAACCCGGTGAAGTTCTCGAAAGTCTGGATGGTTGCGATACGATTGATGAACTCGTAGTACCGCTTACGAACGGCGTACATGAGCCTGCCTTCGGCGCTGGAGTTCTTGACCGCGAGAACAACAGACGCGCCGTCTTCCCATTCGCGGAGGAAGTCGACGATCATCTCTGGCGGGTCCTGCATGTCGGCGACGATGTTGATTACTGCGTCGCCGCGGGCTTCGAGGAGCGCGTGGGTAGGGCTCCGGACGTGCCCGAAGTTGCGTGCATTGAGGATTATCTTGACGTTACTGTCCGACTTAGCAATCCGCTTCAAAATGGCGACAGTGTTGTCGGTGGAGCGATTGTCGATGAAGATGTGCTCGTAAACGTAGTCGCCAGCGGCAGCGATTGCGGCCTTGACGCGGCGGTAGATCTCGTCGACGTTCTCTTCCTCGTTGTAGCAGGCGGTGACGACGCTGATTGTTTTCATGGCTGTTATGGGTGGCACGGGCTGAACTGATTCTCGGCTAGCTATTCGACAGCGCCTCGATAGATGCCTTGTACCGCGTTTCCATTAGCGCCATGCGAGCATCGTCCTCGCGGAAGATGGCTCCGTAGTATTCGCGCTTGTTACGTAGCCACATAAGCTCGAACTCAACGGCTTTCAGGTATGCGGTTTTGGGATTTGCTATAGCGCCAGGGCATCCAAAGACCACTTTGCGCGTCTCAAATCGGTCTAGGTGGCCAGGAGGGAATGCGTTGAAAAAGGGGATTGAGTCTGCAGACACGCCTCCTCCGATCACGACATCGAGTCCGCGTTCCTTTGCCTTCGCAGACATCGCCAGGCAGATTTCAAGGATTTGTGGCGTGTTGATGGCCTCGCGACTGAGCCCGAGCGATCCTGAAAGGTCGACGCGCCCGAGGACTACACCGGACAGCAGTCCGATGTCGGCGAGCGAGAGCATTTCGTCGAAGTTGTCGCACGCGGTCTTGGTTTCAAGGTTGATAAGGAAATCCATATCCGCCTGTTGCTCGTCACTGAAAGCGAACTTCACAGCCGCGAGATACTTCTTGAGCGCGTACGCGGTTTCTACCATGGGAGCGACAAGGTAGCGGACTCCAAGGCTTGACGCTTCGAACATATCCTTGATGGCTTCGCAGCCGCCCACTTTGAGCGTCAGCCCTAGCCCGGCCTTTTCGCTGACTTCCTTAAGGCGCATCGCTTCTTCGAGGCGAGTTCCTTCCGCTTCGAATTCAGCTTTAACGCCAACAACATTGTACTTGTCAGCCATATCAAGCAGGTGGTCGACCATGCGCTTTTCGGTACGGTTCATGCAGTGATTTATACCCTGCGCAGGCTACCCATAGTGAGGCGCATTTTGGGCACGGAAGCGTATAAGAACTACGTATAACCTATTAAGAGAGGTGTGATGTCGGGGGATTTGTGGAATATTGAAGAATAGCGGATGGATTTTTGACTATAATTAACATGCAGATACGTAAGCTATCTGCCGTTTTATGCTTATTAGGTTTGAATTAACAGAAATTTAATCTAAACCGATGGCGTGAAGCTGACGCAATTTGAGGGGATTGCGTGGTAACCTCCCATGTGATATAATATACTGCGAAGCGGTAGCGAAATTTGGATACCGTTGTGTCAAGTCTTGCTGCCATGTTCGACACTCGTCGTTCGCATTTATTCTAAATTCTGGAACACCGCAGGAGCTAGGACAAACCCCTTCCATGAACGGCGACCCGTCGCGCCCTTCACAGGTATCGCCATTGCCAGAAGTAGATTGCGCCTCGATTTAAGCGTAGCTATTGAGGCGCCTGTATCCTGTTACATGATATATTTCGGAATAATTCGCTAATTTACTATTTGCGATAAAGACAGGATTGAAGAGGGTGCAGCCCATATCGGCTGCTGAATGGACCCGTTCGAAATTAAGTGCTAACTGATCCGTTGACAGTGAACACTTAGGAGCGTTTAAATCGGCTATGGCAGTCCAGAAAAAAAGTCTCGGCGAGTTTCTCGTTGAGAAGAAGTTCCTGACCGAAGATCAATTGCGTCAGGCCAAAGACGTGCAGAAGAGCGCGTCTGGCGACCTTGGCGACATTATTGTGGACCTTGGCTTCACCACGGAGCGCAATGTCACGGCTTGCCGCGCTCAGGAGATGGGCTTACCGTTCATCGATTTGAGCCGCCAAACGATCGACCCCGAGCTCTTGAAGCTCGTACCCGAGCACCTCGTCAAGCGATACAATGTCGTCCCCGTAAAACGCGAAGGTAACAACCGCCTGCTCGTCGCAGTCAGCGACCCGAAGTCTACGATTGTTGCTCTCGACGACATCCGCATCGTTTCCAAGCACCAGCCTGTCCCGGCTCTCGCGACGAAGTCCGACATAGAGGATGCGATAAAGCGACTCTATTCGGATAGCGGCTCGGGCAAGGCTGCTTATCCCGCAAACGGGAATGGCAACGGCGCGGCGCGTGGGGCTGCTGGAAAGCGTGGCACGGTCTCGGCTTATCCTGCGCTTGTGAAAGACAGCGATGGCAGCCATGTCCCAGCGCTGATCGACAACGATCAAACTGTCTCGATGGGCCAACCCGGCACAGATGGCGCATCCGCAGCGGCTCCAACCGACGCGATGTCCGCTCCCGGCGCCGCTGGCTTGCATAATGCGTTGCAGGGCGACCTGCTGACGATGATCGGCACAGGGGACGATGACGACGACGAAGAAGCAATGCGAGATATGGCGGACGATGCGCCTATCGTTCGTATCGCTCACACTATCGTGCTGCAGGCAATCAAAGAAGGCGCATCGGATATCCACATTGAGCCCGGAAAGCGTGGCGTTCGTATTCGCTACCGCATTGACGGCGTTTTGAACGAAATCATGCAGGTTCCGAAGCACATTCAGGCCCCGCTTATCTCACGCTTCAAGATTCTCGCTGACCTCAACATCGCCGAGCGCCGCGTCCCGCAGGACGGACGTATTCCGATCCGACACGAGAGCAAGGAATACGACCTCCGCGTCAACTGCTGCCCGACAAACTTCGGTGAGAAGATTGTCATGCGTATTCTCGACAAGGGTAACGTCATGTTGCCGCTCGAGAAACTCGGGTTCCACCCGGATGTCATGGCCATCATGAACGAGCTGGTTGTTCAGCCGAACGGCCTCTTCCTGACGACCGGTCCCACTGGTTCGGGAAAGACGACCACGCTGTATTCGGTTCTCAACCAGATTAACACGCCTGAAAAGAACATCATGACGGTCGAGGACCCGGTCGAGTATATTCTGCCTGGTATCTCGCAGGTGCAGGTGCAGAAGAAAGCGGGCCTTACATTCGCCGCTGCTCTGCGCGCCTTCCTCCGACAAGACCCGGACGTGATCATGGTCGGTGAAATCCGAGACCTTGAAACCGCCCAGATCGCTGTTGAATCATCGCTCACAGGTCACCTTGTGTTGTCCACACTGCACACCAACAGCGCGCCTGAAGCCGTTATGCGACTTGCTGACATGGGTATCGAAACCTACCTGCTTGCCGCTACCGTGACGGGTGTTATTGCCCAGCGCCTTGCGCGCCGTATTTGCGGCAACTGCAAGGAGCCATACGAGGTTCCGGCGGAATCACTGCGTAAGTTTGGCTTCCAGGTTAAGAACCCGCGTGAAATGGTCACTCTCTATCGCGGACGAGGATGCGAGACGTGCCGCAACAAGGGCTACAAGGGACGAGTCGGCCTGTACGAAATGATGAAGCTTAACGAAGAGCTGCGAGAACTGATCGTTCGCCGCGCACCGGTCGCCGAGGTGAAGGACGCCGCTAAAGCTGCAGGAATGAAGGAGCTTCGTGAAGACGGACTCTGGAAAGTTCTACAGGGAATGACGACACCAGACGAAGTTATGCGAGTCGTTTACACCGCAGGCTAAGTTCGACGGAAATAGAGCGCGAATAGGAAGCCTCCCTTCTTCATCGATCGGGAGGCTTCTCGCCTCTTTGGGACGGAGTAGCCGTCTGCTGCCTGGTAATATTGCTACGGATTTCGTCGTATAATGGTATCGTAGAATAGTCGCAACGCTGCGCATTGTCATACGTCCGTCACACGGACACAAATAACCATCGAATAATAACCGCCCTTCGGTCGACTTTTCACAGTGACCGAACTAATATCCTTTATGATCACGTCCTGTTCTTTGCGGGGCTCAAGAGGAGATCGACTGAGGTGGCGGGTTCGTGCGATTATAAGGAGTACGCTCATGGCTGATCCACGGCCCGGACAACCCGGGGGACCGCAATCATTTTCGGGGCAACAACCGGGCGCACCGCCCAGACCTCAGGCTGGGATGCAACCGTTAGGCGCTGGAATGCCGTCTCGAGCTCCAGCTGGCGGGGCCGCCGAGATCCCCAAGGAAGAGCGGACGCTGATCACGATGGCGTCGGAGTCGGGCGTACCGGTTCGACCCGTCGAAGATCTGCACCTTGACGAGCTCCTGCACACGATGGTCGACAAGAACTCGTCTGACCTTCACATCGCCTCGGGTATTCCGCCCTGCTGCCGTCTCGACGGCGCGTTGCTCCCGATGGCATACGAAAAGATGTCGCCTGCAGACACGCAGCGCATGATGTACGACATCCTGACCGACGAGCAGATTCAAAAGTTTGAAAACACATGGGAGCTAGACTTCTCGTACGCTCTCCAGCGTCGCGCTCGATTCCGAGTTAACATCTACAAGGACAAAGGCACAGTCGCAGCCGCGCTTCGATTGATTCCTACGAAGATGCCGACCCTAGATCAGCTGGGCTATTCGCCGGTGCTAGAAAAGCTGACGCACCTTAAGCGAGGCATGGTGCTGGTGACCGGTCCGACGGGGTCGGGCAAGTCGACGACTCTCGCGGCCATGATCAATACGATCAACACGTACCGCAATGAGCACATTCTTACAATCGAGGACCCGATTGAGTACCTGCACAATCATAAGATGTCGGTAATCAATCAGCGTGAGGTCAATGCGGACACAAAGAACTTCCAAGCCGCTCTGAGAGCCGCACTCCGACAAGACCCGGACGTAATCCTTGTTGGTGAAATGCGAGACCTCGAAACAATCGGTTTGGCGATCTCTGCCGCTGAAACCGGACACCTTGTGTTTGGCACTCTGCACACCAATAGCGCTGCGTCTACCGTAGACCGTATGGTTGACGTTTTCCCGCCCAGCCAGCAAGCGCAGGTTAGGTTGCAGCTATCGAACAACTTGCAGGCTGTGATCTGCCAGACTCTGATCCCGAAGGCGAGCGGATCGGGACGCGTCGGCGTTCAGGAAATCATGATCGCGACGCCCGCTATTCGCAACCTTATTCGTGAAGCGAAAGCGCACCAAATCACATCTATCATTCAGACGAGCGCTTCGTTCGGCATGATTACGATGGACCAGAACCTGAAAGACTGCTATCTAGCAGGCAAAATCTCATACGACAATGCGCTCTCCCGCGCGCAGAACGCCGACGAACTCAAGAAGATGTTGGCGCAGGCGGGAGCTGAAGGCGGCGGCGATAAGCGCCGATAGTGGTACGCGCAGTTGATGCGCAGCAAGCACGTCAGGCTCAGCCTGGCGATGGGTAAGGCCCAAGGAGGGCGGCAACCATGGCGACATTTGTCTATACGGTAAGAGACCCCGGTGGGGTGGTGCGGACGGGATCGTCCGAAGCCGAAAACGAGGAGATCCTGGCAAGGCGTCTTCGCGAGCAAGGCTTTGCTGTCACCGAGATCAAGCAGACAAAAGCGAAGAAGAAGGCTGGCGGCAACTTCCTTGAGAACATGCAGAAGATCAAGACGGAAGAACTCGCCATGTTCTTCCGCCAGTTCTCTACCATGGTCGACGCCGGTGTGAGCTTTGTCCGCTGCTTGAACGTTCTCGCCGAGCAGACCCAAAACGCCCGCTTGCGTCGTGTCATTCATGACATGCAGCACGAGGTCGAAGCCGGTCAGACACTGTCCAAGTGTATGACCAAGTACCCTAATATTTTCGACAACCTGATGGTCGGTTTGGTCCGAGCCGGTGAAGTTGGTGGTGTGCTTGAAGAGACCCTGCAGCGCCTCTCGACGTTTATTGAAAAAGACGTCGAAATGAAGCGCAAAGTCAAGAGCGCCATGATGTACCCGATGATCGTTCTCTACCTCGCTGGTGGTATCGTCATCGGTCTCTGCTACTTTATCGTTCCGAAGTTTATCGACCTGTTTAAGAGCATGGGCGTCAAAGAGATGCCTTTCATGACTCAGATCCTGATTGCGATCTCAGACTTCCTGCTCTATAAAACGTGGTTGTGCGTGCTGCTGGTGTTCGGTATCAAGTGGGCGTACGCTGCTGCGAACAAGACGAAAACCGGGCAGTATATCTTCCATAAGATTGCGCTTAAAGCTCCAGTGGTTGGTAGTTTGAACCAAAAGGTGGCGATTGCGCGATTTGCGAGGACCCTGGGTACTCTCCTTGTGAGCGGCGTGCCAATTCTGTCAGCGATGGAAACAGTGGCGGGCACCGTCGGTAACATCCACATGTCCGACGCTATCCTCGAAGCGCGTGCCCGAATTCGTGAAGGCGACCGAATTGGCGAGCCGCTGAAGAAATCCGGTCTCTTCCCGCCGATGGTCGTTCACATGATCTCCATCGGTGAGGAATCCGGCGCTATTGACACGATGCTTACGAAAGTCGCGGACTTCTTTGAAGACGAAGTGAACGCGGCTCTCGCAAACCTTGCATCGGCTATTGAACCGGTCATGATTTGTCTCCTGGGCGGAATCGTTCTGTTCATTCTGCTGGCGCTCTGGATGCCTATCATCTCGATCATTCAGCAGTTGTCAGGTGGCGACGGCAAGGACGACGGAGGGTAGGCTATGCTGCCAACTAACTTCGCACACTGTAAAGGGAGCGTAACTACTTAATGTCGGAACCGGCTATGGTTCTGGGGCTGATTGCGGCGCTGGCATTCGGCGTCTCGATCGGCTCCTTTTTGAACGTTGTCATATGGCGCGTTCCGCGAGGGCAATCGGTTTCATCCCCGACCTGGTCCTACTGTCCCAACTGCCAAACAAGACTTGGCGGCTGGGATTTAGTGCCTTTACTGTCCTTTCTTGCCTTAGGGTGCAAGTGTCGGTATTGCAAGAAGCCAATTTCCTGGCGGTATATCACTGTTGAGACGATCACTGGCCTTGTTTTCGCGGGGATCTTTCTGAAGTACGGGTGGAGCGTCGATACCGTTTTCTTCTGCTTGTTCGCATCGGTGATGATCTCGGCCCTGTTCATTGACCTTGATTTCTTCATCATTCCGGATGAGCTGAACGTTATCGGGGTGGTGCTCGGAATCGGTCTGAATGTGGCGCACTACTGGCTTGGCGATCCGCCAGAAGTATGGACGATCAGCGGGCTGCACATTATCGCGGCGATTCCATCCGCGATCATCTGCGCGCTGATTTTTCATACCATTAGCTTTCTAGGGTACCTTTACTATTCGAGTGCTACCCCTGCGGCTGACGAAGCCGACACTAAAGATGCTGAACCGCGAAAGGCGAAGCCGAGCCTCCCGGTGCGTGCGGGTTGGTTCGTGCTCGGTGTGCTCGACGACTACGGCTACCTGTTTGCGAAGTACCTCGGGCTTGGCTTGGTCTCACCCAAGATAAAGGCGTGGATAGCAGCGCACGACGTCACCGAAGACATCTCCGAGGCGGATGGCTCGCCGTCCAAGTCGCACGCCGAATTGGCGAAGGAGATTGAGGAAGACGAGGAGCAGACGGGGATGGGTCAGGGCGACGCAAAGCTGGCTGCGGCAATTGGCGCCGTCCTGCTGCTAAAGTACGCGCTGGTTTCGTTTTTCCTGGCGATAGTAGTTGGAGGTGTAGTAAGCATCGGCCTCATGTTCTTCAGCAAGAAGGGTGGGCGGACAGCGATTCCGTTTGGCCCTTATCTGGTGCTGGCTGCGCTGCTGACGCTTTTCGTTGGAGAGCCGCTATTGCAGGGATACCTGCAATACGCGTTTCCAGCTCCATCATCGGCGATCACGATTACGCATTAGGTTATGGTGAGCTGGTACGCCTATTTTCGCGATTTCTGCGAGAGTGTAAAATATTTGGGAACAATGGGCAGCGGTGTGTCGTCACAATGTCGGGATACCGCTTCTGCTTGGCTGAAAAGCACGTCGAAACCGTCCGTCGGCCCGGGCGCAACGATACACGCAGACCGTACCCCGTCGTTCCCCCATGGAACCGTCCGGAATGCTCCGGCGCAGCGAGTTTCGCGGGGCCGAATTGGCATTAAGTCTGCTTTGCAGTCGAGAAAACACCTATGAAGAGCACGTCGATGATTGGCCGCTTTGAAATCATGCGCCGTAACGCGCCCCACTCGCGTTTGCGTCGAGCATTCACCCTGATTGAGCTACTCGTAGTGATCGCCATCATTTCGATACTCGTTGGCCTGCTATTCCCGGTATTCGCCACGGTGATGGAAAACAGTCGCCAATCGAGCACGATGTCGAACATGCAGCAGATCGGGAGCGCTCTTGCCCTCTACAAGCTCGACAACAAGCACTACCCACCAGTATTGTTCGCGTATGCGCACACAGGCGATACGATGGCGACGGTCGGAAACGACACCGCAGCAAGCGCTGGTTTTGGGCTGTACCCTACCTATATCAAAGACTGGCATGTGTTCACGTGCTCGAACAATGTCATCGACGACCCCGGCGACACTGTGACAGCGAACGTGAATACGTTCACTACCGCTGGTGGCGGGCGCATATTGGCTCCTGTGACTGAATCGTTCTACAAGATGGATGCGTTCGACGTTTCGCCCAAAGTGAACACCGTCAATCAGGTGACCGACCCGAAAGGCAGCCAGTACGTCGTACGGTATCAGACAAGCTGGACCGACTATACTGCAACGCCAACGTCAATCCCGTCCGGCGAAGTGTCCGACTCACGGTGCTTCCCGTCTGGAACAGCGAATGCGTCGACTGGCAACTGCACCGGCACTCTCGACCCCGACTATTCGCGTCAATTGCGCTGGTCAAACCCACCGCCCGATACGTACGTAACGAGCACGAGCGACCACGTACCGAACTCGAACAAGATCCTCGTACTCTATTTGGACGGCAGCGTGCGCAAAGTGAACGTTCAGGACGGTTGGCAGACTGACCCAGGCGCTACTAGCTATGCTGCTGCCGAAAGCGCGTTCATCGACAGCACCGCCGATATCAGCTATGATTCAGCCAATCAGCAAAGTCTAGCGCGATTCTGGCGCACCACGGTTACCCGCTAACATTTCAGAAGGCATTGATTGATATCAAGTTATGGTTCGACACACAGGAGTGACAATCAGGGCGAAACGTAAGGGCGAACAAGGCTTCTCACTCGTGGAAGTCTTGGTCGCGATTACGCTCCTTATCGTCGGGATCGTGTCGATCATTCAGTTGTTCCCGCCAGGCTTCTTCGTGTTGAACGCCATCGACGCACGAACGAGAGCGCAGTCTGCCGCGAAGGATGCGCTCGGACGAACCAGTTCGTCGCTCTCGAACATCAACCTGATTTACTCGCAGATTGACCCTCTGACCGACGACGCTTCTTTCACTAACAGTGTCGCCGATAAGTCAGTCACTGACACGACGCTCGCGACCCACTACAACAACCTTGGGCCGAACAGCCAGCGCGTGGTGTCGGGGGAGACGTTTTCGCTTCCGTCTCCGCACAAGGATCCCGCGACAGGGCTATTCGTCTCATCGTACGCCGTCACGTTTGGCCCGATCTGGCTGCCTGCTGCGGATGCTCCCGAGCAGCATATCACGGTTCGTGGCTCCAACTGGACAGTGAAGGTCGGGACGTCTTACGGCCCTAACACTTTGCTGGATAAGAGCGGTATTCCGCCCGCAGGAGTTGGCGATCCGTCGGATATCCTTGCCTCCGGTCAGCCGCAGTGTCTCGTTGACTACGCCGCGGGCATGATCGCTGTCCCACTAGAGAACGCATTCGCTGACTACAACGCACGGGTTCAGTCGGGCGCTACCACTGGTGCGCTTGAAGGGTCGGCTGCGCTTGCCGCGAAGTATATCCAAACGTTTACGATAACGGTGGTCGGTGCAGACCGCCTCTCGCACACGGGCGTGTTCACATACGACCCAGGCGACAGCACTCTCGTGGCACCACCTACTGGCGGTACTCCGGCGGCGACATCTATTGATGACCAATTTCATTCGCTCTGGTTTGACCCTACACGCTATGTAGTGACATGGAGCAATGGAGCCCCAACCGCACCGTGGGTGTCGAATACGCTCGCAATTAAGCGTGACTTTGTGCTTCAGCCTCTGCAGTCACGTACGTATAACAGCATCCCGTATTTCGACCCGTACCAGTTCACAGTGTCATCGAATATCGCAGGACTGGACAGCGCAGCGACAGATATCAGTCTCGGCGTACTGAAATTCCCAATGTCCGCTGCGGCGCTACGGGGCCCGACTGGCAAGGCTGTCACCGCAACAGTGGACTATACCGTGGCCGACTGGCACATCCTCTGTGAGGACCATGTGGCGTCGAGCGACACGGTACGCGTCAACGCACCGTCGATCCTGGAACTAGGCGAGGGCCTCGACGCTGGAGACGGCGGCGGGAACTACACGGGCATTATCGACCCGCGAAGCGGCATGTCGCGATCACCGCAGATGCGCGACCTGATCGTCCTCAACCTTGATACCGGTTCAACGCTGACATTTGCCGCGGACTATGCCGTTAACTATAGCAATGGGCGGCTAACGCTCTCGAATGGCCTGGCTAGAAGCAATACGCAGCTTCGCGTGTTCTACCGTGCCCGTCATCAATGGAGCGTGGCGATCACCAAGGCAGCTGGCATGTACAATTACGCTGGTCCGCTCACGGCTTCGGCGCTGCCAGCCACTAATCAGCAGGGCTTAGGTCAATATTGGGCCTGGGTTGACGCAGGAAATCCGGCAGTGTTCACCCGACTGATGTTCCCTCGCACCGATGTTGGTAAGACTGTGAATCTTGGCGCCGTTACGATCAAGAAGACCGATTCAAGTGGGGCGCCGACCGACTCGATAGTGCGGATCGATCACGGCGGAAGCTGGATCGTGCTCGCCGGGCCAGCAGGATCTAGTTTCGGCTACATCGACCTGAACGCCAATCGCCAGCCAGACGGTAACCCCGTGGGCTTAATCCCGCAATCCACCGGCTCAGTTACGTACTCACTCGACACTGACCCTGGTCAACTTCCGGTTCGCGATGTGCGAGGCGGATCGATCACGGTCCGCACGACATATTTCGAACAAAGCAACCTGCGGCATCAAGATGTAACATCGTATCTGTATCCTGGACAGTAATGAACCAATTCGCCGCTCCTACAACTGAACAACGGGCGCAGTATCGCTCAGTGCGTGCTACGATGCGCGGTTTTACGCTTATCGAGCTTCTCGTCGTCATCGCCCTAACTGTAGTGCTGATGACCCTGCTCTTTGGCCCTCTGGTGGCGGCGTTTCAGTACACCTCACGCGCCCAGACCCTTTCGGCAGCGCAGGATGGCCAGCGCCTCTTGCTACGCGAAATTTCACGCGACTTGCAGTCGGCAGCAGGAATTCGCGACACGCAGTCCAAGTACGTGAACGCGCTCATCATCCAGAAGAGCGACCCGAAGTCGAACACTGGGACGCAGACGCTTGTCCACATGTACAATGCGTACACGGACATCGTTCCGCCTCGTGGCAACTGCCAGGACGCCGCATCGTTAGCGTCGGGCGTCTGCAACGGCGGCACGCTCGTCACTGACCCGACAACTGATCAGGCAGTGGTACTCAAGAAGGACAGTACTGGCGCGTCCTACGGCGAGAGTCCGGGAATCGTGACGCCTCTCGCGCCGAGCACATCGTTCACCCGCTACTTCATCGGCATGCGCTACCCGTACAGCCCGCTTACTTATACGGGAGGCGCTGGCGCGACTGCTTCGCCGTACAATAACCTTTACGAAAACTCAATCGAGCAGTCGTCGACGGATCAGCCCGGTGGGGCTGGCACCACGGACTACAGCCAGTCGGATGTGGTCAAGCAGCAGCTGAACAACACGTACGTACTGTATGCCGCGAATGTATCGCCATATACGAAATCGTCCGACCCGTCCGTTGCGAGCACCGTGAATACCAAGCTGTTCCAGGCATCGGGCGGTAAGCCATACCTTGACGATCCCGACTTCTTCCGCATTGTCCAGGATAGCGACCTGCTCCCGCAGTCGAATCCCAAATACGCCGCCGGGACTGTAGTGACATACGGCGACGCTGGCGAGACCGATGCGCACAACACCCGCGTCTACAACTGGTCGAAGGTGTCGCACATGGTGCTCTCGGGCCGCGACTACGACCTGTTGGCATATGCCCGGGCTGGTGGCAAAATCGATTATGGCATTCCGCCTACCGGTCCCGTGAACCCGCTTTCAGGAGTCGAATACAACACCGCTGCTATGAGTGTCGGAAAGTATACGAACGCGGCCAATTCGCCGAACTCCAGCGATTTTATGATGGACACGACGAACCTCGAGGGTGGCAAGCCGGTGTTGCGCATCCGGCCGACGTTCCTTATCGCCCCAGGCGGCGTGACCAACGAAGCGGCGCAGGCGCAGGTGACCGACTACGCGAGCCAGGGAGTTCAGGCAACCGGCAACTCGGTACAGCAGATCAACTATATTCCCAGCGTCTACGCCACCTCCCAGCAGCAGTTGCAGGGCGCGCCAAGCTTCGGGATCGATGCTGGATCGAATGGTAAGTTCACTACGCGCCAGGCGGAGCAGTCCGACATCACCGCAACCATAGCACTGGCCAATGGCGGGACTGTCGCACTGGGTGACTTGATCGAGCTAGACGCCACAAGCGCTGTGGTCTACGACATCACTCAGAAATCGGAAGTGACATCGGCGACGTCCTATGTTGCGGCGTCGTTTAATTCGACGTCGGGCCAGCTCAGCTTTGCGGTACCCGCCATGCCTCCGACGACATCGACTACATGCAACGCTGATACTGGCAACAGCATGAACACGTGGTGGTGTGCGCGGCTGGAAGCGGTTGACCCGACTGGAGAGATGTATCTCGACCTCGGGGACACGTCGGTGTTCACCGGATCGCCACTCGCAAAAGCGGTAACGCCGCCGTTCACCGTCGTCGTCAATAGCGAACGCGTTCGCGGACCTGATCGAACATCGGGACCAGCCAAGTATGCGCAGACACCGTCGACCAACCCGATTTCGTATCCGCTCGTATCGTACACGCGTGTCCCGCTTGGTACCCCTGTTGGACCAAACCAGTACTCGATCATGTACTACTACAACCCATCGGGAGGCACGACCCCAAGTGCTCGCATCCTGCTTGGACCGCAGACCGAGTGGTCGTCAATGCTCACGCAGGGCGGCACCACTCTCACAGCGCAGAACACGATACTGGTGTCGTACAACGTGCAGAACAACAGCCAACCAGGCACGTCCGGTGTGACGCAGGGACCGTCGGCCGCCACGATCACGGCGTCGTACGCGTCCGCAAACACAATGCAGATCACTGCGGGCATTCGCGTCTACGACCCCGTGTCGAGACTCGCAACATTCATTACCAACTCTGAAACGGCGACGGTCGGAAACGGAACCAGGTGACGTCGAACATGGACCCTATGGCCGCCAACTATTTTACGCAATATTCAAATCGCCAAGTGCTGAGCGCCCAAACACGCCGCAGAGACCCGCTTTGCGGGGAACCCATCCTCCTCGCGGACGCGGTACCTTCCCTAAACGGGCAGGAAGTTTCCCTCCCGTTGCGGGAGGGTGGCGAGGGACGAGCCGGGTGGGTCTTTCCAAAGAGCGCTCAAACACGTCGACGCCGGCGTGCTGGTCAGTCGATTCTGGTCGCTGTATCGGTGCTGTTCATCATGTCGTTCCTCGGCGCTTTGTTCATAGCCATCATCGCGAGAAGCTTGCAGAACGCTCGGCAGGCGAGCCGCACAAGCAGTGCGGATGCGTTCGCTCAAGCTGGCATCGATTTCGCAGACCGGATGCTGCAAACAAGCCCGGAGGGCGCCGACTGGCGACCGCCGATGCAGTACCGTATGACCAAGTACGAAGTCGGCAGTCCGGCGTGCCCGTACAACACAGGGGCACAGTGCGACTCGTACTCCGTTGCGGTGAACAGCGGCTTGCTTGCGACGCCTAACATCAGCGACCCGGACTACCAGTGGCTCAATATCGGGTTCACGCGCTACAACGTCGGTGAAGGCCGCTTCCTTTTACGTCTGAGCTATGTAGACGAACCCGGGCAGCGGTCGCTTCAACAGGCAGGTCAGCCGTCAAGCCCGTCGCAAACGTCGAAGTTCATCAAAATTGAATCCATCGGCCTCGAAGGCACCATCGATCCCGACGACCCTACAACATTCGTTTCGGTCGCCAGCAATCGCCGCCGTTCGGAGCGCGTCGGCTACAAGCCTATCACGCTCGGTGACTACACGCTGTTTATTACTAACAAGGACAACCGGTCAGAAGCCGCCAGTCTTGGGGTGCCGACCGTCGCGCAGACGGTCTCAGGTAACACGACGTTTACTACCCCCGGAGTCTACGCATTCTTTGGCGCAACACCAACACCTGCGCCATCGTTCATACCGATCGCATTTGGCACGAAAGACGCCTACAGCGTTACCGACCCTAACGCGCCCACCGTTCACCGCGTGGAACCGGGTGGCGGTTCGATCAAGTGCAATACAGACTTGCGCCTGTACGGTCTGGTTCATGCGTACCTCAATCCCGCGCTTGGTGAAGACATCGAGACATCTGGCGCGGTCTTGTTCGACGGTTACAACAATAGCAACGCTCTAGGCGTGCAGCCGACCAGTCTCGGGATTACTAACCCTGCCTCGGCAGCTGCGGCGATCTCGGATCCAACCAAGCTGACAATCAGCTTGTATCCATCCAACGCCGTCGACGCGTCGTTTACGCCAGCCAAGAGCTTGTTTACGACCGCCCAAGGGGCAGTTCGCGACGGTTCCGACGCCAGTGATACCGATGGCTACCCACGCAGCATCAAGCGCCGCAATCCGCCTGTCATCGACTCAGCCGACCCTCAGTCTCACCTTACCCGGTACGCAGCTCTGAGCCAGATCGGCACTTCGCAGCTAAAGTACGATCCGGCGACGGTTACGTACCAGGACTCTGGCGGAGTAACGCAGCCCGACACAGCGTCGGGTCCCTATAACGTCACCGGCTCCCTCTCGACAGTTTACGTCGATAACGGCATGGACACACAGCGGGAGAGTGAGCAGATCACGCTCCGCGATCAGTGGCTCAACAAAGCTGACCCACAGAAGACCGGCTATTGGCGCGGAAGCGTCTACACTCCTCCTGGCGCGACGGTGGTTTTTGGCCAGGTTCCAGGCGCCGTCGATAGCACAGGCAAAGGCATGTGGGGCGTGACCATTACCCGCTCCAACACCGCCACGAATGGTACGGCACAGTGGAACTGGTTCAATCCGGATGGCACATCGACGTGGCGCATGGGGACTCGCATGCGATTCGTCTATGGACCCGCACCGGCCGCGCAAGACCCCGCCGACCCGATCTTTAGCCTCTCTGCTGACAACGGCGGTCCGTCGCCGAGTGGGACATCGCTGCCCCCCAACCCGAACAACGATATACTAATCTGCGCCGAAGGTAACGTTCGCGTGCGTGGTGTCATCAGTGATCCGAACGGCTCCACCGACCACCATGTGACGCTCGTCACCAACGGAATTGCCTACGTTGAGGGCAGCCTGCTCAAGGGGCGATACACGAAATCTGATGGAACGGCGGTGCCGCTCACCTCGCAAGACCCAACGGACCCGGGGCAGATTTCGCGAAGCTCCATTGCGGTGCTTGCACGCTCGTATGTGTGCGTCAACACGACGCAGTTTCTGCCAGGTTACGAAGAGTACCAGGTGAACCTTCCCGGAGCGAACGCGCCGCCATCGTTGGGCGAGGAAGGCTATGAGTTCTCGGTAGGCCAGTCGCTTAACATGGCCGTGCTTTACCCGAAGCTTTACGCTGCTGTTCCGCAGCGTCTCTACATGAGCACAAGCGGCGTGAACGGTGATGGCTACGGTATCGTAACTCTCGCAAATGATGCAGGGCAGAAGCCGATAACCGTTTGGCAGAATGTGCCGTCGCCTGCGAATGAAACGCTCAATTCGGTCATCGATATCTCGGCTTCACTGACCGGGCCCGGGCCGACGCCGCCGTCAATCAATTACGCAAATGCGCTTAACCCGCCGTTCCTCCTGAACTTCCAGATAGACCCGGCACAGTCCGCAGCCAGTTGGATTTTGCACCGCGCCGCCGTGTTGCCAGCCGATGTGCGCATTGAAGCCATGTTGTACGCCCAGGACAACTCGTTCTTTGTCATTCCGGGCGACTGGTTCAACAGCAACCAGGCAGACACTATGGATGCGATGGCGTCGCGCGACGTGAGCGCTATCGACCCCCGCTATCCGTTCTATGGTCAGCCAGTCGATCTGAAGCTTACCATCTTTGGTAGTGTCAGTGAAAACATGACCGCCAATATCGCCGACCAGCATGCGTGGATGCTTAAGTGGGGCTGGATACCGCTCTACCATGGCAATGGGCAAGTCGATCCGCCGAGTAATTCGGCACTGTGGGCAGACATGGTGCCAGTGGAACATCGAACGCCGGATCTGGCGACCGACCCGAGCGGCAATACGCCGCTACCCGTCGGCGCTGGTCTGACATTTGTGTACGATCCGCTTGGCGGCCTTCCTGTTACGGGTATCACCAAGGGTGGCATCGCGAACTATGGGTACCTGAGGCTCGATCGCTACGGGCGGCCGTTGCCGTTCGCGCCCAATCTGCCTGTCAGCCCAGACATGGTTTACAGCGGCGTTGAGCCTGCGTCGGGTGTTTCGGGAATCTAGTTCTTCCGCTAACTCAATCTTAAAGACCGGATTGCAAATCTGGCATACAGCTCGCACCTTCCTCGTTTGGGAAGGAAATGGACGTTAGAGAATGGCTAAACTAGTTCGTATAATGCCTGGGTCCAAAGAGATCGCTTCTGCGGGCAGCAGCACGTCAGCTTCCTACAAGGCGGTGGCACGGAGCGTCGTCCGTGTTGTAGGCGCGGCTATTCTGGCGTCAGTTTCGCTGTTAGTCTCAGCGCCTCATGCTAATGCCGGAGCTTATACCTACGGCACGCAGACCCGCACGTTTAACGTCGCCAAACTTCTAGTTACGAGCGGTACAAAGAATGGCTCAGGAGGTGTCACAAATCAGCAGGATGACACCGGCGACCGACCTGGACCGTTTACGTTCTACATCCTCAACAACCGCCCCGACGTCAAACCGGCAGGCTGGATTATCACTAATCCCCTGGCGCCAAAAGTGGTGACTACCGAGATCGCCAAGCGATACCCGACGCTCAATGTCGGTCAGGCGATCACTCCGAACATGGCGCCTTTTTGGCAGCTTGACTTGTCCGATGGTCTGTCGATCTCATCCCTGCGCCAGTACGATTTACTGGTTGTTCATCACCACAACCTCGTCGACTTCAACGCTTCCCAGCGACGGCTCCTGCGCCAATACATGGATCAGGGCGGCACAATGCTGTTCGATGACTGCGGCGGCGGCGATTATACAGGCAGCAACAATATCGCGTATCACGGGTTTGCGTCGGGCTATGGCATGCTCGCCGATGTGCAGTGGTGGAACGATGCTGGCGCGACCGGGTTTGGTGTGGTTCCAAACACAGGACAGCGCCACCCTTTGATCACTGTGCCCTACTTCCTGTCGCAGGACGAGATAAACATGCTCGGCGACAAGAACATCGGCGCGTGCTTTATGTCGTCTGGCCGCGGCCAGTCGAACAAGACCCTGCCGGGAACCCTCACTCCGCCCGACCCAACAATGTTCACAACCGTGATCGGGAACTCTGCGCACAACAACTTGCCGTATATCGCCGCCGGTGAATATGGCAGCGGTCACATCGTAATTTCGGCGGCGGACGTGAACGATGACATCAGCAACCCTGTAGGTGCCGACCCCACGAATGCAGCGTACTGCGGCGGCGACCTGACCAAGTCGCACACCGAAGACCTGAAGTTTATGGTCAATATTCTTGCGTTCAGCGCAGACTCGTCGCAGACCGAAAGCGTGAACCCGCGCCATATGTCCACCCAGGCCAGCGAGTTCGGCGGCGCGCTCCTGCCTGTGTGGCGCTATGTGCCAGGGACCGACCCAAACCCGACGCCGTTGAAGGTGCCGTACACAGGCATCGCACCGTCGCAAGCTCTTACCAACGATCAGCCAGCCGCGTCGACGCCCGCCATCTACGGAAACATCGCCTACGTCACCGACTTTACCGGTATCCTGCACGCCTTCGACATCAACCCGACTGAAGACCTTGACGCCGACGGGCACGCCGACGATGGCTCAAGCGGTGTGTCCGTCACCACGGATGCGCTCACAGGCCTCGCACCGTCCGGCGATCTCAGCAAGGGTGTGCAATACGACCAGCTTTGGACCTACCCGATGCGCCGATCTGGTGCAACTGGCCCGGTTTCGTCGCCGACCGTCGCCATTGTGCCGGGCTCTGGCGCTGCTTCGCCAAACACCCTTGTGATAACCGAGGACATGAACGGCAACGTGAACGCCGTCGTCGCATCGGTGAACGGCCCTTACGATACGCCCGCTCCGATGGCGTTGAGCACCGGCGCGTCGGCAGGGACGTTCGGAACTGGCACGAACTACTCGAACGCTGTCCCACCTGCTGTCACATCGTACCGGGGGCGCCTGTACGCAGTCCTGCCGAACCAAACCTTGCTTGTAATCGACCCGTCAGCGCCGTCCTCTGGAGGAACGACCGCCGCGACCCAGTTTACCGTGCCGCTTGCTGGAACCGGGGGCGTGGTTTACGCCCCATCGGTAGCGGGCGTGCGCAGCAATGACAGCGTCTTCGGCGGTGTGGACACAGTCGTAACTGTCACAAGTAGTAACGGGGTTTGCTCGCTGCTTATGGGCTCACGCGACGAGCGGCTGACGGCCGTATCCGCGCCATCGAGCACGTACCGTAACAAGTCCGCGCTCCTCGGCTATCCGCTCGACCTTATCTCAGCGCCCGAAGACCGCATGAGCGGTCGGGTGGATCAATGGGCCTATGTCGTTGGCGCCAACGGAAGCCCGTCGTTTTCGGGATTGTCCGAGCTTGTGCTCATGGATCACACCACATTTGGCGCCACCCCCGCAGTTGCAGCGTTCACCGTCACAGGCGGCAATGGAGGCGCTGTGTATGCTGACTACGATCTCAGCATCAAAGACGCCGGGACACCGACGGTGGTTCCCACGGCACCTGTTCGCGTGTCCGCTGCGCCATCGATCATTGGAGCCAGCGAGCTTCATTCGGTCGTTGGGAATGCCGTTGTGACGCCAGACGATCTCACAATCTTTACCGCCAACTCCGCCTCCGGCTCGACGGGCTATATCGCAGCCGTCCGCGACCAGAACCCGTCGCCGCTCAACACGGCAGCGATGGCGTGGCGGTTCGCGCTTGTTGGCACCGACGCGACCCCGGTTATCGACGCCGATGGTATTCGCTACAGCTTTGCAGGATACAAGTTTTTTGGCCCGCCGGTAATCGGCAGCGACAACACCGTCTTCGCACTGGCATATACGGTCGATTCTGTATCAATCCCCAACCGATGGCTTCCGATCGTGATGTGCTTCTATACGCATCCCAATATCCGGGCCAACTATCCGCCGCTTGGGGATCGCAGCGCGTCAGCACTCGTTCAGCAGGCGGACGAATTCTCATATCTCACTAACGGTTGGTCCGCAACGACTGCGGGTACTGGTAATCTGCAGACTCTGAACATGAATAAGCAGTTTTACCTCGATCCCAATAATGGTTACGTTCAGTTCAGAGACGCGAACGGGCTCCCGCAGCCACCATCAAGCCCTTTCACGGTACCCCCGCAGTATAATATGGCTCCCAACTTCGGGTTTCCAATGCCTGTCGTCATTACACCCACGGTGGTCGGCACATCGGTGGTAGCTCCAGGTACTGGCACGTTAGTTTTCTATCCCCTAGCCAGCTCCAATGCCAACCGCCCACTGCTGCACTGGTGGGCAAAGCTACCGAGCGTCCAGCCTGACTCGCTCACGCCTCTGCGCAAGATCGGGAACTGGCTGTATGTGGGCGGTACTCCGTTGGTGGACCCGAGCGTTCCGGTTACACCGAACTACATTTACGCGCTTAACGGCGACCCGGTTTCAATTGGCGTCGGCATCTACGGTGGTACGCGCCTCTCTGGCAGTACCGACGGCAACAGCCAGAACAGCACGTTCCTCAAGAAGTTCACGGTCGACTGCGGTCCCGCCCAATCGGCGTTGGTGAGTAGCGGGCGCTACGCGGTGGTGCAGGGCAGCGACGGCATTGAAGGCTTTGGATATCTTTCAACCCTCGTCGCCGACAACAACAGGTTGATCGAGTTCGACCCGAGCGGCGATGCGGTCTGGGGCGTCGATTCGACCTACCAGGTGCAGCTACAAGGCGGAAAACCGCCGACCGAAGACGACAACGGCAACCCGATTGTCAACTCCGCGAACAGCGCCATTCAGACAACATCTAAGGTGGCCATCAACAGACCGTCGACGGTCGCGCAGATCACCACCGACGATTTCCTCGTCGCGGACAGCGGCAACAATCGTGTGGTTAGGTTTGACAAAACGGGCCGCGTGATTTGGGAACTGACCCGGTTCTCGGACCCCAACAAGCTCCTAGGAGCCGGCCAGCCAACCACTCTCAACGGGCCAACCAGCTGCGTGACATGGGTGACTCATGCTGGCACCATTACGACCTACCACTACCTGGTCGCCGACCCTGGTAACTACCGCGTGTTCGAAGTTGTCGATCAGTACGATGAATCGGCAGGTGCCGCCGGACAGCCCGCCAAGCAGCTGCAGTACTACCACATACTGGTCTGGGTGAGCCACACGTTCGACCAACAGGGGCGCAAGTACCGGTACGTCGCAGCCCAGCGGTATGCCGCTCCCGATGGCAATATTTACATCATGGCGGCCGTGTCCAACAAGCGAATCGCCCCGATCATGCAGACAGCCGCGAACAACTTCGTACTTCAGCCCGCGAGCCAAGACGCGGAAGGAAGCTCGATAGTGGCGCTGTATTATGGTAGCGGCTACTCGAACGCTATCCCAGGAGCGACATCTGGGACCTATGCCGACTTCCCTGCTAATGGAGGCACGATCGCGTTCCGGTACTACTCAAGCGGCACGACGCAAGCGCCATTCCCGTTGATCACCATGAAGTCGTATAACCGCCGCGTCGGATCGTCACCGACCGGAGGCGTCACGCATATACGATTGCGCAGCCTGCGGTTCCTCGTAGACTACTTCCGCTACGGTGCGACCAACAACAATATGAGGACGCTCATTTGCGATGACGACGGTGTTTTCGATGCCCTGCCTAGACTCGTGCGCATGGACAATGGCACCGTTCTGTCAGCGCCAGACCCATGGGCGTCATCGCCTAGTCCCCGGCTCTATAGCTGGACGCTCGACACATCAAATCTCTTCGATGGCGACGCGTCATTGAAGGATCCGTACCGATTCTCGTTCTTACAATCTGAATATGATCTGCTGGCAAGCAGTTATGTGGCGTCGGACGGTACTCGGCCATACCGTAACACGACGTTCATTCCGTCGTCCGCTCTCCTGCTTGGGAACGGCGACTATCTGATTGCGAACCGCTCGTCTTCTGGTGATCCGAACGCGCCCCAAGGACCGAGCGGTGGTAACGCCTTCGAACTCCTACCGGGATCGATCGCAAGCGGATCACAGCCCAAGCTGGTTGGTCCGATGTATGGCATTCCGACGAACTCCGGCGCCATTGTGCAGCCCGCGTTCGCGCTCCGCCCTATTTAGCAATTGGCTACTTGCGGTACAAACATATTATCGAGGAGCGCAGCTAGCTCCATTGTATTTGAGGCCGAACTAACGATGAGTGTAGTGAACGACAATAATCCAAAGTCCCAGGAGACGGCGTCCTTCCGCAGCGAGGCGCGTAGGCCGCTCGTGATTCTGGCGGCTCTTGCGACCGCTCTCGCGGCACTGCCCGCGAAGGCGGCGACACCGCCAGTGTATCCAGGTTTTCACCCGTTCTCGTGGCAGAACTACAAGTCGCCGCTTGGTCTTGACGCCAGCACCTATCCCGATGGTACTCCGACGACGCCTCTCGGTACTGCGGGCCTTTTCGGCTCGCTATCGACCCCGATGGTTGGCGCTAACACGGCTGTCGGAGATGGCGTTAACATCTACACCAGTGTCGATCCCTCGGGTACGTCGGGCGGACACGTCTGGGGTCAGCTCGCGCCTGGCACACAGATCGCGGGATTCGAACTCGGTGATTACTATGACTATCTAGGCTCCACCAGTAAGACGGAACCTCCTTACGGCAAGAACGTATTCCGAGATTACCAGGACAAGTATCGCTACTGGACGGCGCCATCGAAGTACATCTACCCGGTCGCCGCATCAGCCGACGGATTCAGCGTCGACGACAGCGATGCAGGCTTTACGCGGCCTTCGGGCACGTGGACGACGGGGGTTGCGCTTCCCGGTGCGACAAAATCTAACTACAGCTACTTCACCGGCACTGTTCCAACGGGCGGTACCGCGACCGCGAAGGGCCTGTGGACGGTATCTCCGGGCAAAGCAGGCAAGTACCACCTGTTCGTCAATATTCCGCCAGTTGTTGCTGGTGAGACGCGCGTTACAGATGGCAACTACACCTATCAGATTGGTGTCGCTGGCACTCCTACTGCATTCACCGTCAACCAGACCGTACCGGGCAACATCGACACGAACATCGACGTCAACCTTCCGGCATCTACCCCTCTTCTCGTATCCGTAGACAACGTTTCCGGCGCAACGCGAGTGGTGGACGATCCTGCGGGCACAGCATCACCGGTTGGCAGCTGGGGGACCACGGCCGCCGGAACAGCATACAGCGGCAGTTTCAAGCTGGACGCATCCGCTGCCGCCGGGGATTCATTCACCTGGAATTTTACGGGCCTTGATACCGCCAAGACTTATGCTGTGCAGGTCGCGTTCCCGAATGGGGCCTATACCGCTGGCGCAGTTTACACGGTCAACGGAACCCACGTTGCGACAACCAGCCAGCTTAACACTGGTGGATCGTGGGTAACCCTTTATTTCGTCGGCGAGAACAACCCCTATGGGCTTGCACTAGCCTCAACCACCGCCAGCGTCGTGCTCACTGGCCCAGCGGGAGACCCGATCGCAGCTGACGCCCTTCGTCTCGTTCAGGTCGACTCTCAAACCATCGCCGCAACACAGACAGCCCAGACTAAGCACGGCACAAGTTGGACCAACGCATCGGGAACCACATACACTGCGACCGCCGGAGCTACCTCGGACCCGTTCTACTGGGCGCCGATTTTACCGGCTGGCAAAGTGCAGACCTACAACGTGGCCGTGTACATACCAGCGCATACCGCTGGCACTCTCGCTACCGATGCAGTGTACACGCTCAACGGTAACGGCCTGACACCGGTCACGGCGACAGTTAATCAGGATGCTGTGGCAGTTGGCGGCGGATGGGTGCCGCTCGTCGACGGGACAGGGAAGCCCCTGACCGTGACGCTCAAAGGGTCGGGTTTCAGCGACGCCGCCGCGAACTCGGTCTCCCTCAGCAACGTGACCGTATTGTCAACAGGCAAAGCGGTAGTAGCAGACGCGCTTCAATTGGTTGCCGTTCCTCCAGCAACGGAGTTCACCATTGTGGCCGACTCGGTGCAGCTTCGTACGAACGGAATGATCGTCGATAACTCGGACACCGCACTTTACACTGACGCTAGTGGATGGACCCTCGCAACCGGAGGCATCGACAAATACGGTGTGGACTATAACACCGTCGCTGCGGCCGCGACAGCGACGACGACTGCAACATGGACGGCAACACTTCCCTCGGCAGGGCTCTACTCGGTCTACGCGTGGTTCCCGACGACATCGACCCTGGAACCACACATCACGGATGCGTCTTACACTGTGAATGCGGGAAGTATCACATCGACCTTCACGGTCAACCAGACGAACGGCGGGCACTGGGTTTATGTGGCCGGACCGCTCAACTTCACGACGACATCGCCGACGATTACGTTGAGCAATGCGACATCTGACGACCCCGCTGGGAAATTCGTTGTTGCCGATGCCATCGAGCTAGTCGCTAACGGCACCGGTGGGACGACGTTCTCGTCCGCCGCAGTCGCATCCCGCTCCGATTACCCTGAACTGTTCAACGGCTACACTGGCACCGACATGCCCGGAGGCGGTTGGGCTCAGTATATCGCGGGCATCGTGGCTAATCATGCCACCGACAACCACGCGCTCGATGGGACAAGCGGGCCGATTTACACCGCTCACTCGCCGGTTCGAGCTCAGGAAAACCTGAACCAACTCGTATACTTCACGCGCACCGAAAATACGCCTGCTACCTTCATGGCGTACAACCTCGCATTTACCGCCAGTGGCGGAACATTCCGCGTGACTGTAGACGCTCCCTCGGGAAGCGGCACGGTCTTGTCTGGCGCAGTCGCTTACAACGCTTCGGCGGCCGCGCTGCAATTAGCTCTCGATACGGCCTCAGGCACGACCGGCAACTTCGCCGTTACCAAGAGCGGCTCGACGTTCAAAATCACGTTCGTCGGACAGTACAATGGCCGAACGGTAACAGCGCCGACAGTTGATACGTCGCTGCTGACAGGAACCGTGATCATCACTGCACAAGGCGCAACCACGGGTGTTGCGACCAGCGGTGCTATCTATTGCGTTGACGGCATGACTGGCAACCTCGTTTGGCGCTATCCCGATGCTAATACACCCACCCTTGAGCGACCGGGCGGTATCGCATCGTCGCCAGTTATCCTGCGCAATGTTATGGTCCGCACCAATCAGGCGTTTGGCAACCAGATCAACCATCCGACTTACGCATCAACGGCGTATCCAACTATCCCGCTTAGCGGCGATATCTATCGACCTCGAACCGTGATTGTTGTCGGCGATAACAATGGCAAGCTATTCTGCATTGACGCCGCCGGTAATGGCGACGGCGACAACCGCATCGTCGACAGCGCGGGGACGTATGTTGACCTCGATTCAAAGGGCCTCCCTGTTGGAGCCCCGTCCGGATCCCTCCAGATCGCCAAGTCAGGAACGACACGCGCCTACTGGTGCTGGCAGCCCGACGGGACGCAGCCCATTGACGCCACCTACATTGACCATATATTCGACATCGACTATAATCCGGCGTACGGTACAGTCACCGGCGGCGGAAGCTTTGTTGCGGCCCCAGGGAGCGCAGACGCATACGGTGGCGCTTACCAATCGTCAGCAACTGTAGACCCCGCACTAACAGCGCCTAGTACCGTGACGTATGTTCCCGTACTGCCAACCCAGTCGGGAACGGTTCGCCTCTTTGTATGGCTTCCGACCGCATCGGTCGCCGAGGCTCGCACAGCCCACGCGAGCTACACTGTCACCGATGGCGCAGGAGCCCACACAGCCTACGTCGATCAGTCGGCAGCTCAGGGCTACTGGGCGCCGCTAGTTGACGCTACTGGGGCCATTTACTCATTCGATGCATCGACAACTATCACCGCTGTCCTTACAAACGCGGTCCCGTCGTCGTTTGCCGAAGCGCCTGGCAAGGTAGTCGTTGCCGACGCAATGCGCGTGCAGTCTACGGCTGCTGGCAAGCTGCCCGATGCCACTACAGACCTGGTTGTCCCTAGCGCTTACCGAATGAACAGCCCGACCGCGCGCCTCACTCCGGCAACGTTCAATGGTAACCCGGTCTATCTGGCCACTCTGTTCATCGGAAACTCAAACGGCACGTTGTACTCGATCGAAGGGAGCGGCACACTTACCAATACCAGCGCGGCGTTTGGATCGACAAGCGTGGTCTACGGACCGCTTCCCGCCGCGATTCGCGACGTGAGCCTCGACCCGGCGTTTCCAACCGTGCGCGTGAACTGGTGGTTCACGACGGGCGCGGGAATGGCTTATTCGCCAGTGTACGACCCGGTGAATCAGGTTGTTTACTGCACCACATACGACCGAGAAAACAACAACCGCGGACGTCTCTTCGCGCTCAATGCCGACCTCGGCCCGGTGGGCAACGGCGGTAAGGCCTACGACGCCACCGGTCCGAGCCGCACTGTGCCGATTGAAGTTTACGGGTCCCCAGGAACGTATCAGTACAATGTGAAGCAGGTTCCGCTATGGTCGTTCCCGGACCTCTACGGCGGGCTGACCGATGGCCAGGGCCTTGACCTCAGTGTCGCGACATATAGCTACTGGGTTGGCAATCAGCTCCGTGGCGAACCGCCGCTGCTCACGGCTGGTTTAGCGGCGGACGCGAAGACAGCGCGACTATATATTGCGCACTCGCCGTCCGGCGCGCGGCCGCTCGGCGATATTGCTGGAGCACCAGCGCTTTATACGACGGGCATGGGTTCACGCCTGTACATCGTGGCAAACGACCCGCTCACAGACCAGAACGGCCGTATCATGGCGGTCAATACCAGTGGTTCATTCGCGTGGAGCTATCCGGCGACAAACGGTGACCCGAATGATGCCGTCACAGTCGCGTCACAACTGAGCATCTTCACGCCCACGGCATCGCCGCCATTGGTCATCGGCGCGTTCACCGAACAACTCGACTCGCCGTCGTACTTCGTCTCATCGTCGCCGTCGATCGCGAAGATTACTTTCCCTTCCACAACCTATACGACTGGATCGCACACGGCCGCCGATGGCCCTCTGCCCATTCTCTATGCGGGCAGCCTCAACGGCGTTCTTTATGCTATTGACATTCAGGGGACGGATGACGACACACGATTGATCTACAACCTGCCTGTGATGGATGCTTCGCCCATCTATTCGACCACAGCTGTCCTGTCCGGCAGCGCGGCGACTAACGCAGACCCTACACAACCGGGCATGATCGGCGGATCTGTTTTCGTTACGGGCGGGGGCGGCGATCTCACGCAAATTGAAGCTATGCCGTACCTGTTCAACGGCAACGTCTATGTCAACACCAACGTGGACTTTTCCGGTCCTGGAGGGCTCTCATCGCCAACCCTGGGAGGGTTTGACATCTCGTCACTCAAGGGAACGAGCGTCAATAAAGCGGACATCAACACCGATGTGATGGAGTTCATTTACGCAGGAAGCGATAAGGGACCGATGACCGGCTGGACCCCGGAAGCCACCCTCGGTGGTGGTTCTAGCGGCACGGCAGGCACGGTCGACACAGGATTGATACCGACGTCACCGCCTGGCGAGGGCTTCGGTGGTGACGTCCATGTGGACCTTAAGGGCGGCAGCCTATTGACGGCGATTTCCACCAGTCCAACGGATGCAAACTGGGGCTCAAGCGTAAACTACAGCCCCTACACAAGCTCTGTGCGGCCTGCGTTCGAATGGGGTCAAACAGTTTATATCAAAGTTTTTGGCGTAGCTAACCCCAACGGCTCTGGCGTGACACCGACTGACGGGCCGAATGCTGGGGTGGAGGATCCGCGATTAGTTAGCATATCGCTCAACGTCAATATCCCCAATGGGAGGTCCACTGCGACCGTTCCGATTAATATAACAATGGACAAGGTTGTACCGATTACCAACGTTGGTACCGGCTGGCCACCGCCGAACAGTACAACAGCCAACCCAAGTCTTGGAAACTACGTCGGCATATATGCCTTCGTGCTGGGAAACGGTGATGATACTAGCCGTCCGCAGTCGCCAGCGGCGAATGTCACCCTTACATCTGTCAACGCGATGAGCATTCTGGACGGGAGGCCGAAACCTAGTAAAGCTTTCATCAGCATGGGGAATGTTAACCCAAATGCGACAAGTGCTTCCCCGCCATTCGATCAGGCAAATTTCAGCATTTTGAACCCGCTTGCCGTTCGTGGTGCTGGCGTTTCGATGAAACTAGCCGGCAGCGCTCCGAATTTTGGAAACCTGGGTCTGCCTACTCAACCCACCCAACTGTTGACGATGGGGCCGTTTATAAGCTTCGATAGTCCAGTCGCGGCATCGGCGAGCTGGTCCACTGCTAACAAGGAAGCCATGTACGCGACAGGCAACGGCAATAACATGCCCGTTATGAAGCCGGTTGCAGGCGCTATCACGACGGGCATCACAGGAGGCGGCGGAATCACCACGGGTTTGCCCATTCGGGCCCTCTCAACAAGTGGTGCAGCGAATGAAGCGACATTCGTAATGAACGTTGCTACTACAACAGGCATGATCGGTCATGGAGCCTCTGGCGATAACGGCACCCGTCTGCCAAACGACCCGTTCCCAGCGACATCATCCGCAGATCCGTCGCAGACCAACGACTACGGACAGTCGCTGCTGAACGTTGCCGATCGAAGTGCTGTTTTCAACCTTGGGCTGAACCTCGACCGTCTCCGGATGGATACGCCGCGACTTGGCTGGAACGACGACAGCGGTCAGAACGGGCCCGGCGCGGTGATCAATAAATTGCCTTGGGAAGCTGACCCGATAGCATCATTTATGGGCTTCGGTAACGGAAGCCCTGACTATCCAGATATCCCGAAGTTGGACCACGTGCAGGTTGACTTACAGAGCCTCGCGGCAGGTACAACCGGGCCGTCAGTGCCAATAACTACCGCCACACGTAGTCAATATCAGATCACCACCGGCGCAGGCACGCTTTCGACTACGAGTGCGGGGACTGGCCGCACTCTCTATCCGCACTCTGTCTTGGTTCAGGTGGACGTGCCTAAATTCCAACCGGCGAACCTTGAGGGCTACAAGATACCAGCCGTTGGGTCTGTTGTTAATCCGCTAGTGAGTGACGGCAAGAGCCACCGCAACCCTGGCGACCCATCGCAGAATGTTGTACACGGCTATATTGGATCGGCCAAGATATTCATCGACGGCAACAACGATGGCCAATTTACGAGGGGCGAAGCGTACCGCGACGTCCAAATCTGGACCGGCGTCCAGGTCGACATGGCGACCGCGATACAGGAACCCACGACTGACGTGGGCAAGGTGCCAGCTGGCTTTGGTATCGAAAACAACCTGTCGTACACCTCAATTGCACCGTCGGGCACGTCCGCTGGGTGGACTCCCGGAGACACGACCAACCCGTCCAATTACTGGCCGTGGTTCCGCTCGGTGACCGTTCACAACTTCGGCAACACCAACCTGGTGAACGTCCATTTCGATCAGCGGCTCGCCGACGGGAGCACAGACGGCTACGGCAATCTCCTGCCTCCATCGCTCACGCTCAGCAGCGACGGCAACAGCAGCATGGCGTTTATCCCGTCTGTGGACAGCCTCTTTGCTGGCGCATCCGGCCTGCCGTTCAACGGCATCCTCTCGAGCAGTGCGCTCTCGGGCAGCTATGCTGGCGCAATGCCGCTTGTTCGCAGCAATATCGACTTCTTTAGCCCGACCGCGTCGTGGGACGGATCCAAGTGGATCGACACAGCGACTACCAAGTGGTCGTACTGGAACACATACCGACCGAATGGTTCACTGCTCTCTAGCGGCACGTACCTCTATCCGGGCCCGACGTTCCACAAACCACGGGTGGGCGACAACTCCAGCTACGGTACTGTCCTTACCGTGCCCGATCAGCCGCATGACGCAGCTAATACCGCATCCAGCACCGGCGCGTCGCCAGCTCGCCTCAGCATTGCCGTGCCACTTGGCACGCCAGTTGGCACATACGCTCAGACATTACGTGTTTTCGAGGCGCACGATGCGGCCCCGGCAACATTGGCGAACATGCCGTACGTCGGCCCAACCTACGGTGGCAACTTCTATCCGTTGACGCCAGCGGCAAAGACGGCAGCCAACGCTGACCCGGCCCAGACTCCTGAAACCGGCTTCAAGGTTTCGTCAGGCACGCCGCAGCAATATTACAGCGACCCGGGCACTGTCCTGAAGGTGACTGTAACGGAAGCACGCCTGACATCCGGTGGTCCGTTACGGATCGCTTCCGGAGGTATCTCCGATAGCGCCGTGATGCCAATGATTGATAGCGACCGCGGCTCGTCACTCTCTGGTGTCTCCGGACTCGGTGGCTACCCGACGCCGCTTACCAGCGACATCCAGCCGTGGGCGTTCCCAGCGAGCTTGTATCCGACCGCATCCGGTGCGTCGAATATCGGCCTGCTCTGGACCTCCGGACGGATCGACTTTTACGACGGCCCCAGCAAGCGCATGTGGCCATTCGACGTTTTCGGCTCGTCCATGCAAACGGTCGCGGCCGCTGGCGCGTCGCCATACCAGCCAGGGTGGGGCACCGTTGTCAATACAGCTGGCCGCTCCACAACCGGCGGGACACCCGCGTTCTGGTGGTCAGACCCGACAACTGTGACGAATTACGGCGCACAGACGCTCACAGCAGCAGCGCAGGGATATGACGCGTCAGTTGTGGTGCCTGAATACGCCAATCCGTCCGGTCCTGGTACCAACTATGTGCTCCTTGTTACGGCGAATACGACAGCGAATGCTGGTGCAGCGTCGACGACCACATATCGGCTAAGGCTCGACAGTCTTGTCGGCTCCGACTTCTCGGTACTTGGCGCGTCGAATACCTCGGCATCCGTGCCCGCAGTGCTGACGACGAGTAGTGAGCCGATCTTCCATCCCCGAGGCGTCGTTGTCGACGTTCCCGATGCATCTCAGCCGTCCAAGAACCATCATCTGCTGGTAGTTTCGTGGACAACGCGTATTCGCGGCAACACAGCGGTTATGTATAAGGTCAAGGAACTTGGCAACACCGACTTCCCTGCCGTGACCGTTGGCACCGACACGCTGCTCCCAACGCCGACTGGCCTAGCCGAAATTGGCGAAGCGCTGCCGATAGTACGCTATATCCGCGCATTAGGGCAAGCGCAGCCCAGCGGCACGGCGATGAGCCCGGGCGGGCCTGTGACAATCTTGCCGTACATCGATGTCACCTATTCCGGTCGCAGCGAAGTCAATGCGACCACTGACATCTACACCAGCCGCTACCAGTTGGTTTACGATACAACCGGCAAGCAATGGACCATGCGGCTTTCTCCCATCGTCGGCAAGACCGGATTCCTGAACGAATCTATGCTGCCTGATGCCCGTAAGCAGGTCTGGGTGGCCAACGATACCGCATGGGTGCGTGATGCCACGCGCTTCCAGCTCTGGGTGGGTGACCCGCAGCAGCTTCAACTCTACAACGGCAGCGGAACAATTCCCGTCACAATACCGCTGGCCACCAACGGCTACGTGAACGATGTTGCAAGCGGCGCCTGGGTCTTCCCGAAGGTGCTGATGCGCAAGGAGACAGGCTGGGTTGTCGATCCAGTCACCAAACTCGCGGTCGACGCCAACGTGACCGTGACCGTCAACCCGTTCAACGGTTCCGTACGGTTCTCGACGCCTCCCGCGCTGACGTTCCAGGGCGTAGTAATCGCACAGGTTGCCCCGATGGCACTGCGCATTACGAACGGCAGCGGCGCGAATACGCAACCAGTGGCGTTCATCGACCGAGCGCCGAAAGCGAACGCTGGCGGCACGTCGCTGAATGCTGTCCAGGCCGCACGGTACTGGTACATCTATCGTAAGAGCGGCCTACCCTCCACCGATGCCGCCGCGATTTCGTCGACACTCTACATGAACACGCGCCGCCTCACCGCAGTGCTGGGCAAGACCATCGGCTACACGGCACCAACAGACACGCCGCCATCAGCCGTAATGAAGCCGACTGTCATGGTGTACGACGATATCAACGGGACGAACCCTAACGATATTTCCGACATGGTTGATGTCGACTGGAAGCGCGGTCGAATCTTTTTCCCGGAGCAGTTCGACGGCTTCTACACTAAGGTATCGTTCACCGGCGTCAATGCCGACGGCACAAAGGTTGCGACCGTTTATCCTGCGGCGGGATTTGCTCCGATCCAGTGGATCGACGAGCCGTACGCCAACATGGTCGAGCAGCCAAATCCGCAGAACCCCTCAGCGACAACGCCTGATCAGGACACGAGCCGGCAGGTTCGCGGGCGGACAGTAACTCTCGACAATGCGGTAAACGAAGCCGAACCAAGCGCATTCCTTGACCCGGAGGCGTATCGCTATTTCAACGGCTCCTCGCACGGTGTTGCGCCCGCTACGCCCATTGCGCCCTATGGCAGTGCGTCGGCATTCCAAATCGTCAACCCGCACCGCGTGATGTTGTTCTGGTCCAGTAACCGCAACACATTGCGCCAAAACACAAAGCCTATTGCGTGCACGCTGACTGCTGGCACCGATACTGTGACCGCAGCTCCTACGATTCAGGTAACCGGCTCTACGACCAACGTGGTTGCGGGAACTACCATCCTGAGGATTGGGCGCGGCGCGACTTCCGAAGACGTCAAAGTGACGGCAGTTAGCGGGACAAACCTCACAGTCTACGGGGGTGGAACGGGTGGCGCTTTGCGCAACGTCCACCTGACGGGTGAACCGGTGGGCAATGTTCGCTACAATGAGTTCATCGTGTCCGATACACCAGACGCATCCGGTGCCTACCGTTACTACGCGGCTCGCGTTGACAATCCTGGCGCGAACCCTATCACAAACATGAGCGACTGGGGATTGTACACTGGCGGCTCCGACATTTATTGGGAGACCCTTGATCCACGATTTGAGGTTCTTCCCTAGTGTGCTGAAGGGCCGCCACTCGGCCCTTTGGTACATTGTGATGGCCAGTGATCGAACTGGCCGAACCCGTTGTAGCTGCCGCTATCGAAAATATCTGCATTTGTATTTGCAGGAAAAGGTACGACTCGAAATATACATTACCCATAGCGATTCGGTCAATCGTGCTTACTTTGGCCCGATTTAGGCCAATTTGGGCTCTGTTGGACCCGCTGATCATGGTTATCAGGTAGTTGTCGTGTTGACATGCGGGTCGGAAAATGATACAATCAACCGGGAATTGAGCGTGAATGCAAAGCTGCTTCGCGCCGCCCTTGAATTCGGCCACTGCACAGTTGCTTTCCGCATCCCGCAAGAGATTGGCGCCTCGTAAGTTAAGGTCACCTGAATATGGCACTCTTTCCGGTCGTTGGACTCGACATTGGAACCTATCAAATGAAGGCGGTGGAACTCCACCCCAGCGGCAAAGAGGGTCTGACCGTCACCAATGTAGCCTTTGCGCCCACTCCCCCCGGTATTATCCAAAACGGAGTGCTCACCGATCCACGCCTTATGGGGCAGTCTGTCAAGCAGATGCTCAAAGAAGCGGGTATTCGCGTCAAGAAGGTCGTTGGCAGTGTCGCTGGCCAGTCGTCAGTCGTCGTACGCATCATTGAAGTCCCCAAGATGAGCCCTCAGGAGCTTGCCGAGACCATGAAGTGGGAAGTCGAGCGGCACGTGCCGTTTGCGCCCTCTGAAGTCGAGATGGACTACGTTGCGCTTCCGCAGTACGATCCCGAAGACCAGAACCCAAACATGGCCGTTCTGCTTGCGGTTGCGCAAAAGGACATGATCAACAACTACGTTGATATGGTGTTCGCTGCGGGGCTCGACCCGATTGCACTCGACATCGAGCCGCTTGCCAGTGGCCGAGCCTTGCTTGACCTACTTGACGCACGCCCAATCGTTCGCCAATTTCCGCCGCAGCCGGTTGCCGATGAGTATGGCGGCGAGTACATCCCGCACGAAGACACTATCGCAATCGTCAACATCGGCGCATCCAGTACCGATATAAGCATTTTCGAAAACGATCAGCTTATATTCCCGCGTTCGCTTTCGCTGGCTGGCGATAGCCTCACCCGCCAGATCTCTGAAAGTCTGGGTTACACCACGGATCAGGCAGAGCAGATCAAGCGCGAACAGGGTGGCGTTATCCTTGAGCGTGTCGAACTCGCCGAAGAGCTCCAGCAGCAAGAAGAAGCGGCCGCCGAAGAGCCCGACGAAGCGCTCAGTAACTTCCGGCCGGCGGGCCTTCCCGACAGCGGTCCGCTTGGCGGTCCGTCGCCGTTTGATGTCGTTGAAGAAGAAGCGACACTGGACGAGACCATGGAGCTTGGCTCGACCACATCACCCACCGCGCCGCTGGACTTGGAGCGCACGCAGCCGATACCGCGACGCACCATCGACCTTGCCCGCCGTGCACCGGTCACCGAAACATCGGGCCTCATGAGTGGGTACGATACCGACGACAACATTCGTGAGCAGGTCTTCGATGCCATTCTCCCGGTGCTGAGCGAGCTTGCCACTGAGCTTCGTCGATCACTTGACTACTATCGCAGCCGTTCTCAGGGTCGCAACGTTGACCGTATTCTGCTCTGTGGCGGAACTGCCAGCATGCCGGATCTTGCGACTTTTCTTAGTCGCGAACTTCAGGTGCCTGTTGAAGTTGCGAACCCTTTTGCCAATCTAAATGTGTCCGCTAAGCACTATGACGCTGAATATCTAGCGAGCATCGGCCCACTGTTCGCTATCGCGGTAGGCCTGGCTACCCGGGAGGCCATTTTTACGGCTAATCCCCAAGCTGTTCCGAAACCCGTGAAGGCGGCCAAGCCCGGCAAGGGCGGTGGAGATGGCGCGGCCAAGCCCGAGGGTGGCAAAAAACTCAACTTCTCGTTCAACTTTGGTAAAAAAGAAAAGCCTGCCGCGACAACCGGCGAGACGACACTTCCGCCCGCGTAACACTAGTATTATCGTATGCTGCGAATTAACCTACTACCTTCTTATGTTGCTCAGCGCCGCCTGACCCGTCAGACGCTTTTGCTGTTTACGGTGCTATTCTCCAGCATCGTGGCTGTGGCACTGATTTACAGCATCACTCTGCATCAGCGGCTCACGCAGATCACCGACGATGCTGCTCGAGCTACTGCGGCTAAGCAGACAATCGATGACATCAACACGCAAGCAACGCAGGTGGCAGGACAGCTTCCCGCGATTTCCGAGAAGGTTGACTTTGTCAAAAAGCTTCAAGAGTACAACCTCTCTTATGTGAAGCTCTATCGCAACATTGCGCGATATACATCGCCTGACATCCTGTACACTAGCCTTGCGGTGAGCGGGACGTCGCTGACGATATCTGCCTATGCCCCGAGCCTGCCCGCCCTTGCTCGCTACATGCAGATCATGTACAACGAGCCGGACATCAGCAAATTGAGCGTGTCTGCGATTCCTGGCTACAAAGCTGCCTATGCCCCGAGCACGAAGGATTACTCCATCCCCGAATTGCCGCGTGGCTTTGTCGCACGGTTCCCTGGTTCTCCGGTGCCTGTAAAGACATTTACCGTCGTAAATGGTCAGGTTACAAAAATTGCAGGCGTGCAGGATATCGCCGGTCCGCAGCGGTTCCCGAAATACTTTGACCCGCGCCTTGGATTTGACTTTACGGTGACGGCCACCCTGCGCGGCCAGCTATCGCCGCCAGCATTGCCAGCCGTCGCAGGCGCTGCGCCAGCGGCTGGCGCTGGTGGACCTGAAGGATTTGGCGGCCCAGGCGGTCCCGGTGGCCCTCCGGGAGGCCCCGGCGCACCCCCGCAGGGTAGGTAAGTTTATGAAATTGACGATGATGAGTTCAGGAATGCAAAAGGAAGCGTGGGGTCTGTATGCGTAATCTCAGGTTAAATCCTCTGATTGTGACCATTATTGGCTGCGTTGCATGCATCCTGGCGCCCGTGCTCATGTTCTTTCTCATGATCAAGCCGACCAATGAGCAGATCGCGGTTCAACAGGGCATCTTCGACCAGAACAAACAGTATCTGGAGCCCAACCAGTTGCCCGATGCTAAGAAAAAACTTGCTGATGCGCAGGTTTCCCTCAAGCAGACTCAGGCTCAGTGGGACTATATCATGGCCCACAAGAACCCTGTCATTGACATGAGTGACCGCTGGAAAGCGTGGAAGCAGTACAACAACGAAGTGTTGGTTACGCTCGGTCCCCTATTGAACAAGTTCTGGATGCAGGACGTATTCGGTAGGAAGAAGGGCGCGTCTCGCGACGTAATGCCGCTTGGCAGCCTCTCGTTCACGCTGCCGACAACTTCAGACCCGAACTCTGTCAAGCCTGGCATTCTCACGATTCCAATCAGTATGGTTCAATGGGGAAGCGAGACGGCGGGTGGGGCGTCAAACATCTCCGTGATCGGCACGTTCCAGGGGGACCTCGATCATATTGCCGTTTGGAACAAGTTTCCGCGCATCGTGCAAATCGATGGCTTGACATTGAGTGGGTACAGTCCGTTCATTACAGCCACGTATACCGCCAAGATGTATGAGTTTATGACCAATTCCGATAAGGTTGGACCAGAAGTCGGGCCGCCCGCAACACCTAATGGCACTTCAGTACTCCCCGGCGTTGGTGCCGCACCTGCAGGGGGACCTCCGGGAGGACCTCCAGGCGCACCGGGTGGACCGGGTGGACCGCCACGTTAGATTTTTGCTGAAACCGTGCCATTCTGAAGCTGGATTAAGCTAAACGTATCAAACTGTGATACAAGAACGGAATGATTGTGCTGGCATGCAGTAGCGCCAGACCAGAACATAACCGGTCCTGAAATACAGGAGCCGTCACATTAATTGCGTGCCGTAGCAACGACAAAACAACCGTATGAAAGACTGGCTAGAAAATCCGAAGAATAAGAAGATCATCCTGATCGTTTGTCCGATCATCATGATTGCAGCTATCCTGCTTGTTCTTCTACAGATCGGCGTCATTGGCCCTAAAGCGCCTGAAGTTGTATCAGCACCACCGCCGCCTGGAATGCAGCAGCCTGGTATGCCGCCTCCCGGTATGCAGCCAGCTCCCGGAGTAACACCCGGGCCGCCTGCGGGCGCGCAAGCTCCGGTACCCGGTAAGCCCGGCGCGCCTGCGAAGGTCGCTGGCAAGCCGGGAGAGGCAACGAAACCTGGCAAGCCTGGCGCGAAGCCTGCCGAAGCAACCGCAAAACCTGGGGCGAAACCCGTTGCTGGCAAGCCCGGAAAGCCCGGTGTGCCTGCAAAGGTCGCCGCGAAGCCTGCTCCGCCCAAACCCACGCCACCGAAGCCCAAGCCAGCGCCTAAGCCCGTGGCATCGGGTCCGCCACCGCCAGCGCTGCCGTCGTTCCTTGCTCCCGCTCCCAAAGTGCCGCGTGGCGACCCGTTCCGCCCGTACAAGAACATAGCGCTTATCAATGCGGCGCGCCATCCTGTTCTGCCAGCTTTGCCGCAGATACAGATTGCTAGCCTTCCATCGCTGAACCCGGTTGCGCCAGCAAATGCAGCTAATGGACTTCAGCCCGGCGTGCCCGGGGCGCCTCCGGGACCAGGGGACATCAACCCTGCCATCGCCGTGCCGTTGACACTTCCATGGAAGGTAGCGGGTATCATGATGGGGAACGGCGTAAAAGCAATTGTAATGAATGGCGACCAATCAGCGATTCTACAGCCAGGCGACGCGCTCCCGGATAACTCGGCAACAGTGCTGACCATTGCTGAAAGCGGCGTTGTTGTAAGGACCACCGGCGTGGTAAGGCGAGAAATCAAGCTGCAATCAGCCGCCGACACGTCATCAAATGGTCCAGCGCCAGGGCAGGGGCCGCAAAACGGCCCGCCTAATATGTAAGGGGAAACGATTATGAATCGAACATCCTTCAATGCTGCGGCGTTAACAATTTTATTAGCAACCGCGACTGGTGTCCAGTCGGCACCGCGTCCGGATCCGTTTGCGCCTTACGGTATGCCGATCGGCTCGCCGTTTATGAAGGCGCCAGCACCGGCTCAGAAGAAGGTGACGGTGCCGCCTGTTCGGTTTAAGCCGCCGATGCCGACACCGCCATCTCCGAAAGCTGGCGGACCCGTAGTGTTAGCACCGCCAGCGCCAGTTTCGCATGAAACGAAGTCGTGGAGCGTCGTTGGGATTATGAACGGCGCCTATCCGCAGGCGTTGGTTGCCACAGGGCAGGAAAGTTATGTCATTCAGTTGGGTGACACACTGCCTGATGGCAGCGGCAAGTTTACGTCGATGGACTCATCGTCCATAACACTTCGGTCGCGCGTTACGAAAGTCGAAACCAGGGTCGCTGTCGGTTCGACAGTAGCGCTGCCCGTTAACTAGCTTGAATATTGGACGTTTTCGAATTCAGTAGTGTCTGGTTGATACGCGGCTAGAGAAGCGACGTATCACGATGAGGCCGCAATGGCCTTGGACAGGAGTTGATGTCAATGGTAGCAAATAAGTCTTGGCGATCATTCACAACAGTTGCGTGCTTAGGGCTCGCAATGGCAGCATTTTCAGCGGCAATCACGCCGTCATCGGCGCAGTCCGATACGGCACAGAAGCCGATTGAGATCAACTTGCAGGGCGCTCCTGTTAAACAGGCGCTTAGCTACCTGTTCACTCAAGCGAAACTGAACTACACCCTCGATCCCAATGTTGGCGGAACCGTTACCGTTAACCTTCGCGGCGTATCCTTCGAGACTGCGCTAAAAGCCGTTTTGAAATCGGCAAATCCGCCACTCGTGGCTGATCGCGACACCGATACCGGTGTCTACTATGTTCGACCCAAAGTCGAAACCATCGGGCCGACTGGTTTACCTCCAGGCACAACGACTGGACCAGGTTCGTTTTCGCCAGGCGGGCCGACTACAATGCCGGGCAACCCGGGCATGAACCGATCTCCAGCGCCGACACCTGCTTCAACAGGGTTTACCGCTAGCGGCACCAGTGGTATTTCGCTCAGCCAATTTGAGTCCATTCAGTTACGATACGCCGATGCGACCATCCTTATTGGATTGCTTGGACAACCGAGCCTCATCGTGCCGGCGACAAGCATGAAGGCTGATGCGCTCGGCGGTACCGGCGGCGGTGGCGCTTCAGGGCCATCGATCTCCACACCGACGACGTCAACGACCGGCCAGGCAGGCAACACAAGTTTCGGTGGCCGATAATCTTGCAGGCAGTTAATTGCTGCCGAGCGACGACAAATAACCAGAACGGGCTAAGCCCGGCAACCTGTCACAAAATGCGCAGTGGCAGCGTCACAAAGACACATCTGTTCTAAGCGGGACCGCTCACCCGCCTTTCGAAGGAGGACACCCATCATATGGGTCTGCTTTATACGAAGCCCAAATCAACGCGGGGCCTAGAGACCGCTAGTCATAATTCGACGCCGGTCTCAGGCGACGCACCGCACGCCACGACGGCGCGCGCGTGCGTCCCGTTGGTAGCTAGTCGCGCTTCGCGGTTCTCCGCTGGTTTGATAGCTGCCGGGGCGCTCATGTTCTGCTTAACACCTGGGACTGCCGTTCGCGCGGCGGACTCTGACAGTTCAGCAGTATCCAATGAGTCTGTCGTTGAACTCGACGTTACCAACGCCAACATGCTTGCCGTCGTTGAACTGCTGCGCAAGCCTGGCGGGACTCAGTTCATCATCAGCGGTGACACTAAGCTGTTTCGGCCCGTAACCGTCCACCTTCGCTCGCCTCTATCCCAAATGCTCAAGTACGTTGCGGCAAGCGCAGGCGCGACGATCAGCAAGGACGAGTACGGCGTTTACACCATCCGACCGATCGACCCTAATGCTCCCGTGAAGTCGGCGATCCCGATGGTTTCCACCAGCGACACTCCGCCTGCGACGCAGCAGCCAGACGTTGCGGCGCGTCCCGCGCTTTCAAATGCTCCATTGCGGTGGGAGACGATTAACCTGCAATACGTTGAGCCAACGTTTATTCTGAGCGTGCTCAACAGCCCTGATCGCAACGTCACCAGCCCCTACGGCACCGAATTCCGGCCCGCGCCTTTGCTCGTGGGAGCAGCGCCACAGCCGCAGCTAGTGATGACCGATCCGTGGAGCAACGGCAACAAGCCTGCCTCTACAAGCCAGACGCAAACCAACGGCGCATCGACCGTGAACACGCAGCCCGGAGTTCCGCTCGGAGGTAATGATTTCACCGGTGGCGCTAATCGTGCCGAAACCCGGCTTGGAGTTCCCGCTCAGCAGTTCCCGGCTCCCGGTGGTGGCGGTGCGGCCCCTGGAGCAGCAGGTGGTCGAGGCGTTGACCTTCGTCCCGCTGGCGTTGACCAGATCATCGCGATTACCGAGCAGAACACGCTGCTAGTACGAGGTACCTCACAGGGTATCGCAGAGCTTCGCGATATCATCATGAAGCTCGACGTGCCCGCGAAGCAGGTTCAGATCAAAGTTGAGTTCGTTACCGCCTCCGTCGGCATGATTGACCAACTCGGCATCTCGTGGGACCTGATCCCGTACCCGTCGATCGAAACCGGCTTCTTCCCGCCGGGACCGTCCGGCTCGGGTAGCACCTTCCTTACCTACTCGCACGGAAACATGGTAGCAAAACTGGCTGCTCTGCTTTCATCTTCGAATGGCAAGGTGATTGCGTCGCCGATGATCACGCTGACCAATAACATCCAGGGCAGCATCACCGTAACCGACCAGATTCCGTACTCACAGACGACCACAATCGCTCAGGGTAATGGCAACGCTCTCCAAGCACAAACGACAAGCTTCCTGAGCGTGCCAACCGGCCTCACCGCCAGGGCTCGTATCAACGGCGACAACTCCGTGACCCTCCAGCTTACGCCGCAGCTGTCCAAGGTGACTGCAAGTTCAGGCACCGGACCGCCACAGGTCTCGTCGCAGACCGTCCAGACCATCCGCACCGTTGGCAACGGCGAAACGCTAGTGCTTGGCGGGTTGGTCCAGAAGACTGATGCGACATCGCGGTTCTCGTACCCGATTCTATCGGATCTGCCGATTATCGGCAGCCTGTTCCGCAGCCGAAACAACTCGCAAAGCGACACGGAGCTTCTGCTCTTCGTGACGCCGACCATCCTGCCGATTCCCGGAAGCACGACCACCGGTGAAACGCCCGCTCCAATCCAGGAAGGCGTTATGGGCACAATCGTCGGTAACGGTGTCACTCCGTAGCCACTCTCAGTAGCGGCGTCCTCTCCAGCAATGGCGAGGGCGCCGTTTTTGTTTCGTACACCTTGCTGTCACTATGCGGCCCATTTCCGTCCAATCAGCCGTACAACTCCGCCGAATCTCCCCCTCGTGACGGTCTCTTTGGCGTAAGGTTGACTGTTCTGCGGATTTTCGTCTATACTCATATGTAAAAAACTCTGGTTTGTGTCAGGCTCCAGCGAAGCTGCAGACGAGCAATCAGAAGTGAATCAAATAGCCGGATGCGGTAACGGGGGACGGTAATGGCGAATACGGTGGTAGTCGGCGCACAGTGGGGCGATGAGGCCAAGGGTAAAATCATCGACTGCCTGGCGCATGACAAGGATCTGGTTGTACGTTGGGGTGGCGGCAGCAATGCTGGTCACACTGTTTGCGTCGGTGACCAGGAGTACAAGCTGCATCTCGTACCCGCTGGCATTTTGAACCTGAAAACGCTCAATATTGTCGCGGACGGTGTTGTGATCGATCCCGCTGGCATCGTCAAGGAACTCACTAGCCTCAAGGCCCGTGGCGTTTCGTGCGAAAACCTCAAGATTAGCGGCAACGCGCATGTCATTCTTCCCTACCACATGCTCCTCGACCAGTTGGAAGAGCAACGCAAGGGAGCTAAGGCCATCGGCACAACCGGTCGAGGAATCGGCCCCGCATATCAGGACAAAGCTGCTCGCGTGGGCATCCGAATGCGCGAGTTTTGCGATTCCAAGATTTTTCCAGATCGCCTGACGCAGATACTTGAGCTAAAGAACGAGCTTCTCGTTAAACTCTACGGTGCCGAACCGCTTTCTGCCGAGAAGATTGTCGAAGACTACAAAGAGTTTGCCGACTTCCTTCGACCCTATGTCGATGATACCGCGCTCGTTGTAGCCCGCGCTGCGAAGAGCGGCAAGAGTGTGCTGTTCGAAGGCGCACAGGGAACGTTGCTTGACATCGACCTCGGGACATATCCCTATGTCACATCGTCGCACCCAAGCGCCGGTGGCGCAACCATTGGCACGGGCCTCGGTCCGACACAGATCGATCAGATCATCGGTGTCGCAAAATCGTATACCACCCGCGTCGGAGCTGGCGCTTTCCCGACTGAGTTGATCGACGAAACCGGCAACCTCATTCGTGAGCGTGGCCGAGAGTACGGAACCACCACCGGGCGTCCTCGTCGCTGCGGCTGGCTCGACGGCGTCGCGCTGCATTATGCATCGCTGGTTAATGGCCTCACATCGCTCTCCCTGATGCATCTGGACGTGCTCTCGGGTTTCGACGAAGTGAAGGTCTGCACTCAGTACGAGTTCGACGGTCGCGCAATCGAAGACTTCCCGAGTGACCAGAATCGCCTTGTCCGCTGCAAGCCGATCTATAAGACGGTAGCAGGCTGGAAGGAAGACGTTTCCGACGCGAAGACTTTCGATGAACTTCCCGAGAACGTCAAAAAGTTCGTCGAAACCGTTGAGAAGGTTGCTGGCGTCCCTGTGACAATCCTATCTGTAGGCCGTCGCCGAGATCAGACGATCTTCCGCCCATATTCGAAAAAACTAAGCGGCATCCCGTCGCTGTCGTAATATAATTTACCACCTCGCTCTATCTTGCTCCCCCTCTACTTTCCAAGGAGAGGGGGCCGGGGGGTGAGGTGATTTTAGTATTTCACGAGTGCATCACCAAACCCGCCACTGGCGGGTCTTTCTCTGAGTAAACAAGGAATCAATTAGATGCGTAAGAAGATCATCGCTGGCAACTGGAAGATGAACAAGACGGTGCCGGAAGCCATCGCGCTTGTTAAGGAAATCAAAGCCACCGTAGGTGCCGACACTACCGTCGACGTCGTCGTTGTGCCCCCGTTCGTCGCTCTTTACTCGGTCGGCCAGGAAGTCGCTGGATCGCCCATCGGACTTGGTGCGCAGAACCTGTTCTGGAAGGCCAGTGGCGCCTATACATCGCAGATTGCGCCCGGCATGCTCAAGGATGCTGGCGCTGGCTATGTGCTTATCGGCCACTCCGAAACCCGAGGCCGCTTTGGCGTTGCCGAACCCGATTTTGATGACGATGTCCTGCGCCTCTTCGGCGAATCCGACTCCACCGTCAACCGCAAAGCGAAGGCTGCCATCGCCGCGGGGATCGTCCCGATTATCTGCATCGGCGAGACGCTTTCCGAGCGCCAGGCAGGCACCACGGACAGTGTCGTTGCCACCCAGGTCACCGGCGCGCTTGCTGGCATCTCAGCCGCCGACGTTGCCGCGCTTGTCTTCGCGTACGAGCCCGTCTGGGCCATCGGCACCGGCGAAGTCTGCGGTGCTGACGAAGCCGACCGCGTCTGCGGCGTGGTTCGCTCCACGGTCGCCAAGCTCTACGATGCGGCGACTGCCGAAGCGGTCCGCATCCAGTACGGCGGCTCAATGAAGCCCGACAACGCCAAGGAGCTTCTCAGCAAGCCCAACATCGACGGCGGCCTTATCGGCGGAGCAGCGCTCAAGTCAGCCGACTTCCTTGCCATCGTTAACGCGGGCAAGTAATAACCTCGAGAAAAACCCACAAACGCCCTGCTTGGACATCCGAGCGGGGCGTTTTTCTGCGATCACCCGTACGACAACCCGGTCTTTTCCACATTCGCCACGTCCCGTCCACATCGTAACTCGCAGATCAACTACCGCTACGCACCGCCGCGTAGCAGCCAAGGGGGCAAGCTCCATCGTCTATTTTGCGTATCTCACATATCTCACCACTGTCGCATCGACAAGGAAGGAAACAGCCTATACGTACGGTGAACGACCATCATATACAAGCCTGTAGCGCGCCCAGAATATGCGTGCGACTACCGACCCTGCCGCATCGCTGGAGGATCTGCTCGTGAACAACCGATACGCAGCGCTCGCCGTCGTCGCTATGACTATCATGGCCCCGTTTGCCTCACCGTCCGCCGCGTCCCTCGCGGCGGATGCGCCTACCGCCACTACCGCTCAAGCCGTCCGCTTCACGCCACCTCCGCCAGCTGGCGAACACCCCCGAATCTATCTTACGACCACGGACCTTCCCGCACTTCGAGAGCGCATCAAATCCGGCGGTGCGCGTGACGGCTACAACAACTGCGTAGCCGCGCTCAAGTCCTTCACCGACCCGCAATCGCCGCCATCGCAGGTACTCGCCAAAGCCGCTGCAAATCCATCCTCTCTCAGCGCTAATGAGCGCGGCGCTCTACTTAGCGCGCTCGATCTTGCGTCGCTGGTCCCATTGGTCACCGAAAAGGCCGCCGACGCCGAACCACTCACCGCAGCGTTAATGGCATACGTTCGCAACGCTCCCATCGTAAAAGGATCCGTCGAAAACGGCGTTGACGGTGTGGGGCCCGCATACGACCTGCTCTATCGCTGGCTCACACCTGACCAGAGAGCGGAGGTTCGTTCATGGATCGCCGCCGCCGCGATTGAATCGGAGAAGTACCTCGATAAGGTTGTGTACGGCTTTGCGCCTCCATCCGAAGCACGCACATATAACTGGATCCCTATCTATGTTGGTAAGTTCGCAATGGGCGCACTCGCCATTGAGGGAGAGCCCGGTTACGAGCCGCGCTGGTACACAAAATCAGTTGCGAGCCTCAAGGACTTCCTGGACTACGGCATCAGCAGCGATGGCTGCGCCGAAGAAAGTATCCACTACTTCTCTTACGGTATGCACGGCGGCGCTTACCTTCTCGATGCCGCCGAGCGACGCGGCGCTAAGCTCCTCGAGCATCCAAAGCTGACGCAGGTGCCTCTTTGGTGGAGCTATGACCTCTTCCCGTGGACCATGGACTTTAACGAAACCCAGGACACCACAGACCAAACCATGGGTGTCGGCGAAATCTACCAGCTCCTCCACGCGGCGCACCCCGACGATCCGCGCACACGCTGGATACACGCCACCCACGTCGCATTCGACGGTTGCGACACCCTCAACAAAATTGGTCGCGTTCTCTGGTCCACCGAGCCCGATACGACCATCAAACCCTCAGACTTCAATCTGCCGCCGTCGCACTACTTTGCGGAAAGCGGCATCGCCTACCTTCGGTCTGATTGGGGAAAGGAAGCCACCTATCTCGAAATCCAAAGCGACCCCGTGGGCGCGGGCCCGTCGCATATGCACCCAGACCGTAATGCGTTCACGTTCGCGGGTAATGGTACGCTCTGGGCAATGGACACCGGGTTCGGATTCCCGTTCGACTTTGGCCACAACGAAGTCCTCGTTGACGGCAAGGGGCAGGGGTTCTTCCCAATGCGTGGAAAGCCGCTCCAATACCGCGACGGCGTGTGGGCGACTGGCTTTATGGGTGATGCCAAGGAAGCGTACGACTACCGGTCAGATTGGGATTCGGTCGCGGGTGGGACGAAAGTGGACGGGTTGAACGCCTTCTCCTATAATCCCGTCCAGCGCGCATATCGCAGTGCCGTACTCGTCCGAGGCGCGCACCCGTATGCCATGATTGTGGACGATCTCCGTAAAGACGATTTGCCCCACGATTACCAATGGCACATGCTCACGCCTCTAGGCAATGCTCTTGGAGACACAAAGGGCGGTATCGCAACCCTACGGGCAGCCTACGAAGGGCCGTACTTACGCGGCGGCGCTGCTCCCGGCGTTAAGATGAGCTTCGACATCCCTACCGCTGGCAAATACCGCGTCTGGCTCCTTTACGGCAAGCCCTATACTGATCCCTGGAACTGGTGGCCGGAGGTGGTCGTAGATAAAGGCAAGGCCGTGCAGGTGACCGGCAAAACGTCCGCCAATGCGCATATCCACTGGCAGCCCGCTCAGGATCCGATGGACCTCGCCGCAGGATCTCACACGCTCATTGTGCGCACACGTCTGGGGACCTGCAACTTCGTAGCCGCTATCGTTGCGCCGGAAGGTTTCGACGGCCTCTCCGCTGAGCCTGTGATGATGAATGCCCCCAATGGCGGCGCCTACATGTCGCTGCTTGATGCTCCCCTGCCCAAAGGTTGGACAGTTGAGCACGACGATCATCCGGCTCGTCTCCTCATGCGCATATTAGCCACATCGGAGCCGAAGATCACAGCGTCCGTGATGCAGCGGATTCGACCCGACAACAAAGCGGACAAGGGTCCCGTACTTCAGGTCAACGCAAACGTCCAAACCATTGACCCCAAGTTCCGTGTCATGCTCTACTCCTACCGCGTCGGCGATCCCGAGCCCGCTATCGTCAGCAAAGGCGACACGGCAACCGTGACGTGGCCCGACGGCACAGTTGACAAATGGCTTTTCGGCACGGCCGCCGGGGCCAAAGCCCACAACGGCTCCGCCGTGAAAGTCACCCGGACGGTTGGACGAAAATCAGAGACATTCGACTTGCTGGGACCGCTAAAAGGCGCTACGCCTAAGTAGTCACAACTCCTCACAGCCGTAATGCTCTGCCTACAACACCGTAGGCAGAGTCTCAGTGGCAATGCTTCGTTCTCCATTGCTGCGTGACTGCGCCAACACCCATCCACCTCCGCCCAATCATTCGCTTTCCGGGTCGCGTCTGCGGTACAATGGATAATCTTGTCCAGAATTGTCCCGAGACGCTGTAATGGATACAAACCCGCGACTCGCAACAACGAAGTTTGATGGTTCGCCCGCCAGCTACGAAGACATGGCTCACCTCTTGCGTCGCGCTGGCTTTGGGGCCAGTCCTCAGAGGATTTGGCGTGATTCCCAGCGCGGGCTTGGATCTGTTACGCGTGAACTGATCGAATACGCCGCCATTCCTGACGACATCGACGATGGCGCGTTCCTTCAAACCTCTCTCCAGGTTGTCAATGGCGCAAACAATCTCATGCTCGCCGATGCCGAGCTCAAAACCCCTGCTGTGCGCCTCTGGTGGATTTATCGCATCCTAGCCACGCGACGCCCTCTCCAAGAAAAGATGGTGCTGTTCTGGCACAATCACTTCACAAGCAAAGATGACGACGGTGTACTCATGCTGCGGCAGAACCGTCTCTTTAGAACTCACGCACTTGGCAACTTCCGCGACCTAGCTCAGGCCGTCTCGCGTGACCCGGAGATGGTCCGCTACCTGAACGGCGACCAGAATTACCGCGAGCATCCTAACGAGAACTACGCCCGCGAACTCATGGAGCTCTTCACGTGTGGTCGTGTCGGGCCGTCGGGAGCGCCAAACTACACCGAGGACGATATCAAAGCTGCGGCGCGTGCCTTCTCGGGCTGGAACTTGCGTAACGGCCGATTCTACTACAACCCTGCCGAGCATGATGAAACCGAGAAAACTTTCATGGGGCGCACTGCGGCGTTCACCGGAAGCGACATTGTGGATCACCTGGTAGCCCTGCCTGCGACGGCCCACTACCTTTGCCGAAAACTGTATCGCTATTTCTGCGCCGAAACCCCTTCCGAGCGCACAATGAGCCGCCTGACAAGCGTATACTTTAATAGCGGATACAATATCAAAGCAATCGTAACGGACATACTCACGTCGCAAGAGTTCTACTCGCCAGCAGCGCGGTACGGCCTGATCAAATCTCCCGTAGATTTGGTGATTGGGGCGCTCAATATGACTGGGATGAGCGACCACGTTGCGCCGTATATCAAACTTGGCGCATCCAGTGGCACGCCTTTGGACCCTATGGACGATACGGGGCTGCGCACCAACGATTTTAATGACAACGCCACTCGCGCGCGTGCTCTCCTGAATGGGTTGTCAGGAGTCGCATCCGAAATGGCGTCTATGGGGCAGGAACTGCTTGGCCCTCCTACCGTAAAAGGGTGGGATGGTGGAAGGCTGTGGATCAATCTGAACACGATGATCGCCAGAGCCAGGTTTGCGCAAAAGTTCAGCCAGCGACCCGGTTTGCGCGTATCGTTGCCGCCGGATTCAAGCGGTGCCAGCAATGCTCTCCGGACGGTGGAAGCCGATGCTCATCCGTTTGCATCTGAGCCAGAGCGCCTCGTCGACGCGCTTCTGTGGATGTGCGGTCCGCTCAATGTGTCAGCGCCAGTTCGCCAGGTTCTGATTGATCAAACGGCTTCAGAAACCGACGCGGGGAGACGTGTCCGTACTGCTCTTGGGCTCATTCTTAGCTCGCCCGACTATCAGTTATGTTAAGCATACCAAACAGGTTTAAGACTGGCGGGATCGCGGCAACAGCGGCAATAATAGCCGTCTCTTGCGTGTCGCCGCATCTCGTCGCCGCAACTCGAAGCAGCGTTTCGCGAAAGGCCTTTGCTACCTCGGACATGACGAAGCCCGTTCTCACAGTCACAGGGAGCGCGCCTGCCAACTCGTTCTCGACCGTCGCAACCATCGGCGTCGTCCCGCTCCTTGTGGCGGTCGGCGACGAAGCTGTCACCACGGAATCCGGTGCCTCGGTAAGCGTAATCGGGCACAACGATCAAGCGCGTACTGTCGTGACCGATAATGCTGTGCTCTCTGGCTTCGTTGAGACGCCGCCAGAACTCGACATGGGTTTTCATACCGGTAGGCCCCGATACTATCGAATGGCCAAGCTTCCCGAGAACGGCTATGAGTTCCTGCGCCCCGAGGATCAAGAGTATTTGGTCGGAACCGCGTTTATCACGTACTTCTCGCCGGACGGGGTAGAACTAGGCAAAGAGCCAATGACCGTCATCTTTGGCTACAATCCGAACCCGAAGAAGACACAGCAAATTGAAGGCGTCATCATACGTTAGTCAGGCGCAAATCACCGCGACACCGTGAGCGCCATCAGCTTCATCGTAACCCGATATGCTTCAAGAACTCCATATACGTAACTTCGCACTGATCGAGCACGTCGACCTGCAGTTCGGCCGTGGCCTTAACTTGCTTACCGGCGAGACAGGCGCGGGCAAAAGCATCTTGATTGACGCCCTTGGCCTCGTGCTGGGCGACCGCTCGTCCGGTGCCGACGTCATCCGTACCGGTGCCGACCGAGCCGTTGTCGAGGCAGTCTTCGACATATCCGACGCGCCTCCCGAGACAAGGGCGACCATTACTGAAGCTGGCCTTGACACCGACGATGGCGACTCACTGCTATACGTTGCACGTGAACTCAGCCGCTCTGGCAAATCCCAGTGCCGCGTCAACGGTCGCCTCTGTCCTGTCTCCACTCTGCGGGATATCTGTGAGCATCTTGTCGATGTCCACGGTCAGCATGAGCACCAGTCGCTTCTCGCCGCCGATAAGCACATCGATTTGCTCGACAACTGGCTAGGCAAAGACGCGCTTGGCCTCCGTGCCGAGGTAGCAACGCTGTATGCCACAGCCAGCAGCCTTCGCCGCGACTTGGAGCGCCTAACTGCTGACGCGCGCGAGCGTGCCCGCAACCTCGACCTTTACCGCTTTCAGCAACAGGAGATTGCGGACGCTGCCCTGAAACCAGGCGAGGAAGATGAGCTTCTTGGTGACCGTAGCCGTATCGCAAATGCAGAAAAGCTGTCCGCCGCGACTGGCGACGCATACACCGCCCTCGCCGATGTTGCACTTGATGGCCTGAACACCGCCGCCGCCGCCCTGCACAAAGCGGAAATGATCGACCCAGGACTGGCGGACGCAACCAGCCAGCTCAACGAAGCGTTGGCGTATGCCGACGAGGCTCGCCGGTTCTTGCGACACTATCGCGAGGAGATCGAGTTCAGCCCGGAGCGCCTTGAGGAGATCGATGATCGACTCAGCCTGATCCACTCGCTTAAGCGGAAGTACGGTGACACGGTCGACGAGATCATCGCCTATGGTTCTGAACTGACATCAAAGCTCGACGGCCTCGAAAACCAGGAAGCGCACGAAGCCGACCTTCAGGCGGGCATCGACCGTGCGGAGCGTCAGTTGCGTGACTCGAGCGCCAAGCTTTCTAAGCTGCGACGCGCGGGAAGCGAGCGGTTCGCCAAGGGCATTCTGGCGGAACTCGCGGGGCTGGGAATGGCGGCGACCAGATTCGAGACCAGCATTGAAGACCAGGCTCCATCGGCCAAAGGCTGTGACCGCATCGAATTCATGCTGTCGCCAAACCCAGGCGAGCCGCTCAGGCCGCTCGCGAAGATCGCTTCTGGTGGCGAAACGTCCCGCATTATGTTGGCGATGAAGTCTGTCCTCGCCAGAGCCGCCTATGTGCCCACACTCATCTTCGACGAGATTGACGTGGGTGTCGGCGGTAGGACCGCAACCGTAATCGGTGATAAGCTCAGCTCCCTCGCGGATTTGGCCCAGATCCTGTGTATCACCCATCTGCCCCAGATCGCGTCGCGGCCAGCTGCCGCACACTTCTTTATTGAGAAGCACGCCGATGATGGCCGGACGGTCGTGGCCGTGAGGCACCTTTCTGAGACTGGTCGCGTCGACGAGATCACTCGTATGCTGGGCGGTACACCCGAGTCTCGGACCGTGGTAGAGCATGCCCGTGAGATGTTGCAGCGAGCTTGAGTGGCAGCAGCGCGGCTGGTTGTATCAGGTATTATTTTGCTACCACTTCGCTCGCATACGATGCGGGTTGCAGAAAGACGAGATCGCATGTTCAAAAGAGACATTGTTCTCGCCCAGGAGTATCTCGGGTTTCTCCTGTTCAATCTGTTTGATCTGTTCCTGACGGGCTACATCTTTCGTCATTCTGGCCAGGAAGCCAACGGTCTGGCACTTTGGGTGCTACACACGTTTGGCCTTCGTGGGTTCGCGATCTTTAAGTTCCTGATGGTGATCTTCATCATCGTTATCTGCGACGTGATCAGCCTTTATAGCTTGGAGAGAGCGCGTCAGGTCATAACGGGAGCGTGTGTGCTGTATCTGCTGGTGATCTTCTGGGAAACGTTCTTGATTTTCGATGTCATAAACAGACCGATTGCCGTCCACACCAAGCAAACCGCTCTGCCGGTGCTCCGTGATGCTCTGTTGACAGCGCGCGGCTTCTTTGTGGAGGCGCGTGCGTAGCCCATGAGCGGTTCCAGCTTTCCCCCCAAGTTTTGCCCTCGCTGCGGCGCGTTCTATCGGGACTTGCCGTCGGCGACATGCCCACAGTGCTTTGCCCATCTCGAAGTGATGGACCAGGCTGACGCCGAACGTGTGGAGACTGTGGTTGATGGGCTGCGGGAAGATCCTGAGTATGCCGCCGCTAAGACGGATAGCGACGAGAAGTATAAAGAGCAGGCTTTTGGCGGATGCCTTGGGGTTGTGGTCATCGGCATCGTGACGCTGCTTGTCTCGGTGGCGATCATTTACACCGGAATGCATCGCAAGATCCCGCAGCCACCGAAGACAGCTCAGGTGTCATTCGACGCCCCCGCCACCGTTGTGCCGAGAGCCCTGGCTGGCGAGAAGCAGACACGGCTTGTCGTCACGCAGCGAAGCGCGAACATCTCATTCACGACGGTGCGAGCGACATACGGCGCAGGGCTCGATGTGTTCGCGGCGCCAGCAAGCCTGCCACCGCCTCAGCGGGAGGCGTTCAGGCTCCTTGCGAACATGGCGCCGGACCTGGCGTCTAAGGGTGTGAAGCACGACGAGGTGCTGGCCCACGGCGCCGACTACATCGTATGCAGCCAATCGGTGGAGCAACTGCAGCGAGCTATCAACGAGTTGGCGCAGTAACTGCTCTAGTAGTCGGGAAGGGTGTAATCCTTGTCGGGAAGCGTTTCCGACGCCGCGGCGAGGCCGATTTCGAAGCGGGGGTCGTCCTCGCTTGAGAACACGAGAAGGTAATATGAAGCACAGAACTCCTCTGCAGGAGTACCGTCGGCTGTCGAGCCGAGTACCTCGACTTTATCGGCTGCGCTTTGCGAATTGAGAACCTTGCGCCAGGTGTCCGGCGTAAGCGAAACGAGCTTCCAACCCTGCTCAGAGTGCAGATCGAGGCTGGCTTGAAGCCCTTCATAGTCAACCAAGACTGTCTTGTATCTGGTCAATTCCGTGTATCTCCGTTTGCGATCAGGGAACCGGCGCTCTCGAAATATGGTTGAACAACAGAGCGGTAGTCGCAGGCATCTTGAGCCTCAGTCGCACCAGAAAGTATACCCGACCCACAAACGACCACCACTACGAGTAGCGCCTGCTCTTGAAGGCGTCCATCACACTACCCTATGAAGATCTACACAAAGACCGGAGACAGCGGCGAGACGGCCCTTTATGGCGGCCAGCGAGTCCGCAAAGATGCGTTGCGCGTTGAAGCCTACGGGACCGTCGACGAACTCAATGCGGCACTGGGTTGGGCGGAAACTCAGCTGAAGCATCCTGAGATCTCTGGTATAGTCCGTCGCCTCCAGCGCGAGTGCTTCGTTCTTGGCGGGGACCTTGCCACGCCGCTTTCCCGCGATGTTGACCGCGAAACTAGCGCAGTTCCACGCATCACTGTGGCCGAAACCGAGGCCCTTGAACACGAAATCGACTACTTCGAGAGCGAACTGGCTCCGCTTACCAACTTCATCCTGCCCGGCGGGAATGCTGGCGCTGCCGCATTGCACCTCGCCCGCGCCGTGTGTCGTCGTGCCGAGCGACACATCGTGACCCTGATGGAGCACGACGATATCGGTCGGGAAGTCGAGCGCTACATCAATCGCCTCTCCGACCACCTTTTTGTTCTCGCGCGGGTGGTCAATAAGCGCGCCGGTGTGCGCGACGTTCCCTGGTCCCGTTCCGAACTTTAATCTTAACACCCCTTCATACTAAAGGAGCCTCAATAATGTCCGAAACCACATCCTCTGCGCCGCTAAAGGTTGGCGATACGGCCCCCGATTTTGCCCTTCAGGCGATCACCCGCGATGGCGAGAAGACCATCTCGCTGGCAGACTACGCTGGCAAGCAGGCCGTTGTGCTCTATTTCTATCCCAAGGACGATACGCCCGGCTGCACCACCGAAGCGTGCGGCTTTCGAGACCTGCGGCCAGAGTTTGAAGCTGCCGGAGCCGAAATCCTGGGCATGAGCCTCGACAGTGTCGAATCCCACAACAAGTTTGCCGCCAAGTTCACTCTGCCGTTCCCGCTCCTGTCCGACCCTGATCACAGCGTCTCCGAAAAGTACGGTGCGTGGAAAGAGAAGACCAACTACGGCCGCACCTACTGGGGCATTCAGCGCTCAACATTCGTCATCGACAAGCAAGGCATTGTCCGCAAAATATGGGCTAGCGTTAAGGTCGATCAGCATCCCGAAAAGGTGCTCGAAGTTGTCAAGAGCCTCTAGCTCTCCGCTAATGCTTAAAACCAAGGACCGAAGTACGCCCCTTCTTTCACACGAAGGGGCGAATATCTTGATGAATATTCAGGGTGAATGAAATGAAATATTCATTCATTCACTGGGCTATCTCAGCTGAGTTTAGCCCTCGGACGTTGACGCCGGTGTTTCGTTGCCTATATATCTATATATGTACCACATTGATGGACAATTTGTCAATTATAAAGCAAACGTTTGTATGATTATTTTCGGTGTGGGTCTGCGCACTGGCAAAACGACAAAGCCCCTGCACGGATCGTGCAGGGGCTTATGGCTAATTCGCGAAGTCGCGCCTTGGCCTACAAGCGACGCCGCCCGCCGCCTTGCCCTGCGGGGACTCCCATCATATAGCAGCCGCCACCGTTCATCGCGCATCCGAATCCGAGACCATACCCGAAATCAACAGCGGTGCTTTGCTGACTGCTGACCGCACTGCGCATCTTGGCCTTCTGATCTGCTGTTAGGACGTTCATCACCGAGAACGTCCTGTCAATCATTGCGTTCCTAATCTTGGCTCGCACACTGTCGACTTCTGCCACCTTGGCGCGAATCAAAGCTTCGTTGGGAGACTCCGCCGTCCATAGCGTAGCCAGTTCGGTCAGTTTGGATTGGAGGACGCTCCGGTGGCTTTGCGTTTCAGCCAGGAACATGTCCGATATCTTTTGAAGCTTTGCGGTCTGCTCCTGCGTTAGTTTAAGGTCGGACATGACGGCTGGTCCCAAACCTAGGCCCAATCCAAGACCGCACGATGCCTGCATTCCGCGCCCCATGCCTTGTCCGGGGCCTCCGCGTCCTCGCTGCGCGATCGCTGAGCTTGACGCCATTAAGACAGAGAGCACTACTACGGCAGTGAATAGTTTCGCGTACATTATGTTTTTCCTTATCAGTGTCTTGATGCGGATACGCGAGCTTGCGTCCCGCAATCACCCAACTAGAAGGAAGAAGACACGCACTTCATCTGCTCCCCGGTTCTTTCTTCGGCTCATTCGACGTAATCGCGTCAGGGCATTCACCTCCATTCACACCCGGTTTTCTGTCCCGTTCAGTGGCGTATTTGCCTTTGCCTTTTCCACAAACACTGCCATCGATTGGCTGAGTTGATCAAGAGCTGTGATCCATTCATTAAGGTGCTCTTCTCCGGAGTCCGTCAATTTATACTTGTGTCTTGCCGGGCCGCTCCCTGCAGCATGCCATTCAGAACTCACGCGACCATTCTCCTCGAGCCGCTGCAGTGTTCGGTACAGGCTCGCTCCCTCGATCGATGCGTCCGTCAATGCGTGCTCATCAAGCAGCGTGAGCAATTCATAGCCATAAGAGCCTCCTGTTTGATGCAGAAGGTAAAGCAGCACCGGCTCGATAAACCGATGAATATTGGCCATAGCGCATCGCGACGGCCGTTGTAAGGATTGTTCAGACAAAGCTGTCTCCGCCAAACTCAATGTTGTCCTTTCTCTTTCTCGAACATCGCTGCTCTATCGCCCTGACTAGGAGGCTGTCCCGAAATAAAGTCCAGTCGATTTACGGTTTGGGAATGATGTTGCGAATCTCTCGTCGAATTCTGATTCATGGCACATGGATTTCTGTCTTACAGTACCGATCAGGCGTTTCTTCTTCCTCCCGATCC
>DASXUY010000004.1:0-5607 GCA_036504535.1 Capsulimonadaceae bacterium
ATAATTCAATAGGTAAACCCCCAGCTCTGCTGGGGGACTCGTAAAGTTTGACTTTTCAGGCAGTCATCCATCATCCTTTTTGAACCGCTCAAAGTTCATGAAAGGAAAAACGATGGATGACTACGGAAGTTTAGCCCATACGAAATGGGAATGCAAATACCATGTTGTGTTCGTACCAAAATTTCGCCGAAAAGTGTTTTATGGTCGAATATGCAAAGAGTTAGGCCCTGTGTTAGCGCAGCTGGCTCGTCAAAAGGAATGCCGCATTGAGAAGGGAAGCTTTCAGCCTGACCACGTCCACATGCTAATAAGCATTCCGCCGAAGTACTCGGTGTCTCAGGTAATCGGTTACATCAAAGGCAAGAGCGCGATTTATATCGCTCGAAACTATGACAACAGAATGCGCAACTTTACAGGCGAGCATTTTTGGGCGCGTGGCTACTTCGTCTCAACCATTGGACGAGACGAAGAAACCATTCGCAACTATATCCAGCGTCAGGAACAAGCCGATAAGCGCTTGGATCAACTGAGCCTATTGTAAGCCTCCTTCAGGAGGCCCAATCTGTACCAACAACTATCCGCTTTGAGCGGTTCATATTCAAGCCACCGGCTCTGCCGGTGGTCTCTGACTTTTGTGCTCGAACACCGGGTTCTTGGCCGGAAAGAACAGGATCGCTACGCGATCTCGATTTGTTTGTCGAATTCCAGGCAAAGAATTGAGATGCGATTAATCAGGGTGAAACCAGCAGTCGTGTTCGCGTTGCGAGACTGCTGCACGCGCAAATCGTTGCGCACCGTGGTCACGCCATGCGTCCCGCGCGCAAGCTGAGCTGCGCGATCACATTCGGCCCTCGTTCGCACGCTGCCCTGCAGCCAGATGATGCCCTTGCGCGCATAGACGCGTAGGAACTCGGGGTGAACGTTGTCTGTGGTGGTCAGCGCGGTGTAAACCTGAGTGGCGACAGGGTCGTTCGGGTCCCACCGGTCCTGCGACGGGATCACGGGGAGCGACGCCGGCGTGCCGCCGTTCACACCCGGCTGCGTGTAATACGGCCCAAGGTAAAGGTCGGTAGAACGCGCCGTCGACCGGTACGTGGGTGTCGTCCCCACCACCGCCGGAGTGAGCGGCCTCTCGTTGTGAGCGCTGCAACCGGAGAGCAGAGCGGATAGGACAACTGTGACCAGCAGAATGCACCGTTTCATAGATTGATTCTTACCCGGAAATGGCGGGGAATTGTTTCGGGCGAGCGTCGAGGTCGGAGCGATGAGTGGCCGACGGGTAGGGGCGAGCTCATGCGAGACGGATGGTTATGGACGAATCGAGGGTTCACCGTATGTTTTATCATTGACCGCAGCCGCCGCGTCGCCGTGTCACGACGCGGTTATGCCGCTATGGGGTTATGCGGCTATGCCGCCTGCCACCACAGCTTGAAAGCTGCCGCTAGTTATTGAGGATAGGGTCTCCGACCCATAGGAACGTGCTGCCGCGCCTTCCTTCGCTCTTACCGTCCACCCGCTGCCGCGCGGTAGACGGCGAGCGTCTCGCGGGCCATCTTCTCCCACGTGGCATCCGCTGAAGCGGTGCCTGGGACGAGGGGATCGCCCTCTGGGCTAGGAGTTGTGGCGGGTACGCCTCTTTACCGCACGGCCGCAGCGCGGTATACGGCCAGCGTTTCGGTGGCCATTTTTTCCCACGTGAACAGCTTGGCGCGTTCGATGCCCTTGGTGTGGAGGTCGTCGCGCATTGCGGAGTCGGTGAGTAGGCTCGTGAGGGCTGCGACCCAGGCGTCGGTGTCGGTGGGCGATGCGAGGATACCGGCATCGCCGACCACTTCCGGGAGGCTGCTCGTGTTGCTGACGATCACGGGGCATCCGCACGCCATCGCTTCGGCGGCTGGGAGGCCGAAGCCTTCGTACAGCGACGGGTATGCGAGCGCGTCGGCGGCCCCGTAGAGGCGCGGAAGGTCTTCGTCGGGGATGTAGCCCGTGAAGAGCACATCGCCGCCAGCCGATGAGATCGCCGCTTCAGTCTCCGCCGCCATCCAGCCGCTGCGACCGGCGACCACGAGGACATGCGGCAGCGATGCTTCCCGCCGCGCTCTTGCGAACGCTTTGATCAAGAACGGCACGTTTTTGCGGGGTTGCAAAAGGCCGAGGCAGAGGACATATGGCCGGTCGATACCGTATGCGTCCTTGAGGTGTGCGCGGACGCTGTCTCGCTCGGTGTCGGCGATGGGCCGGAAAACCGGGTCTACGCCGTTCAGGATGGCGTGCACCTTCTCAGGCGGCGTCCCGGGATACTCCGCGAGGATCGCGTCACGCGTGTTTTGGCTCACACCAATCACCGCCGCCGCCCTAGCGATGCTTGACGGGATGGTGCCGCCCAGGATGGCGCGGTCCTTGGCCGTGAACAGATGGGGCAGCAACTTGAACGAAATGTCGTGGATTGTGGTTACGGTCGGCGCTGGCATGAAGGGGGGCACGGTGTACTGAACATGGGCTACGTCGACACGGTCTTTGCGGAGCGCTAGCGGGAACGACACCGCCGACCAGATCCGGTCGTGGCGGGATGGCACAATGCGTGTCGTGAAGCGACCGTCGAGCATGGGCATCTGGTCGAACGCAGGGGTCTCGCGGCAGTAGAGGATGTACTCGTTGATATCCGGCAACGCAGCCAGACCTTTGACGAGGCCAAGCCAGTACGTGCGGTCGCCGGTGTTGCGGCCCGTGAGCAGGCGTGCGTCGATTCCTACGCGCATTGTTCGCCTCCCTTGCGCCGAGGCACGCTTACCCTCACCAGCGCTGTTTGCGCGGCGACCACGAAGAACGATGACGCGTTCGCCAATGCGCCACGGCGGCCGGTGACCGAAGCGCCGAGCCACAGCAACCCGCGAAGCAGTGCGCCAGCTACCATGATCGCGCGCGCGGTTGTTGCGACTGCGGGCGATTCGTGCTTCAGGAAGTAGTAGATGCGGCTGCGGTTGTGCTCGAATATCATACGCGGACGGATCGCGCCGCCGCTGCTCTGACCGTGGTGGTGGGTGACACGCGCCGACGCGACATAGGCGATCCCGAGGCCACGATCACGGATGCGCTTGCTGAGGTCGGTGTCTTCGGCGTACATAAAGATGCGCGGGTCGAAGCCACCAAGCTGGTTGAAGAGGTCGGCGCGTACCATCATACAAGCGCCGCATGACTGCTCAATGGCAGCATCTTTAGTCCGATCCGCCCAGCCCTCGAAATATGCGCCAAATCGGCGGCTGCGTGGAAACAGCTTGGCGAGGTAAGTCTGCTCCAACAGCACCGCTGCCAGATCGAGCTTACCCGCAGCCCATGTTGTTTGCGGGGAACCGTCGGGGTTCAGCAATGCACCGCCGACCGCGCCGTATTCGGGATGTGTGTCGAGCGCTTCGACCATGGCGTCGAGCGCGCCGTCGTGGACAATGGTATCGCTGTTGAGGATCAGGTAGTATCGGGCATCGGAATTCAGCAGCGCGAAGTTGTTCGCGCGCCCGTAGCCAAGGTTGGCACCGGACTCGATGACGGCCACGTTGGGATGCCGCGACCGAACCATGTCGACGGTGCCGTCGCGAGAGCCGTTATCGATTACGGTGACGGTAAATGTGGCGACGGATTCATGCGATTCGAGCGCTGTGAGGCAGTTGTCGAGGAGTTCTGCGGTATTGTAGGACACAATACTGATGTGGACGTCGGGAGTCATCGTGTGTGCGCTTCGGCCCCATTCGCGGCGTTGGCACCAGATGGGCCAACATACTGGCGCACAGGTTTACCAGCGCGCTACCGGACCCGATTTTTGCCGAAGACGGCTCGGAGGGAAATGCGTGACTGCTATTCGCTCCAGCACCGCTGCGTGCTCCGGCGAATTACTCGTCGTCGGAGTCGTTATCCAACACTTCGCCGCGAGCGGGTTCGAGAAGCTTGAGCAACTCGGTGCGCTGAATCAATACTTTGCGCTTGCCTGCGACTCGAAACGCGTTGAGCTTTCCCTGTCGTATATACGACCGAATGCTGGATTGGCTCAGTTGAAGGTACTCAGCTGCTTGTTCTACAGTTAATAAGTCTCGGGAACTGGTATCCATTGTTTTGTACGCTATCTCTCTAAGAAGGGCTTAATCCCTCGGAGAGTATAACGCAACTATTAGCCATTGTCAACAATTCACGAAAAAAACTGTCTTTGTAGCAGGCTAGGAGCCTATTTATCCGGGAACAATTGGTAATAAGGAACCATCTAACGAAACAGGGATGTTAATTTACTAGCGAGGCCCAGCCAGGACCGATGGCGCGTCAAAAAAATCGCAATTGTGGTCAGCTTCGTCGTCTAGGCTAAGCTGGGGACTGCATCCACTAAAAACGAAGCTTTATTTCTACGTTTCCAAACGTGGTATTTTGGGGATTCTCGACAATGAAGGGGCACCCAGCGAGTGGCTGGTCAGGATTTGGCACATGACAATCGGAGACACGACACTACAATCCGCCATTTTCGTGACACCCGAGACAACAGTCGCGGAGGCATTCGAAACCATCGACCGTGCTGGATGCGACGGTTTGTTGATTGAAGGCGATGCCGGTAAAATCGGCGTGGTCGAATACGGTGAGCTCCATCGGATGGTGACAAGGCCCGACGCGGACAAGAGCGTCCGAGTAGCCGAGTTTGCTCTCATCTGCCCGTTTGAAACGTCGTTGGATACGCCCGTGCGAGACACTCTGGCCCGAATGCGACGTTACGGACTTGAGATTGTTCCCGTGTACCAGTCTGGCCATGTCACCGGTGTCGCAACGCTCACCGCTATCACCAAAGCCCTGCGCGACGAACTTCGCGGGCACATGCGAGAATCGGGCCACATGACCGGGGCGCAGCGTGTCAAGGTGGCGCGACGGCGTTCGGCGAAGTAGCGTGTGTGGTTTGGGTGGGGGTTTTGGGTTTTAGGTTTTAGGATGCCCTCGTGCCGGGCGGGCATTTTTAAGAGTTGAGCTAAAACCCCGGGCTTTAGCCCGGTGGATACAGCGATCTTGTTGCACTATAGGTAGAGCCCGCCGGGCACGAGGGCATCCCTATCAACCAAGCTATATAACAAACAGGTGGGCGTGTTATACTTTGCTTCATGGGAAACGGAACAAGCCGAACGGATTATTGGTCGGGCGGGCACACCACTTCGCGTCTTAGATATCATATAGTGTTTGCTCCAAAGTACCGCAAACGAGTTTTGGTTGGCCGGCTAGCAGAACGCCTTGAAGAACTGATGCGGGAGGCTTGCGATATGCGGCGTTGGGCGATCCATGAGCTAAGCATTCAACCTGACCACGTGCATCTGCTGATCCAGGTTTTGCCGAAAGAGAGCGTTTCAAATGTTGTCCAAATTCTGAAGGGCGGTTCAAGCCGAGTAATTCGGCAAGAGTTTCCTGACCTTCAAGAGTTCCTCTGGGGCAAAAGCCTCTGGGGAGATGGCTACTTTGCCGAAACGGTTGGCCATAAAAATGAAGCAGCTGTGAGTGCCTATATCCGCAATCAATAAAAAGCGCAACGTAGTCAACAAGGCAAATCGGTAAGCGCGAAAAGCCACGGCTTTCAAGCCGTCGTGCTTTACT
>DASXUY010000005.1:0-109426 GCA_036504535.1 Capsulimonadaceae bacterium
ACTAGCTTCGGGGTTCTTAGGAGCGTCACCGCGTCCCATTTGGGGCGTTACAGAGGCTTGAGCCGTATGACGCGAAAGTGTCTTGTACGGTTCTTAGGGGGCTGGGAGGCGGTAACGTCTCCCGGCTACCCGGACGTGGCGATGGTTGGCGACAAATTTTCGGGGATCGCATCCAGAAGGCGGCCCCAAACAGTTGCGATGCGCCACGATTGGGATGATGAGGTTGGGTTGGTAGCGACAGGCTGAACGGCTTCTACGGCGCGAACAAGTGGTGCCACCTTCTGCGGGGCGCTCCCCAGGTTGGGTTCGTTCGGAGTTGAGGCAATATGTAAATCAGCTGCCTTAGTCAGGAATCAAACATCATGAAGGGGAGAGGCGCGGGAATGATCAAGATGAGCCCTGAACTAAAATACTGGGTGCCCGTTTGGTTCTTAACCATTCTATCTCTGCTTCTCCTCCACAGCGGCATTGATAAGAGCGGAGACCCGGAAGGTGTGATATTTCTATCAGCGGCAGGGAGTGGATTAACCGCTGCCATAGCGCCGTTTTGGCTGCTTTATCGTGGACGTATTCCATTAATAGTCGTTGTAGGGCTGATCGTGCTTTGGGTTGGAGCCAGCCTGCAAGTAGACGCAATAGCTTGCGACATTGCGGGAATCCCCAAAACGCGCTGGTGGGAATTTACCGACTGTCTCTGGTTTGCAGTTCCGGGACTTATTTACGTTGGTTTAAGACTTCGTGCGCTTAAGAATCAATCATTTGAAGCGTGACCATGTACGCTGACGCGCGAGGCGAATTGGCCTATAGGATAACTAACCAGGGCGGCCGCATGATCAGTATTCGAACTCTACACCAACACAACCATGCTTACACTACCTACGTCACGCAAATCGCGTAAGCGAATCGGATGGTTGATCGCCGCTGTGGCGTTTATTGTTGGCGGTTCGCTGTGGTGGCAAGCCATTCACACGCTCCATCGTGTGGTCAAGGCACCGACGCGGCTCGTTCCGTCGCCGAACGCTTGGGACTATTTCAGGCAGGCGGGCGCTTCGCTAAGCAAATCGGACGCTGTGTCGGAGCAGGCATTTGCATTTAGTGCCCAAAAGGCATCCCCCCTCGTGGCTATGAATGGTCCCGCGTTCAAACTAGTCAAGCAGGGTCTCAGATACGAGTACCTTCGGCCCGAGACTGGGTCGCAGTCCAAAGATTTCGCTATGTTTAGCTCGCTCACTCGCCTCCTCGTACTGCGCGCGCGGGTGCGTGAGGCGAAGGGAGACTGGTCGGGCGCAATGGGTGACCGCCTAGACGCGATGGAAATGGGAGCAAAAATCCAGCACGGGGAAGCACTCATGGGCTTTCTTGTCGGTGTCGGCAAACAGACTATTGCCCGACGCCGTAGCCTAGCTCTAGTCGATCATCTCAATTCACGGGACGCCTTCAGCGCGGCAAGACGAATGGCTGACATTGATGCCTCGCAAACACCGTGCGTGGTATCGCTGCAATTGGATAAGTTCCAGACCCAAAAGACGATAGCGAGTATGTTTTCGCACGACAACCCAGTTGGAGTAGCGAAATCAATCGTCTACGCGGAGCGTCAGGGCTTGCTTATGGCAAATAAGCTTGGCGAAATGTTCGGACCCAATGGGCATATCGCCGCCATTCCTTCTGCGCGTGAATCATCGTGGCGGCTAATCTGGATCGCTATGGAGCCGTATGATAAGGCGATGGATTCCTATACGAGCTACGTCGACGCATGCATCACCGCCGCGAAAATGCCGTACCAACAAGGCGTTCGCGCGCCGATTACCAAGCCAACCGACCCCATCGGCACCTTCCTCGTAAACGAATCGCTTCCTAAGGCGCGAACTCGGCAGGCAATTAATGACTGCGGCAATCGCATCCTTGAACTTCAACTTGCGCTGCGAGCATATCATCTTGACCACAGGCAATATCCAGACTCGCTATCGAAACTGACTCCGGAGTGTTTACCCCGGGTCCCCGACGATCCTTTCGCCGATCCTGCGCCATTTCACTATCGACGGGCGGCGACAGGATTTGTGCTCTACAGCGTCGGACCGGATGGCGTCGACAATCATGGTACGCCAATAGTCGATTCCAGTCGCAATAAACTCACGCGCTACTCAGTTCGTGGAGGCGAGACCGGCGATTTCGTGGCAGGTATCAACTATTAACGCCTTTATGGCCTGGATAGGCACTGGATCAGGAACTTGTGCGTGACCAAGAGAATGCGGCTGTAATCGGTCAGCCTAGCGGTGGCGCGCCGTGAAATGAATTTCCGCCTGGGAGTCAGTCCGTCCCCCGGGCGGGACTGGCGGGTTCGTAGCGGCCCAAGGGGTTCGATTGCGGACTAGATAGAACCGCAACGGTCACATCATGGCGAGAACGACCAAGCCTAGCGGAGGCGCGCCGTGAAATGAATTTCCGGCTGAGAGTCAGTCCGTCCCCACAGCGGGACTGGCGGGTTCGTGGCGGCACAAGGGGTTCGGGCGGCCCACGCGAGCCGAACTCCGGCTTGTTGCCGGGGTTCGGCGGGCTAATGTCGGACTGCTGGTGATTGACAGCTAGCCCAGATGCATTACAACCGCCCCTACCCTACCCTACCACCCGCGCTCTGCTTCCAGCGCATCGTTGTATTCACCTCGACGTGCTGCCGACGCGCAGCGGGCTCGGTGATGGAGGGCTTGTTGCGCAATGCCGGTGTTGGCGTCGTCGCCTTTCCAAACGTCCATCGCGGGCTGGTGGATTGCGCGGGCGAACGAAAATGAGAGGGCCCATGGGTGGTGGCCCCGGAACCGAACGTTCATGGCGTTTAGGCGCGCTGCCGCTAGCTCCGGAGTCTGGCCGCCGCTGAGGAACGCGATGCCGGGGACTGCGGCGGGAACGGCGTGCAGGAGAGTGGTGACGGTAGCGTCCGCGATGGCGTTCACGCTGCTCTGGTCGGGACATGCCAGCCCCGGGAGGACCATGTTGGGCTTCAGGATCATGCCTTCTAGTACGACTTTATTCAATGCTAGCTGGGCGAAAACGGCGAGAAGCACCTCTTCGGTTACAATGCGGCATCGTTCCATTGTGTGCGCACCGTCCATCAGTACTTCAGGTTCGACAATCGGCACCAGATCGGCTTCCTGGCACAGTGCAGCGTATCGTGCGAGTGCGTGCGCGTTGGCGTCGATGCATGCCCGCGTCGGCAGGCCCTCGCCTATCGCTATCACGGCGCGCCACTTGGCGAATCTGGCTCCCATCTGGGCGTATTCCGTGAGGCGCTCCCGGAGTCCGTCCAGTCCTTCGGTGACCTTTTCCCCTGGGTGCGCGGCCAACTCTTTGGCGCCAGCGTCGACCTTGATGCCGGGAATAATGCCCGCTTCGATAAGGGCTTTTGCGAACGGTACGCCGCGCGTAGTGGTCTGGCGGATGGTCTCATCGAACAGAATCGCGCCACTGATAAACTCACTGAGGCCTGGCGTGGTGACGAGAACCGTTCGGTAGTCTTGCCGCGCGCCATGCGTCAGCGGTATTCCAAGCTTCGCGAATCTCTTATCGGCTGTGGGGTTGCTCTCGTCCATCGCGAGGACGCCTTTGTCGCCAGCGACAAGGGCTTTTGCTGTTGCAATCAATGTGTCGGTGTTCATAGTAAGTGCCTTTCATTATCTAATTGCCGTGCTACTGAGTTGCAAATCTAGAGCAGCACTCCGCCCATGAAATTTGATGCAAAGCCTTCGGTGCTCAATCCATGGGTCCGAAGGTAGCTAGGGTTTGTGTTCTCCAGCAATTCATGGGCAGTTGTTGTTTCATCAGCCGTGCCGTGTACAAGAATGAGAAACTCGCCTGCTTGAATACGATCCTGGTACTTGATCGCCTGATTGTGCGGAACGCCCGCAGCGACGAGGCCATTGAGCAGGGCTCCAACACCAGCACCTCCAACGGCTCCCGCGATGAGACCCGATAGCGGTCCCATGACCATCATGGCACCGACAACGGGCACGACGAAAAAGCCCATTGCGCCCATGAAGAGGCCGAACATTCCGCCCATCCACGCTCCTGCTGCGGCCCCATCGACAGCGGCATCACCTGGCTGATAGAACCCCTGGACATCTTCACGCGTTTCGAAATTTCGCCCGATGATCGAAATATGGTTTGTTGGTATGCCACCAGCAGCCAGTCGCCGCACTGCTAGCTCTGCATCCGCGTGTTGCGTGTAGGTGGCGACAACTGGTTGAAGGAGAAGTGTTGGAGTTGGCGAAGGTTCTTTGGCGAGAGGTGCTGTGGCTGTGCTGGTCATGGTTTCATTTCTCTTTATAGCGATGGAATTAGACAGGAGCCACGGTTGTTTTGAAAAGGGTGACTTGAGTCAATTGCCGTGTGCGCAGATTTCGGATTGTTCTGCCAGGCTGGAGATATGTCGCGGCATTGACGCAGGCGACGTTGTAAAAGGTGGCAACGGCACGATGACCGTACATGCAGTAACTACCGCATTACGAAGTGTCTTGAAACATGGCCTTAACGGCAATACGGCCCCCGATCACAGGCAAGCGTGGTCGGGGGCCGAACTATAAAGGGACACGGCTGGTTAGCGATGGTAGTTTATGTCGAAGTAGTCGAAGTCGGCGTGCAGCTTTGTTCCGCGCAGATCCTGAGCACAGAGGCCGACAAATGCGCCGGTGAAGTGGAGGCCCTGGCCATAGTCATCGGACAGCTTGGACGCATCAAGCACGGGGCCAACCGGTTGCCACGTTTCGCCATTCGGTGACGCGCTGAACTGAAGCGCGACACCGTCGATAGCGGCTCTCAGGTACATTGCGGGCCAGTCTGCGATTGAAATGTTGGTAGCAAGCAAGTCGTCGTATTTACCGTCGTCGCTGAGCACGACACCAAGCACCCGCCCAACGACAGCGTCGTGGGTTACACGCAGATAGTAGTGCGTTCTCGTGTCGTAATAGCAGATCAGTCCCGCCATTTGCGTGAAATGCTCGGGAGCGTAGTCGAGCCTGGTTTCAGCGACGGCGCGGCACTCTTCAAGGCGCTTTGCCACGAGGCTTTGCTCGAAGAGCGATATCATCGATTCGCGTCCCCGAAGCCTGAGCCAGCCTGGACGCTCGGCAAGGGATGCCCATGAATCGTTGAACGGCACGCGCAGAGACGACCATTGAACGCCCAGGCCAGGCTCATCGAAATCGTCGCGAGTCGGCACTGTTGGAAATGGATGCGGCTCCAAGCTCGTTGGAGAATCAGGCGAGAGGAGTGTCACCGGTCCGCCGCCCACGAGCCGCAGCCAGCCATCCGTCGTCCATTCTACTCGCTGCAGGCATGTCTCGCGCCCCATCATACAGCGGCGGTCTGGTCCGACGGGCCGGCTGGCGAGGTGCGCGAGGATCCACTCGCCAGCAGCGGTTTCCACGAGTTCGCCATGTCCAGCTTTCTGCAACGGAAGCGACTCATCGTCACGCGACGTGATCACGCTGTGCTGCGGGTCAAGTTCGTAAGGGCCGTCCACCGACGACGAGCGCGCCATGCTGATTCCGTGGTTCCAGCCTGTGCCCCCCTCGGCAAGCATCAGGTAGTACAGTCCGTTGCGCTTGTAGAGGTTGGGCCCCTCGATGAGGCACGGCTTGGTGAGGATTTTCGTGATTGGTCCAATCGTCTTCTTCGCCGTCGGATCGTACTCCTGTAGAACGATGCCGCCGAACCGCGGCTGTCCTTTGCGGAAATCCCACTCCATATTGACGAGCCACTTACGGCCATCGTCGTCGTGAAAAAGTGAAGGATCGAAGCCGCTTGAGTTCAAGTAGATGGGCTCAGACCACGGTCCGAGAATGTCACTGGCGGTGACGAGGTAATTGTGGACATCCTTGAAATCCCCCACCCGCGTCCGAACCACAGTGTAGATAAGATGGAACAGTCCATCAGAAAAGCTGAGTGACGGCGCCCAGATACCCGCTGAGTCGATCACGCCGCGCAGGTCAACGGCGGCGGGATTGGTGAGGGCGTGGCCAATCATCTCCCAATGAACGAGGTCGCGTGAATGGTAGACGGGTGTTCCCGGCCACCACTCGAATGAGCTCGTCATGATGTAGTAGTCGTCGCCGACACGCAGAATAGTGGGGTCGGGGTTGAAGCCGCGTAGGATGGGGTTGTTGATTGTTGTCATTGTTTGATGTTGCGTTGGTTCAGCCAATCGTGAAGAACCGTAAGCTCTGTGAAAACGAATTTTGGACTCGGTCAAATGGATTGCAAGATAGCATAAGGCGCATTAAGATTACATTGAGCTACCCAGTGTGTCTGGTGTGGCTCCTCATGAAAAAGGAGCCTCGTCGCGGCATCACCACTGAATGAATTCAGTGGCTACTGAGTTCATGATTGTCCCTCCGGGACGCCAGAATGCGGCTTGAGCCGCCAGAAGATCCTGCGGGAGCAATCGAAGACCGTAGGGTCGCTGCGACATGTGCAGGGTGTTAGCGCGCTTAAGGTCCTACGAGCGCAGTAGATTCGCGGACGACTAGAGACGGCGCAAAGATCACTGTCCGGCTGGGGTCGAGCGGTTCGAGGCTCGACAGCAGCTCAACCGCTGCCGCGACTTGCTGATCGATGAAGTGGTCGACGGTGGTCAGGGCGGGATGTGCACGCCCGGATTCGTCGAGATTGTCGTAGCCGATGATTGAAACGTCGTGCGGCATGCGGACACCAGCTCGTCGCAGGGTGGCGACAAGTTCCAGGGCTTGCCTGTCGTTCCACGTCGCCAACGCGGTCGGGGCGTCGGGTTGGGAGAAGTAGTCGCGAACCGTTTCCGGGGTCTGATGCCATTTCGCAATGGTCGCTCCCGATATGACCGAATTTGCGACTAAGAGCCCGTTGCGATCGGCTTCACGAATCGCTTTGATGGATCCTTGCCAGCGAGCGCTGAACATGAGATCACCAGATTCGTCAACCAGCGCGATGCGACGATGCCCCAAGTCAATTAGGTGCTTCATAGCGAGGTAGCCGCCATGGTCCTGGTTGCCACAAATGGTTGGGACGCCGAAAGATTGATTAACAAAAGGCGCACCGACAAGGACAACGCGGTTGCCAGCATTTTGAAGCTTTGCGGCTAAATCGGCAAGGTCTCGGCGGAAGACGACAAATCCTAGAGGATGGCCGAGCGCTTCGGGCGTGATGTTGCCGAGCTGATCGGGTCCCACAAAATGACAGACGATAGACAAGCCAGCGGCGCTGGTCACATCGTAGAGCAGCTCGATGCAGCGGTCAAAGATCGCCTTGTCTGGCCTGGCGATGGCAACAATAGTGCGAGATGCTGTCGCCCTTGCATCTTGGCTCGATGCGGGCGGTGTACCGGCTGACCGACCAGCGATATCGGTGACAAATGTGCCTGATCCGTGGCGCCTGACAATCCGCGACCGTCGCTGAAGCTCCTCAAGGGCTCGCATCACGATTCGCTCGGACGCTCCCAGTGAGCGCATCAATTCTGTGTGTCGCGGGAGCCGCCCGCCCGCCCCTAGCTGATCGCAGAGAGCTTCAATCTCGTTGCTTACTCGTTCGGCTTCTGCTCGCCTGGCGTCGGCTGACAATGATCGGGGAGTTGGAGACATAACTGTTGACATCACAACATCTCATTTCATAAGGGTCGGCGTAAAAGTGTTGACGTAGTCCAAAATAAGTATAGCACCATCAATCAGATAGTGCAACCCCCTATTCCAGCCAATTTCTACCAATGAGTCTCAAATAGAACGCCGTAATTCATGCAAATAGTTTTGCCAAATCCTTGACTGTTCGTCTACTCCATGATACACTGTTGACAACACTTCGCAATTTGTAGGCACGACGAAGTTTTCATGACAGGCGTTATGACGAACGTTTGGCACATCTTATAGGAATTTTTAGCATGTCAGACAGGCTAGTTTCAGCATTTTTGGCTCCCCGAGAGACGATCAACTTCGTTTATGGTGAAGAGCGCGAGCAAGCCATTTATCGGCGCACGAGCCCTATCCGTCCGTGCGCCATCGTCGAACCCAACACGATGAGTGATCATTTTGAGGAGCTTATCGAGGTAGACGTTTTGTTTTCCACGTGGGGAATGCCCAGCCTGACAGCCGAGCAGATATCCACTTATTTTCCTCGCCTGAAGGTGCTTTTCTATGCTGCTGGATCGGTCCAGGGTTTTGCCAGGCCATTTATTGATCATGGGGTGAAGATAGTTAGCGCGTGGCGGGCTAACGCTGTTTCGGTAGCGCATTTTACGGTGGCGCAAATAGTGCTTTCGAGCAAAGGCTATTTCCGCAACACTCGCGAGTATGACGGCTCGCAGGAAACGTACCGCAACGCTTTCAGCGGCCGCGGAGCGTATGGTGAAACTGTTGGTCTCCTTGGAGCAGGCGCCATTGGGAAGCGTGTGATTGAGCTATTGAAGCCATACGACTTCAAGGTCATAGTGTGGGACCCTTTTTTGTCAAACGATGCCGCTGTGGAGTTGGGTGTGGACAAAGTAGCATCCATCGACGAGGTCTTCAGCCGTTCCTATGTCGTTTCAAATCATCTCGCTGATAAGGACGAACTTGCAGCTCTGATTGGCGAATCCCTGCTGTCATCGCTTCGGCCAGATGCCACGTTCATCAATACTGGCCGTGGGCGCACGGTGGACCAAGACGCCCTGGTGAAGGTCCTGACAGCACGCCACGACATCACTGCTCTGCTTGACGTCACCTATCCCGAACCTCCAGGCGCTGGTACGCCGCTTATGACACTGCCTAACGTGCACGTCAGCAGCCACATTGCCGGGACGATAGGCGACGAGGTGCGTCGCATGGCAGATGTGTGCATACGCGAGTTTGATCGATACGTCGCCGGGGAGCCGCTAGAACACGAAGTGCTGCCTGAACTCCTCGCAACGATGGCGTAATCCTTTCCCTCATTATCCGACTGGACAACGATCACATGAGCATTCAAGCTACCGACTTGCCCCGCAAGCCCTACATAGCCCCGACGCGCCAGATATGGGCGTGGGGTATCGGCGCGCTCGCTACCCATGCACTGATTCAAACATTTGGGCAGGCGGGGACAATCTTTACCGTCGGGTTCGGCATCAGCCCGCTCATCATCGGATGGGCGATGATGATACCGCGTTTGGCGGATGCGTTTCTTGACCCGTATCTTGGTCACCTATCAGACAACACTAAGAGCCGATGGGGGCGGCGTAAGCCTTATTTGATCATCGGTGCGGTACTTGGCGCGATCTTGCTGAATGTTGTCTGGTGGGCCAACCCGGCTTGGAGTCCAACCGCGACTCTGATCTACCTGGGAGTGTTCGGGACACTGTTCTACATATGCTACGGGCTGTACACGATGGCGTGGACAGCGGTGGGATATGAGCTGACCGACGACTACAACGAGCGATCTAAAGTGGCCGCAGTGGCCGCATTCTTCCTTGCACTCGTTGCGCTCTCATCGGCGTGGATTTACCGCATCGCCCTCATGCCGATTTTCGGTCACAACAAGATCGTCGACGGGAAGCTCGTGGGGGACGAGATTGTCGGAATCCGGTGGATCGCGGCTGGCGCTGCGGTTATTATCGTGACAGCGGCGGTGATTGCGGCAAGCAACTGCAAGGAGCGCTTTACTCACACCAATCGCAAGCACGAAGCGTTGTTTCCAGCTCTAAAAACAACGTTGCAAAACCGTCCGTTCGTAATCCTGCTGTTGATCAAAGTGTGTCAGCTCTTGGGCGAACGTCTTGCTGGCGCGTTACTCGGGTTCTTGGCAATCTACTACGTTTGTCACAGCGATAAAACATTCGCTACGGAGATTACCGGCATTGGCGGAACCATCGGGCTGGTCTGGAACTTCGCTTTGCTTCCTTTCCTTAAACCGATATCAGTCAAATTCGGTAAACGGTCCGCACTTATATGCGGCGCGGCGATTAGCCTCGCTGCTGCTGCGATTCAGCCGTTCATACTCAACCCGCACTACCCGTACCTACTGCTCATTCCGGCCCTTATTCTTGCGCCATTGATGCTTATCGCCAACACGCTTGCGAACGCCGTAGTGCCCGATATCTGCGATGTCGACGAGCTCGCAACAGGGCAGCGGCGCGAGGGATTGTTCACGTCGGTCATGGGGTTCATGGCGAAGCTTGAGATTTCGCTTTGTACGCTGCTCACGGGCTATATCGTGGTTTGGGCCGGGCTGGACGTGAAGCTTGTCGGCCCGCAGCCGCAACATGTGCTTGATAAGCTGTACTGGCTGGCAATTATCCCGAATATCATTTTCTCGCTTGGCGCGTTCATGCTAACGTTGAAGTTCCCAATGACCGAGGAATCGATGAAAGAAGTCCGGCGGCAGCTCGACGAGCGCCACCACGCCATTCCGGAGAGCGCGCCGGACAACGAAGCGCCGGACGCGGATGTGGAGCCGTGGGTGCAGGCCGAGGCTGATGCTGATGCGGTCGCGCCGGTGCACGTTGCCGTGGTTGGAGCCCTGGACGAGAAGCCGAAGGGTTGACGGCGGGCGGTGCGCTCTCCAGGGCCGCGTCGACGTAGTGCACATTGTTGCGCAGCGCGCACGGACCCATCCCCCTCGCTGGCTCGGGACCTTCCCGAAACGGGAAGGAAATTTCACAGTCATGGAGCGTGATTGATCGTCACGAAACGATGCAAATGGCGGCAGGCAGGCCGAACGGCTTGACGTGCCACTGGGCGACGCGCGTATTCGCGGGTGCGTCGGGCCGATCGGCGAAGTTTTTGCAGTAGTCGTACTGGGTCGGCGATACGATGTGGATATCGCCGTCAATGTGATGATGCGGCCCGTACAGGTTGAACGTGCTCGGTACGAGCTTCACTTCGATCACATGCTCGCCAGCGTCTAGCGGTTTGGCGAGAGTGATTGCGAAATCGGGTCCCCAGCACCAGCCACAATCTGCCCCATCGACAAAGATCTGTGCGCAATCCGCCTGTGCGCCGGCCAATTGAAGCCGCGTAGCAGCGATGGGTAAGTCTATGCGCGCGTTCAGCAGTACAGGCTGTCCACAGAACGGGAAGCCCGATTCCGTGAGGTTGGCCGCATGGAATGGCATCGTATGCAGTAACGTGAACGGAGCGTCGACTTGCAACGTGCCGTTCGGCCCCGGGGTGAACGGCCCCCGCGCCATCACCCGAAAACGGCCATCAAGCCGCGCAACAGGGTTCGCCTCCGCCTCTGGAGCGCGGAACGTCATGCTGCTGGCCCCATGTATAGTTCGTCCCAGGCCGCCTTTGAGGTCGACGCCATTCAGGAGCAGCCCAGAGACATCATCCGCGAAGACGATGTCAATGTCGATCCCTTGCGCCGCAGCGAAGCTCGCGATGAACTCACCCGATGCAATCTGGTGTGGCTCAAGCGGCAAGCTGTTAGTGGGTTCCGCCGCGAGAGACCAAGACACTGGCACAGAGACGATATTGCTGGAGTTGGCAACGGCATGCGTATTGGTAACGGCGACTTGGGCGACATTTCCGGCATCCTTAACGGTCGCGACGGCCTCCTCCGCACCTGCCGACAGCTGAGCACCGCTTGCGACGATCACGCGACTGTATGCACAATTGCCGATTACGAGCTTGCCATTCTCGAAGCGACCATGTTCGTCGACAGTGCGCTCGTCCGCGACATGGTATGCGGCTCCGCTTTCGTGGACGTTGTTGAGAAGTTCCAAGAAGTCGCGGTTGCAGCGCCCGGCCGGAGTGTCCGGGTAGGTGGACGCGTTATGAATGTTCATTGTAAGCAGCTCGTTCGGCTCGAAGGCGCTCATTATGCTGCGATAGGGAGCGATGACCAGGGTGTCGGCATCGGTCGACGGCGTCTCCGCAAAGCGTCGTACGTTTGCAAGCACCTGTGGGAATGCGTCGCGCCACGTCACATGCGCTGGAGTGGAGGCTGGCCAGTCGTGGATGGCGTTCGATGTGAGCTTATACTGGTAGAGGTGAACGACAAAATGGTTGATTCCATGACCCGCAAGCCAACAAATGTATCGCTCGAAATCCAGCGGCGTAGCTCCCCACCCTGCCCCGCCAAAGCACTCCGCCATGCAGTCTCCGGTACCAAACTGCTGGGCTACGGATGCGACCTGGCGCGGAAAGAAGTGGCCTGATGGATAACGCTCAAGCGCGTCGATGCCCGGTAGAGCAAGGTGCTGGAAGATCTGGTGGCACGATCCGCTGGTGGGTACCTGGAACAGCGGATGCTCCTCGCCCTTCACATGCGCCGTAAAGCGCTTGCCGTGCTGTTGGCACCAAGCGTCGATGGGGCCGACAAATGACTCGCTAAACAGGTCGGTCAATGTTTCCCAAAATCGGAGACGCACCTGTTCGTATCCTTCAATATCGAAGAACAGACTTGGAAGATCGGCTTCAAGGGATGCTCTATTACGCGCAAAATAGTATGCTGGAAGGTTTGTTGTCCACGGGATTGCGCCAAGCGGCGAAAGATGGTCAAACGCATGGCCCAAGCCGAACTCTGGCTCATCGGAGAAGAATGCGGACACATACTCGAACGCTTCGGGGGCTAAGCCTGTGCGATAGCGTTCGTAAGTCATGGTCAGGAAGTGGCCGGCGAGATTGGGCGACAGATAGTCGACGCCATCACCTAGACGTCGGAGCACCTGATACGATTGCCCGTCGTGCTCGAATGACGCCAGGACATCCCCAAGCCCATCGAGGGTCAAATCTGCCCATTGCTGACGATCGTCGGGATGCTCGATCAGTAGTTCGCCACCGACGGTGCCGCTGGGCCATCCGTTTTCGTCATATAGCCAAAACTCCATGCCAATGGATTTGGCATGGAGAATGGTGCGCGACACTATTTCGAGGTACTCGTCGCTCAGATACGGCGGCTCGTTGGGATAAAACCGTGGGTGGAAGACAGCGCCATCGAAGCCAAGTTGCCGCATTTGGTCAAGCTGCTGGCAGAGCAAGCGTTCATCAAGCGCACCGTTGATCGCCCAAAACGTGTAGAACTTCAATTGCATGCGGTAAGTATGGCGCACGCTTGCTTAGATTCCCGCCCCCATTATCGATAAAATCGTGACTTTTTCGCGCGTTACCGACCTGGATCAACGAACATGGGGTTACGTCGATGTCAGAGTCACCACATCTCCTGCTTGAGTGGCTATTTGCAGGACATCGCCCAGCTGCACCGATTCCGTAAGCATGCCATTGCGCCACACGCTCACAGCTGCTTTCGCCCAAGGGGACAGGAGGCGCGCCATACCTCCTCGTTCGCTGGCGATACGTACAAACGCGACGTTACCGTTGGTGATCGCGCTTGACACGAGGAAAGCGCCGACGGTGCGCAGGGTTTCAAAGCTGGCGGACTGATCGGCTGGCCAGTTGGGGAAGAGGCGGATGGTTCCGTCGTGGCTTTGCAGCAGGCATTCGTTGATGACGAATGGCAGGCCGAAGTTCTCGAACCAGATGCCCATCGGGGCCATAAAGTTGAACGGGGTCTCGTCGCTATAACGCCCGTGCACCTGGTTGACCATGTCGGCGTAGGTGCCGTTAGGCTGCTTGCAGTAGCGGCATTGGCGCGTGAACTTGGCAACATCAAGCCGCGCCAGTCGGGCTGCCTGGACGTTCATGAACACGACATCGTTGCCGCCCTCGTTTCGGTGGATTGCTAGCGTCCTTCGGGCAGTGTCAAGAGAAGTCGGATCGGACCCGAGACCGATCTCGTCGCCCGGGAATACGTTCATAAGGTTAGCAGGGCAGTTATGCACTAACCCCGGATCTGCTCCAGGGGCGGCAGTATAGACCACGCCACCATCGACGGGCGACGCGGCGACGGGGTCGGGCACTAAGTGTGCGAGCACGTCGCGCACCTGGGCCAGCAGGTCTGACTCGCTATCGGTAACGTTGAGCACCTCGACCGCATCAAGGTAGGCTTTCAACAGGAAGCGGATAAGCGTGAGGTCCGCTTGAGCGTCGGCATTGTGCCGGAACCCAGGCTTTAGCCCAAACAGCTCTGGCGGACATGTTGGGAATACGTGGTAGTAGTCGTCGCCCCACTGCGGGCCGCTCGCTTCGGGACGCAGCAGGTAGTCGACGAGGAACAGCACGGCCTGCTTGATCGGATCAAAGGCACGCTCGGCGAGGAACGTCACATCCTGCGAATACTGATAGTGCCACCAGAGGCTTTGGACAGTCCATGGCGTTTCGCAGATCTCCCAGCCCCACTCCGGTGAGGGATAGGCCGGGATATTCATTTCGACAGGGTACGCCGAGTGCGGGAAGTAGGCACCTCGGAGGCCATAGTAATCCTTCGCCCATGATTTGCTAACAGGCATCAGATGATCGACAAGGTCCACATACGGTAGATGCTTGTCGAGGTGGTTGGCGGAGAAGCACATCCAGAACGGCTGCTGCGTGTTGTAGTTCATATGGTAGTCGCCGTGCCACGCCGTGCCGATATCACCATAGCTCCAATTCGCAAACAAACCAGGGCAAGTAACTCCTGCCGCAGTAGCGCAGTTCATAAAGTAGAGGTTGCGATACCAGACTTCCTCAAGCTCCGCGTTCCCAAGCTCGACCCCGGACAGCGCCCAATAGGCTGACCACGACTCCTGCGACGACGCCAGGGCGGCTTCGAATGCGTCGTTCGTCGGCGCGTCACCATTGGCCAAAGTCGATGCCACGTCGGCAGCGAGACCGTGTTCAAGCTCGAGACAGCAGAGCGGCGGCGCAGTCCGATCAAACGCTCGCTCAAGCGGGCCAAACTCAACGACTTCTCCACCCCAGTCGATACGCTGCGAATTGTGTAAATGCTGGTCGAACCGGGCAGTCACGCGGACTGCGCGGTCGCGGAGCGATGGTGGCGAGGTACCGTCCACGGGCGGAAGCGAAGGAAGATGCTGAGTGAACGAAAGGCTATGTTGGCCCGCAGAAACAGTCGGTCGTGAGAGTTCAGCAGGCGTGTGTGGGTCGGGGATCAGTCTCGTCTCGGTTACGAGGTCGCCTGCGGAAACCCCGTCCTTTGTGTCCACGCGTATCCACACGCGGTCAGCATGCATGTCAACGAAAATGAGCAAATCGCACCCTGCCCCGCGATGAATGACGTGAACGCGGCACTGTCCACTCGAAATATCAACCTCGTGACCCAGGACTTCGGTGAAAGCTCGGTCGAACTGGAGCACCAGAGAGCCACATGGGAACGGACGGGGGTACTTTTGCCGATAGTTTTCGACTACCATCTTGCTGTACTTGGCGTACCAGGGATCGTCGGCAAGATTTTTCAGTGCCGGGTCGATCTGTTTGACACGATTGAACACTTCCTGAAACGTTCCAATTTTGTCAGCGTTCTCTTCCGCGAGCCGAATGTCCCATACCGAGTTATGACCAAGAAATATACGAACCGCATCCGGGCGAGTTGTGACTATCGCGCCCAGGCCGCCGTTGCCAAGAACCGCACCTTCGAAGAAATTTGGCGCGGGGCGAGACGCGACGATATTGTGACGCGCCGCTATGGTCAGGGGGTCGATGGTTGGAAAGGTTTGCATAGAAATGCCTCGGTTGGTTACAGGTGTGGGTAAACGAACTGGATGCCGTCGTGTTTGGTTTTGCTGTATTTGCAGGGCGGAGCTAACTGCTTAGAGGTAGAACCCGCCGCATGGGCGTCCCTTTCTGCACTTGCGGCGGGGATTCCTTGTGCGTTTACGAAACGATGCGCGTTTCGCGCGTCGCTATAGTGTGATCGTGTCCCAATAGTCTGGTCGTGCATCGAATTTGAGGCAACAATCGGCTTAACGATCTTGGCATCGCACAGATGGTGGGTGGCATGCCGACCGCTGCCGCTCACGCAATTCGGACCAGGCGGCTAAAGCCACGGCTGTTAAAAGCTGACCGTGCCGCCTTCGCGGGCTAAGAAAGAATCGGCGATGCGCCACGGTTGAAATGATCGGTTAGGGAAGATGACGAAGGGCCTGGTTGCTTCTACGCCGCGAACAAGTGGTGCCACCTTCTGAGGGGCGCTCCCCAGGCTTGGTTTTTTCGGAGATGAGGCAATTTGCAAAGCAGCTGCCTCAATCATTAATCACACCCGATGAGGGCAGGATTAAAGGCCTTTCGGCGCGAATTGTAGCGGCAAAAGACGCTGCCAAATCCGGCGGCGGCCAGAGGAGAATTGCATGCAATATCGCGCACTTGGATCAAGCGATGTCAAGGTGTCGGAAATTAGCTTCGGATGCTGGACTATGGGCGGCCTTAACTGGGTGAACGGTAGCCCCAACGGATGGGCGAATGTCGATGAGGACGAAATCACGGCTGGCATCAAGACCGCACTCGACGCTGGTGTGAACCACTTTGACAATGCGGATGTTTATGGTAACGGCAAAGCTGAGCGTATGCTGGCTCGAGTATTCGATAAGCTTGGCGTTAAGTCAACGGACTACGTCATCGCAACGAAGATCGGCCACTTTCCGGGAACCGCCGAGCACTCGTTCGAACCAGCACACATTCGCCATCAGTGCGAGCAGTCGTTGATCAATCTGAAGCGCGAATATATCGACCTTTACTACTTCCATCACGGCGACTTCGGACCGAACAACCGGTATCTGCACGATGCGGCCGCCACTATGGATAGCCTCGTCGCCGAAGGAAAGGTACGCCTCAAGGGGCAGTCTGCCTATTCTGTAGCCGACTTTGAGAAAACCGTACCAGTCGTGAAGCCCGTCGCGCTCCAGAGTTGGGCTCATGCGCTGGACGATCAATTCATCCGGGAAGGATCCGGCGTACAGGCACTCATGGAAAAGTACCACTTGAGCTTCGTCGCGTTCAGCCCACTCGCACAGGCGCGACTGCTCGACAAGTACAACCCGGCCAACCCGCCCGCATTCGAACCCGGCGACCACCGTCTCGGTAATACGGCGTTCGGCGCCGACGCAATCGCGGCGCTGAGTCCGAAGCTGGCCAAGCTCAAGGCGCGTTTTGGCGGAACGACCGAAGACCTGGTCGCGGTCGCGCTCAACTATGTCCTCGCCCACCCTCACGTCGCCTGTGTCATCCCCGGTTTCCGGAATGACAAGCAGGCATCAGCCAATGTCAAAGCTGCTGGCCGAAAGCTGACCGCAGAAGATGTGGCGTTTGTGCGCGAAGCTCTTGCGTAACGTGCGAAAGCGCCCCGGTGGTACGTGACCGGGGCGCTTATGACGCTATGACCTGCTTCATGGGTTGCCAGCCCATACTCGTTGTGGAACCTTTCCTTGCCCTATGCGTCCATGATAGCGAAATCGGCTGTTAGCGTCATTGGTAGAGTGGAATTCGCGCCAATATCGGTGCCCATCCAGCCTCCTATCAGCTAATGCGGGAAGGACATATAGACTTGCGTGTGCGCTATCGTGCCCCATATGCCCCACACTGTCGGCACGATGTAGTCGCCCATGATCAAGCCGAGGAAGAATGGCAGCGCTTTTTTGTAGGCCGTGATCCCGCCGTAGCGCAGTAGAACCGCCTTGATGATCCAGCCCACGAAGAATGGACACCACAGGTACTCCATCGACATCGTACCGGCCAGAGCGTAGCCCACTGGGTGGAACGGAAACCACACGACCTGCTGGCGACAGACCGCAAGAGCCAGCATAATCGCGGCTCCTACAGCGTACGCTCCTAGCGCGCCTGGATCTGGCTGAATGACCATGTTGAGCGCGTTGTCGATGTTCTTCATCGACTGTATTCCGACGCCCTGCAACGCGGGGCGCACCTTCGCCGTTGCCGCTCCGTATTCGTAGTAGATGTGCAGGTATGTCCACCACGACGCGATCAAGCCGACCACTACGGCGATGATCAGCCCCCACAGGAGCTGCTTACGCGGCGTATGCACCTCGTGGGCCAGCTTCATGGCGGTAAGCTGATGCGGCATCGGGGTATCGCGGTACTCACTGTCAAACCAGCCAAGGTAGCCGAATGTCGTCAAACCCTGGGGGCCAACCGCATTGCTGCCAAAGCTCGCTATCAGCGAACTGTGCACCGAAACGCTCGGCCCGTTCACCCACCCTGCCCCGGCTTCGGCGACAATCCTGGTAACGACAACGAGCAACAGGAAGTACAGAACCCAGAACGCAATCGAAATCCACAGCGGCAGGCCAATCACCCACGCGAATATCGACAGGGCCGCGATTCCCACTAATCCGCCCCATACCGCTGCTTTCGGGGACAACGGCGCTTCGGGGTCGCTGGCGTCGGCGATGCCCTTGTCTGTCCATGCAGATTTCACCGCAGCTAACATCGACTTTCGGGAGCGATAGAGCAGGAACAGTGCAAACGCGGCAAAAGCACCGATCGCCTGCTCGCCGAGAAACGGAGGATGGGCCACGCCGTGGCGGCCCGCGCTTCCCGCGCCGCCAACGCCCAGCATGTTGCAGACAATGAACTCAACCTTGGTGAGCAGGTAGAAGAACCAGCACGAGAAGGACACTTCCGTGGACAATAGGAATGCAATCCCAATCACGAATGGGTAGAACGCTGTAACGAGCATGCCCATATTATTGTAGGGCGGCACCGTGAAGAGCTGCTCCAGGTGATACGGCTTAATCTGCAGATATGGCATCGACGGATAGAAATAGTTGATATAGTCGATACTTTCCACTATGCCGGCGACTGCAAAGCCTACCCACATTGCGCGACTCTTCCAAAACGGCGATTCGCCACTTGCTCCTCGCGCCATTTCGATCGGCAGATAAGTTAACGGAAAGCTGAGCCGCTCGCCTTCGACCCACTGACGTCGCACAATCACTGAAAGGCATAGCGTGACCCAGCACATCGCAAAGAGGAACAGCGACCACACCAGAATGGGAACAGCCCAATCGGCAAGGACATCACTACGATACATCGTCGAACTCCCTCGGAAAAAGTCCTCGATGACCGCAGGGTTGTGGGGCGTCAGGTAGGGCGCAATGTAATGTGCAAACCGCTCGTAATGGTTAATCGAGTTCGCATAGTGAAGCTCGGATGGCAAGATGTTGATGAGAAACTGCAGCATGCCGAAGCCGCCGATACAGCCGGACACAGCCACCATCGAATAGATCAGCAGCATTTCGGATGGGGTTAGCCCGGCGCTTCGCGACATGCGCCGAAAGGCCACGTTGCCGAGCCCGAGGCAGAAGAGGACGAACACAGGGCCGCGCAGCAGCGATGTCTGGCCCCACAACATGGCTTGGACTACGACGTACGCGTATGCTCCCAGCCAGATAGCAATTGGCACAAGTATCGCACCTATCACCAATGCCCGCCACATCGGTGGGGCCTTGACATCTTCGTCTGAGGTGCTGTAGTCCGCTGTTGGTGGCGCAACTGAGTGATTCTGCATCGATTGATTGCTCTTTCAGACATCGTGAGATCCTGAGGCTCGCCGAATGTCAAACGGAGTACCGAAATCCATCAACATAATAAGCCATTCGAACCGACCTACAAAAACCGGTTGTTGATTATTTTAGTATGGCACGCGGGGATCGGCGAATAATCACAGCCTTTCCACTATCACCGCCCACAAACGACTTCCCTCGCTTGTGAGGATCACTGTCGCTTCCAAACTCCCGTTCAGCTTCATCTGCTTGCGGATCGCCTCGGGCTCATGCGGAAAAGCTCGCCGCTTGACAATGAGCCTGCCCGCACCGAACGAGTTTAGCGCCTCCTGAAGCCGCTTGCGATGGTACGGGAAGCTATCGATTACACGGTAGCCAGTCGCGAACGGTGTAGTGGTCTTGCTATCGGACATCACATACGCGACGTTCGCGTCGAAAAGCCACCCGTCAACCGACGCAGCTGCGTTGCCTACAAGCCCTGCCCGGATCACCGCAGGGTCAGGCTCATAGACAAATTGCCCAACGCGAGCATCCACGCGCGGGGGGGCGCTAGGGCCATCCAGGCGGGTGCCAGAGTCGAGGAGCACCGCCGCGACGCCCGTCCCGCTCCGTAAGGATCCGGTGCGCACCAATGCCTCCTTGCACTCGCCGCAAGAGGAAAGGAACTCGAGATCGCCGCCTATCTCATCGCCAATGGAACGGTCAACAGCAGGTGAAAGCTTAGCGAGCGTTGACGTCACCCCACGCATCCGCAAGGTATGAACCAGCGAGAGCGGTGGAACCAGGTCGTCTCCGTATACGATTCTCTTGCGCTCTCCCTGGCGACGGGCTGGATCGAAGAACGCGTACTCGCACTCGAGCGGAATCTCCGCTTGGGTGGCGTCGCTGTTGTGAACGACGACGCGCTCTGCTAATCCAAGCACCACGGTGTTTGCTTCGGCGAAGATGGCTCGCGCGGGGTCGATTTCGTATCCGGTGACGTCTATTCCCGCTTGCCCAAAGCCGCATGCGTCGATCCCTACCCCAGCGCACAGGTCCACAACCAATGCGGCTCCGGCTGCTGCGAACAAGCTGGCGTGGTACGCAGCGCACGGCGCTGCCGATGCCATCTCATAGCCATCGCGGTCAAAATACATCCTAGCCGAATCCGGCCCGATCTTCGCTGCCGCGCGGCGTCGCAAATCCGCCATGTCCCACGCCGCTCCGGCAACGTCGCCCGAGGCGTTCTTGCGCAATGCTGTCAGAGCTTGAACAGGCGAAACCCTGGCTGCGGCCAGAGATTCTGCCTGCCGAATCAGGGTGTCTCCTTCAGAGGACACAAGAAATCTGGCCACGGACACACTAAACATACCTGGAAACCTTCCCACTCAGTCCTTTTTGGCCGGTATAGATACCGGCTTTTGCCCGCCAAACCTCACGGCGGCTTCCCGCATTCCGATAATGAAAACAGTAGTAAGCAAGACCCTTATTTAGAACGAAATTGTAATGCACAAAGAACGTGTTGAGCAGCTGTTTTCTCATGTGGTTGATGTCCCAACCCTCCCTATCGCAGTGTTGCGAATCATGGACATGGTGGAAAACAGCGACTGTTCCGTCGCAGATGTCGCGAAGGTATTGGCGATGGACCCGCCCCTCGCGGCGAAAGTGCTGAAGCTGGCGAACTCATCCTATTATGGCTTTCGTCAGCAAATCGCGTCGATCCCGCAAGCGGCGGCGCTCCTTGGGCTATTGACGCTCAAGAATACGCTGCTTTCGGCGAGCCTGATTAAAGTTTATGGCGGCGCAAGGAACGGGCTCAATCTCCCGGCCCTGTGGACTCATTCTTTTGGAGTGGCGACGGCTTCGAAACTGATCGCAAAGCACGTCCACTTCCCGAACTCGGAAAAGGCATATGCGGCAGGCTTGCTGCACGACCTCGGCAAGATCATGATAGCGCGAAATCTGCGGATTGAGCACAACGAGGTTATGAAACTGGTGCGCATGCATGGAATAGCGATCTGCGACGCCGAGTATTACGTCCTCGGAGCCGACCACGCTGATGTTGCGGCATGGATGTTGGAAAAATGGCATTTGCCGAATTCGATCGTCGAAGCTGTCGAGTTCCATCATCATCCAACTCGGACGAAGACCAATTTCGACATTTCTGGAATCGTCTATCTCGCGAATATTCTTGTCCACAGAGCGGGCCTTGGCTCTGGCGGTGACTCAGCAATTAGAGAAGTCGATCCCGTGGTTCCAAGCTACTTTGGATTAAACGAAAACAGCCTCGGCGCTTTACTGTTGAAGCTTGAAGAAAAGCGTGGCGAGATTATGTCGATTGCTACCGCGTCGGCGATCGGCTGATTAGTGCCAGTAAGCAACGTAACTCAAGTACGATGAAAACCGAAAGTCAAGAACTACAAACCCAGTTCAAACTGGGATCAAGCCCCTTCTGGCTGGAGTTTCATCAGGAGGAGTTCGGCCTCTCGCGAGGTTGGCGCGTCGGCGTACGCCATGTTCCCCCGCGAGCCCGCAAGAAGCAAAATGGGCTTCCGCTTCTCGAAGTCACCCCCCGAAAACCCATCCTGTCAATTATACTGGATGACGAAACGTACCCGCTCTTTATCAACGAATGGCAGAAGAAACGCGGAAACAACTTCGTACTTCGCGGTTCACGCCCAATCGGCTCAAAAGCTACAATTGCTAACTGGTCGGCAGAATTATCGGTCAGCAACGTGCGAGGGGCTGTAAAACTTGACTTCGCTTTTCGCCTCTCTATCGACGGCCGACACAGTACGCCGCTGCGTGTTCGCTTCTGCCTTCCGCTGAACATGAGCAACCCCATGATGGCGACATCCGAGGTCGCATCGATACGCGATGATCGTGCGCTCATCGCTTGGGACCCGGCAACCAAAAACGCCGTCGCGTTCGTCCCGCCGATGGAAGCGCTACTTACCGACATCTGGACTCCGAACAATGAATTTGTCGCCTACTTCACCGAAAGCATCGTCGGTTCTAAAAAGCCTGTCGACATTTCGCTAACGATCGGTGAGGCGGCGACCGGGCGCAAGGTCAAAGAGCTTCTCTTGGAGCACTATGCCTCCACGCGGCCGGTGATGCTCCCTCCAGCCTATGACTGGTCGCTCACGCTCTGCCAGACGGCCGCGCAGGCAGTGGTCACGCACACCGACAAAGGCGCTTACGATGTTCGAGGGGTCGAGCGCGCATACTTCCTCCCACCCGGCGAGTTCGAAACCGGGCCGTCGCGTGCGCCGGAATACTTCGCTGGCTATCCGTACTTTCAGGTAGACGCGTCCGACGCCCTGCTCGCCTGGAATAGGTTCTTCGGTACCGATACTGTCTCGCAAGTCGCAAAGCTGACCGCCCGAGGGATCGCTGCCGATTTTCCCAACAGCGCCGCCATGGGGTACGGCGAGAACAACAAGAGCGCGTTCTGGGATAAGTTCTCGTCGCCGATCGGATCGCGCACCGGGCAGTTCTCCGGGTTCGATGATCAGCCGGCATTTTCGGTGCTGACCAACGCCCGCATTGCCAGGTCCTTGTTTAGCATTTACGCTCAAACGAAGGAAGACCTTTTCGCCACGATGGCGCTCAATACATGCCGCTGGCTCATGCTGAGGCAAAACGTGTCCGGGTACTTTGGCGGTGACCGCTACACCAATTCTGGCGAATGGCAAGGCGGAATGAGTCTTGCAGGAGTTGAAGTAATCCCGGCGTTTGTTGAAGCGTTTCGCGTTACCAAGAACGAAGTGTTCATACGGGCGGCGTGGCGTATCGCTAACCACGTCATCGACGAGATACTGCCGCACCATCCGTGCCCACCCATGCTGCCTATGGAACGCGGCGCGCCAATTGACTCCGCTGTCGCGCTGGCGTCGGTGATTCGGTGCCTGCTCTACCTCGACGCCGAGGCACCCAACAAGCGCCTTCGCGAAGCTATCCACATGGTTGGCAACCGCTTCGCCTGCTATCCGTTCAACCGCACTCGAGACCCGGAACTCAACTACGATGAGCAATGGGGTGGGCTCTACGAATGTGTGCAGTCGGCGTTTTGGTTGTACAACCTTGAACGAAACGTCAAGCATCTCAATCTGGGTATGTCGCTTCTCCGATCGATCCCGCCATGCGCGCGGCGCAGTTGGCGCGCGATCCCCGGTTACGCGTCAGCAATGCTTACCCTTGCTGCCCTCGTGAAAGACGCCAAGGTTGACCAGATAAACAGCACGGTTAAGATGGGCTGGAGGGTGTTTGACGCCGACCCGGCCGCGAGGCAGTACATCCAGGTGAACGCCACGGACGAAGCCACACTCGTCGACCACTTCAGCCTTGTCTGCAAAGGCGACGACACAGTGCTGGTGATGGTATTGTCCGACACTCCCATCGATGCGGTTAACATCGTCAAGAATAACCGCAACCCTGTTGTTCGTGACCTCGTGACAGGGGTGCTCGTATCAGGGTCAGTCCCCGTACACAAGCTGCCGTATCAATCGCAAGCTCGATTCGGCGTCTACTCCATATCTAAATAAGCTGTCCCCGTTTGCCGACAATAGATATCGGCAATGTCGCCGGATTCGTTTTCACCGGTCAGGCTACCTCACGCGCGAGACGCTCCGACCATGTCCCTTACGATACGGCGTAACAAGCAAACCCTCATGAAGCAAGTTGTACAAGCAGTCCCCCAAACCGAGATCATCGTCGCGCCGCAACGGCGAGCGCCTCATCTGAGATTAGTTGATGCTGCCGATGCTGTATGGGTCATCAGTCGCCAGCAGCCAAAGTCCCGTCTCACGTCGATCTCGATCGCTTATGCTGTCGCGGTTATGATTGTGTGGATACTCGAAACGTTTGTCGCGGAGCGGACTCTGTTTACGACTATGCTCACCTACACAGTGCAAGCCCTGTTTCTCGTACCGTGTGGGCTGCTTCTCGTGGTCGCCGCCATCAAACGCAACCGACGCGCCGCATCGTTTTCGGTTTTGTCCGCTGCTCTTGTCGTCTTGCTGCTCATGCGCCCAACGGTATCGTTCGCGGCTAACCCGCCGAACGGCACTGCGCTCCGTGTGATGCAATACAATGTCAACAAGTGGAACAAGGGACCCGAGGCAGTCGCCGCTTCCATCCGCAAGGTCAATCCTGATGTCGTCTGCCTCGAAGAAGCCGACGACTACTGGTATTCGCCCGCTGGCGCAACGCTTATGCCGAAACTCCTGCCCAAGTACCATTGGGTCCACCAAGGAGAGATGGTCGTCGGGTCAAAATACCGGATAGTCTCCGCCCATGCCCAGCCACTCACAGTCGGCGACAACTATCGCAGCATATCTGCAGTGGATATTGCCACTAAACGGGGCATAGTCACTGTATTCGCCACGCACTTCAAAGATATCAAGTGGAAAAAACCACGCACATGGTCTGGAGTCGCCGCCAATAGGCTCGCGGAAGTCGCTACCATGCGAAGCATGGTGATCAAGACGAAGTACCCGTGGATCATCGCCGGAGACCTCAACCTGCAGCCGTCAGGGTTCGCGTACCAACGGCTTGCGGCGCTCGGCACAGATGCGTTCGACGCCGCTGGCCATGGCTTTGGATACACAGCCCGAACCGCCATACCGTGCGCCAGAATTGACCACATCTTCGTGTCAAAGCGCATCACGCCCAATCGGACGTGGAATCCGTTGCTGTTCAGCTCCGATCACCTGCCTCTCGTTTCGGATGTAATCGTCGAGTAAGCGATTCCCGCGGCCTTAGCGGGGTAGTTGATTGCGGATAGCGTTAACCGTTACGTGGGTCGCGACCTCTGGCGCCGTTTGGCGCAACTGCCCGTCGCGCATCCTCATCGCCTTCACTGGGTACAATCACCCCGTGAACGACCACAACTCTTCAATCCCTCTTGCGCGCATTCGCGAAGCTACAGCCGGAACCGAGTACGAGAATCGGCTATGGCTTGTTGGCGGCTGGGTGCGCGACAAGGTGCTTGGCCTGCCGCCGAAGCAGGACATCGACATCGTCCTTGAGGGCGATGCGCTCTCCCTTGCGTGGACGCTGCATGAATCCGGGATCACATCCCATGCTCCCGTTACCTATCCCCGATTCGGCACTGCCATGGTGGCGATTGAGGGGCAGAATGTGGAGTTAGTCACAGCCCGCCGCGAGTCCTATAATCCGGATAGCCGCAAGCCGTCTGTCGTCGAGCGGTCCACAATCGCCGAGGATGCTCTCCGGCGCGACTTCACCATCAACACGCTTATCGAGAATGTCCACACCGGAAAGATTGAGGACCCGCTTGGCAAGGCGTATTCCGACATCGAAGCTAAGCTCATCCGCACGCCGCTGGAGCCCGAGGAAACGTTTCACGACGACCCACTGCGTATGCTACGGGCCGTGCGATTTTCGGCTCGACTTGGCTTTGATATCGAGCCGGAAACGTGGCGGGCTATCGTCGACAACGCGGCGCGACTTTACCCTCCGACGGTGTCGGCGGAGCGCATCCGCGACGAGTTCGTCAAGATTGTGGCAGTTCCGCGCCCGTCGCGTGGCCTCAACCAGCTTCGGGAATCGGGACTGCTTGCCGCCTTCGCGCCAGAGTTACTGGAGATGTGGGGATGCACGCAGAACGAGTTCCACTCTATGCCCGTATGGGAGCACGTACTTCAGGCTGTCGACAATCTTGCGGATTACGCCCCGAACGGGAGCCAGAACCTCAAGCTATCGGTGCTGTTCCACGATATCGGGAAGCCGCGCACCCGGAGCGTGGGTGAGGATGGACGCGTTCACTTCTACGGCCATGAGGATATTGGCGCCACGATGACCCGCGACCTGATGACGCGCCTCAAGTTTCCTAACAGCGATATCGATAAAGTGTTCACGTTAGTCGCTCAGCACATGCGCATCGGGGAGTACAAGGACGATCAGTGGACGGACGCCGCTGTTCGCCGCTTCATTCGGGCGGCCGACGGGAATGTCGAGGATCTATTCAACGTCCACAGCGCGGACGTTTCTGCGTTATCCTCAGATCACCGCGATATGACACGCGCCAAGCTGCTGCGAGAACGTATCCAGCGACTCGAGAGCTCGCAGCCAAGCCGCGAGATCATCTCGCCGCTCTCGGGCAACGAGATCATGGAGCTAATCGGATCCACAGGCGGACCTATCATCGGCGAGATCAAGGACTGGTTAACGAACGAGGTGCTGGAAGGGAGACTCACGCCGAGAGACAAGGTTGGCGCAGCAGCCATGGTCGTGGATAGGTGGAACGGGGCTACCCCAATCAACGGCTCAGGTACTCCGTAGCCCGTCCAGAGCCATTTACGGATTTTGGAGCTAACATAGACCGTGACAGGCTATCTTCCAGGCGCTTCGACCGCTGGCAGGTGCCCTACAGCCGTCGGCTCCTCGTGCCCTTTGCGCGCCACAGCGATGTGCATCGCGTTACTGAAGATCCACCCACGCGCTCCCAGGCACAGATTGCCTATGCGGTTACGATAGCGTGCGACCTCAACACGATACACGCCAGGCGCATCGATTCGGTAATCCACGACGGCACCACGGCGCGTCAGGATGCATTCGCCATTGCGGTACACATGGATGACCGACCGGCTGTGCGGCACACGCACCGCCAATGTGTAAACGCTATCGCCGTGCACGTCTACGTCGAAACGCTCGCCCGCAGTGCCAAAGTACTGGCCGTTTCGCCTGAGTTCGAAGATGAAGCCCTTCGGATCGCCGTAATTGTCGTACGCTACATAGCTGCGGCCGCTGCGAATGGCTTCGTGGAGGATCGCAAGGTCCCGTTCGACCATCTCGTTCGACGCGCTCATCGGCTCCATCGTTAGCGCGTGGGTACGTAGCGTGTGGAACACCTCTTCGTACGTGGGATACGGGTACTCGCGGCCAGCGATACGCATCACTGCGTGAGCATCAAGGCAACCAATCCCCTGTGGCAGCGGCTCGTTGCGCTCGGCGGCAGCCACCATCAAATCGTCCCAAAGGCGAAGCTCGCGATCTGGTCGCCCCGAGACGAGGCTGAACGCGGTGATCGGGTTCGCACCTTTATACCGCGCCATAGCGATCAGGAACCCGGGCACGTTGATCTTCGTTCGCGCGATGGCGCTCAGATTAAACACTTCGAGGCCAATGCCAGGAATCCGAGTTCCAAAATCGCCCCAATGGCCTTTGAGGTCGCACGGCAATGCGATATAGCCGTACCCTCCCGCCGCATGGATTGCCTCCATGGCTTCGCGAGCGTCCCAAGGTGACGGGAAGAACGTGGCTGGCACATCGAATGCGAGCAGATGCCCTTCGCTGGTGGTAATCTCTGCGCCAACCGCAACCAGCACGCGTCCGTCCGCATGCCAGCGCTCGTCGCCTGCCTCTCGCGCGGCGACTGTGTTGTGGTCGGCGAGTAGGATAAAATCCAGACTAGACGCGAGCCCCGCGTGCGCGATTTCGGGAACGGTCCCTGTGCCATCGCTATAGGTGGAGTGGATGTGCGCGACACCCGCGTAGTCGCTAAAGCGCGGTGGGTTCGGGAGGGATTTGGCGGAGGTATCTCCGAACGACGCGGCCCGGTCGCGGCTCGCCCACTCGACGCGCTCCCGCCACGTGCGCCAAAATCCCTCGGCGAATGCTATCGATAGAACGAGTCGTACTCGTGACCAGCGTATCATTGCTGCTATTTTATCACACAGATGGCCAATATCCGCCCCATAGAGCCCAGATGACGTGTTCACACCACGTCGCCAGCAGTAAAATCGTCAGGTATAATGCAGGCATCCGCGTCCCGTTGTGAGGATAGCCTGTTTGAGTCCCTCTCGCCTTAAGTTTCTGCTCGGCTTCGCGCTAGTCTCACCGATTGCAGCGGCCCACGCCGAGCCAATCGGTATCCACAAGATCGGCGTGTCCGATCACAACTGGATAGTCGACGGCGCTGTCGATATTCGGTACCGAAACGCCGCCCCAGGCAGCCGCGACCAGATCTACACGCAGACAGTCGAGTTGGACGTTCAGCACCCCATCACCTACCGAGGTCAGCGTAAAGGGAACGTCTACATTCAGGGCCTTCTTGAGACGCCACAAGATCAGGGTAGCTCGTCCAAGTCGTTTCTACGCGTCGGCGAGGCGTATATCAGCTACCAGCTACCCATTCTCACCCAAACCGACTCGCTATCGTACATCAAAGCTGGGCAATTCCCGGTGGCCCTTGGCCTGACACCTGTTTACGACACCCACCTGCAGATCATGCAGTCGCTTTACCCGGAGTCGCTCGGGGAGCGCCTCGACTGGGGCCTTGGTGTTGACGGACGCTTTTACGGAGTGCTCGATTACAAGGCCACTATGACAGCGGGCCTCGGACCGGATAAGATAACCACCCCGAAGAGCCCGGTCGTCGCGTTTCGCCTCGGGCGGCTGTTTGCGACACCTGCGGGAGCGTTCAATATCGGCGGCTCTATACTCTCCGGCCGTATGCCGCAGACTGCGGTGGACCCGGTCACCGGCTATTCCCCCGCCCTTCCGCCCTCAGGCTACACAACAGCCCCATACGGATTCGTCAACAAGACCCGTATTGCGGGCGACGGACAGTGGACTTACCAGCAGGTAACGCTGCGAGCCGAGGCAGTCGCGGGAGCAGACGCCGACAAGCGGGTCTTCGGCTACTTCGTCCAAGGCGAATACCGGTTCGCGCCGGGATTTACGGCCATTGCCGCGCGGAAGTCGTGGGACTACGGCGTAGGCACCAGCAAGACCGAGGACAATGCCGTCGGTCTTAACATATCTTACGGCAACAACCTGGCAATCAGAACCCTCGCCGAAGAGCGCCACGATGTTCCGGTGAGCGCCACCACTGTTGGAAAATCCGTGGGCCACTTCCGCCACATCTTCACCATCCAGCTCCTCGGCAGATTCTAGTTGCGTTAGGGATTCCGGCTACACCGGCAGCGAAAACGCCTTCAGCCACTCCACCAACTTCGACGTACGAGGCTCGGCCACCGATGGCAGCGCGATGGGGCGCCCGCGAGCATCGATGATGAGCCCGACAACTCCGCCTTCCACTGTCGCGGTCATCGCCTTGCCCTTACCAGCTCCCACATCAAAGCCACGCGCCGGAGTAATCGTCGCCTTGGCCGAGGCGCCGTCAGCCATCGGCAGCACTCGGATAGCGCCAAACGGCACCGCGACCATCTCGCCGCCTTCAATCGCCACTGTAACGCACGGCTCGCCGTCCTTTGCCGTTCCGATGGGTGCGATACAGTGTCCTAGCTTAATCAGGCAGTCGCGCTCAAACACCTGAGTTGCCGCGTCAGGCAGTATGGTCGACAAAACGCCGAGTTGCGGCATCATGAAGATGCTGTCAACCGCGAGCATTGTGATGCCCTCGGGCTGGTACGCGTCCATCATCATCAATGCCGACTGAGCGCGATGGGGCGCATGCGAGAGAACGCCGCCGCTACCAACGATCATGTCGAGCCCGAGTAAGTTCACCAAACTGCCACCAGAGTCGCCCTGGCTCACCGCATCGCCGACAGTGCGTTTCTGCTGCACGCCCTTCAGCCCGCGCGCGAGCGACTTGTGGTGGTCGAACGCGAGCCGCAACGCTTCGCGAGACACCGCCTGCTCGATCTGCAGGTCCTGCAGCGTCTGCGGAATAGTCGTGGGGCGGATCATCTTGTTGCGAAGCTGGTTGCGCAGCGATGCGTCATCGGTCACAAACGGTACCCAGCGAGCAATGTTTGGCAGCCCAGCTTCTGTGAGCACGTTGCATATCGAATACGACATGCCGAGGTTCGCGGATACGGTGCGGTTGTATGTCCCCGAGAATACGGAGAAAACGTCGGTGGTCGCGCCGCCTATATCGACGCCCAGCACATTGATACCCCGCTGCGCTGCGATGGTCTCCATGATTTTACCGACAGCGTTCGGCGTTGACATGATGCCAGCGCTGGTCCATGTCATGAGCTTGGCGTATCCGGGCGCTTGCTGCATCACGTGCTCTAGGAACAGTTCGTGGATCGCCTCGCGCGCTGGCCCGAGATTCTCGCGATCCATGGTCGGGCGAAGGTTATCAACCTCGCGTACATCCACAAAGTCCTCGAGGACCTCCTCGACTGCGGTGCGTGCCTCAATGTTGCCAGCGTAGATCACTGGAAGCTTAAGTCCGATGCCCAACCGCGGCTTCGGGTCGGCGGATCGCAGCATTTCGGCGAGTTCGACAAGGTGAGTCACCGTTCCGCCGTCGGTGCCTCCGGACATCAGTATCATGTCCGGTCGCAACGCTCGAATACGCTCAATCTTTTGGTATTCTTTGCGCCCATCGTCCACCGCGATCACATCCATAATGATAGCGCCAGCACCCAATGCCGCGCGTTCCGCTGACTCGGCGGACATGGCCTTTACCACACCTGCCACGGTCATCTGCAGCCCGCCGCCAGCGCTCGACGTCGAAAGGTAAAGGTCCACACCCTTGCCACCGGATGTGGGTGTAATCACCTTACCATCCGCATCCAGCAGACTGCGCCCCGACAGCTCTTCGACCTCACGAACCGCATTGGTAACGCCGACTGTAACGTCGTCGAACGGCGCCTCCACAGTCGTCGGAGCCTCACCGCGCGTCGTGAGGCGGTATTCGCCATCGCGCAGCTCAATCAGAATTGCCTTCGTCGTCGTACTGCCGCAGTCGGTTGCAAGAATGGTGGTAACGTCAGACATGAGTTCAAGTATCCTCTGATTCGATTGTAGCAGAGCACAGCGGCGAATTCAAGCAAAAGGGCAAGACCTCACCCCCGGACATAGGAATGTCCACCCCTCTCCTACGATAAGGCGAGGGGAGCCGCAGGGGGCACGCCACATATCTTCGAACAATGGCTTCGACTTAACGGAAGCAACAGAGCAGGTAGCCTAGGAAGTGCGTTTTGCGCGTTTTGCGTTGCGCAACGCGATTCTTTTTTTTGCGCAAAACTGTGGGCTCAACTACACAGTGAGCGCCTTTATGTGTCGGCGTTTTGCGGTGGCGCTATGGATGCCGCAGTGAGGTAATGCGAGTCGTGAAACTCCTCCCTGGTTATAATATAATTCTATCACATATATGTCTTTGTGTCAATATTACGAGCAAATATGTACGTTATCCACTTACGTGACTACCTCGCGAACTTTTACTCGCTCGAGCGCCAAAAAACCCCGTACAGCACTCCTACCAGTTTACTGTACGTCCCCCTGCTAACACGGTTACGTTTATCCGACACTGAGAATGACGCGCGGGGCACGCCTATAACGCAAACCGCGCGTCGCCATATCACAGCTGCACGGACACCAGACTACCCGTCCGCCAGCAAGTAACCAGGCTGCCCAATTAGTGGGCATTTGCGGATTGGATTATAGCTCACATGATCAGATCACGCTTACTCAACTGGCCGCTCGTCGGTCAACAGCACGCCGCTTTGCGTGCGCTAACGTCAACCGCTGCGATGTTTGCGGCACTATTGCTCGTCATAACCTCGCCACCGCTGCGAGCCGCAACGACGAATACGCCGATGTCGGTGTATACGGACTCGCTACAGACCGGTTGGCAAAACTGGAGTTGGGCAACCGTTAATCTGGCGGCCACCAGTCCTGTTCATTCTGGAACCAAGTCCATCGCGATCACCATGTACGCGTGGAGCGGGTTCTACCTGCATCTCGATGCGTTCGACAGTACGCCGTACGCTGCTCTCACGTTCTGGATCAACGGCGGCGCGACCGGTGGTCAATCCATTCAGCTGCAGGCCACCCTTAGTGGACAACCGCAAACCGCCTACCCGATTGGACCGCTGAAGGCAAACACGTGGACCCAGGTGACGGTACCACTTTCCGCTCTTGGTGTCGATGTTCGACCTGATCTTGACGGCTTCTGGTTGCAGGATGTCACTGGCGGCAATCAAAGCGTCTTCTACGTCGACGACATCAGCCTCACGGCCAGCAACACGCCGCCACCTCCACCGGTGCCAGCAGTAGTTAATGTTGATGCCGCCGCAGGCCGCCACGCGATCAACCCGCTCATTTATGGCGTCGCGTACGGCGACTCCACCACTCTCGCCGACCTCAATGCACCGCTCAACCGTCAGGGCGGCAATAACACGTCGCGTTACAATTGGCAGCTTAACGCCGACAACCGAGGGTCAGACTGGTATTTCGAGAGCATTGGTGATGACAGTGCGCTCCCCGGTGAGCGCGGCGATACGTTTATTTCGCAGTCGAAGGCGGCTGGCGCTGATGCAATGCTTACGATTCCTATGCTGCCTTGGGTCGCAAAGCTTGGCCCAGGCCGCGCCAAGCTGGCCAGCTTCACGGTCAGCAAGTACGGTGCGCAGCAGTATACCGACTACTGGATGCCCGACGCAGGCAACGGTGTGCGGGTAGACGGATCGTCGATTACCGGTAACAACCCGAGCGACGCCAACGTAGCATCCACGCCCGACTTCCAGGCAGGCTGGGTCAACCATATCGTGTCCAAATGGGGCACGGCTGGTGCTGGCGGGTTGCGCTACTACATTATGGACAATGAGCCCAGCATATGGTTTGGGACGCATCGCGACGTTCATCCAACAGGGCCCACCATGGACGAAATCAAGAACGATATCGTCGCATATGCTGGCAAGGTCAAAGCCATTGATCCCGGCGCGCAGGTCGTTGGTCCCGAGGAGTGGGGCTGGTCTGGCTACTTCTACAGCGGCTACGACCAGCAGTGGGGAAGCTCGCATGGCTGGTCTGGCTACCCCGACCGCGCCGCCCATGCCGACGCCGATTACCTGCCCTGGCTCCTCCAGCAGATGGCAGCCGCCGAGAAGTCTGCTGGCAAGCGGCTGCTCGACGTGTTCAGTGTTCACTTCTATCCGCAGAGCGGCGAGTTCGGCGATGATGTTTCGTCCACAATGCAGATGCGCCGCAATCGGTCCACTCGACAGTTGTGGGATCCTTCCTATGTGTCCGAAAGCTGGATCGGCGAAAAGGTGCAGCTTATTCCTCGGATCAAAGGATGGGTGAACCAGTACTACCCTGGCACGAAGACCGCAATCACGGAGTATAACTGGGGCGCTGAAAACCACATCAACGGCGCAACCACCCAGGCGGACATCTACGGCATCTTCGGCCGTGAGGGACTGGACCTCGCGACACGGTGGACAACACCAGATCCTTCGACGCCGACATACCTTGCGATGAAGATGTATCGCAACTACGACGGCACGAAGTCAACGTTCGGTGAGACCAGCGTCTCCGCCGCAGTCACGAATCCCGATGCGTTGTCATCGTTCGCGGCGGTGCGGCAGAGCGACGGCGCACTGACCGTTATGGTGGTTAACAAGGCCCTCACCGGCTCCACCCAGCTGAACCTGAATATCTCGAACTTCGCTGGAGCGGCACTCGCCCAGGCATGGCAGCTGTCATCGAAGAACAAGATCGAGCGACTTGCCGATGTCGCGGTGAGCACCGGAGCGATCTCAACCGCCCTGCCGTCTCAAACAGTGACGCTGTTCGTGATACCCGCAACTGCCTCCACGCCGTCGCCCACACCGACTCCGACGCTCGCCTCGCTCACTCCCGCCAAAATCGGTGCGGGCTCGGCGGCGACCACGATCACGGTGACGGGCGCTGGCTTCACCGGAACTGGGACTGTCAAATGGAACGGATCGTCCATTCCCACGACATTCGTATCCTCGAGCACGCTTAAGGCAACCGTATCGGCGACGCTCCTTAGCGTCCCCGGTTCGGCTAAAGTTACTGTGGCTCAAGGTGGGGTTTCGTCCAACGCAGTGGCGTATACCATCGCGAATGTCCGGCCCCCAGTGACATCATGGGGATTGACCAGCTCCGCCCCCACTGGTACTAACGGCTGGTACCGTGGTCCGGTCACTTTGACGCTCATGGCCAACGACCCCGACGGCGCTTCGGATGTGGCGACCATAGTGTATCGAGTGGATAGTGCGGCACTGGCCCCCTACACGACGCCAGTTGTTATCTCCAACGATAAGCGCCACATAATCACGGGCCACGCAACAGACAGCGCGGGTAACGTTGAAGGGACATGGACCTTGCCGCTCAACATTGACTCCAATGGTCCCGTCGTTGGATTCAGCGCCAAATCGCCGCTTCAAAATGCGGCGGGATGGAACAAGTCAGCTGTTACAATCACAGTCAATGCTGCTGACACAAACTCTGGGCTGGCGTCCGTATCCGCGAGCACTCTCCTCATCACTACGGAAGGGCGCGGGCAAACCAGAACGGTCACCGCAACTGACAACGCTGGGAACACCACAGCTCGGTCGACTCCGCTTGTCAATATTGACCTAACGCCGCCATCTACCACGATGACCGTCAGCGGATCACGTGTTACATTGAAGGCCGTGGACGTGCTGTCGGGTGTTGCCTCGATCACATACACGCTCGATGGAGTATCCAGTGCCTACACGACCCCATTCACGGTCACGACTAAGGGTACGCACACATTGACCTACCAGAGTACCGATAAGGCAGGGAATGTGGAGGTGCTGAAGACGGCAACGATCAACCTCTAAGCGAGCCAGTTGCGGCCCCGGTGATTCCGCTTTTTGGCGGAGATCCGGGGCCTTTTTCTGTCTGGCTCATTTGACTGAACTCGATGCGAGCTTGCTAAGCTGTGAGGTAGAATTACATATAGTTGCCATTCCAAGAACAATTGCGATTATTTGGAGTGACGCTGGATGAACAGCGAGTCGCAATGTTCCTTCGTATCAATGCCCGAAAGTGATTTCGGGAGGTGTATATGAACAAACAGACCATTCGCCTATTAGTCACCGCCGCAATCGGCCTCAGTTTTGCCACTGGATGCACATCCAACAACTCCGGCCCCGTCGACGGCGCCGCGCCCGTAACGCCTGGGCCACCGCCAGCGGTTACGTCAGCCAACAACGAGTTCCTGCAGCAGAAATCATTCGACCCCTGGATTCTCACGACGACTGATCCCGCAGGCGCAATCCCAGCTTACAGCGCCACCGGAGGCGTCGGCATTACATACGGCCGTGACGGCTCGCCAATCGGGTTCATCAAAGCTGGCGACTATGTAAACGGCAATATCAACCTTACTGGCGCCAAGACCATCTCACCTGTCAGCGGAACCGGGTACAAGCAAACCCTCGATATGCGCACCGGCACACTGACAACCACCGGGGTTGGATCAGCCCCCAAAGTCCAGCAAGCCGGAAGCTGGCCAGCCCTCTGGAAAGCTGCGGATATTGAAATTGCCGGTGACCCAGAGGCTCAGCAAGCAACGCGAGCGAACCTTTTCTACCTGCTCTCATCGGGCGCGCCAAATACATCAAATTCAATACCGCCGATGGGGCTGTCGTCGAATATCTACGCTGGTCATATCTTCTGGGACGCCGAAGTGTGGATGTTCCCGGCCCTCATCGCGCAGCATCCCGACTACGCCCTGTCGCTAGTCAACTACCGATTCGAGCGCCTAGCGCAGGCCAAGAAGAATGCGGTGCAGCACCACCGAAAGGGCGCCGAGTATCCATGGGAGTCCGCAGATACGGGCAAAGAGGTTGCGCCGGAAGAGTTCGCCAAAGAGCGGCATATCACCGCCGACGTTGCATTTGCTGCGTGGCAGTACTACCTGTGGACCGGCGACAAGGAGTACCTTCGGACGAAGGGCTACCCGCTCCTCGAAGCCACAGCTGAGTATTGGCTTTCCCGTGTCCGCAAAACCGCAGATCGCGCGTATCACGTTGCCCAGGTAATCGGTCCCGACGAAACCGCCGGTGTCGTCGACGACGATGCGTGGACCATGGGTGTCGTCGAGTATAACTTGCGCGCCGCAGCAGCAGCTGCGGTCGAACTCGGCGAGCCGGGGGTGCCCAAGTGGCTTGAGATCGCAAACCACCTCGCTCCGGTATACAACGCCAAAGAGAAGCGGTATGTCGAGTACGCAAACGCTCCAGCGAACCTCATGGCCAAGCAAGCCAATACGCAGATGCTGATCTACCCGCTTGACATGGCAATGGACGAAACGGTAGCTGCCAATACGCTGGACTACTGCCTCGCGCACACGATCAAGGTTGGTCCGGCGATGACAGCGAGCATTGACGCCATTGTCGCGGCAAAACTTGGGCGGGCTCAGCAATCACTCGATCTGTTCCGGGACTCGTACCGACCATTTATGCGGAGCGGCCTCGCAGCGTTCTCAGAGAAGCGCACAGCTAATCGCGTCTACTTCTGCACCGGGATGGGCGGATCGCTGCAGTCAGTTCTGTATGGGTTCGGTGGGCTAAACGTCTCGTGGCGCGAACGGGCCGGCAAAGGGACGCGTATCGCGGCAGACGGCGATATCGCCCTGTACGCCAACCCGCACCTACCGCCAGGCTGGACGGGGCTTACCCTTCGCGGCGTTCGTTTTCACGGCCAAACGTACACCATTAGTATAACGCCCGGCAACAAAGTGGCGGTAACGAAAGGAACATGACACAATGAGGCGAGGTTCTTGGTTGCAGATTGTTGACAAGCCTCGCTTCGTCGAAAAGCTGTCTCTTCCTTACTTCAGGCTACGAATTGCAATCAGCCTGTTTACTGGCCTCATGCTCACGGGCATGTTCGGCTACCATCTCATCGAACACTGGACTCTGCTCGAGTCCCTCTTCATGACTGTCATCACGTTGTCCTCGGTTGGCTTTGGCGAAGTTCATCCTCTCAGTCACGAAGGCGAAGTGTTTACCATCTTTCTTATCGTCTTCGGCGTCGGCGTTGTCGCTTGGGGGCTATCGACCACAATTGAAGTGCTCACTAGCGAGCACGGCATCCACGACATGGAGCGGAGGCGACTTCGCCGGATTGTAAAAGCAATGAATCACCACTTTATCGTATGCGGCTACGGTCGAATTGGGCAGTCGATTGTCAAAGGCCTCAAGCGCAACAATGTGCCGCTCGTGGTCGTCGAGTGCGAAGCTGAGCGGTTGGAGATGCTGCGAACCGACGGCATCCCGTTCATTGAGGGCGACGCGTCATCCGACCAAACTCTGGAACTGGCTGGCATCGGGCGAGCACGAGCGCTCATTGCGGTGACACCCACTGATGCCGTCAACACGTTCATCGTGCTCTCGGCGCGCGGGCTGAATTCCACGCTGATGATCGTGGTGCGAGCCGACGCCCCCGAGAACATCGCCAAGCTCTATCGCGCTGGCGCAACGAAGGTGGTTTCACCGCATTCACTTGGGGGATGGTGGATGGCCGCAACCGCCGTCAATCCGGCAGCGACAGACTTCATGGAGGGGCTGAGCCTTGCCGACCACTCGAAGATCTCGCTTTACGAATTCAATGTGGCGGATGAGCTTACCGGGAAAGCATTCGGGTCGTTCCACTTCAAGACCAACACCGGTGCGCTCGTCGTCGCCGTGCGACGTGGCGGCGAGTTTCATGCGAACCCACCAAACACATTGATATTGTTCAAAGGGGATGCCCTGATGGCGCTCGGAAGCCCGGAGCAATTGAAGCGCCTGGCACAGGTGTGTAACCCGAAGAACCCGGTCAAGATTGACCTGGCGTTCGAACTGCCGGACCGCGTGCTGTAGTGGCACGGCCAAGGCGATTAGTGCGGCGCTGTGGGGTCCACCAACTGCGGTGTCGCAGGTGTCGTCGGCCCGGTCGATGCGGGGGTCGGCGGCACTAGTTCGGATGCAACGCTGAACGATTTTGCCACATTTGACTTCGAGCACAACTGCTGAAGTGATTGGTCAGCGGTTAGCGCGTCAGTGGTAATCTTTGGCTGGCTGTCAGTTTCAATCTTAGCCACCGAATCCGCAGTGGGCATGGTACTGGCGCTCATCTGCCCAAGCATCGTCGAGAAGCCCTGAAGCACACGGAAGTAGTTGCTGCTGGCCGTCTCCGCACCACGTGGCGGCGTCATCGCGTTGAAATCCTTGATCAAGTCCTGCCACTGCTGCTGGTAAGCGGCGAACCCCTGTCCTGCCGCCGATGGTGTCGCCGATGCGCCAGGCGCTGGTGCCGCATTAGGATCCGGGGTCGTGACCGGGGGCGATGGAGGAGCGGAACCGCTCGCCACGAGTTTCGTCACAGCGTCGGGCAGTTGCTGTCGAAGCGCTGCGCGGCGCTGTTCGATCCCCTGCAGGAACGCCACATACGTTTCGATGTCCTTTGCCCCAGAATCGGTAGTCGCATGCGGCGCACCGGTTGTCACACCCGTGTCTGTGCCCGTTTGGACAACCGCAGGGTCGATTGCGCCGTGCATCGCACTGTTCACGTTGTGTGCCTGAAGCGCTGAGAATGCGACAATCGCGAGGAGGACGACAACAGCGGAAATCGCCACCCAAAACAGGAGGCGCTTGGACTTTGACGCGACTATGTTGAGGCGAGTCGCCTGGTCTTCCACTTGGCTCTGCGTTAACGGTCCAGCGGGTGCGTTGGCCTCGACTGGTGCATGACAACTGGGACACTGAGCAACACCGTCCGCATTATCGCTGTGGCAGTTTGGACAAATCAATGTGCGAATAACCTTCCCGCCCGAGGATGGCAATATCATACCGTCGCACAATAAGGGTGTCAAGCCACATTTTTGCGTAGCTATTCGTTCTGCGCTTCGTATATTGCCCCATATGCCTGCGTGTGTGGTTACCCCGGCGCGTGCCGCGCCACCCCACGGTCGAGGGGTATATGGTGTCCAACTGCTTCTTGGCTTCACGGGCTTGCTGCCGTAACACGCGTCAGTGTTAAGAATATATTGGGGCGGCGGAATAGAGCACAACAGCCAAACGGGGGCAACCTGGAATCGCTCATTAGCGAGGTGTGATTTATCGCCACGTGCCAGCATTCAGGAGCAAAACTCCATATTGGCCCTCATTTTTTCTCATGTTGGCCTGAACTGCGTTTAATCGGATGATTATCGGGGTATCACCCTCATGGATTTATTCTTAGTCCAGATTCCAACAGAAAAGTATGCCAAGACGGTTATCCAGGTAGCTTGTCGTCGGCGGATGTAAATAGTAGTGAGAGCGCCCTCCCCTTCACCGCCCCGCAATTGTTACATCTGCGATTGAGCCATGGCAAAATGCCATCGCGCCAAGTTCCTGAACGCCTAGACATACCGGTACTTAGTTATCGCAGCTACACGAATCGCACAACTCGCTCACCTCGTGCCAGGAAGGCAATTGGAAAAGCGCAACCGAACAGCATCTCGGATCGCTGCCGCTGTTATGACGGCGATCTTGCTGACGGTTTTAACGTGGGCCAGCCTTGCCGTACACAGCGTGCTACCGGAAAGCCGTCCTGCCCTCACGTATTTTCTGATCCCTATCGCTTTCGGCGCCGCAACTATGGGGCGACGAGGCGGGTTAATTGTAACAGTTATATCGCTGGTACTGGCGCGATATATCATGGTCACCAGCTATGCTGCGGGGTGGTCGCCGCTAATCGGTGACCTCATCGAGTACGCCGGTCTCGTTTTGGGGTCATTGATCATTGTGTGGATTGTTGGGCGACTAAGGGCATCCCTGGACGACCTGGAACGGCTTCACACCGATCTGATCGAAAGCGACAAAAAGCTTATCGAAAGCGAGGAGCGACGCATCGCTTTCAATCGCGAGGTGCTGCTCGCGGTCACCGGGTCGCGGATCATCCTTTGTGATGAGGACGAGTTGACATCAATGCTCCCAGGGGCGCCTGTGATGCATTTCGACATCAACGAACCCAGGGATATATCGACGACGCGCGGCATCATGCGTGAAAAGATCAAAGAGCTTGGCCTCCTCACGGAGCGAATGTACGACTTCGAAGCCTGTACAACCGAAGCGACTACCAACTGTCTCAAACATGCAGGCAAAGGGACCGCTGACCTTTTCATCCAAGATGATGAGGTGCTAGTTCTGGTTGCGGACAATGGTCCCGGCATCGCGCCCGTAGACCTCGCCCGCGCGACGCTCGAAAAGGGATATTCAACCCGAGTGTCGTTAGGGATGGGCTTCAAAATGATGTGGGAACTGGCGGATACCCTCGCTGTATGCACCAGTGTAGATGGCACAAGTATCCTAATCCGGATGGGCGATAATCCTCCAAACCATTTCGAATCCTCGATCCTCGACCGATACCCTACTCTCGACGTTTAGACCCCTGGAGAGGCAGTTGCAAGGCAACGAGAGCCTTAGTTCGTATACCTGAGAGTCTGGGTACCGTACGGCTTGTTGAGCGTTAATGAATGCGACTATCGGCTGGCAGGCTACGGACCTCGAATGATGCGATGTCACCAGTGAAGTACGCCGAGCTGAGCCCGTGAGCATTGCAGCCAATGGCTCGTACGTAGCTAAAGAATCCGGGACCGCATGGGACAGACCCCGCGAGCTTGCCGTTGATTGAAATCGAACTCGTGGCACCGTCCCATCGGCAATCAATGCTCGTCCACTCACCCAGCGGTATGGGAGACGCGCTCACGGCCATGGGCCAAGGTTGGCCAAAGCCGGCGAGACGCGTAAAGCTCACGCGACCGTCGGGGGTGAGGGCAACGATGAGGCCACCAGTATCGCCGAAGATCACGCTGTCGTAGGCGCGGGGCCGAACGGTCACGGCGATATGGACGGGACCATCGGGAGTCACCATAGGCACCAGGTTGATGCGGCTGGTTTTGCCGTTGAACGAGACGCATGAGGGCGCCGTTCCGGGACCGGGTGAGGACCATGTCGTGTCCTTGAGCACGGCAACGTTTTTGAACGGCGACTGATCTGCGACGGTCGCGCCAGATCCGATGTCGAACTTATACGACTCACGGACGGTGTAGTCAGCCTTTGGCGGGGCGACGTAGACTGGATCCGAATACCCCACTCTAAGGTCGCTGTCGGTGACGCGAGCGATGTAGAAGCCCCACTCGGTCTTGCCGATTAGCTGGCCGTTGGGAGCGTGCGGAGGCGCGTCGACCGGTGTGGCGGGTCCGTCGATGACGTTGCGCGCCAGTTCGGTGTTGTGCAGGACTTCCACAAAGTGAGGTGTCACGCCTGGTGGCACCACCGGTGTCACCGACATGACTCGCCCTGATGCATCACGCGTCGCTGTCAGGCTCACCTTTCCCGGGAGCGCTTGCGCGGCGGGTACTGAGTACGCCACGGATCCATAGCCGGTTTGGGCATCTGGGTGCAGCACGAGGATAGGCGCACTCTCGACCTGGGCGAGGCGCTTCTTCCCGTCGGTCATCTCAGCGCGGGCGCGGAGATACGATCCGATAAGCTGATCGGGGATCCTGCATGTGGCTGTCGCAGCACCGCTGGATGTCGGCGCGACATCCACGCGTACCTCGTCGCCGACACCCTTCCCGCGCGAATCAGTCAGGCGTATCGAGACGCGGACGGGGCGCGGCAAGGGGTTAAGTACTAGCGCTTCGGCTGAGCATGTCTTGCCTGGATAGGTGGTCTTGACAGTTGTCACATAGAGGCGGGGCTCGGCGAACGGTAGCGGTTGGCCCTTGTAGATTGAGCTACACCACCGTGTGAGGTCTGAGCGGGTGAAATTGTAGTCGCCGGTGGGCATTACCGCGGTCGTCTCGCCCAGGTCGTTCCAGGTGACGATGGTGTTCCACGTTAGCGGCGACGCGATGTCGCGCTCCCACTCGCGTCGGTAGAGAGCTGTGCCTTCCGGGTCGACTTCGAGGCCAATGTAGCGGTGATAGCCGGGCTTGGCGCCGCCCATGAACGGCCGCTTGAGCGCTGCGAACTGCTCGAGCAGCTTTGGCCACCACGGCCCCGTGTGCTCGAACACGTAGCCAGCCTCGAACGGCCCAAAGTTGGGTGAGATCTTGTCGGCTGGGTATGACGGCATGAAGCGCAGCATGAACCCGGAGTCGATTGAGACCACCCAGTACGTTCGGTAACCGGCATCGGAAAGCCTGGTGCGTACTCGCGTCCAGGCCTCGGGCGAGAGTTGCTCGGTGCCATACGTCTCGATGACGAAGGCACCATCAATACGCGCGGCCGACGGATGATCCTTGGCGATATCGCAGTATCGGGAGACCACCCGATACGCCTCCGCCTCTTTGCGATCCTTGGGCGTCACCGATAGATCGACACACATCGCGATCAGAAAGCCGCCAGCCTTATCGGCCGCATTCAGGTATGGGACAGCGGCTTCCGGCGTGTCAAACAGGTCGATGGCGAACCCGTCTATACCCGCATCCTTAGCTCGCTGGATGTCCGTGTACTGCCACGGCAGCCCGGTCCGCGCCTCCAGCCCGAACTGTTGATCCAACGGGTACTGCTCGCCATACGACTTGACCGACGACGCCCTTCGCTTCAGGTCGAGATCGAGCGGATAGCAGATCATGCTGTGCGCCCAAACCAAGCGCTTGTCGAGTGGCGCATTGGTGGCGTGGTCGTCGGCCGAGGCGGATGCGAAGGCACACGCGACGCACGCGGTGGCGGCAAGGAGGCTGAGAAGCTTGCTCATCAATGGGTCTTTCCAGGTGGACGGGCTCGTTTAGAGCGTCGAGAACGTCATCGTAAAGGCACTGAACTCGGTACCCGCGGCCGCCAACGTGTTTGAACCGCACCCTGTGCCCGCAGCGTATTGGCCGCATGTGGCGAGTACCGGCTTCTGTCCGCTTGAAACAAGGTTGCCGGTGAGCCACTTGACGTGGCCATCTGCCGCCACGAAATTCGATCCTGTGGAATGCCGCCCTGTGGTGGTGCTAAACCAGTTGTAGTTCGCACCGCAGTTTGTCGGCGCTCTGCCACCGAGGGTTCCAGTCGCGAAGTCAACGCCGGTAGGATTTCCGGCGTTGATGGATGGCCCGGCTCCGTATAGACAGAGGCCTTCGGTCGACGGCGACGTTTGCCCGGTGAATGGCGACGTGTCGAAGCCTGTACCGACGGCAACATTCGCCTCAACATGCGCGACTTCGCAGATCATGACAGTTTTCGTTGGCGCAGTCAGCTTCGGTCCCTGCACTTGCGGCATACCGACATTGAACGCATACGACACATACGAGTCGGCTTTGTTCTTGAGAGAGAATGTTTCATTGGGACAGGCAAAGAGCTGGACGCTTTTCACGTAAGGGTAGATCTGGCCGCCCCAGCCGTTGCCTTGTGAGCTTCCGTTGGAAAATGCCAGGCCAAACGGAAAGAACTCGTCGTAATCTTGCTGGTACTGGGCGATCCCGAGCCCGAGTTGCTTCAGGTTACTGGCGCACGAGGTCTGACGGGCCTTTTCGCGGGCCGTGGCAAACACAGGGAAGAGTATAGCTGCGAGAATCGCTATGATAGCTATAACTACGAGAAGCTCTATAAGAGTAAAACCGTAAGAAGATCGTGACTTCATTGTTGCCTCCCAAGGGCAAACCGAGCGCGCTATATGCCGCTCCGGTGTGAGTTAGTTGTTGAACGTGCCAGTAAATGAGACCGCAGGCGAACTTGATGAACTGTGAGTGTGCCCGATATTGCGTTGATAGCCATTGTTGCGGCTTCAGTGCCAAGCTCTTCAAGCGGGGGGCGCATCGTGCTAATATCGCGAGTGATCGATTTACTATCGTCGAATCCGATCAGTAAGTAGTCGCTCCCGGCCGAAGCACCGCGGTCCGCGAGCGCATCTACAACGCCCAAAGCTACAAGGTCGTTCGCCGCGATAATTCCGGTGGGCAAGGCTTTGCCCATGTCCTCGGTGATAGAACGGCGTCCGAGATCCGGGTGGTGGTGGTAATCGTCCGCAATGGCCGCGGCGACGTCCAAGTCTGGTGTTCGGCGAACAGAAACTGCTCCGCCGCGAAGAGTGGCGCATGCCGCCTGAACGCCGTCGTAACGTTCGCTCCCCCAACGGCGGGTGAACGGAGCGACAAATAGGATATCAGCGCAACCCTGGTCAATCAAATGCTTTGCCGCATGGTAGCCCGCTTCATAGTTGTCGTGATAAACGTTCAGCGATGGCGGCCTCATCATTTCACTAGTGACGTAGATCAACGGGACATCCCCGAAGTCGATCTGCGGGAGGTTTCCGACGCCCCAGTGAAGGGCATCGACAATAATGGCTTTGCACCCTGTGTCGATAAGTGACCTGACCGCCGCTTCTATATCGGTGGCAGGCTGAATACCATCAGAGCGCTCCAAAAACCGGCACGAACCGCCCGCTGCAGAGAATGCGCGCTCAATGCTATTGATGACAACCACGTTCCATGTGCTCGCCGGAGCGTGGGTGCACAAGATTCCAAGTTGGCCAAGCGCGGCGGGCCGTTCAATCGCGATCATTGGCCGCGCCGCATTTCCTAACGATGCGACAAATGTTCCGCGACCACCGCTAGCCACAAGGGTGCCGTCGGACAACAGGTTAGCGACGGCGCGCTCTGCCGTGGCTAATGCAACGCCGTATTCGCGCGCCAAGGCGGCGCGACCGGGCAGCATGGCCCCTGGCGCAAGAAGGCCGCGGGCAACGCGATCACGCAAGTCAATCTCGATCCTCTTGTAAGCAGGGTCCGATTTCGTGTAGACCGCCGGAGAGCCGGTTAGTTTGTCAAGCGTAGTGTTTTGCGTCATTCGATTCGTAGGCTGCGAACCTATAGTACGACCATAATAGTATGGTCATAATATCATGGCAATGAGATAGTGTCAAGGCCTTAACTGAAAATAGACCTTCACGGGGATCTCGGTCGCGTTACTTCAGCGATTGAGATACTGTGACGAAGCGGTAGTGCTTTGCTCGCAAACCAGCAATCACTTGCGGCAAAGCTTCAGCAGTGTGCCAGCCTCTGCCGTTAACGTGCATGATTATGATCGAGCCGGACTTTGATCGATGGAGCACAGTCGAAACGATTGAGCGGGCGTTAACATGCTTGTCGGGATCGCCGGTCACGACACTCCAGGTGATGGTCTGAAGGCCGAGGCTTGTAGCTACATTAATGAGTGTGTCATCGTACTCGCCATACGGAGGGCGGAACAACTTCCCCCTCCTTCCAGTGAGTCGAAACATCACGTCTTGCGTCCGCGTCAACTCAGCGCGCATTCTCTCCACCGACACGCGCGTCATATGCGGGTGGATGTAGGAGTGGCTGCCGATCTCGAAGAGCGGGTTTGACGCGATCCTTCTGGTTTCGGACGGATGGCTCTCCATCCACTTGCCACAAAGGAGAAAAGTCGCTGGAGTGTGCGTCGTTTCGAGCGTCCGTACTATCGCGGCATCGAACCCGGCACGCTTGGTGGTTTCGCACGCGTCGAAGGTGAGACATATCTCTCGGCGCGCCGCGTTGCCGTGTGTGATTGGGGTTAACCGCAGGGTTGCACTGGCGCAATGAACAGATAAGTACAAGGCGACTAACGCGGCGCAGGCTTTGGCTATTCTTGATTGTACAGGCATAAGAGTCTCCGTGCCAGTGAGTATACCGACTACTAAAGTACTAATTGTTCTCGCCCCTAACCAGGCTGAGCCTGGACCCTTTCCGCGCCTCGGAAGGCGCGATAACGGCCCGCTTCTCAGCCTGAACCAAACAGGGTATTGCGTTCAATTTGAACGCAACCTAATTGCTAAGTTACTAAGACAGAGGCCTAGCTCAAAAAAGTTTGATTGTTTTCTCTGTTCTTGGGTTGACAGTTGATCATCATCATGTCATCATATCTCCGACTCTTTTAGTCGGAGACTAAAAGAGTCGCCATTAACATATTGCCATCTGAAGATCGAGGTACAACATGCGACGGGCATTTACATTGATAGAACTACTCGTAGTTATCGCTATAATATCAATATTAGCAGCGGTACTATTTCCTGTCTTTGCATCGGCGAGAGAAAAAGCAAGGTCGACGGCTTGCGCTAGCAACATGAGGCAAATTGGACTTGCTATGTTAGCGTATGCCCAGGATAACGACGAGACTCTGATCTGCGAGGCCGTGGTGGACTCACCGTGCGCAGGCAATGACCACCCTTCCGGTATGCGAACCTACTGGATGGGCTACCGTAACAACCGGACCACTGGCGAGGTCGCGTATGATGCCGACGGTGGTCCGCTTGGTACGTATATTGGTAACAAGCAGGCGCGGCCAGGTCAACTGTACGTTTGTCCAAGCGCTCACGAAACAACACAGAGCCCCGGAACCGTTCTTACCGACGCCGATGGCAACCCCATACCCAATTTTATCGGCTATGGCCTGAACCCCAATCTTTCAGGGGTCCCCTCCCCTAAGATCGTCTCGCCGGGTGAGACCCTTCTGCTTGCAGACACTGCCACGGTAGCAAATGTTGGCGGCGTCTACACGACAGGCGTCGCGATTCGCCTTCGCCCGCCGACGACTTACGGCGACGGTGGTTATTGCACGATGCCGAAAGCGATGACCGCCGCAGCCGAACCATCTCTGGGTACATCAGGCTTCGCGGCTGGCCGCCATACACAGCGCTCGAACGTGCTCTGGCAGGACGCCCATGTTTCGTCGCTGCAACCAGTCCTTGTAAACCCATCGGCAAGCAAGACATTCACTTATGCTGCTGGCGTGTACGATTCGCTGAATCTAGGCTACATAATCCCCGGCGCGAAGGTGAATGTGCCCGCCGAGTATCAGGAACCGAGCACTATCGCGGGCAATGCTTTCTATCCCTTGCGCCGAGTCGATTACTATTATGCAAACTACCTCTGGCCGTATAGCCGCGTTCTGTAACGCAGCCAACTGACACTCCATAACCGTCGAGCCATGCATCCGACCGGTCGCGACAGGCGTTCGAACGACCTCCCGGATGATGGTGGCCCGTGATTTCGACAGGACGAATCGGTTAGCGCCAAAATCCTTCACACTTTCTTTATATTTGCTTGCCACAATGGTGGCATTCACATCAGATTAGTTTCAGGAACACAAAATGCTACGTGACAAGAATATTGCGATGTCATCGGCCACGAGGCGCAAGATCCTCTTCACTCTCCACCTTTGGCTTGGGCTAGGCGCCGGCCTTTATTTCGTCATGATGGGAGTCACGGGTAGCATCCTGGTGCTGCGCGACCCGATCGACCATGCGTTAAATCGTAAGTTGAGCACGGTCGATGCTCCAGCAAACGCAACGAAACTGCCTTTGGACACTGTCGCTGAGCGGTTTCGCGCAACCTATCCCGGTGTGACACCCAGCGCCATAGCATTGCCTGGCAAGTCGACAGATGCGCTCGTGTTCGCCTACAACAAACCGGGTACGCAAGGACGCGACGGTCGCCGCGAAGCGTTCCTTAACCCATATACTGGCGCGATTTTAGGAGATCGTCCTGCGGGCGGAACAGCGATGCCCTGGGTGCTACAGTTGCATAGAGCGCTTCTGCTGCGGGATACGGGAGAAGCGATCGTCGCATACGGCGGACTCGTTATCACGGCCCTGGTTCTATCCGGCCTCATGGTATGGTGGCCAGCGACCACAGCCAACATCAAGCAATTTCGAAATCGAATGACCGTGAAGTGGGACGGCACCGCCAAGCGCAAAGCGTTTGACCTGCACAATGCCATCGGTTTCTACTCGGCTGGGCTTCTCCTCGTCATTGCGCTGACCGGAGCCAGCCATTACTTCCGCAGCCAGACGACCGCAATCGTGTCAGCTCTTACAGGGACGCCCATGGTAGCGTCCCAAGGCGGCCCAGGTGGAGCCGGTGCGGGCGGCGACCGGGGCGGGCGAGGTCGGGGGCGCAATGGCGAAGATCGGACGGGTTCTCCTCGCGGATTGAATACCCAAGTGAGCACCCAGGTATCGTATGATGCGTTGATAGCAACCGCCAAGCGCGTTCATCCGGAGCTTGACGTACTTGCGATCAGCACTGGTCGCGGGCGCCGTCGAGGGCCAGCCGCTGGCGGATCTTACAGCGTCACTGTGGGCCAGCGGGTCTATGAAGGAGTTAGGCCGCGCCTCATTACTATCAATTGCGATGCGCACGGTGTCATTCAAAACACCGAAACGCCATGGACAGCGCCAGCTGGCATCCAGGTCATGGGCTGGCTTATGCCGATTCATTACGGCGAATGGGGTCCTGGGGCCGCATTCTGGGTGGTGAAAGGCCTGCATGTGCTCGCGGGGCTGGCTCCGCTGGCTCTCTTTATAACCGGCGTGATGATGTTCGCACAAAAACGCAGGGCTAGGGCTGAAAACGCGGCGAGACGAATCAGGGACTCACAGCCAGCGACGGACCTTGAGGTCGCGGGCGTGTAATGACAACACATTAGTCTGCCGCGACAGTACCATCCACCGCGACAAAGTTGCGGCCAAACGCTTTGGCTCGATAGAGCGCGCGATCTGCAGCGGCCACCAGATTGCCAGCATCGGAAACGAAGGGCGTCGCAGACGCGACCCCGACGCTCACGGTGATCGGTCTGTTTGGCCACTCTGCGTTCTGGATCGTCGCTCGAATTCGCTCCGCGACGACGGTTGCCGCATCGAGTGATGCCTCAGGAAGGACAACAGCAAACTCTTCGCCGCCATATCTTGCGGCTGTATCGCGTGACCGAACTGACTGGCTAATCAATTCGGCGACTCGCTTCAATACCTTATCGCCTTCAGGATGCCCAAACTTGTCGTTATATGCTTTGAAAAGATCCACGTCAAGCATGATCACCGAGATCGGAGTATGGTACTGCCGAGAGACGCGCATTTCGTTGTCCAGGCATTCGCGAAAAGATCTGTGGTTCTTGAGCGATGTAAGGCCATCGATCATGGCTAGCGTACGGAGCTTGTCGTTCGCGTCTCCCAGCTCCGCGTTAGCGAGTTCCAGCTGTATGTTTTGAAACTCAAGCGCCACGTGGTAATCGTGAAGCTGCTCCTCGGCGGCCTTCTGCGCCGTAATGTCACGCCCCAATATGGCGGCACCTGTAATCTCGCCAGCTGACGATGTGATCGGCGACATAGTCAGTGAAACCGTAATCCACACGCTGTCGGGGCGCTGCCTCCGAACCTCGACATGAGCGAGAGTTTCGCCCAGGGCAACGCGACTCAGTGCTTCCACAATGAAGCGCTTCTCGCCTGGCGGCGCTAAAATCGACGCGTGCTGGCCGAGAACATCGGCCTCGGTCCTCCCGTACATTCTCTCTGCGCCAGCGTTCCAACTAATCAAGGTGCCCGCAAGGTCAACAGCCGTGACCGCGTCATCTGCGCAGGTAACAATAGCGGCCAGCAGAGCGTGCTCTTCTTCCGCTGCTTTGATCTCGGTCATATCGGTAAGCGTCGCGACAACTCCGTAGGGACCGCTGCCACTGTCCGACGGAAGCGGAAACGCATTGACCATGAGCCAACGCGTGCCATTGCCGCGTCTAATTCCGAGAAGACTACCTTGCCTTGCGAGTCCATCGCGCCGCGACCTCTCAACAGGGTTGTCGTGCGTACAGATCTCCACTCCGTCCTTGCTCATCAAAGTGCCGCAACCAGCAAACAAAGGTAGTTCGTGCAACTCGAGAGGCGACAGCCCAAGAAGCGACAGGGCCGGCTTATTACTGACGATTGGTAAACCTCCACGATCTACAATCACGAAGCCTTCGGTTATTGCGTCGAGGCTCGTGCGGAAGAGTTGGTCACGCGTCTTGAGGATTTCATTCTTTGCATCCCGATCAGCAATTAATCGCTTTTGCTCGGCTATATGTCTCTTGAGCTCAAGTTGAGCAGACGCCTGTCTTGCCAGCGATGCGAGAGCTTCAATAGATTCCGGAGAGAACTCACGCGGAACTGTGTCAACAACGCATAGCGAGCCAAGTGCGAACCCGTCGTAGGTAACGAGCGGGATTCCTGCATAAGCACGAGCGCCGAACTCACCTGTTACGAAGGGATTATCTGCGAAACGAGGATCCAGCCGAGTATCGGCGACGACGACAGGTTCGTAGCCACCAATTGTGTGAGCACAAAACGCCACGTCGCGCGGGCTCTCGGAAATGTCGATTCCGATGGAAGCCTTGAACCACTGTCGGGTCTCGTCGATGAAACACAGTGTCACCACATTCACGTTGAAAATCAGCTTAGCAATACGGACGATGTCATCAAAAGCGCTTTCGCGCGGGCTATCAAGAATGTGAAGGGCGCGAAGGGCGCTCAATCGACCGATTTCATTTTCTGGTTGTCGTGCTTTCAATAACGAATCTCTCCACCGACTTGTTTTGTTTAAATATCGGCTATTTGCTCATGTATGATTATATCTTGTGTAAGCGATATTACTAAAGGCAACTCTATCAATCGAACGACGTATACGTTTTGTTGAGGGAACATTAACAGGAATAATCTTATTATATTAGTGTGGTATACTAAATACAGAATAGCATCTTCCAGGCTACATTTGTGTACCATTCGGAGGGTTACCCATGGATCTGAATAAGCTGACAGAAAAATCTCGTGAAGCTGTTGCTGAATCGCAAACGCTGGCCATGCGTTTTGGCCATACCGAAATTGACGGTGAGCACCTACTGCTCGCATTACTCAAACAGGATAATGGCCTGCTCCCACGGTTACTCCAGCGCATCGAAATAGACCCGGGCACGTTGGAGAAGCGTGTCGACCAAGAGCTAAGCCGTCGCCCACGAGTGAGCGGTCCTGGCGCTGAGGCTGGGAAAGTCTATATCACCAAGCGCCTCAACGACATATTGGTGAGCGCACTTGATGAAGCGACCCGCCTCAAGGACGAATATGTTTCCGTTGAGCACCTCGCATTGGCGTTGATTGACGAAGGTGTCAAAACGCCTGCAGGTCGGGTACTGAGCGAAGTTGGCATTACGCGCAATAAGTTTCTCACCGCGCTCACGGAAGTTCGCGGCAACCAGCGTGTCACCAGCCAGTCTCCCGAGGAAACATACGAAGCGCTGACACGGTACGGTCGCGACCTCGTCGAAGAAGCGCGCGCCGGTCGTCTCGACCCCGTGATCGGGCGGGACGCAGAGATACGACGCGTGATCCGCATTCTGCTTCGCAAAACCAAGAACAACCCAGTGCTGATCGGCGAGCCAGGGGTCGGCAAGACCGCCATAGTCGAAGGGCTGGCACAGCGAATCGTTCGCGGCGACGTTCCCGAGGGGCTGAAGGACAAGACGGTGTTCAGCCTCGATATGGCGTCGCTTATCGCTGGTGCCAAGTATCGCGGCGAGTTCGAGGAGCGCCTAAAGGCGGTGCTCGCGGAGGTTCGCAAGAGTAACGGTGCCGTGCTTCTGTTTATCGACGAGCTACACACGATCGTCGGCGCTGGCAAGGCTGAAGGCGCGATGGACGCGGGCAACATGCTGAAGCCAATGCTTGCTCGCGGCGAACTGCACTGCATCGGCGCAACCACGCTAGACGAATACCGCCTCCATATCGAGAAAGACGCCGCTCTTGAACGCAGGTTCCAGCCTGTGGTGGTCGAGCCGCCTACGGTTGAGGACACGATCTCCATACTTCGCGGGCTAAGGGAGCGCTTTGAGGTTCACCACGGTGTCCGCATTCAAGACAACGCTATCGTGGCCGCATCGATACTGTCGAATCGCTACATCAGCGACCGGTTCCTGCCAGACAAGGCTATCGACCTTGTGGACGAAGCGTGCGCCATGGTGCGTGCTGAGATCGACTCTATGCCAGCTGAGCTTGACGAATCCACACGCCGCGTGATGCAGCTTGAGATCGAGGAGCAGGCCCTGTCGAAGGAAAAGGATCAAGCGAGCCGCGACCGCCTGGAAGCGTTGCGCAAGGACCTCGCGGATGTTCGCCATCGCGCTGAAACGATGAGAGCTCAGTGGGACAACGAAAAGGGCGCGATCAAGAAAGTGCAGGCGCTGCGGGAAGAGCTAGAGAAGGCTCGCTCCGAAGAAGAGCTTGCCGAGCGCCAATATGACCTAGACAAGGCCGGCAAGCTTCGTTACGGGCGTATCCCTGAGCTGGAGCGGCGGCTAAAGGAAGATCAGGAGGAGCTTGTCAAGAAGCAAAGCGGTCAGCGTCTGCTTCGCGAGGAGGTCACCGAAGAGGAGATCGCCGACATCGTCGCACGCTGGACGGGCATTCCTGTGTCACGACTCGTTGAAGGTGAACGCGAAAAGCTCCTGCACCTCGAAGACATCCTGCACAAGCGGGTGATCGGACAGGACGAAGCGATCAGCCTGGTAAGCGACGCCGTACTGCGAGCGCGTGCCGGCATTCAAGATCCACGTCGGCCGATAGGGTCGTTTATCTTTCTCGGCCCAACTGGTGTCGGCAAAACAGAGACGGCAAAGGCGCTCGCGGAAGCGTTGTTCGACAGCGAGGCGAACCTCATCCGCATCGACATGTCCGAGTACATGGAACGCCATACGATTGCGCGTCTGATCGGCGCCCCGCCGGGGTATGTTGGATACGACGAAGGGGGCCAGCTTACGGAAGCCGTACGGCGACACCCGTATTCGGTGATTCTATTCGATGAGTTCGAAAAGGCGCATCAGGATGTCGCTAACTTGCTGCTTCAGATTCTCGACGATGGCCGGTTGACCGACTCGCAGGGTCGAACCATTGACTTCAAGAACACTGTTGTGATTATGACCAGCAACATCGGCTCGCAGTACCTACTGGATGCGTCCATGATGGGCGGAGAGGTCAGCGAGGGGGCCCGTGAAGCGGTTCTCGCTGAGCTACGCAACCACTGCCGACCGGAGTTCCTGAACCGTGTAGACGACATCGTGCTCTTCAAGCCGTTGGGTCGGGCTCAAATCGAGCGTATCGTCGACATCATGCTCAACTCGATTCGAGAGCGTCTAGCGGACCGCAACATCTCGATAGAGATGACAGAGGCGGCGCGGCAGTACATTGCCCTCCAGGGTTACGACCCGGTATACGGTGCCCGCCCGCTGCGACGATACCTGCAGCGGGAGGTTGAGACACGGCTGGCGCGGTCGCTGATCGGCGGGACGGTAAGCGATGGCGACACGGTGCTGGTCGACACCGACGAAGGAAAACTGACGATCAGGACGGCTGAGCGAGTGGCAGCTTAGAACGGTAAGCTAGATTGCTGAGCGCGAAGAATATCACCCGGGGGATCCGAAATTCCTCCGGGTGATTATTTGCGATTCACACTGAAGGATTCTTTTCATACGTTTATCATAGGGTAGTTGTAAACTATGTATTGACGGGACGCAAAAGTTGAGTAATAATGGATGAAAGTCTGCTATTGCGGAAAGCGAGGTGGGTAACTAACACGATAATCCGGGGGCAAGGGATATATCATAAAAAAATAAACTCTTTGTGAGAACTTTTGCCCAAACCTAGCGTCTTCACCTGTATAGCAGGCTGTCACAGACCTGCAACTCACCGAGGAATAATGGCAATGTATCTACGTAAGCAATCAGTTGTCTGCCTCGTCATAGCAGCGGTTTGTTCCGTGCTTCTCGCAGCCTACATGGCGTCGCCATCGGGCGATGATCCGTACAACTCGACGCAGATCGCCTACACGGCACCTGCCCAACTCTACATTAACACGAACGGGACTACTCCCGATAAATAATCGGCCATTTTTTAGCTAGCACGGCTTCGGCCACCGTGCGGCTACAATTTCGCCAACTTCCTCCTACGCGCATTTTCGCGTGCCACGTCAAGTTTCGACCACAATTCCCGCTCGTTGATTTCGGTATCGCCCACGCGTCCCGAATACACGCCCATTCCATCCGCTGACTCATTTTACAGCCACGCTTTGGCCGCCCCTACGCAGCTTAAAGGTTCGAAGGCGGCGACGGTTTCAGTGTCGCTTCCTGATCGACGAACATGCGATACGTCGTTCCCTGCGCTACCGACGAGTCCCGCCCCGATATGAGCAGACCACTCGCGCCGACAAGGACGACAGCGGCAATGGTGGCGGTGGAGTTAGACTTGCCTTTGCCGCCTATACACTGGCCGCCTCGCAGATAGACACGCCTTCCATCGACTCCCAGGCAGTAGTCGCACGAGAATTGCAGATCGCCTGGACCGCCTAGCATTGTCTTCTTCTTTGAGAGAATAATACGCCCCATCGCGATTGCACCTTTGGCAACGAATAGCGTGTGCGGCTCGGACGTGCTAAGCACGTCCGATGCCACCGCAAACGTCACCGGGTCTCCGTCATGGACAGCGCCGCTCTTGAGCGTCTTTGTAACGGTGATATCAATGGGAGTTCCTTCGGCAAGGACAATTGGGTCGCTAGCGGCGTGACCTGCCCTAGCGGCTAGCAATGAGCACGCTAGCGCAAGTGCCAGTAGAGCGGCGATGCCTTTAGATCTTCGCATACTGGCCGCCTATTTCTTCTCGTCCGTAGCGGCTGGGGCTGGTTTAGCATCTGCTACGGGCACTGGTGTCGCCGATGGCTTGGTAACATCCTGGCCGGTCACAAGGTCACCCTCATCAAACTCGCCGTCGATTTTCTTGATGATGGGGTAGGACGACATAACGTTTGAATAGGCCCGCTGAATCGTGGTATCGATCGCCTGCTTGAATAGACCCGTCGTGCCGATATTGCCAAGCACGCGTTGATTGGTTTTTGTGTCCTCGCAAAACCGGTTGGTAATGTACTGGTTTGCGGCAACATCCAGAATTCGAAGCTGAATCTTAGCTTTTGCGCGCCGTTGGTTGCCAATGGCGGAGAAGAAGTTATTGACTTGCTCTTCGCGAACGCTGACGACGGACAACGAAACGACCCAGTTGGCTCCAGTGTCCTTACCCAATGCGAGCAAGCTGCGCTTCCCACGTGATTCGCTGTCGTCAAGGTCAATGTCTTCTTTACGCGCTGCTCGCACAGCCTCATCTGGGGCGATGAGCTGAAATCCTCGAATGAGCAGTTCGTATTCAGAGCGGTGGTTTCCGGTAGCAATGTGCGCTCGTCGCATTTCAGGCTTGTCACCGGTTTCGTCAAGGGTTGGAACAATCAGCACTTTCGTTGCTGAGGGCACAACAGGCGGTGTCGCCAGTTCATCGGCAACTGCCGGGGTGTAAGCACTCGACGCAAGTGCAACAGCTACGATGAGGAAGCTAAAGGATGATCTCATTGTGGTCTCCTGGAAGGGTAACGCGTACGGCCGCTAGAGCAATAATATTCCCGCCGAGCCGAAATACGTAGGCTTAATTTCCCTTCATATTAAAGTATATCCTTCGTGAATGTAAAATAATACACAAAAATTGTCCTGAGGATTATGAGCTACACGCCATTGCGTTCGGTGGATTCAGTGTGATTGCCGCCCCTGCCCCCTTGCCTCACCCGAGTATAATAGTGGTATCGCAAGGAGGCCAATGATGCCTGTAACAGAACCCTATCCCCCATTGCCCGACATGATGCGCCTGATTGGCGAAGCGGGCCGACGCCTGATGCAGATCGGCGCGTGCGAAGGCGCCGCTGGCAATATCTCAGTCCACGTCGGATGGGAAACATTTGCCGAACGATATTTTCCACGTGAAGATAAGATCGATCTTCCCATTGCCGTCCCCGAACTCGCCGGTAAGCTGTTTATCGTGACTGGGTCAGGTCGACGTCTTGGCGAGATTGCCGACGATCCAGAGGCAAACCTTTGCCTTATTCGAATTAGTGATGGCGGTACGACTGGCGTGTTGATGACGTCACCGCGCGCGATCTTTGAGAAGCCAACGAGCGAGTTCAATACGCACCTTGCGCTTCACAAGCAAGCGATAGTGCGCGACAACCTCAACTTCCACGCCATTATTCACGCGCAGCCGCTTCACCTGACTTATCTAAGCCACATCACAGATTATCAGGATACGGTTCGCCTCAGCCGTCGCATTTTGCGCTGGCAGCCGGAAACCATTGTCAACCTTCCGATGGGTGTCGCGTACTTGCCATTCGAACTGCCTGGCTCGCCGGAACTGATGCAGGCGACCATAAAGGCAATGGACGAGGGTCACCGCGTTGTGCTGTGGGCGAAGCACGGCGTGATGGCTCGCAGCGACATGTCCGTCAAGCGTGCTGCCGACCGCATCGAGTATGCCGAGACTGGCGCGCATTACGAATGGCTCGACCTCTCGGCTGGCGGGAAAGCGGGCGGCTTGTCTGAGGACGAGTTGCGGCGCGTCTCCGCAAAATTCGGCGCGAATTCACCGTTGTTCTAAACGACTCCAGGATCACAGAAAAACGCCCCTTCCTCGGTGCCAACAGGCTTGCGAGGAAGGGGCGTCTTTATGCGTCGTTTACTTGAGGAACAGCTCTATCACTGGCACCGTAGCATTCGGCTTCTTGATCGGAATTTCTAGAGAAAGCAAGCCGCCTTCGCGAGTTTCCTTCATGGCGCCGTACTCAGCTTCGCGCACCTTTGTCAGCATCTTGACCTCGCTGGCGTCGTTCAGCAGTTGTGCGTACTCAACGCGATCTGCCATTCCTTCGAGGTGGATATGGCGGAACGGCCACGAGAACACGTGCAGGTAGAGGCGGTTGGTCTTAGGATTGTACGTGTACCGAGTATCCTCCGGCGCTACAAACCCGTCTGGAGCCTGCGTGCAGCCATAGATCGACCGCTCATGGCGCTTCATCCACTCGCCGATACCCTGTAATCGGTCGAGAGCACGGTAGTCGAACTCTCCTCGGCCGGTCGGGCCAACATTCAGAAGCAGGTTGCCGCCCTTGCTGACGCTGTCGACGAGCATCTTTACCAGCATATCGACGGTCTTCCACGACTCCTCGTCGCGGTGGTAGCCCCACGATCCGGAGAGCGTTTGGCACGCTTCCCACACGACGGGCTTGCCATCGACTTCAACCCATGATCGCGGCTGGAACTGCTCGGGCGTCTTAATGTCCTGGTCGATTTCGAGGCGATCGTTCAGAATGATTTCGGGCTGTAGAGAGCGAATCAGCTTGATAAGCTTTTCGCTCTGCCATTCCTTCTTACCCTTGCCGCTGTGCCACTCATTCGCCGCGATTGAGAAGTCGTACCAAAGCACATCAATCTTGCCGAAGTCCGATAGGAGTTCGCGGGTCTGGCCGTGGAGGAACTCGACGTACTTCTCCAGGTCACGCTCGCTATTGAGCGCGCGGGCGGCGAGGTCATCGCGAAGGGGGTGGATATGGTCGATGGTGTAGTGCGGGTGGTACCAGTCGAGCAGCGAATGGTAGAAGCCAACCTTCATATCCTTCGCGCGGAACGCATCCACCATGGGGCGCAGAAGATCCTTCCCGGCCGGCGTGTTCGTCGCCTTATAGTCGGAAAGTGATGTGTCCCAAAGGGAGAAGCCTTCGTGGTGCTTCGTGGTGACGACGAAATACTTCATACCAGCATTCGATGCGGCCTCGGCCCAAAGGTTAGGGTCGTAGAGATCCGGATCGAAGTGCTTGAAGTACTTCTGATACTGTTCGTTGGTGATCTTCTCGTTGTGACGGACCCACTCGTGGCGGGCTGGGAGCGCATAGAGGCCCCAGTGAATGAATAGGCCAAAGCGGTCGTGTGTAAACCACTCTGTGTTTCCGTCGGTCTTTGCGGGTTGCAGCATTGCTATCTCTCCTCTCCAGGTGACTCCTGGACTTCATTTTAGCCGTGCCGAACTATACCGGCGCAGCGTTTATCAAAGTTGTTAGATTGCGTATAGTATTAATCGCGGTCGGCTTTGTTCCTGCCCTATTTTCAAAAGATTTTCGACCGTCATGCTAATCGTCTAGCGGCAGACTGAACGCGCCGTATCGTTTCCAGGGAGCGAACCCCAGGCGCGCATAGAAATCGAGGTGCTCGGTCCAGTCGATAGCCATTCGAGTCGCGCCAGTTCGTTGAGCCTCAGCCACGCAAAATGCTAGTAGGGCTAGCCCAACACCAAGGCCACGCGCGTCGACTGCAACACCCATCGGCCCAAGACCGGCGAACTGTGAACCGAGTTGCTCACGCCATGCGATTGATGGCCCCAGCCTCACGGAACGCGGCGAGAATGTCTGTGCGAACGCAATTACGGCGCCATCACGCACCGCAATCTTTGTTCCGGTGGCATCAGGTTCGACTTCGAGGCGGCGACTGGCACCGTACAACCAACCGCCTGGAAACTCAGCTTCAAGGAAGGCGATCAGCGCCGGAACATCCGCTTTGCTACATCCGCGAAGCACAACGCCTTTTGCCGAGAGCAAGGTGATGCGAGACTGCACGTTGGGTGCTATCGCGAAGCCGTCAAGGTCACGCCACAAGTCGTAGCCCCAATTGCCAGCGCGTGTCCAACCGCACGCGGCGAAGAAGGCGAACGCCTCCGCTTGAGTTTCCGGGATACCGGGGAAGAAGTGGTGCATGTCCTGCCCAGTGACCAAGTGCGCGGGTGGCTTTCCCGAGAACACCTTCTCGGCGGCGCGTACCCTGCCCTCTGGAGAACGGAGCGCTACGACTGATCGGCGAAGCAATTCGCGCCCGATACCGCGACGCCGGTACTCTGGGAGCACGGCAATTGCGGATATATTGCCCGGCGACTTTGCTATTACGAAGCCTACGACTGCGGTCGCTTGGTTTGAGGCATCATCGACAGCCAGCCAACAACCCGCATTATAGGTCCACGGGCAGTGATCGACGTTTTGTGCCCACAATCGCATGTCGAGTGGGAAATCGTCGCCGATACAGGCATTCCAGACAGCGACAACAGCTACGGCGTCGCTTGGCGCGTAGGCGCGATATATCATTGGGGTATCTCTTGAGACTGCCCCTAAGGGGCAACGGGCATATTGAAGGGAATGTAGCGCTTCCACTGCTTGAAGCCGACTTTACCGTAAAAATCGGCCAGGACAGTCCAGTCAATGGCCATGTGGTCCATTCCAGCTTCACGGACGGCGTTCACGCTGTAGCTCAACAACGCCAGCCCGAGCCCGATCTTGCGGACATCCTTCGCGACCCCAATCGGTCCCAACCCGCCATAGGCAGGACCAAGAAGCTCTCGCCAGTACACCGATGGGCCAAGCTTGTGGGATTTGGATGTGAACGTTTGCGCAAAACCGATAACCTTGCCGTCGCGAACAGCGATCTTGATCTCCGATGGGTCAGGCTCAATCACGGTGCGGCCCCTCGTCTCAAATAGCCACCGAGGCGAGAAGTTCTCTTCGACATGCTGGAGTAGCGAAGGCACATCGTCGGCGCGACATTCCCGGATCTCGATACCATCGGCAGCGAGGCGCGCAATTGTCGCCTGTACTTCCGGCGCTATCTGAAAATCGGTGAGGTTTCGCGTGAGGTCGATACACCAACCAGCGGACTCGGTCCATCCGCACGCGGCAAAGAATGCCAACGCATCGGCGTGCGTGTCGGGCACCCCTGGGAAGAAGTGGAGCACGTCCTGACCGGTGATGAGGTTCGCCGGGGGATCGTTGGGCTTGGCGACCTCCGCCGCGCGAGTGCGGCCCGCGTCCGACCGCAACGCCCCTACCGCTCGCTGCAGCAACTCGCGCCCTACCCCACGCCTCTGGTATTCGGGCAGCACGCCGATCGCCGAGACGTTGCCTGGTGATTTGGCAACGACAAAGCCAGCGAGAATCGGTGCGTCAGGTGCGGCGTCGTCGAACGCAAGCCAGCAACCTGGCTCGAATGTCCACGCACACCCGTCGACATTCTGCTGCCAGAGACGAAGGTCAAGTGGGAAGTCTGCATGCATGATGCGATTCCAACCGGTCACGATGTCGCATGCGTCAGAGGGTTCGTAGAGTCGGTAGAGCATGGGGTGTCTCGAGGGTGAAGGGGAATGCCCGGCTGTTTGCCAGCCGGGCAATGTCAATGCAAAGTAACGCCGACCTATGCCTTCTTTTTCGCAGCCGGTTTCGGTGTGATAGGATATCCGTTGTTTGCGTTCGAAAATTTCTTCGGGTTGGCGTCAAACTCTGGCTTGCACGAGGGGCAGCAGAAATAGTATTCGTGGCCCTTGTAGATTGATGTACCGTAAGCCTTTGCGGGCGACCCGATGATCTCGCCAGTGACGGCGCACTTAACAATCAGCGGCGCGTTTGACACGGCAGCCTTTGCCGGAGCTTTTGCGGCGTGGGTTGGTGTCGTCGCCATCGAAATCTGGCTAACGCATGCCACGGCGGCAATGGCGAGAGCGGCTGCAATACGGTTAATGGTTAGTGTCATTGAATAGAACTCCTTCGTTGATCTAATCCTAGCAGAGATGTGGTCGAAAGGTTGAATAGTGGTAACGTTACGGGCTCCCGGAATCCACGAGCCCAATAATCTTAAGTGCGCCTGCTATTGGACGCGGCCCGATAGACATTGGTTCCTAAATGCAAAGGTTATCGAGTAAGGTGGCCTGAACGCCCCCGTCAAGGTATACTGCCTTGCTAAACAAGGTGCAAAAAGGTTAAGACGACGTCGGGCAGTGATGGTCCATCCAGGCTCAGCATGTCCGTTTCCTTCTTTGGCATTATATCACTAACGAGGAAGAATATCGAATGGAACGTACTTTCCTGATGGTCAAGCCGGATGGCGTGCAGCGTAAGTTGGTTGGCGAAATAATTCGCCGCTTCGAGCAGAAAGGCTTCAACCTCGTGGCGCTCGAGCTGCGCGTACCGAGCAAAGAGTTGGCGGAAGCGCACTACGGCGTTCACCGCGGCAAATCGTTTTTCGACGGCGTCGTGTCCTTCATCACCTCCGGACCCGTTGTCGCGATGGTTTGGGAAGGTCCCGAGGTAATTAGCCTCGCCCGTCGCGTCATCGGAGCTACCAAGCCCGGCGAGTCAATTCCCGGCTCCATTCGCGGCGACTACGCCAATACCACGGAGCAGAACCTGATTCATGGCAGTGACGCTGTCGAAACCGCCGAAGCCGAGATCAAGCTCTGGTTCCCAAACCTGTAGGCGAGCTCGTTGCTTCTCATAGTATAACGCCCGCCGTCAGGCTAGGTCCTGGCGGCGGGCGTTGCGATTCGTGATCTCGACGACGGGACCGTGACGTGGTTAGTTCTCGTTTAAATACCTGGCGTATTTAGTCCGCACACGTGCCGCTTCGTCATTCAAACCGAGAGCTTCAAGGTCCCCAACCAGAGCTTCGCAACTCCAACTCGCAGGCTCTTGAGCTACGGCAAGGCGGCGATGGACTACCGCAAGGTCAGTGCGCCCCGAGTCGTCGAGCAGATTGGCGAACGTCTGGTGCACAAGAGACGGCCCAACGGCTTTGATCGTTGACAGCAGCTTTTCATAGCAGTGAATGCCATAAAGCCCCACATTTTTAGCCGTGTCAGTCCCTTTGTATGTCAACGCAATCTGTCGGCTTTCGACAGCGGCCATCCACATGATCATGACATCCGTCGGATGCGACTCTGCCAACGCCCCCAAGTTACGAAAGTTGCGCTCAATATCCACATTGCCATCAATGTTCATCACGTAAAGCGCACACTTGCCATCGGGCGATGCTGGTGCGAGTTGGCGCACGTTGGCGAATAGAGGGCTGGCAGCCTCCACATCGAACCGACTTCTCGTACAGGCTGCATTGAAAAAAGCCAGTCGTTGATCGCTAGGAAAAGCCTCGACCGCTTTGGCAAGCACGGCTTCCGCACCCGCCTGATTACCGTTCGCCCAGGCTTTCATAGCAATTGCGTAGACTTGAGGCGCAGTAATCGCATCTTTCGATGACTTTGAACGCGGTGCAGCGTTGGCTGCCTGGCCGATACAGAGCAAGCACAGCGCTATGATGTAAAACTGTTTCATTCGTTCTTTCCTGTGGCTGTAGCACGGCAGATTCGCCATGCGGCCCTTCATCCGTAGCGTGTCAATCACACCCGGGCCGCAGTGACGAAGCGCTCCTCCAGAGCGGGATACAATTTCATCCACCGCTCGAAGTGGGCCGGATACGCTGCCGCATCTGTCGGATCCGGTGCTGTTTCGCTCTCGACGGAAATCATAATGCCCGCCGCAGCTGCTATCGACGAATACACGCCAGCCCCGACACCCGCCGCCATTGCCGCGCCAATTGCTGTCGCGGACGCCTGGTCAGCGACGACACGCACGGTACGACCGGTGACGCTGGCTATGAGCGAGCGCCACAATGCGCTTTGTGCACCTCCGCCCATCACTCGCAAATGCTGGCTGGCGTCTCCATTCGCCTCGAAGACATCGAGTATCGATTTGAGCGCGAATGTTACCCCTTCTAGCACAGCCCGGTACATATCGGGCCGCTTGTGCCGCAGGTCCAATCCGGTCAGTACGCCGCGCGCGTATGGGTCCCACAGCGGCGCGCGTTCGCCCTGCAAATACGGCAGGAATTCCAGCCCCTTCGACCCAACCGGCGACTCAGCAGCGATCCGGTCAAGCTCGATGAAATCGGGAGGGGCGTCTGAGAAGAGCTTAGCGACCCACTCGATCGAAGTCCCTGCAGCTTGAACGGTGCCATACGTCGTAACACGATCATCGAGGCAGCAGTAGCTTGAAAGGCGCATATCGATGATGGGCTCGGCGAGGATGCGCCCTATCCACGACGTTCCCCCCAGGTAGTTGTAAACCTCACCTGTTGGCGTCCCAGAACCTGCCGACGCACAAGCGCCGTCGCCGCCGCCTGCCACCACCGGTACGCCCTGCGGTATCCCGGTGAGCCTGGCTGCCTCGCGCGTGACCATCCCGATCACATCGGTGGAGTTGCGCGGGACGGGCAGTAAATTGCGGCGGATGCCGGCAGCTTCCCAGATTTCGTGCGCCCACCGACGACGATGGACGTTATATCCGCCCGTGAGCGAAGCATCGGAGTGATCGGTGAAGCCGTATTCGCCAGTTAGCTTCCCGGCAATATAGTCTTTGCACTGGATCACCCAATCGGCCTTGCCATAGGAGCGCGGATCGTTTTCCGCAAGCCACATGAGCTTCGGTATTGTCACATGCGGGTCAAGGCGATTCTGGGTGAGATAGTAGATACGTCCCAGACCAAGTTCTGCCACAAGCCTGTCGCACTGGTCGGTCGCACGCGTGTCAGCGTGTATAATGGCTTTGCGAATGACATGCCCATGAGCGTCGATCAGCACCGCGCCGTTCATCGTGCCGGTACAACCCACGGCGGCCACATTGTAAAGCGCCATCGGGTCTTCGTCGCGCATCGCGCTACAACACTTGGCAACGCTCTTCCACCAGTCGGCGGGATTTTGCTCCGCGCCGCCATCGGCGGAATAGAATGACTCGTAGGGCGCGAATGCTGAACGTAACACGTGACCGGTTTCGGCATCGATCAAGACGGCCTTATTGCCAGTCGTGCCGAGGTCAAAAGCGAGGAGAGTGGGTTTCATATATCCATTCATTCCATCTTGTAAGCGTAAGTACCAAAAGTATCATGGCAAAAATTGAGAAGCTTGGTTCACCAGAACCGTTCCACTTAATAAACAAGATACCGATCCGCGACATTGGCGAGCCGTTATTCGACCTGCGCAACAAGCGAGAGACCCGGTTTCTCGCCCTCGCTCCCGGATGCCTCCCGTACGTTCGCGAAGGTGTCTTCACCATGCTCAAGCGTGCGCAGTCATTCCTGCCGTGGGAGTATCATATCCGGATTTCGACAGCTTTGCGCACGCTAGAGATGCAGGAACGACTCTACTGGCGCTATTATCACCAATTGGAAGCGGATCACCCAGAGTGGCCGTTGAGCGCACTCCGTCGCTCGTGTAATAAGTTCTTCGCCCCGCCCGACGCAAAAGCGCCTCCGGGACACACCACGGGTGGTGCGGTTGACGTCACCCTGGTCAACCTCGCCGGGCAGCCCTACGATCTCACGTCGCCGTACATGGGCTGGGATGCCGCGTACACATTCGTCGACGGGCTCACACCGGAAGCTCAGCATAACCGCGACTTGCTTTACAATGCGATGTTTCGCGCGGGCTTCTCGAACTGCCGTGACGAATGGTGGCACTGGTCGTATGGCGACAGCGCTTGGGCGGTTCGCACTTGCGCCACCGAAGCCTGTTACGGCCTTATTGCGCCTCCCCCCGACTACAGCCACGTCCCCCACCGCAAGCGTGCGCTGACAGGTTGGCGCAAAGGCATGCTGACGCCCGATCGATACCGGCGTCGATAGCCTGCAATAAAATCCTCTTGCAGTTCCCTTACCACCAGTCGCGGCGGAACACGATCACTATTACACGCCAACCATTGTCTTTTTTGTATCTTATTAATGAGTGCTCATTGACAGATAAAGTTACACTTACACTTCAATTCGGCTTTTTTAAACCCTAATATTGACATACAAAAAAGATCATGTTATACTTCGCGATGAAGTACCGGTAGCGGCTACCGTGAGCGCTGCCATCGCATTCAACGTCATCATCAGACCTGGTCCGAACAACGCCCATGACCGAAACGCCATCCTTAGCCCTGCTCGACGATCTCTCCATTACCTCGTATGGCAACTGTGAATTGCCTCTCCACGAGGTCGTACGCAATGGGCTGAGAAGCGTCATCAATGACCACTTCAAGGACGGTCAGCGATTTTGGACCGAAGCCGAAGTGCAAGAGAAGCTTAACGTTTCCCGGGTCACCGTGCGCCGCGCGCTCACAGCCCTTGTCGCCGAGGGCTGTCTTGTGCGCCACCGTTCAAGGGGCTCCTTCGTCCGTGTAGCTACCGTTGGGTCGATGCCCGATGGCCGCTCTATTCGCGACCACGAAAGGCCCAAATCAGTCGGTATATTTGCGCCGTACTCCAACTCGGAGTTCTGGGGCGACGTCATCGATCAGCTTTCAGTAGTCGCGGGCGAATCCGGGCTATCGTGCCACGTCTACTCTTACGAGAAGGGCGAGCCGGGCGAAAGCATCATCGCGCAAGTGGCGACCAAGCCTAGTGACGAAACGTTGGTGCTGCTAGGCGATACAAACATAGCAACCGCCGAGATATATCGCTTACTGACTGCTCGCGGTTTCTATGCTATCGTGGTGGACATGCCCATTCGCGAATTCCCCGCCCCTTTTGTCGGCTCTGATAATGATATGGGCGTGTACATGGGCATGCGGCACCTCATCGAACTGGGGCATCGCCGAATAACAATGCTAAGCATCGAGCCGCCAAACAATGTTAACACGCAGCTTCGAGTAAATGCGTTTACAGCGGCAGCACTTGAGAATGGTCTCACCGACACTCGCGTCTGCCACATAGACCTCACAATACCTGCCAGCCGGGCCGTACCCGCTGCGATGGATTCCATCTGGGACGCCCCGGCACATCGTCCGACTGCGATATTCTGCGACAGCGCCGATAGCTCAGTAGCGGCGCTTAAATGGTGCGTTGAACAGGGTATCGCTGTTCCCGGCGACGTATCAATTTTGGGTTTCGATACGACACGTCAAGTTCAGTTCGCCCGCCCGCCGCTCACATGTATCGCGCAGCCGTTGCGTGAGATCGCTGAAGTGGTGGTCGAACTCCTCGAAAGGCCCGCAATGCGGCACATCCTGCTTCCCCCGAAGCTCATCGTCCGGGAGTCCACCGCAGCACAAGCGAACCACGCCTAATTCAGCCAAGAATGATCGACTCACTCTAGCAAGTTCTCAGGATCACACCATGAAAACAATACACATCATATTCAACGCTCACATCGACCCAATCTGGCTCTGGCCATGGCAAAGCGGGCTCGATGAGCTGCTCGCAACCTGCCGTAGTGCTTGCGACAGGCTCGACGCTCACCCGGACCTGACATTCAACCGCGGCGAGGCGTGGGTGTACGATCAGATTGAGCGTATCGACCCGGACCTCTTCGCGAGAATCCGCAAGCATGTCGCATCGGGGCGCTGGGAGGTTGTCGGCGGCTGGTGGATACAGCCTGACTGCAATCAGCCGAGCGGCTTTGCGATGGAGCGGCAGATATCGCTGGGCAAAGAGTACTTCGAGAGCCGCTTTGGCCACTTCCCGCGCATCGGTTACAACGTAGACAGCTTCGGCCATTCAGCGGCGCTTCCAGGCCTTATGCGCGCTGCAGGACAAGACCGGTACATCATGATGCGTCCTGAGCCGCACGAAATGACGCTACCGGCGGCGCTCTTCCGATGGCGCGGTTTCGAAGGCTCCCCCGAAGTGGTGACTTACCGCATCGTGGCCGGTTACGCAATGTGGAACCCGGACACATCTGCGCGAATAAAGACTGTCGCCGAGAGCATTCCCGACGAAATCGGTCACGGTATGCTGTTCGCTGGTATCGGAGACCATGGCGGCGGCCCCACGGAGGCCCAGATCGCGTGGTTTCGCGAGCACTGGAACTCGTTCCCCGGTGTGAAGCTCGAGTTCTCGACGGCGTCCCGCTTTTTCGATGCCGTAGCAGACAAAACGCACCTGCTCCCGGTCGTTACTGGCGAACTGCAGCAGCATGCTGTCGGGTGCTACTCTGTTTACCGGCCCATCAAAACAGCGCTCCGGAAGGCAGAGCACCTCCTGCACGAGGCGGATCTCACCGCACAGCGCGAGCCATCGCTCACTCCGCCAGAGACGGCGGCAAACCTGACCGCGAGCTGGCAGCGCGTGGCGTTTAACCAGTTCCACGACACGCTGGGCGGAACGTGCATCCCGTCAGCCTATTGGCAGCCTCTTGCTCAGTTAGGGTACGCAATCAATGTGGCTGATGACCTGCTGCAGACGACGGTGCGTCGTAAAATGAACAGCCTGCCCGACGATACCCTCCAGCGGATCGTCTTCTACAACGCATCCGAGTTGCCCTACAGCGGTCCCGTCGAATTCCATCCGTGGCTCGACTGGAAAGAATGGAACGAGAACTGGCAGCTCATTGATGAATCTGGCAAACCGGTCCCGGTACAGATCATCGCCTCGGAGGCTCTGCTGCACAAGATGCCTAATCTGCTGCTTTCGATCACTGTCCAGCCCGGCGAAATGCGCGTCTTGCGCCTTGCAGAAAGTGGCGGCTCGGCGATCCCTACGAGCGCAGCAAACTTGTCGGTGCTCACTCTCGATGGAAAACTGTCGGTTACGCCAGATGCGATCTCGTTTGCGGATGGCTCCACGCTGGCGATTCCAACCCTTGAGCTGATCGAAGATACCACGGACACCTGGTCCCACAACATTGACCGCTACAGTGACGACGTGGTAGCGAACGCTGTCTGGGAAGCTCCGTCTGCCGTAGACTGCGGCCCCGTGATGTCGTCGTGGATACAGCACGGGACAATCAGCGATAGCGCGCTGACGGCCGAGTGGCGCGTCTACGGTGGCAGCTTTGCGGAACTCAGGCTGACTGTCGCCTGGCGCGAGCGGCACAAGCTGCTCAAGATGGTCCAACGGCTGCCCGGTAGCATGACACACCGCACCGATGGCATCCTCGGGGGCTGGTTATCGCGTCCGTTCGACGACCGCGAGCTACCCTTGCGCGACGGCATAGTCGTCAGTGGCGACGCCGGCGTGTTCGGCATCGCAGCGCCCGACGTTTACGGAGTCGACGCCACAACGGAGCGCATCCGATTCACCCTACTACGCTCGGCGATCATGGCGCATCATCTACCGAACAGCCCCGAAGCGCCCCGGCGAACATTCACGGACCAGTACGAGCACACATTCACGTTCCGCTACTTCGCCGGCCAGGACGTCACGCCTGCGTCCATTGACGAACACGCCTTCCAAATCCACCGCCCGCTCATTGCGGCCGACCTAACGCGAGGCATGCCGGTTCGGCGTATGGATATGTAGGCCGATGTGGCAGACCTCTTATCCTTTCCTTTAGGAGAGGAAGGGGCCCTCGCGCAGCGTGGGAAGGAGAGGTATCCTATGCCACTATGCTCATTAGTGTGCGGACGGCGCTCTGACTTCCCGAAAGGCAACCATGCCAGACTATCTTATCGGCTACGACATAGGCGGCACGAAATGTGCCGTGAACCTCGGACGCCTGCGCGGGTCCGAGGTGGAACTCCTTGACAAAGAAGCGTTCCCCACCGATACCGCGCGCGGCCCGGGGCATGCGCTCGCCAGCCTTGAGCGTATCACGCGCCGTATGCTGTCGGAGCGCGGCCTGGCGACCGCTGACGTGCGAGCAATCGGCATCAGCTGCGGCGGGCCGCTGGATGGACGAAGCGGGACGATCATCAGCCCGCCAAACCTGCCGGGCTGGGAAAACTTGGCCATTTGCGAGCATTTCCGCGAGCGGTTCAGTGTTCCGGTGGCGCTGCAAAACGATGCCGACGCATGCGCGGTGGCGGAGTGGAAATGGGGAGCTGGACGCGGCGCTCGCAACATGATCTTCCTGACCTTCGGAACCGGCATGGGCGCAGGGCTGATCCTCGATGGTCGCCTCTACACCGGTGCCACCAACCTCGCGGGCGAAGTAGGTCACATTCGTCTCGCCAAACAAGGAGCTTACGGTTACGGGAAATTAGGGTCGTTCGAAGGGTTTTGCAGCGGCGGAGGGATCGCACGTCTTGCTGCTGCCATGGTCTATGAGGCGCGCCTTGAAGGCGTGGATACGCGGCTTGATGCTGATACAGTGACAGCCCGTGACGTGTTCGACTTTGCCCGCGAAGGCGACGAGGTGGCGATTGAAATTCTGCACACCGTGGGAACCAAACTCGGCGAAGGCCTCGCCCTGCTCGTTGACATCCTCAACCCCGAAGTGATCGTCATCGGCAGTATTTTCGCGCGCGCTGAGGACCTACTGCGCCCAGCCGCCGAGAAAGCTCTTCGCGAAGAAGCGCTCAGCCTTTCGGCCGCCGCCTGCCGGATCGTGCCCGCTGCCCTTGGCGAGCAGATCGGCGACTACGCTTGCCTCTCAATCGCGACGCTTTCCACCAACGAGTAGCCATTTTGTGGCTCGACCTATGCAGTTACCGCCGCTCGAAGGTCTTTCAATGTCAGCTGGACAGACCGGCGGCCGTTGTAGGTGTTGATTGACGGCGTGTACGCGATCTCGACGGCCCCACCGGCTTCGATTATCGGTTCCCACTCATCGGCTTTACCCCACGCCACGCTATCAGCCTGCCACTTGCTGGCTCCGTCGCCGCATTGCAGCGCCACCTTCAGGTGCGTTTGATCTTTGCCAATTCGCCGCGAGCCACAACACATGACGGCGCGCGATCCAAGCACCGGGTGCGGGTTAGCGTCGCCGAACGGCTCCAGCTGCTCCCATTCGTCGAGGAGCGCAAGGTCGATAGGTGACGGGTCCACGATGGCATCCATCTGGATTTGCGGGCGGAAGTCTTCCTCGGTGAGCACTGAGTCCGCGTGCGAACAGAGGCGCTCAACGAACGCGTCCATCTGCGTCATCGTTAGCGACAACCCCGCAGCGAATGCGTGGCCGCCGCACGTTTCAAGCAGGTCGCGACAGGCTGTTATTCCCTGGAACATATCGAACGCTGGAATAGACCGCGCGCTGCCCTTGCCCCATGTGCCGTCCTTGCTCACCCCGATTACGATGGCGGGACGGTGGAACTGGTCAACCAGCTTCCCGGCAACGATGCCCACAACTCCGGTGTTCCATTCTGGGGACGCCACCACGAGCACGGAGTTCTTGCTGAGCTTCTTCGTCATCACTTGCATCACAGCTTGCGCGGTAACAATCTTTTGCGTTGCCTGTCGCTCCTCGTTGGCCTTGTTGAGAAGCTGCACCAACCGCTGGGCTTCGTCGGCGTCATCGGTTAGCATCAAGTCCAGGGCCACAGCAGCGTCGTCCATACGGCCGACGGCATTGATACGCGGCGCTATTCCAAAGCCAACAGCCTCAGACGTGAGACGATGGGAAACGTCGATAGATGCGCCCTCGATGAGAGCCCGCAAGCCCACCTTCTTGGTGTGGCGCAAGGCTTCGAGACCGTAGGACGCGAACACGCGGTTCTCGTCCATCAGCGGCATCACGTCGGCGATGGTACCGCATGCGACGAGGTCGATATAGCGCGTGATAAAGTTCTGCTCTGCCTGCGGCATGTACAGCCGCACGACAGCCTGCATGGTTTTGAACGCCACCCCTACCCCCGCGATGTTCTTCCACGGGTACGTTGAATCGTGGCGGTGCGGGTTGACGACAGCGTATGCGTCGGGCAATGTATCGCCAGGTTCGTGGTGGTCGGTGATGATCACGGTCATGCCCAGCGAGTTCGCATACGTGACCGCTTCCCGCGCCTGGATGCCGCAGTCGGTGGTGATGATCAGTGTCGCGCCCTGTTCATTTGCCCACTCGATGCCCTTCACTTTAAGGTCGTAGCCGTCGTTGTGGCGGTGCGGCACGCGGTGCACGACATTCGCTCCGAGTTTGGTGAGAGAACGAACATAGACCGCAGTCGATGTCACGCCGTCGACATCATAGTCGCCGTGAACGAAGATCTTCTCGCCGTTCACAATCGCCTCAACAATCCGTCGGGCGGCCTTGTCCATATCAGGAAGCAAAAACGGGTCGTGGAGCTTGCGTATATCGGGACGCAGGAACGCCTCTGCGAGTTCGGGTGTATGAAGTCCGCGGTTGGTCAGCAGGCGCGCTGTGAGCGGCTTGATCCCCAGTTCGCGGACGAGCAGGTTTTCCGCATCAGGTCGTCGCTCAGCTTCTTTCCACGTGATCTCCATAGTACTTACCGATCGCGCCGAGACGCCGGACGCAACTCCCATCCTTGATGCAAATTTAAGATCGCGACCTCGCTGAACCTACTGCCCAGCCCAAAGTCGGCATCAGTTATTATACGCTAATATGGCACCGCGCTACTCAACACGACGCCGCCGCCAACACGCACATCAACGAACGAAGGCCCCGGCGGTAACGCCAGGGCCTTCGCACAGTTTCAGTCACCCGTCGCTAGAAGCGCTTGGTGGCTCCGCCTCGGCGGGGCTTGGCGGATCGGGGCGCTTGGCCGGTGGATCCGTCTACGGCAGGAGTTGCCACGATCTTGGGCTCAACGGGCTTTGGAGCCGATGGAGTTGGCGGTGCTGGGCGGTCGTCCGCCTCATTGCGACGCTTCGCCAGCCACATTTCCCAGTCCACGAGGATCGGGGTGGCGTTGAAGATCGAGGAGTATGTACCGCTGACGATACCGATCAACAGCGCGACGACCAGCAAGCGGGTCGATGGCTCTCCGAGGAACAGCATCGCTAGCAGTGTGAGGACGACTGTGAACGACGTGTTGATTGATCGAGCGAAGCTCTGCAGGATCGAGCGGTTTGCAAGGTCTTCGAACGATTCACCCTTCAATCGATGGCGGAGGTTCTCCCGCAACCGGTCAAAGATGACGATCGTATCGTGTACCGAGAAGCCGACTACCGTGAGGGTCGCCGTGATGAACAGGCTATCGATCTCCCAGTTCATGAAGTAGCCGAAGATCGCAAATGCGCCGATCAACAGAAGAACGTCGTGAAGCAGAGCGACAATCGCCGATGTTCCGAACCTGAGGCCCGCCACAAATCCGCCGACGCCGAACGCGAAGGCGAGATATAGCACGATCAGGATGGACGCAACCACCACAGCTTGGAAGGCCTGCTGGGTCAACTCAGCGCTGATAACACCGCCGACGAGCGAGTGGCTAACGCGATGGTACTTGATACCAAGGCTGTCCAATGCTGGATGCTGCACAGGCGACGCCGCCGGAGCCGCAAGGCCCGGTCCGCTGTCAAAGGCAATCCGCATATAGTCGTTTGTTTCCGAGTTGTCGCTTCCAGTCGCTGTCGCAACCTGAACCGGAGCCGCTGCTGGGGTCGCGTCGACCGGAGCTGGCGAGACCGGCGCAGCGGGCGAGCCACTCACGGGAGCCGCTGGGGCGGTTGGCGCGGGAGCTGTCGGCGCTGGAGTAGTAGCTGCAGGCGGTGCTGGCGCGGGAGCCGCAGGAGCCGTTGTCGGCGCAGCGGTTACCGCAGTCGGCGCTGGCGTTGCAGTCGTCTTCGCCGCATCTGGAGCAGCATCGGCACGGCCCATCAGAGCATTGGGGACATCGCGGAGCGAGGATTTGACATCCTCGGCCTTGCCGCCCTTGATACTCACGTAAGCAACTTTGCCGCCGTTAGCGATCTGCACCAGGTGCTCTTTAAGACCAGCCTTGTCGAGAGCGTCGTTTATCTGCGCTTGGGTGACTGGAGTATCAAAAAGTACTTCAACCTGCGTACCGCCGGTAAACTCGATGCTTCGCTTCAGACCCCCCATGCACCAGAAGACGATGCCGGGAATAATGATCGCGAGCGAGATGCCGTAGAAGACCTTGCGGTGGTTGATGACGTGGAGCTGTGGGCGTCCGGCGTCGGCAGTGACATTCGTCCCTTCCTTAAACCGGGTTCCACCAAGCCACTGTCGGCCCAAGCCAAACCACTCGGGCTTCTTACCTGCTCCTGCATCGTACAGAAGGTACAGCAGTGTTCGCGTCACGGTAATCGCGGTGAACAGCGAGACGACGACACCAATACCAAGCGTCAGGGCGAAGCCCTTCACAGTCGGCGTACCCATCGAGTACAGAATGATACACGTAATGATGGTACAGATATTGGAGTCGCGGATGGCGGTAAACGCACGCTTAAATCCAGCGTCAATCGCCTGCCGGAGCGGCTTGCCGTTACGCAGTTCTTCCTTCAATCGCTCAAAGATCAGGATGTTGGCGTCGACTGCCATACCGACCGAGAGGATGAAACCGGCGATACCAGGTAGGGTCATCGTCACCGGCGGAATGAACCAGCTAAGGGCACCCTTGAAGACGGCAATCGTAAAGAGGCCGTAAAGGATCAACGCCACATCGGCGACAAGGCCTGGAAGCAGGTAGTAGCCAGCCATGAACACGAGGACGAGAATTAAGCCAACAACACCGGCTTTGATCATGTCCTTGAGCGCGTCGTGACCAAGCGTGGCTTCGACACTTTCGTTTTGGACGATCTTGAGCGGAACTGGGAGCGCACCAGCATTGATCAAGTCAGCCAGCGTCACCGCTTCTGAGAGGCTCTTAAAACCGCCAGAGATTTCGGTCTCGCCGCCAGTGATCGGCTCTGTGATGTTGGGGGCGGTGATGACGCGGTTGTCGAGGAGGATCGCCATGATCTCCTTCGTGTGCTGCGTCGTAAACTCGGCAAACTTCTCACGGCCAGCGGGCTTCATCGTGAACGATACAACAGGGCCCTTCGCCGGGTCAAGGTGCGCCTTGCAGTCCGATGAAAGCTCGGAGCCGTCAATCTTGACAGGCGCTGTGTCGAGGAATGCCTTGAACTGTTCGAGTTCGGTACCAAGCGCAGTCGCCTTCTTAGCCTGGTCAGCGTCGAAGTAGATCGTTCGGTCGCTAGGAGCAAGCTCAACCAACGCTGCTGGGAGCTTATACGGAGTAGCGCCTGCGCGCTCACCGCTTGCCTGCATTAGCTTTTGGAAATCGCTTTCGATCTGACCTTCGTCGCGGAACCTGCCGCCACCGGGGTTGGTATCCGTGAAGGAGTACACTTCCTGGCCATCAGCGTGCTCGATATCCATGCGGTAGCGTGCAAAGCGGTTTCGCTCAGACTGCACCTGCTGGAAATAGCGGAACTCCATCTTGGCGGTGGTGCCAATCTGCTTGACAAGTTCGTCCTTGTTGGTCGCGTTCGGCAACTCAACAATGAACTGGTCTGTGCCCTTTGGCTGAATGCTCGGCTCGGCCACACCCGTGGCATTGACACGACGCGTGATGATGTCGAGCAACACCTTGTGCATGTCAGGTGTCAGGGGCTTGCCGTCCATTTGTGCTTGAAGCACAGCGCGCGCGCCGCCCTTGATATCGAGACCGTAACGCGCTGGAAGCTTGATTATTGCAATGATGGAAAGCGCGACGAGAACGACAATCGCACCGACCCAAAGGCCTTCTCTTTTCACGAACTGACTCCTACCGATCTACGTTGATGGTTCCATAATTCCCTGGGAAATCGGGTTATTGTACCTACTGCATGGGAGAGTGTCAAGGAAATTGACGCTCGCGACCCGTGTGGCGGGGCAATGTCGCAAAATAATGAGCGATTACGCCCCGAAGCGCAACGATTGGGCTGCCTACTTGCCTCGGCTCGACTCACGGTACGCAATGGGAGACTGCCCCGTCGCCTTCTTGAACATGCGGCTGAAGTAGTGCGAATCGTTGAAGCCGCACTCCTCAGCGATCGCCACCACGGCCGTGTCCGTACCGCTCAAGAGCAAACGAGCGTGGTCGATTCGTCGCCCGATCAGGTAATGGATCACCGGAGTCCCGAACTCGCGCCGAAACACCTGGCGAAGGTAGTCCGGGCTCACATAGACTTGTCTTGCGAGCTTTGCGACGTCCAGCTCGGTGGCGAATGACCGATCAATGATCTCTTTCACCTTAGCGGCATACGATTCTGCTCCGCGCGGCTGCTCCGGGGTGAGCTCACGCAGGTCGAGCACGATCAGGCCAGACAACAAATCGAGCCGGTCCTGCTTATACGGACTGTCCCCGCTAATCACGCAGCGGATCTCCGCAAACAGCCGCCGTACCTCGGGCGAACTGCTCCACACGCCTGGCTGAAGCGTCTCCGCGCCCGCGCCAAGCACCCCGAGGGCGACCTGTCTCCCGGGGGTAACGTTGTGCACCCAGTGGCGAACGCCTGGCTGATAGACGAAGACGCTGCCATCGGCATAGTCGTAGTCGGCACCGTCCTGAACGAGCGAGCCAGCGCAGCCTTCGCAAATGACGAGTTCGACGCAGTCGTGGTCGTGCTCGTGACATCGATAGTTCGGCGGAAGATCGAGAAGGTACGAAAAGACACATTTGACCTGAGTCATCAAGTTCTCCGAATACTGCACCGCCACTGCGCGGTTTGTCCATTTTACCGCCGCGGCGCTTGATGTATGATCATTGCAGTTTGGGCAAAGACGAGCTTCGCCCTTACCAAGATGTACAAGGAGTGCGCTATGAATTCATCTAACAATCTAAGTGATATCGCCGCCCGGTTCGAAGCGGACGGCTTCGTCGTCCTCGAAGGCTTCTTTAGCGGCATCGAAGTGACCGCAATGAACAACGAGATCGAGAAGCACTATGCACCTATTCTGGCAAAGCAGGACGAAGCGGTTAACCAGAAAGGTGATGCGTTTCGTCAGTTTAACACCGAAGTGATCCCTTGGGACCCGTGCGGCGAAGGTAACGCCGTGTTTGCGGCCGTTCGCGATGACAGTCGGCTGCGCGATGCGACGGCAGCCTGTATACAGCCCGACTTCAATGCCAGTGGCAGCCTTGTTATGCTATCCGTCGGCGGCGGCAAAGGCCAGGCGTGGCATCAGGACTGCCCGGCGGTCGACTCGACACAGTTCAATCTCAATCGGCTGATCTACACACAGGACATTGCTGCCGAAAGCGGAGCCATTGTGCTCGTGCCAGGTTCGCATCGCGCCGGAGCCATCCCTCCGGGTGGCAGCCAGGACCCGCTTCCTGGCGAGGTGATGCTCACGCCCAAAGCTGGGACGCTGGTGCTGATGAACGGTCATGTCTATCATCGCGTCACGCCAAACACGACATCCAACCCGCGCCTATCGGTCAACTTCCGAGCGTACGGCAAGGGTGTATCGCCCGATGTCTGCAACATCGGCGTCTTCCGTAACGGTGCCTTTGACTTCGCGAAGAACGCCGTAACAACAGACCCTGCACGCCGCTAACAAGGAGCCGTCATGGCTAATTCGTTTACACAATCCCCACGCGAGCGCGTCCTTGACGCGCTCGCTCACCGGCAACCGTCGCGTGTCCCGTTCTCCTGGGGCTTCGGCCCCACGGGCGAGATGGCTCGCGAGCTAGAGCAACGCCTTGGTCAGCAGGGCGTCAGCTGGCCCGCGCTCCGCGATGCGACGGAGGACGTACTCTGGGTCGGCCCCGACTATGTCGGCGCGGAGCTTCCGCCGGACACCGATCTCTGGGGTATCCGCCGCGCTTCGGTCGCGTACGGCGGCGGGTCGTATGACGAGATCGTCCACTACCCCCTCGCCGGTGTGGAAACCGTCGACGAAATCGAGGCCTATGCCTGGCCATCGACTGACGTATACGATTACGAGTCGCTTCGCCGCAACATCGTTACCGCCAACCCGGACAGCAGGCGAGCGACACGGCTCGCAGGCGGCAATCCGTTCGAGATCTACTGCTGGATGACCGGGCTGGAGGAGTCGCTTACCAACATCCTGATCGCGCCAGAGGTGGTCGAGGCCGCGCTGGGAAGGATCTCTGACTTCTTTGACGAGCGCCTTCGGTACTGCTTCAAGTCTGCCGCGAGCCTCATCGATATGGTGTTCCTTGCCGACGATCTGGGCGGTCAAAGCGGACTGCTGCTTGCTCGCCCTCAGTATTGCGCATTGATCCAACCGTCGCACAAGCGTCTCACGGCCACGATCCGCGAAAGTGCGCCCCACGCCACAGTCGAGTTTCACACCGACGGCGCCGTTTTCGATATCCTCCCGGACCTGATTGACGCCGGTGTTCAGGTGCTGGAAGCTGTCCAGACCGATGCGGCGGGGATGGATCCGGTGGCGCTCAAAGCGACTTACGGCGATAGACTAGGCTTTCAGGGCGGTATCAGTGTCCAGCAGCTACTGCCGAACGGCACGGCAGACAGCGTCGCCGACGAGTGCCGCAGGCTGGTCTCCGTGTTCGGTAGCGGCGGTGGGTATATCGCGGCTCCGTCGCATGCGATCCAGTACGGCACGCCAGTGGAGAACATCCTTGCGATGCTGCGGGGCGTGCTCGGGGACGAGGATTACGAGGCGGCGTTGGCGCTGGCGCGTGCGGCTTACGAGGGCACCTGCGGCTCGGATTGCACCCGGCACTAAAGTACCGGGCTATTGCAGATTCACCTTTGGTGAAAAGTACGCTCCGCGCACTCCGTGCAAGTGTCGCTTCGCGACGGTTTCTTGATTCTTGGCACACGCCACCAGTAATCCTGGATAGGTGGCATCCGCATCACCCGCGGCCCGGGAATGGCTTGCTGACCCTCCACAGCAGGCCCTTCCGGGGACGGGGCGATACGGCGTTCATCACGCGACGCGCGAAGTCGTCTGGAAGCGCGCACACTTCCAGCGCATTGCGTGCCGCTTCAGCGACGCGCCGGGTCGAGCGTGCGGTCGTCGAACACGATGCGCACGTTGTGAGGTGGTCGTCGAGCTGCGCCCGCAGCCGCTCCGGCAGCTGCCCGTCGACGTAAGCGTCGATCAGTTGTAGCGATTCGTTGCAGCGCATAACAGCTCGCCCCAACTAGTTCGAGTCCTCGAGTACCGACCGCAGCACATGTCTTGCCGCGCGCAGCCGATGTTCGACAGTGGTGACGGGAACTCCCAGCACCGTGCTGATCTCGCGATACGATTGTCCGCGCATGTGGCGCAACACCACCACCATTCTCTGCTCCTCGGGAAGCGCGACAATGGCGGCGCGTATTCTCCGCTGATCCTCATGCGAGATGGTCGTACGGATCGGGTCAGCGCTCGACGTATCTTCGGTCATGTCGGCACGAAGATCGGTGTCGAGGCTCGCCGGTCGGCGCTTTGCCTGCCGGAAGTAGCTCCGGCAGAGGTTCGCGGCGATACGGTAGATCCACGGTTCAAACGGCGATCCGATTCGGAACCTGCCGAGCGCCCCGTAAGCGTTCACGAATACTTCCTGCGACAAGTCTTGAGCGTCGGTTTCGGCGCCGATGGTATGGCGAATGAAATTATATATGCCAGTTCTATAGCGGGTCACGAGCAGTGAGTAGGCGTCGATATTGCCTGCGCGACAGTCTTGTATCAGGACGTTATCGGAATCGAGTCGAGGAGATATAACCGGGCATTCAAGTACAAACACGATAAGTCCTCCTCCTTTCCAGGTCAGTCACTACGCTCGCCCTGCGGGTACAAGCGGCGTATTAATGTATCTACGCGCCACGCGGCAGTTTGCGCGAGGTGTAGAAGAAATATTTCGATATTTTTGTGTTCGAGTCGTTTTGCGTTGCGTTGCGCGCAACGCGATTCATTTTTTGCGCGCAAAATTGTAAGACGGGATACCGGACGTATATTTCGCCTGATTCGAATCGAAATATGTGCATACGCGTGTCTGGAGCACTACCTATAGGACGCACTTGCGCGCCTGAATCGTTCGGTGCGACCATACCGTGTGGAATTCCATTCATGATAGTTTCTATCCCGGTCGCTGGGAATGCGCCAGATTGCGGCATGCCGACCGCTGCCGCTCACGCGGAGATGTCGCTCCGTGGCGAGGGTTGGCGACAATTTTTTCGGGGAACGGCTCCTCGAAGGCGGCTCCAAACAGTGGCACCGAGCCACGATTGGAATGATAAGGTTTAGCTTGTGGCGGTTGGTTTCATGGCTTCTACGCCGCGAACATGTGGTGCCACCTTCTGCGGGCCACTCCCCAGGGCTGGGTTCGTACGGACTTGGGGCATTTGCATAGTCAGAGAAAACGAGGTGGGTATGCTTTTTCCTCGTGAGGGCTACAAAATTCGTGGATAACGCTCATAATCGAGTGAAAAACAGGCGCATAATATGCGTCTTTTGGGCGTTTATGCGTTTTAGACACGACGACTGGTGTTCAATGTCGCTGAATATTTGCTTATGTTATCAAGGTGCGAATGATGACCTCTTTGGGTTGCTCATCTCCAATTACAGTATAACATGTTCGACATATAATGTCAATGTGTAAACTGAAATTAACTGCGAGATTTAGGCACTCTCTCTTAAGGAGTCAACTTACCATTCAAGGATTCGCTTGAAGGAAAGTACCGATTTGCGTCCGTTACCCCCAAGCTCGCACGGCTTGTGTGGGCGTGACATCCTTTACACTTTGACCGATGACATGCTTTACACTTCTACGTGCTCTTCGAGGTCTATTGGCTTTGCTGGTCGTAATGGTTTCAAGTAGGCTGCTGCGGATTTTCCGTCCAGCAGCCTGCCTTTTGCGTTATCAATTACTGCTACAGCTAGAAAGCCTGCGTATATGGCGCTGTGGCGCGAGTCTATATCCACTATACCAATGACTTCCCCGCCTAGAGTTTCACTAATGAATACATCGTGTGTCCGCCATCTAACGCATCCGTTCATTCTGACGCGGAACTTGCTAACGGCATCGTCGTATTCGAACGCTGGCAACCTGTCAGGAAACGATCTAAGCGAGCGTTGGTAAATGGAGTGTGGCGTTGCCATGCCGAGCGCCTCGTGCGGACGTTCGTCATTGTATTCGCGCCGCCACGCGTCGAAACGCGCTTGTTGCGTCCGCATGGTCCTTGCAGGCGACTGCATAGCTTCTGCCTTCAGGGTTCGATGCATTCGCTCATGGCGTCCGTTTTGTTGCGGAGCTCCTGGATCGATGCGCTCTGGAACGATACCAAGCTTGATGAGATACACTTGGAACCTGCTAAGGCCAGTGCTTGACATTGCGGTAAATGGATTTCCATTGTCGATCCGAAGATACTCCGGAAGTCCGAACTCTTTGAAGGCTCCAATCATAATCGGCAACATACGAACTCCCGTTGTATCAGGAAGCCCGTTACATCGAAGCAAATAACGACTGCAATTGTCGCTAACAGTAAGAGGAAAGCACACAGTACCACTCGTCAGAGCAAATTGGCCCTTAAAATCAGCGCTCCAAACACGGTTAGGCACGTCCGGCGTTACAAGCTCGCCCAGTCGCGGCGGCTTAGTGCGGTGCTGCGCCTTCAGGACAAGACCATTGGCGTCAAGTATCCTCCCGACTGTGCTCACGACTGGCCACGCCAGGTGAGGGTGGCTCACCGCGAGTTTGAAACGGATTTTCTTCGGTCCCCAAGATGGATGCACGCCTTTGAGGTCGACTATCATATTGGCGATTAAATCAGAAACTGCCCGCGAGTTGCGATGAGGTCTTCGCGAAAGATCTTCAAGACCTTCAGACCCGAACTCATCATACTTGCGAAGGATGCCATAGCCCGTAGGTCGGCTGATCTCAAAATTACGACAAGCCGACGCAATTGTTAACCCTTCGATGCGAACTGACTGAGCGAAAAGTAGACGTTGATCCTTCACTGACAAGCCTTTCATTGGCATAACTGGATTTCCTCCAGCCAAGCATACTCAATGTGTAAAGCATGTCATCGGTTCGATCTGTAAAGGATGTCGTCGGTTCATACAGGCTCACTTACCCCCAAAATTTTGGGGGTTATGATGTCCGACCACGGCTTGGCGGGGCGGATTTACGGGCAGGTATAAAAAGGCGACAGCATGTTGTCGCTAAGAATGCAGTAAAGACTTGCCGCTATCTCTACTCTTCGTCGTAATCCGGCGGCGGGGTTGTGACGCGCAGGGTATCGAGCATGTCGCGGACCAGGTCGGCGTCGAGGCCGAGGGAATTTACCATTTGTCCCGTGAAGCCTGATTTCTGCTGCAAGAGCGCCAGGAACAGGTGGTGCGCTGATGTGACATCGTCGCCTTCCGACTCGGCTTCTGCGTGCGCGACGACCAGGGCGCGCTTTGCCGTAGGCGACAGCGGCTTTGCAGGAACCACGTGGAAACCGGGATCGAGCGGGGCCGAATTAGACGGTGGGCTGGAAACAACCACAGGAATGGACTCCTCTGCGGCTGGTACAGACGCCGCGTACGGATCCATACCTGCTATCGCATCGCGAACCCGGCTAACCGTGACTCCGAACAGGCTGAGAAGATGCCCTGCCTGACCGTCAGGGGTGCGCAAGAGGCCGATCAGGATGTCGATGTCGTTGACAATCAAACCGCCGCTGTTTTGGGATTCTTGGGATGCTCTGGCAAGCGCATTCATCGCCGCCTGAGACAGGCGCGTGTCAACGGTTACGGAGAGCCGTCCGTCACCAACCGCGACCTCCGTATGGCGCAACGGTTTGCCTTTGGCCGACGAACGCGCGGGAGCGCCTTCGTCTCGACCTTCTGGCAGTTCTCCACGAGACGCTATAGGAAGGGCTGCCAAAATTGACCCAAGTGTCACGCCTTTCGCGGCAAGCCACGCGTCGAAAGCAGGACTGTCGTGGCCAACGGCGCTTACGAGCACATGGTTGAAATCGATCACCGCAGAGTTCGCCGCTTTGGCGTACGCGTCGGCACGGTGCAGCACACGATTGATCGTGCTACTGATCCCTTCTGGCTCCTCATCACCTGCAGGGAGCGCGTCAAGGCTGGTCGCCAGTGCATTAGCTAGTTCTTCGACTTGAACGCCTATTGACGTCAGGAGGTCAATAGCGGTATTGGGAGAGCCGCCTATCAGTTGGTAGACGATTGCGTCGCCGGTGACGTTACCGTTTCTGAGCACCAGGAGCCGATCAGTTGCGCTCGATACGGCTCGCAACGCGTCAGGCAATAGGGTGCCGTGAAGCGCGCCCGTGTCGGTTTCGCTCTTACCGGATTGGTGGGCGACAACAGCGAGACGTGTCCGCTCAAGGCTCACCTTCAGTTTATTCAGGACCCGACCCGCAAGTCCTTCACCTTCTCGCACTAAACCGAGCAAGAGATGTTCGGTTCCAATGTACTCGTTATCAAGCTGGCGCGCCTCGTCATAGGCGAGGTCAATCACTCGCTTAGCTCGCGGCGTCAGTAGCATGTCCTGGCCAAGGCGACCGTCGCCTCTCGTTACAATTCGCTCGATCTCCGAACGAATGCGGCCCAGCGATACACCCATCTCATCCAGCAGTTTCGCGGCGACAGAATCGTTCTCACGCACCAGTCCGAGCAGCATGTGCTCGGTAGAGACATAGTTCTCGCCAAGTCTCTGGGCCTCTTCCTGTGCGTAGAAAATCACCTTGCGCGCTCGTTCCGTAAACCTCTGCCACATATGTGTATGCTCTCCGTTCTTGCTTTCAGACCCGCTGCTTATTGCGAATCGCTGACCTGACGGCGGCTGTATCTACCGTAGGCGTAGATTCCGTAGGTTGAAACCTACGGCTCTTAAGTGCTTGAAAGTACCCTTCGGGCACTAGGAATCGGAAGTTTCGCGAACCGATGCATCAGCCATGGCGTCGCATGCGATTGGTCCAGGATCGTAGCCATCCTAGTAGTGACCCAGGGCTCGCGCTGTGACTCGCCGCGAACTCGGCGGGAATGGGTGTCGCGGGTTGGTTTAGATATGTCCGATGGTCTAGCTCGTCGACGGCTAATTGAGTAAATCCATGCTCGCCAAGAAGCGAGTTCAGGCGCGGGTCAGCGTTCTCCATTGCGCTCAGTAAGAGATACTTATATCCCATGCTTAGCGGGTAAATCTGCGTGACTTTAGCTTGGGAGACATCAAGAATAGTGTCAATGGCAGACTGTAGATCGGCGACATCATCGGCACCTGGCGTTGCCGCGCCAATAGAATCCTTAAGTGCCTGTCGTAACGCGGCGACGTTTACATTGATCGCCTCAAGCAAATCGACCGCGCTGCTCTTCTCTTCGGCGAGTAGCGCCTGAATTATGATTTCGCTAACGCGGGACTTGTCGCGCAATTCAACAATCTTAACGGTCGCAGAAACTAGGGCCTTGGAAAAGGCAAGCGATCCAGCGTAGGGCGACGGCGGTGGAGCAGCACCGCGTTCGCCTGAAGTTTGGAGCGTGTAAACGGCGGTACGAGTTCGTTCGAGATCCGCTCCGAGTTTTGCGAGCACCCGGCCCGCTACGCCTTCACTCTCGCGCACCATGCCTAGTAGGAGGTGTTCGGTGCCGATGTAGTTATTGTTTAGCCTTCGCGACTCATCGTATGCCAGGTCGATCACCCGTTTAGCACGTGGCGTCAGTTGCATGTCCTGGCCCAGACGACCGTCGCCTCGGGAAACGATACGCTCAACCTCAGAGCGGATTTTCCCCAGCGAGATCCCCAGCCGGTCAAGGATGCGCGCCGCGACGGTGTCATTTTCGCGTATCAGCCCCAGCAGCATGTGTTCTGTGGAGACATAGTTCTCGCCAAGTTGGCCCGCCTCTTCCTGTGCGTAAAAAATCACCTTGCGCGCTCGTTCAGTGAACCTCTGCCACATTTGCCTGCTCTCCGATCGGCCAGATAACCGAGAACTTCGCGGAGAGAGGCGCGATATCCTGCAATGGAACAAGGTTTTGTTAGTTGGATTAAGGATAAGAAGACCTCATCCCCAGCCCTTCTGCTTAGAAAATACAGAACCTCTCCTTCCCGCAAGCGGGCCCCTTTCTCTCCTAAAGGAAAGGAAAAGAGGTAGGGCCGCGTAGCTTTTCATCCACATGGGTGGATCGCTTCCATGACGACTCGTAGGATAAGGAGAATGGAGCATGCGAAGAGCTTATGCGGTCAGTCTTTCTGGCTCCCCTCGCCTTTCCAAGGAGAGGGGCCGGGGGGTGAGGTCGTGTCTCACCGCACCAAAAAAGCGCCCGGCTGAGGTTTCCCCCAACCGAGCGCTTCACAAATGCCAGCCGCCCTACCCCACTCCGACGGCCTCGCCGCGGCGTTCGCGGTCGGCGACGTCGGCGCGGTGGCGGTTGACGAAGCGGCCGATGCGCTGGATGGCGATCTCGATCTTGTCGATGGCGGTGGCGTACGAGCAGCGGATATGGCCTGCACCGCCTGCGCCGAACGCGTTGCCTGGAACCACAGCGACCTTCTCTTCGAAGAGCAGCTTTTCGGCAAACTCTTCGGATGTCAGCCCGGTGCTCGTGATGCTTGGGAACGCGTAGAACGCGCCCTGCGGCAGATGGCAGTCGAGGCCAAGGTCGCTGAAACCAGCGACGATCAGCCTGCGCCGGCGGTTGTAGTGGTCCACCATGTCGCGCACAGCCTGTTCGCCGCTCTTAAGCGCTTCGATGGCGGCGCGCTGCGCTGTGATCGGGGTGCAAAGCGCGGTGTAGGCGTGGATCTTGTTCATCGTGCCCAGCACATCACGCGGCGCGCAGGCGTATCCGATGCGCCAACCGGTCATGGCATAGGCTTTCGAGAAACCGTTCAGCAGGATGGTGCGATCGCGGGCGCCGGGAATGGACGCGACGGAAACGTGCTCGCCTTCGTACGTCAGGCGGTCATAGATCTCGTCGGATACGATAAAGAGGTCGTTGCGCTCGGCGAATGCGACAATCTGCTCCAATCGTTCGCGCGGCATGATCGCGCCTGTGGGGTTCGACGGGTACCCGAGTAAAATGGCCTTGGTGCGCGGCGAAAGTGCGGCCTCAAGCTGCTCCATGGTCGGGAGAAACTTCTCGGCGGGGGTCGTTTCGATACCGACTGCGACACCGCCAGCGAGTTCGATGCACGGCTTGTAAGACACGTAGCACGGTTCCGGGACGATAACTTCGTCGCCGGGATCGACGATTACGCGCATCGCGAGGTCCATGCCCTCGGAGACGCCCACGGTGACCAGGATTTCGTCGGCGGGATGGTAATCGAGACCGTAGCGACCGTGCAAGTGCTCGGCTATCAGTTCGCGCAGTTCGATGAGGCCGTAGTTGGACGTATACGTCGTCTGGCCCTTCTCGATGCTGTAGATGGCGGCTTCACGGATGGACCAGGGCGTCACAAAGTCGGGTTCGCCAACGCCGAGGGAGATGACTCCCTGGGTGGCGACCACAAGGTCGAAGAATTTACGAATGCCCGACGGCGGCAGCGCCCGGGCGATGTGCGAAATCTGTGGCATGGCAATAACTACTTTTTCTGCTTACGGCAGCAAGCGAGGGCGGCGCAACAATGCGTCGCAGGAAACGATGATTTGTATAGGCCGCCAAACATCTCGCCCCACGTTACCGGGCAAGTATCAGCCTGGCGGCTAGGGAGCGACGGACAGCCGCTCGTCCTTAGCCTCGTCGACAAACACGACATCGTTCTCTTTGTAGCGCTTGAGCAGAAAATGCGTTGATGTCGCCTGGACTCGGTCCAGGGTCGACAGCTTCTGGGCCACGAATAGGCCCACCTGCGGAACGGTCTTGCCTTCGATCACGACACGAAGGTCGTAGTCGCCGGAGACAAGCCAAACGGAATGGACATCGGGGAACCGGTAGATGCGCTCCGCGATATCGTCGAAACCCACATCCCGTGCCGGTGCAACCTTGACGTCGATAAACGCGATCACGCGCTCGGCGCCTGCGCGATCCCAGTCGATGATTGCCTTGTAGTCGCGGATGACGCCATTCGCCTCGTATTCGGCGATCTTGGCGCTCACCTCGGCCTCGGGCCGCCCGGTCATACGGGCGATGGTTTCGATAGGGGTGCGTGCATCGGCTTCAAGAATTGTGAGTATCTCGTCCATGGTGAAAGTATGGCACGGGAGGTGAGGGATGTCAACCGGCCAGCGTGACGGTGGGCGCATCATTAGCGAACACGGGGAGCGGCCCCGAGGGACCGTTGTGAGTCGGCAAGCCCACTGAACGGGGCTCCTGTACGCGGTGTGTTCGGTTTGTGCACGGGATGGTGCGACGGTTGAATTGCGCTTGCGCAGGGTTACCATTCGCATCACGCGCGGGATGTATGTGTTCGGCTGCCTGCATCCGCTGAAGCGGACGTTAAGGGGGCCAAGCGGCATGCCGACGGCTGGCGCTCACGCGCAAATGCCGCTCCGTGGCGGGGCTTGGGGGCTATTTTTTCGGGGAACGGCTCCTCGAAGGCGGCCCCAAACAGCGGCCAAACGCCACGATTGGAAGGATGGGGTCGCGCTGGGACGATGGGCTTCGTGGGTTCTACTACGCGAACAAGTGGTGCCACCTTCTGCGGGCCAATCCCCAGGCTCGGTTCGTTCGGAGTTGGGGCGATGGGCAAATCTCCTAGCCCACAGGGCGATCTGTCCTTCCCAGGCACCGCTTTAGCGGATGGATCACCAGCGCAAAGCCGGGAAGGCGACCAACCCTCAGGTTAATTACCGACATCCTACCGACGACGCCCACGTCCAGAACGCTATGCAGGCAATGGCGATGACCACCCAGAGGCGGGATGCTAGGATGGCAATGTAATTCTCGAAAGCCATTACTGCGATCTTCTCTCGTGAGTAGTGTGCTCCTATGATGTACCCAGCATAAATTGCGGCAATTGTGGACGCCGCGATAATGCGGTTATCGCCTATGAAGCCGTCTGATGGTCCCCAGCCGCCGCGCATGAACCACAAGCCGTGCGGCAACGACAACGCGCCCCATGCAGCCATGCTAATTGCGGCGACAATGAGCGATGCGGATATAAGTTTTGCGCCCTTCCATAGCGTGGCGTACTCGGCCACCGTAATGATGATCGAATAGACAAGACACTGTATCGTCAATAATGCCCCCAAGGGTGTCGCGCCATCTATCAAACTTCGAACGAGGAAGTAACGCCCTGGAACCGGGACTTGGAACATACCGCCAATGAGTGTGGCAATGGTCACTATTGAAGCGGAAACGATGCCTGCTATGCTGGCGCGGATTAGAATGACATCCAGGTTAGCCACAAGGTGGCGATCAACCCGACCAATCTGTGTTGGCAGGAATCTGCGGTTCCATTCGGCGAGGCGATGGTTGAATTCTTGTGCGTTCATATGCCAGCCTGAATTATCGAACCCAACATGGTGCGAAGGCACCCCAGGCCACTACCGCAGCGACCACGATCCAAATCCTAACCAACACAATGTCACGGCGGCTATCGAATGCGATGTCATCGATTGCTGCGGTGGAATACCGCTTGCCGGTAACATAGCCGCCGTATGCGGTCGCGACAATGGAGACTGTTGCGACGCGGGCGTCGCCGGTGAAGCCGCTGGTCGGTCCCCAGCCGCCGTGAGCGAACCAGAGCCCGGTGCCGACCATTAGGGCGCAGATGGCGGCTTCGTATGCGGCGGCGAGGAATAGAGACATCAAAATCAGGCTGCGCCGAGTCATTTTCCACTGTGATCGTTCCATAGCCGTCAATGCGAAAGCGAAGAGCAGACAGTGGATGGTCATCAGCGAGCCGAGCGCTGGAATGGCGAAGAGCGCTTCGCCGAGTCCCCGGCCCCACGAGTATGGATGCGGCATCAGCGCTGCGACGACAAGTGCGAACGCAATAATTGCGCTGGCGGTAATGCCTGCCACTGACGCCCGAACCGCGACCTCGTCGAGAAACAGGACACGGTAAGGCGATTTCCGTCGCTCTGGCAGCGTGAAGAGCGGGGTGTTGAGGAAGTCAGTGACCGCGTCAAGCTTGTTGGTATGGGTCGGGGTCTCTTTCATTACCTTGACACCTTAGCACGCGCACCCCGAGCCCGCTAGAACTCCAAGGAGCGACATGATAATAGCTATAGGCATCCACATCCATGTGACTAACAGAAGCATGAAATTCCAGCCGCCGTCCCGCTTCAGCCTTTCTGCGTCTAAATATTTGCCTACGAAGTAGCCAGAGGTCCCCAGGGCAATGACTGTGGCGACGATAACTCGCATTGTCCCGCTGAAACCTCCGTCAGGTCCCCAACCGTTGCGGGCAAGCAGATAGAAATTCGGAGATACTAGGACCGACATAAAAATCCCAATAACTGAAGCGGAGACAAGAGACCGATAAACAAACGGATGCTGAGATCGAGCGGGTTTCTTTTCGGACCGCGAAATGTGAAACGTGAACGGTAGCGAAACTGTGGTGAGGACAAGAGCGAGAACAAGCGCCAAAACTGGAAACTCGGTGAGAGTTGTCAGCACGGTCACATCCGTATGGCTGCGGTGGTGCGGAGGAAATAAGCCGCCGATCTCCCACCCTGCGGCGAGCAGCGTGCCGGAAATCATGCCAGCAAGCATGGCCCGGACAGCTATTCGGTCACGGAATATCTTCGATGGTCCAAGTTCTTCGGGCGGGCAGACAACATCCTGCTCGTGCTTCAGCTCTCTAATCATAACGTTTGTCCCCTTCCCTACTTCATTCTTCCCCTTTTACTACGCACAACCCTCCATTTCACGCGCCTATTTTCACGTGTCGAGGAATCTTTGACTCGCGATAGTAAAATGTAACTACTCGGGGATCGAGTCATGCCTTGAATGCTAAGTTACTCAGAGTTCGTGGCGACTTGCAGTTACTGGCGCTACGCTCGCGCAATTTCCGCCCCCGTGGCATTACGGGTTTGTTTTCGTGTTCGATCAAAAAACCAGCGTGACGCTGGACCCCTGTCTCGCCGAGGACGGCTCGGTTGTGCGCAGGCAACACGCAGCTCCTCGGCAGCCTCCGACGGGTCCTAAAGAGTGACGCGCCGAAGACGGCGAAGTCATATAGGAATAGTCAAAGGGACCCGCCTCCGGCAGTAGGAAGTTTTTAATTTTTGTGCTCGAACACCGGGTTCTTGGCCGGATTAGGACAAGTAGGTCCTTCGGACCTACACGAGCAATTACAGTAGAATAGAGCAACACGCGAACCCAAGTACAGCCAATGAAAATCGACACAGCTCACCTCAAATCCGAGATCGCCGCTATCACCGCCGACCTAATCGCGACGCGGCACTATTTGCACGCTCACCCGGAACCGTCGGGCTTTGAAGCGGATACTGCGGCGTTTGTGGCGACGCAACTTGCGACGCTGGGGCTGGATTCGCTGCGCACTGGTGTCGGCGGGCATGGGGTGATCGCTGAATTGCGCGGCGATCAGCCCGGGCCGACTGTGGCGTTGCGCGCGGATATGGATGCGCTGCCGATACTGGAGCAGAACCAGGTGGACTACTGTTCCACCCGACCAGGCGTGATGCATGCTTGTGGGCATGACGGGCACACGACGATCTTGCTGGGGGCAGCACGTATCCTTTCGCAGCACCTGGATGCCATCTCGGGCACGATTCGGTTTATTGTCCAGCCTGCCGAGGAGAACGTGGCCGGTGCGCTCAAGATGTGCGCCGACGGAGCGCTTGACGGGGTCGACGCCATCTTCGGGCTTCATGGCTGGCCCGATCTTGAGGTCGGGCAGATCGGCATTCTCAAGGGACCGATGATGGCGGCTGTGGACGATTTCGATATCGAAATTGGCGGGCGCGGAGGACATGCCGCTTATCCGCACCGCACCGTGGACCCGATAGTCGTCGGCGCGCGGATCGTCGATGCGCTTCAGGGTCTCGTCAGCCGCGAGATTGACCCGTTCGATCATGCGGTGGTATCGGTCACGAAGTTTGTCGCGGGAACAACCAACAATGTGATCCCGTCGACGGCGCTCCTGAGCGGAACGATTCGCACGCTTTCCGGGGAGACGCGTATCCGCCTTGTGCGACGCTTCCACGAAACCGTCCACGGAATCGCAACCGCTGCTGGCGCCACGGCGATCATCAACCACCTACCTGGGCCGCCGCCGGTGATTAACGACGATGCCGCGACTGATCGTGTGGGGAATGTCGGAGCCGAAGCGGTGGGCGACGAGAACGTGATCGTGCTTGATCACCCATCGATGGGAGGCGAGGACTTCGCTGTGTACCTGGAACGGATCCCGGGATCGTTCTTCCGCCTCGGGCTGGGCGACGTCACCAATCTCCACACGCCGACGTTCGACTTCACCGATGGCGCGTTGCCGGTGGGTGTCGAGATGATGTGCAGGCTAGCGTTGGGCTAGACAGGGCACCGTTCCACGCAGAAACGCCGCGACACACCTTGTGTATCGCGGCGATTATTCGTTAGGTGCGCTCACCCTTTTCTCGGTCCCGCGCCATCTTCGGCACGTTGTGAACCTAGCGGGGCGTTCAGCACATATTAGTGATTGCGGCCGTGTCCGTTATGCTTCTCGCGGAACTCTTCGCGGCGGTTCTGATATCTTTCCCGCTCCATGCGGCGGCGATCCTCGTTCGAGATCCGCTGGTGGCGGCGATGGAATCGCGCTTCAGTGCGCTGGCGATTGTCGCGGTGAGCATCGAAGCTGCGATGGGTGCCGTTGTTCGGCTGGCCAAGGTGCAAACCCTGGTCGGTGTGCCTTTGCTGCTGGTATGTTCCACGGTTATCGTTGCCACGATGGTTTGAGTCAGCGTTGGCAGCGAGCGGAAGAGCGAGAGTTGCGAGTACACCGGCGGCGGCGATTACATTTTTGAAATTCATCTTCATACTTCCTTCATTACTTCTTTCCGTATTTGATCTGCTAAATACAACATTGTATTCAATCATGCATCTACGACGGAAGGGAATAGTAAAAGGTTCCCTAATGCGTGCGCCGTCAAACTCTGTGACCTTATTCGCCCTTTTGGCGGGGTAGCACGAATACTGCGTGCGTTCGATCTTCGGGGCGGATACCGATACCTTGGTCGGTGACCACGGCGACCGATGAATCGTGATCGCAGCTTGCTATTCGAAGCTTGCCCGTGGTGCGCCCCTGTCGCAAGACGATCAGATTAAGGCCCGTCTTATATCCGTCACGCGAACCTTTGTTGATGAGCACTTTCGTCGTTCCCTCGTTACTCAGCACTGTCCCGATAGGCAGATCAAAGCGATCAAACTGGCGAACTACCGCGAATGCTGCTTTGCGCAACGCCTCATTGACCAGGACATCGTCATCAACGCCCGGTCGGGCTACCGATGACGCGCCGACTAAGGCACCATTGACCATCTCACCGGAGACGATATCGACGACGCGCACCACGAGGTCTACCGACGCACGACCACGCTGATCGTGCCGCACCGCGAGAACGGAGCCGGTTACAATGGCGCGAACGGAGATTGAGGCGCCTAGCTGCAGCAGGTCAAGCGTGTCGAGTGGGAAGGTCAGCCCCTGCGCTTTCATGCCACTGTCGATTTCGGCGCGCGATGCTACCTCGGCACGGTGCCGTACCGCGAGTTGCACCACGAGCGCATCCGCTGCGGCGCGGCCGAGTTCGGGGCCACCGTAGGAAGCAGTATTGTTGAAGTCGAGAACCGCCCAGCGGGCGGTGCCTTCGGGCTGCGCTTTGGTCACCTGGGGAAAAACTGCTATCTGTATAGTGATAAGCGCTACTATACTCCATAGATAGGCGGCCGAAACCTCACGATGCAACGAGCCATGCGAATAGTATGGACCGGCCCCTATCGCGCTATTTCGTCCTTTTTCATGAATTCTTAACATCTCATCGTTCCTCCTCAACTTATTGTGAATGTATTGAGTAGTGATAGTCGGTAGCGCTTCAATGCGGTAGATGGAAATGTCCACTTTATCGTGCACGCCCATACCAACTTGCCGGACAACGGCGCCAAAGAAGCTCCGTGCGGTGCAAGGACTGTTAGATACCCTGCTAGCCCGTCGCTGACACTCCGTCATGCTGGTTGACTTTGATCGAACCCCTGTGCTACACTCAGCCTATATGACTGTTGAAGAGCAACTCGAAATTTTAGAGCGGGGCACTGTCGAAATTGTCCCCCGCGAAGCTCTCCTCGCGAAGCTAAAGAAGGCTCGCGATACGGGCAAGCCGATGCAGATCAAACTGGGGCTCGACCCCACGGCGCCTGACATTCACCTCGGCAATGCGGTCGTGCTGCGCAAGTTGCGCCAGTTTCAGAACCTGGGCCACGAGGTGACCGTGATCATTGGCGACTTTACGGCGATGATCGGCGACCCGACGGGCCGTTCGGATACGCGCAAGCAGCTCACGCCCGAACAGGTTGCGATCAACGCTAAGACCTACGCCGAGCAGTACCACAAGATCCTCGATCCCGCAAAAACGCGCGTCGTGTTCAACAGCGAGTGGCTCGGTAAGCTCAACCTGTACGATATCGTCACGCTGATGTCCAAAACCACTGTGGCGCGTATCCTTGAGCGCGACGATTTCACGAAGCGCTTCACGGGCGGTTTGCCCATCCACACGCACGAATTCCTGTATCCGCTGTGTCAGGGATACGACTCGGTGGTGCTGAAGTCCGATGTTGAAATCGGCGGGACCGAGCAGAAGTTTAATATCATGATGGGCCGCGACCTTCAGCGCGAGGATGGTGTGCCTGATCCACAAATCGGCCTCTTTATGCCGCTTCTGGTTGGCCTTGATGGTGTCGACAAGATGTCGAAGAGCAAGGGCAACGCCATCGGTATCGATGAGCCGCCGCTCGCCATGTTCGAAAAGCTGATGTCGATCACCGACGACCAGATGACGCAGTACTTTGAGCTTTGCACCGATGTGCCGCTTGCTGAAGTCAAGGTTCTCTGCGATAACAGCAAGACCCACCCGAAGCTCGCCAAGAAGCGCCTCGGTACTGAGGTCGTCACCATTTACCACGGCGCCGCTGCAGCGGCAGAAGCCGATGCGGAATGGGAGAGGATTCACGCGCAACGCGAGATCCCCGACGACATCCCGGAGTTTGTCGTGCCAGCAGACCTGATCGTCGACGGCCATGTCCGCCTGACGCAGCTTGTGGTAGCGGCAGGGTTCGCGCCAAGCGGCGGGGAGGCCAAACGGCTCGCGCAGCAAGGCGGTATCGCGGTCAATGGCGTAAAGGCGACAGATCCGTCGTCCCAAGTTGCTGTCGAAAGCGGTATGATACTGAGTAGCGGACGTCGGAAATTTGTGCGTCTGGCTGTCAGCAAATAAAGTTATGTCATCTTCATCAACCGGCGAAGAACTAAATAACGGTCAGGCAGTGGCGGATGAGTTCGCCTCTGACCAAGCCGCTGAAGAGCAGGACGGGGCGTTACCGCCTCCTCCCGCCGACCCGGACCTCTTCGAAGCGGAGATGAATCCCCATCTCGACGCGCTCTATCGCAACGCCATGCGCCTGACCGGGAACTCGAACGATGCCGAGGACCTTGTTCAGGACACTTATTTGCGCGCTTACCGGTTTTTTCACCAGTATCAGCCGGGAACTAACGCCAAAGCATGGTTGTTCCGTATCATGAACACAGTCTTCCTGAACGATTACAGGAAAAAATCTCGCCAGGGCGACCAGTTGTCGTATGACGAGTTGGAAGACTTTTACCTTTACAACAGGCTCAATGAGGACGCGCTCAGCAAAGAGCAGACGTACAACACGGCGAACCCGGAAGACGTGATCGTCGAGCGACTTGGTATCGAAGAGATCGAGCAGGCGATCCGCAGACTGCCGCCCGAATTCGTCGAGACTGTAGCGTTGGCGACGCTGGAAGACCTGTCGTATCAGGAAATCAGCGACATTTTGAAGATTCCTATCGGGACCGTTCGATCAAGACTTTCGCGAGGACGCAAGCTATTGCAGCATGCGTTGTATCAGTCACTTGGTCGGGCTAATCCGGACTCCGTCACCGAGGACGCTGGAGTTTAGCAGTTGCAGCTGGCTCAAAGGTTTGTTATAATGCGAAGCGGTAATATCTATGCCTAACGACGATGAAAAACCGGCGATGCCCGTCGAGGTAAAAGCGGCGGTCGTGTCGTTTGACTTCTACTCTTGCGAGGAAGCAGTCAAGCGGCTGAACGACTATCTCGATCACGAACTGGATCCCGCCGAACGGGACGATGTCGTCAAGCATCTCAAGCTTTGCAAACCGTGCCTCGAACGCTTCAGTTTCGAACAGAGCCTCATTGTTTCTCTCAAGACGAAAGTACAGAAGTTTTGCGCACCGACTGAGTTAAAGAGCCGCCTGAGCACCCTCATTCACCGCCGATAGCACTTGTTCCAAGTTCAAGCCCAACGAAATAGGCCCTGAGTCAACGATGACTCAGGGCTGTTTCGTGTGTAGGGTATGCGCGCGAGTCGGGTGCGAGGCGATCTACGCCAGGCAGGACTATGGTTTGATGCGGCGGGAAGAGTCCAAGACGTTGGTGGCCGTCAACGTTGCAGTCATATCCACCGAGTACAAGTCGATGGTACCCTTGGTCCGTAACGTCGCGAACGCGCCAATTGCTGGTGAATATAAGCCTTCCGCTGTTACCCGATATTCCCAAGGAGTAACGGCGCGCCTACTCGGCGTACTGTGCTGGCCTTGTGTCGAAGCCCACTGTCGATAGTTCCATCCCCACAACGTGCCCATTGGCGTTGAAGCCGACGACGGCGTCGCGGGTAAGTTCGGTGACGCGTTTACAACGCCTGATTCGAAACTAACGGTGTCTCCATTCGAATATGTCCCTGACGCGGATATACTGCCGGTGCCGGGGAACGAGCCAGCTTGCTCGAGTGGATATTGCCCTGCGATATCCCGGTGCTCCTTCGTTGGGCAATCTTCATCGCCCACACGATACATCGCCCCATCTTTCAGGTTTTGTAAATAGGTGGTGCGAAGTTTGCTCGATATGATTTTTCGTATGCCGTAACCAGTCGATGATTGCGTTTCTTCAACGATATACCTGTAGCCACGATCGTCCCACACCTTCTCAATCCTTGTCTTTTCCACACCCTTCACTTTTATGGAATACAATTTGGCCGCGTCACTCTTTAGAGCAACTGTCCCTGCCAAAGCATATGTCCAGGTATCCCCGGCCTGATATATCCGCAACTTGGCGTTGTGGTCGCGAGTGTATTTGGTGACGTCCGCTTTCTTCTGCGCCGTCGCGCGCAGTTTCACCGTTGCAAACGCGGCCACGATCAGAACGATGATTGCTACGACGGTGACAACCATGCCAGTGGTGCCACCACCCTCGCGCCGCGCACGTCGGTGCCGCGATCGATGTGCGGCGTTGGGTCGGCAAAGTGGGTCGAGTTGGCTGTCATTTTGTGGCGCTATCGTGCTCATGAGATTCCCTTGTCGTTTCACGGTTCAAAACAGTATGGGAATGTGGGCAGTGGAAAGCATCCGCGCATCAACGTATTTCGCTGTGATGCCAGATTTTGCAGTCCATCGTATTCAATCGAAGATTATTGATTACCAATGAACGAATATCGAAGACTTGCGAAATAGGTACGTGGATGGGAGGACGAGGGAGGCTATCGATGGGCAATCCCGGCCAACTCGCCCATCCTTCTGCATAGTTTCGATATTGGGCATGCAGATACCGAACCACGCTGTAGTAAACGTACCGAACTTCTCCGCGCAAGCTACCCGCGAGGTTGGTCCATGATCGTTTACGTTGAGGTGAACGATAATAGCCCTGAGTCAATCTTTGACTCAGGGCCGCGATGTGGCAATTAACTTACTGTAGACAAACGATTACAATCCCGCTTCCATCAGCGCAACCATCCCGAGGAGGCCACCCCAGTGGTAAAACGGGTCGCTGTTGTGGACGTCGCAGCCTTCGCCGGTTTCGGCGTTGTAGTTTTCGTGGACATGCCGGTGCGAGCGCCATTCCTTGAGCAGCAGCGCTTCGGATTTCGCGGCAAAGTCGCGGCGAATACCGGGCAGGTCGTAGTGCTGCAGACCCACGTAGACCAGGAAGTTCATCGGCGCCCAAATTCGGCCGCGCCAATAGGTGTTGTCCTTGTACGCAGGATCGTCGCGCGAGATCGACGGCAGCACCCATTCGCCCCAGAACTCGGATTCGTTGAGCAGGTGCTCGTTGACGATCCGCTCGGCTTGCGCGGGCGACGCTACCCGTCCCAGCATGGCGTAGAAATTAGTAGGCGATATTCGGCGGGAGAGCTTATCGGTGTCGGTGCGTCGGTTGTAGTAGAAGCCGTCTTCCTCGCTCCACAGCCGTACACAATGGCCGCGATAGCGATCAGCACGCGCACGCAACTCGCCCTCTTCGCGGCGCCCAAGCACCTTTGCGATATCCGCCAAGCAGTCGCAGTCCCAGATGTACAACCCGGTAAGGCCGACATCGGCTAGCTCGAGCAGATGACTGGTCTTGTTGACCGGGATGTCATCGTACATCGGCGAGTTGTCCAGCCCCGACTCCAGCGCCGCGCCGTATGTATTGCCGACGCCCTCGGTTTCCCAAAAGTTACCGACTCGAGGCTCATATGGTTGGCTCCCCCAGGAAAGCAGACCGCCGTTATCCCGCTTGTCTGCCCACCAGCGGTTCCATGCCAGAAGGTCATCGAAAAGCAACTCCAGCAGCCATTTGTCGCCAAACTTCCGGAATAGCTCCAGCACGACGTACGATCCGACAGGCGGCTGTGACCGGTCTCGGCTTGCAGATCCGTAGGCCGTACTGAAATTGGGCACGAATCCAAGCTTGAGCGGCGGTGTCCCATCCCCCGTCGGCACATCTTCCCAAATCATCTGCTGCACGATTTCGATCGCGTTTGCGTAAGCCAAATCCTTTGAATCAATCGAGGCGAGCAGTCCAGCAAAGAATGTGTCCCAGCAAAAGAGCACCCATCCGCCTTCGCGAACGCTCCACGTGCGCGAGACCGGGCTTATCACGCGGTCTCGGGACGGCTCGTAGATCGTGTCCCACGCCAGGCAGCTCTGGATGGCATCATAGGCGTCGCCGTGGCGTCCGAATGCAGAGCGCCTGCGATGCTGCTCGGCGCGGCGCGTGATAATGGCAGCCTGAATCTCTGAGATCGAACGCCGACGCCCCGTCGAAAGGCCAATCTCCTCGGTCAGCGGGACGGCAAGGTAGGCCGCTTGGGCCGGGATGTTGTACTCCTCGACAGGCTCGCCGGTGATATACGCAGAGACTGTCTCCTCGCCCACATGCCCTACCAGCGTGTCCCCTACCCTTCGGACGCACCCAGCGCGGTTCCACAATAGCCCTGCCTCAATCACGAGCGCGGGCGGCTTGATTGGATTCTTGGTAGGCGTGATGAGCACGACAAGATCCTTGCCATCGTGGGCGGACTCGACGCGCAAGTCGCTGCCCTTCCAGCTCAGAGTAAGATCCGTGTAGCTTCCGTCAGTGGCGTGTGCGCCAGGGCGGACGGTTTCACGACCGATGAGGGTCTCCTTGAGGTAGCTGCCGTCAGCATACGAGAAGAGAGCCAGATTGAGAGCAAATCCGCCGCGCGAGTCGTTGTCGCCCGTCGTCTCGCTTTCTTCGTCGGGCTTGTCTCCAAGCCAAACGTGCGAAAGAACGCTGCGAACGTTCCACGTGTTCCATCCTGACCCGAGGCGACGCTTAAGTTGTGAGTACTGTTCCATTCGATCTTCCTATTCGCCGCCTCGGTCTCAAACTCCTGTCTGAGCACGAATCCGAGGGCTCAAAAATGAACTAAAAAAGATTGTTAAATGTTGGTTAAGACTCCGCCAAAGCGGGGAATAACGTTATCAGAGGTGATTGATAGGCAGCCATTACTGCTCAATGGTAACTTAAAAATACCAAGCGCCCCGCTAAGATCACAACGGAGATCAATTCGAGATCGCGACAGTGATCAATCAAATAAACCGTAACGTCTTGGGGCATCTCCGCAGTAGGCAGTCAACTTCCGACACATGAAGCAAATCGGCACCCGGGCGAAGTGACAGGCAGTTTGGCCGCGATCCGAAGGTTATTGTGGCGTATCGACGGCGCTTTGTACGCAAGGCAGGTCCGTTCCGCCACCAGCCAGACCGCGCTACACGGTTCAAATCAATATCGCATGCGAACAGTGCTTGTCAGCATCCGTCCAAATACGATCGAGAAGGAGGGTTGATGGTAGTAGACGATCCTAGTTACTTCCGACCGGCAGGACTTTCTAGCCTGCAGCGCCCCACGGTGGCTGCCGCGCCCTGCCAAAGACCCGAGTCAACGTTGAGCGACATCGTGTTGCAGGTTCCGCGCCGCTAGATGAGCTTTGGGCTCCAGCTAAACCGACAAAAGGACTGACAAGTCAGTCGATGCGTCTTGATCAATGACGCGGTTTGGAATTGCAGTGGCGCCGTGCTAGTTTCCGATTTTCGTCAGGCGTTGAGTGATCACAACCTCATATTTTCATACGTGCAGGGGAGCCTCGATCAAGGCTCCCCTGTCGTCGTTTGAGTGGTCGACGTGGGCGGGAAGTGCGGAAGAACCTCATCCCCAGCCCTTCTCCTAGGATAAGGAGAAGGGAGCCAGAAGGACTGCTGGCCACAGACTACCTCACCTAGCCAGACGACTGGCCCACGCCCGGCCCCTCTCCTGGGAAAGGAGAGGGGTGAAACACGGGATTAGGGCGGCGCAGCTAGTGCGTGAACATCGCCGCAAACTCGGAGAGGGCCCGCACATTGTCGAGCGGCGTATCGCGGCACAGCTCGCATCCGGCAGCGACGATGTACTTCGGGGTCGCCTCGCGTCGGCATGCAGACAGCGCCACGTGCACGTCCGCCGTGGTCCCGTTGCGGATCACTCGCACCGGGTCAAGGTTACCGGCGAGCACCTGGTTTGGTCCCATCTGATTGCGCGCGCTGTAGAACGGCACCAGAAAGTCGACGTCCACAAGGTCGCACCCGAGCGTTCCAATCTCCTTCAGCGACCGACGCGTATCACCGCAAATGTGCAGCCGAACCGTGGCGCCCATTTCGTGAATGGCGTCGACCAGCCGCTTCTCGTACGGCCAGACAAACTCTTCGTAGACTGTTGGGCCAACGAGTGACGCGGCCGCGTCGCCAATGCCAATCTGATCGGCGCCAGCATCCACCTGCTTCTTTGCGAATGAGATGGCCAGCGTGACCAGGTAATCAAAAAGGTCGCGTATGAAGTTGGGATCGTCGTAGAAGTCGAGCATCATCGTGTTGATGCCGCGCAGGTCAGCCGCCTCCGCACAGGGGCCCTCGACCCATCCTTCAATCAGCTTTTCGCCAGCCAGACGCTTCTTGAACTCCGCAATAGCGGCCACTCGGTTCTCCATGCGCTTGCCGAATATGGTATCGGGCGACGGCAACTTGAGCAGCGTCGCCGAATCCGCCAGCAGCGCCTGCTCTTCGACGATGGCGCACGGCTGGTTGTCGAACCATGCCAATGTAGCGCCGCAATCAGCCGCTTCCACCGCCGGGTCGGACATGGTGTTGACGTAGTCGAAGCCGAACTCGTCAGCTACTCGAAGCTGCCCTTCAACCTGGACGCGGTAATCGGTAGAGTAGTCGATGTACCGCGCACCGATCCGGTCGGCGGCGAACATCATCGTGATCGGCATGCACGGCAGTCGATCGACTGGCTCCCCACGGAGCATTGCAAGTGCGCGCTCTCGTCCTGTCATCGTAGTATCCTCAATTCAGCGCATCATAAGACGCGCCATCACAGCTTCAAGACATGGTTCTAAGAGATTATGGACGAATGGGCCATGCCGGTTGTCGGCTTAATTGCTGGTTTTTGAAAAATGGATCGTCCCAAGCAAGCTGCCCAGTGACGGGTGATGTGGGAGTTGGTGCCCCGTGCAGGGCTCGAACCTGCGGCCCCCCGCTTAGAAGGCGGGTGCTCTGTCCGCTGAGCTAACGGGGCGTACCGATAGCGGACCTTTGCGCGTATGAGACGCGCATCCCTCGCCAGCGTAGGCCGCGAGGCAGGGTATTTGGAGCGGGAGACGGGAATCGAACCCGCGCCACCTGCTTGGAAGGCAGGAGCTCTACCATTGAGCTACTCCCGCATGCCCTGGACTTTACGTCGCGCTTATTATACTTACTTCCCTGCAGGCGTGTCAACCCGAAGGGGCTCGCCTGTTCACGATTCTGGCCAGCAAAAGAACCCACTGCCTCGCGGGAGACCTCACCCCCTGGCCCCCTCTCCTTGGAAAGGCGAGGGGGAATCAGATGGACGGAGGCGATGGACTTGCCTGTTTCTACTATGGTAAGGTACACAACCGCTGAGTAGTCAGTTGCTGCGCACTCTATTGCGCATTAGCTCTTTGCGACTGCGGTCGCAGGGCGCTCGATCTCTAGCGGGACGCCGAACGCTTTCTTGAACACGTCGGTGTGCCCCTCCACGGCCCAGAGCTCCAGCGATGTGTCGGCATCGTTCACTGTGTCCATGGTCAAATGCACCGGTCCGCCCTTACGGCGCTGGGTCAGCTTGACATCCAGGATGCTCGCCAGGTGGCCCCGGTCGAGAGCCTCAGCAAGGCGCAGGCAGCAGCTGAGGACGCGGACGGCGTACTGTTGCTTTTCGTTGAGGTGCGCATACTGCACATGGCGCTTGCGCGGCGCAGCCTTGCGGTGGTAATAGGCGATTTGCGCCGTGATCTCGATCTCGATGTCGTTGAAACCGAGAAGCTCTGAGTTTCGGATCAGGTAGTACGAGTGCTGGTGGTGGTTCGTGTGCGACACAAAGAACCCGCAATCGTGCAAAATTGCGGCGTAGGCGAGTAGTTCGCGCGACGATGTGAGATCGTGCAGGCCAAGCGCGGATGTCTGATCGAACAGCGACAGGGACAGCTTCTCGATATGCTCGGCGTGGGCCATGTCGACGCCGCATTTGCGCGCCAGTGCATTCGCCGACCGGTCGCGGACACTGTCGTCCTGTATAGTCAGCCCCCCACCCTCTTCACGGGTGAGGTAGTCGACGACAATCCCTTCACGCAGCCCACGGTCGCTGATAAAGATGCTCATCGCGCCGACCGTCTCCATGATGGTCTGCAAGATCGCGGCGCCACCGACGATAATCTCGGCGCGCTCGGGAGTGAGCCCTGGTACTTTGCGGCGCTCTTCGGCGGTCATACGGCAAAGCTGTTGCGTGAGCGCTTGCAGGTCGGCCAGCTTCAACTCGAAGTTACGCATGGTCGGGGGAGCGTCGCCGAGCGGCCTTGCCTTGCGCGCCACTACTTCGGCGAGGCTCATGATTGTGCCCGATGAGCCATACATGTGTCTGAAGCCATGCAGCGCGATCTCGCGTGCTGCGGGCGCAAGGGTGCTACGCACCTGCTTCTGCAGCTTGGCCCAAAGCGCGGGGCTGACTGGCTCTGCCGGGTTCTCCAGCAGCATGTTCGTGATCCGGATGGCGCCGAGCTTCAAGCTGTCGAGGAACAGGTAGTTGCGTGCGTCGCCAACAACCAGCTCCGAGCTACCGCCGCCGATGTCGAGAAACAGAGCATTCTCGCCAGCGGGCACGTCGATGCCGCTACGGATGCCAAGGTAGATCAGACGCGCTTCTTCGTGACCCGAGATGACACGCACATCGAGGAAGCCGCTTGTGGCGTGGCGCACCTCCTGGACGAAATCTTCCTGGTTTTCAGCTTCGCGCGACGCCGCCGTTGCCAGCGCGACGACCTCTTCGGCACCGTAGCCTTTCGCGATTTCGGCAAAACGGGACAACACGCGAACTGCCCGATGCATTGCTGGTGCTGTCAGACGGGCGTGGCCGCCGACGAACTCCCCCTCGCCAAGGCGCACCACCTCTTTGTGGTTGGCAATGGTCTGCCATGTGCCATCGGGCTGGATGTCCATCACGCCTAAGCGTATCGAGTTCGTTCCAATGTCGAGAGCGGCAAAAAGCGACAATATATTCCTCACAACCTATCCAGGAAAACCTGGCAGCCAACCAAAATTGATGTCTCTTATTGTACCGCCTGAAGGCGAGCCAACGGGAGTGGTACAATAATCGGCATATAGGAGAACGAGAACCGATGGGCGACACTGGGACACTGGAGCCAAACAACCAACCGACCGATGCCACGTTAGCGATTCCGCCGGTGCTTGACCAGCCGCCGCGCGTGTATATTCGCATGGGCTACTACGTAGCCCTTGGTGTTGTTCTGCTCGCTATTGTTGTGATCGCAGCCTACAAGTTCGTTGTAGCGTTTCTCGATGTGTCCACGCCATTCGTCGTCGGCACTATCCTGGCGCTACTGCTAGATCCGGTCACTCACCGCCTCGAACGGAGCGGGCTGAGCCGACCGATGGCGATCTTCGTCGTCTTCAGCGCAACAGTCTTTCTCCTGACCGGGCTTGGTTTCCTCGTGATCCCGCGCCTCGTTGAGCAGGTCACCAATTTTGGCGCATCAACCCCGCAGTATATCGAAAGCCTGCGCAACACGGTGGATACGTGGCTGTCACACCATCGTCATGTCGGACCGGTGCTGCTGCCAAAGAACTCCACGGACTTGCTCAGCCAGCTAACCCAGAAGTTCTCCAGCACGGTGCAAGGCTCGGCCGGTAACGTGACCGAACTGCTGAAGGGGTCGGCGACAACGCTTATCCAGGCGATCGTGACCCTGATGGTCATGTTCTACATCTTGGCCGATATGGACCGCTTGCGTGGCCGCGCGATCTACCTCGTTCCCAGCAAGTACCGCGGTATGGCGCAGCTGTTCGGGCGCGATATCGGCAACGTGTTCTCGGACTACCTGCGCGGGCTGCTCATTGTTTGCACAATGTACGGCGTCACCGTCATCGCCGTGCTCTATGTGCTCGCGATCTTCAAGCACCCTATCGGCGGCTACGCTCTCCTCGCTGGCATCTTCGCGGGCGTGCTCTATTCGGTTCCGTATGTCGGCGCGATCTCGATTGCGCTGATGACATTCTTCATCGGCTTTACCGCTGGCGGCTGGGTCTTCGGTTGCGTCACCATGGTGGCGGTGCTGACGACCAACCAGATCTACGACAATATCATTACCCCCCGAGTAGTCGGCGGCGGTGTCGGCCTCCACCCGGTGGCCGCAATCCTCGCCCTCGCACTTGGCGCCCGGCTCGGTGGCTTCTGGGGCCTCGTGCTGTCGGTGCCTATCGCCGCAAGTATCCAGGCCATCCTCTTCCGCGTTTTCCCACGCCTCACGAAGCCCACGCCCGACGATTACCTGCGCAGCGCCGGTGTTGCCAACGGCGACCCGCCCATCCATAAGATCGACGAAACGGTCGAGGAGAAGGCGGCGGACGAAGAAGAGCGAAAGCACCCGCCGACATAGGCGCGGGTGCGGTGGGGGTTGCGGCTGGAAGCGCTATGTTTAAATGATAAATCCGGTGATTGTTCACCGGATTTTTTTCGTCGGACAGCGGTGCCGCGTGAAACTTCGCCGCGAGTTGATCAGCGGAGATCTGTCTCGTCGGAAGATCGTTGGTCGCGAGGCTGTTGGGCGTCTTGCCCCGTTTAGCGTTTTCAGTGGGGTCACTTGCCCTTATGGTTGTGAGAGGCCAATGAGCCGATATAGGCAAGGCCAGCTACGTAGACACACGCAACCAGCCGCTCCACCGCTATATGACCATGCAAGGGCTTTATCAACGCCATCCTTAGGATGCACCATAGCATGAGCAGTATAACGATTGGGATATCGCGAGGAGGGAGATTTGAGAATTTCATGATGGGTGAGCGAAAGGTCCACGACACGCACGGTACTAGGAAACGCTAGGGAGCAGGCCGACTATTCGTCATAGAGGAAGTGTAATACCTCGTACCATTGGTCAGGTTGATGACACCCGTCTCTACAGTGTGGTACGGCCCACCGCCAGAAATAGTGTATGTGTAGTCCGCCCATCCTTCGGAATCGACATTGCTAATTTTCGCGCCTACGTAAAGATCGTAATTGCCACCCGTGCGTAACGTAAAGTGACCGTTATGCGCTGCGATGAACGTCTTCACTTTCGAAAGCCGTGGAGGTTGATTCGACGAATTCGCAGCCCGAATTGGGCTGATCGACGTAAGCATGAGCGTGCCTACGACGGCAAGCAATACTGCCATAGCAGTCGTTGTCAGTTGTTTGGGGGCCATGGAATGTTTCTCTTTCAGTGTCGATTGGGGGTTGGTTGAAGTTAGTAGTCATGAGTGCTCACTTACGATAATACTTGGTTACAAACAACGCGCACATTATTCCGAGCCCCCCGATGACGACTATCTCAGCTATGCGTTCGGCTGAAACGTGGCCATGGTCAAGCTGCTCAAGAAGCAGCCTCAGAACCACGTATAGCACGAAAATTCCTGTGACCGCCAAGTTACGCCGCGTGAAATTTGAAAGCTTAATGTTTGCCTTTTGACGAGCCACGGGTTTGGCGATCCTAGCTAGAACTTGCGCAGGAAGACGCAAAGAACGACTGTGATGCCAGCCCAGTAGATCGCATTGGCAATTTGAACCAGTAACCTGCCGTCGGCATTGAGGTTGCCCACATTTGGGGCGAAAACTGTCATAAGCACACCATAGATTGCCGCAGCCGCAGCCGGGAGAACCCAGGGGGCAACACGTGCTGCGGTGGCGGTATCGCGCGGTGCTTTTCGACTTGCACACAGCCTTGTATCGACAATCATGAGAAATCCTACGAACATTAGGAAATTGGCGACGATCTGAATATCGAATAGTCGATGGCCGTATTTGAAGTGAGCGAGTCCGATGATCGCCGAATTTAAGCCGACAAGTGCCGCAACGGCGTAGCCCATTCCTTCCGCCAAGAGACGGCCCGCCGTCGTCTGTTGAGATGAGCTTTTCACGGTTGCAAACGTCCTTGACAGGTAAGCCAGCTGCATGGTCCAACAACATGTTGCTGTGGCCGAAAATCCGTAGGTTAGAAACCTACGGCTCCGAAGGGCTCGAAAGTACTGGACATAAGAATGTCCTTGGGCACTGGGAGGTGGCCCCAATGGGTAGCGATCAACACGTCATTGTTGCGCATGGAGCAAACCGGGTATATCCGCGATTCGGGGGATTCGCCATAATATGCGGGCATTTTATGGCGATGGCAAGCGATGATGCGCATATATTCCCACGCGCGCGTTCGAGGCTCCACAAGTCCACGCCTCTCGCTACACGCTAGCTTCTTCGTGTGCCCCGATGCGCTGTTCATCGAGGGCAAGGGAGCGGAGGGGCGACGCTCCAGAGGCGGCGACGGTCACTGGCCATCGGTGGTGTTCAAAGGCCGGCGGATTTGGGCGCCCCGATCTGTCTATTTCATTGGAGAGATAATCGCCGTCGGGCCTTGGAGCCTCGATTTGCCTTACACACCCAGAAAGATTTGACTGTTGACATTTCGACATAAGAACGGTATTCTAATTGTAATAGAGCATGCGCTAGAGGTTAATAAGTCGGGACCATTTATAGGCGACGCCGCTGGAACTTCGAAACGGAGACGAAATCGAGAACTCGAAGGCGCTGCCGACTTTGTTTGGTGATCGAGATTACAATAACATCCGTGAATATTGCGATTCTACAGAGGCGAAATATTCACGGTCACCCGCCTACACTCCAGGCTCTTCGCGTTCCTGGGTGCGCTTGACGTCCAGGACGAGGGAGCGGGCTCGGGCGGCGTAGGCGAGGTCGGGGACGGCGAGGATGCCTTCGGCGTCGACGATGACTGGCCACTGGCGGCGTTCGTCGCGCGGGATTTTGGCGTCGGTGAAGACGTCCTGCAGCTTGCGGGTGCCGCCGAGGGTCTTGATGCGGTCGCCGGAGTGCCAGCAGCGGACGCGTATAGGGTCGCCGTTCGCGCCTTCGTGGGGCGCCTTGATGGTGACTTCCCATTTCAGGAACGCGACGGTTTCGCCGACCGGAGCGGCGATATTGATGTCGAAGATGTCATCGGGCGACGGCGGCGGGCGTAGGCCAATGGTCTGGCCGTCGCCGAAGACGATAGCGTTGCCGCGCGGCAGTGTGACCGCGAACGGCGACGCAGCCATGGTGCGAATGTACTCGATGGTGTCGTGGCCGATGTCCACGAGGTGAAGGCCGAGGCGGGTGTTGCGAATATATTCGCGGATGATTCGGCGCTGTAGGGCGATTGGCTCTCCGAGGAGCGCTCCGACCGGGATGAACGATCGTCCGCCGATCCAGCGTCGGGCTACATCTTGCAGGTAATCGCTTTCGGCGGCGGCGATGTCGGAAAGCCGTAGAAGGGTGCCGCGGACAGATTCGTTGTAGCGGCGCTCAAGATAAGGCACCAGTTCCTTGCGGACATTGTTACGGGCGTACGCCGCGCTGTAGTTGGACGAGTCACGACGGGGTTCGAGGTGGTTCTCTTCGCAGTAGAACTCCACATCGTCGCGGGTCACATCGAGCAGCGGACGAACATACGGGCGGCGGCGGTATGGGATGCCGCGAAGGCCATCGGTGCCGGTACCGCGCACGATGTTGAGCAGCATAGTTTCGATGCGGTCATCCTGGTTATGCGCGGTGGCGATAAGTGCGCCGCCCACCCGTTCGCGAACGCCTTCAAGGAACGCATAGCGGACCTGTCGGGCGGCGACCTGAGAGCTGAGCTTCTCGATACGCTTGTAGTCGGGGACATCGCGGAATTCGGATGTAAGCGGCACATCGAGGCGGGTACACAAAGCGGCGACATAGGCGGCATCGGCCTCAGCTTCCTCGCCGCGAAAGCCGTGATTGAGGTGGGCGGCGTGGAGTTTGTAGCCGAGGTGCTTGAGCGCGTGGAGTAGTGACGTTGAATCGGGGCCGCCGGAAACGGCGACCACGAGGAGATCGTCATGGCTGAACAGCCTATGAGTCGCGATCGTTCGCTGTAGAGCGTCGATCAGCGCTATACCGGGAATGTACTTCATTGTACAGAACTCGGAGTCGATTGAGCGAGAGCCTTGCGCGCTGGAGCGCGGTTGGCTATGCCAATCGTTCCTTTAACAACTTGTTCACGAGGTCGGGTCGGGCTTGGCCTTTGGTCGCTTTCATGACCTGGCCGACGAGAAAGCCCATCGATTTGTCGTTGCCGGCTTTGATTTTGGCGACTACGTCCTGATTGGCGGCGATCACCTTGTCGATTTCCGCGACAATGGCGCCTTCATCAGATACGACGGCGATTCCGCGCGAGTCGACGATGGATTGCGCATCCTTACCGGTCGCAAACATCTCTTCCAGCACGGATTTGGCGATATTGTTTGTGATCTTACCCGAATCACGCAGTTTTAGCAGTTCGCCTAGCTGCTGAGGGGTCGTCTTGATCGCTGTTATGTCTGAGTTGGACGCGTTGATAAGCTTCATCAACTCGCCAGTTACATAGTTCGCGACGGCCTTCGGGTCGGCGCCGACTGCAATTGCGGACTCAAAGTAATCGGCGACAGGACGGCTTCCGGTGAGCACTTCGGCGTCATAAGGACGAAGGTCGTACTGAGAAACGAACCGCTCTTTTTTGGCGTTGGGCAGTTCGGGCAGCTCCGAGCGCCATCGCTCGATATCGGCATCGTCGAAGTGCAGCGGTACAAGGTCAGGCTCTGGGAAGTAGCGGTACTCCTGCTCTTCCTCTTTGTAGCGCATGTGGTAGGTCTTGCTGGATGCATCATTCCAGCCCAGCGTTTCCTGGCGAATGGGAATGCCGTTTTCGATCATGTCGGACTGGCGCTCAAGTTCGTACGCGATGCCGCGCTCGACCGCACGGAAGGAGTTCAGGTTCTTAAGCTCGGTCTTGACGCCGAACTTATCGCTGCCGACGAGCTTGACGGACACATTCGGCTCGGCGCGCAGGTGACCTTCTTCCATTTTGCCGTCGGAGACACCAAGGTAGACGAGGATGGCGCGCAGCTTTTCGAGATAGGCCTTGGCTTCGTCGGGCGACTTGATGTCTGGCGGGAACTCGGTCACGATCTCCATAAGCGGAACCCCGCTGCGGTTGTAGTCGACTTCGCTCTCGTTGCCGCCAGCGTGAATGAGCTTACCGGTGTCCTCTTCGAGATGGACGCGTCGAATGTGTATTCGCTTGGTATCACCACCATCAAGAGTGATATCCAGCCAACCGTTCATTCCGATAGGGTTCTCATACTGCGAGATCTGGTAACCCTTGGGCAGGTCGGGATAAAAGTAGTTCTTGCGCGCGAACAGGCAGTCGCGCGATATCTCGCAGTTGAGGGCGAGCGACGCCTTCACGACCAGTTCGATCGCAGTGCGGTTGGGCACAGGGAGCGATCCAGGGAGGCCGAGACACACGGGGCAAGTGCGAGTATTGGGAGCGCCGCCGAAATCATTGGCGCATCCGCAGAACATCTTGCTTTGGGTAAGGAGTTCGGCATGGCACTCCATACCGACAACAACTTCATATTTGCTCATATCTGGTTTGTATCCTGCAAAGCGGAAATGTCCGCTGGGTGAACGACATTGAGAGTAGCGTATCGCCGGAAATCGTCCACGTTGAAAGTGAGTAAATCGTCAATGCCGTGGACACGCATCGCAGCGACAATCCGCATGTCATAGACTTCGCGACCGATGCCCTTACCGTCCGAAAACAGATCTAGCCATTCGGTAAAAACGCGCGCATTGTCTTGCAGCACTTCAAAGTCACGACAGATTTCTGCAATTATCTCCGAGACATCGGCCGTGGCAAGCCCTAGCCCGTTTGCCGCCACAGGTCGCGTCAGTGTCGCCGCGAGTTCAACGATAACCTGAGGTGTAATAAACAGTTCATGGCCTGCAAGAATGAGAGTCACAATCGCGGCAGTAGCTACAGAATGCATTGGGCTCGCAGAGTCTACACGACGAACTAGCAAGTTTGTATCGACTAAGTATCTCACCGTTGACGGTCATCCCGATCAGCGTACATATATTCACGGCGCAGGTGTTCGTCAGAGATTCCCTTGCTGCCAGGCACTATCCGAGTAATGGAGTCGAGCCGAGCGACCCGCTCCGCAGGCGTCATCGAAACGCGAGGAGCCTCTCGCGATAAGATGCCTCCTTCGTGTCGAGCTATTTCACTCAAAACGCGCAGTGCGTAAGCAGCGGTGTCCTCGCCTTGTGTTGCAGCCTGACGCGCGAGGCCAGCTTCGACATCTGGTTCGAGTTCAATTGTGAGCGTCATCGTCATGCTCCTAGATGCGTTTTTACTGTTATACCGCATCCGCCCCACCCGTTTCCACGGGGATGGCACCTGGAGCCGGACGCCACTGCCCGCTACGGGCGGAGATAACGAGTAGCGCCAGGGCGGCAATGGTGCAGACAGCGAACGCGACGATTCCGGCCTCGGGGCCGAATTTGCCGCCGGTGATCCAGGCGGGACCGTTCAAGACGGTTTTGCGGTATGAACCGAACAAGTCTTCGCCGGACACGGGCGCGCCGTAGTATGGGCCAAGGAAGAAGTTCCAGGCCCAGTGGATGCCAATAGGCAGCCAGAGTCGGCGGGTCACGAGATACGCTCCGCCGAGAAGCAGTCCAGCTTCGACGGCGATGAACAGGACAACGCGAAGTTGGACATCATGTGGCTCGCCGCGGACGTTCATCAGGTGAACGGCGCCAAAGAGCAGCGACGAAACGATAAGCGCAGTCATTGTGCCCCAGCGGCGTTCGAATGCTGGCAGCATATAGCCACGAAAAATGGTCTCTTCGAGCACGGCGATAAAGAAACAGAGCGCTAGCGCGAAGCCAGGCCTGTAGCCTGGGTTTTGCGACAGCACGGTCAGGTGCCCGGTCGTGGTCAGGATGCCGATGACGACAGACATCAGCGCCATGCCTATGATGTAGCCCGCCAGGGTCTCCATAACGGACCCGCGCACAGCAAAGCCCGTCTCGCGTATATGGAGGCGGAGCACGAAGCAGGTCACCATGATCAGGGCGAGCACTGACGACACGGCCAGCACGACTTCGTGCGCCATGATCCAGCCTTTGCTGCCGGGATGGACAAGAAAGTCGCACACCATGATCGCGATGAGGCCAGGCACAGCGATAACGAGGACCAGTATTGCGAAGAAGATCAGCCCCAAAGGCTGCTTCTCCCACAATGCCCAGAACTTATCGCTTTCGCGCGGCTTGGCTGGCTCGGGATCCGGATCGAAACTAAAGACGCGCGGAGTCATTCGTAGAGTGGTTCCTTGTTCGTGGCAAAGCCCTGAGCACAGATTCACCCGGCACTGAAGGGCCTGTGAAAGAATAGTTGCCACGAGCTTTCCATTGTGGTCAGGCTTATATTTGGTTCCGTTGTAGCCTGTTGCCCATTGTTAGGTCGTTTGATGGTCCAGCGACCGGTTATCGTCTCCATTTGTCCTGGCG
>DASXUY010000006.1:0-75585 GCA_036504535.1 Capsulimonadaceae bacterium
CCGGTGTCTGAGGCTCGAACTGGAAGTCATCTTCCTTCCGGAAGGGAGCCCCTCAGCCCGAGTCTTCGAGCGGCTTCCTAAAGGGCGACCTGGAGGAATTTGACTTCCAGTTTGAGACTCAGACATGAAACCTAAACAGTACCGAATCACCCTACCGGAATCTGCGCGTGCGTAGCGCCTGTAACTGCAGACCGCCACGCACTCTTCGGGCGCGGCGCAAAAGACCAAGCGTAAGATTGTTTCTTCACTTAATGGCCACCGCGCTGACGCGCAGGTCAACTACCTTTCAATCACTTTCGAGCCGTGGGTTTTCAACCTACGGAAGCATAGCCTGACGCGTCACGCGCCTCATCACTGAAACCACCAACCATGCAAGCTAACCTCGCCACCAAACTCGCAATCGTCGCCGCAATTCTCGCCGCCGCTCTCTCGCCATCCAATGCCGCCGAGAAGTGGAACATGACCGGCCCCGCGCCACACCTGGTCGCGCACTACATCCCGTGGTTCTCGTTCGGCGACTCCACCGGTTGGCAGGGCTGGACACGCTCCATCAACAGCGCAAAGCACGACGCCAAGAACCACTTGCCCGATGGCAAGCGCGATATCGCCTCCGTGTGCTACCCGCTCATTGGGCCATATTCCTCGACCGATCACGCGGTCGTCCGCTACCATCTTGCCACGATGAAGGCGGCTGGGATTCAGGGCGTATTCATCGACTATCAGGCCGAAGAGCGAGTCAAGGAGCGAACCCAGGTCGTCTTCGACGAAGCCGCGAAGCTCGATATGAAGGTAACGATTTGCTACGAGGAGAAGACTAACTTCATCTGGCCAACATTCCGTAACCCGTCGACACGCGAGGCCGCGATTCAGTACGGTCTTGATGACATGAAATACATCGCCACCAAGTACGCTACCCAGCCTGCGTTCATGCGCTGCAACGGTCAGCCGATGATGTTCATCTGGAACGGCGGCGGCAGCGGCAAACTCGGCCCGAACTACTACACGGGAGATGAGTGGAAATCCATCCTCGCACAGATGCCCGAAAAGTTTGTATTTGGGCGCGGCGGTCTCGACCCGGCTTGGTCCGCCGCATTCGACTTCCGCTATAGCTGGGTGTCGCCCTACGCCAGCGCCAACTTCGGCTTTGACCGAGGAGCGGCAAAGCTTATCGGCGACGGCAAAGCGAAGTTCTTCATCAGCTCCATGTGCCCCGGTTTCAACGACAGCCCGGTCTGGGGTTGGGGCGTCGGTCCGCGCATCGTCGAACGTAAGGGACTTTCCATGCTCCGCGCCACATTCGACGAAGCCATCAAGGGCAACCCGGAGGTCATCCAGCTCGTAACGTGGAACGATTTCAACGAAGGCACGGTCATTGAGCCTACCCGCGAGGCAGGGTTCGACAACCTTGACGCTATCGCCGCCTGGACCGCTAAAATGCGCGGCGTCAAGGCCGATCCGAAGGCCATCCGGCAGCCGTTCCTCGACTACATTGCCGCCGCCACGCCCGAGCAGAAGGCCGAGTTGCCCGCTGGAAAGCCTTCAGAGTGGATCGCGTCGCGCGGCCTCAAGGTTGAGGTGCCCGACTATCTCCACACGCTTATCAAAAAGCGCGATCCTGCGAACCTGCTATACGCCACCAACTCCCTCGAGTCGTGGGGCTGCGGGTTCAGCTACAAAAACGATACGAAAGCCACCGTCGATGGTGACTACCTCCGAATCGATATCGGCAAAGTCGACGACGTCTTCTGGCACACGCACATCCTCCAGGCCGACATCCCGCTCAAGGAGGGCCAGCGCTACACCCTCAAGTTCCGCGCCAAAGCCGACCAGACCCGCCCCATCCTCGCCCTGCTCCAGACCATGGGCGGCAACAGCGGCGATTGGCATATGGTCGGCTTGGACAAGACCGTCGATCTCACCACCGAATGGCAGGAGTTCACGATTCCCTTTACCGCCACCAAACTCATCCCCGACGGTTCCCAGTTCGCCTTCCACATGGGCCAACACACCGGCAGCGTCTGGCTCGCGGACGTCACGCTGAAATCGGGGAAGTAAGCCTGACACATCAATGCCCGGCTACCCAAATCCATTTGGTCAGCCGGGCAAGTTGCTTCCGCGATTTCGCCACCATTCCCTACCCCATCCCACTCACTACAGCCTGGATCACCAGCACAGCCCCTATCACCGTGATACCGACAGCGCTCGCCAATGGCAGCAACCGCATTGCCTTGCCAGTTGACGGAATTTTGTCCAAGACGTCTCGAGCGCTCACGACAAGTATTCCTATAGCGACCAAGACAGTTGCAAGGCCTAGGCTAAACGCCGTAATCAGCAGCATGCCGTACCCCAATCTATGCAGAGCAATCGCGGAAAGCAGCACTACCAGCGCCGACGGGCACGGCACAATCCCCCCGGAAATCCCCAGCGCAACCAATGACCGCAGCGTTATCGGCCCGTCTGGCACATCATGGCGGTGCGCAGGGCCAATCCCGTGGCTGTGCCAGCCATCACCGTGGTCGTGAGTGTGCGCGTCGTCGTGCGCATGCACATGGGCTTCCTGGTGCACGTGAAGCTGTGCATGATCATGATCGTGAGCATCAGAGACGTGAACATGGTCGTGCTCGTGGGTGTGAGCTAGCCCGAGGCGATGGATCTCGTCATGGCTCAACTCAGCGCCGTTGCCTCCCGCAAGCGCAAGCTGCTGCCCAGCGACCAAGCTACGCGAGTGAGCGCGCACCTTCTCGACTGTATGCGCGTGCTCATGTTCGTGTTCGTGCGCGTGATCGTGTTCGTGCAAATGGTCGTGGCTGTGATCATGCCCCGACTCGTTGCCGCGCAGCCTCGACACGAGCAGCCAAACGCCGACCCCAAACACGGCGAGGCCGCTAATAACCGATAACACGGGAAAAAGCCGCTCGGGCACGATATACTTCGACGCAAACAGAGTGATAAAGCCCAGCAGAAATACACCGAATGTGTGCGTCAGAGTGACCACTCCGCCCAGCAGCATTGCATGTTTTACGGTGCCGCGCTGCCCGACCAGGTACGCAGCAACCATCGTCTTACCATGTCCTGGCGACATCGCATGCAAGCCACCATAAACAAACGCAATCAGTAGCCCCAACAGGACAACAGGCAGCGTAAGCTTCTTCGATGTGATCGCCTGAGTAAACCGGTCACGGGGTGTCTCGCTGATCCCAGCTCCAGACGAAGCGTCGACCGCAGCGACACTCGCCGCGGCAGGAAAGACTGCACCCGGCGGTCCGACGGCAAACTCAACCTGCGTCATCTGGGGCGTTGCGCTCAGAAGATCGCGCGGGTAAACGGTCAGTTCGCGGCTCGCGTCACGCCCCAGAACCGCCGCATTCGATACCGACGCGCCGTCCCCAGCGGCCACGACGATCTCTTTCCACCCTACCCTCGTCGCATAGTTGCCATCCCGGTAAGCCAACTTCGCCGCTCCCGACGGCAGCGTCCCCTCAAAATCCGCCACCAACCGCATCGTCGGCAATGCCCCCGCCCCGGGCTTGAACGTAATATCGCTTGCCCGCTCCACTAACGCCACCGGTACGCCATTCGCCGTGAGCGATAAATTGGCGAGAAGGTTCGGCACCGCTGATTTCTGATAACGGGCCAACGCTTCGCCGTCAACAGCGCCGCTTGCCGCCGCCCCCATCGCCTGACGCTCGCTCACCGTAGGGATCTCAGCGTAATCGAGCACATATCGAATCGCTACCGTACCGCTAGACACCGTCAATCGCGAGTAGTGGTTGATCGAAATATTGCCCATCGGATGGGCAAATGATCGACCGCCTACCACAAGAAATATCAGAACCGTAGCCACCAAAGACGTAACCTTGATATTGTTCATATACTCAATTCCACGTGCCCATGGACATTCTTATGTCCGGTACTTTCAAGCTCTTTGGAACCGTATGTTTATCGATTAGTCTTCATTAATCGGTAAACTCCACTACGAGGGGAAAACCCAGTCCATAGCATGCCAAAGTCCTGTGGGTCGGAGACCCTATCCGCAATAACTAGCCACGTACTTCAGTGCGTGGTGCCTTCGGCTATACACAAAAGTGCGGATTAATTGCGCCTATTTGATCGACATACGGAATCTTCGCCTACCGGGCGTGACCGGGCCGTTTCTGTGCACAACAACCAACTGATCGTCCCAAATACAAGCACTGCACCTAGCGCGATCCCAGCCTCACACCAGCGTCCCGAGCACCTTCCGGGCACTATCCGGCGCGAACGGCAAAAAATACGGGTTCACACGGAGCGCCAGTCCCAAATACGACTTTGCCCCGCTTCGATCGCCGTTGCTTAGCGCGATCATCCCGGCGTGATAATAAATCACCGCATCCTTCGTCCCGATGGCGAGCGCCTTGGCCATCGTACGGCGCGCCTCGGCCGCCTGCCCGTTGCGGTACAGACACCACGCCAACGTGTCGTAGGCATACACATCATGCCGCTCGCGAAGCTCGCCACCCGCCAGCGAAACCGCACCTGCAGTATCGATACCATGCTCCGCGTTATACAATGCTCGCATGCGATCATACGCCGTTCCCTGGCTCGACTCTATCTGTCCCACCGCTGCAATGGTCGCGTCCACATTCTTTGCGTCGACCTCTCGCCCAAGCGCATGCAAGGCATCTCGTTCCAGACCCAATATCTCGGGAGTCGGGACGATTCCAGCGGAACGCTTCGCCCACGCCAGCGTCTCGGTCCACTGACCACGCCCAGCGCAGAGTCGTGCCATTGACGTCATCGTGCGGTAGTCCGTAGGATACAGCGCCACCGCCTCGCCATATTGAGCCATCGCCTCATCGGCTCGTCCCATCATCGCGAGAAGGTTGCCCCTGCGCATGTGAAACCACGCCACCGTTTGCGGAAGCGCGTCCACATCGTGGTCCACCATCGCGCTTGCCTGGGAAAGTAGCCCCAACGCGTGTTCGGGACTTCCCTGTATCTCCTCGAGCCGCGCCCAAAGCGCCAGCCCCTGCGGGTTTTTAAGCGTGAGATAAGCCTTCGGCAGTTCTCGGCGCACTGCGCCATAGTCGCCACTTTCGATCATGATCTCGCACGCCAAGTAGCCTGCTGATTCCGCGTATGGCTCGATCTGATCCGCACGCCGGGCTGCCGCCAGCGCTTCGCGAAAACGATGCTGGGTCAGGAGCGCCCTTGATAGAGCGTTGTAGCCAACTGCATTTCGGCGTGTCCGAATCGCTAGCGAGCGCTGTGCCGCCTGCGCAGCTCGCAGTGCATCGGAGATATCCCCGGTTTCACGCGACCTCTGAAGATACGCTGCCGACAATGAGTTGAGGTCAAGCGATGATTGAGGATCCCTTTGAACGCGCGCCGTCAAGAACTCAACGTTGCTTTGCGTCAACTCCGCATTGAATGGGGCGCAGTACGGCGTTGCCGCTGGGGTGGCTACGCGTCCCGATCCGCTCGCTCGGAGCGCCACAGCAATACCCACACATGCCACGGCGACGCATACTAAGACGGTTGCTAACTTCATCGGCGATTCTCCAGCCTAATCCGGGGCAACACCTCCGCCCTGACCAGTCACCCCCCTACACTTGCTCAGCGGTGACTGGCCAATGCGATTAGCCTAGTGAGGTGCGCCGATAAACGGGAACGTGCCCGTGAAGTGCTTCGCACCCGGGCCGACATTGTCCGAGGTTAACGTGGCGATCTCTTTCCCATCATCCGGAGCAAGCCCGAGCGCAGGAATTGTGCCGCCGAAAATGATGCCAAGCGAGGTATCGATAACATCATCAGTCAGCGCGCGACCACCAAACTTGCCACCCGTGGCGCCATTCGTTTGGACGCCCAAATACGCTGCTGGCCCACTCTTCGTAAGGTCAATGACCATAGTATCAGGCACAACAACCGCCTTAACGACGTTAGTAATCGCCGTGGAGCGGCCAGCCGTGCCCGTCATAAACGAATCCACGTCATTTGCAAGTTCCATGGGGTCGTCCACCGGCCTGTCCTGATCGTTCGTCTGGTGGCGATTGTTGGCGACTGTCGCGAACACTTCGTTGATTGCCGGATTCGCAAGGCGGTCCATCTGCGTATACGTTTTGGTACCGCTGCCACCCGTTGAACTGCTTGAGCATCCGGCGACCAGCATCACACCGCTTAAACCTAACAGCGTAATCGTAATTGTAGCTATCTTAATTGCACTCATTATTCTCATTATCTCCTGCTGAAAAGCATCCGCCCCTTAGACTCCCGTCGTTGCCCAGAGGTTGATTTTGCCAGTTCCGCTTCCCTTGAGCGAGGCTTTCGGGACCGAAACGACAATCGAGATGACATTGTAACCAGCCAGGAAGTCCGTGGCGACACCCGGCGCGCGCCATGTCGTCGACTTGGGAACGTTGGGATCTGAAACTGCCTTTCCGTTGATCGGTGTCGCGCGGTCTGGGAAGATAGTGAAGAATTGACTTAGGTCAAAGAAGAACGGATCTTCTCGTGGCCCAACAAACGCCGTCATGCCCGTTGTCGGAGAGAATGTGCTATTGAATGCGCCAGATGTGCCTGTTGAGCCAACTAACGTGTTCGACGTACCTGTCTCGTTCGGTCGCACTGGGGTAGAGAAGAAGACGCGCTGTGTGGCAGGACTGGACCCCTCAGCATGAACTTGAATCACGAGATCTTCGACATGATCGCCGGAATTGTCGATCTTAAATTGATAAAGCACATCGGGATCGAGAACAACGGACGAGATCTGTCCAGGTGTGATGAGTGGATGGACATCCATAGCGAGGATGACATTAGCAGCATTAGCCGGGTCTGGGAATGCAAAGACATCAGTGATGTCAGCGCCGGGTCTCGCGGCAAGTGCGGGCGTATCGGCATGGTCGGAACCGTGAACACGCGCTACAAATGCCACAGGCACCGCAACGGCTGCTGCAAGTGCGAGTAGTATTTTGGCTTTTCTCGTAGATTTCATGTTAGTCTCCTGTGAGCTGGATCTTCATGGCAAGGGCTGCCAGGCACTAGATAGTTCCACTCTCTAACTATCCCTAAACGCCTGAAGTGGTCTAATAATTCACCCACCTCATCGCGGCCCTGTCCACCTATACAGGTTACTCCGCACACTTCCCTCGATTTTGTATCGTTGAATACAAACAAAAATATATAAGAATCATTCTTGATTTCGACATAGACGTGTTAGGTTTGTGGGATAAGAAACGACTCACGGTAATGCGCTACGGAGTTGCCGATTATCGGCGCATCTGACCCAACATGTCGACAAAAAGCGCAACACAATCGCTCTTTCCAAGGAACTGATACCGCGTCTTATTGCGGCGGTGGTATACTACGACATGCCTGTCATTGGTACCGTTTTCCTCGTCGGGGCTGGTCCCGGCGACCCCAAGCTTATCACTCTCGCTGGCTCAGAAGCGCTGCAACGGGCGGACGTTGTCGTCTACGACCGTTTGGCCCATCCCAGCCTCCTAAAACTAGCTCCCGTAGAGTCCGAAAAGATCTACGTCGGCAAAGTGTCGGACAAGCACGCCAAAACTCAGGATGAAATCAACGTCATCCTGGTTGAGCAAGCGGCGCTCGGTCACACAGTGGTACGCCTTAAGGGTGGCGATCCGTTCGTATTTGGGCGAGGTGGCGAAGAGGCCGAATACCTTCGCGCCAACGACATCCCGTTCGTTATCGTCCCCGGTATCACGAGTTCAATCGCCGCCGCCGCATACGCTGGCATCCCAGTAACGCACCGCGACCTCGCGTCATCCTTTGCCGTCATTACAGGCCACGAGCGCAGCGACGGACGCGAGAGCGCGGAGCGCGCCCCTGGCGGAGCGGAAGGGCGACGCCAGTGGGACAAAATCGCACACGCCGCCGACACGCTCGTCTTCCTCATGGGAGTCGAAAACCTCAGCGAAATCGTCACCAAGCTGATCGAGAACGGCCGCCCATCCACGACACCCATCGCTCTCGTGCGCTGGGCAACATGGGCCGGTAAGCAGGCAACTCTCGTTGGAACCTTGGCCGATATCGTTGAGAAGGTGCGCGACGCCAAATTTACCGCCCCTGCCGTCACCATCGTCGGCGACGTGGTCACCATGCGCGACCGAATCCGCTGGTGGGATAACCGGCCCCTTTCAGGGAAACGAGTCATCGTCACCCGCGCACGCGAGCAAGCGTCTGGCCTGGTTGACGTCCTGCGGAACGAAGGCGCTGAGCCAATCGAGTTCCCAGTGATCCAAATCGCTCCGCCTCCCGATCACTATAAAGCACTTGACGAAGCCATCGAGAAGCTCGCGGAGTACGAGTGGATCGTATTCACGTCCGTTAATGGCGTCACCGCCTTCTGGGAGCGCCTCGCATTCGCCGAACTCGATACGCGCGCCTTAGCCGGAGCCCGCGTCGCAGCCGTCGGCACCGCCACAGCCGATGCGCTTCTCGACTACGGCATAGCCGCCGACTTCGTTCCAACTGTATTCCTCGGTGAAGAGATCGCCAACCAGCTTCCCGACACCGACGCTGGCAAGAAGATCCTCGTCCCCAGAGCACTGGAAGCAAATGAAGCGCTCCCAACCATTCTGGCCGAGCGAGGGTTTGACGTCGACATTGTGCCCGCGTACGAGACCATTGTGGACGGCCGCGGTGTCGAAGAGATACGCGAACGCCTCCTCGAAGGCACCGTTGATATTGTGACGTTCACGTCGTCATCAACCGTAAAGAACTTCGTAACCGCACTCGGCGCCACACCGCCTCCCATGGCCGACGTCGCCCTCGCTTGTATCGGACCCAGCACCGCCGCGACCGTCCGAGAACTGTTCCAGCGCGAACCCGACATCCTCGCCGAAGAGTACACCATCGCCGGTCTCGTAGAAGCGCTACGCAAAGCCTATCCATAGGTGCTGCTTCGCGATAAAGCGCCCGAATCTCAGTGCCCAACGGGTACTTTCAAGCACTTTCGAGGCGTAGGTTTCAACCTACGGAATCTTTGGCCAACATCGCATGAGGCGAATGTTCGCCCTCCGTACTGTAATGCTCAGATTCATACTCCATCGTTGTCTCCTGGCGCTGGTCTCGGTCTGGGCGATTGCCACGATCACCTTTTTCCTCGCATTCCTTGCTCCCGGCGACCCCGCGCAGCTGCGATACGACCACAATGTCTCCCCGGCTGCGATGGCGCAGTGGCGGCATGAGCACGGCCTGGACCTTGCGCCCCTGCCACGCTATTTCCGCTACCTCGGCGGCCTGATGCACGGCGACATGGGCCGCCCGTACTACAGCGACGCTGCCCCACCTGTGCTGCAATATGTCATGCAGCGCTTCCCGAACACCGCGCTGCTGGCGACGGTCGCAATGTGCCTTGCGCTGCTTGTGGGCTTGACCGTGGGTATAGCCGCATCACTGAGGCCCAACACGCTCCTGGATCGTACGCTGATGGTGCTCATTCTTGCCGGAGTAAGCATCCCAAATTTCGTCCTTGCCCCGGTGCTCATCTCCGTGTTCGCACTCAAGCTACATATGCTTCCAGTTGCGGGATGGGGTGCGCCGGATTACCTAGTGCTGCCTGCCATAGTTCTCGCGGCACGCCCAGCGGCGCTGATCGCGCGAATGACACGGTCGTCGATGCTGGAGATCATGAAGCAGGAGTACATCAGGGCGGCACGAGCGCGCGGCATCTCGAACGCACGCATTATCTTCGTTCACGCATTGAAGAATGCGTTCCTGCCGGTTCTCACATCGGCGGGAGTCTCATTTGGCTACCTTCTCTCAGGCAGCTTCGTCGTCGAAACCGTGTTCCACATCCCCGGCGTCGGCGAGGCATCGTTCGCCTCAATCGGACAACGCGACTACTCGCTCATCCAAGGCACCACCGTCCTCCTAGCAACGGTGTTCGTCACCATCAACCTCGTGATTGACCTTCTCTACGCCTTTATCGACCCTCGAATTAGGATAGGAGCTCAAGAACCTGCTTAACGCCAAACACCGACAGTCACGCCAAATGAACCAAACCAATTTGACAACAGAAATATGGGTCCAGCGTCACGCTGGCGCGGTCCGCAGAGGACGCCTGCGCGGCGAGCGCTCTTCCCTCACTAACTAACCGTGCCAACCACACTCACACCGACAACCGAACACATAGCCCCGCAGCACCCGGCGCGACGACTCCTGCGTAATCCGCTGGCGATCTTCAGCATCGTCGTGCTCACGGTTATCGTGCTCGCCGCCATCATCGGACCGATGCGGGTGCCGTATACGGTGTCGACGGGCGGACTGAATGAGCCGCCCTCAGGTGCGCATTGGCTGGGGACGGACGATTCCGGCTACGATATCCTTAGCCGCATCGGAATCGGCGCGCGCGTATCGCTGGGGATAGCGATCAGTGCCGAGATCGTGATCGTTGCGTTCGGCTGTTTCGTGGGACTGCTGGCGGGTTATTACGGGGGTAAGGCGGACACGGCGCTGATGCGCTTCACGGATATGATGTTCGCGTTCCCCGACATCCTGCTCGCCATCCTTGTCGCAGTCATCCTGCGCGGCGGTCTGGCCAATATCTTCGTGGCCCTCGCCGTTACCGGCTGGCCGGGGATCGCGCGGCTCGTTCGCGGGCAAACTCTGTCACTGCGGCGGCGCGAGTTCATCGAAGCCGAACGCGCCCTCGGCGTTCCCGACGGGCAGATCATGCTGCGCCACGTGCTCCCGAACCTCATCTCAGCCGTGGTGGTGGCCTCCACGGTCGATATCGCGGGGCTCGTGGTCGCCGAGTCCACCCTGTCGTTCCTCGGCATCGGCGTCCAGCCCCCGCTGGTCTCGTGGGGCTCGCTGATCTCCAACGCGCGCCAATACCTCGGCATTCACCCGGAGCTAACGTATTACCCCGCCCTCTTCCTCATGCTAACCGTCCTCGCCCTCAACTTCCTCGGCGACGCGCTCCGAGACGCCCTCGATCCGCGATCAGCTGGGTGAGACCAACTGCCTCACGCTAGGTCGGCAGTGCGTTTATTGATAAATGTATCGTACGCGGTCGAAATATCAACGTCTAGGCGATCAGAGAGCACCAGAATCCACCACAGACATTCCGCCATCTTGCTCTTAAGCTCACCCGCAACATCTCCCTCGTAGGTCCATCGTCCTTCAGCAGCCATGACCAAACGCCCAAGCGCGCCAATGTCTGTAGTGAACGCCAGCATGTCCTCTTCCGTAGGCCAGATCTCCTTGTGGTACTCCCTTTCGAGTTCTTGATACCGAACGCGCAACTCCATCGCGCGCTTCGTCGCATCCGACAGCGTGACTTCAACGCTTATTGACTGTTCTTCGCCCATAGTGTTATCCCTTCGTAACCGTAGCGTGTGCTTCGCGATTGCGGCATCTGATCCCATGTTGCCACAACTCCGGACGAAACCAAGCCTCGTAGGGAGTTTCCAAAGTACCGTTTCGGTACTTGAGATCAAATCACTACAGGTTGAATTGGAAACGCCCTACTAAGGACTGCCTCGCAGAAGGCGGCACCACTTGTTCGCGGTGTAGAAGCTCCCAAACATATCGTAACATAGCCAAACCGATCATCCCAATCGTGGCGTATTGCCGCTGTTTAAGGCCGCCTTCGAAGACGCGGTCCCCGAAGAATTTGTCGCCAAACCTCGCCACAGAGCGGCCCATTCGCCGTGAGGCGCCACGGTCGGCATGCAGCTATTCGACACTTCCATCGATAAATCGGCAGAAGTAAGAATACCATCGCGCTCCGGGCTAAGATGCCAGCCCATCGCGCCAACTCCGCACGAACCAAGCCTGGGGACTGCCCCGCAGAAGGTGGCACCACTTGTTCGCGGAGTAGAAGCCATCTAGCATACCGTCACAATGCCAAACCAATCATCCCTATCGTGGCGTCCTGCCGCTGTTTGGGGCCGCCTTCGAGGACGCTGTCCCCGAAGAATTTGTCGCCAACCCTCGCCACGGAGCGGCCCATTCGCCGTGAGGCGCTGCCGTCGGCAAGCCGCAATTCTCCGCCGGGTCGCTATCGACACGCCCTTGCATCCGCTGAAGCGGTGCCTTTAAAAAGCAGAACGCGCTCCGGGCTAAGATGCCAGCCCATCGCCCCCACTCCGCACGAACCAAGCCTGGGGACTGCCCCGCAGAAGGTGGCACCACTTGTTCGCGGCGTAGAAGCAGCCAAACATATCGTCACAATGCCAAACCAATCATCCCAATCGTGGCGTTCTGCCGCTGTTTGGGGCCGCCTTCGAGGACGCTGTCCCCGAAAAATTTGTCGCCAACCCTCGCCACGGAGCGGCCCTTTCGCCGTGAGGCGCTGCCGTCGGCATGCCGCAATTCCCGTTGCATCATCGCGATATGAGGAGGCAATGGTGCCTCAAATTTGCTACACATCCGTATCCGTATCCGTATCGTCGCACGTATAGTACCCATGAGGCAGTACGAAGGTCCTCGGATATCTCAGAGATCACAAGAACATATATTTCTATTAGATTGACTTTATGAGATATATAAGGTAAGCTAGCTATAGAGACGATCCGTAGAGCTTGCTTATTTTAAAGTGATCGCGGTGGGCGATAGGATGAATGAATAATCGAATTCTTTATAGGCTAAATATTCATCTATTTACAATCTGAATAGGGAATCTCACTCAGAGCTGGCTCCAACGACTGGAGCCAGCTTGTACTGAGCCGTCTGCGGCGAGACAAGGGTCCAGACACGCTGCCTGCGCTAACGAAGCCGTTGCAAAGCTGCGCCGGTCACTTCCCAGGCTGGACGGTGACCTTTGAGATGATCATGTCGGCAGGCTGGGTGCCGTAGCACGACTTCACACCGAAGCGCACCGGTTGCGCCCACGTGTCCGCCGGGAGGCCGTGCTTGCCCGAGCGTGACCCTGTCGCGGTTTCGAGCGGCGATTCGGATGTGAGTTGATAGTCGGTGCCGTCCATCCAGAGCTTCATCGTCACCGGGTACTTCGTCGGCGCAACGGCTCCGCTCCAAAGCATGGTGCCATTGCCCTCGCCCGCTGCGACCTTGCGCCACAGCGACAGCTGCAGCCCGTCGTCGGTGGCATGTCCCATCAGCCAGAGCGTGTCGCTAAGCTGCCAGGGGTCGATAAACCCGGTCGGCAGCTTCGGGGTCCAGTACGCCCGCATATGCGTTCGGAACCCTGCCTGAGCTGGTGTGCCGTCGGGCACAGGCAGCTTCTCGAACCCGGCAAGCGTGATGGTTGTGGACACGCCGCCTGCCCCGGTCGGCGCTGGGATAGCGTCACGCAGCAGCAGATTGGATCCGCCGCCAGGATTGGCCAGATGCAGCCCTCGAGAGTCGATCTTAGCCGCCGGAGGGTACGCCCACCCGTCGGTGCTGTCAGCGCTGAAGACAATCTGCTTCGGAGCAGCCAGGGCAACAACAGGACCCTCAGCGACAATTGGGGATGGAGTCGGCGGCGTGGAACCAGGGGCGAGCAGCGTGACGACACCCCACTTGTCTGGCGACATAAAAGCCTTGACGGGAAGACCAAAGACAGAGTCGTTGATGTTAACGCCGTCGCGGTTCTTGGAGTGATCCACCGCCACATCGCACCCAATCTGCAAGCCAGCCTTGGGGCGGAACGTCGGCGACAGCGAGCTCCACGGGAATGCCGCCTCGATTACATAGCCCGTATCCGAAATGCGGCTGGCAGTGCGGAACGATGCGTCCGCTGCAATGTCGACGATCTTAACATCGTCACCTTTCCGCTCCCGCCTGGCGCGACCGCCGAATGCGTTGTCGCTATCGACGCTCACCGGGCAGAGGAACAGCTGATGGTCGTCGCTGTCGTACTGAACCGACTTGTTGTTCCCAAGGTCAATGAACAACTCAATCGCGTCCTTCGCCCAGAAGTTCGGGACGCTGTCGGGTCGCTGTGGTCGGAACCGTCCCTGGGCTTCCATAACGACATAGAGGTTTGTTGCATCCCAGGCCAGCTTCGTCTTGGCGGTGAAGCCGTTCGTCGTATAGATCACGGGCGGTATAGACGCCCACTCCGACAAGTCACCGTCGATCTTGGGCGACGCGTCAACGTGGACCGCGGTGCGCATCGGGAAGAGGTCCACCGGCGCGGTTAACGTCTGCCCGCCGCCGCCAGTTGGCGTTACGGTCACCGAGACCGCTCCGTTCGCCACCTTGGTCACCGTACCGGCGGTCAGCACGCCGCGTACAGCACGGCTGGTGTGAGCGGGTACGCTGACCGTCTGCTGGGCTGCGCAGCCCGTGAGCGTGACCTGCGCAGGAAGGGTGACGGCAACATTGTACGTCGCTGGCGTGCTGAGCTGGTTGTCCAGGAGCACCTCGAACGGCTTCGACGTGTGCTCCACGACCGATCCGATGGGCTTGAGCGACGCAAACACGCCACCAAGGCGCTTGGCAAGCGCCTCAGACTCAGCCCTTGAAGCAGACGCGGCATCGGGATGCTGCCGAACGGCAAGGGACGCGAACATCAACCGATACGACGCGTCCGGCTTCGTGAACGTGACCTTGTTGACGGTCTTCACCCACGCAGCCTTAAGCGGCAACTCTATCCACCAAGTGGAACGTGTGTCAGCGTCGGTCTGATGCGGCGCCTGGTTCCAATAGACCGGCATGGCGTGCCCGTTGAAGTCCACATTGAGGCCGCGCGCCGCAAGCAGGTCGTCGGTGTTGACCGCAAACCGCAGAGCGACGGTCTCGTTTGCCGCCAGCGCCTTCGCCAGCGGTATCGAAACCGCAAGGTCCTTGTCGAAGGGAGTAGCAACTGTAGCGGAGAACACTTCCCGCTCCCCGAGCGTCTTCCAAGGTGCCGATAGCGGCTTAGCAAGCGTCCAAGCTATGGCGCTGACACCGCCTGGTGCCAACGTGACATTAGCAGGCGACGCCCCTGTCGCCAGGGCCACTTGCCCGTGCTTTAGCTTATCGCCGTCGTACTCGGCAAACCGTCGGCTCACGTCGGTGACAGCCGAACCGGACGGCAAGCCAGGGTTGACGTCCAACGTTACCGGATTAGTCCCGGAGTTGAACAGGCTCACTACCACCTTTGTGGGAGACGGCTGGCTGGCATAGACCCGCACCGCCCCAGTGTCGGTGGCACCGGTGTAAAGTGAGCGCCCACGAGTGTTGGCGAGGGTCCAATACACCCAATAAAGGTCGCTGGGCTGGTACTGCTTATTGGTCGCGACGAACACGTCGGATTTGGACGTGTACGCCAGCATGAAGTTATCGAGTTCGTACACCTTGTCAGGATGAGCGAGCGCAGTAAAGAAGTGCTCCGCCCACCAATGAGACCTCTCGCGCCAGGCGTCGGGAGAGCCGTTATAAAGCCGGTACTGCATCTCGGTCACAATCCCTTGAGGACGGGGCCGCTTGAGCGCGTCAGCCTTGGCGTGCATCATCGACAGCCATGCGAGGTTCGTGTAGGCAGGCGAGTCGTAGAGGTGGTAGTTGTAGTAATGCATCGGCCGCTCAACTCCGCCCAGCACAGGAACGGTCCAGTTGCGCCAGCCGCCCCAAGAGAAGAACTCGCTGCTGGCGAGGCACGGCCCAAGCAGTTGGGTGGATGGCATGGTCTGGTTCAGGTGAGTATCAAGCCGATTGAACACGCGCAGCCACGTGTCGACGCTCTCCTTGGTCGTAGCGAACTGCCCGCTCCACCACGGGTAGTTGGGCTCGTTGGTGAGCTGCACAAACTGGATGTTGAGGTTCGGGTGCCGCTTCTTGATCGTATTGAGATAAGCGCGGTAGTAGTTGTAGACGCCATCCGGACTGCGGTCAGCGCTGCCGTCGACTTGTGTGTGGACGATAATGCCGTCCGTCAGGCCCCACTTCTCGAAGAGGGACAACTGATACGTCATGTCGTTGCCGGGATACGCCTTATCCCACCAGGTCGGTATTGCGGTGTCAAAGTCCTGGGCGAAGTACTTGTCCCAGCCAGCAAACGCTTCCTCGCGGGTCAGCGGCTTCCCGCCATACTGCGAAGCGGCCCACGGAGTGTGCGGTGCCGACACGATACCCGCAGGCGGAGTCCAGTACATCAGCGGCCACAAGAACGCTCGCGCCGCGCTAAGGTTCATTGCCTTGATCTCGTCGCTCATCTGGTCTCGGTTGGTACCGTTCACGGTTCCGCCAAAGACCCGCTGAACCTTGTCGTACCCATTAACCGACCACGTTGTCGACGGATCCACAGTCACGCGTAGCGGTGCCGCGTGCGTAATGACCGAGGGAGAGAGAAGGGACAAGCTACAAGCAAGTAGAGTAAGGGGAAGAGCAGGACCGCTCATTCGTCGTCGAAGGGAGCTTCGCATCAGTGGAACCTTTCGTGGAGCGGCCTCAAGGCGCGCCAATCTGCCGTACACTATCACGCACGGTCAACTCACCGTGCAAAACGACCTCGCGCCGCAGCCCCATGTACTCGCCGCTAGTGCGAGAGAAGAGCATGTCTTCTAGTGCCGAAACCATTGGCTGCATGGGCCACGAGATGGTCGTCAAGGGCACCATACAAGAAGCCGCAGGGGCCGCATTATCGTGTCCGAAGACGCTCACATCCTCGGGAACGCGTACTCCCGCTCGGTAGAGCTGCTGCACAAACGCCGAAGCGGCGTTGTCGTTGATCACGAACATGGCTGTTGGCCGATCGTCCAGAGCCAGGAACGCCTTCGCTAGCCACATACCGCCATCCTCATAGTACGATTGCTGCATGAGCCAATCAGGTCGAACCGCAAGGCCATATTCGCGATGTGCCTGCGAGAAGCCGTCGAGCACCGGTGTGTCGCCGCTCAGCCTGTCGAGTTTCGACGGCGACGGCGTGTACATACCGATCTTGGTATGGCCGTGGTCGATCAGGTACTTGGTTGCTAGGTACGCATTTCTCTGTCTGTCGAATCGGACCCAATCACAGCCCAGGTCCTCGCTCACGTATCCGTCGGCCCCAATCAGGATGCCGCCAGAAAGGGCATATCGCTCAAGTTCAGCTCGCAGCTCAGGAAGCAGGTTCCGCAGACTGCAGACCATGGCCTTTGGACGTTGGAGTCTGAGGCCCCGCAGCACCGACAACTGATACTCCGCTTCACCGCGATGCCTGCCGGCAATGTGGATAGGTGCCGAGATGCCGCGTTCCACAATGGCCGACTGCAGCCCTTCGATGACCTGGCTGAACGCACCCGCCCCCATATTGGGCGTGTAAATGCAGATCATGTCACTGCGCGAGCCTTGCACCAGGCGCTGCGCATACGGATTCGGCTCATAGCCCAGGTCGATCGCGGCCCGCATGACAGCCTCACGACGCGCAGCCGTGATGGTGCCCTTCCCCGTGAACGCCGCCGAGACTGTGGACTTGGAGACGCCAAGCCTTTGCGCGACTTCGATGAGAGTAAGCGGTTTGCGGTTGTCTTGTGCCATGCCTGCTATTCTATCACGCTGGGCATGGATTTCCTGAACTGCCATAAGGCCTCACGTACGCCAATCGAACGCAACCGTGAAGTAATCGTCTGGCCGAAGTCTCAGCCCCTCGTACGCCGACTGAGCCTCGCTGATAGGCAGAACGTGGTCCACGAACGCCTTCGGGTTGAAGACCCCGGTCCGGAACGCTTCAACTGCGGCGCTGCGATCTTCTGGCGTTCGGTCCCCGGGGCACAGCACGATTGCCCCGTCGCCGACAAACAGCTTCGGAGGGTTAACGGAGTACTCTTCTGTGTAGGTAGCCTGAAACACGAACCGGGGCCAGCGAATGGCGCCGCCGTCGATGCTGATGCGACGATCCTTGGTTAATTGTCCCGCCATTCGGATACCAGCCATAGAGCCTGAGCTTTCGACAACGATGTCCGCCCCGCCCGCAGTGAACGCCTGAATGCGCTCGACAATGTCGGGCTCCCTGGCTGAGAACGCGGCTGATACGCCCCATTGCGCAGCTCTTTTGAGGCGGTTACTAGCCATGTCGGCAACCACGACGCGAGCGCCAGCAGCGGCCAGCCATGCGGCAGAGGTCGCTCCGATGATGCCCTGTCCTATCACAACGGCCGTCTCGCCAGGGAGCGCCGCAGCCGCAACCGCTCCCCGATGACTAATAGCTGCGAGTTCGACGGCGATGTAGTCAAGCGGCTCGGCACCCGAAGGCAGCAAAATCGGCTGGCAATATCCGGTGCTCGGATATACCTGGTAGCTCGCGTGGCCGCCCCAGGTCGTTCGGATGCCCTCGACTGGCTTGGCAGGGTTTCGACCGCTAACGAGGTCGCCAACTCGCCATCCTTTCGCAGCAGATCCCACTTCGACGATCTCGCCGACGATGGAGTAGCCAGGAACCACCGGGTAGTAGGGCTCATCGCCGCGAATGTCCTGCTTCCCGGCAAGCACTCTCGAGTCGGTGCCCGTTGACACCATAGAGTAGTGGGTCTTGACGACGACATCGTCCGGACCGCATTCAGGAAGGTCAAACTCCCGTGTTTCCATTTCGTAGGGCGCGGTGAACACCAACGCCTTGATCTTACGTGCCATGCTCTCTCCGTTCAGCTAGTTGATCCGCACCTGTCCGATTTGCGGATCACCAGTGCTTCGTTCGTTCAAGTTGATTGTGATTCTGAGGTAATGGCTCCCACCCGGGATGCTCTTCCGATTACTCACATCCCGGTAGCTCCAGCCGTTTAATGTTGCGATTGGGTCCGTGGATGAAGTCGCGATGGACTTCCAATTGACGTTGTCGGAGGACACCTCGAACCGCACCTTATCCGTAGTTGCCTGCGAGAAGACGCGGGCGGTAAACGACTCGATATTGGCGAGATGGTAGACCAACGATCCTGGCCCCGACGCAGCGCGAACAGCGCGGAATGTATCGCCGTTGAAGTCCGCAGGCGACGCGCTATCGATGACCAAGTTGGCCTGCGATTCAGCTTTCTTGAGGTCGTACAGTGTATCGTAAAGTGTGCCAGAGCTTATGTTTTGGCTCGCCGACTTCTGCCACACGTTGACAGACTTTACCGTCATTGGCATATCGATACCCGAACCAAGTATGAGACCAATATGCTGCTGGTCGAGTATTCCGTAAGCCCACGATGCAGATCCTACCGGAGGCGCCTGGCCCTGATACTGAGTCCACGTAACCGGAGCGAGGCCGACTTGCACATCGTCGAAGTAGTACTTTGCGTATCCATTGCTTGTTGGCGTCGCTGGGACCCAAAGGAACCCGTATTTGTGAAACTTGGTGTAGTCGGTACCCTTCGGTACGCGCATGTGCTTGTTCAGCCACGGAGTTTGGACACTCGCATAGCCAGTCTCGCGGGTCCACTGGCCAAACCAGTCCGCCATGTTTCCTCCCCATCTGTCGGGGTCCGAGGCGTTAGTCACATCATATTCGAAGAAGTCCGTTTCAATAAAATGGGCGTAGCCCTTGTCTGTTTGCTTGGAGTCGTAGAGGTACCAAAAGTTGCCCGGCGCCGTGCCGCTGGCGAGATGTTCGACTGCCATCCCCCACCACGACGGCCATCCTGCCTTCCCGCTGCCGATCGTGTCCCACTTCTTGAACACAATTGCGGGGTCGAACGCCAGCTCCGCCTCGAAGTACGCCCCTCCACCAAATCCAGTGCCGACGAAGCCAGCGGTCTTTGACGGATCTGCGGAAAAGGACGAAATCTGGCCGTTGTTGTTCCCGTTCGGCGCTCCATTGGATTTGAGGACGATGGAATTGTCCGCACCAAGGATAATCGACTCGGAATTGGTAGCGCTGTTGTAGTAATACTTGCTGGGGTACCACTGATACCCCGTCGTAAACGGTGTAGCCTTCTCCACTGTGTTCACTGTAGTTGTGGTAAACGCTGTTGTGCTGAAAGTGTTCAGCAAATAGCCAGCGGCGGACGCCTGTGCGGGAGGCTTGACGGCGGCAAAGACCGCCTGGTGCGCCATGAGTAGTGCGGCAATGCATGTCGCGCTCGTACGAAAGACCTGCGGCGCATTTGACGTCTTGGATCGGTGAATGGTGTTCATTGTTTGCCTACTGAGGAGCGCCGTTAGCTGACTCCGTGGTCGAGATTCGGCGTCGGTTTGGTCCTAGAGATAGCTAAAAGTCGCTACGATCGTGTTGTCAGTACAGGATGTCGGCGCGGCCCAGTAAATGTGGTTGCCGGTGTGGTAGCCGCCGCACGGAAGCCAGGAAAACACACCTGTCCCGCCCGCCGATACAGAATTGCCTGGCGCCCACTTGACGTGGCCGTCACAGTAGATGATGCATGACCCGCCGTTGTGGCGCGCGGTTGGAAGGAAGCTCGCTGAGTTAAACCCGTCGCCTGGGCAATCTCGGAAGTAGCCTGTAGCGTACTTCATTGTGGTGTCCGTCACCGCCCATCCGGCCCCATTGTTGGACATATTAGCGCCAGCCGGATCGCTGTTGCCGCTGCCATTCGCGCCTGGAGAAGACGGTATATTCGACTGCTTATAGTCGCCCGTCGAAGCCAAGTTATAGTTGTGCCCCCCAGCATTCGAATAGACCCCACTCGCAAGAGTGTTGTTTGCGACCTCGCAAAATGCCACGGTGCGGGACGGCATGGTCATCTGGGAGATCAGCAAGCCGGTTTGAGTGTTCTGTCCTCCCGGTGCCGGGCAAAGGCTGGCGTTGATGGCGTACGAGACTGTTGGGTTGCCTGCCATGGTCTCGTTCGGACACATAAACACTCCCGTGCTCTTGAGATAAGGATAAACCTGGCCAGCCCAACCGCACCCGCCTCCCCATTGCCATGTCCCACTCGGCAATCGCTCGTCGTAGTCCTGCAAATACTGGTTCAGGCCAAGACCCAATTGCTTTTCATTGGATAGACAAGCCGTCTGTCGAGCCTTTTCGCGGGCAGTTGCAAATACGGGGAAAAGTATAGCTGCGAGAATCGCTATAATAGCTATTACTACTAAAAGCTCGATCAAAGTGAATCCGCTAAGCTTGGCGCACTTATTAAATCTCATCCAAATCTCCTCTTCGGAGGCTATCGACATAGCTTGCTCCGGCCTGAAAACTACTAATATGGAAGGTTCCATAAACAGAATAACATACTGATCAATGCCTGTCAAGTGAAACATGCATCACCGCGCCAGCTTGCTCCGCCGACGAGTATATCGCCTCGATGGCCGCCACGGAACGACGGGCTTCGCGACCAGAAATTGCAGGCTCGCAGCCAGTCAGAATGCTGCGCGTGAAGTCTTCATACTGCAGTTCGTGGCCGGTGTGCGTTATCGCTTTGGGATCCCGCGCACCGTTATATCCCAGACTTGCTTCGATATCGTTAACATTGAGCTTCGGACGTGCTAGCTCACGGGCGTGTTCGTCATCGACGGGATCGTCATCCATGAAAGCCCATAGCGTAGGGATATCGTCCACGAGCGTGATGGAACCGCGTTCACCCTTGATTTCGACACGCTTGCTCTCCCCGGGATAGCAGCATGTGCTGGCTTGCACGAGGCCCAACGCCCCGCATCCAAACTTCAACCATGCCGCGAGATTGTCCTCGACTTCTATGCCTTCATGCACGCGGCGATCCATCACGGCTGAAACAGTCACTGGATCGCCTGCCAGCCACAGCAGCAAATCCACGGCATGGATAGCCTGGTTCATAAGCGCGCCGCCACCCGAAAGCGCTTTGTTTGCCCGCCATGGCGCCGCCGCAAAGTACGCGGTATCGCGCAACCAGGGGACAAACGCTGACGCTTGCGTTATACGGCCCAAACGTCCTCGTTCGATGGCCCGTTTGGCGAGTATAGCGCCTTCACCGTAGCGATATTGAAAGATAGCTCCGAGCCTGACGTGGTTCTGATCGCACGCGGCAATGATGGCATCAACCTTTTTCACCGTCACGTCGAGCGGCTTTTCGACCACCACATGCTTACCAGCGTTAGCCGCCGCAATCGCCAGGTCAGCATGCGTTCCGCCAGGCGTGGCAATGGCAACCGCATCGATATCGCCACGCTTCAACAGCGCCCCATAATCCGGTTCATAGTCGCAATCGTAGCGCGCGGCCAACCCCGCGCCAGTCGCGCGGTTTCGCGACGAAACCGCAACCAGGGTAGCGCATCGGGTGGCGTCAATGACGCGCGCATGCACCTTGGCGATATCGCCCGAACCCATCAAAGCATATCGAACGGCAGACCCATTGCGGCTAATTGTGAAGTTGTTTTCGGGCGGCATGGCGGCTCAGCAAAATATGGAACGTTCCATATTGTACAACAAACAACATAACCTGTCAAGCATTTCGCCCAATATTTGCCCTGCTTCAAGTGGGCAGCAGCCCTGAAGCCGCCCACAGCCGGGCGGGTATAATAGTGCAGAACTGGATTTACCACTATGCAATCTTTACGTATCATCCCCTGCCTTGATGTGAAAGCTGGCCGTGTCGTCAAAGGCACAAACTTTGTCAATCTGCGTGACGCCGGCGACCCGGTCGAACGTGCCCGCCTTTACTATGAGCAGGGTGCCGACGAATTGGTGTTTCTTGATATCACGGCAAGCCACGAGCAGCGGGACTTGATGTTCGAGTATGCGTCGCGTGTTGCCGAAGAAGTGTTCATTCCATTTTGCGTCGGCGGCGGCATCAAGACCGTCGAAGACTTCCGCCGCATTCTCAAAACTGGCGCCGACAAGGCAAGCATCAATACTGCGGCCGTAAATACACCTGAACTCGTTCGCGAATGCTCTGAACGCTTTGGTGCGCAATGCGTTGTGGTTGCGGTCGACCCTAAGCGCACTGGCAACACACCGTCGGGATGGGAAGTGCACATCCACGGTGGACGCACTCCGACTGGGCTGGATGCGCTCGATTGGGTGCGAAAGATGGAAGCCCTTGGCGCTGGCGAGATCATGCTTACAGCAATGGACGCCGACGGCACCATGGCGGGCTACGATATCGCGCTGACAAAGGCCGTGACCGATATCGTCTCGATCCCGGTGATCGCGAGCGGCGGCGCCGGAATAATTGAGCACATCGCCGAAGCGTGGACCAAATGCGGCGCACAGGCAGCGTTGATCTCCAGCATCGTCCACTACGGTCACTCGACAGTGGGCGAAATCAAAGAGCAACTGCGGGCGTGGAATATTCCGGTGCGCTACCTCGGGCCAGCTGGGGCGTAGCCCGGCTGCTTAATCAGTCCCCGTGGCGATAACAAGTTCAGGAACGAGGCGGATTGGGCCGTTGTTGGGCTGACCGTTGAGCTTTCCTAGTAGTTCTTCAGCAGCTCTAGCGCCAACGGCCTCGGTGTCGATAACATACACCGCGACACCCGCTTCGAACATCCACACACTCTCCCTGCTTGAGAGCACACAGAGGTCGAACCCGTTACCGATTGAGAGACCCGCATTCTCGGCCGCGCGGGTCGCGCCGATTGCTGCCCCGGTTCCAAGCGAGAGTATCGCGGTGGGTGGATTGGGTTCGGACAGCCATCTGGCAACCACACTTTCCCCCGCGGCTCGCGTGTATGGCGCTTCATGAAAGCGCTCCGGATCAAACCCGTGAGCGGAGCCAATAGCGGTCCAGTTCGCGATCAGCAAGTCCGCATATGTATCCGCCCCATAGACACCCAGCAATCCGATCTGCTTATGGCCAAGCGCGACGAGCCGCTCGATTGACGAGTGCATAAGCGCTGGCACATCGTGCGCAACGCTTGTAATAGCCGGGTCAGGACACTGTCCAACAACAACCAATGGCCGATTGATAGCTCGCAACGAGTCCCAGAGGGGTTCGTCCCCACGATAGATACGCAGTATCCCACCGTCGCAAACTCCAGCGCCCATCAACTCGTCGAGATGTGTCGCGATGGCCGCATGCGACGAGCCAAGTTCGATCAGCAACCGATAATCCCGGCCGCGAAGGACCCGAACTGCACCAGAAATGTCCTGGTCGCGAAGCATCGGAAACGAACCCGTCTCATCCGGGCCGGTCAGGTATGCGATCTGCCTCGACGCGCCAAAACGGAGCGCCTGCGCAAGCGCATTTGGCCGATATCCTAGATCGCGGGCCGCCTGGAGGATACGTTCCCGCGTATCAGGTTTGACGCGTCCCCTCTCGCGGCCGTGCAGTACGTCAGAAACAATGGTTTGGGAAACTCCTACCGCGCGAGCGATGTCCGTCTGGGTTACGGCCATGAGAGCGCCTCGCGGGGGGACGGGTTAGTTTGGGCAACATTCACGAGCCTATTGTACCGCAACCGTGCGACGGCAATGAGGCGCAGAAACGCCCCCGAACCTCGCGATCCGGGGGCGTGTAGCTGCGTTGACAGAGTGTGGTAACTACCAGGCTTGCTGGAAGTTGACCGCGACCACTGATCGGCTTCGGCCAAGGCCAGTGTAGCTGACAGCCTGCCCCGACGCATTCAGCGGACCGCTTATCGTGCGCTTGATATAGTTTAGCTGAATCTTGGAGTTGTTTCCCGCGAGGAAGTAGTTCACGCCAAGAGTGTAATCACGCTCGATATTCGACAGCGCTGCTGTTCGGTCGCGATCCGGATTGAAGTAATCCCACCGAGTCGCCACCTGCCACTGGTTGCTGAGTTTGTATGCGTACGCGGCATATGAGCCCTGCGTCCGCAACCGCGTCTTGCCCGCCGTCCCGGCAGGACCCGCGACAGTGCTGGCTTTCCCAGAGCCGTCGTATCCTTCAACATACTCGGCGACGAACTCGTGCGGGCCGGATGTATAGTCCACGTCGGCGCCGATTCGCTTGCGCTGAATATACGCTGCGCCAACACCGCTCTGGCTTTCGCCGTAAGCGCCAACTTGAAGCTGCTTGTTAACGAAGTATTGACCGTTGAGGAATACCTCCTTGGTATTGTTGTCGTCAACGAGATTCTGGCGGTTGCCAGCGTCGTTTAGCACAGCGCCAACGATACTGAACTTGCTCGGCTGGTTATACCGAAGCCACAGGCCCAGATCTCGTATGTCCGCGACTCGGCCCTGGTTGTACGCCACCTGATTGAAAAGGGCGCGCTCGGCGAAGAGGAGGTTGGCGGACGAGCGGCTGGAGTCGATGGTAAGCGGGACCTTCTGCTGGCCGACTTCAACGTCAAGCTGAGGGTTTAAGTGCCAGCCGACGAAGTAGTCCTGAAGAGGTGATGTTCCATTAGTGGCAACCGTGGTCGTGCCGATGGAGTTCTTAACCGACAGGTTCTGGTTCTTGGTCGGGTCGAACATCACCTGCCAGTATGCCTGCTGGTTGATGTTGCCGCTGAAGCGAAGTTCAGCGCGGCGAATGCGGAACGTGTTCGCCACGGTAGAGTCGGTAGTCGGCGCGCCATTCGAGCCGGTCAGCCCCAAACCCGTCCCCGGTCCGCTGCCGAAGTTGGTGGCGTCCCGGTCACCTGCCAGGTACCACGCCTGGAAAAGCCCATCGAACTTGATCGTGCCGTAACCGGATGCGACCTTTGTTTTGTCCGCCTTATCGATCTGCTTCTGCGTCGACGCAATCTGGTCGCTCAACTTCTTGAGTGAGTCTCGCAAGCTGGGAACGTCGGCGCCTTCGATGGCAAGCTCGACACCATAGCTTTGAACGAGCGCGTTTAGCTCGGCCACGGCGGCCGGTGACGGCTTCGCCCCAGTGGCTTTTCCAGACTGCAAGTCGCTGACCCGCTTTGCGGCGCGTGCAACAAGTGCCGCGAGTTCGTAGCGGTTCACAGTACGGCCTTGAAATAGATCCTGGTTAGCGGTGTAACCGTCGATCAGGCCCTGATTGGCAAGATCTTGTACCTGCTTGTAGCTGATATCCCCTTTGGGCACGTCGGCCGCGTGGGCACTTATCGGCGCGAGTGCGCCTATAGCCGCCGCCGAGGCGACAGCGAGTCTCCATTGATTCATTTGCTTTTCCCTCGATGCCCACTGAGTGTAGGCTTATTTAGAAGTATTCCTAGTAACTATATAGGAATTACTAGCACCTATTCTAAACTAATCCAGTGGGAAATGTCAAGTTTAATAATAATTCCTATTTGCGAACAATTCCTTTCAACGCTCAACCGATAATAACGATGCGACTTTTACTTGTATCCAGTTTTGTTCAGAGTGTTGACAGAAGGGAAATCGATGTGGTAAAGTGAATCCATAGTAAACACATAGACATTAGGTAAATTCCTTTCGGTCATTGTGTTGCAACCGACGTTCGCTTAACTGTCAAACAAGAAAGATGGAGATCTCGCCATGAAGTATCGACCAAATGGATTCACGCTTATAGAACTACTAGTCGTGATTGCGATAATATCAATACTAGCAGCTATTCTATTCCCTGTGTTCGCTGCTGCTCGGGAAAAGGCACGCATCACGACATGTGTCAGCAACGAAAAGCAGATCGGGATCGCGATGCTGCAGTACACGTCCGATTACGACGAGTTCTTGCCGCCCGCGAGCATTGATGACCCTACAGGCGCTACGACGTCGCCAAGCACGTGGATGTATGAGATTGACCCTTACGTCAAATCCGGCATGCCTGTATCGACCGCAGGCGAAGGCGGGCGAGAGCTCAGCGTCTTTGTGTGCCCAGACTACCTCAAAACCTCCGTCCCAGGCGGTAATTCGCCCACGCACAGCTACTGCGCCAACGCAAACCTCATGCCGTCGTATATCGCAGCTACAGGACAGACGCCCGCACTCAACCCGGTGCAGTCAGTATCTAAGATACGCGCCGCTGCCCAGACAGTCCTTTTCGCCGAAGCCGCTGCTGGCTCTCGAATCTTCACTACCGGCGACGATACCGCTGTACCATCGGTTGCAGGTAGCGGCAACGTGTTCCTGCAATGCCAGGCAGTTTATCTGAGGGGCCGCGCCCGCCACAACAGCGGCGGCAATTACCTCTTCTCAGACGGTCACGTCAAATGGATCAAGGCACCGGGTGAAAGCTACCTGCCAGCTGGCGCGAACTGGTGGAATGTGACGCCAATCCCGGCTCAAAGCGGCATCGTCTACTCACAGGCATCCTACCCAGGCGCTACAGGCTGGTTCCTGGAGCAATAGGCGACGTGGGGAAATCGGCCAGGCTGGCTCGGTTGAGCGGCCTGGCCATTACACCGATTTTGCGTTCAAGGATTGCAGACACCGTATGTACAGGGAAATAACAATACACTCCAACGCAGCCATATTAGGCACGCTCGGCCAATTACTTTCACGCCACCCCGGTAAGCGCATCGTAGTTGCATCGCTGCTTACTGCCCTCGTTGGTGGATCTGGTCTGCCCGCAAATGCCGCAGACACGGGTGCAGGGCCAGCGGCGTTATTGCGTCGGGCGGCAACAACGCTCCAGGCAGCTTCGTCAGTCACCGCGGAGTTCGAAGAACTGGATTCATATCCGGGACAGTATAAAGACCTCGCTCAAAGAGGAACTGTGCTGCTCTCTCGCACAGGCAAACTCCGTGTTGATATCAAGCGTTTTCGCCGAGTGAGCGCGTCCGATCCATGGGCTGCGTCAGGAAACGATGCCATATCCGTCTCCGATGGGAACACTTACAAGTACGTGTTCCTTCACCCAAGCAGCACGCAGGTGAAGGAGGAAGTGCCAACCCCCACGAACACTGCGTCCGCTCTGGGCGTGGTCGCGCCGCTACGGGACTTCTACGGAAGCGGGGGCGAAAGCCTTTTGGCGGCCGATGGGTCTAAAGTGGAGTCGGCAGACCCGGTCACGTGGGAGGGGCTCTCCTACCGCGCAGTTAAGGTGTCTCGTACCGATGACGCCGGTAGAACGATATCGTCATTGGTCTATATTGGCAGCGACAATCTCGTTCATCGAGTCGTCCAAACGACCGTGTCGGAAAGGGGCACATCGGCGAAAGAGTGGATACTGCGCAACATCGTCCTGAATACCGCCATCGAGCCGTCTCGTTTTGCGTACACACCGCCGCCGAACGCAACTCCGTTAGTGCGCGGGCAAGGACACGGCGCACTGTCGCCGGGCGAAACTGCCCCTGACTTCACGGTAACAAATGCGGCAGGCGCACCGATAACACTGTCAAGTTATCGTGGCAAAACCGTGGTGCTTGATTTTTGGGCTACGTGGTGCTGGCCATGCAACCAGTCCCTCCCTCATACTATGAAAGTTGTGGAAGGGGCGGCTGATAAAGATGTCGTGGTGCTCGCGGTGGCGATCTGGGACAGTAAGGTCGGCTTCGACACCTGGCTCACAAAGCACAGCTATCCCCGTATCTCGTTTGCGATCGATACTGCTCCACAAGGGCAGGATATAGCGAGCCGCCTCTACCACGTATCGACAACGCCCACCGCGTTCGTGATCGATAAGAACGGTGCGATTGTCCGATCAATCCCGGGTTATTCCGGTCCCACCGACCAGCTCGCCAACGCACTGAACGACGCAGCCAAAGTGGTTGTAGGGCGACAATAGTGCCTGCCAGACCATGAAGCTACCCGATTAACTACCCATCGTTTGATGAACGACACAAGGAGATGACATCAATGAAGAAATTTGCTTTAGCGCTATTGAGCGCGGTAACTCTTGCCGCTGCTGTCGGAGGTGCGCGTGCCCAAGATAAGCTGCTCAACGTATCTTATGACCCCACACGGGAATTCTACGCCGAATACAACAAGGGGTTCGCGGGATACTGGGAGAACAAAACGCACCGCACGGTCACTGTCGACCAATCTCACGGCGGGTCCGGCAAGCAAGCTCGCGCGGTCATTGACGGCAACGGGGCTGATGTCGTCACGCTGTCGTTCCCGGCAGACATCGACGCTATCGAGAAAGCCGGGCTAATCAAGCCAGGCTGGGGTAAGAAGTTTGCGTTCCACGCATCCCCGTACACGTCGACCATCGTGTTCGTGGTACGCAAGGGCAACCCAAAAGGCATCCAGGACTGGCCAGATCTTATCAAGCCTGGTGTTGGCGTTATCACACCCAACCCGAAGACCGGCGGCGGCGCTCGTTGGAACTATCTCGCCGCATGGGGGTTCGCGCAGAAAAAGTACAAGAGCGAAGCCGCAGCAAAGGACTTCGTAACGAAGCTGTACCAGAACGTCGTGATACTCGACTCCGGAGCGCGCGGTTCAACTAACTCGTTCGTTCAGCGCGAACAGGGTGACGTGTTCATTTCGTGGGAGAACGAAGCGTACCTTATCGCAAACAAGCTTGCGCCCGGCAAGTACGAAATCATAACGCCGTCAACAAGCATTCTCGCAGAAGCCCCGGTAGCCGTTGTCGACGCCAACGTCGACGCTCACGGGACGCGCGAACTCGCCACCGACTACCTCAATGGCCTGTACTCGAAAGAGGCCCAGTCACTTGCCGCGAAGTACTACTACCGTCCCCGCATTACGAAGGGCCTCTCCGTGGAAGTTAAGCAGTTCCCCAAAATCCCGTTGTTCACAATTGACTACTTCGGCGGCTGGGACAAAGCACAATCGACGCACTTTGACGACGGCGGAACGTTCGACCAGATCTTCACAAAGCATTAGTGCTTCACGATTCGAATGTCTCAAAAAAGATTCAACAGTAATGTTGACATTCCCTATAGAGTATCGGTAAAATACCAACAACGAAATCCCTAGTATACAACTAGGGAATAGAAGAAATCATCGGAGGGCATCGAGAGCCCCGACCAAAGAAGGACCAAACCATGAACAAGCTAAAATTGAGCGCAATCGCATTGGCCGTTGGAGCTGCCCTTACCGGGGCGGGTGTCGCCCACGCGCAGTCGACGCTGCTTAACACATCGTACGACCCTACCCGCGAACTTTACAAGGCATATAATCCCGAGTTCGAAGGCTACTGGAAGATCAACAAGGGCAAGACAATCTCTGTCCAGCAATCTCACGGCGGATCCGGCAAGCAGGCCCGTGCGGTGATCGATGGAAATGGCGCCGACGTGGTAACGCTGGGCATCGAGTCGGACATCGACGCCATCCAGAAGGCGGGTCTGATCAAGGCGGGCTGGCAGAAAGAGTTCCCGAATCATAGCGTGCCGTACACATCGAATATCGCATTCGTCGTTCGCGCCGGCAACCCGAAGGGCATCAAGGACTGGTCTGATCTTATCAAGCCTGGCGTCGGCGTGATCACGTCTAACCCGAAGACCAGCGCAGGAGGCCGATGGGCTTATCTTGCGGCTTACGGGCAGGCTCTTGAGAAGTCGAAGGGCAACGCGGCTGTCGCCAAGGATTACATCGGTAAGCTCTACGCTAACGTCCCGATCCTTGACTCCGGTGCGCGAGGCTCAACCAACACATTTGTCGAGCGCCAGCAGGGCGATGTCCTGTTAGCGTGGGAAAACGAAGCGTTCCTGATCACCAAGGAGCTTGGCGAGGGCAAATACACCGTTGTGCGCCCTAGCATCTCAATCCTCGCAGAACCGCCGGTGGCCATTGTCGATGCCAATGCAGACGCCCACGGTTCGCGCCAGGCAGCTCACGACTACCTGATTGGCCTCTACTCCAAGCGCGGCCAGGAACTCGCGGCTGACAACTACTATCGCCCGCTTTATCCAAAGCTGGTCTCGAAGGACAAGCTCGCCGTCTTCCCTAAGGTTAAACTGTTCACCTTCGAAAAGGTCTTCGGCGACTGGGATCAAACTCAGAAGGTCCACTTCGACGACGGCGGACTGTTTGATCAGATCTACAACAAGCGGTAACCAACTGACGGCGCGACATTGTCGCGTAAATTTCGAGAGCCCCGCTGCAGCGATTGCAGCGGGGCTTTTTTCGATTACAATATGGATGAAAATATCCAATTACCAATCTTGACTTATCCGCTAGACATTCGGTAGAATGATTTCCAATCAACGAGGAGTTGCAAGACGAATTTGAGTACCGCCACGCCTGATCTCGTAAAACCTAAGATGCGTCCCCGTCTCCAACGGGTAATCCCGGGCTTTGGCTTGAGCTTAGGGTACACGGTGTTTTACCTCAGCTTGATTGTTCTTATTCCATTGTCCACACTGTTCTTCAAAAGTGCACAGCTTGGCATTCCAGGACTGATTCACATACTTACCGACGACCGTGTTGCCGCGTCGTTTAAGCTTACATTCGGTTCAGCGTTCCTCGCCGCCCTGACTAACGTCTTCGTCGGTATATTGGTCGCATGGGTGCTCGTACGCTACCCGTTTCCGGGGCGACGGATTGTCGACGCGCTTATCGACCTACCATTCGCCCTTCCCACTGCGGTCGCTGGTATCAGCCTCGCGGCCGTTTTCGCCAACACTGGAATCTTGGGCCGATATTTGGAGCCGCACGGGATCAAGATTGCCTACACGTCGCACGGTGTCTATGTGGCAATGCTCTTCATCGGTCTGCCCTTCATTGTACGAACGGTGCAGCCCGTTCTCGAAGAACTCAGCGCTGAAGTTGAGGAGGCCGCCGCCAGCTTGGGCGCGAGTCGATGGCAAACGATTAGCCGGGTCATCTTTCCGCTCATTCTTCCCGCAGTCCTTACGGGCTTTTCGCTCGCGTTCGCGCGTGGTCTCGGTGAGTACGGCTCGATCATCTTTATCTCCAACAACAAGCCATTCGAGGGCGAGATTTTGCCCAAGTTGATTATTGAAAAGCTCGAGCAATTCAACTATGCAGGGGCCACAGCCATTGGTGTGCTGATGTTGCTCTCATCGTTTGTGTTGCTTCTTCTCGTCAATATCTTCCAACGATGGGCCAGCAAATGGCAGTAAGTACGATGCCGCGTGACATCGATGTGCAGGACATGGATCATGAGTGAAACACGACAGTTAACAAGGAATACGACGGAGCCACTATGGGTCCGCGTGATGTTGATCACGCTCGCACTGGTGTTTGTCGCCATCCTGCTCGTGCTTCCGCTTGTAGCTGTATTTCAAACAGCATTTCAGCACGGGGTCAAGCCATACCTTGCGGCAATCAACGAGAAAGATGCATTGGCCGCAATAAAACTGACCCTGCTCATTGCGGCGATAGCCGTTCCTCTAAACTTGGTTTTCGGCGTCGCAGCTGCTTGGGTTTTGACCAAGTTTGATTTCAAAGGTAAGAACGTCCTCAGTGCCTTAATCGACTTACCTTTCGCGATCTCTCCGGTGATTTCGGGAATGATTTTTGTCCTGCTCTTTGGTCGCACGGGTGTATTCGGGCCCTGGTTGATCGAGCACAACATACGCATCATATTTGCGTTGCCCGGAATGGTCCTTGCAACAGTCTTTGTAACATTCCCGTTCGTCGCACGCGAGCTTGTGCCGCTGATGCAGGCGCAGGGACGCGAAGAGGAGCAGGCGGCGGTGGTATTGGGCGCGAGCGGATGGCAGACGTTCTGGCGAGTCAGCCTGCCGAATATCCGCTGGGGATTGCTGTACGCCACCATCCTCTGCAACGCGCGCGCCATGGGCGAGTTCGGAGCTGTCTCCGTAGTTTCAGGCCATATCTCGGGCTTGAACAATACGATACCGCTACAGGTGGAGTTGCTGTACGACGATTACGACTTTAGTGGAGCCTTCGCGCTGGCGTCCATCCTGGCGATGCTTGGCGTTGTCACCTTGATACTAAAAAAGCTGCTGGAATGGCGCGCTGGTATCAAGGCAGACGTGTAGTGACGGAAGTTAAGGGTAACCTTCTGAATGAGCATTGAAATATCGCACATCTCTAAATCGTTTGGTGACTTTCAAGCACTGAACGACGTGGACCTGAAAATCGAATCGGGCGAGTTGGTCGCCCTGCTTGGCCCATCGGGTTCGGGAAAGACGACGTTGCTTCGCATCATTGCGGGGCTCGAAACTGCGGATGCCGGGTCCATCTACTTCCACGGGGAGGATGCGACGGAGCGCGACGCCCGCAAGCGCGGCGTGGGATTTGTCTTCCAGCATTACGCACTGTTCCGGCACATGAGCGTCTTTGAAAACATAGCGTTCGGCCTGCGTGTCCGCCCGCGCAAGACGCGCCCGAGCCGAGAAGTAATCCGCGAAAAAGTGATGGAACTTCTTCGCCTGGTGCAGCTTGAAGGGCTGGAGAAACGTTCACCTGCGCAACTTTCCGGTGGCCAGAGGCAGCGCGTGGCTCTGGCACGCGCCTTGGCGGTCGAGCCAAAGGTGCTGCTGCTCGACGAGCCGTTCGGCGCCCTCGACGCTCAGGTTCGGCTAGAACTGCGGCGGTGGCTCAGGCGTCTGCACGACGAGCTTCACATGACAAGCGTTTTCGTCACGCACGACCAGGAAGAAGCTCTCGAAGTCGCCGATCGCGTTGTTGTAATGAACAAGGGTAAGATCGAGCAGGTCGGCACGCCGAACGAGGTTTACGACAAACCCGCGACCCCGTTTGTCTACAACTTCCTCGGATCCGTAAACCTGTTCCATGGACGGGTGGAGAACGGCCACGCTGTCATCGGCAACCTTCAAGTTGCTGCGCCAGAGCATGCGAACCGTTCGGAGACACAGGCTGTGGGGTTTGTGCGGCCCCACGAAATCGACATTTCACGCGAGTCGACTGGCACCGGTTCGTTGCAGGCGACCGTGACCCATATCAACGCCATTGGCGGTATGGTTCGAGTCGAGCTGGAACAGAAAGACTCGCGCGAGTTCATTTCCGCAGAGATCACGCGGTCGCGCTATAACGATCTCGACCTCAAGGTCGGCGACGTAGTGTACGTCACGCCGCAAAACATCCGAGTATTCGTCGAAGATTACGACTTCTCGATCTAGTCAGCCGTGTCCGTTGGGCTGTTGCGTCGCCGACGACGACTCGGAAGAATCTGGTGCAGGCATCGTCGATTTCCGGCTAAGTTGACGCGTGGTAGATGACTGCTCCACTTTCCGAATACGTTATGGGCGTTGCAACACCGCCAGCCATTTCTTGTAATCATCTAGTCGAAAAACCGGCTCCCCTGCGAGGTAGTGCGACCGCCCGGAGTGATCGCCAGCTTGCCACTCGATGATGTAGAACGCCTTCTCGCCGCCGTTCACAGGGAACGACGCAACTTGCGTGGCCGCGTCGCCAGCGGCGCTCCCGCATCCTTCCATCACTATCCCACCCGTGGACGCATCGGTGACGGTGAACGTGAGCGCGATCCCGTGGCGTGTATCGTTGGCGGCGACCAGGGTATGCACGCCGTCGTGCGCCTCGGTAATAATAAGGTGCAGGGGCTTTTGGGCGGTTTTGATATAGTCGTAAGCGAGCTTCTTGTCGAAGTAGTAATCGACGACTGCGTCGGACAACTGCGGCCACCCGTCAAGCAGGTTCCACCAGATAATGCCCGTCCGTCGCCATTTCTGCGAGCGGAACGTTTCGATGAAGAACTTGAACGCCTCCGCCTGTACCGCCTGGCTGGCGAAAACGTAGTCTTCGAGGTTATCGGGAACCTCGCCAAAGAGGGCACGGATTTGGGTGGCCATCAACTCGACGCGGTAGTCGCAGATGTCAACACCTGGAATCGGCGACGTGCAGTGCAGCAGCCATTTTTCGTTGTCCTGATACGGCCAGAGCTTTTCCGGCGACAGGAACTTCTTCAGCGAGTCCACCGACGGACATCCGTGATAGCCCATCTCGCTGGCAAAGTGACAGACAAACTTCGTATAGAAGTCGCTCTTGTAGTAGTTGCGCGGCCCCCAAAGGTGGCTCTCCGGGGTCGGCAATAAGTCGCCGCCGTTATACGCCACGCTATCGATATACGGCGAGCTTGGCAGGTACGGGATGCCGTGCGATTCGGCGCGCACGACCTCGGGCAGCACTTTACGCGTGAGCACGTTATCGTTCGGGTCGGGCGAATATCCGCTCCAGATTACCGCCTCGTCGCACTCGTTGTCTCCCGCCCAAAGCACAACGCACGGATGATTGCGCAGGCGGCGAACGACTGCCGTCGCCTCGTTACTAAGCGTCCGCTGGAAGTTCTCGTCCTGTGGATAGAACGCGCAAGCCATTGCGAAATCCTGCCAGACCATAATGCCCATCTGGTCGCAAAGATCGTAGAAGAGGTCGTTCTCGTAAACGTTGCCGCCCCAACACCGGATCATGTTGACGCCGATATCGTCCACCAACTCCATGGCCGCCGGAAGCCTATCAATATCGCGCGAATGGTACGCATCGAGCGGCACCCAGTTGGTACCGAGCACGAATACTTTCTCGCCATTCACCCAGAAACAAAACTCCCCGCTGCCAGCCGCGTCCGTGATGCTGGTCTTCTCCAACTTAACCGTGCGTATACCGTGGCGCAGCGAAAGGCTGTCGATGGCCTGGCCATTCTTGATCAGCGTGACGGTGAGGTCGTAAAGGTTAGCATCGCCGCGTCCCTTGGGCCACCAGAGCTTCGGCTGTTCGATATCGAGGCGTACCTTCCCGAACCCGGACAGCGCGCGAGCTTCCTGCGAATACACAGACTCCCCGCAAGTGCCCTCAACCCGAATATAATAGATGTCGCCAGCCTTAGGCTTGATACTGGCGCTGTAGGTAATCGCGATATGAGCACGGTTATGGTCACCGGCAAGCTTGAGCGTGTCAACAGCGATGCGTTCCAGGTGCTCGACAGGCTTATATTCCAGCGCCACCGGTCGCCAGATGCCCGCCGAAAGCGCGCGCGGCATAATGTCCCACCCGTACATATGCGGCGCCTTGCGCACGAAAAGGCTATCGTAACACTGCGGCTGGGCGAAGAGCGATGGCGGATACGGACGACGCGACTCGTCCACGGCAGGTCGGATGTGGACGAGGATCTCATTTGTAGGATCAACGGGCTTGATACAATGAATAGTATGCTCCGTAAGCATGTTGCTAAAATAGCCTCTACCGTGACCATTAATATGCACGTCGGCAAAGCAGTCTAGTCCAGCGAACACGTAATTGACGTCCATCCCATCGACTGCATCAGCCGTGAACGTCCGCCAATACCACACATGTGTGTGCTCGTATCGCGTCAGCGCGGCGATGTTCATGCCGTAAAGCGGCTCGTCGATAAGGCCGTTGCGCTGGAGGTCGAGTTCGAAGTTACCGGGCACAATCGCCGGAAATGCGGTTAGACCTGCCGCGATCAAGTCAGCGGACGAGCGTACGCCCTTGATCGGGATGTCGCTATATGCGAACTTCCATTCGCCGCCAAGGTCGATGCTTTTGCGAAAACTGTGAGATGTCATAATGAGGACCTTCTTGCCGCACATTGCTGCGTCAATCTGGGCTTAAGATTTGTGCTTAAGTGGTTAGTTTTCCTGCGGAACGGGTACAAACATCCGACTTATATCGTCAACTTGCATTCGTTGCCGAAACGCAAGCGAGTTAATGAGCCGATGCGTACTTGTTGATGTCCGGTAATATCGCCGACGAAGACCACGTAGATGCCCCGCGTTACCATTTATGACACTTAGTAGGTTTCTCCCCAAGCTCAAAAAGCACGACATTCATCCACAAACGCTGTCTGTGATCGCGTACGCAAGTGTCCCCGTCATGGTAGCCCTCGTAACATATGCGCTGCACGCTATCATGCATGCGATGCGCGCAAGCGGCGCTTCAGACCCACGACCGTTCGGCGTCGTTTACCTCGTTGCCGTCGTCATCGCAACCATAGTCGGCGGTCGCGGACCAGGTTACGTGGCGCTGGTGCTAAGCGAACTCGCGATGGCCATATTTCTGTTGCCCCGCGATGCGGCCATGACCACGCGTTCGTACGGCGACGCCATGGAGGCAGCGTTCCTCGGCCTCACAGGCGTGCTGATGGTTATCGGTATAGACTCTCTGCGTGCGCTAAGACCGCTTCTCTACGAATCCGAACAAGCCACAGCGCGATTACGCGCGGTGATGGAGAATGCGCCAATTGGCGTCCTCATCAGCACTATCGAAGGCGCAATAAGATATGCCAACCCCGAAGCCGAGCGAATCCTGGGGCGTAAGGTTGTCGGTCTGCGGCTGGATATTTGGGACGACGGAGCAAGCATAACTGCCACTCGCGAACGCGGAAAACCTGTCGAATCTATCCTGACGCCTTGCTTGAACGGCAAGGACGTCGAACTGCGCGAATGGAGCATCGTCCAGGGCGAAACGACTCTGACCACCGAGGCCCGCGCGACCCTCGTACGCGACCAGCGAGGCAAGCCTATCAACGGTCTCGTAACGCTTACAGATATCACCGATCGCAACCGCAAGGAGCTACTCGCACGAAGCCGTGCCAATCGCGAAGCGCTCGTCAACCGCATCGGTGAGGCTATTCGCGGCAGTCTCGATCCCAACTATATTCAAAACGCAGCAGTCACAGCCCTTGGCGAAGCGTTGAAACTTGACCGTTGCTATTTCATGACATACGATCTGCCCGCCGATTACGCTTGGGTAGGCGAAGACTACCACCGCTCCGACCTCCCCGCGATGAGCGGGCACTATCGCACATCGGACCTGCGACTGAGGCCCGACACGCTTTATCAACCCGGTCGCACGCTAGTGATCGACGACGTTCGCAGCACTCTCCTGCCCCCTATTCTCGCCACTGACTTCGAGCGTCAGGCGGTGTCGGCGATTATCGGCGTCCCGCTGTTCAATGGTGACCAACTCGTCGCCACTCTGGTTGTCGCAATGGCGGATACTGCGCGGACGTGGTCAGCCGAGGAGATATTGCTCGTGGAGGCAGTGGCTGCCCAAACACGGTCAGCGGTCGAAATGGCGCGGATGCTCATTCAAGAACAAAACCGCAGGCGAACAGAAGAGGTGACAAGCCGTATCGCACAGACTCTGCGGTACGCAACAGAACCCGACATCATCCTCTCACGAACCCTTTCAATCGTCGGAGATGCCCTCGAGACCGACAGGTGCTGCTATTTAAGCATTGATTCAGTCGAGGGCAAGCTGTGGTGCGCGGACGACTATTACGGCGTGGGCTTAAAGTCAATCAGCGAATCCCATTCGCCTATCGACCTTGGTAAAGACTTCCTGAGTCATTTCGCGGGCGGCGCGACTTTAGTAGTCGACGATGTGAGCTCGGGTTCCTGGAGCAAGGAAACCGCAAGTCTCCTGCTTCAGCGAGGCTTATCCGCCATTGTAGGTGTCCCAATACTCGAGGACGACCGACTATTGGGTGTCCTCATCGTTGCCATGGCGGACCGTCCACGAACATGGAAAGCCGAAGAAATCCGCTTGGTGGAGATAGCGACAGCTCAGTGCCGACTGACCCTCGATGCGGCACGTGTCCGGCAGCGGGAGCACACAGTCGCCGAAACCCTGCAGCGTGCACTCCAGCCGCCGCCGGACAATTCACCCTGCTTTGAACTCGACTTCTATTACCAGCCAGCTCTCGACGAGGCATCTGTTGGCGGCGATTTCTACGACGTCTTCGAAATTCGCCCCCAGGTGTTCGCGATAGTTATTGGCGACGTGAGCGGTAAAGGAATTGCAGCAGCGGCCCAGATAGCAAGCGTGCGCAACATGCTGCGCTACGTGTTTGACCACGAGCCCGACCTTGCCGTTGGGCTCGGGCGGCTCAACAACACGCTGGCGCGCACCGGTCAGCTCATAGGCTTCGCCACACTCTTCGCGGGTGTGTACGATCACAGCAATGGTACACTCACCTACGGCTCATGCGGCCACGAGCCTGCGATAATCCGGCGCTCCGACGGCAGTGTCGAGCAGCTTATGGCGACAGGTCCGCCAGTCGGTGCCATCGACGACGCCGAATACGATGAAGAGACGGTGCGCATTGGCTCGGGTGATTTGCTGCTCTTGTACACGGATGGCATATCTGAAGCGGGCCCATCACGGCAAGCTTTGCTTGGCACCGAAGGCATAATCAACTTCCTGACACAGGCCCCACCGGGGGAACCGCCTCCGGTCTTAATCAGCCGATTGATGGCAGACGTGAAGCAATATGCAAACGGAATCCTGCGCGATGACGTATGTATCGTTGCGGCCCTTATCGACCCTGTCGAAAGCTCGCCGTCGCTCGAACTCGTGGACGGGTCGCGCGCTCCAATCCCATCAGCTTGAAACCAAACCGCAGTTTTAGGAAAAACATGCCCACCAACATCGAAGGAATAGGCACCGCTAACCCACCGTTCAGTAAATCGCAGCGGGAAGCGGCCGCATTTCTAAAGCGTGTTGAGGGCATGCCAGAATCGGTTCGTTCGCGTATCGATGTCATCCACGACCGTAGCGCCATCGAGCGCCGCTTCACATGCATCAGTGACTATAATCGCGAGCCAGCAGACTACGAGTTCTACCCGCCCAACGCGTCCATGCAGCCACCGCCGTCCACGGCCGCACGCAACGCCATGTACCGCAAATGGGCACCCGTCATCGCCGAACAAGCCGCCCGCAAAGCGTTGGCGGAGTCGGGGCGCGACGCGGACGAGATCACTCACCTCATCGTCGTGAGCTGCACCGGATTCTATTCGCCTGGCGTCGACGTCCACCTTGTTCGCAGCTTGAAACTTCGCCCCACGACGGAGCGAACCATGATCGGGTTCATGGGGTGCTACGCTGCGTTCAACGCCATGAAGACCGCGCATGCGATCTGCGGCAGCAACCCGGCTGCACGAGTGCTTATCGTTTGTGTTGAACTGTGCACGCTCCATTTCCAGCCCGTCACAACACTCGAATCCGCCGTTGTGAGCGCACTGTTCGCCGATGGCGCTGCGGCTGCGGTCATGAGCGCCACCCCTGACGAGGCGCAAAGCGGACTGCGGTACGTCGATTCGATGAGCTTGCTTGACGGCGACTCGCTCGGTGATATGACATGGGACATCGGTGACACTGGCTTCCTTATGACTCTGTCTGCCCGCGTCCCGGCAGTGATTGAGCGCCATCTATGCGCATTTGTCGATCAACTCACGCGCTGTAACGGGATCAGCGCCTCGGACATCAAGTTTTGGGCCATCCATCCCGGCGGCAGGCAGATTCTGGACCGAGCGGCATCGGTGCTTGAGATGCCGACAGACGCGCTGGCGGAGTCGTACGGCGTCCTGCGCGAGTACGGAAACATGAGCTCGCCCACCATCCTATTCATCCTCGAACGAATGAGAGCCCGCAACGTTGCCAAGGGCTATGGTGTCGCGCTGGCATTCGGACCGGGCCTTACGATCGAGGGCTGCCTGCTGCGGGCTTAGGAGCTGCCAGTCGAATATTACAGCGTAACCTCAAATGCGCTGAGTGGCATATCGGCTTCGTCAATGGCGTTGCAATAGGGGCGAAGCCCATTGCCGTAAGCGAGAATGTCACCCGGTTCCACCGGCAGGTTCGTTCGCACCAAGATGTTCGCAGGATCCGATTTATCACGGAACGCGTTGATGACGTGGTTGACCGGATGAGGAACGTGCTCCGGCGTCAGAATGTCGAACCCCGCAATGTTATCCACTGGCAGCCAGCCACCCGTCACGCCGCTGAACTGCAGTCGAATGAGCCCCCGATCTGGCGGCTCCGACCCGCTGCAAACATCGATAAGCTTCGGCCCCGCGACGAAGCCTTTTTCCATGTTTCCAGCGATACGAGCTAACCGCCGCCCTAATCGCCGTAGCCCAGACGCGTTGATATGGATCGCGTCAATCAGCGGGAGATCCACTGCGCTGGTAGCGGCAGTAAACGGAACGCTGTTCGGGAATGCTGCCTGCACGTGCCGAATCTTGGTCCACGATAGCGGGTCAATGGTATCGAGCATTGTGCGACCGATCTGGACCGTAAGTACAGGAAACTCAGGACGGCCAAAGTCCTTGCGAAGTTCGCCTACCCATTCCGCAAACCGCTCCCCGTATGCGACGCAAGACTCCTGGCTCCAGCCTTCTGATTCACCCTGATACCAGAGCATCCCGCAAAGGTTGCCGCCAGCGCGCCGAACACGCTCCAGCATCGCGCCGTAAAGACTCGCTCCCCCGCGCCCTTTGTGCCGAAAGCTCCACTGCTCCAGCGTTGTTCCGCCATGCGCGCACGGCAACAAGCCTACAGGTTTCCCCGTCGCCGTAGCGCGATCAATCCCAAACGCCAACCCCAATCCACAACCGTACAGCCTTTCGCGACTGGCCAGCCTTGCTAACTCCGCATTGCTCAAGTCTCGGCGATCATCAGGCAAACCAGGTCGATTCAACTCCTGGTGCACAGTCGTGAAGCTTTCCCAGTGCCGATGAAGCGGCTCAGCTGCGACCTCCCACTCTCCCGCGGGCGTGAAGCTCCACACACGCGGGTCTGGTGCGAGCGTATCGGTAAGTTCGCCGACTCCCTCCATGTTCGACTGTCCCGCGAGTATCCACACGTCGATATTGTCGGGGGGAGATGGAGAAAGCGTAACTTCACTGTCTGCCTTAGAGTTTGTCATCGTGGTATCCGTTTACGGGCTGCAAGATTTGTTTCGACGCCTAAGTTTCGGCGTCACGTGCCAGCATCCCTGCGTCGAAACGCAATTGGGGTGTGATTCACGATTGTGGCATCCGATCCCATGTTGCCCCTACTCCGAACGAACCCAGCCTCGTAGGGAGTTTCCAAAGTACCGTTTCGGTACTTGAGATCAAATCACTACAGGTTGAATTGGAAACGCCCTACTAAGGAGTGCCCCGCAGGAGGCGGCACCACTTGTTCGCGGAGTAGAAGCCATCTAGCATACCGTCACAATCCCAAACCGATCATCCCAATCGTGGCGCACTGCCGCTGTTTGGTGCCGCGTTCGAGGACGCGGTCCCCGAAGAATTTGTCGCCAACCCTCGCCACGGAGCGGCCCATTCGCCGTGAGGCGCTGCGGTCGGTATGCCGCTGCACATTTTTGCCGCTCTACGTCTTCCACAATCGAGACGTCGCCTAAAATATGGTACACACCTGCTTCGAAATAAAACCGTTCCAACTCAAAACAAGACCGCCATCACCCCTGCGTGGAGCGATGGCGATCTAAACCTAACCCCGATGCAAAGCCCGTCCCTACTTAGCGTAGACGTAGCCGGTGGTCGGGAAGAAGTTGTACTCTGTCGGTTCTCCAGTAATGGACGTTCCCGTCGTCTCGGCGACAACCTTGCCATTACGATAGAGCGCGAAATGCTGCTCGCCGACGTGGAACGGCGTTTCAAAGCTGTTGTAGCCCTTGACCGCATTGAACTTTGTCTCGACATCACCTGACTTTATGCGCACCTCGGCAGGAGAGTTGAGCATCGTCGTCACGTAAATTGTATCCGTGACCGCACCGCGCAAGTCGGTAACCGGCTGGCTGCTGATTGGCGTCGGCTTCGCGGCCCCTTCCACGGCTGCTGTCTTAACGACTGCCGCCTTAGGATGTGTCCGATAGAAGTAGAACAGCCCATCGTGTTCCAGTTTCGGTTCCTTGCCAGTCTTGTACCACGGGATAAAGTGCTTCAGCATCTCGTAATAGGCGGCATGCGGCAAGCGGGCAGGATGCGCGAGTCCCGGCGTATACTTGCCTTCGTCCTCTACGGGAGCGAGGTACGACTCCGCGAAGTCGTTCCATGTCACGATTTCGACGAAATCCGGCTGGGTCGCGATGATCGACTTCCACTGCTTCTCGATGCCCACACCGCCCTGGGTCTCGTAGTAGCGGCGCCCCGGCTGATTGACACCCCAATAATATGGCGTGTAGCTTGCCATGACAAGCTTTCCGCTCTCGCGTGCCGCTTTGACATACGACGCGTTGCACGCGGCCAGCTCGTCGGCGAGGCCAGCGGCACCAAAGAAGAAGTAGCCATCAGCAACATCGTTGTACCGCGCAAAATGAGCCTTAACAGCGTCGTACGACGGCAACTCAGTCACCGGGTTCGGATAGAAGAACGGGACGAAGCAGATGTCGTAGCCGTCCGCCTTCAGCGGCCCGAGAATAGACTTCCAGTCAACAGATCCGCCTGCGAAAGTGGAGACCAGGGGCCGCCCTTTATACTGATAATAGTTTGGGTGCTTGACGTATGTTCGCAGAATTTCCGGAATGTACTCCGGCTTCAGCGTCGCCAAATCGAGCGAAAATATGTACTTGAACCCGGTGCCAAGCTCCTGAGCGGCCTGGAACATCAGTTTAGTTCGCCGTACATAGTGCGGCTCATTGGTCCATGCCCCCTCGTTGAGCGCAAATCCGTCGATCCCGGCAGCCTGCGCCTCAATGATCTCCCGCTTGTACCCGTCGACGCTTTCGCCATAGGTACAAAAACAGACCATGTAATGAGCGAACACGGCTCGCTTTGGGGACTCGGCCGCTTGCGCGCGACTCCCGGTGAGTAGCGGAAGTGCTGCGAGAGCCACACACGCCATTGTCAAAAGTGAGAAAATGGAAAGCTTCATTGATTGTCCTTGAAGTGAGTGCGCGCTTGGGGCGACGCAGATCAACTGCTCACTAGTGGTGCTGCGACGCCACTTACATTATTTGGCGTACACGAACCCCGTTGTCGGGAAGAAGTCATACTCGGTGGGTTCAGCCACTATGGCTTCGCCAGTTGTTTCGGCAAGCAGCTTACCGTTGCGGTACAGCGAAAACTGCTGATCGCCTGCGTGGAACGGAGTCTCGAAGTTGTTGAAGCCTTTCCCACCTTGAAACTTCACTTCCACGCCACCGGATTTGATGCGGATTTCGGCTGGAGCAGTGAGAAGAGTCGAAACGTACACGCTGTCGGCTATTGGACCATGGAAGTCGGTGGCAGGCTGTGATCGAATGGACACGGGCTTCGCGGCGGCATCGGTGGTCGTTGATTTAACAATGGCAGCCTTTGGGTGAACACGGTAGAAGTAGAATAGCCCGTCGTGCTCAATTTTTGGTTCCTTACCAGTCTTGTACCAAGGGATAAAGTATTTCAGCATCTCGTAGTACGCTGCGTGAGGGTGGCGCACCGGATGGCGCAGACCACTGTCATATTTGCCCGCATCGTCGACTGGCGCAAGGTAAGTTTCCGCGAAGTCGTTCCATGTGACGATGTGCACGAAGTCCGGCTGCATCGCAATGATCGACTTCCACTGCTTCTCAGTGCCCACCCCACCCTGCGTCTCGAAATATCGCCTGCCAGGCTGGTTGGAGCCCCAGTAGTAAGGCGTGTAGCTTGCCATGACAAGCTTGCCGTCTTCGCGCGCAGCCCGATTGTAAGCAGCGTTGCCTGCGGTCAACTCGTCGGCGGTTCCCGCAGCGCCGAAGAAGAAATACCCGTCGCAGAAGTCATTGTATCGTGCAAAATGAGCCTTCACCGCATCGTAAGACGGCAATTCCGTCACCGGATTCGGGTAGAAGAACGGAACAAAGCAGAGGTCGTATCCCTCTGCCTTTAGAGGCCGCAATATCGACTTCCAATCTACTGAGCCGCCATCAAACGTCGTCACCAGTGGGCGGCCATTGTATTGGTAATGATTCGGGTGCTTAGCGTATGCCTTAACAATGTCGCGAATATGCTCGGGCTTCAGGGTTGCCAGATCAAGTGACAAAATATACTTGAAGCCTGTGCCGAGCTCCTGAGCGGCTTGAAACAGCAAGTTGGTGCGCCGGATATAGTAGGGCTCGTTGTACCAAGAGCCTATGTTGACTGCAAAGCCGTCAATACCGGCAGCTTGAGCTTCGACAATCTCGCGCTTATATCCTTCGAGCGTTTCGCCATAAGTACAGTAGCAAACCATGTAGTTCGCAAAAACTGCACGCTTAGCCAAATCAGCAGCATTGGCTTTGCCGCCGGATATCAGCAACAGAACTGAGAATGTGGCGCATGCCAGGCAGGCGACCGCCGTAGTAGAAAGCTTCATTGACAATCCTTAAGGACACTGGCTCGCACACAGCCATAATCCGCAGTTTCGTTAGCAAGGGCTGTAAGGGAGGTCAGCCCCGATACACATACGAGGCAACGTCCCGGATCTGTCCAGGACGTCGCCAAACTTACTACTATCTTACCGAGAAAGTCGCAGCAATTGTCGGGTCCGAGCACTGAGTGCCGGCCGGATAGTACCAGGCCCACGATGCGCCGCACCATGTGCTTGGGTTGGTTGACGCCCAGCTAGGAACGTTGCCGTATCCGCCGGTCACCTGGGTCGGAAGGAACCACTTGACGTGTCCATCGGCCATGATATAGTTTGCTCCATCATTATGGCGTCCAACGGCCTTCAGGTGCTGAGCGCTCGGCAGTGCTGTCGGGTCGCCGCGCAGCAATCCCGTTTCGTAGAACTGGTAGTTCGAGTACATTGGAGCGCCGTCGATACCGTAGCCGCCCGTTGAGTTATGCTCGCTATCGAACGGCGATAGAGAGTGGTTCATCGGGTGCGCAGCGTCAGGCGACTCACTCATCTCAAAGAACGCAACCGTCTTGGTTGGAGAGTTCAGCTTGGACATCGACATTGAATGTGCCGTAACCTGAACGCCACTTCCAGCGTCAACTACAGTGTACGTGCCGCCCGCGCCGTCAAACGCGTCGTAGCCGCACATAATCGTATTGATGCCGTAGGACCATCCCGTTTTCACATCGCCTTTCGCATCCGAAGGACACACCATGATTCCCGGCGCCTTGAAGTAGGGAAAAAGCTGTGAAGCCCACCCTCGACCGGGTGCCCCGTAGTACATCATGTAACCCACAGGATATACCTCGTCGTAGTCCTGAACATATTGGTTAAGCGCCAATCCGAGCTGCTTTTGGTTGTTCATGCAGGCAGTTGCACGGGCCTTTTCACGCGCCTTGGCAAACACTGGGAATAAAATAGCTGCCAGAATCGCTATAATAGCGATAACAACTAACAGTTCTATAAGTGTAAACGCTTTCTTTAGCTTCATCTCTTTCCTCTTCCTATCGTTTTATGATAAGCAAATGAACCCAACTCAAACCTAGCCGTCTTCCGCGAGACACTGGCAAGCGCTATGCTGGTTCAAACCAACAACAAATGTCGTATCCTGGTTGAGTTTACGTTCTGTCACGCGTCCATGACGACGCTCATTAACTACCAAATCCGCTTGTCGATTCGCGGGCGATCAAGTGACTGCTCAAACACACACGTTGCGGGGTCGAGTCCCCGTTCAGCGCGTGTACTGCCAGCCGCGCGGCGCCTCGTCCAAGTTCCTCAAGCGGCGGGCGCAAGCTAGTGACGCCAAGCGAGCGGGCTTCCGGGATGTCATCGAAGCTGACCAACTTGAACTCGCGACCAGGCGTTAGTCCGAGTTCGGTTGCCGCACGATAGACACCCTCAGCAAGGTGATCGTTCGCCGCTATCACGCCGGACGGCACGTGAATGCGCAACGCTTCCATTGAAGACACGTACGCCGCGTCGTCATAGTCAAGCTCGACTGGCCCTAATGTCGACACAAGCGCCTTGTCTCCAAAACCACGCTGCTTGACTGCATCGCGAACACCATTAAGCCGGTGACCTACCCACTCGTGACCAGCTTGTCCGACAAACAGAAAGTCATCACACCCGTGATCGATTAGATGTGTCGCCGCCTGATACCCTGCATCAACGTTGTCGATGTAAACGTTCCAAATCGGACGGTTGACACTTCCCGACGACGCAAAAACGACAGGCAGCGTGGCTTGCGTGACCAACTGATAAGTGCGATCCAGCGGAATGTCGATATTAAAGCAGACTACCGCGATGGCGTCGCACTGGCGAGTCACTAGTTCAGCGACAACTTCGTCAACGTCCCGTTCGACACCACGCTGGACACGCTGCGAAAAGACAGCCGTCCCTCCCGCAATCGAAAAGCCCTTTTCTATCTGCCGGATTATTGCAAGGCTATAGTCGCCTATATCAAGGTCTGTAGTAAATATGCCAAGTCGCTTAGCGGCCTTTAACTTAGGAGAATCTAGCGCCGTCTGCATCGCTGTCGGCGAAGCAACCACGACTGCTGGTCGCTCCACAACGACAGCTTGCCGCGCCACAAACGTTCCACGCGTACCCTGCGTGACGAGCGTGCCATCTTCGACGAGCGAACGGATCGCACGGTCGATTGTTCGGTGGTGGACATCGTACTCCGCTGACAGGCGCTGACGCCCCGGGATCATCATCCCAGCGTGCCATTCACCCGTTTCAACCTTGTGACGCATGTCCTGCTCAATACGGCTGTAAACCGGGGCGGCGAGATCTGATGCGCGGTGCGCTTTGTCGGCAATCGTTGTTGGCATAGTTAATTCTAGCAGACTCAACCAAAATACTTAACGGGACAACCTCGGCATTTATCCTCGCGACCGCCTGACCGTTGCTTTGAAATACACCCAGTGGGATACGAGTTCATGTAGGTCAACTGAACTACATATCAACTACCCTACTTATTAGGTTAACTGTGCCAATTATATCAGTACTACTGATCGTTGTCAAGAAGAATCTTTGCGAAGTGCTAAATTCATTTATCCCCACGCGCATGGCTCAACTATGCCAATTACTACGGCCGTGTGGAAACTACCCGCTTACCACAAAGCTCGTTGCCGCTATACCGTCGCGCTCCTCGTCGGTTGGATTGACCCTTACAGTTACGCCGTTATCGTACGTAGTGGCTATCACACTCGAAGGCTCAGTGCGCTGTGACGTAATCGCCGCACGGCCAATGCGAGTCACAAGACCCGCTGGGCCGTAGAACAGCTTATATGCCTCAGCGATCGTTTCGATTGCGTCGGAGTTATCGGAAACGCCAAACTCCTTGCTGCTGCGAACGGAGAGATCACCGCCCTGCGGCGACAGCCCGAATGCCGCCATCCGCATCAGGTCGTGGCGGTCGCTTGTGACGTGGCTCTGGCAGTTGACGCTCCCGTGCAGCACGATGCTTAGTAGCGGAACGGCATTATCGAAGAAGTGCCGACCAATTGGGCTAGCCAGATGCCACCGTGACGGTCTATCGTAGGAGTGGAAAAAGCCGTCAACCGTGCTGAAATACGGACCAAAAGGCATCTCAGTCGACACGCTCCCGAAGACTTCAGTAGCATAGTCGAACATCTCGCGCACCTTTGCGACAAAATCAGCGCGATTCGACAGCGGATGCTCGTTCGAGTAGCACGGCATGAATGAGCCAATAGCGTCAATATGCTCATGGCCACGCAATCCCAATGCCCGCAACTCCGGCATGTAGCGCTTGACGTGTTTCTCGACATACACAGCCGGGCAGATCTGGTGCAGCTGTCCGCCACTCCATACGACACTCTCCCAATACTCCCCCGTACGATGCCGAACGAGGTCTGCAGTGTCGAAATCGGGCGAGCATGTATACGCACCGCCATAATAGTCGTGCACTCCGAGCATCACATCATTCTCACCGCACCATGCGGCAAGCTTCCTGAGGCCCGCTTCCCCGCCCAGCCTATCGTCTATCGGGAACCGCGTAGGCACCATGCCATCGTGGCCATCGATGTTCCAGCCGACCAGCATCACGCTCAGCTTGGCGCTCCCCGCCGCAATACACTGTTCAATCAGCCCCTGCGCCTCATCGAATGTGGTGCAAACCCTGTATTCGCCATGGCCGTCGGGCTGAGGCTTTTTGTACGCCATGAAGATCTTGACGAAGAATCGCCCGAGGTAATCGACCGTCTCTGGATGAGCCTTCGCTTTCTCGTCCCACGTCAACAGTCCCCGTTCTCGGCGTAGAAAATCGCGATACTCGGTACCGCAAAAGGCATATCCCTCGCCAGACGGCGAGGCGGCCGGCGCGAACGAATAGCGAATTTCGCGAACTCCAACGAGCCGCTCATCCTGCTGCTGCCACCGGTAGATGAAACGCGGGTGGACACTATTCACGGCGCGCTCTTCCCAGTGCGCGCGGCATACTAGTTGCGCATCCATATCGCCCTTGGCAACAATCGCACAAAGCGTCCCTTGGGCGCGAGTAACCCCGTAGACGCCCATGTTGCAGTTGTATTCCCACTGGTCATTGCTGCTATAGATCGTCTGGACAACCTCGCGAGGATAGCTCTTATCAAAATGCGTCTGCGCCCCCACCCAATTCGGCAGGGTCAAGTAGCCGCTTTCGCCAGTCGTAGCTGCCCCGAATTCGGGCAGCACATCGATGGCCATGATCCGATAGAGCCGAGGATTGCCTTCTACGATTGCGCTGTCATCAAGAGTGACCGTTAGCCCGCGACCATCATCGCTCAGCGAAATTGTCGCTGTGAGCGCGATCTCCAGCGTTGGCAGCTTCGCGGATACAGTCGCCGTACTCGGCGAAGCTTGCTCGATTACTGTTTCACAAGCCACCCCAAACCAGCTACCTGGGCTATTGTCGTCGCCGCTTACGAAGGGAATCGCAATCTCTTGAGCGCGAGGGTGCTGGCGATCATAGTACGTAAGGAGCAGCAATGGTCCCGGCGCTGTCCACGTCTCGCCACCCGGCAGTACGACAGAAAGCGCGCCATTGGACGCGATCGACAGAGTCGCCCCGCCGTGGCGAAGGTCAATAAGGTCAGTAGAAGGGGTAAGTGTGGTCATAAGGTCCATGTGCTTGACCGCAGCAAAACCTGCGTCAAGCTATCCTACTTTTTAGGTTAACTGTGCCAATTATAGCTCGTTGAAGTTGTTCTGTCAACGTTCCCGTCGATTAAGACATCCCACGAAATCTGTAACCTCAGCGCTGAAAAAGTACTTGACAGTCGTCCCTTCACATGATATAGTCTATATCGGAAACTAATATTGTTATACTGGTCACCGCTGCTTACGCGTGAAGCAGCACTAGGTCAGATCCCACATCGCCACCTCGGAAATCATCGCGCCTCAACAAGCTCAGTTCCCGCCATGACGCGCGGATTGGAAACCCTATGAGACTCCTTCGCCCGCTACTCGCCGCCCTCGCCGTTGTCTTCAACTGCGTCACATCCTACGCAGCGTCAACCACCCCGACCAGCAATCTCACTTTACGGGGATTTGGCTCGATGGCAGTACTGAAACACGCGCCTATGCAGCCTGGCTCGTCTTGGACTACCATCACTACTCAAGATGCCGCGCACGCCGCACTCACAGGTTCCAAATTCATAGCCGACCTCACCGCGTTCGGGGGGCTCGCTGTACTGCCCGAGAGCGGCTTACCTGGAACGGTGGCAGGTCAAGACGGAGTCGCGTGGTGGCTCGTAGGGACGAACGGCAAATCATGCGAGATCTTTTGCGCCCGAACGAAGCAAGGCCTCGCAGAATTGAGCAGGAAAGCCAATGCCAGCCGCTTGAAGCCTCTGCCTAGCAGCGGCTATCCCGCATGGCTTGATTGCATGGATAACAAGGCAGTGGGCTTCTGGTTCCTTGGCGGCGGTGTGCTGCCTAAAGACGTTAACGCTGACATGAAATGGCTGGGCGATAACGGATTCGCCGCCTGCGTCGTGGGAACCGACGAAAACCGCCTCGTAGCGCCCGGCATTATCGATACGTCTATCGCCGACTGGTACTCGGCAAAGTCCCACGAGACGAACACCCCCTACCGCATGCTCTTAAGCTGGCAGGAGCCGCGTCAGCCCAACATGTTGTGGAACCGGCTACCGCTCCCCTACATGTCCCCGGACCCAGGCACCGTTGCCTACCCGGATTTTCATACGCAGCGCAATCAGATCACGAACGCGTTCGTCCCGGTCCCCGCCGCAGATCCGTACACGCTCAATTTCCGCAAACAGATGGCCGCATATGCTGCAGCGGATCCCAACTTCATGGGGCACCATGGCGAAGCTGAGCTGGGCGGCACCGGCCTCGTCGAGTTGTCCCGATACACCGGTATCCAAGCCACCAACGATGCGTGGCACAACTATCTCCAAAACTCGCTCGGCCTTACTCTCGCGTCCGCAGGTCAGCGCTATCGCGGCAACCCGAAAGGCTTCGCGCGCTGGGATGACATTCCCGTGCCGCGCATGACAGACTTCCTCGGTTGGGGCAGCGGCAGCGTAGACCTTTCAGGCACATGGGACGGCCGATCTGACAAAGCCAAAGCGGGAAGCGCGGCGAAATGGTATGCCGAGGGCGCGCCAACCGACTGGGTGAAGGTAGAAAGCAACGACCCGATCCTCATGTGCTACAGCGGCGCTAACGCCAACTCAGCCGGAGACTACTGGCTGCGACGCAGTTTCGACCTTACCGCCGAACAAGCCGGCCGCGACAAGTGGCTGCATGTCTCCCGCGACGGCTGGCACTCTGGCGGACGTCTCAAAGTTGAGACGGCATATGTTAACGGCATCGCTATCAAAGACCTGACCGTCGACCACCCACTTTGGGGCGACGACGACCAGTGCTTCGATCTCGGGTCCGCCCTGCAGGCTGGAACGAACAAGATCGTACTCAAGGTGCACGGTCCGTTTTCGTATGTCTTCTTGAGCGCATCGGGCCGCTGGTTGTATCCGTCGGCTGACAAAAACAAGAACAACTTCTTCTACGATGGGATCGACTTCTCGTCAGTCTACAAACTCAAGACCCTTGAGAACAACCTGAAGGCAACACGCGCTGGGGACCCCAACCGACCGATCAAGATCATGGCGCCGTGGAGCTTCATGGACCGAATCGCCGACCTCTGCACCAGGTACGGAGCCTACCCGCACGACACTGGCCAGGGCGCCGCATGCTGGGGACCTTGGCTGGGGCGATACACCAGTTGGAAAGGCATCATCAGCAGTAGCGAGCCCGGTGGTCCCGCTGGAACGCCTCAAGAGCTCCGCCAGCACATGACGTTCTATCTCATGCTCGGCAACAGCATCGTCGACGAGGTCTTTCACGCCAGCGAATACCGCGAAAAGCCCGAGATGGCGAAGTGGGTTGCCGATAACCGCGAAATGCTCCGCTGTATCGGCAAAATGGACATGCCGCAACCCGCCATTGGCGTCCTTCGCTCGCTACGAAACGCACGCATGGGTCAGCACGAACTCTGGTCCTGGGACATGGCGCGAGGCGAAGCTCAAGCCGCCGGACGCACCGCCGACTACGTTGATCTGCCCGATTTCACCAATGGCACAGCGTCGAAGTTCCGCGTCATCATCGACGATGCCACCGCAATCATGACCCCGCAAGACGTAGCGGCTATCACTCGATACGTCGCAGCTGGCGGCATATTCGTCGCGCTGCATAACACCGGCAGCGCCACACCGGATGCCGCTAACACCTGGCCCATTAGCGAACTGACAGGGCTGCGTGTCGTAAACTCGAGCATCGGGAACCAGGACGTGACATTCGACAATGCGCAATCACTGTTCCCCAGCTTCCGCGGACAAACCGTTCGAGGATGGGGTTCCGCGCTTGACTGGAAGCAAATCGACACCGGCGGAACCGGCGTAGCTCAGGCTCGCATCGACCCCGCAGTCAAAATAATCGCAACGTGGGCCAAAATCCCCGCCGACAAAGGCAACATCGCCGTCGCGACCCGCAAGATCGGCAAGGGTCTGGTTGTCACCCTCGGCTCGTCATTCTGGCGCGACGCGCGCGACCTCAACGGCCACTGGGTCAGTCGGTCCGATGTGCTCAACGAGTTCCTCACCGCTCTCGGCGTCCCGCGTGACAGCTGGGTCACGGGTGACCAAAAGGATGTCAATCAGGAAGTCTGGGCCGAACGCTGGAGAAGCAAGAACGGAGTCTTCGACCTCTATCCTGTAGCGCGCATCAACACCGATGGCTCGAAACCACCCATCGCCGCCGACATCCGCATCTCCACCGGTCACGCCGTCGCTGCTATTCGAGAGGTTTCCACTCCGGGCGCACCGAGCGTCGACGCGAAGCTGTCGGCAGACTCGTTCACCCTGCCGCGAATCAATCTGGGCCCAATGGAATCCCGAGTCTACGCATCCACACGCCCCGATGTCGAGAATGCTGTCGACTACTGGCTCGCCACCCAGCAGCGCCAATGGCCGTCGCTCGCGCCCGTGCCCGCATCAGCACTACCCCCAGCGCCTCCTGTTGCAACCGATACGCTCGCGCTGGCAGACGGATGGCGAATGGCATTGAGCCAGACCGGCGACGACTGGACGAAGAGCGCCTATGACGACCACGCCTGGAAGACCGTAAAGCTAGGCTCCTTCGCCGCTATGCACCTGCCGGAAGACAGCACTGCCCAGTTCCGACGTACAGTGACGGTACCAAAGGCATGGGCTGGCCAGCGCCTCACGCTCATTTTCAATTCGCAGGACTGGTTCTGGGGCCTGCAAGCCCGCGCCAAACTGTGGATCAACGGCCAGCCCGCTCCGATCAAAAGCGTTACCGCTGATCAAGTCGGCAGTTTCGTCATCGATGCCACTCCACTCGTCGTCGATGGCAAGCTCACCCTGGCCCTTGAAATTGACGGACGCCTCGGCGCTGAGTTCCGTACATTCAACACCGGGCGACGCCTCCGGCCAGCTGGCGCAACAGGTATCTTCCTGCTCCAGGCAGCACCTAGACCCGTCAAAACAAGCCCGCTCGTCGACGGCTGGATGGCTGCGACGGACGTCAATGTGCTTGCCCCAGTTCCAGTCGGCAAGCCCGTGACATACTCGTACCTTGAAAACAGGTTCACGCTCCCATCGATCTGGCCCGGAAAGCGTCTGCTCTTCGAATCCCCAGACCGCATGGGCTGGATAATCCTCAACGGCAACGTCATCGCTGAGCCGCCGACGGCCCGCGCCCTGGATATATCGCGCCTCGTTCGCCGCTCTGGCGAGAACGTCCTTCGGTGGGTGCCCGGCCCGGCTGAACCACCCGCGCCAAACCGGACGTACACAAAGCCCGTCCAGGAGCTTAACTTGGCCTGGTATCCCTAAGGCCCCATAGGTAGTTGAGCAATAGCTCCTAATGGGCGGCGTGGCGCGGAATACTCATTCTAGCGTCCGCCGCCCTCCTTTTTGCCAGGTCAACAGCGACAACAAATTGCCGACTCGTGCACCCCCTATGGGCGGGAGCGATTCACGATTGAGGCAGGTGATCCGCATGATGCCACCACTCCGAACGAACCAAGCCTGGGGACCGCCGCGCAGAAGGTGACACCACTTGTTCGCGCCGTAGAAGCAGCCGGGCCTGTCGTCGTATTCGCAAACCCATCATCCCAATCGTGGCGCATCGCAACTGTTTGGGGCCGCCTTTGAGGACGCTGTCCCCGAAGATTTTGTCGTCAACCCTCGCCACGGAGCGTTTTCTCGCCGTGAGGCGCAGCGGTCGGCATGCCACCTACATCTTCGCCGCTCTACGTCTTCTAGAATCGGTAGGTTGCCTCAAATTTGGTGCACACCTCCTATTGACAGCCCACACTTTCCATGTTACAATCGGCTATTGCACTCGATTGCAGCAATCGAGTGCGTGAAGAGAAACAGTAACTACTTAGGCAGGTCCGAAGGACCCTTCTTGTCCTAATCCGGCCAAGAACCCGGTGTTCGAGCACAAAAATTAAAAACTTCCTACTGCCGGAGGCGGGTCCCTTTGATCTTTCTTAAGATCACTCTTCAGGACCCGTCGGAGGCTTAGTTTTTAATTTTTTGATCGAACATGAAAACAAACCCGTAATGCCCCGGGGGCGGTGATTCCGCGAGCGTAGCGGCTGTAACTGCAAACCGCCACGCACTCTTCGGACTCGTTGGTAGAGACTCGACGAAATGGCTGAGTAGTTACGAGAAACACCTATGGCCACAACCATCTACGACATTGCCGATAAGCTGAGCATCTCACATTCAACCGTCTCCCGCGTGCTCAATAATCGCGGTGCCGGTTTTATCTCCGAGAAGACACGTCGACGTGTCCTGCAGGCCAGCGAAGAGATGGGCTATCGACCCAACATGTCCGCGCGAGCCCTGGTCACCGGCAAAACCGGCAACATCGCGGTCTGGTCCGCTGAACTCACCCGTCCCTACTACGCGCAAGTGGTTCAGGCTCTCGAAAAGCAGATCGGCGCGCATGGCTACAAAATGATCCTTCGCTCCGGTAACGACATCCCAACCGACTCCACATGGCTCCGCGCGCTAGAAACCACCGACGCCGACGGCATAGTCGCCATCGACGTTTACTACGACCAGCGTCGCGCCGCGCTTGAACCCGATGCCAAAATCAAACAGCCCTGCGTCTTCGTTGGCGTCTACCAGCCAGCCTTCGCCGACTACGTTCGCGTCGACCTGCACGATGCCACCGTCGACGGCGTACGCGCCATGCTCGCCGCAGGATGCCGCCGCATCGCCTTCGTGGCATCAAACCGCCACATAGCCATTCACGAGCAGCGCCAGCGTGCATATATCGATACGGTTCGCGCCGCCGGTATGGAACCACTTTTCGTTGAGATCGGCGGGTCTGAGCGATCATTCGCACGATCCGGATTTCACGAATACGCGAGGACCCACGAGCTTCCCGATGGCCTGTTGTGCTTCAACGATGAGATCGCTATCGGCGCCTACCGCGCGCTACGCGAACTCGGCGCACGCGTCCCAGACGACGTCAAGATTGTCGGTTGCGACGGCATCGAAGAGATCGAGTACCTGGATACGCCACTCAGCACCGTCGCGCAGCCCATCGAAGAGATGTGCGCCGTGGCGTGGGGCTATCTTTCGGCGCGCATCGCCGATCCATCGGCCCCGTTTCAACGCACGACCCTGCCCGCCCATCTGGTTTCGCGCCAGTCGGCGAGCGGTGATAGGACTCTGTAGGTCCGTCGGACCAGAGGGCCTGCTTTCAGCTAGATACCTGGCATTTACATAGCAACAGTCCGTCGCGAAGCGACACCTGCACGGAGTGCGCGGTGACTTCGCCGTCTTCGGCCAAGCGTACTTGTCACCAAAGGTGATCCTTAAAATAGCCCGGTACTTCAGTGCCGGGTGAACCATGCGTTAATGAATTATTCGTACTAAGGAGTGTAAGTATGAGGACCAACCGAGGATTTACTCTGATAGAGCTATTAGTAGTTATTGCTATCATTTCGATCTTAGCAGCTATACTATTCCCCGTATTCGCCACAGCGCGAGCCAAGGCGCGTCAAACAGGTTGCGCATCAAATCTCAAACAGCTCGGGCTAGCAGCGATCCAGTATTCGCAAGACTACGACGAGTGGCTGCCAGTAGGCGCGACCTGCATCTCAACCGGCTGTAGTGGCCTGGGATGGGCGGGCAACCTCTATCCTTACGTCAAAACGCAGGAGGTCTTCGTCTGCCCGGAAGACGCCACCGTCCCGAAGCCGTCCAGTTTTAACCCGGCGTGGACATTCCCGGGGGGTCTCAAGACACTATCATACGCCTACAACAGCGCCATCCCTAACCTCAGCGGTTACTCACGGGGCGGCATGTCGCTGGTGAAATACACATCGCCAGCGCGCACCGTCATGGTCTTCGAGGTAGAAGGATACGCGTGGGATCTTGGCGACGAGTTGACATACAACTGCATCCACGGATGCTCGGCGGTTGGCCAAGGTATGGACGACAACGGCAGCACGTACTCGTTCCTGACTGGCATGTATTCAACTTCTGGCGTTCACGGCCACTACGCCACCGGCGTCCTTGGCGGCGACGGCGCTCACAACTGGCTGACATCGTTTCCTGACCGCGACGGCCGCCATGTCGGGGGCTCGAACTACCTGCTGTGCGACGGCCACGTCAAATGGTTGATGGCCGAAAACGTTTCGCCCGGCATTGCAAACTCCACGCCCACCAACGCGCCGCAAGTTCCCGTCGAATCCGGCTTCCATCAAGCAGCTGGAACTGCAGTCACAACGTACACGTCAGGCTCGTACTCGGCTCAATACAGCGCCACATTCAGCCCGATGTAAACAGAAAGACGTCATCCCCAGCCCTTCCCCTACGATAAGTGGAAGGGAGCCAAAATGCCGAATACAGTTCCCTCTACTTCCTACTCCCCTCGCCTTATCCTAGGAGAGGGGCCGGGCTTGGGCCAGTCTTCTGGCTAGGTGAGGTATTTTCCTGAATCCCACACTGGAGAGATCATTGCGCAAGACCATACTCGCTTCTGCCCTCATCGCCTCGCTCGCTGCCCCGACAGCATTCGCCGCCGACACGACGGCCCCAACGGCTCCCGCATCCAAGGACGCGCTCGCAGCACAGTTGCTGGACAATCTGCAGCTTGATCCGAACGTGATAACAACGGAGCGGACCAAGTTCCGGCCCGGCTTCGCCAACGTGGCGACGCTTTATGCCGACGGCAAGTACTCCGAGGCATTGCAGGCATACTACGCCTACTTCCAGACCAAAGCAAGGTCGCCTCGCGAGTTCGGCCTCGCATGGGAGGAAGTCAACCCATACGCCGGAGGGCTCAACGGCAAAGCCGAAAAGATCAACGTGATCGCCGAGGCTGACAAGCTAATGGGCGGCGTCGCATCCATCGGTGGCAAAGACGTCACCATCGGCGAGCCAGGCAAAGTGGACTGGAACTACCCGCCGAAGGCTAACACTCCCGCGACAGTGCTCTGGGTGCCGGATGTCAGCTTGTACACCGCAACCGTGTTCATGCCCCTCGCTCACGCCTACCTGTTGACGCACGACCAGAAGTACCTGAACCGATGGGCGGCATATATCGATGACTGGTACGCCAACTGCCACACCGTCGATGAACTCCACCCTTGCTTCATCCCGGACCGTGTGAATGCAAGCGCGACCGCGTCGCTCATAGCATTCAGCCACGTGCTATTCGGCCTCGCCGCGAACACCGACGCCGACAATCCGGTCATGCCGCGCGCCACCATGGAAATCATTTCGAAGTTCCTGTCGGTGAATCTTCCCGCTCAGGCGCTCTATCTTCGCTCCAACACGCACAACTGGACACCCTCAACTGGCTTTGTCCACGCGGCGATGCTCTTCGATGAGTACAAGGCATCGCGCTTCATTTTCCGCGAAGGGCGCCGTCGGCAAATCGAAGATAACGCCACCACGCAGAACCTACAAGACGGCGGCGAAAACCAGCAGGACCCGTGGTACAACGCGGTCTACCCTTCGGTTAGCGAAGCAATCAACTTGTTTGCCGACCGCACGTCTATGGAGATCGATATCCCGTGGATTGCCGCCGTGCGCAACGATGCCCGGTGGGCTGCTGAGCTGCGCTCCCACGTGAAAGACCGCCTCACGGAACAGATCCACCTGCGTGCGCCCGCTGGCGAGATGCCCATCCCGTTTCGTGGTGGCGACAAGCGCTGGGCTCCCCTCGGCGCTGAGTTCACGCACAACACAATCCAGCTTTCTCCCGAGGCGCTATCAGATCCCGTGAACCGCGCCATACTCGACGCGACCAGCAACTACGTGTCGAACGCGGAGCCGCCGTACACATCGGACTGGTTCCCCTTCGCGGGCTTCAATATCGTACGCGACGGCTGGAAGCGGGACAGTGCTTACGGGGCCATGTTCACGTCGCCGCAACCTGGAGCGTACGGCGCCTACCGAAGCCGCAGCAACAACAACACGTTTGGCATGGCCGCCTACGGTCAGGACTTGATCATCGACGACACCACCGGCCACTACATGTATCCGCTGTCACCACTTACCGTGGACGGCAAAAACCAGTTCTTCCACGCCGGGATCTACAAGAACGGCATCACGGCGCCCCACAAGGTCTATCAGGTAACCGCGTGGCTAAAGCCTGCGAACTACCGATGGCTGTCATCGGATAATTACAACCTTATGGAAGGTGTGTACGCAGGCTCGTACGGCGATCCGTCGCAGGCGACGTCTATCCCCGGCACATACGGCCTAGACGAAAGCTCGCAACCAACGCTCCGCTCCGACCAAACCATTCGCGGCGTGACGCATCAACGGCTGGCGTTCTACTTGCGAGCGCACAAGATCTGGATCGTCGCCGACCGCATTCTCAGCACTGCGCCGCACTCGTACGAGCAGGTCTGGTTCCTACCCATAACACCGTCACCCAGCGCCGCGTTTGCACCAGAGCAGATCCGGCTCGACAACACCGCGCAGCGCATCACCACCAACGCGACCACCTTCCCGTTGAACGGCAAACCAGCGCCCATGGCCAACGTTTCGCTGTACCAGTTCTCGACCACGCCGCTGACTTACACATCGAAGTCGACACCGCGTCCATTGCAGTTCAATAGGCAGTTGATGTACGGCTACATGCGCATCGGCGGCCAGTGGCGCGGCGACGGCAACCAGCAGGTAGTCACCGTGATCGTTCCGCGCGCACCGGGAAGCGGCCCTGAAGGCGACCTCCGCGACCAAAAGCGCATCACCGGGGGCAAGACCGGAATCGGGTTTGAGGCCACCGCTCCGGACGGTGCATTGGTCCGCTACCTCGCATCGCCAACCCCAGGCGACGCGCTCACGCTAGGCGATATCGCCATAAAAGGCCAGTCGCTGCTCGTGAGCGGCAACACAGGAGTTGCGCTCGATTGCGACGCCATGACCATCGCTGGCAAGCCTGTATCCCCTGGCACGCGGGACTTCGAATTCGCCGTGGCCAACGGTGCGCTCTCGTCGATAACGCCCATCTATCGCCCCATCAACCCCGTCACCGTATCTCCGGCGCGCAACATGTTCGCGGACAGCTGCGAGATATCGATGAGCACCGATACGCCTGGGGTGGAGATACGCTACACGACTGACGGAACGACGCCCACCCCACAATCGACGCTCTACGCCAAGCCGTTCACCATCACGCAAACCGCGCAGCTCAATGCCCGCGCTTACCGGCCCAAGCTAGATCACAACCCGTACGATACCAGCGAAACGATGGCGTCTGTGACTACCACAGCCTACTATGACAAGATCGGCCTCCTGAACCCGGCACCGCCACTTCCGCGCCCCAAACCTGGTCTCACGTGCAGCTACTACGAGGGCGATTGGAAGACGATGCTGGAGCGATTCGACGACCTCAAGCCTGCCGCGACAGCCAACGTGCCCGACCTATGGGATTTCACCGTCGTTCCCGCCAGCAACCCGGCACTCGGACAGAAGCCAGCGCCACGCTCAAAGTACTACGCGCTCGACTACAGTGGCTTCTTGAACATTCCAGCCGACGGCGTCTACACGTTCACCGCACCGCACGAGTACATCTGGCCTGATCAGCAGTCAGGCTATGACCTGCGCGTCTACGTCGGCGCATCCACAGTGCGAGGCTACGCGCTCAACGAGTGGTATCCGGCGACCCGCCTGCATGCGTTCGGCACGTGGAGCATCGGCCTGAAAAAGGGACTCCAGCCGTTCCGCCTGACCTGGATCGACTACCGCACCGACGCCGCCGCAAAGCTCAACCAGCCCGGTGTCAACGACTACGTGTGGACCGGTGTCACGCCCAAACTTCTCGTCTCCGGCCCCGGCCTCGAACCGCAGCCGATACCAACAAGCTGGTTCGTCTACGCCGGGTCGCTCAAGCCATAGCACAGCATAGCTTAAGCCATGCTCAGTACGAGAGAAAATCAACTTGAAGCGGCACTGGCACGAGAGACGCAGCCACACAACCCACCGCAACATAACCTCTTATCCATTCCTTTAGGAGAGGAAGGGGACCGCCGTCCTCGGTGGGAAGGAGAGGTTCCTATGCATCCCCGTTATCGCGCCTTCCGACGCGCGGAACGGGGCCGCTATCGCGGTCTGCCGAGCGCCTAGGCTAGCCTGGCCAGGAAAAACTAACCCATGAATGATCGCCTCATCCACGGCCTCTCGGGCTGGGACTATTTCATAATCGTCTGCTATTTCGCCTTCGTCCTCTCAATTGGCTGGCTGTTCCGCCGCGCCAACAAGAACGCCAGCGACTACTTCCGGGGTGGCGGCAACATGCTCTGGTGGGTCGGCGGCGTCTCGGTCATGGCGGCGGGGATCAGCACGTGGACATTCACCGGGGGAGCGGCAAAGTGCTACCAGGACGGCTTCGTGCTGCCATTCTCCTACTGGCTCGCCGCAGTGCCCACTCTGTTCGTAGCGCTCTGGGTCGCGCCCATCATGCGCCGCTTCCGCGTGATCACTTCCATCGAGGCAATCTACAGGCGGTTCGGGCAAGCAACGGAGCAGTTCTTCACGTGGACCATGCTGCCATTCGGGCTCTTCATCGGGGCGGTCGGCCTCAACACGCTGGCCGTGTTCATGGCGGCGACGTTTCACGCCAGTATGGCGACCACCATTCTGACACTGGGCATCGTTGTGACGCTGATGTCCACGCTCGGCGGGCAGTGGGGCGTGTCGGCGGGAGCGTTTGTGCAAGGGCTCATGATGCTGCTGATCGTCGGCGTCGTCGTGGTGCTGTCGATGAACCTCCCGGAGATCGGAGGCCCGGCGAACCTCATCCACGCCCTCCCGAAACGGCACCTCGACTTCACGCAAGACTCACGGTGGGCGCTTGTATCGCTGTGGATCGGCTGGCAAACCGTAACAGCGGGTCTCGGGCAGATGGACATTCGCAACAGCGGCAAGTTCGTACGTGCCAAGGATGAAAGCCATGTTCGTAAAATGGTACTGCTCATGGTTCTTCCCACCCTCGTACTTCTGATGCCGATGTGGATGCAGATACCGGCGATGTGCGCTGCGGTAGTCTTCCCCGACATGCACGCGTTGTTCCCAAACCTCGCGCACCCGGAAGAGGCCGCGTGGGTGGCGATGTCGTTCAAGGTTCTGCCGCAAGGCTTATTGGGCGTCATGATCTGCGGAATGTTCGCCGCCGCCATCGACTCCCTCGATGCTGGCCTCAACACCAACTCGGGCTTCTTCGTGCGCAACGTTTTCATCCGCTACATCCGGCCCGATGCGGGCGACAAGGCGCAGCTCATCTGCGGGAAAGTGGCCACCCTGGCATTTGGCGTCCTGATGATCGCCATCGGTCTCGAAATCAACAAGATGCGAACGTTGAACCTGTTCGATTTCTTCCAGATGATGAACGCCACCCTGCTCGCTCCGATGATGACACCGATGATCATGGGGCTCATTGTCCGCCGTACACCGGCATGGTCGGGCTGGTCGACCGTGATCGTGGGCCTTGCAGCGTCCATCGCGGCGGGGCACCTCTACTCCCCGGGACTCATCGAGCACATGATGGGCTATCACACGGCGCTCAATGCCCGGGAAGCCGTAGACAGCCGCTTCGTATTCGTCTCAGTAATCACCCTGCTGGCCTCGGTGGTGTGGTTCCTGTTCACGACCAGATTCTACGCGTCAAGTTCGCAGGAGCACATAGCGCGTACGGAAAGTCTGTTCGCAGACCTCGATACTCCCGTGGATCGCACCGACGAGCCCGACGGCGCATCCGACCTCATGCAATACCGCATGATCGGCGGGCTCTGCGCCGCGATGGGATCATTCTTCGCGCTCTGCATCCTTATCCCAAACCCGCCGGTCGGACGAATCGCATTCGCGGCAATCGCCGCAGTAATTGGCGGCATCGGCGTCGCCCTGCTGGCCATCCACCGCAGGCTGGAGCGAAAAGTGAACGAAGCCATAGTCGCCCCGGTTGAGATGCGCGAGCGTCAGGAGGAGCCAGTTTGACCACCGCGAACCCCACTTTATTGGCCAACGCCGCCCACGACCAGCAGGCAGCCCTAGCGGCAACAATGCCCGACCGCCTCGAACATACCGCCCGCACACAACATCCCGGCGCGGCATGGTTCCCGGACGCGTCCCTCGGTCTGTTCATCCACTGGGGCATCGCGAGCGTCCACGGCGGCATCGACCTGTCCTGGTCAATGATCGCGGGTACCGTGTACGACAGCGCGGCACGTGGTGCCAACAAGCTGACGCCTAACCAATATTGGCAGCTCGCTGACCGCTTCCAACCGCAGAACTACGATCCGCGCAAGTGGATCAAAGCGGCGCGCGATGCCGGGTTCACGTATGCCGTCTTCACCACCATGCACCACGACGGTTACACACTCTGGCCCACGAGTTACGGCGATTTCGGCGTGCAGTCGCACCTCGGCGGGCGCGACCTCGTGAAGCCGTTCGTGGATGCTTGCCGTGAGTTCGGTCTGCAAGTGGGCCTCTACTACTCGCCGCCGGACTGGTGGTTCGATAGGCCGTACATGACCTATCACTACCGCAGCACCGACCCCGTTGGCTTTCCCGGTCGCGCTCACTACGACGCCAACCACATGCCAGTCGACCTGCCCGAAATGCCCGAAACGCACATCATTGAGCGTAGGCGGATGTTCCACGGCCGTATCCGCGAACTGCTCACGCGATACGGCACCATCGACCTCCTGTGGCTGGACGGCGGCGCGTTCGACAACGCTGTTCGCGACCTCGCCCGCAGGCTCCAACCCGGTATCGTCATCAACACCCGCAGCTGCGACGGCGACTACGACTACACCGAATGCGGCCTCCCGCAAACACGCTTCCACGGCTGGTTCGAGACCTGCCACTGCTGGCAGGAGAGCACTCTCCCTGACCCACGCGGCGGCATGGTCGACTTCTGGGGCTACATGGACCACGAGCAGTACAAGCCCACAAGCTGGATGCTCGACACGCTAGCTCGCCTGCGTACCTGGGGCGGTAACCTGCTGGTCAACGTCGGCCCCCGCCCGGACGGCGACCTCCCAGACATCGTGTACTCCCGCCTCGCTGAAACCGCCGCCTGGATGAGCCACAGCGGCAAATCGCTCATCGGCCCGCACCCCGGCCCCTACCCGGAGCTCTGCAACGTCCCGGTCACAACAGCTGGCGGCACATTATTCCTCCACGCCCTCCCTGGCTTCGCCGCACCCCTCAAACTCAAGATCCCAACGCGCCCGCGCTCCGTAGCTCTCCTCCGCACCGGCGAACCGCTCCCGCACACCCTCACCGCCATCGGTGAACTCACCGTCGCCATGCCGCAGGCGCTCCGAACGGGACTAGTAGACGTCGTCGCCGTGCAAATGCATTAGGCGCCCTCACCGCGCCGCCACAACCGGCACCCTAACCTGCGGAAACGCGGTCAGGTTTCCCCCTGGCGTGAAGATGTACACGCCGCTGTCGTCGGACGTGATGGTGGTAGCGTAACTCGTGTCCAGCGGATACATGGCGATTAGCGCTCCAGTTTCAGTGCTGGATGCCTTAACAAAATTCGACTGGCCGTAGTAGGCAACGTGAGCCACCTTTATCGTCCCCTCAGGATCATTGCCTCCACTTGAATGCTTTGGTAGCAACTCCGCATCCAGATGATCAGTCGCCATTTGCGCCCACCACTTGTCCAGATCCTTGCGGTCCTGATTGCTCATGCCTGTGTAATTTAAGTCTGTGTATATCTCGCGAACGGACACTATGCTCGTCCCCGTCGCCGTATCGACAAGGTTGATCCGCTCTCCAGGAACCGCCACACGTGTGGGCGAAAGCACAATGGGCTGACGTGGATCGTCGCGGTCGTCCCGTTTTTCGTAAGCCTTTTTCCAAAGAATCTCGCCCGAATCTGTGTCGAGGGCTGACACTTTACCCTCAAAGTCTGTTACATAAAGCCGCGAATTCGCAACCGGAAGCCGTCGATCAGTAATGTTCCGCAGGCTAGGTGCAGCCAGCTTCTTAGTCCAAACAGTCTTACCGGTTATTGCGTCAATTGCAGTGAGGGATGAATCAACGGAGGCCGCGAGGATCACCTTGTCGCCAGCTAAAGCGAAAGCAACCCCAGCCTCTGGGCGACTAGACCGGTCGCCATTTCCGATGTCTCTACGTGGCGTCTCAAAGAGCACTCTTCCCGATTGAGCGTCTATGCTTATTAACCGGCCGTCAACGAAAGCAGCGAAGACATTCCGGTTTGCCCCGCCTTGAATCGACCAGGGCACACCTGTTGCCGCAAACCAGCGAGCTTTGCCGGTGACTGCGTCGAAACCGCTCAAACCCATGGCCTTATTAACGGTAGAAGGGACAATAACGATGCCATTCACAGCAATGATTCGCGGGCACTCGTCCCGATGGAAAAACTCGCCACTAGTATCTCCGATCTTCGCCGTCCACAGTGGCCGCCATAGCGGTTGCTTCTTAGCGGCAACCTCTGCCAGTGCCCGCGTCGTAAGCGCAAGCAGAGCGGAACACGCCTTCTCGTCGCATCCCGGCATGACCTCGCACCGAGCAGCTAGCGTCAACGCGTCCTCTGGACGCGCAACGTCAATCAGCGCGCGTACAGCGATCTCGGTGGCAACAAGCTCCGCGCGGCTGCCGGGGACAGTGCGATGGAGCAACGCTGCATTGCCCATCTTCGACTCGAGAAACCCCGTAACAAGACATTGACGCAAATACTGGGCAACTTGCTTAGAAAACTGGTAAGGCTCGCCCAACGCATCGAGTTTTGCAATAGCCATAAGACGCTCTGTCGGCGTTTCGCTGTCACCGGATCCCGACGACGCCACCTGCCACAGCTTCGCGGCAAGCGGATGGTTGGGTTCCCGCACCAGAACGCTCAACGCCTCCCTCGCGCATTCGTCCCATCTCCCAACCGCGCAGAGTGCGGCTACGGACTGAGCCGGATATGCGGTGGCGATCTTACGGACAAGAGCGCTTCTATCCACGCGACTTATGAGAGTCGGAAATAGTTTGCGGGTGTTAGCCGAGCCAATTACGTCATCGATTTTGCCCCGAAGCTCAATCTCATCGTCAACGTCGCGCTTGATCGACTGAGCAGAATTGGGACAGTACTCCTCAAAAAACTCTGTAAAATCTTCTCGTGGCTGTTTCATTGCCTTCCCAATGAGAGCATAAGCAGCAGTGAAATCCAATCGCTCCAGGGCTGCTACCGTACGTGCCGCTAACCCAGGCGCAGTCGACGCAAAATGCATAATGAGCTTGCGACGCGCACTCTCTGCGGCTCGCGGTTGATCACTCATGTTCGCCATTTCCCAAAGGATATAAGGAACGTGTCTGCCATGCGGATTCAACGATATCGCCCGTTCGTACATCTTCACCGAAAGATCTCTGTCCTCCTGATGCGGAGCGACGTTCATGGTCATAGTGATCAGTTCCGCCGTTGCGGCGCTACCTCTAGCGGGCACTTCGTTTTCCCTACCGTCGCTAGTAGGAATAGCTTCGTACTTGGCGAGATCACTGAAATGCCCGTTTACGATTGCATCCTCGACAAGCTTACGCTTCAGGGAATCCAAAGCGAATTGAAACGTTAACTTTGGTGAATCTGTGCTGTAGTGCGGCTCCGTTTCACAGTTTAGTAAAGCCAGTTCCGGATGTGTCGCCTCGCTCCAAACAGATGCGTCAAAGTAGGGTGCGACTAGCGCGTACTGCTTAGTCGGGCTTCCATCCAAATACCCAAGCTCAATTGCCTTGGCAAGGGCCGCCCCAGCCAAAGGGCGCGACTTCGCCGTCCGGGCGAACGCTACCAGCGCACTCGCGCACTTGCTGGCATCGACTTCAAACTCGCGCGTCGGGAATCTGGCAGCAAGATACGCCACGCAGTCCTTCCACGGCTGAGTTTTACACGCCGCAACGGCACGCTCGCCTTCCTGTCGCGAAAAAGTCGCCTTGGTCATTGCCTTGACCAGTTGGATCTCAGAAGCACGCCTCGTGGCATCCTCAGCGTGAGCCGCGACGTCAACAGCCTTAATAAGCGCAGCATGGCTATCAACTAGGCTGTCTTGGTACACCTTAAACCGGTCGGACTCCGTTCGATACGCAATGCTCGATAGCCGCTGCAACGACTCATCCCTCACCGCCCCGCCGCGAGCATTAATATTCGGCAGCAGCATTTCCCGCGCCTCGTCATAGCGCTTCCGCTCGTACAGCCATCGCCCCGCCGCGAGCCTGCCTTCGGCCACCGCGTCCGACTCCCGGTGCGCATCGGCGATACGTGTCAACGCCGCCAGTCCCTCCTCCGGCGTCGCCGAATCCAGCAGCGCCAGCGCAGCATCCACCGCCGCGCGTGCCGGGTCAGAGCTATCGCCGCCAAGCGACGCGAACTTCGTCGCCCATGCTGGTCGATACGCTCGCCCGGCAGCGGTCCCCTCAATCGCCCCCCACTGCTGGTCGTTCATCCGGGTGTAGTTCGGTCGCGTGAGCTGGTAATACGAACTGCACCAGCCGATATACGCCACCCCGTTGCTCGGGTCGGGCACCACAATGATCGGGTTGAGCTTGCCAGCAGCTACATGGAGCACATTGCCTGTGGAACCAGTCGCGACATCGCAAACCGCAGGGTTTGAGTGGAACTCAAACGGCACAAGAAAGTCCCCAAAACCTTCTACCGCGCTTGCGTCCTCATCCGTCACAGTGCCATCGATCTCGGCCTGCGAAACCCGCGCGAATAGCTTTGCCTCCTTGACGAGCTCGTCGATAAGCCTCCGATCATTCGACGATAGCCCGCCTGCGCGGTCGAAAACACCCCGCAAACGCACCGCAGTCGCGGCCAGAGTGCGGAAGAACTCCGGATTCGGTTCCACAATCGCAGGCGGTGCCGATTCCCGCCCTCCCATCGTCGCGTAGCTCTGCGCCGCATACAGCACGAAGTTATGGCGCAATTGCGACCAGCTGGCCATCTGCGTGTTCAGCTTCTCGTAGCCCCACGCGTTCGTCCGCATGAACGGATACACACCCGCGTGCTCCCGATTGAGCGTCGCCAGCAACCCGAGCCACGCGTCGTACACGCTTCCCGGTTTCGATGCCGCGCTCGCGACGCGAACCTGATCCGCAGTAAGCTCCGTCGCACCCGTCGCGGCCATCGCTGCCCGTGATCCAAGCGCCGACGCGACCGTCAGCGGCTCCGGGAGATCACGCTGCCCAACCGGCACAACCTGCCGTTGAAACATGACTCCGTCAGGAGTTGCAAGCTGGGGAAGTAGAGCGATGACCTTCCTCGGGTACTCGCCGGGCTGGTGGATTCCAGCATGCACCTCGGCCGACGGGTACTTCGCCTTCGCCAGCTCGACACGCAGCTTGCCGATTGCGACCGGCGTCACCGCTTTCGCCAGCGTCCACTTCGCCCCGTTCACCGCGTCCAGTGCCGATATCAGCTGCTCAATCGATATCCCGTTCGGATTGCCAGCCAGCTCCGAACGCACCGCATTCAAATCCGCGAACGCCGCCCGCGCCTCAGGCACATCGCGCAATGCCGCCGCCATTGCAATCGCGTTCAAAAGCGACTTCGCTCCGGTTAGCTGGTCCGAACCGGAAACGTTCAGGCTGAGCCACATCGAGCAAAGGAAATACCGCGTCAACGTCGGCGAGTCGGCGTAATATCCCCGCACCGTGAACTGCGTATAGTCCATCCCCTCCGACGCACCCGAATGCGCCGTAATCTTCGCCAATTCCGCGTCCACATCCGCCTTGATCGCCTTGGACACCACAGCATTAGGCGACACCAGCCGATTGGCAACTGCGAACACAACCGCAGCGCGACGAGCCGCCTGTGCCGTACCCGGTGCCGCCGTCTGCATCAGCTTCGCAGCCCGCGCCGCCAGCTGAGGCAGCGCTCCCGCCAGCTTCGGGGCCAGCCCATCGACCTCAACCTGGCTCGACGTCTTCCGCTCCAGCTCATACCAAAGCTCCAGGAACGCGTCCGTGGTCACGAAAACCCGCCCCGAGTGCTCGAAGTGCGGATACGCCTGATGCAGGTCGGCAACTCCGACATCGCCAAGCACCACAAACCCGTTCGCCTGCAGCATAGCCTCGCCCGACGGCGTCAAGCTGGGCATCTTCGCGCGAATCTGATCAATATTGACCGGCAACGCAAACTTCGGCGTATCGCAGCGACCGGCAACTAGCGCCAACCCAAAAATCATCGCAGCAGAAAGGCAGGTAATTTTATTCTTCATAGTTTATGCTTAATAGACGGAGTATGGAAAGAATATCGTTCACCATGCCTGCCCGCCAGACCTCTATTTTTTACCCAGCAGCCATACCCCGGTTCCCAAGTCCGAGTGCCCAAGGGTACTTTCAAGCGCTTAGGAGCCGTAGGTTTTAACCTACGGAAAGCGGCGACATCGTGCCTGCTTCTATGGGTCGGAGACCCTATCCGCAATCACTAGCCGCGTCATTCATGTGGTGGTGGCTTCTTCCGATCCTGTGGGTCGGAGACCCAATCCGCAATCACTAGCCACGTCATTCATGGCGTGGTGGCTTCTTCCGATCCTGTGGGTCGGAGACCCTATCCGCAATCACTAGCCATGTCATTCATGGCGTGGTGGCTTCTTCCGATCCTATGGGTCGGAGACCCTATCCGCAATCACTAGCCGCGTCATTCATGGCGTGGTGGCTTCTTCCGTGATCGCAATATCTTCAATCCCCTTGACATCCGCGCAGCATCGTGGTTTAATAGCACCAGACAAACCAATTACAAACTACTTTTAAATTGGTTAACATTGGTCAGGAGCCAACTTATGTCCGCAACACAGTTTATCGTCCTCAAAGACGAACCCATCGCCACCATCAACCCCCTGCTGCACGGCCACTTTGCCGAGCATCTCGGAGAGCTCATCTATCCCGGTATCTGCGTCGACCCCGACTGCGACATCCCTAACACCGCCGGGATCCGCAACGATGTCGTCGACGCCCTCAAGCCGCTCAACATCCCCGTGCTCCGCTGGCCCGGCGGTTGCTTTGCGGACACGTACCACTGGCGCGACGGTATCGGGCCGGTTGCCAGCCGCAAGAAGCGCGTCAACGTCCACTGGGGCATGGCCGATGAGCCAAACCACTTCGGCACCCACGAGTTTATGGCGTTCACACGCGCCCTCGGCGCCGAGCCCTATTTCGCCGCGAACCTTGGATCCGCACCCCCAAGCGAGCTGCGCGACTGGGTCGAATACGCCAACTTCCCACGCGACTCCGCCCTCGCCGATGAGCGACGCGCCAACGGGGCCGACAAGCCCTTCGGTATCCGCTACTGGGGTGTCGGAAACGAGAACTGGGGATGTGGCGGAAATATGACCCCGCTTCATTACGCCGACGAGTTCGCCAAATACCAAACGTTCCTCTTCAACTATCCCGACGCACCCGTCACGAAAGTCGCATGCGGCCCCAACGGATACGACTGGGGTTGGACACGCACCTTCCTCGGCACTCTCGCCGAACGACGGCAGCTGGGCGGGGTTAACGGCTTCGCGGCGCACTACTACTGCGGCGCAGCAGGGACTGCGACCGAGTACTCCGAAACGCAGTGGTTGGAGCTACTCGCGAAGGCGGCTGCGGTCGAAGGAATTGTGACGGGGCACCGCGCGATCATGGATGAGTTCGACCCGGAACGCAAAATCGGCCTCTACCTCGACGAGTGGGGGGCATGGCATCCGGTCGAAAAAGGCAAGCCGCGAGGCGGACTCTACCAGCAGAACACCATGCGCGATGCGTGCGTCGCCGCCTTAACGCTCGATGTGTTCAACAACCACGCCGACAAGCTCGTGATGGCCAATATCGCGCAGTTGATCAATGTCCTGCAGTCGCTGCTTCTCGTCGAAGGCGATCAGTGCATCAAGACACCGACATTCCACGTCTTCGACCTCTACCAGCCGCACAAGGGCGCAACCGCTGTGCGCTCGGTGTCGACAGCCGACATTCTCACCACGGGCGAGGCATCGGCTGAACACTGCAAGCAATGCTACACCGACCGGCATTTCGGCGGCCTGCGCGTGGTCCAGGGCTCGGCGTCGATCGGCGGATCGACCCTCACCGCAACCCTGGTGAACTCGCACCCAACCAACCCAATCGACATCGACATTGTGGTCCCCGGTGCCGCCCTGTCGTCGCTAACGGTCACGGGCCTGTCGACACCCGACATCCACGATCACAACACCTTCGCCGACCCCAACCGTATCCACCTCGGCGCCCCCACAACCGTCGATGGCAAGGGCGGCACAGTCCGCGTCACCCTTCCTGCGGCAAGCGTGACGCGTCTTTCCGGATTGCTCGCGTAGGAACTACCTCACCCCCGGCCCCTCTCCTAGGATAATGAGAGGGGAGTAAGAAAGAGCTGTTGCATTAGGCTATTCTTTTCTTTCACCCCTCTCCTTATCCTAGGAGAGGGGCTGGGGGTGAGGTCATCTCTCCCTACACTCTCAACCCATACCGGATCCCGCGCCCGTGGACATTGCCCCCGTCATGCAGCCGCTTCAGCTCTTCGAGAGCGTCAGATGCGATCTCGGCGATGGGGACAGCCAGCGATGTGATCGCAAACGATGCCTCTCGGGCAACCGGGAGGCCATCGAAGCTTACCAGCGGCACGCTCATGGCCCGTTCCCCGATCCCCGCCTGCATCATGCCGACGCGTAGCCCCACCGCTAGCCAGTCGTTGTTTGCGATCAGCCCCACATTGCCGCCAGATACAAGCTTTGCGCCTATTGCCTTCCCAGTCTCGATTCCCGCGACATAGTTCAGCGAGCTTTCGATAAGCTGCACGGGCACACTCCCCGCCCCTTCCACAGCGCCATGGTAACGCTGGCGGGACGCGGCCACCGACGATTTCCCCACAAACCAGATCGCATCGCAACCACGCGCGGTCAATATCGCGCTCGCATCCCGCCCCGCCTGGAAATCGTCAAGCTCGAACACCGTAACTCGCGGCCCTGGCTTCGTTTCGCCCCCCGGCATCAACGCCACCACTGACGCTGTCCCGGCAGCCGACTCCACCACGTCGCGCCCCGCCCGCCCGACCGTGATCGCCGCCGCGTGCTCGCCCACCGCCACATGCACACCGCCAATACGCTCGATGCGGCACGACAAGCCCGCCGCCTGCGCGCGCTGCTGCAACAGCTCAACAAGCTGCGAAAAGAACGGGTCCTCACCAAGCTTGAGCTCCCCGTCGATGAGCAGCGAGATCGAACGAAGCGGACGAGCCTCCGGGTCCACCGCATAGGTCCCGCTCCCCCGCCGAGACTCCACCACCCCCGCTTCCTGCAGCTTCCCCAACGCAATCCGCAATTGCCCCCGAGTCACCCCAAACCGCCCCGCCAACTCCCGCTCCGCAGGCAGCCGCGCGCCGGGGCTAGCCGCCGCAAGCGCCGCAAGGCGCTGTTCGAGAGTGTTGGGTTGTGGCGTGGTTGGCTTGGTCATTGGGGCTTGATGTGTATTGAGATCCGCTTCTTAGCCGCGCAGGCTTGAGTTACTAACAGTTTCCTTCCCGTTTCGGGAAGGTGGCACTCGTCTCAGCGAGTGACGGATGGGCCACTCCTTGCGCCCTGGACATTCCTATGTCCGGTACTTTAAAGCACTTCGGAGCCGTAGGTTTTAACCTACGGAATCTTTGAACGCATCGCCGGGCGCACAACATCGCGCCCGTGTTAGTCCATGAATGGCAAATGCGGACCGCCCACTCGTAACCCACGACAATTATTCTGCCTTCAAATTAACCAATTGTCAACCGGTTCAATTATTGGTCAGCACAGAACTATCAACATATGAGGCGCGAGCATAGTAACAGCGTGCCTTTCATTTCGCATCCATCGGCGAGTATAGCTACCGTTCACTGCCGCCCACCCACCGCCGCCATCTCCCGCAACCCCGCGTCGGCATCGTACACCGCTTCACGCCGCATCCACTCCGGAACTGCGGCACGATCAGCCAGCAATTTGTATATCGATGCGCGACACTTTCCACAATGCTCGGTCTCAAACATCCGCTCAAGGAACTCAACCGAACGCGGCGGCCAGTGCTTCTCAATGATGGTTCGGATATCGCTGCGATGTGTGTGCGTGGCACTCGAAACCAGGTCCATCGACAGAATTCTATCCAGAAACGCCTCGTCACCTGGCTCAAACGACGATGTAAGTAGCTGAACAAGACTTTCCGGTTCTGGGTCAGTATCGATCAATCGATAGCAGAGGTCACGAACACGCTGGTCATTAACTATGCGTAATCCCCGCCGCGCCCCCTTTCGAATCCCTTCATCGTCGCTCGTCGCCCATTCAAGAAGCTTCGTGATGTCAAGTGGGAAGACTCGGTTAGAGAAGCCACGAAGACGTTGCGCAATCATGATCGGATCGGTTTCGGCTAGCAAATCTTTAGCGAGCATTTCGAGGGTTTTGTCGTCGGCCTTTACAGTCCACACTGCCACGCGTATCCCCAGCTTTCGGGCCAACCTATCCTCCTCGATTGCGGCGCGCATCGACGAATACGCGGGAACCGGTTTGTGACGAGCACGCCGAGTCTCTTGCCGTAGGAGTCGAGAACGACGGGCGATCTGCACAATCGCTCTAAACCACCTGTTAACACTGTCATCAATTACAGCGGATTGCAGAGCCTTCCGCGCTTCCAACTTACTTCCGTGGCTCTCACATAACGCCTCCAAAATCCAGCGGGGGCGCCATGTCAGCGCGTCGAACACTCGCGAATCTATTGCTTGATCCAACGTAGCATGAATGACGAAACGCAGTCCCGCGACACCGTCGAGCGCCACAATTTGAGTAGCACCTACAAGTTCACCTTTGGAAAGCGAATCAATAAAGATCGCCAGCAGCGCGTCGCGACACTCAACGTGTCCATCGTTGGCCAGAAATCGCGCTAATTTGCTGCGTGCGCCTGAAACATCTTCGTAGTGGTCGTGCGTCAACACTTCGCACACACGAGGCACGTAGAATTCCGGCTCCTTCGTGGCCTTGATCAAGAAGTAGAGGAACCGAGCACGCGTGCTGTCACACACGGCATCATAAGGCCGATTGGTCGAAATCGCCTCCCAGAGAACATCGCGAAAGTCAGCAGGGTTACCGTTCATAACGGCAAGCACAGCACGCCCAGACCCGCGCGCGAGGTCACGCTCAAACGTGGGTGGAATTGTGGTAGTGTCGGTGGGCATCAGTTATCTATCGCGTGACGACCTAGTGGCGCTCAATCAGGGGAAGGACTGACGCAATAACCCATCGCCCAAAGTCCCATGGGTCGGAGACCCTATCCTCAATATATAACCACGTACTTCAGGGCGTGGTGGCTGCGGCGCTCAATCCACGACGAGGAAAAAACCAGTCCATCGCCGCTGTCCGATGGGTCAGAGACCCCTTCCCTAATAACTCGTCGCGGCGTTCACGGCGTAGTTTGCCGCGATCTAAGCCTTTGCCGCCGCAGCCTCTTCGTCTTTCCTATAATTGTGCAAGATTGCCTGTTGTGATAGTAAGATCATGTACGACTTGCAGGCTTGCCGATGAAAGGGACGCTTCCGTGATTAACAATACCGCTGTGCATAGGTGGCGGCGATCTGCCGATCGCAACCTCGATGCCCAGTTCCTCAATGCGATAATGACAGGCATGAACTGCTCTCCGTTCGAAGCGGAAGCTATCCGGGATGCGGTGCATTCGGTGTACGGTCCTTTGATGGAAAGTGCCGATACCCTCAAGCCGGGCCAGATCCGGATCAGCGTCATCGACGCCAGCGTCGCTCCCAACATTCCGTTGGCTCAGGCGCTCCAATGCCTGGTTGTACTCACGCTCGACGCCGGTGAGCCTGACAGGCAGGTCCGGCGCGAACACGGAGTGACCGCCCTGCGCCGCCAGCGCTTTCTGCGGATATGCGAAGAAGCCTTCCAGCAAGGCGGGCTTCTTACACTCGAAGCAATCTCCGATCTTTTCAACTGCGCCGTCCGGACTCTGGTCACCGACCTTGCCGCAGTCCGGGCGGCTGGGATCACCCCGCCTCTGCGCTCGACTGTCAAGGACATGGGGCGAGCCGTCACGCATCGGCGGCAGATTGTTGAGCAGTGGCTGGCGGGGCGGGAGTACTCCGATATCGCCCGCTCCAGCCGTCACAGCATCGCGTCGGTGGCCAACTACGTCGAAAAGTTCAAGCGCTGCTCGGCATTGCTGGGCAGCGGCTTCGATCTCGAGACGACTGCCGCTATCGCTCGAATGTCGCCGTCTCTGGCGCGAATGTTTTCGCAGCTTGTTGCCGAGGCGCGTCCCGTCGCTCACCGGCGCGAGGAACTGGAAAAGCTGACTCAAAAAAACACGCTCCAAATCCGACACGAAGGGAGGAGCACGATATGATCGCTCCTTCCGCCAGCGTCAAACAGTATTCTTCCGCCCGAAAGAGGCTCCTCAAAGAGCAAATCGGTCACTTCTTCGAGCAGAACTTCCCACGGCTCTTCGGGCCGGATATTCGCGACCGCATTGCGCAACAGTTGCTGGGTCTGGTCGAGACGCAGATGCCTGCGTACGCAAACCTGAAGCCTGGACAGTGCCTTTGGAACGCAGTGGCGATCGACACTCGCGCAGACAGCAAGAAAATGACTCTCGTTCCCGTGATTTTGACACTCGTCGACGAGGAAGACATCAAGCAACTTGCGGCTGGCATTTCCCCGCCGCGCGTCGCCCAAGATTCGGTCGCCCGCCTCATGGAAGAAGCCTACCAGCAAGGCGCCCTATTGTCCGTACGCGACATTGGCTTGTTGACATGGCGAGCGCCAAGAAACGTCACGGGGTACCGACAGGCATGGGAGGCAAGAAACGGGCGGCTTCTTCCCCATCCGGGCACACTCCAGGACATGGGCAGCTGCGTCACTCACAAGAAGCAGATCGTCGTGAAGGCAGTCTATCAGCACATCCCCACCAGCCAAGTCGCCCAGCAAACAAGACACACGCAGAGGGCGGTAGACCGATATCTTACAGACTTTTACCGAGTCCGCACATCGTACCGACACTGCAAAGAAATCGACTTCATATGCCAGGTGACCGGAATGTCCAAATTCCTTGTCAAACAATACATCGAAATAATTCGAGAATACGAGTCAGAGGCCTTGACAAGCAAGGCTGCATAAACTTTAGGAGAGAAGGGGTCCCCATCCTGGGGTAGTGAGGTTCTCCCTCGACTGTCGGCTGTCGGCTGTAGAAGCTTATAAGGCGGTAGCGCAATAACCCCATCGCCCAAAGTCCCTTGGGTCGGAGACCCTATCCTCAATATATAGCCACGTACTTCAGTGCGTGGTGGCTGCGGCGCTCAATCCAATAACTAGCCATGTCGTTCAGGGGCTGTGAAAGAATTCTGCAATCATTCGCAAGATAGGAGGATGTGGTGCTTCTAGGTCGAATTTAGTAGTTAGATTCGATCTAAGGAGCCTTTGATGCAGTATCGCGACTATCCTCAGTCAGCGCCTCTCTTGTTTG
>DASXUY010000007.1:0-14712 GCA_036504535.1 Capsulimonadaceae bacterium
CGAGTTGAGCTTTTGTCGATCAAGTTCGTTAGCCATTACGACTATCAACGAACTACAAAGACAAAAGATTCCCGAAATGATCAACTATTTCAAAGAAACCGAACTAGAGCGTCAGCCACAAGGGGGCCTGAGTAGTTACAAAAAGCGGTCCGTCCACGAATAAGTGGACGGACCGCTACGGTGCGCGAAACTTAACAACTGGTGGTCGTCTAGAACTCCTCCATGTTGTCGTGATCGTGATGCACGAGGCTTAGTGGTGGGCGTTCGGACGACGGCCCTCCATTCACCGTCTGAGTGTTGCGTCGACTAGCCGCGACGCTGATGATGCGGGGCTTTTGTGGCTCATTGAACGACGGATCAGCTGATGCTTCGTCAAGCGCTGTCTCGTCGACCTTGAATCGACTAACCAATCGCTGTAGCCCATTGGCGCGATCAGACATGGAGTGGCTCGCGGCGGAAGCCTGTTCGACGAGAGCGGCGTTTTGCTGCGTGATTTCGTCCATTTGAATGACGGCCTTATTCACCTGCTCTATGCCAGCGGACTGTTCTTGCGAGGCGGCGGATATGTCGGCGACGATGTCCGCTACCTGGTTGACCGATGCCACGATTGCACGAAGTTGCTCGCCGCTCTTGTTGACAAGTTCCGCGCCATCTTCAACGTTTCGGACGCTGGTTTGAACGAGGGCTTTTATCTCTTTGGCAGCAGTCGAACTGCGTCCCGCAAGGTTTCGTACCTCGGTCGCCACCACTGCAAAACCGCGCCCCTGCTCGCCTACTCGAGCCGCCTCGACTGCGGCATTGAGTGCGAGTAAGTTTGTCTGGAAGGCGATCTCATCGATAACGGACACGATGTCGTTGATCTGTTTGCTGGATGCGTTGATCGTTCCCATCGACTCTACGGCGCTGTTCACAATTGCGCCGCCTTGTTCGGCCACTTCGCGCGCTTCGGCGGCAAGCTTGTTGGCTGTACGCGCGTTCTCGGCGTTTTGCTTGACGATGCTGGTCATCTCCTCCATACTGGCGGCGGTCTCTTCGAGGCTGGACGCTTGCGACGAGGTGCGATTAGAGAGATCTTCGTTGCCCGACGCAATCTCCGCTGAGGTCGCCGCGATCATTGACGACGACGTTTTTGCTTCGCCTATCATCGTGGATAGCGACTTTTGTGCCTGGTGAAATGCCCCGACAGTTTCCTGGGTCTTGTCGATGATGCCATTGAGTGACCGACCAAGTTTGCCGAACTCATCGCTGTAGTTCGTCTCTATGCGGTCGGTGCACGTTGAAACGCGGGTAGTGAGGTCACCGCCAGCAAGGGAGTTCATAGCTGCCTTCAGGTTATTGAGACAGACCGTATCGAGGGAATTGAGCCGCGTGTCGATTTGGGTCACGGACGCGACGATGATCCGCGTAACGAATGACGCGATCACTATCGCTACGAGGAGAGATATGATCGAAAATGTGACCAGGACCGTCCGCGCGCTTCGGTAAGCGGCCCCAGAAAGGTCCGCGAGTTTCTTGCCGTGGTCAGCATTCCACGCGGCAATCTCTTCGAGCTTGGAGTAGCACTCCTTGGATCTCGCGTAGGAGTCCACAGTGACGATACGAACGCAGAGCGCGTCGTCCTTTTTGGCGTGGGCCGCAAAGGTCGGACCCGTGAATGCCGCAAGGCCATCAAACGATGCGGCGAGGTCTTTGATGTTCTTAAGGTCAACTGGGTCCTTTGCTTGTGCTTGATAAGCCTTAATATCGGTTTGCGTCTTCTCTGCGTACGACTCGAGGCTAGTCCTAACTTTTGCCACTTCTTGGTCGCCAAAGGCTGTAGAGACGCGGAGCTGCCATAGGCGGTAGAACCGGATGTCCCGATCTACCTGAGCGATAGCGGTGGTGCCAGAAAGCGCTTCGTGAACGATAGCTTCTGCTTTGTCGTTCATAACGCTCATTCGCTGCATTGCGATGGCACTTGCCAGGAGTGATAGTAAAAGGCACAGGCCAAAGCCAAGCGCCAGCTTTTTCGCGAGTTTTAGATTATGGAACCAAGTCATGGTACATCTCCCTACTGCTATTCATTTATCGACGGTCACGGGTAAGTCATAGATTGTAGGCCCGTCGATTTCCGGCAATTACTCAACTCATCAGCAAGTATGGAGTTGTTGGCCGGGACTATCTCCAGGGGTTCGAGTGTAACAAGTACTGCGGGGGGGATTGTCCAGAAGCCTCCCGCTTGATCGATAGAGCTTAAGCATTACATCACTTAGGCGTTTGGGACTTGCAGTTGCCTGTCGGGTCGAAAGGGAGGAGTTTCGCCCGAACTTCGCTTCAACTGTGTATATGGTCGGCAGTCATCGGAGGCATTTCAGTCAGCGATTCAGCCGATTTAACGTTAAAACAACAGGGAAAATTAGAGGCGCATTGCCTCCTTGCGGAGGCATATACGCCCATCATTGAATCCGACGTAATGTTAGGCTGCCAGTGCTAGTGTTGCGGTTTCGTCCGCGAATACGGTGTCGATGTCCAACAGGATAATCAGCTTCTCGCCAACCTTAGCCATGCCTGCGATCATGTTGGCGTTGGCGCCCTGGCCGAACTCCGGCGCTTCCTGAATGTCGGTGCCGTTGATGGTGGCGACCTCGGAAACGCTATCGACAATGGTGCCGATGACACGCGAGCCCACAACCATGACGATAATCGCGTTAAACTTGTCGTATTCCAGCGGCTGGAAACCAAACTTTAGCCGAAGGTCGATCAACGGGACAATCGTACCGCGAAGGTTCAGCACTCCCGTGACATGGGCGGGAGAGTTTGGCAGTCGGGTCGTCGGAACAAATCCTTTGATCTCTTGGACCTTCAGGATATCGATCCCATACTCTTCACCAGCGAGGCTGAACGTCAAGTATTGGTTTGTTGATTCAACCGCAAGAACGTCTTGTGTGTCGGTGGCTTGTGTCATATTCGTGTATTCCTTCTAGGCGGCCATTGAGAGGGTGTTTTGTCGCCCCAATGAGTGATTAATGAGCGCGGGAACGTCGAGAATCAACCCGACACGTCCGTTGCCAAGGATGGTGGCGCCTGCGACGCCTTCCACTTTGCGATAGTTCGATTCGAGGCTCTTTACAACAACCTGGCTTTGACCGATAAGTTCGTCTACCAGTAAAGCGGCCTTGTGGCCATCGTTTTCGATGATCACGAGCAACCCTTCAGTGCAATCGGTGATCGCTCCCCCGATATCGAAGAGTTCGTGGAGACGAACGATGGGCAGAGACTCAGATCGGAGCGTAACGACATGACCGCGACCGGCTAGGTGGTGAATGTCCTCTGCTCGCGGCCGAATACTTTCGAGTATGCTTGTGAGTGGCAGAATGTAGACCTCATCATGTACGGAAAGTGTCAGGCCTTCGAGGATAGCCATTGTGAGCGGTAAGCGTACACGGAACTTAGTACCGCTTCCCGGTGTCGACGACAAAGTTACGGTGCCTCCCAGCGCACGAATACTGGAGACGACGATGTCCATACCAACGCCTCGTCCGGAGATATCGGTGACCTTGTCGGCAGTTGAGAAGCCCGGCTGGTAGATGAGGCTGTAGACCTGCTCGTCGGTGAGCACATCGCCGTCGGCAACGAGGCCATTTTGCTTTGCCTTCGCGAGGATCTTGTCGCGGTCCAAGCCCTTGCCGTCGTCAGACACCTCAATGATGATGTTCCCGCCTTCATGGCAAGCTGTGAGGTTGATGTGTCCGATTTCCGGCTTGCCTGCAACCAGGCGCTCCACGGGCGATTCGATTCCGTGGTCGATAGAGTTGCGAACAAGGTGGGTGAGCGGGTCGGCGATACCCTCGATAAGGGTCTTGTCGAGTTCGGTATCCTCACCAGCGGTGCGCAGCTCGATCTTCTTGCCACAGGACGCGCTCAGATCATGGACGAGTCGCGAGAACCTTGCGAATGCCTGCTTGATCGGCAGCATTCGCACAGCCATGACACGTTCCTGAAGCTCACGTGTAGCGCGGGCGACGTCAGTGACCGCCGCGGACAGCTGCGGCGCTTTGTCGGGTGTGAAGTTGGCAGCGATGTCGTTCAGGATCGCCTGGTGAATGACGAGTTCGCCCACAAGGTTGATCAACTTGTCGACCTTCTCCGTGGGGATGCGTAGCACCTGATTATCCGATTTCGCGACGTTGTCTGCCTTGCGACGACCTGCGCTTTGCTCGCGAGTTTGGACAGGCTCCGGCTTTGCTGGCGCTTGCTCGACCGGCGTGGTGACGATAGCGAGGGCGGGGGTGGGAGCTGGAGCCGCGACCGGGATCGCGACTGGGTCGGGCTCTAGCGCGTCGACTTCGCCCACGATCTCGATAACGTCCGAGTCAGCGATATGGGTTTCGGCAATGACCTCGGTCGGTATCTCGGCTGGCTCATCGGCAAAGAAGTCGTCAGCCTCTGCGGCAAGCTCAATGGATTCCAGAGCCAGCATAGCGGCTACTTCCGCACGGAATGCGTCCTCGTCGAACACCTCGTTGCCACCAAGCGACTGCTCGTCGATGATCGCCGAGATCTCATCCAGCATCGGTTGAGTTTCAACTGGTTCGGTTCGCTCGCCGCGTTCGACAGCGAGGAGGTTCGTCATGTGGTCGACGGACCGCAACAGCAGATCGGTCAACGCCGTTGTGACCTCAATCTGCCCCTTGCGAACCGAGTCCAGCAGGGTTTCGAGACCGTGTGTGAATTGCGTCACGTCAGTCATGGCAAACGTTCCGCTGCCACCCTTGATCGAGTGAGCGCATCGGAAGATGGAGTTCAAGAGGTCTGGATCCGCGCCAGCTTCGAGGTTCAGGAGGTTCGCCTCCATCTCCGCTAGCTGGTCTGAAGCTTCCTCGAAGAAAACGCCTTTAAGTTCCTCGATATCGACATTCATAGTAAGTTCCTTGACCGGCAGTATGCCAGCCTCTATCTCGCCGTAAGCATCCGCGTGGGACGCGACGGGCAGAAGATTTCTCGTCTATGCGATTTGCTGCTTTACTGCGAGACTGCTACTTCCGTGACTTGAGTCCAACTGTGATCTTGAAGTCGCCTTGAGTCAGCTTGAACGGCACGACAATAGTGGGTATGCTGAGCGTCGATATTTTACAGTTCGAGCCCCTGATGAGGGTCGGCGGCGTGATATCGCACACGAAGCCCGCTTCTGACAACAACGTGAGAGCATTGCCACTGATCATGTTGCAGAGTTCGGCAATAGCGCTGGCTGCGAGCTGGTCGAACGTTTTGATTGGCTGCCCGATCATCGTGGAAGCAACTTTGTCGGCAGTGACAAGCGACATACCGTAAATCACCGACCCTTGAACATCGCCCGTGACACCGACTGCAACGTTTAATTGCTCCGATGTGAATGTCGATGGCAGCATTGCCAGCGGACCGCGGTCTGGTGCTTCCTGGAGGACAGTCTCTAGGATTTTGTGGCCGGACGAGACAAACGGGTTAACGTATTCAACTTTCATATAATTCTCCGAGATCTCTACTCTAGTCGTGTCCGATTACGGACCGCCGCCATTGGCGGTCCACGGCGCTCGTTGTTATGGCGCGCCGATTACTTTGTGAACGCTGTCCAGAACGCGCTCTGGCTGGAACGGCTTCACGATAAAGTCCTTGGCGCCAGCGCGAATAGCCTCGACAACCATTGTCTTTTGCCCCATCGCAGTGCACATGACGATTTTGCAGTCAGGAAATTCGCTCTTGATCTGTTTGACGGCGGTGATACCGTCCATCAGCGGCATTGTGATGTCCATCAATACCAGGTCGGGTTTGTGCTGCCTGTACAGGGACACAGCCTCCTGGCCGTTGTTTGCTTCCCAACTCACCGAGTATCCACCGCCTACCAGGATTGTCTTGAGCATGACCCTCATAAACAAGGCGTCGTCAGTAATCATTATTTGTTTCGCCATGGTTGCGCATTTCCCTCAGCGGCTCTTAATCCGCTGTTCGTTTCGTACAAGTTTACGTTGCGTGACATTTCCGTAGTCAATCTTCGGACTCGCAAACCCTCATCACGAGGGAAGCAGAGTAAATCACTCAAGCATGTGTACATTGTTGGTATATGGTCGCCTGGTATTTAGCTATTTTTTTGGTAATAATGCGTTATTAATATGTAATATGGACTTCATGGTTCCGGGGCTGACTAGGGGCATCATACAGCAGCTAAAAGCCGCATCAAGCGAATACGTCTTTTCCGAGATTTGTAGGTTTCGTGGATAGACGACGCAGATTGTCGATTATTGCGGAATAGGTGAGAATTTTTGTAACAATCACTCTGAAATTTGTCGAAACTTGCCATCTCAGGATGGCGAAGATCGCAATGAACCGATTGACACGGCGGGAGTGGTGTGATACCATGAAACGTACACCCTGCGGTGTTTGCGTGATGTCAACAGTCGTTTTGAGCCAACGATTACATGTTAATGGGGGCCGTTATAGGTCGGCGGCGTGGCAGCCCTTCACGGGGAATCGCAATGTCGACCGGCGGTCACCCGCCCGTAGTTTACGGGTTCAAAAGCGTGTTCGGCACACGGCATCGCGGGGGAATTTTCTGTAATTGAAGTCTCGGACAAGAATTGGCGCCCACGAACAACGAGTTCGTGGGCGCCGTCGATTGTGTAGCCGCAGTGCAGGCTACCCTGTCTTCTCCACATCACCTCGCACCATCCCCGCCACTGCGCGCTCCATGGGGAACGCTGGCTCGGCAACGGGGCGAATCGCGATCGAGAGCAGCATCAACTCGCTATCGTCGCCCGCGATACGGTTGGAGTGCAGGTCGCCGCAACGCCTGCATCGATGTATGAGCGCCCAGTCGCCGCCGGGACGCACCCAAACGGCGACGGGTTCCATCACGCCGCCGCATTCGCTAGCACGGTCGCCCGGTGTATTGTCCAGATGCTTGCTCCATAAGCAGATCGGACAGTGATTGCGGTGATCAGTGCCTTGAGCCTGCTCCCCGACAGGATTGCCGCAGTGGATACACTGGAACCATCCCCGCGCCGCCTTGTTTGTGCGACGGTCTGTTCTTCTTGTTTGCAATTTCATCTCCGGTTTCAAAATGTGTCGTCACAAATTCGTAAACGGAGAATACACTCGGCATATACATGTTCAATACCTCGCTGGGTGGTTTTCCCTTACTCTATCGAGACGCGCGTGAGGTGTGCTAAACAAAGTATGGCGGGCCGTCGCCTATTGCTTGTTATGCGCTTAACAAAAAGTTGTTGACAACTTTCTCGGATCGTGATACTATTGTTATGCGTTTAACAAGGGCGATATGCTGAAGAAGCCGAGCAGTATAGATGTGGCGGAACGGGCGGGGGTTTCGACGGCGACGGTGTCTTACGTTTTCAACGGTCGCAAGAACGCGAACGTGCCAGACGCGACACGCCAGCGCGTGCTTGAGGCCGCCGAGATGATCGGTTACCGTCCGAACCGGCTCGCTCGCAGTCTGGCGCATGGCAAGACCCACCTTGTCGGGATTGTTTCGCGGTTGGATACATTCGATATCCGAATTGCTGCCCCGATCCGCGACGCGCTGACAGCGCTCGGATACCAGGTACTTCTCGCTCGAAGCGCGGGCCATTTTGAGATCGAACACGACGAGGTCGAGATTCTTCTCGAACACCAGGTAGATGCTCTGATATGCGTGACAGGCGGATGGGGGATCGACGAAGTCCGCCCGTGGGTGCCAGCGGTAACGCGCTACGGTATTCCGTGTGTCATCGTTAACGATACAGAAGCATCGGGCGTGGTTGACTGCGTCGTAAGTGACAACTTTCATGCGGCGCGTGATGTTGTGCGGCATCTAGCGGAGCGCGGGCACCGACGTATCGGGCATATCCCGGGCTGCGATTACTTTAACGGCAGGGAGCGGCGATCCGGATACCTTGCGGGCCTCGATGAGTTCGGACTACCGCACGACCTTGAGACCGATGAAGCGGTAGGCTACAACGAGGAAACGGGCTACAAAGGGGCAAACCTGTTGCTGGATTTGCCGGAGCCACCATCCGCCATATTCACGGGCAACGACCTTAGCGGCGCAGGGGCTTACCATGCGATCATTGACCGCGGACTGCGAGTACCCGAGGACATCGCTCTCGTAGGCTTTGGGAACGAACGCGAGGCGGTCGCGCTACGGATGACCACAGTCGATCAGGATGCACAGCGGATGGGGCAGATGGCCGTCGAGCGTGTGTTCGCCAGGATGAAAGATCCCACACTACCCGTTGAGACACTCGTCGCTCCCGCAGAGTTGATCGTGCGGCGAACGACTTAGGCGTTTATGTAATGAACAAGGAGTAACAATGAAGACCCGAGCTTTCACTTTAATCGAGCTTCTCGTAGTTATAGCTATTATAGCGATATTGGCAGCTATACTCTTTCCCGTGTTCGCGACTGCTCGCGAAAAGGCCAGACAAGTTTCGTGCATGAGCAACCTTAAGCAGATGGGGATTGCTTACACTCAGTACGAGCAAGACTACGACGAGTGCGTCCCATGCGGTTTCGACCTTTATGGCGGTGGCGCAGCGTGGTCGGGACAGATCTATCCCTACGTCAAGAGTAAGGCGATATTCATGTGTCCCAACGACTCCATCGCTGGCGATGTGTGTTCATACGGCGCCAACTCGAACCTTGTGGCAGCTGGTGCGGTACCCGGAACGAGCCCGCCGGTCCCTGCGTCGGTCGCCAAGATGGTCTCTCCGGTGCGCACAGTGTTGCTCTTCGAGGTCGTCAACAGCACGGGTACGAACGCAAGCGATATCTATACCGTGGATCGCACAGATACCAACTGGCAGAAGAAGTCGCCGGTCGGGGCAGGGGTGGGTGACCTTGCGGGCTCGAACAGCCACTCGTCAGGTGTCGCATATCCTCTTGCGCTGCAATATGCGACGGGCTACATTCGCAACCTTGACCCGGCGACGAACACCAACCTTGGTCCGTTCGCATCGGCGGAAGGACGTCACAACGGCGGCGCAAACTACCTGCTTGCGGATAACCATGTCAAGTGGCTGAAGCCCAGCGCGGTTTCCGGGGGCTATCTCAACAACCAGTACGTGGGGGACTGCGCGACAACGGGAGTCAATGGCAAGGCGGCGAACACCGCGTGCGCGGACCCGACAATTACGGCTACATTTAGCATTCTCTAGGCAGCACTCTGCTGTCACTCGAAAGGTTACTATCGCGATGAAGCATACTCGGGCCGCTTTCGGCCTTCTTGTCAGTACCACAGCGCTTTCGCTCGCCACCTGCGCCTTTGCCCACGGCGTGACAGTTCCGTTCAACGCCAACGATCCGGCGAGCACGGGCTATGCGATGACGTTTAGCGACGACTTCAATAGCCTCGACACTATCGACGTCAACGCAAGCGGCAAACCAGGATACAAGTGGTACACGAAGCAGTTCTTCGGTGGCAAGCCGTCGCCGCCCGAGTCGGTGTCGGTACGAAAAGGCGTATTGACCATCGACGGGCCGCATAACGGGTCCATCGCCACCGCTGGCCCCGCCGATAGTGCGCAAGGGTGGGTGGGTAGCGTCTTCGGCGATGGCGCCTATTTCGAAGCCGCGATTGCCTTCGATCCGAAGCTGGTCGATACCAAGAAGGGCTGGCCATCCTTCTGGAGCATGGCGGTCGAGCACATGGCGCTGAAGGACTTGTCCAAGTGGGAAGGCATGCCGGATGGCTACGAGCGGTTTATCGAAAATGACTTCTTCGAGTTCGATACCGCTGATTGGGCAGGAAAGAACACCTACGGCGGAGCGGTGCACGATACATACGGAAAGTGGTCGAAGGAGAAGGGCTTCTCGATGTTCAGCAACGAGAACTTCGTCATACGCGTACCCGAAAACACCGACTTCACCAAGTTCCATCGCTACGGTAACCTTTGGGTGCCTGCAACCAAGGAGAATGGCTGGCGCGGGTTTATCCAGTACTACTTCGATGGGCTCCCGACGTCGGACATCGTCGCGTGGAACGGCAAGAGCCTTCCGGGCACATCGCCGCTCACCGACGCGACCGCTTACGCCATCGCGGACAAGGCGCACCTCGTCGTCCTTCTCGGCTGCGGCCCGGGCCAGAAGATGCGCGTCGACTACGTGCGCGTTTGGCAGCCGCCAACGGCGACCGAGCCCGCCGCCAAGTAGCTGCGTTCGCACATTACGCCATTCCGCCCCGCGCAGACATGCACTGCGCGGGGCGCTGTCGCGTCGGACACATCCGCACAAGGATATGCGATTTCGCATGAAATGGGAGATGAAATCGTATATCTTGTTTCACTCTCTTCTGATAAGATAAGGTATATCATAATTGGAGGACGAACATGAATTTGGCCGGAACGAGCAAGAGAGCGTTCACTTTAATTGAGCTCCTCGTAGTTATAGCTATCATCGCGATACTAGCAGCTATACTCTTCCCCGTATTTGCAACAGCGCGCGAAAAGGCGCGTCAGAGTTCCTGTCAAAGCAACTTGAGGCAAATCGGGCTCGCCATGGCGCAGTATGCGCAAGACTTCGACGAGCGAATGGTGCCCGCGATTTTCTACAGCGCAACGGACACGTTCCGTTCAAACTGGGTGCGGCAGTCTTACGTCTACACGCAGAGCATGCAGGTTTATACCTGCCCCACCGACACAAGCACTGGACCGGCCGCCATGTCATCGAGCAGCTACTGGACTGGGGGCACGACTCTGCCGTACGTGCCGCATGTGTCCTATGGTGTCAACTTTCTGCTCGAAGAGACCCCCGCAAGCGGAGGGTATATCGGTAAGCAGTTGTCGCAAGTCGTGAACCCCGCTAAGACAATCCTAGCTGCAGATCTGGGCGGAGCGCCGTCGCCCACAACCAGACCCGAGGATTGGGTGAAGGAACCTGGGGCGTGGATCCTTGACAACTGCTACACGGGACCCAGCTACGCCAGCGGCACGGTCGCGTCGCCATCCATGCTTGGCGGATACGGTACAAACGACCCCATCTACTCGGGACCGAGCGCCCGGCATTCCGGAATGTGCATGGTGCTTTGGGCGGACTCACACGTCAAAGCGATGAAGCCAGAGGCGATCTACAATGCGCAGAACGTGCAGGGGCGCAATTCCAGCGGCAACCTGTCCTACGGATGGTCGCCGTGCCTTGACCCGACCCAGGGCTGTCCGTAGCCCGGGGCCACTTGCACTAACTACCGACCGCTAGCCGCCGGGCGCCGTCCCCGAATGCAGGGAACGGTGCCCTGGCTAGCGAACACCTTATCGTCGCAACGCTTGTCGACGCCATTGTCATCCCTGCCCGCAAACGAGACCCCAATGAAGCTCACACCTCTCATCCTTTCTGCCGTCGTGCTGCTCACATGCGCACTCCCATTGCGCGCTGTATCGCTCACCGAGTCATTCGCAGCACCTTCGGGGCCGCTCGGCGTCCCGTCAGGCTGGGACGCGACCGATATCGGCTACTCGGTCGGCAACGGCAAGCTCACCTGCGAACCAGCGGGCCAGCGTGTGTTCGCGCTCTGGAAATCGGCGCCGATAGGGCGGTCTGTGACCGTCACCGCTGACGTTACCGCTGGATCTTCGACAGGCGTGGCGTGGAACGTCGCTGGCATCGGCATCATGGCGGATGAAGGCAACTACTGGCACCTGGCGCTCCGGGAGTCGCCGCAGTCGATGGGCCGAATCCACGGCGCCGAATTGTGTGAGATGCGCCAGGGTAACTGGCTGGCTCAGTACTCGGGCGTCACAAAGCTGACTCAACTGCCCGGCGTGGAAGGGTTCTCGTGGAAGGCAGGGCTGATCTATCACTTCACGCTGACGCTAACTCCCGATCAGATCGTCGGCGAGATCAGCGAGGGCGGCGTTGTCCGATATCGAGCCGGATACAAGTTCGATGCGCCAGCGGTAACGTACGGTCGCCCTATGCTCGATTCGAACGGCGTGGCTGTCACATATGGTACGGTCACCGCGACCATCGATACTCCGGTTCCGGATGCGTCCCCGACTTCCACATATCCCCCGTTCGAGTGGCGCGCCGAAACGATGCCTGGTGGGCGCGCGACGGGCTTCTTCCACGTCGAACAGATTGCTGGGGTCTGGTGGCTGGTCGACCCGAAGGGCCGACTTTGCTTCGACAAGGGCGTCGACCATGTCACGTATCGCGGGATGTCATCCGAGAAACTAGGCTACGCGCCGTATGCTCGAATAGTAGCGGCCAAGTACCCTTCTGAGGAAGCGTGGGGGGATGCGCAGGCGAAGCGCTTGGAATCGTGGGGCTTTAATGTCGTCGGCGCAGGGACCACATCAACCGCCACGCACAAGGGACTCGCACACTCGACGATGCTAAGTCTCGGCTCGATCTTCCCCGCCACTGCCGACATTGTTCCCAAAGGAACGTGGACCGGGTTCCCTGACGTTTACGACCCACGCTTCGTTCAGTTCTGCGAGCTTCGCGCGAAACGACTCTGCGCACCCGCCAAGGCGGACCCGTGGCTGCTAGGATACTACATCGACAACGAACTGGAGTGGTTCGGGAAAATGCCGCGGCCTGCGCAAGGGCTGGCGTTCTCGGCGTGGCGACACGATGGAACGCACGCTTGCAAGCAGGCTCTTGTCGCTGCCGTGAGGAAGGCGTACGGACCCGACATCGTCAGCGTGAACGCGGAATTTGGCACTACATACGCCGCGTACGACGCGTTCCTCGCCAGCGAGACTCCCGGCGCTCCCAAGACTGATCGTGCGCGCAAGGTGCTCGACGGGTATATCGCGGACACAGCCAATCGCTTCTTCGATATCACGACCTCAGCCATACGGCGCAACGACCCTAACCACATGATCCTGGGCGTAAGGTTCGCAGGCGACGCGCCAGAGTCAGCCTACCGGGCCGCTGGTCGGACATGTGATATCGTCGCTATCAACATCTATCCGCGTCTCGATATCACGCACCAAACGTCGCCGGAGTTGGTCGCGAAGCTGGAACGCACCTACTCGCTCTGCGCGCGTCCCGTCGCCATCACCGAGTGGAGCTTCCCGGCGCTGGATGCCGTCGACAGCAAAGGCATCCCGCTCCCATCCGTGCACGGTGCCGGAATGCGCGTGGATACGCAGGCGCAGCGGGCGACATGCTTTCAGGCCATGCAGCGCATATTGGCGTCGACGCCCTACGTCGTCGGTTCGCACTATTTCATGTACGAAGACGAGCCGTCGTCCGGCATTAGCTCGACATTCCCCGAAGACAGCAACTACGGCCTCGTGAGCGAAGCCGACGAGCCGTACAAGGCGATCACCGACGCGGCGACCCGCGTAAACGCGACCGTGTTGGCTCTCCACTCCGGACGCTGCGCCAAGCTCAGTGTGGCGTCGGACGACAAGACGATCACGGTGACGAACTCGGGGCAAATCGCGGTCAAAGTTCCGCTCGCTATCTGGCTCAACGGCGCGAAGTCAACGCGCACGGTCGATCTCCCGGCGGGTGGCAAATACGCCCTCGACCCTGCGCTGTTTGTCCCGTATGCGGCGGAAGCATGCTACGTGCACGTCGAGTGCGACCCGGATCATACGCTGCCGCAAACAACCACCGCGAATTTGACCGCTGATCTGGTGCTCAAACCGCGCGTTGTAAGCCGCATCAGCCACCCGGTGGCCGTCTGGAACCCCTCGGCGGTACCGCTGCACAACGTTGTTTCGGGCGAGGACACTCTTGAGGCGATATCCGTTGGCGACCTTGGGCCATATGGCTGTAAGACGGTCTGGGAAAAGGATTTTAGGATCCGAAATGGACCTGTGCAGTTTGGCGCGAAATATTCGCGAACGCCCACAGGCTACGTGATCGACAACGGCGTTTTGCGCTTGACCAAGAGCCAGCCTACCGGGGCGATATTTGATAGCGTCGAACTCGTAGGTAGCGCCGCCGCTGCCCCTGCGGGCACCTTCTGGCCGCTGGTGCATGTTTACTCGGGGCAGGGCGATACGTGGACTAAGCCTGAAAAGATTGTTGATGTCAAGCAGATCGGATTTGACCGTGACTCGGTGGTGCTGGACGTGACGGCGCGACTGGAGCCTGCGACCGCACCGGGCTACGAATGCGCATATCGCATATCTATTACCGCAGGCCAGCCGTTCTTCCGTTCACGCATTCTCTGGATACGCAACATCAACACAGAGCCGTTGGACTGCCGGGACTACTTCCATTACGCATTGTCGGCCGCCGAGACTGAGTCAAAATCGGTGCTCCCGCCGAACTACTGGACATCGCTGGGCATCTGGCGCGACGATAAGTCGCGGGTGGAATACGGGGTAACGTCGCCCGACGAGGCCAGCGTACTCAACGTGACGTTCTGGAAAGACAAGGACGGCACCGAGCACCCCGACTGCTACCGCCGCATCAACGTCGTCATCAAGCCAGGTGAGCGGTGGACCGCGCCAGCCGACGAACCTTTCGCCATCGTCGGGGCGGTGGTAGAGCACGGCCCAGGCACCGGATTGCGAGAGCAGATACCGCTCATTCGGGCGCAGTGCGGGGTGCTATCGAAGGGCTGGTGATTGCGGCATGGAGTGAACCCTTCTGGTTATCGGAGCCCGGATAATTCAATAGGTAAACCCCCAGCTCTGCTGGGGGACTCGTAAAGTTTGACTTTTCAGGCAGTCATCCATCATCCTTTTTGAACCGCTCAAAGTTCATGAAAGGAAAAACGATGGATGACTACGGAAGTTTAGCCCATAC
>DASXUY010000008.1:0-16863 GCA_036504535.1 Capsulimonadaceae bacterium
GGTCATGCGGAAGCTGCTACTAATTGTCTACGGTGTCCTTAAGCACCGCCAGCCGTTTAACCCTGACTATAAATCTGTGCCACTCAATCCCTGTCATCAATTCTAGCAGGGGGTTGACAACACAGTATCTGGACCCTTGTCTCGCTGCAGACGGCTCGGTAAGAATCGGGTTGAGTCCCCGGAGCTTGCTCCGAGTGAGGTTCAATAATTCAGGGGCTACCCCGCTTATGATTGTCCCTACCGGGACGCAGGAGCGGCTTTGGCCGCGTGACAGGTGCAGCGCAGACAGTAAGCGATTTTGTCGCGCGGCGCTTACGGCCGACGAACGCATCGGCATACTGTAACAGAAACGCGTGGCAGCTAAGTGATATCCACTGAGATGCAGCGTGAACAATATGCCTCCTGCCAATATCTGATTGTGGATCCGATATCCACGCCCACAGCGTACGGACAATCTGCATTCACGAGGTCGAAGTATGCGATGAGCGTGGACAGGTTGTCGGCTGAGAGTTTGCCAGCAACTTCTTCGAGCCATTTTGAATATGGATCAAAGCTTGACGGAGACAGCACGGGAACGAGTTCTTCGAGAATGTCCGGCTCTGCAAAATCGAGAGATAGTACGAGGTTCTTTGGTAGCAGGTACACGAAGGCTTCGGGCGTCATGTAGCGCCAGCCACTACGCCATTCGAGGGCTTCCACATATCCGTACTGATCGACCGTTAGCAAAGGCTTATCGGAAAACCACTGCACCTCCCAATCGCTCCGATGCGCAAACGACTTTCGCACAAACACGTGCGGCCTTACGGCGTCTTTAAAGGACTCTTCAATCTGCTTGATAAGCGCAACCTTGTCCATAAGGATTACCAGCCGCTGATGTGAGCCTTAGTTGTCTCTGGGTTTACGCAGGGCAATTTTCCACAGATTCCACCCTCACCCATTACCGCCCCACACCGCTATTTACTTCGCGGCACTGTCCGCACCATTCTGTTCCCTCCATCGTACCGCGCCGAATACTTCACACCGTCAACCGTGACGTTCACGGTGCCGTCCTTAGCGCGCGACGATTCGATTACCGTTGATGCCGATGGGGTGAACGCGATGATGTATCCGAAGCGCTGGCCCTTCGTGATGGTGGCGAGTGGTGACGAGAACTTCAGCGAGACGTTTACCCGCGCGTCGTGCGCCAGTTCGTCGGGCTCGCCGTCGGCCATCGCGATGGCGTCGAAGTCCGATGCGAGGATCTTGCCGTTGAGACCGCCTATATTGAACGATTTCCCGTCCAGCGCGTGTGGGCGCGCGATTGGGCCGAGGCGGACGAGGCCCTCGGGGAGCGTGCCGGGGTTGTCTTTGAGCGCGGTCGCCTCGAATGCGGCGACTACTGCGGTAGGCATATACTGCCAGATCTCGTCGACGGTCCAGTCGTCGTAGCTCGCGTCAGGCTTGCCCTGCAAGCGAGGCGTGTAGCGGACGGCGAGAGCGGCGCTTTCCTTGTCCAGCGACTGCGCACCAGGGGTAGGGATGCTTGCCGGGTCGCCGATGAGCCGAATCGCGTTGAAGTACGGCTTGCCGTCGGTACCCGGTACGCGGATGCCGAGGTGCGCGAATTGGACGTAACCGTCATAGCCGAGAGGCATGGCGGCGTTGGCCAGCATCGCGCCGCCGAAGCTGATCGTGTTCTTGCCGCGCGCGCCGACCCACGAGAACGCGCCGAATCGCCCCCGAAGGCCGTCGACGCTCTTGTCTTCAACGACATAGCGATCCGGGAACGGTAGCGGCGCGACCGGTTTTGCCTGGGCCGCATCCCATGCTTCCCCGTAATAGACCACCCAGTAATACGGCTCGAACTGCTTGGCGCGCAGGTCTGCAAACCATCGGTTGTAGGGATCGCCGCTCACCCACGCCACCAACTCGACTGCATGGTACGGCCCGCCCACAGGGTTCCAGCCCTGCTTCCACCACGGAGCGCTGGAGTATTCGACGGTGTTCTCGGGGGCAAAAGTGTACGGGTAGAACTTGGCGGTCCGGCGCAATTGGTCGGCAGCGGACTCATCGTGGCTGAGCTGGTAGTAGCGACCGAGAAACGTTACCTCGAAGCCGTGGTACAGCGGAATCGGCGTGCTGCTGAGGTAGTACAGCCACGCGCCTGGCGGGCGGAGGAACTTGTCCATCGCCTGCACGAACTCCGATGCGCTTGCTTTGTAGCGATCATCGCCGTAAACCAGGTACGCAGCATACATTACGGCCGCGTATTGCGCGTCGGCGTTCGGGTACTGCTTCGCGGCGGCCGACGCCCAGTTATCCTTATTTACGTGCCCGTAGGAGGCGAGTTCCTTCTCGATCTCCGGGTGCATGGCGCTCTTCCAAGCAGCCAGTCGAGCCGGATCAACCGCCTTTACCGTGGACAGAAAGCGCAGCGATTCGAGAAGCTGAAGGTGCCCCCAAAACCCGCCGTCAGGAAACGGTGCGCCCGATGTGTACTTGGCCGCGATACCGTCCCACAGCCGTTCGCACTTGTCGAGCAGCTTCGCGTTCCCGCATTCGCGGCTCTGCGAGGCGGTGTAACCCCACGCCAGCCAGAACGCGTGGCCCGCAGGCTCCTTCGCAAGCAGCTGGTCGTCAGGCACCGAAAGGGTCGTCGCAACGCTCCGGTTGGCCATGGGCCAGTACGGATTTGCGGGAGCAGCGCCAGCATCGGTGCTGGCGATAGACATCAGTAGCGCACACACTAGCAGAAAGCAGCAAATGAACATGGCAGTGTTCACCTCCGGTGATTGGATGTTTCACCGGTCACCTACCGAATTCATTGTGGTTTCACATATTAATCATGATAAATATTTGTGCGGCTGATCTAGGCGATTCATCTGCAAACAACGAACAAAAAAGCGCCCGGACATCGCTGTTGCGACATCCGGGCGCATCGTTGATAACCGCTACGGGTGGGGGACAGTCAGCGTGCACGCTGTGAACGCGAATATCCAGTACCCGGCGAACGGGGTGAGGCTGTCTGATGTCGACGCCCCGATGTAGGTGGTGCCGTTGTACTTGTACAGCGGGAGGCTCACCACCGAAGCGGCGCCGCTCGCCACCGATTGGGTGATGCCACCGGCGGTAACTGTCAGGCCGTTGATCGGGATCGCCACCTGGAAGGGGTTGCCGATCTGGTTCCATCCCGCCTTAAGCGCGATATTGAAGTTCGACGATGTCGACGCCGGTGTTCCAGCGATCGAAACGTTCACCGCCGACGGGAAGCGCACCCAATAGCCGACACCAGGAATGGTGGCGTTTGCTGGGGCAGTCGGTGTGAGAACGTACGCCGATGTGGTCGGGTTCCAGACCGCAAGCTTCACGCCAGAGTAGCCGAAGATCGTGTCCAGCGATGTGCTGTAAGAGAACGGCAGCGAGAAGAAGTTGATACCGGCCTTGAATGGAATTCCAGCCAGGTCGGTCATCATGTTGGCACCGTTCAAGCTGCCCAAACCAGTCGCCAGGTCATACCCCGCGACAGCGTGGAACTTGAGGTTGTTCGAGTTGTCCGCGATGTCGTGGAAGTCGGTAGCGTACCGCTGAGTCATAGCGATCGAGTAGATCGACGGGTTGAGATAGCCCACAGTGGGCGAGCTTGTGAGAGCACGCTTCTGGTTGACAATCGACGTGAACGCTGCCCAGAGCGGTGTCGTGGCGCTGGTCCCGCCGAAGCCAACCCACGTGCCATTCACGAAGATGCCGTACGGCGACAGTGTGTCGGCGTTAAGGCAGACGTCGGGAACGTTGCGCTTTGTCTTCGACGCTTCCGCGTTGCTCGTCACGACGGGCGACTGCCATGACGGGATCGGCCAATACGAGCTGATGCCGCCGCCGCCAGCGCCGCCAGCAGATGTGCCTGAGTTCCAGGTCGTTTCCGACTTGTAAGCGCCGCCGGGAGAGACCGTCACCAGCCGAGTGCCACCGACGCATGTAACGTACGGCTGCGAGCCGGGATCGTCCACGATGGCGGTGGATGGGAAGTTAGTGTAGTCATCAAACGCGCCAGCATCGCCTGCGGGTCCGAACATTGTCTGACCTTGAGCCGCCATCTGCTTGAAGATGACATTCTCGCTATCCTGGAATGTGTTGTTGATCCCGTTTTCGCCCAGGCCCCACGAGGTGCTTACCGCTTTCGCACGGTTGTCGGTCGCGATAGCCTGGTAGCCGTGTAGAATGCCGCTCGTGTTGTTGAGGGTGGTGTAGTTGAGGATCTTGGCAGATGGCGCTAGCGCGATTGCTAGCTCCAGGTCAAGCGTCACTTCGTTCTGCCCCGTTGTCGTCTTCGGGGTGATTGTGGCACCGTCGATAAGGACGTTCTCGATGTTAGGCGCGGGCAGACCAAAGAACGTTGCGTATGCGTTAACGTCGCTCAGGGCATATCCATCAAGCTCAAACAACGCAATCAACTGACCTGTCCCGTTCGAGTTCGCAAACGGAATGTTGTATGCAGTGGCGATGTCTTTTGGTGCAAACGATGAGCCTGGGCCCGTACCTCCGGCACCGGCGCGCGGCGACAGAAGCCCGATGGACTCCCATCCTGGAGCGACCTTGCTGTGCGGCACGGCGAGTGGCGCCGTGTCGAGACCAATCACGCCAATGAGCTTGGGGGCGATCTTGCTGGAGACTGCGGGAGCGGCGCTTGCGGTGCGGAAGACGCGGCCTCCAGCGGTCTTGTATTCCGAAAGCGTGACGCCAAACGAGGACTCCGCTACGGATGCGGGGGCGGTTACGTCAAGGATGGTTCGACCGGCATACTCTGCCTTGATCGAAAAGCCTTGCGAGATGGCGTACGCCTTGACCGTGTTGTAGTCCTCTTCGGTTGGCCCGAAGCGATCCGTGAATTCGCTGGGTGTAATGTAGTGACCGTAAAGCGGATCCTTCGGGTTAGAGACCTTCGCGATGAACTGATCGAGATCAGCCTCATTGCGTAGCGGGAGCGTGAACGAGAAGTCGATGGTTGACGCCTGCGCGACGCGACCAACGAGGGTAACGCTGGACGAGAGAGCGACTGGAGTGCTCCCAAGCCGTACCTGGAGTGCTTCAGCCTTGACAGCGTGGGCTGAACCGAGTCCTAGTACCAGCGAACCGAGCAAGAGCGCGGCATTCTTTAGCCGTGCAGTGCCGTAATTCATGTCGAGTGTATCCTTTCGAATAGGTTCATTCGAGCCTAGTTCATGCTACCGGCAGGACGCAGCAAGCAGTCAAAGTGCACTCGACGCGTCTCTCTACCTGATTTAATAACATTGGTGTCTACAGCGAGTTGTCGATAAACTTGAGGGATGTCCAGGCGAGCACACATGCCTCGATGATCGGGTATCTCACATTGTCGGCATTAAAGTCATTTGACTTCAGCTTCCTAGCATCATATTATCTTACATCCATCCTCATATTGGCGTACTTAGTGAAAAATTTCATGATTACATCATCGGTTTGTGATCTGAGACACAACTTTGGATGTCGGAGGGCAGTTCCCTGGCAATTTTGACAGGTTTTTTGGCAAGGGTGACCGGGATATTCGACAGCGAGTACAGCCTATGCCCGGGAAAACAAAAAAGCGACACCGGGGCTAGATCGTCGCGACCGTGTTGCCGATCTTCAACTCGCACGGTTGGATGATTTTGAGAACCTGAGGCTCGTCAGCTTCAATGAGCGATGACACCATCTCCGCTGCCGTCGCACCAAGTGCCGCGAGGTGTTGGTCGACGGTTGTTAGCGTGTAGGCGGGATAGGCAGGCGTCGCGAGGCCGTCAATGCCAGCGAGCGACATGTCGCCTGGAATCGCCATGCCGCGTTCACGTAGTGCATCGATCACGCCCAGTGCGATGAGGTCGCTGCACGCGAAGATGGCAGTTGGCACAGGCGCGATTTGCGGCAGAATGTTGACGGCGCGTTCGTACCCGGATTGCTGGTCGTAGAGACCGGGAACCACCAGCGCAGGGTCAAAGTCGAGGCCCGCAGCCGCTAACGCATCCCTATAGCCTCGGTAGCGCTCGCTGGAGCTCATCAGATCGTCGTCTCCCATGAAGAACGCAATACGGCGATGGCCGCATGCGATCAGGTGGTCGACGACAAGTCGGGCGGCTTTGACGTTGTCGATATCGATGTTCGAGACCGTCGGGTCAGTCCCGCATTCGCCGACGACAACGAATGGTATCGGCTGGCTTTTCAGAGCCGGAAGTAAGTCGCTGGATTCGTTAGCGAGAAACACGATCAAACCGTCGCAGCGACCGTCGCAGAATGTGGGGATAGTCTGCTGCTCGTCGCGCCACAAGTTGCCGTTGAAAAGCGTGACGCTCTTCTTGCGGGGGCTCAGAGCGTCGACAATACCGTTGATTGTCGTGCGATAATAGAGGTGATCGAGCGGCGACTTGACGGTGTCCAACATGACCACGCCAATGGTGTCCATTCGCTTGCTGTTCAATCCGCGCGCGACGGCACTGGGTCGATAGTTCAGCTCTTTGACCGCGTTCAGCACCCTCTCGCGTGTGTGCGGGCGCACAACACGTGGACCGTTATTAAGTACATAGGAAACGGTTGCCGTCGAAACCCCGCTGCGGCGGGCAACATCCTTGATCGTAAACATACATCATTATTATATCCTGAGCTAGCAACTCTGACGATAATTGGCGAGGATTGCTAGTAAAACGAATTAGCGCTCTTGCCTTGGTTGCTTTCGGGGCTGGATACCGGTCAAATTGATGTCCTCATGCCTGCCTGGTATTGCTGGTATAATGGAGTACTACGAAGGCACCCTTGACCCTCGTAATCTTGCTGGGTTTTTTCTTGCGTTTCGTTCGCAGTAAGTGGTGGAACCGCCTAAAGATTCGACCCGAAGCTACCAATAATAAAGCAAGCTATTATTTACCGGAACCCCGGGACGGAGCAATCCATTGGCGACAGCAATCGAAACAAAAATCAAACAAGAGCGGCTGCTCCACATTATCGAGTGTGAACTGCAAGATCTCCCGCCTCTTCCAGCCGTCGTCGTTCGCGTGATGCAGACAATTAACGACCCGTCCACATCCGCCGCCGACCTTAATCGACTCATCTCTAGCGACCAGGCTCTCTCGGGTAAGATTCTGCGTCTGGTCAACTCCAGCTATTATGGCTTCCCGCGACGTATCGCTACGATTACCCACGCGATTGTCATCCTTGGCTTTAACACAATACGAAACCTGGCGACGTCGCTCGGTGTCGCGAAGGCCTTCGATCAGCGTGGCCCATCGGCGCTTGATCGCGATCAGTTTTGGGCGCACTCAGTTGCCGTTGCTGTTGGCGCATGGATTATCGCCCGCCGCCGCAACCTGAACGCCAAAGTAACCGAAGAGGTTTTCGTCGGTGGCCTGCTCCACGACCTGGGCAAGCTGTTCCTGGATCAATACTTCCCTGATCAGTACGCGATTTCCATCAAGCTGGCCCGCGCAGCCAATATCAGCATTTGGGATGCGGAAAAGACGGCCCTCGGGATCGGTCACGTTCTTGTCGGCAAGCGAGTCGCCGAAAAGTGGAACCTCCCGCCAACCCTGATGGCGATGATTTCCCTGCACCATCAACCAGCATTCGCCAAAGACTACTTCGAGATCGTCGCGATTGTCCACGCTGCCGACCGCATGGCTCGCAAACTACGCTTAGGCGATGGTGGCGACCCCGGCGTGCCCGCCCTCGACCCCGAAGTGGAAAAGTGGCTCAACTTCTCGCCCCAAGTTTGGGAAGCGGTGGAGCAGGACACGCTGAAGAAGTTCGAAGACGCCAAAGACTTCATGAAGATCAGCATCTCGTAACGAGGCTACGCCGCCTTGTCGATCAAACTCTTCTGAGCCCACCAGTCGGTGGGCTTGTTTCTTTGTGTAGGTGGCCGTGAGTAACGACACAAAGCGGAATCGCTGCCTGGGAAGATAAGAACGTTCGACGAGCAGGAAGTCCGGGCGGGCGTGTGGCAAACGCGCCGCCAAGTCTCCTCTACCACGAACTCCCGTAACAATTTCGTGACTATTCCAGGCCCATCACGGTAAGATGCAAATGTCGGCGTGATCTACGTCGAGTTTTGACGCCGAATGAGGTCGATATGCATCCTGCACCTGAAATAACAAGCGATATACACAAGGCGCTCGCTGCCTCGTTGTTCAACATGACCTGGACCTATATCGATAAGCCGGATCGCACCGTCGACGAAACCGACACGATGATCCACGCCGCGCACGCGTCCCGCTACCACTGGTCGCAAGTCGAAAGCCATCAGCCATACCACATGGCTCGCGGAGAATGGCAGATCTCGCGCGTGTACGCTATCCTTCCTCGCCCTGAAGGCGCGTTAGCGCACGCGCAGCGCTGCCTGGCTATCTGCGAGGGAAATGGCATAGGGGATTTCGACATCGCATACGCCCACGAGGCAATGGCGCGCGCCTACGCTGCTGCGGGTAATGTGGAGCTCTTCGCCAAGCACTACCAGCTCGCCGGAGCGTTCGGCGAAGCAATCGCCGACGATGAAGACCGCGAGCTTCTCAACAGCGACCTCGTCACAGGGCCGTGGTATGGCATGGACCTGAAGGCGGTCTAGCCGTCGCTCTGCGGGCCTGCCGAACCCTTAATAGCACAACGCTCGTCTCCTACCCGCCGCGTCGCCAGTGTCCGCGAGCCGCCGCGCCGGTGGCGAAGAACTCGTGGAGCGCCTCGCTGTCCGCCCCGTCCACCAGCCCCCGCGCCTCGGCAAGCTTCGTCTGTAGCGCATCGATGGCCGCGAGTACCGCGTTTCGGTTGGTGAGGCAAACATCCCGCCAGATGTCCGGCGACGATGCCGCCACGCGCGTCGCATCCGCAAAGCTTCCCGCCGATAGCGCTGGCAGTACTGGGCTATGTGCCGCAGCATTCGCCGCGACCGTCATCAGCGATGTCGCCAGCACATGCGGCAGGTGGCTCGTTATGGCCACAGCGGCGTCGTGAGCCTCCGGGGAAAGGGTATGCACCGACGATCCCAAGCTCTTCCCGAGGCGCTGGGCGATAGATGTGGCGTGTGGCGATGTGCTCGCAACCGGCGTCACTGCCCAAGTGGCGTCTTGAAACAGCGTCGGGCGCGACGCTTCCACACCAGCGGCCTCGGAACCCGCCATGGGGTGGCTGCCAATAAAGCGCGGGTCGCCATCGGCTGCGGCGACTATCTCACCCTTGATCGATCCCACGTCCGTAACCACAGCCGTGGGCTTTGCGACCGCCAGAATGCTCGGCAAGTCGGCGATGATGCGCTGAACAGGGGTGCATAGGACGATCAAATCAGCGAGCTTGCACGTATCCTGGAGCTCAGTCGAATACTCATCGATCGCTTCGTAGCGTAGCGCCTTCTCGAGCCGCCCCGCGTCGCGCCCCACACCGATCACGCGCGACGCATTGCCATCGCGCCGCAGGGCCATTCCGAGCGATCCGCCGATCAGCCCAACCCCAACAATCGCCACAATCCCAAACCCATCCTCCGATGTCATAAGCCAAGGGTCTCCTAGCGTCATTATAGACGCTGGCGTGTGTGATTTGCGCTAGCGCAGGGGATTCGAAGAAGCTGACTTAGCCGTACTATTGCTACCCGATGAAGCCGCTACGAACTAGAGTACGCGGGTAGTTATTGAGGATAGGGTCTCTGACCCACTGGATTTTGGAGTGGCGCGAGCTAGATATTTCTGAGGAGCGAGGTTGTCGGTGCGGGAGCGGCTCTTGTAACATATGTGAGCGGTAAGGCCATCCAAAGCATTGGCAAGGCGGCTTTGGCGACGCCTTTGGGCGCGAAGATGGCTGAGGCAGCTACAGAACATTCGGCTAGCATAGTCCGAAAGCTTGTGACTCCTGTTTTAATGTACGTAATGAAAAAGGCAGTAGATCAAGCTTATTTGTCGGATCGACAAATAAGCGGTGTGGTAGCAAGGCCAGAAACATTCAACATGCATTTCGGCACACAGATCGATACGGTGTTTAAGGAAATGGTAACTAGTACCAATTTTTTGTCGTTGCTTTTAAAAACTACACCTCGGGGCAGTTTTGGGCCGGATGTGACCTGTAAGGTACTCCGGGGTTGGTGGGATGTCACAACTCGGAAGGCTTGGTCCGCACATGTGATTAGGTAAAATGGAGGTCCTGGGGAAGGAACCGGATTATTCTGGGATTGAACGCATTGGAAGATAATGATCGACTGAGGAAACGATGGACTGGCACAAATGGCTCGCCAATTCTAAGGGCCGTACTACGTGCAATCCGCAGTAGGCAGCCATTGGCACATCAAGTGCCGTGGCCAGAGTTTGACGGCCGCATCGATCTGAGAGGAATCCCTCTTCAACACGCTGATTGGTCAGGCGAAGGGGAAACTCGACAGTCGCACTCGTCCGCTGGTCATCTCCCGCCAAGTTTTAATGAGATTCAAATAATAAATGCGGATTTATCATTTTCTGATGCACATTACGTTTGGTTTACTAGAGCACGCTTCAAAAACGTTCGCTTAATTGGCGCGAATTGGCATAGTGCAAAGGCGTGGGGGTGCGAATATGACAAGGTTGATTTCATCGAATGCGATTTGAGTGATTCGTCGATTGGAAATCCGCATAGAAATGTTGCCACACACTTTCGAGAATGTCTTTTTCAGCGAACTGACTTAACCGGAAGCGCACATAATGAAGCAAAATACAACTTTGTTTCGTTTGACAGTTGCAACCTCAAGGATATAAATTTTAATGGGAGTTCATTCGAGAATTGCTGCTTTATTGGTACCGTAGATGGAGTTAGATTTGGTGCTACTAGCGTGCAGTTTGGAAGATCAATTTGGACCACGCTAATGCGTCGATCTGCAAGTGTAGACAGGCTTATATTGAAATCCGTGGACTTTTCCAAATCAACCTTGCGAAGCGTGGATTTTGATGGTGTAGATCTATCGACCTGTAAGCTGCCATCTGATTCAGACCATATAATTGTTGCTGACCAACACCACGTTTTTACTCAAGTTCGCTCGGAAATTGAACGTAGCTGGCCACATAGTTCGGCCCAAGTAGCGTTACGGATAATAGACTGGGTTTATCTGAAGCAAAATCCCATGCCGCGTATGGTTTTGAGGCCCAATAAGAGATCACAGCCGATAGACGTAGTAAATCGATTGGACCTAATCGAAACGCTTGGCGATGTTGATGGTACAAAGCTATTCGAGCTAATCGGCTCTATGTCTTCGTAGGCTCATAAGAGTAACTCTAGCTTTCGGTGCCTCTGTGCCCACGACTTTGCGCCCACGAAGGCGGGCGGAACGCTGACCGTGGACCCGAACAACCGCACCAACACTGCGACGGCGACCTGGACCGCGACACCGGGCAAGCACACGCTGACCGCTACGGCAAACTACGAGCAAGGCGTCAGCGTGGACAGCGCCGGGGTCAAGATCCTTGTGATCGCGGGCGCCAAAGTGACGGTCAAGAACGTTACATCCGGCTGGGACCCCAACCCCGCGTACGTCGAGGATATCATCGGCGGCGACGTTGCCGCCACAATCGAGCCTGCGGGCATCGACAGCGACGGCACCGGGCCGACCTATGTCACCTACAACTGGTCAACGGTGAAAGTCTGGCAATCTCTCGGGGAAGGTACCGCGTCCACGGAAGCCGCGAACTACGGCCTGCAATACTTCCGCACGATCCCGTCGACTCGGTTCTGGTGCTGGTTCATGGAACCCGGCTACTACATCCTCAAGGTAAAATGCACCGCCACCATCCACGACAGCCGTACCGGCGCCTCGCTGCTAGAAGTCAGCGGCACCGGCTGCATCGGCGGCGACGACCCGGAATCGCCGCCGGTGGAGGAGGGCGAGGTGCAGGCGAGGTCAGCAGCGGAAAACCCGCCAACATTCTTTGAAGCAGTAAAGGCATGGCCACTGACAGACGATGTTGGATAGGCAATCCTGAATTGGTGGGGCCATGGGGGTGGTTTGCCACAAACCGTGGAGGAATCATGGGGAAGCTACATGATGGCTAACAAGGCGCTTTCACACATAGCGGACGGTGAATTATTGCGACAAGCTAAGGACCTTCGTGCTGGGACATCCAAACACGTTGACGTCATTATTGATGCGGACATGAATCCAGGTCGTGACGGCAGATTCTGGGACTTGACGGGATACACTTTACTCCATACAGCTACGAGCTTCGAGATTGCTGGCACAATATCACGTAGATCTGATCATAGCGTTGATTACGACCTGGCCTTCACCTATTACAAATTCATAAAGCCAAGCGCTAGATATGATGCGAGGGTGCTTGTTTGGTTGGGAAACAAGTTAATGGGCGGTAATTCGAAGGACTATGACATCTATATTTCGTGGCGAGCCAAGTCAACATATGGACATGGCTCGACACCGAGCAGCGGATGGCCATGGAGTGTTTGGCCATGAACAAGAAGAGTATGCTGTATTTGTCAACAGCAGCTTTCGTGATCACTGTTTTACTAGTTGTTATATTTTCAATTCCACCCAAAGTTGCCAATCCGAGGCTGTTGACCCGCGCAAACATGGAGGCTATTGCGTACTTCATGTCCGACTATGCCAGCACGCATAATGACACGCTTCCATCACTTGAGTCGGGTGAATTACTGCAATCTAGTCTCACCGACTATCATCTTAATATGGCTTACTTCATTGATCCGGCTTCAAAAAGACAATATACATGCAATCAGCATTATTCCCGTGCTAGATTGCGTGACATTAGGAATCGCAGAGATACTGCGCTTATGTACCAAAGTCACGCAACTCAAGATGGAAAGAGATACGTGCTATTTGCAACGTTTGATCAGCGTGAAGTAACTGCTGCGGAGTGGGCTAACATAAAAATAGTGTCTCGAATCGATCATTGAATACCTTTTGATTGGTGCCGACAACGCGCAGGCGGCGACGTCCACTGCGACCGGCACATGGACCGCGACGTGGGTGGGCAACACGAACTTGGTGTATCCGGGCCTGTACGTGCTCGACGAGATCAAATCGAAGAACGCCAGCGTCTCGATGAACGGCACCGGCTACTCAGCGCTGGTCACCACCGGCACCACGACGCTACTCGCGGCGCAGGACCCAGGCAGCGTCGAGCCGATGGACGGCGCGCCAACATTGACGGCGACCATCGACACCACCGAAACTGGCCATATCGCATTCACCTACGACCGCGTCACCGACAAGCGGACTATCACGCACGACGCCAACAGCGTCGCGACCGGCATGACGGAGGCGATCAACAACACAACGCATATCGTCCACGTCTACCTGCCGTCGTACTTCACGGCCCACTTCACCGACCCGAAACTCTGCTCCATCGTCTTCACCCCCCCGCCGCTGGACCTGACTGCCTCAGCGGGCCTGACCGCAGGCGCGCTCACCGGCACGAGCGCCACGGCCAGCGGCAGCATCAGCGACGCGTTTGCGAAGTACGGCCTATGGAGCCAGGAGTAGGGACATGAACACGACGAACGTAACGAAAACGGTAGGAGCTACGGCAATTTGTGCTGGTTTGGGAATGAAAACGATGAGCGTAACGGGAACAATGAAGGTAGCGGTGCGGCGGCTGGCATCGGCAGCGGTAGGGCTGGCGGTTGGAGCCGCGCTGCTGGGCGGCGTGCTCGTCGCCGCGACCGGGAGCTCGCGGGCGGGACATTGGGAGCAATACGGTAACCCGAATGCGGACTACATCCTGACGGCAGATGGCATAACGAGTGCCGACCACGGATACCTCAATTGGACGATGAATTTGGAACACACGGTTGCTGGGAAGTTGGACACCGATGAATGGTGGGTTTGGATTCCGAACGGCCATACTAGCATGGAGATGGTTGGCTGGGTTCCCGGCCAGCCTAGTCCCTTTAAAAATGACCCGAAATGGCTACTTGACCCCCCTTATTCGCCCAAGTTCAATGTAGCCAGTACGGCAGAATGGTGGATTGAAGTTTGGAATGAATTCACTCCTTTTTCCGCTCTTGGCATCGCGGATAATGGACTGGGTGATCCATACGAAGAAGAGCGGGGCGAAGTGTTCAATTTAGGAGCATATGCAGTGTACGGACATTCAAAGGGTTGCCATATCAAGTCCTTTGACGGATCTGCAGGGTACTTCCATTATGTGTCTCCAACACTTCGGACTGCTTTTGCTTCCTCTGGCGACAGTAGACCTCTAAATTCCCCAATGTATTTGGGCAATACTGTACAGCTTGTCGAGGATATTCGAAGTGTTGACATCCTGGCGACTGATTTGGATGGGAATTCAGTTGGTTACATAGCCAGGTGCATTGATGTAAGCAAGCGCAATAGCCGTGGAGACTATGGGATGGACGAATATGGAAATTTCATATCTACGCAGGGGCCTCAACCTCAAATCAAGCCAGGTTATAAGTCCGGGGATTATGGCTTTGCACCCACAAGTTCATCGTCCACTGAGACAATTAGATACGTGGCTGCGCCCGCCGGGCTATGGCACAAATCAGGTCTCGTTGCGAATTGGACGGAATCGCTCCATAACGAAAAACAAGAGGATGTATTTCCAAGCGATGCGAGCGCTGAGGCCCGCACACTTTTACCATATGATCAACAATACATCCGACCAACATTTGACTGGCACGGATTTACTATTTCAAACTGGTGGTCTAACGACGCTTACAAAGGTGACTGCGTATCCGTGGACCTGCATGACGGAGCTGGCGACTGGACTCCGTCGTGGGTTCCAAATCCAGAGAAACCTGCAGCAAGCGCAAGGGGTAGCTATGGAATGTCGCTTCATTGTTATGATGAGAACGGGGGACGTGCCAACGGTCCCACTCCACCTTACACTGAAGTGCCCGCGACAGTTGAGATTATTAGCGCGGAGCCCGTCGGACCAGGTCACAGCCTAGAGTACAGGTACGGCTATCACCTGACCACATGGGCTGATTTGAAAACACCCGTTGTAACGGGACTAGCCGTATTGAGTGCGGCGGATTGGGAAACGCCGTTCGGGATTTTCTTCGCCACCGTAGGGTTGGGCGTCAGTTCAATTGGCGACGGTTGGACCAACGATACCTTTGACTTCACTTCTGACCATTTTAAGGATGGTGTTAAGGTCGGCGATGATGGAACTGAGGCTGACTGGCTGCTTGATTCAGTAACCGTGACCTGCATGTACGACCTTGAGTGGTATTACCATTTTATGTGGAACAAGCTTGGCTTCGTTGACTCTCGAATTGTGTCAATTGGTAAAGTCAATAATGTGTCGAGTGGCAAAGTGGTCGGCCACTTCATAAAATATTGGAGGCAACCGCGATGAGGTCAAACGATAAGCGACTTTTTGCCGGGGCGATCCTATTTCTAGCCCCTGCCGTGATATTATGTATGGCGTATCCGCATTGCTCTGGCGCGGGCCCATCTGCGAGTCGTTCAGTGGAAATTTGGTTTCCAAGAACGGACTTGGATGTTAGGAATCAGTTTTTGTGGATTAAGTCCGCATGGCACGATGACGCTCCGTTTGTGGCCCTTGCTAGAGATATCGCTCATCAACTCCAAGCAGGCGAATCGTACGACACACTGGCGTTACATTACCATAAGACGGCATTGCACAACCCCAAAGACACTAATGCAATTTTCTCATGGGCTTATTGCGCATATGGTAGCCTCGGTCCGTCAAAAACAAGCAGCCAGCGGCGCCAAATATTGAACGACGTGTTGCCAGCCATATTGTTCGGAAACTTACCGGATACTTACTCTTGCGCCCGTGTGAAGTTCTTATTTCAGATGACACAGTCACCATCTGACGCTATGATTGATGGAGGCCGGAGATTATTGTCCATTCGCCCTGACGACCCAGAAGTAATAGAGGTCCAGTGTTCACTGCTCATGGACCAATATGCGAGTAGTGCGCCAAATGGGAATATTGAAGAAACGAAGGTGCTTCTTGATAGGTTTATGCGCCTGCAGCCGGAATCTGCGCCTGGACATGCTATGTTTGCGCGCTTTTTCCATCAGCAATTCACGAGACATCCGGATAATGTGGAACTTGCCACTCGTGCTCTGGATGCGTATGAGCAGTTCATTGCCAAATCGGATCCGCGTGATGCATTTCGTTCCGCAGCTATTCGTTACGCAACGCGATTGAGGGATAAGATTGCGATAGCGAAACAATCGCCGCACTAAAAACTTAGTGATCTCGTGCCAGCGGCACCAACCGCCGCACATCGATCTCAGCCGCCGCCGGGGTAGCGGGTCCGCAGAGCGCCGACAACGCGCAGGCGGCGACGTCGACTGCGAGCGGCACATGGACCGCGACGTGGGTGGGCAACACGAACTTGGTTTATCCGGCGCTGTACGTGCTCGACGAAAAATTACCGAATATTTGTTCGCTTCAATGTTGCATCTCGTGCGGCTTCGTGATACAATATAACTACAAAGCCTTCTCGCCTGCACCTTGACAACGCGCACCCGCGCCTCATAGCCCAGCGACGCCCACCCAGGCCGCCGCCGCTCCTGCACACGTGGCCGAAGATGGTCAATGGGCACGACGACGAACCCGGCACGCCAAGGGGTGGTCGGACATCATAACCCCAGCTCGCCTGGGGCGGCGAGCTCAAAGCGAGCGGGGGTATTTTGCATGCAAAAAAGCGAATCGCGTCGCCGATTTTGCATGCAAAACGGACCCGGTAGAGTACGTGGCTTGCCAAGCGGTGGTCGGACAACAGAGCCCCCACTCGTGGCTTACGATGTGTCATAAAAAATTGAAGATTGTTTCTTCAAAAAGGATTCATTTTGGCCTGGCGTGTCGAATCTGGTGACATTGTTGTTTTAATGGAGGGTGTCATCAATGGAGTGCTGGGCGACCACAG
>DASXUY010000009.1:0-235567 GCA_036504535.1 Capsulimonadaceae bacterium
TTATATTCGCGATCAGCTACCATCCCCATAGCGGGTCATAGGTAAGTCGCATGATACTGTTCGAGATCATTAGAACACCATAAACCGAGGGCGCAATCTGGACCACGAGGTCAAACTCAAGCGACACAACGCGCTTCTCTCAATTTGGCATACTTGGGAAACAAATCCCAAGACGTTATAACATATAAGCGTCACGCTGGTGGAATGTCACGAGATTACCACGAAGGAATACTTGCGGACAATGGAGCATTCTATTGCAAATATGGAGTATCTTACGATCAGCCCATGAAACCTATCTGTCGCTTCTTTAAACCCATACCCCTGCACACCAAGAACATCTCCGTGCGTGGAATCGGCATCATGGAGGAAATGCCTCCTGCCTTGATTGACAGACCCATTGGAAGCGGCGATTACCTCGTCATGATGTTCATCTCTCCGGTGACGATCAAGGTGGACGGTATACCAACAAACGTCGACCCAGATTCGGTAATGATCTGGGAACCAGGGCGCGAACAGGTTTACGGCTATCCCGACGGAAAATGGACTCATTCGTGGATCCACTGTTCGGGAAAAAGGGTGGATGCGACGGTAATCAGTAGCGGCACCCCTCAGAACCGTCCGTTCCGGCTCAAGAACCGGTCAGTCTTCGACCACTACCTGTCTGAGATTTACAGCGAGCTCACGTCGCACGCCACACCAAGCGAGGAGATCGTCGTGAACGCGCTCCACAGTCTGCTTGTCGACATGGCCCGTCAGGTAGCAGGCGACAAAGCAGCGGTGCCCGACGAGTTGCTGGCGGTGCGCAACTTCATCGGCGAGAACATTAGCGACTCGCACACGCTAGCTACCTTGGCACAACGCGTCTCGCTGTCGCCATCTCACTTCAGCTCATTGTTCAAATCGCACTTCGGGCAACCGCCCATCGACTACCTCATCGAGCTTCGCCTCCATACGGCATCGAACCTCCTCGGCGACGGCAACCGATCCGTCGCCGAAGTCGCGACGGCAGTTGGCTACGAAGACCCGTTCCACTTCTCGAAACAGTTCAAGGCGCGATTCGGCGTTTCACCCCGCGACGTCCGGAAAGGTTTGCGCTAAACAGCACAACGCCCCGCCGTGATCATCGTCACAGGCGGGGCGAGCATTCTCAGCCTCTAGCGAACGAGATATGTGAAGTTGTCCTCTATGTTGGTAGCGTAGGTGTGGCCGCCTTGGGTGAAGAAGACAACGTTCGGAAACTGCCCAAACGTATTTGTCTGCATCATCGACGTGCCCATAGTCATGTGCATTTGTCGGTGATGGCGATAATGGTGATGGCGGTGCCGCCCGTTAGCCTGAGCTGTAGCGGGCACGATAAGCGCGGCTCCAACGAGCGCGGCGACGACGGACCGGACGACGATTCTGGAAACCATGGGAAACGCTCCTCTCCAACCAGGCTGAGCCTGGACCCTTTACGCGCTACGATCTCTGCGGTGTTAATCCGCAAACGTCGACACGCGTACGGCCCTTGTCTATGCCTGAATCAAATACCATACTGCTTGTAGAGACCCTTGTTGCTAAGGACCTAGTAACGGCGTGCTGTGGAGGTATATACCAACCTTTCCAGGTTTCCTAACGGATTAGTGGACAATTTTGTACTTTTTTAACGATCCACCTCGCACCTAGGAGAAGTGTAAGTATAAAGCATATTGAATATAGAATCCGATAGCTGCAGAAATCGTCCAAATGGCTTCCAAAAGAGTTAATTTCGACCGCGTTTTGAACGACGAATACACGGCAATGATCCCCGCTACCGCACAAATCGGAGTGGACCACGGCACCATTATGGCTCCGCCGTGAAACACTTGTCCGAAACCGGTATATGCTCCTATTTCGGGGTTGTAATTGAACTGCGCAGGAACGATCCCGACAATTAATGCGCATGCCAGCGGCAGCATCGCCGTGAGATGACCACACATAGTGAACCTCTTCATGATAATTCTCACGTTCTCAGAATTTGGAAGTACAACGCAAATATCTGCTGACCTGCGATGTAATCTACAGTATATTTGCGCATACGAGGCACCAATGCACTCCTACAAGATCCCCAAGCCAAGCGCATGCGCCATTCTTAGCGGCGTCATTCTATGGTTTGTAAATGCTCTCTTTTCTTTCCATGACGCGGTGGGACTGTCAGGGACACCACAATTTCAGCCAGTAAGCAATATCTAACTGATGAAATCCGCAATCCTTTCGGTTGGATCTATGGGCGCACTAATGGGAGGTTGGTCGGTGGTTACCCTTAAGCATCGCTCTATGGCACCACCGAAATCGGTAGCCGGAGAGTTTGCATATGTCCTTGCGATCTGCCTATCCATCGTGTCAAGCTTCTATCTAGTCGTAAGTACTTGAGCCCGCAGCTACTCGTTTCTCCTACCCCGCCGCCAGCGTCAGACCGTACACCGACTTCGCCCCCGCTGCTTTCAGCACGCTCGCGCAGCCTCGGAGGGTTGCGCCGGTTGTGGAGACGTCGTCGATGACTAGGATGGTTTTCCCGACAACGTCCACTTTCCCAATGCTGAACGCATGGCGCATGTTGGTGATGCGGGCATCGTGCTTGAGTCCTACTTGCGGGCGGGTGAAGTGAGCGCGGACTAGGAGAGACGGGTCATAGGGTGCTAGGAATTCGGCTGCGACAACTCGGGCGAGGCGTTCGGACTGGTTGAAGCCGCGCCGCCTCTTGCGCAAAGGGTGCATCGGGACAGCGGTCACGATGTCGAACTCAAGGTTCCCCAAGCTATAGCGGAATTCCTCGCACTGGGCAGCGAGGAGCTTTCCCAGTGGAGCGGCAAGTTGCGGGCGATCGTGGTACTTGAACCCGTGGATGATGTCCTTGACATCACCGGCGTATAGCGACGCCGCTCGTGCCGCGTCGAACTGCGGCGGATCGGTCTTGCATCCGAGGCAGGGGTTCCCCTTGCGAGGATGCCCGCAAATCTCGCAGATGGGCTCGGGGAGCGGTATCAGCAGATCTCCGGCGCAGTCTGCGCAGAGGTGGTCGTGGGTGTATCCACCGCAGAGCACGCATCGCGGCGGATACACCAGCGCTAGAAGCGCGTCGACGGCTGTTTTGGCGGCCTCGAAGGGCCCTAATACCGGTGCGGGGCGAGTGTTGGGAGCGTGGATTTCACCGTCAACGATTTCGGCCAATCTGACGTCCCCCGTTACGAACGAAGCACGAGAATATGGACTTCGGCGGGTCCGTGCACGCCGATGCTAAGATCGTTCTCGATGTCCGCCGACCGGCTTGGCCCGGTCATGAACTGCACAGCGGACGGCAATGATCCATTAACACGAACCCGCTGTATCGCTTCAGCCATATGGGCGACGATCTGCTCTTCCCGTATCAGCGCGACGTGCACGCGCGGCAAGAGGCTCAGCGAACGCGGCCGGTCTGCGTCTGCGGTAAGAACCAGAGTGCCCGTATCAGCGATGGCGACGTCGGCTCCCGTGACACCCACCTCACTGGCAGGCATTCGCTCGCGGAACGCTTCGCTTGCCGCAGTTAGCCACTCGATCGAACCGTCAACTCTATCGAGTCCCCATCCATCCAGCACCGATGGCGAACAGCTTGCGACACGGTCCGGCGGTAGGGTACCGATGATCGCGGTCAACGCATCGTGGACTGCGTCCAGGCTGTCGCACATGACGACTTTACTCCCCACCCGTTCCGCTTCCTCAGCGAACCGCGCAGCAAGATCGCCAGCGGACATATCGTGCTCCGCAGGCCCAGCATTGATCGAGCCTCGATTGGGTACTGACGCGGGTCCAGAGCGGCCAAGGCGCCTCGTAATGTTGGCTAGGAACTCGGCCTTACTTGCCATTGCGGTGACCTCCGCGCTTTGCCCAGCGTTCGCGGAAAGACGCTCCCTGCGACGTCGGCAGGTCGCGCCCCTTCGCCCACGCGCCCGCTGGCCCGAACAGGTTCATGAACCATTGCGGCCTGCGACCATTTCCAACTGTCAGCTTCTGACCCAATCGCGCGAGTTGCATCATCGGGCCGTACAGCGACGCGCTCCCAAACAGCTTGGCGAACCCCGTGAAGGCGATCTGCTCCTCGGGCTTGCCGTTGCCGCGCGCCACGTTCCGCGCCCGCAAACGCACCAGCATATCGTGCAGCGGTATCTTGACCGGGCACGCTTCAGCGCACGCACCGCACAGGCTGGACGCGTACGGCAACTCGGCGGCGGCTGGGTCATCCGGTCGCAGCAGCGGCGCAAGCACCGCGCCGATGGGGCCAGGGTAAACGTTGCCGTACGCGTGTCCGCCGACGTGACGGTACACCGGGCACACGTTGAGGCACGCTCCGCAGCGGATACAGTTGAGTATCTCCTGGAACTCGGGATCGCCGAGCTGGTTCGAGCGGCCGTTGTCTAGGATCACGATGTGGACATCGTCTGGGCCATCGACTTCGCAGTCACGCCGCGGCCCTGTGAGTACGGTCATATAGGACGTGATCTTCTGCCCGGTGGCACTCCTCGGCAGCAGCTTCGCAAAGATGTCGAGGTCTTCGAACGTGGGCAGAAGGCGCTCCATGCCCATTACGACGACGTGCGTCTTGGGCAGGGTGGTCGTCATCCGGCCGTTACCTTCGTTCGAGAACAGCACGATCGAACCAGTGTCGGCGAGGGCGAAGTTACAGCCCGTGATCCCTATATCGGCGGCGATGAAGGTCTCACGTAGCTTTTGGCGAGCAAAGGCGGTGAGGGAGACGGTGTCCTGAGCGATCTCGCGACCAGCTTCGGCGCTGAAGAGGGCCGCGATCTCTGACCGGCGCTTGTGGATACAGGGCACGATGATGTGCGACGGCGGCTCTTTGGCTAGCTGCAGAATGTACTCGCCAAGATCGGTCTCGACGCACTCCAGCCCGTCAGCTTCGAACGCGGCGTTGAGGTGGATCTCCTCGGTGACCATCGACTTCGATTTGATGACCAGCTTGGCAGCCTTCTCGCGGACAATCTGCCGGATAGCGGCCACCGCTTCGACGCCATCAGACGCGAAGTGGACGGTTGAGCCTGCGGCGGTAGCGTTGGTCGTGAACTGGTCTACGTAGTAGTCAAGGTTAGCGACTGTATGGGCACGGATGGATCGACCCGCCTCGCGCCACTCTTGCCAGTCGCCAAGAGCCTCCGATGCTTCAGCCTTACGGCCGCGCAAGCGATCAGTGGTGAACTTGACCGCACCGCCGAGGGCAACGTCCGCGAGCGCCACATCCACCCGGTCGGTCATGTGGCCATTGGATGCGCTGCTCATCGGCGTGTCCCTTCGTGGAGCAGTTCGGCGAGATGAAGGACGCGGATGGGGCTGTCCTGTCGCCTCAGGACTCCGCCAATGTTCATGAGGCAGCCGACGTCGGTGCCTACGAGGACGTTGGCACCAGTTTCGGTGACGTTGCGCGCCTTCTCGGTAGCCATGGCCACGGAGAGGTTGGCGAACTTGACGGCGAACGTGCCACCGAAGCCGCAGCAGTCTTGTGCAAAGGGGAGCGGGACGAGATCGAGCTCCTTCACTTTGGCTAGCAGCTCTAAAGGCTCATCGCGAAGGCCGAGAAGCCGCGCACCGTGGCATCCGGTGTGGTATACGGCCCGGTGTGGGAAGATGGCGCCGAAGTCCGGGTCGCCTAGGACGTGGGTGACAAACTCGGTGAACTCGTAGGTCTTGGCTGCGAGTGCAGTTGCGGCCTCGTGATCGGGAGTTCCCGCGAACAGCTCGGGGTAGTAGTGGCGGATCATGCCGGCGCAGGAGCCGGATGGGGTCACGACATGGGTAAAGCCGTCAAAGGCTTGGACGAGGGTTTTGCCGACTGTCCGTGCCTCAGCCGTGTAGCCATTGTTGAACGCAGGCTGGCCGCAGCAGGTCTGGCGGGCAGGGAAAGCGACGGTAACGCCCTTCATGGCGAGCAAGTCGACCACGGCCTCCGCAACCTTCGGGAAGTACTGATCGACCAGACAGGTGACGAACAGGGCGACTCGCATGAGAATGGGCGCTCCCGGGCTATTGGACGAACTCGTCCGTTAGGCTGTCGCTTCTTCGAGAGCTTCGAAGAACGCAATCTCCTTGAACTGCTGGAAGCGGTCGGCGATATCGGCCTTTGAAAGCTTCCGCATCCGGTTCATCGAGAAGTCTTCGACGTTGAAAGACGCCATGACGCTGCCGTAGATGACGGCGCGGCGCAGAGTGGCCGACGATGTGTCATTTTGAGACGCCACATACCCTATGAAGCCGCCAGCAAAGGAGTCTCCAGCGCCGGTTGGGTCAGCAATGTCTTCCAGCGGGTACGAAGGCGCCGAGAAGTGCTTGTCGCCGTTGAACAGCAGCGCTCCGTGCTCGCCTTTCTTGATGATGACGATCTTTGGCCCGATCTCCTGGATTGCTTTGGCCGCCTTCACGGTGGACATCACGCCAGTGAGCTGGCGTGCTTCGGCATCGTTCAGGAACGCCACATCGACGCGCTTCAGGACTTCGATGAGCTCGTCGCGCTTGCTGGAGATCCAGAAGTTCATGGTATCGACTGCGGTCAGCTTGGGCTTTTCGATCTGGTTAAGCACATCGAGCTGAAGCACGGGGTCGATATTGGCGAGAAAGACGTAGTCGGCTTTCTTGTAAGCGTCGGGCAGCTTGGGCTGGAAGTCGGCAAAGACATTGAGCTGAGTGTCGACGGTGTGGGCCACGTTCAGGTCGAAATCGTAGTAGCCGGACCAATGGAAGGTCTTGCCGCCTTTGACGAGCTCGACGCCGGCAAGGTCGATGCTGCGGGTCTCAAGATAGTCTAGGTGCGACTTCGGGAAGTCGTCGCCGATCACGCCGACGAGGCCGACGGGCGAGAAGAAGGACGCGGCGATGGACGAGTAGTTGGCGGCTCCACCGAGAGAGTCGACGACTTCGCCCGCTGGCGTCTTGACATCGTCAAGCGCCATCGAACCTACGATGACAAGAGATTGGCTAGATGTGTTGGTCATGGTTTGATGAAGGTGGTGCACCATGCTGGACTCGAACCAGCGGCCTTCTGCTCCGGAGGCAGACGCTCTATCCGCTGAGCTAATGGTGCATACGAGGCGCGATCCGGGGGACGGTCCCCCACAAGGTCCGGCGCTCATACTACCGTATTTCGGGCCCCCAGGTCAATCCCCCCTGCCCGCAGGGCTGTCCCCATGCATGGGGACTCTGTTGTCCGACTACGGTTTGGCGCCACGAATGATGAATATTTCGGCTTTTAAGAATCGCAGTATTCATTCACTGGTCTCCCTTACTCGCGTTATGCGCATATGCGTTGTGCATAGAGCAATTATGCTATGCGCATAAGGTACGTGAGTTTGATTCACTCTGTATGGTGCGCGATTTCGAGTGCGCGTTGTCAAGGTTCTAATATGTATTTACAGTTATATTGTACCGCGAAAATAGTAATATTTAGTTACTACTAAGGAACATTTGTTTGCTTTTTTTTTTGATTAGTTATTGTCCTGCGGATCCGGTGGGCGAAGATTCCGGAAGATTCCGTAGGTTATAACCTACGGCTCCAAAGTGCTTGAAAGTACCCCTTGGGCACTGAGAATCGCGCTATTCGCTATTTATTACGCTCTGTGTGCTTCTGGTACAATGGAATTAGAGCGCTTGTGGGCCTGACTCTAGCGAAACCTCAACCGGGCAGTAACCGGTCAACGATACTGTGACACACATCACCCCTTACAACGACGATGACGGCGAAACGAGGCCCGAGCGGCTTCCGGCCGGTCTGCCTGTCTCGGCATCGTTCTCGGATGTTGCGCCGTACTATGATCGTTTGATGGCGTCTGTGCCGTACGACTACTGGGCCGATTACCTCGATGAGCTGTTTGAGCGGCACGGGATTGGGCCCGGGACGCTGCTGGATGTTGGCTGCGGGACTGGGCTAGTGACGATGCAGATGGCTCAGAGGGGCTATCGGTGCCACGGGGTGGATATCAGCCAGCAAATGATTGAGCTGGCGCGCAAGAACGCGGCGGCGGCGGGAGTCGCAATTCCCTACATCTGCCAGGACGCCGCCGAGATGGCCGTGCCGCTACGGCGCTTCGATGCGGTGATTTCGCTGTTCGATTCCCTCAACAACATTATCGAACCCGTGAGGCTCGCGATGGCATTTGAGCGCATGTACGCTCACCTCGAATCGCCAGGCATCCTGATTTTCGACGTCAACGCCGAGTATGCATTCACCAGCAACATGTTCAGTCAGCGCAGCACTCCGCTCGACGGCGATTTGCAATATGTATGGAAATCGTCGTACGACCGTGAAACGCGCCTATGCACCGTCGATATGTCGTTCGTTTCGTCCCCATCCAACGCACCGAAACGCATCTTCAAGGAGCGGCATATTCAGCGCGCTTACGGCAAGGAAGAGATCAACGCCATGTTAACGGCGGCGGGGTTCGATATGGTTTGGGTTTATGACGCGTACACATTCAAATCAGCGAAACGCCGCTCTGACAGGCTGTTTTTTGTCGCGAGCAAGGGTCTGACGCTCCGGCCAACGTACGCGAATAAGACCCCGTCGCGCTGAGACGCGGCACCCCACGAGTGGGGTTATGGTGAGCGGGTTCCTATTGGCGAATTGCGGGTACTTTTAGATTTCGGACCTTGGCCCCGCCGCGCTGAGACGCGGCACCCCACGAGTGGCATTATGATGATTGCGCTCGGAAGCGAGGTCATCGGGTTCCTCTTGGCTGATTGCGGGTACTTTTAGATTTCGGAGTATTACCCCGGCTCGCTTAGGCTCGCCACCCCACGATTGGGGTAATGATGTCCGACCACGGCTTGGCAGGGCTGGACTGCTCGGGCTTCCAGTATCCAGCCTACTCACCCCGCCGCATCCGCAGTGCCGCGAACGACGGCGTCGGCGACTTTGATTACGCGGGCCATTTCTCGGACATCGTGCACGCGGATGATGTCCGCTCCCTCGGCGACACACAGCGCCACGGCGGCAGCGGTGCCTTCGAGGCGCTCCGATGGCGGGAGGCCGCCTAGGGCCTTGCCGATGAAGTTTTTACGCGACGGACCAACAAGAACGGGGAAACCGACGGCACGTAGCTCAGATAGGCGTCTGATGATTTCGAAGTTTTCTGGGGTGGTTTTGCCAAAGCCGATGCCAGGGTCGACGATGATCATGTTCCTTGCAAGGCCCGCGTTTGCCGCGATGTCAGCCTGGCGACTTAAGAAGGCGATGATATCAGCGATCACGTCGGTATACGCGGTGCGCTCTGGAAGAGCTCGCGGCCGACCTGGAATGTGCATCAGGATATACGGTACATTTCTTGCAGCGGCGACCTCCGCCATCTCGGGACCAGAAGTGAGGCCCGAGATGTCGTTGATCAACTTGGCTCCGATGTCGAGAGCAGCTTCGGCGACGTCAGGCTTGTATGTGTCGACCGAGATGACCGCCTCGGGACGTTCAGCTAGAACACCAGTGATCACCGGGAGGATGCGGTGCTTTTCTTCGTCGACGCTCAGAGGAGAGTGGTCGTGAAAAGTCGACGGACGCGTGCTCTCGCCGCCGATATCGATGATATCCGCGCCTTCGTCGAGCATTTCCAGCGCCCGCGCAATTGCCGAGGGGGTTTGCAGAAAGCTGCCGCCGTCTGAAAAGGAGTCAGGAGTGACATTCAGGACACCCATCACAAGCGTCCGATATCCAAGTCCGAGGGATTTTAGTACACGCATAGGAATTTCAGCTCATTGAGAGCCCAGATTTGGCGTAACAAACCATGAACCCCAGAACGGGGCACGTTCTCATTTTTGGGAAATGAGTGGACAAGGCACGCCGAAATTTGAACAGAAATGGAGCCCGTTAGTTGTAGAGCGATGGGCGGCGGCTGAGACCGCCTATTGACGCGTCACGGAACGAACCCTGGGTTTCGCTGAGGCGCTCATTGGCGACCTGGCCGACGAATGCGGCGGCGTTGGGGCTAAGGAAGTAACCGCGATCATGCGACGCTTCTTCCGGGTCGCGAGCAAGCTGCATCTGGAGAAGCAGGTCTTCGGCGGCAACCATCAGGATCTGGCGAATTTGATGCTGATCGAGTGCATCGATGGCCAATTGAGCTTCTTCCTGCTCGACAGTACCTTCTTCCGTCATCGCTTCGGCGCGGGAGAACTCGTGGAGGGCATTTCGCCAGTCGCCGCGCTGCTGGAACAAAATCCCGCGGCGGTAGTGGATCAGGGCATCGGATGGAGCGAGACGCACCATTTCGCTGGTGGTTTCGAGTGCTTTGCCGATATCGCCCTTCTGGAAGTAGGCTGTGCTGAGGATTTCGCGCGCCGCCATGCTGTGCGGCATGAGCCGTAGGAGCGCTTTGCTCTCGGCGATTGCTTCGTCGTACATGGACGCGTCGAGATACAACTCTGCGAGGGCTTCGTGTGGATCGGGAGTGTGCGGGGCAACACCACTGGCGCGTCGGAACGCATGAACGGCGGCGTCGATTTCGTACACTTCGCGGTGCATAAAGCCAAGTTGCATGAGCGCTTCGAAATCGTTAGGCGTGAGATCCGCAAGCGCGCGTTGATATCCAAGGGCTTCCGCAACCCGCCCTGACTCGGCGAGCGTTCGCGCTTTTCGGCGCAGGCGACGCACTTCTGGGGTGGTAGAACTGGAATCAATCGCGGTTTGTTTGTAGATCGTCAACGCACGGCTCCTATTCCCACTCAATATACACGCATTTACAACATACCCCAACCTAATGGTGTTGTGCCACCTTTTCTCGAAAACCAGTAAAATTAAGGATAACGAGTTGCAACAAAACCCGGTATGTCTGCTTGCTTAGCGGGAATTAACGGAATCAGGTGAAGGGCCGTGGTGGATAAGAACGCCTCCGGCGGCCGCTACACGCGGGGCGCCAACGTGACGTTGGATCCATAGCCGGCTCCGCCGCAGGTGGTTGCCCACGGCGTATCGACTTCACCCTGAGTGGGTGGTTACGTTTAGTTCGATCATAGGAAAATTCAGCTCACTCTGAGCGTGGATCAGCCGAGAACTCGGAAAGGACCCACCCGGCTCGTTCCTCGCCACCCTCCCGAAACGGGATGGAAACTTTCTGGGGCAATGGGCGATATCTCTCGGCAGTGCCGCAGCAGGTTTCCTTCCCGGCCGCCGGGAAGGTGCCGAGTCCGCGAGGCGGATGGGGCCGCGCGAAGCGCGTCCCGGCGAAGCCGGGTTAGTACTAGACTAACTCGTAACGCGTGTTGCGGCGCTTCGGCACGAAACCGGCGTCGGTGATGAGGCGTTCCATTTCCTCGATGGGGACGGCGAATACGCAGCCAGCTTGCGAGACGACGTTTTCTTCCATCATCGTTTGACCGAAATCGTTTACGCCATAGCGCAGGGATACCTGGCCGATACGAGGGCCCTGAGTGACCCATGAGGCCTGCAGGTTCGGGAAGTTGTCGAGATAGATGCGTGCGATGGCGATGGTGCGCAGGTAATCGTACGCTGGCGCGCGCGTCCCGCCAAGAGCGGTGCCGTCGGGCTGGTAGTTCCACGCGACGAACGCGGTGAAGCCGTGGGTTTCATCTTGGAGGTCACGCAGCCGGCGGAAGTGCTCAACGCGGTCCTCGATGGTGTCCACGCTGCCGTACATCATCGTAGCGCTGCTGTTGAGGCCCACCTTGTGCGCGACACGCATACAGTCGATCCACTCGTCAGCGCTGTCTTTGTAAGGCGAAATGAAGTTACGGACGCGATCAGTGAGGATCTCTGCTCCCCCACCCGGCACCGATTCAAGGCCTGCGGCCTTGAGGCGGGTCAGCGTCTCTTCCATGCTAAGCTTTGAGATGTTCTTGATGTAGATCAACTCGGCTGGCGAGAAGCAGTGTAATATGACGCCGGGAAACCGCTCGTGCATGTCGCGGAGAAGCTCTTCGTACCATTCGATCTTAAGCTTGGGGTTGAGGCCGCCCTGCATAAGAACTTCGACGCCGCCAACGTCTACCAGTTCCTGCATCTTCTGGTAGATAACGTCGCGCGTGAGGACATAGCCGCCATCCTGACCTGGCTTTCGGTAGAAGTTGCAGAATCCACAACGAACCCAGCAAACGTTGGTGTAGTTGAGGTTGCGGGACACAATATATGTCACGGTGGGATCTGGATGCAGCTTCCAGCGAATATAGTCGGCGAGAAGACCGAGTTCTACAACGTTGGGATGGTTGAAAAGTCGGACTGCGTCGGAATCGTTGATACGCTCGCCGCGATATACCTTATCGGCAATGTCACTGATATCCGATTTCGCGAGACCGCTCGCATCTGCCGCTGCCAAATCCGTTTGTAAAGCCATACCACGTCCTTTGCGCTTTGTGTTTGTCTGTCCTAATTTCGCGCTCAATTATCTAACGGCCCGCGCGCGTCACGCGTTCCCGATTGCAAAAACTTGACCGCTTTGTACGATTATACTTATGCAACAATCAAAAGGTCAACAAACCTGTTGACATCCTATGAACGGGTCGGGTATATTCTCTTTCGTTCGGCCGCGATGAACGGCTGGAACGACCCATGCGGAAACGCGTGGGGGTGTAGCTCAATTGGTTAGAGCGCTGCCCTGTCACGGCAGAGGCCGCGGGTTCGAGTCCCGTCATCCCCGCCAGAGAGAGAGCCCCGGTTTGCTGATGCAGACCGGGGCTTTTTTTCGCGTTAGGTTGCTAGAAGGCGAAACGCCAGAATTTACAGGCCATTACAAAAGGCACATTGCGGATCGCCGGAAAAATCGTGGGCCGCCATTTGAGCGACGTTCTCTGATTTTACGTGACCGTCAGTGTAGACCACCATACATCGGCCCAGATGGCGCGGAGAGGGCCACACAGAATCGGTGCTCATCTCGTTAGGCCAGTTGTTCTTCAACCCTTTGATGGCGTATCCCGGAGGCATCATAACCCCGAGGTCTGAAGGGCAACTGGTTGTTGAGCTATTGCATTCCGACCATGTGGACGGATCGGTGAGAGGCGACGTTACCTGTGCAGAGCCGATCACGGCGTCAATGATGTCGCATGCCATCACGAGTGTCGATGGTGATACGTTATCGCTCAACTTTGACGTAAACGGCGTTCCCTCATTCGTCACGGCGATATTGCCGTTGCTGTTGCCCGAATTTCCTGTGCCGTTTCCGCCTGCAGCATGAGGATTAGCACTATTCCCGTTCTTTAGCGGTTTCCACCCTAAGTATTCCGCATAACCATAATCGTAATCACTAGAGATACGGTTAGCGGCGCTGGGGCACTTCCAGGTGGCGTTGCTCGCCATATAAGGAGCGAGTATTTCGGGAATAGTTTTCAGATTCGGGTCACACCCAGCATGTGGATCGCCAATGGTGGAAGCGTTGCAATGCTTACCCTCTGACGCCATCGGGTACGTTTCGTCGCTATCATTGACATACATCAAGACGGATAGCGCGATCTGGTTGAGGTTGTTGATACAATGGGCCTGACGACCACGTTCGCGGGCTGTAGCGAAGACGGGAAGCAATATAGAGGAAAGTATGCTGATAATCGCTATGACGGTTAGCAGCTCGATTAATGTGAACGCGCCACGATGGCCTTTTGGCGAGTAGTTGCGCTGATCTGTATGCATCATCCACCTCGTAACCGTGCCTTTCGGCAGCTCGGCGACCAACTGCCAAACGATCTCTCGTTGGGTAGGAAAGGCCCGTAGCTTTGCGTCCCGCCCTTTCGGACGGTTTGCCTTTGTCGATTGCGAAGGTGACTATAAAATGAACAAGCAGTCCGCCGATCCCTACGATCGACGCGCTTCATTCACCTATATGAAGGATTATGCCAGCTTCGCAATGACTCTTCCCCGATATTTTTGCGGGGTTATTGACAAGTTTTCTAAGTAAGCTTACATACGTTTTTGCTCTGGGGCACCAATGAATTGGTGACACGGTGCCTGCCATTACTCCGGATCGGCCGGATTCGCTGCCAGCCAATCGGACCACAGCGCAAGAAGGGCGTCGAAATCCGCTCGGCTGCATTGCGGCGCAACCTTCGCGGCCGCGACCTTCTTAAGCTGCCACATCTGCCGTTCCAGCAGCCACAATGCACCGTTGCCCCATAATAGCGACACAACATCGCTCCAGTAGACGAGTTGCTCCTGCCCCCGCGTGCGTGTACCCCACACTCCGCTCGAATCGGCGCGATAAGGTCGTGACGTTGCCATAACTTCCAGTGCCTCATGCCCCATTGACGCATCATGCACTGCGAGCGCGGGTTGCGGCGGCCACGCGACGGCCTCGTTATCCGACAGGTGAGACTTATCCACGAGAGCGTAAAGGGTATCTGCAATGGCAGTGTTCGGCAACTGGTTACGTGGAATCAGCAATCCATGCTTGCGATCATCGGGAAGAAAGAGGTAGTCAGCGGTTGCCTGAATGGGCGGCTGGTCGCGCCACGCACGAGCCACGATAACCCCGGTTGGCGCCGATTCAGGGTCGAACCCCTGCTCGAGCACATCGGTGTCGGAACGAGGCTCCGCTGGAGCGTCGGCAGTGTCGTAGACGTCCCCAGCTTCATAAACGTAGACTTGGGGGCCCATAAGAAGCGAAAACGTACCAGTAATCAGCGGTTCGGGAATATTGTAGAGGGCTTGTTTGAACAGACCGACTATGATCGCGCATACAACTATAGAGACGAGGATCGAGGGAAACCCTGGTTCTCCCGGGAGGAACGTCAATATCGTTACGAGACTGACGACTACCACGAGGATAGCAAACACTACAGCAATAGCGCGAACCGGCGCAAGGACGGCGCGAGACGTGCCATCACGTTGCTTAACGAACTTGGCCATATCGTCGGGAGTTGTGGTGAAGGTGAACTTGTCCATGGCGTCGGTGCCAGATGCGCGGTCCGTGCTGTGAATCGCATCGCACTGCTACATTCTTCGCCGCGCCACCACTGCCCGTCCGCGATCAGTCGTCTCGTGTGGCGATTTCGCTGACTTGCGAGAGGACGAACTCGATATCTTCGTCGGTGAGGTGCAACGCTTCGATTGTGCCAGCTTCAAGCTCATACCGGAGGCCGTCGCCACCGAGGCCGATTCCGAGCATCATGCAGAGCACGTCGGCGAGGTGGACGATCTGTGTCAGCGGCGACATCTCAGGCTGTTCGGATGGCTTATGGTGGAACTGGATTGTCTGCACAAGTTGCGGAGGCAGATTCCAGCGCTCGGTCATGCGTGCGCCGATTTCGGCGTGGTCGAACCCGAGCACTTCGCGCTCAGCTTCTGTGTAGGGCAGTCCCTCTTCGAGGGATCGACGTGTTATTTCGACGAACTCGTCGGCGAGGCTGTGGCTGATAACCACCTTGCCGATATCGTGAAGCAGTCCAGCGACGAACGCTTCCTCGGCCACCTGATAGCGCGCGCGCTTTGCGAGAAGCTGCGCCGCAAAGCCGCAGCAGCTGGAGTGGCGCCATAGGTCGCCTCGGCGGATCGAGTAGCCTTTCACTTCGCGCTCAAGCACATCCTGGCACGATACGGCCATAGCCATATCGCGTATGGCGCGCATTCCGAGCAGCACGATGGCGTCGGTGAGCGTCGACACACGCCTCGGAGCGCCGTAGAAAGCGCTGTTGGCCATCTTCAGGACGCGCGCGGTGAGCACCTGGTCGCTGGAGATCGCATTGGCGACCTGGCTGGCACTCGTGTTGCGCTGATTGACAAGGCGCGAAACTTGAATGGCGATACGTGTTTGCGCGGGCAGGTCGGCGGCGTTCTCTACGAGCCACTCAACCCGCTTTTGCGGATCTTCTATTTCTTTGAATGCTGTTGGCGTCATTACTTTAACTGCCGGCTTTCCCGAGGTTAGTCAAAAGGACTTCATCGGATCCAATAGGACGGATGTAAACTGTGCCATCGCACGCCTTGAGGGTGACTGTTCGGCCATGGCTACCACCAACATCCTGGGCAATGAGGCGTATCCCTTCACGCTCAAGGGCTTCTGTGACGGCGAGAACGTTGCGAGCGCCGATTTCAAGGCGCGACGGCGCTGAGGTGGATCCCCCGAGCGCGCTGAAAATGTGGGCACCGCCAGCGACGGCGGCAACGAGGTTAGATTTCTTGCCGCCCGAGCGAACGACTTCCTCGACAAGCTTGGGGACCGCCGTATCTGCGAACTTGCCAGCAAACATGTTGGATGGTTTGGCGGGCCCAGGCGACGGCTGCCGCGCGGGGAGCACAATATGGGCAAGGCCAGCGATTCTGAGGACGGGATCGTAAACGCACAAGCCGATACACGCGCCGAGGCCGTAAGCAATTAGCCTATCAGTGAGGCGCGTCGACACCTTAATTTCTGCCATTTCGACGCTGATACCGTCGCCAGTTGCTTGGTTCGTCATCACTGCCATCCAAAAACACCTTTTGTCATTATCGGCAAAGTTACTAGTTTCCTTACAGAGCACGCACAGGGACGGCGAGGGGTATTGGGTCTATTATACTATCCCTAACAAAATTCAAACGAGAGAATCTGCTGGTTTCCGGTTCCAGCGGTCATGTGTCTCGAGTTTCGGCCAAATCGTGGAGTACGGAAGATCGCTAGTCGGCTGTGCTATTAAAGGCGCTCTCGCTTCGTCGTAAGCCCGAAAAAAAGAGGCCCGTCGCTATTGCGATGCTTAACAGTGTAATATACAGCCCAAACAGCACGGGAGCCGGGAGATAGCGTAAAATCACAGTGTGCGGTCCGGATGTGAGGCGGACATTGGCAAACAGGGCACTGTCAGGCTCCACTTGAGCAAGGACACCGTCAACCGTCAATCGCCACCCGGGCTCGTTGACCGCCATAGTTCGAAGCATAGGGACGCCCGCAACTCCCGCAGTCTTGATGGTTTCGGTGCCAAACGAATCGGTGATTTCAATCTTCGATGCCTCGGCCTTACCACCGATTGACAGCAAACGGTTCTCATCCGCATATCCAACCCGCTCATACACGAACAGGTCTCCGGCAAACACCTCACGGTAGCCCGGTAAGCTCAGTTGCGACGGTGATACGACGAACTTTAGCCCGGTCTGGTCGAGTTGTGGACCGACATGCGGGATCAGCCCCATGCCGTCGGGATACTCCGACCCTGCGAGCGCGAGATTGACGCTGCGCATGTACTTGTCGTAGCTGGCAAGGATAAGCGGATCGTTGCCGGACACGTCGCGCCAGCCAAGGGACATCGCGGAGTTTGGCATCAGACGGCTTTGGTAGTTGCCTGTGTCATCCGCAAGACACAGCACGCGCCCATTGCCGAGGTTTTGGGAGACGTACTCGGTGGCAGGGGTGGAAGGGTAGAGCAGCTTTGCGGATACGCCACCGTTGAAGCCTACGGCGAACAGCAGCATATCAGCGGCAACGACGACAAACGCGAACCGGTGCAGCTTGGGTTTCGCGGCGAAGACCAAGGTGAGGGCAGCGATTAGCAGCGGGATACCGACAAATCGCGCGACGTGACCGTTGAGCATCCAGTCGTGGGTGAGCAGGTAGCCGACATCGCCCTGTGGTGTTTGCAGCGTGGACGCCAGCCGGAACGCTATAAGGATAGCAAAGACCGATACGCTGCCCGCGATGAGCAGGAACCGCTTTCGTTCCTCAGGCGCCATGGTTGCTAGCCGCTGGACTCCCGCTCCGCAGAGCGCAGCGATGGCGAAGTCGAACAGAACCATCACGCGGGCAACACCATGGAACGACTTGAACAGCGGTACGAAGTTGTAGAACAGCGCGTAAAGCGGGGTTCCGAGGCCCATTAGGAGTGCGAATAGGCCGACGCCAACCCAGAATCGGGAAAGGTCGCCGCGCTGGCGCAAGTTCAGCCCGAAGCACGCAAGGACGAATGCCGCAACACCGCAGTAGACTGTGAGTTCGTAAAGGTTGACCGCGCCGACGAATGGCGCGTGGCCCGTGAGGCTGATGGAACCGAAATCGTAGCGAACGCCGCCAAAGTGGAGCGACAGGAAGTCGTCCCGCTGGCCGCCGAAGAGGTCTGGCGTGAAAAGCAGCCCGATTTGCTTGATGGGCAGCGCTGTTTGCAGCAGTTCACTAAGGCTGACGTCGCGACGTGCGGCACGAAGAAGCATATCGGCGGTCGCGGCAAGCTGAACGAAGCTGAGTCCCGTCGCAAGGGCGAAGACGCCGACAGCACGGGCAAGGTTTCGCAGGGTATTGGTGCCAATCGCGGGTCGGTAGAGGGCGTACGCGAAGACGGTCAGCCAGACGAAGAAGCCGAACTGCAGGTGACCGGCGAGCAGACTCAGCCCGAGCGCCGCAGCCACTCCGACCGCTTGTCGGCGACTTCCTGAGGCGCGGTAGCCTTCCCAGAAGTAGAGCGCCAGCGGCAACCAGCACAGAGTGGAATCGACCACCTGCCACATCTGCCATGACACCATCACGCCGCACAGCATCCACGCGGTCGCCCCTGAAAGCGCCGCCGAGTGCCCCCACCCCAGCCGCCGCCCCCAGAGCCAGAAGAATAGCCCGGTGAGGAACGTATGCAGCGCGGCGACCCAACCGAACGCCGACGCGAGCGGGAGTATGGCAAACAGCCAGTTAACGGGATAGAAGACGGCCGATTGATCGTCGGCGGCGAACGGGGTCCCGGACAGCGAAAGCGGGTTCCACAGCGGGACGTAGTCCGCCCGGAGCGAGTCGCGAAGATACTTGCGGGCGGGATAGAACTGGAACAGCGGATCGGTCGCGGGCCGCGCCACACCGTGGAAACCCGGCGCGAGATCCGCGGTCATCTGCTTGTACGGGGCGCGCAGCAGGAGGAGATCGGCGGGAAGGAATGTGTTCGACGGCGCAAGGGCGCTCCCGTACGAGATGAGTGTGACGATGAGCAGATACAGCACCGCAAGTGAGTTGAGCACGCGAGGCGTGAAGCGCGGAGCGGTCGGCTGCGGGTCGGTTGGCTGTGGTTTGGTCATCGGTGACAGTTTGGGTGCGCGGTTTTGTTCAGCATACCCGATGACGGTGCGTGTGGCAAACGCCAATACGGGTTATGGTTTGCTATATCAGGCAGAATCTACGAAGGAGTAAGTTGCTCCCATGATAAATACTACTCCTATGGAACCAAACTCAAGCAATTCGCGTAAAATCGCTCTAGGACTTAGCGCGCTGCTAATTTGCTGGGGCATTCAATCCGCCCTTATGGGTGTTAGCAGTATTGTAAAGCAGTTCACGGCATACCATTTGGCCACGTCGATGTTTGACGGATTTCAGAACCTGACAGGAATTGTTGGCCAGATCGTAGTGCCTCTAGCATGTGCTGTAGCATACTTTTGGCTCGCGGTGTCAGTTCTGCTATCGACGCGCCATCGCTCAACAGGATCGCAGTCGCCGACAATCTTTTCGCCTGAACGAGTCGCCCTGCTGGGTTGGGTTGTGATAGTCCGGGACGTACCGGGAATGGCCGTGTTGCTCATGACCGTCTCCCACCACTTCGACAGCATCAGAGACATGTCAGGTGGCTTGCCGATACCACTGCCCTATGGGAATGCGGTGCTCCAATACGCACTGACGTTGGTTATCGGTGTCGTCCTAGTGGTCGAAGGCCGACGATGCGCGAAACTGACGGCAGACCAGCCAGCGACAACAATCTAGCCTCTCACGCTGCAGTCTCGTCCTCTACTACCCGCACGAAGAGGTCTTCGAGGCTTTCTCGCTCCTGGGTCATTTCGCGGAGGCGTCCGCCTGCGTTGACGACGGCGGCGGCTAAGTCGGGGATGGTGTCTTCGGTGGCGACGGTTGCGGTGATGAGGCCCTCTTGTTCACTGACCGTTAGCGCGACCTGTGCCAGAGCGGCGGCAACGGCTGGGGTGTAGGTGTCGAGGCGCAGGGTGACGCTGAGTTTGGGCGTTAGGAGGTCATCGATGCGGCCTTGTCGCACGACCTGGCCTTTCTTGATGATCGCCACCTGGTCGCATGTCATCTCAATCTCGCTCAGCAGGTGGGAGTTGAGGAACACAGTGGTGCCTTGCTCCTTGAGGTGCGCGACGATGTCACGGACTGCGCGGCGACCGATGGGGTCGAGGGCTGATGTCGGCTCGTCGAGAACGACTAGCTCGGGCTTGTTCAATATTGCCTGCGCCAACCCTACTCGCTGCTGCATGCCCTTCGAGAACTCACGGATTCGGGACTTGCGGCGATCGAGCAGGCCGACGAGGTCAAGGGCGGCGTGCGCGCTGCTTTGGCGTTCGCGCAGGCTCATTCCGTATAGCTTGCCGTGCATGTCTAGAAACTCCTCGGCGGTCAGGAAGTCGTGAAACTGGAACTTCTCGGGGAGAAAGCCCAGCTTGGCGCGTACGGATCGATTGCCAATGGGCTCGCCAAGCAGCGATGCGGTTCCGCCGGTCGGGTACACGTTGCCCAGCAGCATATTGATGGTGGTTGTCTTGCCAGCGCCGTTCGGCCCGAGGAAGCCGAAGACCTGACCGCGCTCGACGGTTAGCGAGAGGGCTTCGACGGCAACGAAGGGCGACTGACGGCTCAGGCGTGAGCCGTACTCTTTCCGAAGGGCTACGGTCTGGATGGCGGCACTGGGAGCGGCTGTCATTATTCGGTAATCACCAATCTGACGGTTGCGCCGTCGGGCACATTGCGAACCTGATGCGCCAGGTCGGCTCGGAATCGCATCCCTTCGACCGCGTCGCCGTCGAACAGGTTATCGACTTCGTATTCGCCGCCCAGGATGAATGGCGTCGACGGGAGCAGGCGACGACCGGGACGCATGGGTCCGTTAGCGCGCTGCCACGCGCGGGCGAGGTGGATGCCGGTTTCGTACTCGTAGTGCGCGAGGATCCGCTCTGCCCACTTCTCGATTGTGCCTGCGTGATAATGGCATTCGCCTGTTTCAGGATTGAAGCGCACGATTTCATCGCCTCGAATGGCAAACTGCTCTCCGAAAATGTCTTCGGCGAAAAAGTGCAGACCGAGCGCCATTTCGTCGTAGCCGATGCGCCATAGGTCAAGCGAGTTCCAAGATTCCGAGGAGGGCTCATCGGCAACGAGCGGCTGGCCAGATGGGAAGACGTGCAGCGCGCTTTCGAACGCGTAGAACCCGTTCCGCCGAGCCAGCAGCCCGGAGAGCGCGGCCAGCAGCAAGGGCGCCGCCGTGTCCACAGCGGGTGTTGCACCGCTGAGCGCGGGACCAGCGAGTGCGAGCAGGTCGGTTATACTTGAGTTTGGCTTCACGAATGGTTTACGATCACGTGTTGGGGTCGCCAGCAAGGTGCAGATACCAAATGTCGGCGCTCCCAATCGGCGCGCGGGTCAAATATCGCAGCGATCAATTGCCGGCACTGAAGTACCGGCCTGACGCGGAACGCCCGCACGCGGGCTAGTTGGTTCCATTGGCTCGCGATTCGACGATCCCGATGCTGTTTTCAATTCGTTGCAATTGTGCGCTAGCGCGGTCCGCGATAGGCGTTGCGGTACAATTTATCTTACCGCGAAGTTGGCGCGGAGAGATCGGCGGCGACGTATTTTGGCATCGAAACTGATACAACCTTACATGGGGGCGACTCCTGATCCGGCAGCGGCCACTCGCGACGCCATAGCGGCGGCGCGGGGCGGCGGGGTACCGCTCGTCGAAATGTTTTATTCGCTCCAGGGAGAAGGTCTTCGCAGCGGCCAGGCGACGGTGTTTGTTCGCACGGCGGGATGTAACTGCGACTGCTGGTTCTGCGATACCGATTTTCGGGTCCGCGAGACGCTGAGTGTCCCCGCAGTTGTCGATACAGCGCTACTACTCGGTGGCGATTGCCGATGGGCGTGCCTGACTGGCGGCGAACCGACAATCCACGCGCTTGGTGAGCTTTGCGAGACGCTGCACGCTGCAGGGTGGCGGATCCAGATCGAAACAAACGGATCGCGTCCGCAACCCGAATGGCGGATCGATCATACCACGGTGTCCCCGAAAGAACTGCAAGGCGCTCGGCTGGATCCGTGGTACTACGACAACGCCACGGAATTCAAATATGTGATCGACAGCACTGACGATCTCGCGTACGCCGTCGAAAGTCGCGCCAAGCACGACAAGGTGTCGTTTCTTCAGCCCAACGCGCTCAACCCGGCTGCGGTGCAGCTGTGTATCGACGCGGTCCTCGCGCACCCCACGCTCTTCCGCCTCTCCCTGCAAACGCACAAGCTTCTCGATATTCGGTAGGAGCCCCGGTGCGTGCCGCCCCACCCCACGGCGTGGGGTCCCAATGAGCGGGTGCCTCTTGGCGGATTGGCTGGGTGGGTCTAGGAGGTGGCTGGTGAACGTGTTCCTTCGTTCGCATCCGCTAAAGCGCGCCTGGAAAGAACAGGTCGCTTCAGGGGGAGTAACATTTCCAAGCCCACCCACTTGACAGCGGACCGCCGTCGTGATATGATACTTGTAAGGGATGTGATGAAACGTTTGGTTCATCATTGCTTAACCCTAGTTTTATCCGTTGATCAGCTTTCGGTTCGTGCGTCGAAGCATCTTACTATTCGGGAGGTTGTAGCATGACTCCAAGGTACCACAAAAGCAACAAAGCTTTTACTCTTATCGAGCTCCTCGTAGTTATAGCGATTATTGCTATTCTAGCAGCTATTCTATTTCCTGTGTTTGCTAAGGCACGCGAAAAGGCTAGGCAAACTTCTTGCACAAGCGATGTGAAGCAGTTGGGATTGGCATTTCTTCAGTATCAGCAGGACTATGACGAACTGTGGCCCGGCGGAGCTAATATCTACCATACAGGTAATGGATGGGCGGGCCAGGTATATCCCTACGTCAAGAGCCTCGGTGTGTTTGTTTGTCCCAGCGATACTAGTCTCGGCGGTGCCGTCAGTTCATACGGATACAACGGCAATAATGTGGTGGACAGTTCAGTGGCCATATCTGGCGGTGGATATGAACCAGCAGGACGCAACATCTCCAAATACGCATCTGTTGCCAAAACCGTGTTGCTGTTCGAGGTGCAGGATAACAGTTTATCCACTGGTGTTGCCTACAAAATTGACGGACCGCAGTATCAGGCTGGAGCGGATATAACCCCAAGTGGCTCTCATTTCGAAGGCAGTTCACCAGCTGGACGAGGCCATCCTGCGGCACAGGGGCAGTGGGAGCTGAACGGATATAACGCTGGCAACGCTACGCGTCCGCTGAAATACGCAACGGGTTACTTGTTGAATTCCACCCAAGACCAGTACTTTGCCTCGCCTGAAGGGCGACACACTGGTGGTGCTGTCTATCTCCTTGCCGACGGGCACGCCAAGTGGCTCATGCCGCAGCTAGTATCGCCTGGCTGGGATCCTGGCCAAGCTGCTTTCTGCGCGCCGCTCCCCAACAACTCTGCGGCACTTTCCGTAGGCTGCTCTAATATCGCCGCGACATTCGCATTCAACTAATAATGTTGGGCCAGGAATTTCTCTGGCCCACCCCCTACCCCAATGCACGACCAATCTGACCTTGCCCAACGTAAGCGTGACCTCCTCCTGCGCATTGCATGCACAGTGACCGCGCCTCGTCAGGACGACGACATCTTTGCAGGTCGAGCGATCGCAAGTCTCATCGCTGGCGAAGCCACTGACGAGTCGAACACACAGGTCCAGCGCACGGCCCGCTGGTTCGATATGCCCCACCCACACGGTCGCGACCTTCAGGGCGAACCAGACTTCGCGGCGATCAATCTCATATTCGCGATGTACAGCCTTGCCGACAGTGACAAGTTGTACGTGGATTCCCGGGCGGCAGTCGAACGCTTTTTCCTGACCACAAATTTCCAAAGTGCATATCATTCCGAAAACCACCACTTGCTGTTTCGGGCGAGTCGCTATCTAGCGGCCCAAATGTGGCCAGCGTCTCGCTTTGAAGCGTGGGATACCACCGGCGATAGCCTGATGCAAATTGACGGGGCGTGGTTGAAGCAGTTCATTCGATACCGTGCCGGGCATGGATGGGCTGAGTTTGATTCGGCCTGCTATCTCTTGCCTGATTTCGAATCGTTGCTAACGCTTCACGAATTTGCATCGGATCCGGAGCTCCACCGACTTGCACAGAACGCTCTCAATTTACTTCTGGTGGACATGGCCATCGACTCAATCGATGGCATTCCTGGTGGAGCGCAGGGTCGAATTTATCCGGAACAGGTGACAAACCCGGAATCATCTCCAGGCTACGCCATTCAGCAGCTTTACTTTGGCGCGCAGTCCGAAGACTTCCCGAAGCCAGTTGCGTTTTCGGTCCAGCTTGCCGCAACGTCGTTCACACCGGATCCGCTTGTCATTAAGATCGCCAACGAGCGAGCCCAACCCTATGTGAATTTTGAGCGCAAGCATCTCCATAACATGGACGATGTGCTGCCTGAGAACCCGCTTAACGGCAGCATTCGTAAGATGACAGCCTGGACGCCAAGTTACACGCTCGGCGCAATTCAGCAGCAAGACCCCTACCCTGAGGGCATATCTAGCTTCGCGTCTGGCTACGCCTTTCACCAGCAGCACGACTGGAGCTTAACGTTCGCGAGCAGCCCGAGGGCAAAGATATTTTCACATCATCCTGGGACAACCGATCAGCACACTTTATGGACTGGAGATCACGGCTGCGGTTGCGGAAAGTTCTTCATGGCTGGGTCGACTGTGCTGGCGTTGTATCAAATTCCGCCGAGTGAACCGCTACAGTACATACACGCTTTAGTGCCGAAAAACGAGTTTGACGAGGTCATCGAGATAGTTGGCTGGATCATTGTTCGATCCGGCGGCGGTTATGGTGCCTTGCACCTCGTCAACGGATATACGTGGGTGGCTGATAATGCCGAGTCTAGCCGCGAAATACGAACGCCAGTTACCGACGGACGAGAAGCGGTAGTTTGCGTCGCCGCGCAAGCGTGCGATTACGCCACGTTCGCAGCGTTTCAAAGCGAGCTCCTTGGAAGCGCAGTTCAATTTGACCGGGACAAAATGTCGCTGTCGTATCGATCGTCACGGCTTGGAGATATGAGGATTGCATTTGGCGGATCCCGCTCTGTAAACGGGGTCCCCGTGACCTTTGATTACTCTGCCTATCATAGTCCTTACGTGACCGCACCATGGGGCGCATTGCGTGTCGAATTGCGCTTTGGCGACGACCAACGCGTTCTGGATTTCACCTAGTAAGTTTATGTTGCCGAGATGCCAGTATCGCTCGATTGGACGCCGAATATACCATCGGCATTGACAGGTAATTTCTGCCGTGATATGATAATCAGGCGTTATGATGAAACGCTTGGTTCATCCTTAAGGATCACGCACCATAACGGTTTGAAAGGTTTATACTATGGGATTTCGCATCCCCCACTTGATCGCCGCGCTCGCATTCTCCGCTATCTTGTTGCTCGTGGTCGCACCACTGTCGTTCGCGGCTGCTGCGCCAGTTTCCGTTCCGTCTTGGGCAGGTTCACAGGGAACGACGGGGTGGAAGTTTAGCGATCCAGCGGCAATTAAGGTCGAATCCGACAGCACGCAGCGATCGGTACTTACAGTATCCAGCGCATCCTCGACAATGCCCGCAGGGGCGCAAGTGGCTGCCAGCATAGCGTTGCCTCTCGCCGAGGTTCGCGGAACCCATGTCGAAATCACCACCGACATACGGGCAGGCGGAGTCACGAAGCCTGCCCATTCGTACAATGGCATTAAGGCAATGCTCCACGTCGCTAGCCCGACAACCAGCGACAACTGGGATCAGGCCAATGCCAATCAGGGCGATTTCCCTCTATCGTATGATTGGAAAACGTTCACCTTTCGAACCACGGTACCTGCTGACGCGAGCACGGCTACCCTCATTCTCGGACTCCAGGAATCGGCTGGCACCGTGTCGTTTCGCAACCTGAAGGTCGTCGTCCTGCGCAAGATCTCGACGTATCCCTCGGCCCCGCCTCCGGGTCCGCTATACACGGGGCATAGCCCCGGCGCTCTTCGAGGCATGATGATTGACCCGCTCATGAAGGCTGACGATATCGAGACGCTGAAGAAGTGGAACGTCAACCTTGTCAGATATCAGCTAATGTGGGGTGGATTCCCTTTCAGCAAGGCCGACAGTGCTACACCAGCGGAATATGACGCGTGGCTCGATGGGTTGCTCGCCCACGTCGACGAGCTTATGCCTGTGTTCAAGAAGGCTGGCATCCTGGTGCTGCTTGACCTGCACACTCCTCCTGGAGGTCGAGAAAAGACCAAGGGCCACAGGATATTCACCGACGCTGCATGGCAGGCTCAGTTTGTTTCTACCTGGGAGCGGATCGCGAAGCGCTACAGAAACGAGAAGCAGATATGGGGTTACGACCTGGTCAACGAGCCTATACTCGGCCCGAGCGTGCCTGGGGTTGACGACTGGCACGATCTTGCCCAGAAAACGGCCCAGCGGATCCGTGCCATTGACCCGAATCACATGATTATGGTTGAGCCTGATCCCGGGGGTTCGGTCTCGTCGCTGGCCCATTTCGAACCGATCAAGCTTCCCGGCGTGGTTTACAGCGTGCACATGTACGATCCAGGGCAGTTCACCCACCAAGGAGTGCTCGAAGGGCTCCCGGTTGGGCCGATTTACCCCGATGAAGTCGGCGGCAAGAAGTGGGACAAGGAACAGATCCGCCGGGACTTCAAACCTGTGCTTGACTATTCCAAAGCGTACAACGTCGCGATCTATATTGGCGAATTTAGCGCAGTCCGTTGGGCTAAGGGAGCTGACCAGTACCTGAAAGACGTCACAAGTGTGATGGAGGAATACAACTGGGACTGGAGCTATCATGCTTTCCGCGAATGGCAGGGATGGAGCCTCGAAGTGGGCGATGACAAGGATATTACGACGCTGTCCGCGACACCGACGGCCCGACTTCAAGTGATGCAGGCGGCCCTTGCGCCAAACAAGCCGCTCACCATTGTCGAGCCGCCCCGAGCCGAAGCCCAGCAATCAGAGCTCCCCGTCTCAGTCGCCCCAACGATAGCGAAGGACGGCAACGGGTTTCATATACTGTTCATCGGCAACAGCATAACCCGGCATGGCAGTAGCCCGGATACTATCGCCCGACTAAAATGGGACCACGTTGCCGGCATGGCAGCTTCGATGGAGAGTAAGGATTTTGTGCACCTCCTCACAGCGAAGATAGCCGAAGCGCTCCCGAAGAAGAAAGTCGATATCCAGATTACGTCGATTGTTCCAGGCGGTTTGGGCACTCCCGAGGAGCGTCTTGTGGGCGTGATAAAGGACACAACCGCGTCCTCGCCGGATCTCGTCATCTTCCAGCATGGCGAGCATGAACACTCAGAACTTGGCGCTGAGGCAGTCGCAGGGACTTACAATGCCACGTTGGACTATCTCGCTAAGATGCCGTCGAAACCAAGAATAGTGTGCGTCGGCAACTGGTCGCCTGGCGCTACTCCAGAGAAGCCTAACTACACTGGCTGGGCGGCCATTCTGGAAGATACGATGCACGATATCTGTAACGCCAGATCAATCCCGTTCGTGTCGGTCGCATCCGCTGCCGCAGACCCTGCATGTCATGGAACCGGCGATCATCCCGGTGTCAAATGGCACCCAAACGATGCGGGTCACGCCCGATATGCTGAGCTCATTTTCGATAAGGTGAAGCCACTGCTCTCATTATGGAGCAGGTGACAAATCCATTACAACCGGAATGGTACGAGATGTTCCGGCAAATGACTTGTAGGGGATCAGGCTGGTCCTGGTCAGGAAAGTAAATGTATGCAAACGCTACAAACGACATCAACATCCCTCTCTAAATCTGGCTATCGCGAGCGTGTCATGGCATGCTGGCTTGGAAAAGCGGTAGGCGGCACGCTTGGTATGCCGTTCGAAGGTCACGATGGTCCGCTTGACCTAACGTTCTACCGACCGGTGCCGACAACTATGCTGCCCAACGATGACCTCGACCTACAGGTCGTCTGGGGGTGCGTTCTCGACCAGATGGCCGTCCCTCGCGTTGACCGCCATGTTCTGGCCAAAGCGTGGCTTGACCACGTTGAATTTCCGTGGGACGAATATGGCGTCGCGGTACGTAACCTCAAACTGGGCATAAAGCCGCCGCTTTCAGGGGCTTATGACAACTACTTTATCAATGCTATGGGCGCTCCGATACGCAGCGAGATATGGGCTTGCCTTGCCCCTGGCAACCCCGAACTCGCGGCGGCATACGCGTACGAGGACGCCTGTGTTGACCACGCCGATGACGGGATATGGGCCGAAGTGTTTCTCGCGGCTCTCGAAAGCGCCGCGTTTGTCGAGACCGACACCGATGTACTGCTGGATCGCTCCCTCGCGGTACTACCCGCCGACAGCAAGACTCGGCTGGCGGTGGAGGATACCCGCCGCTGGTTCGCGAAAAGCGGTGACTGGAAGGCCGTCCGTAACCAGATCGTTGAGTTCCACGGCAGTGACAACTTCACGTATGCCCCGATGAACATCGCGTTCACGGTTCTTGGTTGGCTGGCGTCGCACGGCGACTTTAGCGAGGCCATTTGTATCGCAGTGAACTGCGGCAAGGATACCGACTGCACAGGCGCCACGGTGGGATCGCTGATGGGCATTCTCGACCCCAACTGCATCCCGCAGCGCTGGCTCGACCCAATTGGCTCATCCCTTGTTCTCAGCCCTGGTATTGTGGGGCTCCACGCGCCGAGTTCGCTGGATGGGTTCACCGACCTAATCCTTCGTCTTGCAGACAGGCTAAGCGGCGAAGCGCCGAAGGTGCCGGACGAAGACCAGTCGGCCGAACGGTTTGGGTTCGACGTCATCGCCAAGTTCGTCAGCGAGATGCCCGCCACGATAGCGGCGCCCTCGCTTGATGACGGTAAGCCGATGCACCTGCCTGGGTGCTATGTACGAATGCCGGCGTCGGAATGGACGGGTGAGGTCCTGTTGCTCCGCTACGAGTTCACGTTGGACAAGGCCGGATCGACGCGGGTGATGGTCAACACTCGCGGCGAGATGGCCGCCTGGATCGACGGGAAGTTCGCGTTCGGCGCATCAGCGAGCCCAATGGTGCCTTCCCTTCACCGCGCGCCTAAGGACCAGATGATCGTACTGAACCTTGAAGCTGGTCGTCACGAGTTGATAGCCGCAATCAGGCGACCTACCACAGGCGATGCGGAGTTGGTTACGGGCGTCGGAGACGGCCCCACCGCGATCTGGCACCCGTGGGCGTTCCTTGGCGGTTCGCCAGCGAAGTAGGTGCGCCTGCGCCTAAAAGCAAGAAGTAGGGGTATCCGCATTGAACGGATACCCCTTTGCATTTGAGTGCCAGCCGTTCTGTCGTCGGTAGTCCTAAGCTCGTATTGCCCAGTTTGCCCCCTGCCCTAGCAGCTTCTGAAATGGTTCGCTGGCCATCGCGCCGGGATCGTGGCCGAGAGATAGGTAGAATATACGGCCTTGGCCTTCGTCGCGGGTCCATGCGATTGGAACGTTTGCTTCGCCAGCGAAGCTGTTCGTTTCCGCCAGCAGGTGAACGCGGCTTGGGTCGTAATCGTTGAATAGGTAAAGCTCGTCGGCTATATCGAACGGCTCGATGCCCGCCATGATCGGGTGTGCGGAGTCGACTATGTCGACGCGCATGGGGACGAGACCCGGCGGGTGAGTGCGAAACTTGCCGCCAATCGCCGCAACATACTCGGGGTTGTCGGTGAACGAGTCGGTTGCGCAGTGTATACCCACCAGCGCTTTTCCCGACCGAACGAACTCGAGGACTGCGTCGACGCTGCCACCGCGTGTTTCGGTGCCAGTCGTATGGACGACGAGAACATCGTAGCCAGACAGGGTATCCGAATTGAGAGCGGAGTAGTCGCCAACAAAATCGTCGCCGCCGTCCGGGTGGCGAACACCGGTGACGTCAACGGTGAAGCCTGCCGCTTGCAGTGCCTGCGTAACGGGGCCTTCCGCCCCTTCGAGGCGGTGGTAGGGTGCGGAACACCCGCCGACAAAGAGAGCTCGTTTCATAGGTTCAATCCTGTGAGCAGTGTCTTCGGCCAAGCGGCCAAACGCTCATTGCGTTGCCTGTTCCAGATAGGAGGGCGTGTTTCCTGCCTATCCGGGCTGTTGCGTTGCGCAAAACGCAACGTGAATTCGTTTTTTTGCAGCAAAATACTATACAGTCGTATAAAGTTGAATCACCGCGAAATAGCGCCAAATCTACGCACGACTATGGCGCAAAGTGAGCGCAACGTTGCGCAAAACGCGTGTTGATTGCGGGAACCTCATCTTGCCAGAAGACTGGTCCAAGCCCAGCCCTTCTCCTGCCCTAATGAAAAGGGTGACAGATAATCCACTTAACCACACTTTAGTATATCACGAACGCGCGTTCGAGTCAAGTGTTTATCGCGTCTATTTTTTGCTCTAAGTTCTCGAGTGGCGAACACCAGATGGGGTGCGTTTGTCATCTCCCGGCGCTGAATTGTTGCGTATAATAGTCGCTATGGCTCTTATTCCTGTGGTCGGACGCAAATCGCCGAAAATGCGCCTGCTGGTGGCGTTCATTTATGTCGTGCTTATCCTTGGCGCGGTCACCACACTGTATCCGTTTCTCGTCATGCTTGGCTCGTCGGTGACATCGGAGTACGACCAGGATCAGTATGCTGTTTTGCCTGCTTACCTGACGTCCGATGCGGCGTTGTTTGGCAAATATGCGTGCGACAAGTATGGGCAGGATATCGGGGTCATAAGCTCCGCGTATGCGACACAGTACGCTAAGCTGAACCAGGTTTCGCCACCCACCGGGACGCTTGACAAGGCTGCGGTGACGCGTTGGCGGGCATTCCTCGACCACGCGCCCACGATGTATAAGTCCGTGGGCTTCATGGGGACGAAGGGGCAGTATTCGCCGTCGCTGCTGATGGACCGCTACCACGACTGGCTGCGTATTCGGTTCCACGACGATATTCGTGCGCTGGACCTCGCTTATGTCGAGGAGGACACGAGCTTCCTGACCGTTTATCCACCTTATGAGCGTCCACTGCAGCGCCTTTTCGCACCGGGGGCTTCGCGGAAGGAAACCGACTGGGCTGAGTTCAAGCGGACGTTACCAGCGGATATGTATCTGCCCGTGCTCCTTAATCCGCTGTACAGGGCGTATTTGCGCGACGAAGTTTACGGCGGCAAGATTGAAGACCTCAACACTGCGTGGCGAACTAGCTACGGCGACTGGATGAGCGTCACGTTGCCGTTCAAAGAGCCAGTGGGCGGCGCGGCTAAAGACTGGGCGGCATTCGCTCGGACCAAGTGCCCCCTGCGCTTCCTAATCATCGGACAGCCGTATGTGTCCACCTGGGAGCGGTTTCAGAAAGCACGCGGCTTGTCACCAGTGCCATATCCGGCGCCTGGCAGCTTGCCGACTGGTCCGTCCCTTCGCGCTTTCTCCGACTTTGTCAAAGCGGCACCGCCTGATTGTCTGTTAATCGCCAGCCTTGAAAACCAGTGGTGGATGACGATGGGCGACCCTGCCGCACGGCCTCCGCTGGCGCAGTCCGATTGGCTTGCAGTCCAGGCGGATCCTAACGCTCTTCGGCGCAGCTACCTTGCGCGCAACTACAAGTTCGCTCTCGACTACCTCTTGCTCCACGGACGCGGTGTATTGAACACCGTGATCTACTGTGGCGGCGCTGTGTTGATCGCGTTGATTGTGAACCCGCTCTGCGCCTATGCTCTCTCGCGCTTCAAGCTGCCGTACACGCAAGGGTTGTTGCTGTTCCTGCTCTCGACGATGGCATTCCCGGCAGAGGTCGCTATGATCCCCAATTTTCTGCTGCTCAAACAGCTGGGGCTGTTGAATACTTTCTGGGCGTTGATATTGCCAGCGGCGGCGTCAGGTTTCTCCATCTTTCTGCTCAAGGGCTTTTTTGACAGCTTGCCTCAGGACCTGTACGAAGCCGGGATGCTTGACGGGGCGAGTGAGCTTACGCTATTCGCGCGGGTCACGCTTCCGCTCTCAAAGCCGATCTTCGCCGTCATAGCGCTGCAAGCGTTCACCGCCGCTTATGGCGCTTTCCTCTTCGCGATGATCGTCTGCCAGGCGCAAAGCCATTGGACGCTCATGGTGTGGATTTACCAGTTCCAGGCACTGAACGCGCCGCAGTATGTGATGATGGCCGCGCTGGTTATCGCGGCAATCCCTACCCTCGTGGTGTTTATGTTCACGCAGAAGATCATAATGCGGGGGATTATATTGCCTAGCATGAAGTAGGCGATGACAAGACCTCACCCCCAGCCCCTCTCCTAAGATAAGGACGAGGGGAGGAAGGAAACACCTCACCTGGCCAGCGGACTGGCCCAAGCCCTGGCCCCCTCTCCTTGGAAAGGCGAGGGGGAATCGGAGGCGGATGGAGTATAGGAGAAGTAAGACGGGGCGAGTATCTATACTTGCGCGGATTTAGCTAAATAGGGTTTTAGGAATCGGCCGGTGTGCGATGTGGGGTGTCTTGCGACTTCTTCGGGGCGGCCTGCGCACACGATGGTACCGCCGTTGTGGCCGCCTTCTGGGCCGAGGTCGATGATCCAGTCGGCAGTTTTGATTACGTCCATATGATGCTCGATGACCAGAACACTGTTTCCTGAGTCGGTGAGTCTGTTGAGGCATTGAAGCAGGCGCTCAATGTCGGCAAAATGGAGGCCGGTGGTTGGTTCGTCGAGGATGTAGAGCACGTGCCCGCCGCGTTTCATTTTGCTGAGTTCCCCTGCCAACTTAATCCGCTGCGCTTCTCCCCCGCTAAGAGTGGTCGCCGATTGGCCGAGTGTGATGTAGCCTAGGCCGAGTTCGTCGAGCACCGTCAGCTTGCGTGCGACCGGCTTAACGTCGCGGAAGAAGTCGACACCGATTTCGATTGGCATGTCCAGTACTTCAGCGATGGTCTTGCCTCTGTAGAGCACTTCCAGCGTTTCGAAGTTGTATCTGGCCCCTTTACACGCCTCGCAGGTCACCTCAACGTCAGGCATGAAGTGCAGGTGGGTGGTCACTGTGCCATCGCCCTGACATGTCTCGCAGCGACCGCCTTTGACGTTGAAGCTGAACCGCGACGATGTGTAACCGCGCTCAACCGCAAGAGGCGTATCGGCGAACAGTTGGCGGATGGTGTCGTAGAAGCCGAGATAAGTTGCCGGGTTTGAGCGAGGGTTGCGGCCTATAGGCGCCTGGTCTATTTCGACGACATCCGAAATCAACTCAGTTCCTTCGAGTCGGTCGTGTTCGCCAGCGAGAACCCGGCTATCGTAGCGCATTGAGTAGAGCTTCTTGAACAGGATATCGGTGATCAGCGTGCTTTTTCCAGAACCGGACGCTCCGGTCACCACGACCATCACGCCGAGCGGGATTTCAACATCGATGTTCGCAAGGTTGTTTTCACGGGCACCGACGATCTTAAGAGCGCCGTCCTTGAGCGCGCGCCTGCGCTCCGGCACCTCGATTACACGCTTCCCGCTCATGTATTGACCAGTGAGCGATGTTGGATGGTCGAGCAGCGTCTGAAAGTCGCCCTGGACGACCACCTCACCGCCGTGAATTCCGGGGCCGGGACCGATTTCGACGACGTGGTCGGCGGCACGGATGGTGTCTTCATCGTGCTCCACGACGATCACGGTGTTCCCGAGATCGCGTAGACGGCGAAGCGTGGCAATCATCTTGACATTGTCTTTTGGGTGCAGACCAATGCTAGGCTCATCGAGAACGTACAGCATGCCCATCAGGCCCGAGCCAATCTGCGTCGAGAGGCGGATACGCTGAGACTCTCCGCCGGATAGGGTCGACGAGCGGCGGTTGAAATTGAGGTAATCGAGGCCGATGCCGAGAAGCAAATCGACGCGGCCCTCAATCTCAGAAATCACCTGACGACCGGCTTCTATCGTGGATGCGGATTTCGAAATGTTGGCGATAAACTGTTTGAGCTCCCCGAAATTCAGCTCGCCAACCTGGTGTACGTTCCGCCCATCGATCGTCACGCGCAGACGCTGAGAGCGAACACGCGCCCCGGCACAGTCCGGGCACCGATGCTCCACCATCACCTTTTCGAGATACGCTTCCATGCCGCCGTGCGCTACCTGCTGCTGACGATACCGCCGATACTGTCGTTCTATTCGGCCAGCGATCCCGTCGAACCGCCACTCCTGACCAATCCACTTCTCATTGATCGATTTCGCGCCGTCGGGGCGAAGCTGCGTTACCTTCTCGCCTTTTGTGCCGTAGAGAAGGATATCGACAACGCTGGGTGGCAGGTCCTTGAACGGCGTGTCAACGCTGAAGCCGTATTTCGTCGCGAGGCTGTGCATCATGACACCGTCGCCGGTTTCTCGGGTGTAGCGAAAGGCTTCCGTGACGAACGCACCTCCAGCGATGCTGCGCGACTTATCGGGAGTCAAGAGGTCAGGATAGACCTGGAGGTAGGTACCGAGGCCGAGGCAAGTACGGCAAGCACTTTGGGGATCGTTGAACATGAAGTGCTGTGGCCCAAGGTCGGCCATGACGAAACCATGCTCCGAGCAGCCGAACGAATCAAGCGCTTTGCGTGCTGCCTTCATGTCCGGCGAGGATTCGATCCGAAATTTGAGGAAGCGTTCACCGGCCAAAAGACATGATTCGACAGCCGCTTTGATCGACTTCTCGGTGCCACGCAGCACGACGATCTTGTCCACGACGATATCGATTACTGGCGCAGTCGATTCATCGATCTCCATCGTCTCGGTGATGTCGCGGCGCTCTCCATTTATGATCACCTTTCGCGAGCCGTTCTTGCGGATTTCCGTAAAGAGGTAGTCATAGTCCTCGCCATAGATTTTCCATGCCGGGGCAATCAATTCTACGTGGGTTCCTTCGGGCAACGAGAAAATGCGTTCAAGAACCTCAGGGGCGGTCAGGATGGGAACGGGGCGCTCGCACCGTGGACATTTGGCCTTCCCGATGGTTGCAAAGAGCAGATTGAGGTAGCTCGCGATATCGGTGAGTGTGCCAACACTGGAACGGGGATTCTTGCCGGTGGTCTTCTGCTCAATTGAGATGACAGGCGAAAGTCCGAACATGAAATCGACAGCGGGTTTACGCGTTTGATCGATGAACCGGCGGGCGTACGATGACAGGGACTCCATATATCGACGCTGGCCTTCGGCGTAGATCGTGTCAAATGCAAGCGATGACTTGCCCGATCCGCTCACCCCGGTGACGACGACAAGCTGGTCTCGCGGGATCTCCAGGCTGATGTTCTTCAGGTTGTGCTCGCGAGCGCCCTGAATGGCGATGGTACTTCTCATTGCGGGTTACCTTATTTTGTATGGAAACTATATAGAACGCCAGAGCCACCCGGCACTGAAGAGCCTGGGCTATTTGGAGATTCACCTTTGGTGAAAAGTCCCTCTAGCCGAAGACGGCAAAGTCACCGGGACTCCGTGCATGTGTTTGGTCCACAAGAGTGGACAGGTCACGCTTCGCGACGGTCTGTTGTGCATTTGAATATGACGCAAATTATCCAGGTTAAGGAAAGGAAGAGAGCTAAATCCGACGGGCTTATAGCGACCACCTAGTCACAACGAAATAGTTACATTTACGTGGCGCTATAGTAGAAAGCTGCCTCTTCCACATCAACCCGGCTTTTGTCGGTCAGGCGGCGGCTCAGGCCCACACGTTGGACAATGTTGTGATCGGAAAGCCATTCGCAAGCCAATGAAACGCACTCAATATTCATCTGGTTGGCGAAATAGTGGTCGATTTCGGTGGCCGATCTGGCCGAGTTGGCAGCCGACAGGTAGTCGAGGAGCGGGCCGAATAGTGGGGCAACGCGATCCAGCAAATACCGCTCAATTGAGTCAATGGCGGCTCCGACGGTCTCCATCTCTAGAGGGCGATCAATGAGGTCGGTGTATACCTGGTTGAAGAACACAGGGTTGATTGCGAGCGCCTGCTGTACTACCTCGCGGCCAGGGTTACCGTTTGCGTGGACAACTTCCAGGGTCGCCAGACGATCAATCATTTTGGTGACGTAGAAGAACGCGTAGCGGTAGTCTTGTTTGACGATCAGCCATTTTTGCGCCTTAGTGAGCGAAGGCAGAATACACACCGCGCATTCGAGCAAGCGGATCTGGCGGTCACGCGCTCCCATTGTGTCAGGCTGGTCAAAGAAAGACGTGATGGTTGGGTCGCGGGTGAAGAGGACTCGACCGCGAGATAGATAGGAGTGCATGAACGAGGACTGAAGGGCCGATGCGGCCGCTTTACGAAATTCGGCGCGAGTCATGAGTTGTGCGTGGACAATGATGTCGCGCTTGAGTAGAGACATCCCACTCTGCTTGATCTTATCATCCACCGTAATCAGCAGTAGGTCGATGTCGGACTTTTCCCAGACTACATCGTGCGACATACTCCCCAGTAAGACTGCGGCAATGATACGTGCGTCAGCGCCGATTTCTTCGACGAGTTCGTCAAGCGCAATCTTAAAGAGCTGTTGCGGATAGATCATGGAGCCAGTCTTTGTAAAACTAAGTAGGCGAGTGTTTGGCTATTGTGACACACGTGGCACGCTTTGTCGAGATTCATTCTTATATTGAGGCAAGTCGTAAGATAGACGTGACTAGGGGTGTGCGCCAGTTCTAAGGCAATGTGGGCTTCTAAACCAGGGCGGTGTAAAGATGGTGGGAGGCATGCCGACCGTAGCACCTCACGGTGGTAGGGCCGCTCCGTGGCGAGGGTTGGCGACAAATTCTTCGGGGACAGCGTCCTCGAAGGCGGCCCCAAACAGCGGCAATACGCCACGATTGGGATGACGGGTATGGGAATGTGACTATAGGCATGGCTGCTTATACACTGCGAACAAGTGGTGCCACCTTCTGCGGGGCAGTCCCCAGGCTTGGTTCGTTCGGAGTTGTGGCGATGGGCTGATCGCTTTGGTTGGCGTGAGGTCTGGTCTTCTCTGGCAACGCTTCAGTTGATTTGGGGCGGATAGCGGGATGCCGACGGCAGGCGCTCATGCGAATGGGCTTCTCAGTGGCGGGGGTTGGTGGCAAACAGCGATCGGATGCGTCAATCATGAATCACAGCCAGACGAAGGGCATCGGGAATATTCGTCTGCGCGGCCCTGTGCCTGTCCCGAAACTAAGGCGATGGTCTAACTGCCGAAAGATGACTAGTTACGATTTTGGCAGAATCAAGTAATTATAGCGGGATAAAAATTGGAACGTAGCAACCGAACATAGCGTTATAGAAGAGACGCCCCTACTCAGACGTCCGTAATTGAACAGACAACAGAACCAGACAAATGAATGCAGCGCTCTGCCAAGGATGGCGGAGCGCTGTAATGGCGTTAGTATGGTCGTTCAGAGTAAGGCCGTTTTACTAGACGATACTTTCGGCCGAGTCGCTCATGGTGACCCGGTTTCGGCCCGTCTCTTTCGACTTATACATCGCGGCATCGGCGTCGGCAAGCACGACGCTTGGGTCTGGCATGGACTCGGGGAGTTCGGCGACGCCAAAGCTCGCGGTGATGGCTCGCCTTTTCCACGGGAACTCCTCGATAGCACGTCGGAACCGCTCGGCGATTCGGAACGCGTCCCCGCCCAACGTCTCCGGGAGGATGACAACGAACTCTTCGCCACCGTAGCGCGCAACGAGGTCGTACTCGCGACCATTCGCCTCAAGGATTTTTGCGACTTGCTGTAGGACAAGGTCACCTTCAATGTGGCCGAACGCATCGTTATATTGCTTAAACTTGTCGACGTCGAGCATGATCAGCGAGAGTGGCGCTTTGTGACGTCTGGAGCGTTGATACTCAGCGCGAAGGCGTTCTTCAAACGCTCGGCGGTTGCGAACTCCGGTGAGGCCATCGGTGGTTGCAAGGGCTGCGAGGAGCTCGTTGGCATGCTCCAGTTCGTGTCGCTGTTCTTCCAGGACCGCATTGTAGTTTTGGATACGAATCTCAAACTGCTTACGCTCGGTGATATCACGGAACATCCAGTAGTGGCCGCCGTATTCCTCGGTCAAGAACACTGGAACGTAATCGCGCTCGAATACGCGCCCATCAATCAGCGCAATCTCTTCGGACGTTACGGGTTCGCGCTTTTTCAGTATCTCGGCAATACGGGCGATGTAAGCGTCGCCGTCGACGAACAGAACTTTGGACTCCGCGAATGTTCGAGCACAGTTATTCCCGATCATCTCGGCCGGATGCATATCGAGCAGCAACAGGCTGCAGAACGCCTGGTTGGCCAGAACTACCTGGCGATTGCTGTCCTCAACCAGTACGCCGGTCGCGAGGTCCCGGATGAGCGCTTCGAAACGGGAGTTTGCAGCAACCAATCGCTCCTCAGACTGCTTCCGCTCACTGATGTCGGTGAAAGAGCCTGCCAGACGGTAAGCCGTGCCGGAATTGTCCCATAGCGCGATGGCCCTTGCATGGACCCATTGATACATTCCATCGCCGTGCAGGACCCGGAATTCGCAGGTAAATACAGGCATGTAGCCGGATAGATGCGCTTGTAGCCCATCGCTGAACCACGACTGGTCGTCGGGATGAATCCGTCCCTGCAGCGCGTCGATAGTCCGAGGCTGCTCTTTTGCATCGAGGCCCAGGATTTCACGAGTACGCTCAGAGAGATAAAGCGCGTCGGTTTGCAGATTCCAGTCCCAGATGCCGTCGGTGCTGCCTCTCACGGCAAGCTGCCAGCGTTCCTCAGATACTCGCAACGCTTCTTCGGCGAGTGTCTTTTCGGTAACGTCAACGTAGCTCGCGACAACGTAACCGAACTCGTTGGAGCGTTTGTCGTTATCAGGGGTTGTGTCAACGTAGAGCGCCGAGGCTATGACGGAGCGAAGCTCGCCGCCTGCGCGAACGAGTCGGAGGCGAACGTCGTGCACTGATGCTCTGCTTCTGAAGGCCACGGAGACGGGCAACGAGCTTATCGGGACAGGATTGTTGTACTCATCGACGAAGAAACACCACGGATCGGAACGCGATAGGCCGAGGATCTTCGTTGAGTCGACTCCGAATAATTCGCCAGCACTGCGGTTGCACCAGTGGATCATTCCGTGGGAGTCGTATACGATGAACGCGTTGGTGGCAGCGTCCATTGCGGCGTGGAAAACCAACTCAGCATCAACAATATTCGGTACTATCGGGCGAGATTGGACAACACCAAGGGTGCGCGCTGTTCCAGCCCGGAAATCATCCGCTTCATCTACTCCTATATTCGAATCTGATTGCTGTCCATTCATTGTGGGTGGTAGATAATTATGCTTGCTAACGATTTCTCTAAATAGGATACCGTCAGGAAGCTCGCTTCGTTGCTAAAACGCGTAATTCAGAATGCTCGGACCTATAATGTGGCCAATTGTCCCGTCAAAATGGTGGGTTGGACTAAGGTTGACGCTTGCTTCAGGCTGATTCTATTATCGGTCCAAACGCGTCATTTATAATGGCAATGTGAGAATTCGCTCAATGGAGAGTTATATCCTGCACAATCTTCATGCTTGCTTAATATCTTGACACATTTAGGGTTGGAACAAGTGTCCTCAAAAATAGTACAGCGTTGTCGATTTGGGGGAAGGAAACACGAAGTTCAATGGCGAACGATTATCATCGGCAAACGACTAGCGCATCGTTTTGCAGGCAAGTGGGGCCGCTGCAAGCTGAGTCTGTCCAACTTTCAACGACCAATTCGCGCCAAACCTCATTGCGGAGAAAGGGTACTAGCCCATGGCAGCAATTCCTGAAAGCGAATCGCCACAAGTTACAACACCGTCAATTGCCAATCCGGCCCCATTGGGTCTGTGTGGCTTCGCGCTTACGACATTTGTTCTGAGCGCCGCAAACGCCAAGCTATTTACGGGAAGTGAGATCGTAATCGGTCTCGCGTTCTTTTACGGCGGACTCGCTCAGTTACTCGCAGGGATGTGGGAATACAAGACTGGGAACACGTTCGGCGCGACGGCGTTTTCGTCCTACGGCGCATTCTGGATGTCACTTGCGACCGCCATCCAGTTTCATCTCATCCCGAACAAGGATGCAATAGGCGTGTTTCTTTTGGGATGGACAATCTTTACCGGGATCATGCTCCTGGCGGCGCTTCGAACCAGCACCGTGCTGATAACGCTGTTCAGCTTCTTGTTTGTCACGTTCATTCTGCTCACTTGCGGGGAGTTCGGAATGGGCACGGGGCAAATAGGCGGCTACTTTGGCCTGGCGACAGCGGCGATCGCGTGGTACGCTGCGCTGGCGGCGCTTCTCGCGTCGGGCAAGTCGGCTTTCCAGCTGCCCACCGGGCCGCGACCGTAGCGATATGGCAGTCAAAGGCCGAGATCTTCCAAGCTGTCCTGGAAGACCTCGGCCTTTTTCGTTTATCCCGTGAGCTTTCGTGCGCGGAGCATGAGACGCTGCTGCTCGAAAATGTATTGCATGATCCCTTCACGGGTCTCCGAGCCAACGGCTTGCGAGCCGCCAGTTGCGAACCGGGCTCGAGCATGGAACCCTATCCTCTCGGGTTCAGGTCGATTGAAGCTGTCAATCACATCCACCGCCAGATAGGTCGGGATCGGCTGCTTTCCAACGGGCACGATCACGAGAATGCGCTGGCCAGGGGTGAGCGATGTTCGCGTAACGAGGAGAACGCCGCCAGCGGACAGGTTGACGATGCGCGCCGGGTATCGTTTGTCCGCCTCGTCGCCATCGATACGGTAAGCGGTAGGGGTCTGCATCAGCATCCTGAAGTCCCGACGCCGCTCAAAACGCATAATGCGGTGAGGCCTGGCAATCGCCCATTCTCGCCCGCACTGCACTCCCCTCCCCTCGAAGCGGAAGAGGGTTCCCTCACGATTATAGGTGACGGTGATCGACGAGAGGCGTACTACGAACGGATCGGGAGGCGCGCCGGGCGTGAGAGCTTTGAGAGGGCCGAGCATGATGCGACGGATGCCGACGACCTTGACGACAGCCTGGTAACGGCTGGGGAGCGTCCCGGAGTCGTACGGGACGAATTCCAGCACGAAAACGTCCCCCACGACAGGCTGATCGGATTTGTCGCCTCGTGGATGAACGTATCCCTCACGCTCCTGGGAAGGCGTGATGTTATCCCCATTGTAGTTGAAGAACGAAATGGATCCAGCCCTCGCCAAGCGCACCAATGCGCTTGAGCCATGTCCGACCAGCGCCGCCAAGCTTAGCGCGTTCGCCCCATGTCCGCAATTTTGGCCGTCTTTATCTCGCGACGCGCCTCTGTCTCCATGTCACGACCCTGCTCTTGGAATCGTGGATCGTTGGTCTCCGCGAAACTTACCCACGCTGCGGTCACCTGCGACACCATCTTCGTGCCCAGCATCAGGTGCAGATATGCCACTTTCTGGCTTTGCGGCGCACTCATCTTGCTCACAAAGGCGGACAATGACCGCGCTCGACCATCGATCGTGGTTAGCGCCCGATAGTAGCCTTCGCGAGTGAGAGTACGCGCAGTAAAGTCATCCGACGCTTTATGTAGGTCAGATAATAATGTATCGGCACGGGACGCCACAATCCTGAGTGCTTCGTCGTATCCGGATGCGCCTGCGGCGTTGTATGACTTGAGAGCTTGATCGTATTGGCCGGTTGTCACATACAGCCTCACGAGGCGCGCTTGAGGCTCCGGCATCGCGGGTTGAAGCGCTACGGCGTGCTCGTATGCGTCGCGGGCTTTGTCGGGCTGTTGGGCGGCAAGGTAGGCATCGCCAAGCTCGATCCAGCCAGCCGGTCCATCCGGGTCGCGGGCAACGGCGGCAAGGAGCGTGGTCATGTCGGCGTTCGGCACGAGGCCACGCGCTTTCATGCTGCGAATGAAATCGGCGACGGCGGTGCTTCGTGAGTCGAGCGTCAATGCTCGCCGTGCTTCATCGAGGCCCTGCGCTGGATAGCCAGCCTGCACGTAGACGTCGGCGAGCTTGAGGCGAATATCGGTGGCGTATGGGGACAGGTTCACCGCCTGCCGGTACGCGTCGATTGCGCCGAAGAGGTCGGCTTGTGTGAGGGCGCTGTCGCCTTGGATCACCTTCTTGTGCGCTTCGTCGCCGATCAGGACGTGGTCGCGCGCGCCATCCTTGAGCGATAAGAGCGGCGCGGCGTTGGCGGCCACAACGGCATCGTCGAGCGGCGTTGGCGCAGGGGCGACGGTGATTGGTGTGACGTCGACGGTTACCGCGGGGGAGACGGGCTTTGCTGGAGTCGGCATCAAGTCTATTGGCGGCGACTGCACGACGACGACTGCTGGGGCATTCGGCGAAGTGGCGGGCTCGCTGGCGCGAGTTCCGGGTGTCACCGGAACCACTGTCACCTGCATGCCGCCGGGCGAATTGGTTGCGGTCGTGGGCGACGCCACTTCGGTCGGCTTTGGTGTGTCAGCCTTCGGGGCTGGCGGGACAGGCGACGGAACGATGTCGGGTGTCGGCACGGCTGGCTTGGGCTGAGGCGCTGGAATTGCGGCCGGAGTCGGTGGCGCGACAATCGCGGCGGGGGCAAGTGGAGTGGGCGCAACCGTAGGACTCGGGAGAATCGCAGCATCGTTGGGCGATGTTGTCGTCGGCATCGCCGCAGATGGCGCCGGCGCGAGTTTCGGCGGCGCGACAGGGGCCGGTGCGGGCGTCGGCGCTGGGATCGATGGCGGCGCTGCCGGAATGCTGGTGGTGGGTGGCGCAACCGGCGATGTGACTGTATTGGCGCCTGGCACGATAGCCGCGTCGACTGCCACTGGACTTTGTACCGCTGGCGCTGGGACTGGGGCGGTGGCGAGGACAGGCGGCGCTACGGCAACAGCGGGAGGTGCGGGCACCGACTGAGGCGAAGGTTGGGTCGCAGGCGGCGCGATCACGGGTCGAATCACTACGGCGTCATCGACGACGGGCTTGGACGGTTCGGTCGCAGGCTGAGTAACAGTGGGTGGTGGCTCAGCGGCCATGGACGCGCGAAGGATGACGTCGGTGAGCAGCGTCCCGGCTTCGTTCATGTCGCCGCCGGTCCAGCGCCACAGCATCTTGTCTGGAGAGCTTACTTGATGCAGCTCGATGGAGACATTATCGGCCTTGCGGTTGAGGGCGGACATTTCGATGAAAAACGGCACGCCTGCGCCTTTGGTCAGAGCCAACTTGTCGGTCGCGGTCAACGTACCGCCGAGCGGCGTCTCCGGGAGCGTTGTTTTCGCCGCCATGATGAATGTTGGCGATTCGGGATCGTACAGCAGAACGATAAAGCGACGGTCTGGGCGAACGCGATCTCGCAGGCCCGCCATTTTCTTTTTTAAATCGCCTGACGCGGGAAACTTGTCCGGGTAGACAATGAACGATACGACAGTCTGCTTCGTTTGCGCGCATGCTTCACGACGAGAGACATGCATCAGGGCAGCAACTGCGACTAACACGAGGACGAATGGCGTGATACGACGCCTCATTGGCTTTGCTTGCAAATCTGAATCCCCGTTTCGCACGCGTCAATGCCGCGCTTGGCCATGTCGGCGTTGCGGCCTGATGCCACATCGCTTTGGTATGCGCTAATAGCGCTTCGATAGGTCGCAATTGCCTGATCGTAGTTACCCTGGTTTTGCAGGCTGATCGCTCTCTTCTGCAGATCCGTTCCGCGATGGCTATCGCTCGACCGCGACCGGCTGGCGGAGTTGTCGGAGGGCACATCGTCGCCTGCCCCGTTTGGCCCGAGGAAGCGAATGGATATGCGCGGCGACGGAGGCGGCGGCGCCGATGGCTGCGGGACGACTTCGACCACGGTTGCCGCCGATTGAGGGGCGCTGATCACAACCGTGTGCGTGGGCAACCCCGCATCCGTTGCGGTGGCGGATGGGCGCGACGGCGTGTCGAGTGGCTTTACGCTTTTGACCGACGGCAAAGCTGCCTCGCGGGCTCCGGGCTTGGGCAGCGGTCGAATCGGCGACGAGGCTACCGGTGTGGCGCGATCCAAGGCGTTACGACGCAGGCGGGCTACTTCCAGCGCGGAAACGAACCCTCCAGCCTGTCCGGGAGGAGGCGAGTATACCGGTGACGTCGTGGGCGGCGGCGCGACAGTTGGTGTAGGGTTTTGAACCTGCAAAACAGGCGCAGGGCGCGCGTCGGTCTTGGGCGTCGCCAATGTCGGGGCTGATGGTGTTGGCAGAGTGGCAACGCGGCTCGGAGCGGGCTCGATTGGCCGCTTCATGGACGCGACGATGGCGTTCAGTCCTGATATTCCGATCAGGATGACCACTACGCCAGCAGCACCCGCAACAATCATCGGCGCTCGCTTGTTGCCTACAAAGTAATGGGCCACAGCGGGTGGTATCCATCGATACGCGCGCGGCGGCGCGATTGACGCATGGGTAACACCTGCGCGCAACATCTCAAGCTTCTCAATGTCGGCTACGGAATTGGGATTGAGATCAACGGCTCGTTCAAAGGCCTCGATGGCCAGGTCAATCTCTCCCTTTTTCTCGTACAAGCATCCGAGGAGGGACAGTGCGGAAACACATGCGCCGTCGATCTCTAGTGCAGCACGACACGCTAAGATCGCGGAGTCGGCATTACCAGCATCGCTGTGCCAGAACGCCATATCGAGAAGTTGGCGCAGCTTGTCTTCTCGCGCTTCTGGCGTATCGCTCACGCGCGCGCTGGGAATGAATGCTGGCATCACCGCTCCCGATAGCTTCAGACCGCATTCGTTACAGTATTTGCTATCGCCGGAATTGGTTTTGCCGCAGTTGTTACAGATGACCATAAAGACTTTCCAAAGCAGAGGGCTGGCATGTCTGGGTTCAGGGCGTCCCTAACCGTAAAGCAACACTATCGCCACAGAATAGCATACTCATAGCCCAATCCTTTGTCAAGTTAGATGCAGTTGCGGGCGCAAGCTTCACTCCTATCCAAGTTGGTAATTCCGGTAATGCTGGGCGGACTCCATGGCAACCAAACTCAAAACAAAAGCAGAGCACCCATGTATTTTCCACCACAAATAATCCCTATTGACAGGGTTCAACGCGAGTGATATACTGCATACAGTTCCTACACTGTATCAGCATCGCAAGTAAGGCTAAATGAATGGCGACAGACGCCCCGCAGCAGTCAAATAGTAATGTGGTTCGACTCCGCATCGAAAAACAGATGCGAGAGTGTATTCGAACTGGCGTCTGGTGCCACGGCATGATACTGCCAAGCCGCCGCGCCCTTGCCAAAGAGTTTGGCGTTGACCTCAATACGCTCCAACGCGCGATTGCTCCCCTTCTCGCCGACGGTTCGCTTCAGGCTGATGCTGGACGCGCCACGTATGTTAACGAGCGCCCGGCACTAAAGTCCCCGCTGGGACGCGTTGCCGATATGAAACGATCGCAACGTAAGAGTACCGGGGTAGAGGGTGCTCGTATTGGCATTGTCGCCAAACTCGACATCCGCTTTTCCCGATTTACTGAAGCGGACGATGTGTACAGTATGCTGGGCACCATCGAACGCAGTCTCGCGCCGCAGGGGGTTGTCACCACGGTATCAGACGTGAGCGCTCTCGGGCAGCGTGACATTCGCACTGTGGACGCTATGCGATCGCTTGTTGAACTTGGTGTCGACGGCATCATTGTGCTGACAGTCGCAAAACCTGACGCGATTAACTATGCGAAGTCTCTAAGGATCCCCGTTGTATTTACCGGCCCTGAGCCGATAACGGAACGCATCGCATACATCCATTATGACAACCACGATGCCGGATACCAGGCTGCTTCGCACTTGATCGAAAAGGGGTGTCGTAACCTACTGTACTTTGCTTCTCGATCAGCCGACTGGGTTCAACGCCGCCTTGATGGCGCTCGCGCGGCTGCTGCCGCATCGACCGTCGGGGATATTGTCATCACTGCAGGAGTAAGTGGCCGTGTTATGCCGGAGCATGATTTGGAGCAGATACCGGATGCGCGCGAGTATGCGTCCAGCTACATGCCCAGAATGTCTGAATTTGACGGCGTAATCGCCGCCAACGACAACATGGCGCTGGGGCTCCTGGAAGCGTCGCGCGAGATTGGTCTGAGCGCCCCCGATAATTTCCTATTGATCGGTTTCGATGATGCCCGGCGGATTGTGATGGAGTCGGGGATCACATCGATACGCCCGCCATTTGAGCAAATGGCCGCAGAAGCTGCAGCGATGACGCTGCACGGCCTTAGCGGCGGCGAGATCACCAAGCACACTACTTTCTTTGCGAATCTCATACCGAGGGATTCCACTTACCGCAGAGCGATACAACGAGCAACAAATGCCGCCCAGATACTGGTCGGCGACTGAACGAGGAGGTAAAAGTCTATGAAACGTCACGGATTTACACTTATTGAGCTTTTAGTCGTAATAGCTATTATAGCGATTCTCGCAGCTATACTTTTCCCCGTATTTGCAACAGCCCGCGAAAAGGCTCGACAGACAGCTTGTCTGTCAAATGAAAAGCAATTGGGCCTTGGCCTGAACCAGTATTTGCAGGACTACGACGAGCGATTGCCGAGTGGGACATGGCAATGGGGCGGCGGGTGCGGCTGGGCTGGCCAGGTTTATCCTTATCTCAAGAGCACGGGAGTGTTTATGTGTCCGAACGAGACCATGGCAGGCAACCCAACAGTCTCGTATGCCATCAACGCGAGCCTTTGCCCGGCACCGGGAGGACAGAACACTCAAACGGGCTTGCTGATCTCACAGATGACCATGCCATCGCGGACGGTTGCGTTCTGCGAGGTCGCGAACAACACATTGGCGAGTGGCGTGTATTCCAATCCGAGCGGCCACAACTACGACCTGTCGTCAACGGGCGACTACAAGCAGTCGAATATCCCGTCCTCGCCCGGCGCAAGTGGCAGCGGCAACAGCGATCCGGCTGGCGCTAATATGTCCAATGCTGGAGCCGGATGGGCGGTGACGAGTACGACGATGAAGTACGCCACGGGGTACTTCCGGGATTGCCCTGGAAGCGGGTTTAATTCGGCGAGCTTCCTGCCAGTAGGACGCCACAATGGCGGCTCGTGCGTCATCTACTGCGATGGACACGTTAAGTGGGCGCCCGGCAACTCGATATCGGCTGGCGGGACAGGTGTTTACGCCTGGCTTCCCTGCGGCGGTTATCACAGCGGCAACGGTGTCTACTGGGCAGCGCCGACTTCATGCACTGACAATACGATCGTGGCCACATTTAGCTATCTTTAGGCAGTGTGCCTAGATGCCACTGTCCCAACCTGACTGGCTGTAATTGTGTGGCAATTACGGCCAGTCAACTCATAAGAACTGAAATACTCACGCCTCGTGAGCATGCATACGATATAGCTACGATTGCTATCCCACGTACCTGACTCCGCCCCGACGCCCTATCGTCTCGCCCGATCTGGCTTGTTTCGACGCAGCCAAAGATCAGGCACAAATTGAAAGGTAACCACTGATGAAATCCACCACATTCGCCCTCGCGCTCGCGCTCTTAGGACTCACTGCTCTCCCGTCTCCAGGGAAGGCTGACACTCCCCCTGCCCCGAAACCTGTCTCATCGATTGCCCATGCCGATATGTCCAAGGTAACCGGAGGTGGCTGGTTCTTTAGCGGCCCCAAGGTGGTGACTGGATCACAGGCAAAGCTTTCCGTGGGCGCCAAGGGTAAATACAGCGGCCAGCTCCTCCTCCTCGACGCACCGTTGCGAATCCCTGCCACTGACACGCTGCATATCCGCCTTAAGCTGGACGGGTTCTCGGACGCGTCTGGCGGCACGGAGACCGGCTGCAGCGGTCGCTTCTTCCTCGCCCCCGAGCCGCTGCCAAAGTTCGTTGAAGCTTACTCGCTCCCGAACGCCCTTGTACTCTATTTCGATTACAACGGCAAGGATGCTGGAGGTGTCCGACTTTGCAGCAAAGTGGATGGCAAAGACGGTTACGGTGACGGCCTCTACGAAGGCAGTGTCCCGATTAGCAGCTTCCCGCTCACAGTAGACCTGTTTGTGACCAAAGACACGTATCGGATCCGCTTTGACAAGGATGTCACATCGAGCAGCGGAGCGAAATCGGGCTACCACAAGCTGCCAGCGGCGACTTGGAGCGGTGACCTGCGATTCGGCGGCCGAATCGTCAATCACGAAGAGCTTCACGACTCTGCGTTTACAATCTCGGGCATCGACGTCGACAACGCAGCGAAGTAGCCAGGCTGACCCGGGATCAGGGATCACCACTGAATAAATTCAGCGGCTAGTGAGTTTATGATTGTCCCTACGGGACGCCGGAGCGGCACTGGCCGCTTTGATGGCTATCCCGTAGGGCGCGACTCCTGTAACGGCGTCTGTCGTTGCTCTTTATACATTCAACTCCTAAAGGACGGCACCATCATGAAAGCGCACCTTTCGCGGCGGAAGGGATTTCCTTTCGCGCTCGCGACAACCCTTGCCTACGCCTGCCTCATGGGCACGCCAGCAATGTCCGAGACAACAAAGATCGATATAGCTCCGCAGTATATTGTCAATACAAACGGCTTTTCGCAGGTACAGCGGATCTTCGGAGGATGCGTCAACGGCAGCCTCCATGAGCAAATGGCGGACGAGGTGCGCGCGCTCAACCTGAATACGGCTCGCGCGTACTTCTGGCCGCTGTATGGCTCAACCCCCAGCACCCCGTGGAACGTCGCGCAATATGGCGGGAAAGCCGTTCCGCGAGACCAGGTCGGCCCGCTGTGGGCCAAGTGGTTCGCGCAGGATTTCGCCAGCACCGTGCTGCGCGATATACGCCACGATATGCTCCAGGGCGATCAGATGAACCAGCTGATCCAGTACAAAAGCTGGGGGCTCCGCTCGGGACTTGTTTACCAGCCACTGGAGGTCGACGAATACGCATTGGAGCACCTCGATGCCACAAAGCGGTATTACCGCGCGTACATCGACAGCATCACACAAGTTGCGCCCACGCTTAGGACAGATTATATTCAGCTGTCGAACGAGCCCGATTACTCGCACTGGAGCGGCAGTTTTGCGACGTCGCGCGAGGCGGTGGACGCGTGGTTGAAGCTGTACAACGAGGTAAGCGGCGATATCAAGGAACGCTACCCGGCGACCCGCATGATCGGGCCGTGCCTGAGCAGCGACACGGCGCACGGTTGGACAGGCTGGAATACGTGGACGGTGCCGTTCCTCACACGTGCCGCCGACATACGCTACTTCAACTATCATATGTACGAAGTTGGCGCGAATGCTTCGTTGGCGTGGATGTCGATGCGTCAAGCTGAGGGCGAAGCGCTTAGGGGAGTTCGGCCTCAGGCCATCATCACAGAAACCAACTATTTGCTCAAGACGCCTCAATCGAACCGTTTTCTCTGGCACGCGCAGCATATGTTCAGCGAACTCGAAAACCCGGACAAGTACGCCCTCCGGCACCACTTCCTGCTTGCGTACCTTGGCGGCGAGAATGATGTTTTCGATAAGGTAGACGGGAAGTTCAAGTTCAATGATACGTACTGGCTTTACTGGGTTCTCAGCCAAACTCGCGGGGATTATCTCTATACCACGTCCAAATCCAGCGACGCGGTCCGGGTCATTGCGACGCGTCCAGCACCCGGGCGCACGGTGATCAGCCTGCTGAACGACTCCGCCGCGAGCGCGCCAGTCTCCATCGATACGCATCTCACCGGCATTCGACGGGCTACGACACGCTACGCGGCATATGCGGGCGATTCGCTTCGGCACGGGGAAGATGCCGTTCCCGCTGGCAGTGCGGCAAAGATCGCGGTGACGCTCGCGCCTCATGAGGTGCGGAGCTACACATTCGATGCGTCGGGAGATGCGCCAGCCCCGAAGACGTTGCATCGGGCGGAGTACTTCTCGAAGACCGTTGCGGTGCCGGTAAAGTCCACTATGGTTGTCGCGATACCTGCCGCCCAGGCTCCCACAGGCTCACAGACGACAATGCTGCGACTAGGGGTCTACACGGACGATCCACTGTCAGCCGAGCAGCTTACTGGAAAGCTCAATGGCAATCCGATCAAGGTCACGTGGAAGTCGATCCCCAGCGACGTATCAAACGAGGCAACTCGAACGACGTATCTGGCGGAAATACCGATTCCTGCGTCCTGGGTAAAGCGCTCGAACTCGCTGACCTTCGATCAGACCGACGCTGACTATCGTCTGATGTTCGCATCACTTGTAATATGCGATAGCCCGGCGGCGAAGTAGGTTATCGGGCCGCATAACTAGACAGAGTAGACGCGACTGGCGCGCAGCTAAAAAATAGCTGTGCGCCTTTCTATTTTGGTATTGACAACGCGACCCGTTGGTGTTATGCTATTCATGTTTACCGGTTGCAGTGACTTTATCGGGCACTGTTTACCGGGTGCAGTACCACTTTTGTCGGAATCGCCTGGAGCCACCGTCCATTATGCCGGTTACAGTCAGAGACATCGCTAAGAGAGTCAATGTGTCCCATACCATGGTGTCGCGGGCTCTCAGCGGCACCAGCAAGTTCCCGGTCTCCGCTGAAAAGCGTCAGCTCATTCTTGACGCGGCGAAGGAGCTCGGCTATCGGCCCAATCACGCCGCGCGCACCCTTGCAACCGGCCTGAGCCACGTCGTAGCGCTTCAGATCTACGACATGGAAAACCCGCATCAGCAGCGGGTAGCGCAGCGCCTCTCACTGCTCCTCAAGCAAGAAAGTTACGACCTGATTGTCCACGGCTACTCAACAGAACTCATCCGCGACCGGTGGCTGATCGACGGCACTATTGTGCTCGATATGGGCGACTATCCTGACGTCGACCTGCATAGCTCGGTTGTTGGTATAGGCGCGTTCGTTTCCGACAAAATCGACAGCGTCATGGTCGATTTACAAGCTGGCGCTGCGGAAGCGATGGATCACCTGCTCGCATCGGGACGCCGCAATATCGCGCTGGTCAGCAAGGACGTCGACAATCTTGCGGATGGACGGACGGTCGCTTACCGGCAGGCGGTAACGACTGCGGGACTGAAGCAGCGGCCGGTTCAGCTTCTTGAACACCACCGTGAGGACGGGTGGCACGCACTGACCGCCTACTTGAAGGCTGGAGAGAAGCCGGACGCCCTTTTGTGCCAGAACGACCAGGTCGCGGAAGGCTGCTACCGAGCGCTCCGTGATGCCGGTCTGACGATCCCAGGGGATGTTGCGGTAGTCGGCTGCGATGGCCTCGACCAAAATGAATACGTCTACCCCGCTCTCAGTACTATCGAGCAGCCAGTTGACGAAATGTGCGCCACAGGATGGCGTTTTTTGCATAATCGAATGGCGGACCCGAGTATCCCGCGACAAAAGGCCGTGCTCAAGTCTCGGTACGTCGACAGGAACTCGAGCTGATATGCTGGCGCGTTCGCCAGCCGACGAAAGGACCACATTATGAAGCGGTCAGGATTTACACTCATTGAGCTCCTCGTAGTTATAGCTATCATAGCCATACTAGCAGCTATTTTATTTCCAGTGTTCGCGACGGCTCGCGAAAAGGCGCGGCAGACAACCTGCGCATCCAATGAAAAGCAGATCGCGCTGGCGTTTGCGCAGTACGTAAACGACTACGACGAAGTCCTTCCCATCGCCAAGCTGTGGGGCAACCAGAATTTCGGGTGGGCTGGGTGCATAGGCCCCTACGTTGGCAAGAACATCAGAACGACAACCACGGCGAATGGCGGCGTTGGCGGTGTCAGCGTCTTCCAGTGCCCATCGGACACAACTGTGCGCCCCAACAACTACACCCCAATGAGCTATGCGGTTGCGAGGGGATGCGGGGGCACATGCTATGGCAGCGATGATCGCGACGCCAACGGCCTGGCGTGGTCCGGCAGCATTGGTCCAACGGCCGACGGGTCTTATGTCTACGTCGGCAAGAACGTGTCCAAGTTCCAATCGCCAGCGCAACTGATCATGGTAGCCGAAATGCCGATACTGTACACAGGCGCCGCCAACTACCTCGGCTCAGATTCATCACTTATCTCATGTCCCGCGATGCAGTTTGGCGGTGACAATAACACTGTCGTCCCGTACCATTCCGGTGGATCAAACTATATATTCGCCGACTCACACGTCAAGTGGATGACGCTTGAGCAGTCCTATGCACCGGCGGCGGGAGCCACATGGACCAAGGGCGACTATAACCAAAAATGTGGATCGGGAGCCGGGACCGGCGGAGATTCCGGACACACGTCGTGGCCGTGCGGCTTGTGGACAATTCGCACTGACGACTAGCAGATTAGACGTTCCTAGCAAGCGATCATCAAGACATGGTACGATTTAAACGGAACAAGGTTGCAATCATGAAACGCACTGGATTTACGCTGATTGAGCTCCTCGTTGTGATAGCGATTATCTCGATTCTCGCAGCTATACTCTTCCCCGTCTTCGCGACCGCCCGCGAAAAGGCACGTGCGACATCATGCGCTTCGAATGAGAAGCAGATTGGCCTCGCGATTATCCAGTACACTCAGGACTATGATGAGGTCTATCCACTTGCCTATGCGGCGCTGAACTCGTCGCCCTGGACAATATTCAATGGCTGGGAGCAAGACATCTACCCATACGTCAAGTCGATGAAGGTCTACCAGTGCCCCGACGATGTGGTGCCGCGACAGACTTACTTCACCGCGTCGCAGCCGCCTCGCACTTATGCGTTCCCGGCATCGCCAAAGTACACGGACAGCTCGTTCTTCGGCTGGGAAACTCAGTCGAACGGCTACAAAATCGGTCACACGCCAGCAATGAATGAGATACCGGCAGTTTCTGAGCTCATTATGCTCGCAGAGGCACCCAATAAGAGCGCAGCGGTCAATGTCGAAAGCGCTAACGACTTCGTGTGCGCTCCGATGACGTCGACGCTCAGCAATGGCTGGGGCTGCACTACCGGGCAGGTGCTGCAAACGGCTAACGGTCTCTACGACCCTGCTCACTCGGGTGGCTGGAATTACGTTTTCGCCGATGGGCACGTCAAATGGCTCGATCCAACGCAGACAGTCGGCAAAGGCATCAATGGAGGCGGAACCGGTCTCACAAGCGGGGGTAGTTCGTACACCTGCTCAATCATTCAGCCATGCGGGTATTGGACAAAGCGCGCGGACGACTGATAGTCCCTGACCCAATTGATTTCTCCCAACAACTGCGGCCGATGTTGGCCGCGCAACACAAACACTAGCAGCAGATCGCTGCATGCGTCGCTAGCGACTCTGTCTCACCATTTCGATTGACGTCAGTGGAGCAAGCTCCGGCTAATCCCCAGGAGCCGTTCCGAGCCGTCTTCGGTGAGTTGGGGGCCAGCGACGCGCTGGTCGAAAGGATTACGTACGTCAATGCGCAAGCTACTGCTCGCTGCTACCGCCCTCGCCTGTCTCGTCCCCACCCCCGGGTTCGCTCAGTCGACGCCATCAACCGCTCCCGCCATGTTCCCGTTTGTCATCCCGTGGGATGATGTTACCAAGGGCACCGCTACCGATATGTCGTTCCTGAACGCGAAGCCTGCGGGTGTCAACGGCGCCATCATCGTGAAGGACGGCCACTTTGCGGAAGCCAAGACTGGAAACCGTGTGCGATTCCTCGGAACCAACTTCACATTCCATTCTAACTACCCAACCCACGAGGACGCCGACAAGATCGCGGCGCATATCGCTAAGCTGGGGATCAATATTGTTCGCATCCACCACCACGACACAAACCCGCTACCGATGTGGGATCAGTCGGCTAAGGGACACACGAAGATCGACCCGAATGGGATCGAAAAGCTCGACTATCTTATCGCGCAGTTCAAGAAGAACGGAATCTACGTCGACCTTAACCTTAAGGTCAGCCGCGTATTCACTGCCGACGACGGCTTTCCGGCCTCAATCAAGGACGTGCCCAACTACGGTAAGCGGGTGGACCAGATTGACCGTCATATGATCGATCTGCAGAAAAACTTTGCCCGCGATTACCTCACCCATGTCAATCAGTACACGGGTATGAGTTACGCTGACGATCCCGTAGTTGCGATTGTCGAAATCAACAACGAAAACACTCTTTCCGAGGGCCCCGGCGAAGGAACGACCTTCTTCGCATCATTGCCTGACTACTTCCGCGATGAGACAATAGCCGCTTGGAACGCCTATCTGGTGAAAAAGTACAAGACCACGGAGGCGCTTAAAGCGGCATGGGCGAATGCAGACGCAGCTACAGGGCCGTCGGACTTTGTCAGCTCGGATACCAAGTGGGCCGTTGAAGACAGTGGTCATAACATCAAGGTCAATGTAGTCGGTCCCGGCAGCCCCACTACCGCTCCCGACATCGATGTCGTGAACCCGACGCCGTCTGCACCGAACTGGGCGAAACAGTTGGAGGTCCAGCACATTGACCTCGCCGAAAACAACGCCTATGTGGTGACATTCCGAGCCAAGGCTGAAAAGGAACGCGTTATCCCAATCTACGCAGGCGTGACGGCTGGCGACTACCACATGATCGGTCTCAATGGCAAAGTGAAGGCGGGACCGGATTGGCGCGACTTCAAGTACACGTTCGTCGCCACGAGGACACTACCAAAACTCTCTCGAATCGCGTTCATCATCGGCGACGAGGCCGGAGCCTTTTCTATCGCTAACTTCCGCATCTCGCGACCATCGCCGAGCGATATAGTGCCAACGGGAGTTTCGCTCGAAGCCAAGAGCCTTGGGCTTCCGGACCTGTCGACGCAACAGCAGCGTGTTGACTGGCGCAGTTTCCTCGTCGACACCGAAACCGCGTACGCCACCGAAATGCGCGACTACCTTCGCAAAGACCTGAAGGTCCATGCGAACATTACCGAATCTCAGATGTCCTACGGCGGCGTCATGAGTTTGGCCCGTGAGGCTGGCAGCGATTTCAACGATGACCACGCGTATTGGCAGCATCCGCAAGGCAGCCTCGGCAGCGTTTACTGGAAAATCGGCAACACGCCAATGACTGATTCGCTAGCGCGATGGGAAGGCGGCACGTTCGCGAATCTCGCAACCTACCGCATCGCAGGCAAGCCGTTCACTGTGAGCGAATATTGCCATCCGGCCCCTAGCGACTACCGCGCTGAGATGTTCCCGGAGATTATGTCGTTCGCGGCTCTGCAGGACTGGGACATTATCTTCCAATTCGACTTTGGCGGCTACGGTAACTCGCGGCCCTGGGAAAAGCGCTTCGAACCGTTCACGCCTGATCATATCCAGGGGTTCTTCGCGATGCAAGGGGATACGACTCTGGAAGCGTTCGCGCCAGCAGGGGCACTCATGTTCCGCACGGGCATGATTCCGGCTGCGAGCAACAAGGCGACCCTGTTGCTACCGCCGTCCACACCCTATTCGCTAACGGTGCGATGGATCGCGGATCTGTGGCGGGAGGCGGGATACGGCAAACTGCCGGATATTCTCGCCAACCGGCTCGAAGTTCGGATAGACCCATCGGTGACCAAGCCGAAAATCGTCAAGAGCTCGGCTCCGGTTGCGACTCCGTCAAGCATTTCCGTGTCTATGTCAAACGACGGCTCACAGTATGTAGCAAAGGGAGATTCGGTGATTGCCGCCGCCGGGTTCTTCGGTGGTACCCGCGCAGACTTCGGTCAGGCATCGTTCACGTTCCCGGTGTTTGGCAACTCGTTTGCGGCCCTGAGCCTGGTGGCATTGGACGCCAAGCGGATCGCACAATCACAACGAATGCTGCTTACCATAGGCGGGAAGTGCGAGAACATCGGCATGGGATGGAACGCAGACCGCACGGGTGTCGGCATGGCGTGGGGGAAGGGCCCAACGCAAACTGAGGGCATCCCAGCTACTGTAACTATCTCAAACGCCCTGGTCAAGCACGCTTGGGCTCTTGGTCCAGCGGGTGAGAGAGTGAAAGAAGTGCCGGTCACAGCCACCGCCACCGGAGTCACCCTCACCATCGGCCCGCAGTTCCAGACGGTGTGGTACGAGATTGCGCTGTAAGGCAGTAGAAGTGCGATGTATGAGGTGCTCCTGAAGTGGCTGAAGGCCACGATAATTTCGGGAGCACCGATGCCTCATGGACGAAGGATGACGGATTTCGATTGACGCAGCGAGGACGCATCTACGGATACCGTATCCTCGCGCAACCTGGCTCGGTGAATCGCACGGCTCTGGAGGTGTTCGTTATGCGGGAGGCTACGAATCCCCTGGGCGATAGTGGAAGAAGCCTCGGACGCCGTACTTGAGAGGCTGGCCCATCTGCCGTTGGGCTTGGCGCTTATGCTTGGTGTCCGACATCCGGTCGAGTATTCGCTGCCCCTCGGCTCTGTCCTCGTTGGCAACGAGAAGCGACACCCAGGCGAGCAGTCGCCCGGCCCGCCAGCTTTTCGTAGAGCAACACGCATCAACGAGGACCACCAGCACTCGGCGACGGCAAGGTGGGTACGGCCATGCAGCTTCAAACAAGATATCGAGCGCATCAACACGGCATACGGGATGAATGTCACCGGTGAGTTGCGTAAGTAGCTCGCCTACGAGCCGCTCTGCGTGGGCAAAGCGATTCCGTTCTATGAGAGCTCGAACAACCCAGGCGCATGGCGCCACTTGTCGATAGACATCGTTCTCACGCTTTGCCGTCTTCACCGCTTCGTCTGCAATCCTTTCTACTTCCTTAGCAGGACAGTAGCGCGCAACTGCAGCAAGCGACTGGCAGCGATACCAGGGACCCGTTACTTTGCGTGCCGCAAGCAATGCCGCATGGTTATCTATTGGGGCAAGGCTGGAAGCGCGGTCGCGCTCATTGGCTGCTGTCATGTTGGTAGGGTTTCTATCAATGGAGAACCTGGGGTGCCGTCAGTTGCATCCGCGAATGGGTATGCAGCTAGGGTAGTGTCATGCTCATCGGCGGTTCTTACGGCCCATCGCTCTGAAATACGATTCATCAGAGCAGTCTGATGTGGAAAGGAGATGCGGCGGCTGTCGCGGTGCTCAATTCGATGGCATTGCTCATAGTCGGACGCCAATTCCCATGTGATGTCGCGCATTATCCAGTACAGCAACTCGGCAAATGACGACGTAGTGTTTCGAGAAAATTCGCTCCCACGTTCAGAGCCAATGTAGTGCAATCGGCCGTATTCGTATTCGACATGCTTCCGGCCCGTTCCGTCCGGACATCCCCCGTACGTAGGCCCAGCATCAGTAGGGGCATCGACGATCTGCTTGAGCTTGTTCACGCATCGCTCGATAGTATGGAGGGTATGCACGCGGAGAACCTGAGTCTCCTCCCACGATACAGAGTTATCTACGTTCATAGTCTGTTGTGATCTTTAGCGCTGACATCCTCGTAGTGTTCAACGCGGGCATGCATTATGCCTTCTGGCGGCCAGCACGAGATACGCTTTGAAGGTGAGCAATACCGTGCTCGCAGAATCGTTGGATAAATCGTATGAGGGTTATTCATCGCTGTTTGTTCAACACCTGGAGTTCAATAGCTCCGCTCTCAGCGTAACGCATGCCTATTCCCGAATCGCAACACCTAGATTGCGCTACAAGGCAGGACAAGTGTGGTTAGCGGGCGAACCAATGGGTTAATCTCTGGGGCGCACGCTCCACCGACAATGTCCAACGCTTCCCGTGAAAACCGTGAAGCATTGACGCCACTGGCGCAAGGAAACACCATGATCCCTATCAAGAAACTCATTCCGGGACTGACCGCGTTGCTCGTAACGCTGGCAGTTCCCGGGATCGGCAACGCTGCCATAACACCAGGCAGCCTCTTTACAGACAATGCTGTCCTTCAGCAAAAGATACCTGTTCCAGTATGGGGCACAGCGGACCCCAACGAGCCGATCGTAGTGACAATCAATGGGCAAACCGCCAAAACGACCGCTGACGACAAAGGCGCTTGGACGGTCAAGCTCAAGCCCATCCCAGCTGGCGGTCCGTACACCCTGACCATCACTGGGACGCCCGCGGATACCGTTACGCTCAACAACATTCTAGTAGGCGAAGTGTGGATTTGCGGTGGGCAGTCTAACATGCAGTACCCGGTAAAAGGCTTTATCCCTGGCTCGCTGACCACCGACGCTATCGCCAAAGCCACCGATCCGATGATTCACTTTGTCAACGTGTCCAACACGATTGGCATCACGCCGCAAACAAGTGTGAAGGGCAACTGGCAGGAAGCCAATCCCAACACGGTTGGCAACCTCTCAGCGGTTGGCTATTTCTTTGGCCGCGACCTGCGCAAAGCGCTTGGCGTCCCAATTGGTCTCATTCACGATAACTGGGGCGGTACGCCTGCGGAAGCGTGGACGAGCAAAGAGGCGCTCGACGCCGTACCTGACCTGAAGCACTACGTCGACGAAGAAGCGAGCTACACTACGCGCTACCCGAAGATGGTCGAAGACTTCGATGCGCGCATGGTGACCTACAACGCCGACAAGGCCAAGTTTGACGCGGCAGTAGCCGACGCCAAGACCAACGGCACGCCGGTGCCAACCAATGCCCCGCGCAAGCCGAACATGCCTAATGCCTATGAGCGATGGCCAAGCGGCGCTGGTCACCTGTACAACGGCATGATCGCCCCTATAGCGGGCTACGGCATCAAGGGCACGATCTGGTATCAGGGTGAAGCAAACGGCGGGCGTGGATGGGAGTACAAAACGCTCTTGGCGACTATGATTACCGACTGGCGCAAGAAATGGGGACAGGGCGATTTTCCATTCCTGTTCGTTCAGCTAGCACCATTCATGTCGCTTACCCCCACCCCGTTACCACGCAACGCCAACGGATGGCCAGATCTTCGCGAAGCGCAGCGACAGGTCTCACTCACCCTGCCGAATACCGGCATGGCGGTGATTACCGATCAGGGAGACATTCGTGACATCCATCCCCAGCGCAAAGAGCCGGTCGGTGTCCGCCTCGCCCTCATTGCCCGCGCAACGGTATATGGTGAAAAAGGTATCGAATATTCGGGTCCGATGTTTGACTCGCTCAAGGTCGAAGGCTCGACAGCGCGCGTCAAGTTCACGCACGCGACTGGCATGAAAGCCATTGAGATCCACGACGTCAAGGACGACGGCCCCTTGATCGCGAGTGCCGAAAAGGTGCTTGGGTTTGAGGTTGCAGGTGCTGATCAGGTGTATTACGCCGCCGACGCCAAAATCGACGGCACAAGCATTCTCGTTAGCAATCCCAACGTCACCATACCGGTCGCCGTCCGCTACGGCTGGGCAAACTACCCGGTCGCAAACCTCTCGAACGGTGCTGGCCTGCCAGCCACACCGTTCAAGTCCGACAACTGGTCGTGGGCATCAGGGCCGAAAGACCCCGCTCCTGCGGCCGCTAAGTAAGCCGAGACGTCCTTCGCGTGGCCCACTCTGCTGGGCCACGCAACGCTCGGCAAGGAAGATAAACAATGCCTTTGGTCCTCCGCGCAATGGTTTTAATCACGCTACTCAGTGGTGCCTTGACGGCGGCACCTGCCTGGGCGAAAATAACCCCAGCATCCCTCTTTACCGACAGCGCGGTCCTTCAGCAGAAGCAGGCGATACCGGTTTGGGGGACATCCGAACCCAACGAGCCTATCACTGTCTCCGTCGGAGGTCAGTCCGCAAAGTGCGTGGCGAATGCGGCTGGCGAATGGGCGGTCAAACTGAACCCCATTCCTGCGGGTGGGCCATACACCCTCGTTATCGCGGGCACGACGAGCGCCTCGATCACGCTTAACAACGTCCTTGTCGGTGAAGTGTGGATATGCGGTGGGCAGTCCAACATGCAGTACGGGCTGAAAGGCTGGATGGCCGCCAACAACGCCCCTGCCCCGCCCAGCGACCCGCTCATCCACTTTGCTATCGTACCAACCACCGTTGGGGTGACGCCGCAAAAGACTGTATCGGTTTCGTGGCGCGAGTTTTCGTCCGAGAACTCTGGGGGGCTGACCGCTATCGGCTACTTCTTCGCTCGCGAACTGCGCAAGTCGCTCGGCGTGCCCGTCGGTCTCATTCACGACAACGTAGGCGGCAGTCCGGCCGAAGCATGGGTGAGCAAAGAGGCGCTTGCGGCAAGCGACGAACTTAAACACTATGTGGATGAGGAGCAGTCTTACCCGGCGCGCTATCCCAAAATGCTCGAAGAGTACAACGCAAAGCTAGTAGCCTATACTGCTGACAAGGCCAAGTTCGATGCTGATGTTGATGCGGCGAAGGCTGCCGGGAGCCCAGTTCCCACCAAGGCGCCAGTCGCGCCGTATAAGCCCACCGAGTACGAGAAGTGGATGACTGGCCCGAGCCACCTATACAATGGCATGATCGCGCCGGTAGCGGGTTACGGCATTCGAGGGGCTATCTGGTATCAGGGCGAAGCCAACTGCGGCTACTTAGCGCCCGAGTACCGCACACTGTTCCCCGCTCTTATCACAGACTGGCGCAAGCGCTGGGGACAGGGCGATTTTCCGTTCTACTATGTTCAGCTGGCAGGTTTCACGGGAATCAGCCAGTATAACCTTGGCAGTACCGCAGCGTTTTGGGCAGCGACACGGGAAGCGCAACGCCTGACGCTTAAGCTACCCAATACTGGCATGGCAACGATCACCGACCTTGGCGACGTGAAGAACGTCCACCCAAAGCGCAAAGAGCCAGTCGGTGTCCGCCTATCATTGATCGCACGAGCGCTAACCTACGGTGAAAAGGGTCTTGAGTATTCGGGGCCCGTCCTCGACAGCGTCAAGTATGACGGTGCCCTGGCGCGGGTGACGTTCACCCACGCCGCAGGACTTCACCCCATCGAGGTGCACGACGCATCCGATGACGGCCAGCTGATCGCAGCTGCAGACAAGGTAGTTGGTTTCGAGATTGCGGGTGCGGACGGTAAATATGTCTTTGCCGACGCCAAAATCGACGGGAACGCGGTGCTAGTATCCAACGACAAAGTGAAGGCACCAACGGGCGTGCGGTACGGCTTCATGGTGTATCCCGTATGCAACCTGACCAACGGCGCAGGACTGCCAGCGTCGCCATTCAAGGCAGACGATTGGCCGTGGATGACACCGCCGAAATAGCGAGGCTAGTAGAGGATCACAAAGCCCCCCGAGGGCGAAACATAAAGCTGCGGGAAGCTGTAGCGTGGGACACCGACGATCAGGCCGGATTCGCTTTCGGGTATGCCGTCTTTGTCGTACACCTGCCAGCCCAGCTTGCCGATCTCTGCCTCGCTTGGTTCCACCCATACGAACAACGTGGAGCCATTTGCCGCTTGAGCGACGGCGGGATACTTACGGTACCCCTTGCCCGGTGCCGCGATCATCGGGGCCGAGCGACCGACAATATCAGTCGTAAAGTAGACCTGGTCCTCGGTCTCCCACGCACCGAGAGTCGTCGAGAGGCCATCTGCAAGGGCGTAGCCGGTAAGGGGACATGTGTCGTCGTACCACGGGTGGACGATGGCGCTCTCGAACGTAGCCCCGCCATCATGCGACCTGAGCAGCGCTGTGTCCCGGTTGATACTGCGCTCTGCTGTTCGGTAGAGGATCAAGAGATCCCCGGCAGCGTTCACAAGCGCCTTCATCGCGCAGCACCCGCACTGCCCCAACCCCGGCTTGCTGATTTGGACCTCACGAGAAAACGTCGCACCGTCGTCGGTCGACTTCGCCAGGTATACACCGCCTTCTGGTTCGCCGCCTCCGTGCCACGCGACATAGACTGAGCCCTGGTTGTCACAGGCGAGCGTCCCGCCGCCATCGATCCCGCCAGCCCAAGTGATGATATTGCGTTCATTCTCGAACCGAGTCCCCGCACTATTGAGCCGGGTGAAATACATCGGCGTCCCCGTCGAGGCACGCGGCGCGCTAACGGAGCCGTTCCACGCCACGTACACGCGCCCGCCGCGACCGACAGCGATCTGCGCGCCCCGAATGGCATCGAGCGCCGTCGCAGCACCCTCGCGCTTGTTCACCCGAATCGGTGACGAGAAGCCGGAATCATCGGTGAGCGACGTGTGGACATAGTAGAGATCGCCATGGCGGGGATCGCCGGAGAAGTAGACGAGGTGGAGGGTAGACGCGCTATCGATCACAACCTGCGGCTGAATACCGTGATCAGGCACGCGCAGAAACGAAACGCGCGGCGTGTCGGCGTGAACGCGGCCTGAAAACAGCAGCGCGATGAGCAAGGCGAGCACGACAACTAATGAACGTTGCGGCATGGAACTTGCCCCTGTGGGCCGAGCATTTACGCCCGGCCCACGAATAACTCAAGACGGACTAGAAGCTCACCGTCGTGTCGCCGGTTTGGGCGGCGAGACGCGCTTTGACTTCGGCGGTGGACTTCTCGTTGCCAGGCTTGCCTAGCAGCGCAAACATGTTCTTCTTGTATGCCTCTACACCCGGCTGATCGAACGGGTTCACGCCGAGGAGGTACCCGCTGATACCGCAAGCTCGCTCGTAGAAGTAGAGCAGCGCGCCGATGCTGTACGCCGATAGCTCAGACAGGTGGATGGTCATGTTCGGCACGCCACCGTCGCGGTGCGCGAGCGCGGTTCCACGATACGCGGCATCGTTGACGAAATCCAGCCCCTTACCTTCGAGGTAGGTGAGCTCGTCGAGATCGCTGCCAGCCGGAATTGCCAGCGAAGGCTCCCCGCCGTCGACGATCAGGAACGTTTCGATGATGCTGCGTCGGCCCTGCTGTATCCACTGCCCCATCGAGTGAAGGTCGGCGGTGAAATCGACCGATGCGGGAAACAGCGCGGAGTTCTCCTTGCCCTCAGACTCGCCGTAGAGCTGCTTCCACCATTCGGCCACATAGTGCAGTCGCGGTTCGAATGATGCGAGGATTTCGATCTGCTTGCCCTGCCGATAAAGCTGCGTTCGCGCAGAAGCGTAGAACGCTGCCGGGTTCTTGAGCACGTCGGTACTGGAGCAAGCCCTGGCGGTGTCGATAGCGCCCTGGCGCAGGGCGTCGATATCGATACCTGCGGCGGCTATCGGGAGGAGACCGACCGGAGAGAGGACTGAGTATCGTCCGCCGACGTTATCGGCGATGCGAAGCGTGTCGTAGCCCTCTTCGGTGGCGAACTGGCGTAGCGCACCCTTCTTCTCGTCGGTGGTCGCGATGATTCGCTCTTTAGCCCCATCCTTGCCAACCTGCTTCTCAAGCAAGGCGCGGATAATGCGGAACGCGACTGCTGGCTCGGTGGTGGTGCCCGACTTACTGATGGCGTTGATTGTAAATCGCTTGCCCGACAGTTCTTTGAGCAGGTTGCTGTGGTAATGCGCCGACAGCGAATTGCCTGCGAAGTGAATCGATGGCCCGGAGCCGTCAGCAAGCGCCTCGACAACCGCGCGAGAACCGAGGTACGATCCGCCGATACCGATCACCGCGAGCGCATCGCTGTTATCCTGGATTCGCTTGGCGAGGTCCTTGATCTGCGCTACTTCGGCGTCAGAGACCATGTCGGCGGGGTCAACCCAGCCCAGGAAGTCGCTCCCACGCCCGCCGCCCTTGGTAACGCGGCTGTCTGCGAGCGCAATCTCATCCTGCCAGGCGACAATTGCCTCTTCCGAGATCTCAGGCTGCAGGTATCGGTAATCGATTTTCAACGGAATCATGTGTGACTTCTCTCCTCAGAACGCCGCACCGTTTGGTACGGACTAGTGATCAAAAACGTAAATGGTCGCGACGACTCGTGCGACAAGCAGTATCATTTTCGCCGCAAAGGCACGGAAATCCTACCGAAAGTGCCCCAAAGTGCCTATCAATCGGCCATTTTGGGGGCAACGATGCGACAATGCGTCGAGCGGTCATTTTGCCTGACGCAATCATTTCGTAATCCCGCCAACACGTTATCGGCATCCTCACAATACCGCATGTCAGGTAAAATCTGGATGCTGGAAACGCTCGCCTGTGGCGATGCGATCTGGCAAGGAGTGCAAATTGATACGACGATTTTTCACCGGCGCGGCGCTAGCTGTGATCCTTGCTGCTGGCGTCACCGGGTGTTCGACATCACATGAGCCGGTCGCAAGCAAGACCGTGGCCGTTGCCGATCTGACGGCAACGATCACGCCAACGCCTAACCCACCGCAAACCGGCGACAACACGCTGACACTGATCCTCAAAGACAGCGCAGGCAACCTCGTTCCCAACGCCAACATCTCAGCGACAGCCGTTACCAAGCTCACAGGTAACACCGGCGCCACCGAGTCCGCGCGATCTGACGGCAACGGCAGCTATCGCGTGCCGATTCACACGCCAGTGTCGGAGCTATATTTTGTCACGCTGACAATTCAGCGAACGGGCCGGAAGGATGTCGTCATGAAGTACGGCATCAAGCCTGTTTGACCACATTCCCGAAGGAGAACAAGCACGATGGTTTCGATCCATGTAGCCTACGATGGCGGCAAGTCCTGCACTTTGACGCACGACGATTCTGGGGCAGTAATTCGCACAACAGCACCGAAAGACGTAGGCGGTGAGGGCAACGCGTTCAGCCCCACCGACCTGGTCGCCTCGGCCCTCGCCGCATGCATTATCACGACGATGGCGATGTTTGCTGAGCGCAATGGACTGGAGTTGACCGGCAGCAAAGTGCACGTCACGAAAGAGATGAGCACCGATGCGCCTCGCCGCATTGTTGGCTTACCCGTTACTGTGACGCTGCCCGCGAACAATGTGCCCGCCGACATACGCGAAAAGCTGGAGATCGTGGGACACACGTGCCCGGTGGCGAAGTCGCTGGCAGCGGGAGTGAATGCGCCGATCACGTTCGTGTACGAGTGAGGATGAGTGCGGCCTGGCGGCTCTACAGTAAGTGCTCGTCGGGCTCGTAACGCAGCTCTGTTCGCCCGACTCGGAGGATATCGCCCCGGAACAGTCGCCGGGGCGCAGTGGTGACGACGGCTTCGTTCAGGTACGTCCCGTTCGCGCTCTCGTGGTCGACGAGCACATGGCGACCATCCTGGACAAGTATGGAAGCGTGTGCGCGGGATGCCGCAGTGTCGTCCACGAGGGCGATATCCTGATCGGCGCCGCGACCGATGGTAATATCTGCGCCCGGAGTTAACCGGAAGCGTTGGCCGGAGTAAGGACCGGCGACGCAAATCAGCTCGGCCGCCATGCCAAGCAGTTCGCTAGCATCAAATACCCCGCGACGCTCGTCGGCGCTTGGCCGCGTTACGTCACTGACTGGTGCTGCATCAGGCTTAGCCGGAGAGACAGGTTCAACCCGTGATTCGGCAGGCGTATCGGCGGCAGGCGAATCCGGCACAGTGGCTGCGCTTTCGGGGATCTTCTCGTCCCCATCCTCGCCAGTCCCCAAGAGTGCTGGCAGAAGGCCAACGCCCATACCGGCCAGAGCATATCCAAGCCCGGCAAGCGCCCCTACAGCGTGACGCGCGGCTGTTGCGTGCACAATCGCGCCACCGATGAGCGCTCCGGCCGCTCCGCCGAGCGCTCCGCGAACCGCGCGTCGGCCATCACGGCGGACAAGGCCAGGACAAGCGCCAAGGGCCGCCCCGATTATCGTCCATGCCAGCATTTCAGTGAGAGTGCGCGCTGCGACCGATGTGCGTGCAACGTGGTCGCCCGCAGTCGACGGGCTTGGGCCAGCGAGAACGATGATTGGCTGCGTTGGGAGGATAGGATGGACGCGCATTGCTACGACTCCCGCAAGCGCGCCAAGCACGAAAGCCGCGAGCAGCGCTGCGATACGCCGCTTGATGCCGGTCACCGTCATGCAATCGGCGACGCCCAGAAAGAGGCCGTACATCCCACCGACGAACGCGCCAACGATTGCCGAGCGCGCGCCATCGCTGAGCGCTCCGCCCCCGATGGTCAGGGCGAGCAGAAACGTCGTCTTGTCAATGGCGAACCCGACAAGCACTCCGGCCAGCAGGCCGGCAATGGTGAGAAGAAGAGTGCGTTGACCCTGGGACATCATTACTTGAGGAGCACCTGGGCGACGTCCACGAACTGCCTGCCTCGATGCAGTATATCCGTCCATTGATTCCCCGTGACTCGATGCCGGAACATCGTCTCGACCTCTTTGATCCGATACTTCTTGTCGCTCACTGCCATTGTGAGCGCTATCTCGACGCCGAACCCCGAAGCGAACTGGCCCCCAATCGCGGTAAGTATCTCGCGCTTCATGGCACGCTGTCCGGACAGCGGCTGCGCAAACCGCATGCCTGTGCGCCGAAACAACCCCTCGCGAGCTAGGCGAACGACGAACCCTGCGCCACCGCCCGCCTCGCCAGCGGCGACAAGCGCTGGATCGGGAGGCAGCATTCCGATTGTCATGTCGGCGTCGTCCGCGACTATGGCGTTAAGCAGCTTGACATACTCTGTGGCGCTCGGCCCAAGGTCCGCATCGAGCAGAACCACGATATCAGTATCGTCCCTCACAGCCTTCGCGCCAGCAGTAAGCGCCGCGCCCTTACCCCGATTGCGCTCCAGTGTGACTACTTCGTCCGCCCCGGAATCGCGAGCGACCTGCGATGTGCTATCGGTGGAACCGTCGTCGACCACAATGACGTGACTCGTCTCCCTGCGAGATCGCAGAGCGGCCAATGTGCCAGGTAACCGCACTTCTTCGTTGTAAGCGGGAACAATGATCGTGATCTTCATGAGCTACAAACTACCGCCTTCGCCCATAGTCGTGATGTGGTTTATTTGTTGTCGGCACCGCAGGTGCCGACGTTGGGGCTGTATATCGCCCGAGCCCGGCTTCGACCCCGGCAGGTAACACGCGGTCTGCTGTGGCGCGGATCCCATAATTTGCCTTCTCACCCATCAGGGCGTAAACCAGGTCCAGTTTGCCGATAGCTCTATCGATGCAATCTACCGTTGACACGTTTGCGTTCCTGAATGCCGCAATCGACGACAGAGCCGTATCTTCTGTTTCGCATCCAACAATAGTCATGTGTGGAGCGGCCGACAGTATCTCGATTAAGCCGGTCTCCCTTGCCGAGATCGCCTGCGGTGCCATATCCGTATCGGTGCCAGCTCCACCAACAAACACCACCATCGTGACTGGCGAAGCGTAATCTCCCGACGCCTCAATCAGGTTTTCGCGCTTAAGTACGGTAAGGCTGGCGTCGCGCTGCCCGCCCTCCGGTGCGCCATGTCGAAGCGCCTGCGCGATGGGGCGAAGCAGATCCATGTCCGGGTCGCTGGTCACGGGCTCGGTGACTAGCGCCGCACGAATACGACGGTAGTCTTCGTCGTCCAGCTGATCGTACTCGCTTGTCACAATCGTAGTCGAAGCCACCGTTCCACCAGCAGCGACAATCGCGTCAGCCGCAGCCTTCACTCCCGGCGCCTGATCGCCCGTCTGAATAATCGCGACTCGTTTCCCAGCCAGCTTTCCGTGTGTCAGGGATGGCGTTAGGGTTGCAAGAGCCTGCTCAAGCCGCCCTAAGACTGCATGATCGCGAGCGGATTCGGCGAGAACCGAGTCTACCTTCTCGCTTTGCCGCCTTACTGCCTCCGTGAGGCGAGTTGCCGTGCCCGGCGCTACCGACGAGCCAATCATGATGCCGATTGCGAGCGCAAAAAATACGGCCATGAGGCTTATGACGTGGTAGCGAATATCGATCAAGGCAAAGCTCCAAAACGGCGCGAAGGGGAATACGCGCATTCAGCTATAAGATTACCCGACACACTTACGTAACGGCGCAAAAATAGGCGGAAGTGCTGGGAGGAGTTGCGACAATTTTCACTGTCCCAGGAACGGCTTAGAGCACCATCGATGCAATCACCGCTTCCCGACGCGCATTAGTGGAATTTGAGCCGAAACCAGTTGCGGAGGATCGCAAGGAACGTTTGCGCCACAGTCGACTGCGAAACCACTGCCGCAATGACCACGCCGCCGCTAAGTACCAGTCCAAGCAGCTCGCCGCGCGTCGCGGCACGGCGGTGCAGCTGCGAAACGCCGCGTGCATCGACGAGTCGTGAGCCCACGCGCAGCCGAACCAGAAATGTGCTCGCCATACCAGCGCGCCCCTTGTCAAGGAAGTCTTCCAGGTTTGAGTGGGTCCCCACCGCCACTATCAGCCGTGCACCCTTTTCGTAAGCGAGCAGCATCGCCGCGTCCTCGGAGGTACCCGACACCGGGAACGACTCCGCAGACAAACCCAGATCCTCGATCCGCTTCATTCCTGGGGCTTCGCGGGTTCGTGCATACGCATGGACCACGAGCTTTGCGCCACACTTGAGGGTGTCATCGGTAACGCTGTCCATGTCGCCGAGGATGATGTCGGGGCGATAGCCGAATTCCCGGAGAGCGTCAGCGCCACCGTCGACACCAATCAGGATCGGCCGCACATCGCGAATGTATGAGTGGATCGACTGCAAATCTTCGCGGTAACCGTCGCCTCGCACCACAATCACCACGTGCCGCTTGACGAAAGGCCGAGTACCCTTTAGCGCTGGCACATCGATTGGCTCGATTAGTAGCGATTTTTCTTCCTTAACGTACCGCAGGGTGTTTTCCGCGAACACTTCGAGTTCGTGCCCGATGTTCGCGCGTGCTGACTCGAGGCGCTCCTCGATTTCGGCTTTCGTCCACAGGTCCGCCGATGACGTCAGCTTGCCCGATGGTTGCGTTACCACACCAGCGTCATCTATGGACAGCTCAGCGCCTTCGTCGATAAGGTCGAACGCGGCGGGATCGCGGAGGCGGTAAAGGGGAATTTTGGCAGCGGCCAGAACCATCGGCCCGCGGTTGGGATACTTGCCGCTAATGGGCATAGCAGCATCGACGACTGCCACAATGCCAGCGTCAGCGAGCGATGCCGCCGCAACGCCGTCGATGTCGACGTGGTCAATCACCGCGATATCGCCGGGTTTGAGCCGCTTAACGAGGTCCTTGGTACGCCGCCCCTTTCGCGCAATGCCGGTTATCGCAACGGTTTTACCGCTCTTTCCAGCCTTAGGCGACAAGGGTAGCATCATGGGCAAAGTATACCCGCTGACTAGAACTCGAACATCCCCCAACGCGCTGGCGATACGCGCGCCTCGGATGAGAGATCGACCACGACTCCGCTCTCGCGATCAAAGTGATAGTATCGCGCTATAGCCTTTGTGCCGCTAGAGTCGGCAACAATCACACCCAGATCGCCTTTGTATGCACCGCTTGGCATCGCTTTGAGCCCGAGGTCCGCCCACGACAACTCCGCCTTAAGCGTGTAGCCTGATGCGTCACGGTCCACCGTAACCCCCGCTTTGTCGAGCAGCTTCACCTCGTCGACAACTGTAGTACCAGTGGGCGATGCGAATTGTGATGGGTTCGCGGTTCCAGGCACCACAAAGCGGTAGCGTACAGCGACAGGCTTGCCGTGGTACATCGCGAACACGATGCGCGAATCGCCCACCATTGGCTTTGTGCGGTCCGCCGGAAGCGACGGATCCGCGGCGAACCGAAGGTCGACGGCGTCACCAGTTTTGAAAAGCGTTGTGAGATCATCTCCTGCGTTCACGAACTTGCTGCCATTCTTCGCTTCCACATGCAGACTCAATCCATAGTTGTTGGCAGATACCACAAAGGTCGCGATAGGATCTGCTACAGGGATTGAATACGGATTCACCTTGTACCACCATGAGAACGGCGGCGAAAGGATCACACGAACCGGTCCGACGGCAGATGGGCCGCTTGCTACCGCCGACGCCTCATGAGCCAGCGTCAGCGATCCCCCAGAGAGCCGCTTGATCGACGACAAGCCGGTCACTTCGGCAACATTGTTCGAGTCTTTGCCAACGATCTGCAGCACGCGACCATCGGTCGTTGTGCCAATCCACCCAAAGAAGCACTCGTCGCAAAGGCTCATCTTATCGAGCCGCACACCCTGTCCGGTCGCCGGGTCGATTGTCGATTGGAGGCTTTGCTGCACGTCGGCACTGCGCATGTCGCCGTATAGCTGGCCCACAAATAGGCCGTCAGTGGTGAACAGGTAGCGAACACCCTTGTTGCCGTTGAGTTGGAATATATCACCGGCATCGCCGCCGACACGCGCCACGCCTTCGATGTTAAGCGTGTGCTGAATATCGCCCACTTTGGATCGCGGTGAGTTGTGCGTGTTTGTCGGGTACGGGTTCGGGTACGTCCATAACTCACGGCCGTCTTTTGCTACCCCCATGATCACATTCGAAGGGTCCCCCTGATCACCGCTCACGTTCAGGATATAGTTGCCTGCCAGGTCGGACGACACCGCTACCAACCCGCGTTCGCGGGCAATCTTTGGCATCGGTGTAGTCACGGCGTCGGCGAAATCGTACGCCAGCCGTTTTCCGGCCTTCGGAGCAATTGTGACCAGCGTATCTTTTCCGACGGCATGCAGCGCTAGGTCAGCACCCACCTGCACCGACCACTCAGCGGCCACGTTGAGGTCGCCGCGAATCGTCACTTCGGCTGGCTCCATTTTGCCGTTACCATTGGCATCGCTCCACAGAAACAGCCCAGAGTCTGGCACGCTCGCCGGGCATAGCCGCGCCAGATCGGCTGCATGCGTCGTAGCCCATGCGGCGCGCAGCTGCTTCACGGTGCCTAGAATGGCGCGCGGAGCGAGGTGATCGCCTACGACTTCGCCTATAGCCTCCGAACCACCGGCAACACCGCCTGAGTAGCCGGAATCGGCGACGAGGTACAGCACTCCATCGCGTCGGACTGCTTTCGCCATCGAGTGATGGTTGTCATGGTTTGTGAGCGGGAACGGCATGTCGGGATGCTCTTCAGGACGATAAAGCACCGACTTCACCGTACTGCGAGTCCCTTCTTTGGACAGCGTCAGTTCCATGCCAGAGTAGAATGCTCGACGCGAATCGGCTGGGTCTAGCGATCCGCCACCGCCGTAACCACATGGCCCCGTGAAGTCCATAACGAGCTTACCGTCACGGGTCCAAACACTCACGCGTTTCGGCAAGAAATCGTTTTCCGCCACCCATATCTGGCCCTTGGCATCGATTGCTATTCCCGCGGGGTTCGCCATCGCCAGCGGGTCGAACGCACCTTCTCGACGCCCGCCAGCTTTGCCTATCCGCCGCAAGACCTTGCCGGTTGCCGTGAGCACGACAACGCGCTGCTCGCTGGGCGTCGCATCGGTGACGTAGAAGTCCCCATTCTTGTCGATGGCAAACGCTACCGGCTTTACGAGGTCATGCGTGATCACCGGCACGTGTTTGCCGTTGTCGAGGTCGACGCGAACTATTATCGCCCCGCTGATCGCGTAGATTGAACCATCGCCAGCTTTCGCCAGATATCCTGCGCTCGCCAGCGGCACATCGCGGACAAACGCGGCGGTCTCGCGATCGAACAGCGCCAGACGGTCGTGGTCGGCTAAGGATACGACGATATACTTCGGGGTGATCACCATGCCGCGAATCCCCTCGTATTCGCTGGTGAGCCCGAAGACAAACGGCGGATCATTTCGAAGCGCTTTGATGGCCTTAGGGTTCGGCACAAACTGATGCGTCGTTTGGTCGACGCGGTGGATCATGAACTTGTCCTTGGTCCAGCCCTTTTCCCCCGCGATATAGATGATGCCCCCATCGGTGGCAACCGCATCCGCGCACGATGTTGTGAACCACAGTGAGCCCCACTGCTTGTGGCCGTCCGGCGTCACTTCGATGAGCGAATGCCCCGCTTCGGCCATCGGAGCCGCAAGATAGACCATTTTGTCGTCGGCGAACACGGTTTTCGGCGCTGCATGATCGGACAGCCACCCGCCAGCGGACCCAACCCGCATGTTCCATTGCGGCTTGCCAACTGTGAGCCATGGCGGATTGCCAGGCGAATAGAACGACGAGCGGTAGAACGAGGCTATCTCATCATGCGTCAACCCACGCCAGCGATACTGCCCCGCAGGAACGGGCCGACCTGCATCGTCGCGGCCATCCCAGGCCTCAACATTCTCACCAGCGTGACGGCCTGCGCACGAAACGAGGTTCCTGATACGTTTGCCGTTGGGGTCCTCCACGACAATCGTGACAAACGAGTCCCTTGGGAGCTGGTAGTGTATCTCGCTGCCCGAAGACGAAACAGGGGAAGGTTCGGCGTGTGCTAGAGGGTTACTCATGCTTGTTCCAATCAACAATGCTAGGGCAAATGCTGGTAAATAGTTCACTTGGGGGAGTCCTTGGGCTTGTCGTCCGACGTAGCGTACCGCACATCGGTAAGATCGTCGCCTGTTACGCCTACGATATCGATGGAGACCTGCCACTGCCACGTAAAGTGGTTGCTTTTCGCCAGCAGGAAGTTCCAGCCCTGATGCAGGTTGGCCGCGATAGTTGCCTGTTTCTGCGGCTCAGACGTAATCACAGCCGCATACTTACGCTCCCCGTTCAGCCACACAGCGAGGCCAATATTCCCGGCGAATACATTGCTGCCGAGTTTCAGCGACACTGACCGCTCCTTTGCGCTGTATATCCAGCGCGCCGCATACCCAGCTTCGAACGTTTCCGCAGCGCTCGCGGCAACAAAATCTATGGACGCAGGATTCGGTCCGCCGGTAAAATCCGCGCTGGGATAGATCCGGGTCCAGCGCAGCGAACGCCCATCGGCGGCGGTTTGCAGAGCGCCGAGGCCCTCACCTTTGGCGAGACCTTCATCCCACGGGAGAGGCCCTGCCTGCGGCTCGTATTTATGCGACGGCCACGCGGCGATATTCAGCACGCCAGTCGCTACTCGCCAGGGAGCGGGGATAGCGCCGTCGACCTGACAATTGCCAACTGGTGACGACGCCGACAGCGTGAATACGTTGCGCAGCTTGTCCGCGCTTCCCGTGAGCGTGAACTCTCCCTGAGTCGCCGACATCGCCAACGGTGTTGCTTTCCAACCAGTGGGCGGTGTCATTGTGACGCGCGGTGAAGCTTTGGCAGGAGATTCGTCGCGCCACCAGTAGTGCACTCGGTACGATGTGCCCGCTGGTGTCTCCAATCCCGGCGCGACCGACCACGACAACGCGGGAAGCTTCGGCGCGGCAGCGGTCAGCAGCCCGGGCTCGTACTTATCGCGCACTTTCGCGGCTGCGTCGGTATCGCCCAGCCCATTAAGCATCCCTAAAGCGATGGCGACATGGCCAGCGAAGTTCGGGTGAACCCAGTCGCGGGTCACATGAAATTCGGGCGAGTAGGTTCGTCCCCGTTGAAGCATCCACAGCGATTCATCACCCGTCGGAAGCACGACGTACCCGTTAGCACGCGCCAGATGTACGATCCGCTCGTTCATCAGCGCTCGCAGCTTGTTTCGCGGCGATGCGGGGTCTTCTGTGCAAGGCGTGATGGTCCCTAAGGCTATTGTGTCCGGCTTTGCTCGGCTGGCAAGCGACGCGATCAAGTCACCGTACGCCTTTTCCCACCGATCAAGGGACTCGGCGCTGGACGATGTGTACGGTGCCAGGATGTTGTTCATTCCAAGCATCACAACCAGAATGTCAGCTTTTTGGTCGAGCTCTGCCTTCACGTTCACCTTAGGCACATCGAGGAACCGATCAGCGTCGCGCGAGTCCTTCTCAACGCTTTGCCACGATTCCACGCTCTGCCCGCTTCCGCCCAACGGAACCAGTTTTGGATGCGCCGTGGGGCTGACTTCGGTCAACGCCGCATCAATAAGCTGAACCCAGCCGTTGGTGTTGAGCGCGCCTTGTCCCGTGATGCTGTCGCCAACAAAGACGACACGCGTGGCAGTACGTAGCGATGTCGACGCGGCCGACGAGATGCTTGGACGGAGGAGAACCGCAACCGCAAGGGCGGCAAAAACGGCAATGAGCCTCAGTGAACGAGACGTGGACTTGGTGGGAGTTTGCAAGGGTACATTCCTGACTTTTCCGGGAGTAGCAGCTAACGGGCGGCTACAAGTCCCGGTTGATAGGTGGTAGGTGTAAATTCGCTCATTTCGACGACTCGCTTCTGATGACGAGCACGTTCAGCGGCGAACACGATCGCGTGGCTGGCTAACGACTTACCTGTCCCTGTCGCCACATTGGCGGAGTCGCCGTGCCTGAGCGCTGAAATGAACGCCAGCATCAAGTTGTGATCCGCACCACCGTGACCGCCGTCCATCGCAGGTAGGGTGATGGTGGCCTGGCGCTCGTCGCTGTACCTCAGCCAGTCGATGGTATTCGTGTTGATGGCGACCTGCAGGTAGCCATCGGTCCCGTGAAGCCGCATCATGCGCCCCACCCCATGGTCGCGAAAAGCAGTCATGGTGAATGTGCCCGTCACGCCGCCGTCGAACTCGAAGTTGACAACCTGGTGGTCGACGACATCGTTGTCGCAGTGGTAAACGCACCGTCCAAAGGGCCCCACCTTAAGCGCATCGATCTTCTCGGCAATGGGCAGACCCGCGAGGTAGCCAGCACACGATGGCCACTTCGGGTTGGGCTGCAAATAGAACTTGAGCGCTGAATAAGAGCACGCTTCTTCTGCCGGACAGCCGTCCATGCATCGCATCGTTGCCCCTTGCGGCGCGTACTCTGGACGGAAATACGTCAGTGAGCCAAACGAGCTTACCCGTTCGCATTTACGGTCAACGATATCAGCGATCAGGTCGATATCGTGGCAGCTCTTCGCAAGCAGCATGTTGGAGCTTCGCCCCTCGTTCCCCCAGTTACCTCGCACGAATGAGTGAGCCTGGTGGTACGGGTTAACAGGCTCCAGATGATCGAAGGTTACCAAATCGCCAATGGCTCCGCTTCGCACGAGCCGTTTGGCCTCAGCGTACGTTTGGTGGTACTGCATGCTGTGGCACACACATACGATACGGTTGTAACGGCGCGCCGTCTCATCGATCGCGACACAGTCCTCATACGTCACCGCCATCGGCTTTTCAAGAAGCATGTGGTAACCAGCCGCCAGCGCCTTGACTGCCGCTGGCGCGTGGAGCCGATCCATCAGCGTGTTGAGGGCCGCGTCGGCAAGCTGAGGTCGGTCAAGCAGCTCCTCCCAAGTCTCGAACTGCATCGATTCGGGAATTCGGTGCATGTCGGCGACGATCTTGCGGCGATCCGGATCTGGGTCAGCAACCGCGACGACACGACCAACCTGCGGATGCTCCGCAATCCATTGTGCGAACCCTTGTCCGCGACCGCCAGCGCCAAGTATGGCGAACGTAAACGAGTCTTGCATTGGGAATTCCTATCTGAACGGGATTTCGAAAATCTCACACCTTAAGGCTAAAACACGCTATATGTGAGAGTGTGCTTGGAAGCGGGAAACTCAGCACCCTCGGCGATGTCACCGGTCGCGCCGCCCGTATTGCTCGACGAGTTGCTTCCCGCCGACACTTTCTCAGGTGTCAGCCACTTGACATGCCCATCCGCAGCGAGGAAAACGGAGCCGCCAAGGTGACGTGCGTTCGTGTTGCACGTAACGTTATGCCCGCAGCCGAAGGCGAGGTCGAGCGGGCCAGTAGCGGGTGTCGAACCCCATCCCGGAAATGCGTAATTCAGGCCATTACCCACCTGCGATGTGGTCTCGTTGGTCGCCGTTATCTGAGCCAAGGCACCCGTGATCTCGTAGAACACAACGGTGCGAGGAGGTGACGACATCTTGCTTGCGTTGATCGCCGGTCCTGGGTAAGCGTTGAACCCGCACCGTGCTGGCTGAGAATAGTAGGGCGCGAAGTTGATGTTGTAGCTATACGAATTGATGAACCGAGGCGGAGAAAACGTAGCGGGCGCGGGGGTCGTATCGCTTGGGCACATGAACAAATTAGTGCTTTTCACATACGGGTAGATTTGGCCTGCCCAACCGTTCCCCGTGGAACCTGTCTGCCATACAGCAGTGCAACTTCCGTTCGGAGCCCACGCTCCTGCACTTGAGTTGCCGCAGGGAAACGTCTCCTCATAGTCCTGCACGTACTGCAGGAGCCCAATGCCAAACTGCTTCATGTTCGACAAGCACGACGACTGCCGTGCCTTTTCGCGTGCTGTCGCGAACACGGGGAAGAGAATAGCTGCTAGAATCGAAATAATAGCAATCACGACAAGAAGCTCTATCAAAGTGAAACCGTTCTTGGTGGTTAGCTTTCCGTTCATGGTGTACTCCTCTTACTGTCTCGTCTGCATTGGCTGGGATGAGCCCCGAGCCAAAAGTTTGAACCGAACAACACTTCGCTGGGCGCAAGGGCGACCATTGAGCGTTTCGACCAGCATGCGGCACGCCTCGCGCCCCATCTCTGCCAGCGGATAGCACATCGTGGACAGGCCGAGCGCCTTCCCGGCGGTTACATTGTCGAAGCCGATCAACCCGTAGTCGACGCCCGCAGTCAATCCTAACCCGGATGCGGCTATGGAGATGCCGCCAGCGACGTAGTCATTCACGCCAACGACGCCCATTCCCGCGATTTCGGCGGTGACGTGGTCTCTGGCCCATTCACGCGAACGCTCTTCCCATTCAAGTAGGCGTGTTGGCAGCTTGTACTTCGGCTCGACCACCGTTAGCGTTACCCGCCCGCCGGAGCGAGCTAGGGCTTTGCGAATGCCCTCTTCGCGTTCGTCGCTCCAATGGGCGTCGACGGGGGAGTAGAACGCGAGCTTTTCGTAGCCGCTCTCGATCAGGTGCAACGCCGCCTCGTAGCCGCCCATAAGGTGGTCGGTCGATACCGCCAGGGCGCCGGGATGGGAGCGCTCGACCATGACGAACACGGTGGGCAGATCGGGAGGTGTCATGCCTGCTAGCCGGTCGGCGATATCGTCGTCGATGACCACGAAAGCGAGGGCGTCTGGCTTGTCGGCGAGGATGGCGTCCACTTCGCGCTTCAGCACATCCGGGTCGGCGTCACGGCCTCGGGATTCGAGGTAGTAGTAGCGCGTGTGCCCGCAGCCGTAGCTGACATAGGCCTGCTCGACGGCGTCAGACATGGAGTAGTACGAGAAGATGTTGGGGTGGTCCGGGTAGCGCGGGAAGTTGGCTGGCCAGCCGCAGACTATGGCGAGGGTGGCGGGGTGCTTCGACGCCAGCGGGGACGGCGACTCGATGTCGGCCACAATTGAACTGCGGGGCGATCCGGCGCTGGCGACGAACGTGCCTCGGCGGTCTTCGGCACGCAGAAGGCCATCGTCGACGAGTGTGGCGATGGCGCGCTGCAGGGTCAGCAGGTCTACGCCGTATTCCTTGGCAAGTGTGCGGCGGCTGGGGATGAGATGGCCAGCGGACCAGCGACCGTCATCGATGCGTGCCCTGAGGTCGGCTTCTATTCGGCGAAAGGCCGGGACGTCCCCTGCCCGCTCCCTGGTTGTTACCGCATTCACTTCCGCCATGGTAGACCTGGCTCCCCACGCTGCATGTCATACAACTGTATTTACAGCTGTATTATAACAACGAAGAGCAGGTCTGTCAAGCGGTAATTTAGTCTTCTTCGACAATGGGATCGCGAACCACGTTCTCATTGCGGAAGTATGAGTCGCTGTTCTCGTCATGGGTGGAAACCTCTTCGATCACGGCGCCACTCTTGGACGAGAATGTATGGTCGGTTCCGACACCGATGGTGTAGCGGTCGCCGGGCTTAAGGGTGAGGTTCTCGCTGCCGCAGCTCATCTCCACTTCGCCGGAATGGACGAAGAATGTCTCTTTCTTCTTCTTGTGAAAGTGCCATGGGCACGCCTGACCTGGAAGTAGCGTCAGCCACTTCGAGCAGTACTCGGGTTCGTTCACGCGGACGATCACGCCGAGGCCCTCTTCGCGGTAGTGGCCAAGTCCGAAATCGGCAATTTCGATCTCAGAATCGGCTACGGTAACCGGAATTCCGGCACTTTCGAGCAGGTCCCGAACAACTTTCTGTTCGTATACAACTTCACTTCTCTTCATCGAGCTACTCCTGTGAACCGTGATGCGGGTCTTCTAAAACGATGGTTTTGATGTCGGCGAGAATGTCGGCGAGGACCTCAACTGGAGTGCGGCCCGTATCGATACGCCGAACGATGTCGTTTGAATAATAATCGAGCACGGGCGCGGTTTCGGCTTCGTACACGTCCAGCCTGTTCTTAATGACGGCATCGTTCGCGTCGTCAAGCCGGTTCTCGTGCAGTGCGCGGCGCTTGAGCCGACCAATCATAACCTCGCGGTTGGCGCATTCGAGACAATAGACGCGCTTGACCTTGATGTACTCCTCCATGAGGCGCGCCTGCGCAACGTTGCGCGGGATACCGTCGAGCACTACCGTGTCCGACTGGCGATCAAGGTGTTTGCTCTTGACCATGCCCTCAATGTAGTCGTACCACAGCTCAATTGTGAAATCGTCGGGCACCAATTCTCCCCGACTGCTGTAGTCGAGGAATGTGCGCCCGAGCGGGCTGCCAACACGCAAGCTGCGGAAAATCTCGCCGCACGCAATGTGAACGAACCCGGGAATTCGCCCTATGATTGAGCCCTGAGTGCCTTTGCCGGATCCCGGCGCCCCGAACAGTAGAATGGCCTGAAACTTCATTGTTGTTTAGTTATCCTCGACATGGCTGAATTTTCCATTCGGTTCAGCTCTCGTCGGCCCACAGAGGTGCCGCGAGGCTTTGAGTACTACCCGACAACTTCCAATTCTTTCGTGAACGTCCCTTGGGAGCTCGGACGCGTCGATTCGGCAGCTTCGTCGTCGAAGATCACACCGCCCGGCGGATCGACCCAAAGGCCATCGGCTTTGATCAATTCGACTAACTCGCGTACGCCCTGTGCCTGCGGCACGTTCTTCACCGGAGTTCGACCGCGGTAAAGCGTGATGACGCCGCCACCTTTGCCGACATAACCATAGTCGGCGTCAGCCATTTCGCCAGGACCGTTGACGATACAACCCATAACTGCAATATCGAGGCCAACTAGATGCTTGGTCGCTGATTTTACGCTCCTCAGCACCGATGTAAGCTCAAATTTGGTGCGACCACACGATGGACAGGCGATGTATTCGACCTGAGTCTTGCGCAGACCAAGTGCCTGCAGGATGTCGTAGCAGACAGGCAGCTCGTGAATGGGATCCTCGGCAAGAGATACGCGAATGGTGTCGCCGATTCCTTCTGCCAGCAAAGTCGCAATTCCGGCGGTGCTTTTTACGCGAGCGTATTGGCCGTCGCCTGCTTCGGTTACGCCCAGGTGAAGCGGGTAGTCCATCCCCTCTTCTTCCATGCGGCGCGCCATCAATCGGTTCGCGGCGAGCATGATGGGCACACGAGACGCCTTGAGCGATATGACCAGGTTCCGGTAGTTGTGCTTCTCGCAGATGCGCAGGTACTCGAGTGCGCTTTGGACCATACCCTCCGGCGTGTCGCCGTAGGTGAGCAGCATCCGCTCCGCGAGCGAGCCGTGGTTCACACCGATACGCATGGCGATGTCTCTGTCGCGGCAGGCAATGATCACTGGCAGCAGGCTCTTCTCGATTTCGGCGAGCTCATCTGCAATCTCAGCGTCGGTGTACTCGTCGACACGCTGGCGCGGCTTCCGAAAGACGAAGAGACCAGGATTGATGCGTACCTTGTCGACAAACTTGGCGACCTCGACCGCGATAGCGCTGCCCTGGTGGTGCACATCGGCGACCAGCGGCACATTCAATCCGCGAGCCTTTAGCTTAGCCTGTATTTCGGCAAGGCAATGAGCTTCGTCCAGCGTTGGCGTTGTGACGCGCACAATCTCCGACCCAGCCTCGTACATTCGCACGATCTGCTCGACACACGCATCCACATTGCGCGTCTCTTCTGTGATCATCGATTGAACGACCACAAGGTGATCTCCGCCAATGACGATATTGCCGACACGCACTTCGCGAGTCCGTCGACGCGCCGCCGTCGTCTCCATATTTAAGTCAAGCATCTCTTGCTCCATTGCAGCCCTAAGGCCATAATCGCGTGCCGTAATGATCGTTCGATTATACCGCACGGCAGCGGTTCTCATTTGGCATATCACCGTGCGCCGAACGGTTCAGTCCTGTCGTACACGATTAGGACCCACCCACCTCGAAGACTCGGCACCCTCTTGGTCACGAGACCTGCCCTTCCACCTAAGACGGCGGGTCCCTCCCGAAACGGGATGGAAATTCTGCGATCCCAGGGCTGCGAACAGTCGCCAAAGGATGGATTTGTCCACCACTTTGAACTGATACGCCTTTGCAGAGCAGCACCTACAGATGAAACACCCGCCTGGGTGTGGCGGTTCACCCCATTTTCGAATTCATCACGAAATCACGCAGGTGTCGCCGCAGGGGGCGTCGCATTAGTTCCCACTCGGCCCGCTCGGGGCTGACAAGCATTTCAATTGCGCTCAATTTGGAGGTTCTCCTCATGCCTAACCGTTCAACCCTCACTCCTACCCACCTGCGATGCCAGGGGCTAGTCTCGCCGCGCGGCGTCGACTATCGCCAGCCGCTGATCAGCTGGCAGCTTGCTGGCAGTGGCACGGCGCGCGCGCAGACCGCCTACCAAATTCTGGTCGCGACAAGTACGTCGAAGCTGGCTCCTGGCACCGCCGACCTCTGGGATACCGGCAAGGTCGATGGCAGCCTCTCGGCGCAGGTTCGTTACGCCGGCAAGCCACTGGAATCGCGAACCATCTGCCACTGGACGGTGCGCGTTTGGGACGAAACCGGCGCTGCTGGCGAGTTCGCCCTTCCCTCTCACTGGGAGATGGGACTGCTGGACGAAACCGACTGGGAAGCTCAGTGGATCACGTCGGCGTCGTATCCCGAAGTCATGCCTGGATCCAAGGTCGCTCCCAGCCCCATCTTCCGCAAGGAGGCGCGTATCGACAGCCCTGTCCGGCACGCGCGGGCATACATTAGCGGGCTCGGGTTCTTCGAGCTCGAGGTCAACGGCCGCAAAGTTGGCGACCACGTTCTCGACCCTGCGTTCACCCGCTATGACCTGCGGACGTTGTACGTCGTCCATGACATCACCGACCACCTGGTGCTGGGTCAGAACGCATTCGGCGTCGTTCTCGGCACAGGTTACTATAACTGCCACACGAAAGAGGTGTGGGACTTCGAGCAGGCAGCCTGGCGCGATCGGCCGAAGGTGATCGCCCAGATTGAGATCACCCATGCTGACGGCACAGTACACACGATCCGCACAGACCGCTCCTGGAGCACATCGACTGGCCCCATTGTGTTCGACGGTATCCGCAACGGCGAGTTCTATGATGCCCGCCTTGAAAAGCCCGGATGGTCGCTTCCCGGCTATGACGCCTCCACGTGGAGCCCTGCCCAAATCGCGGCCAGCCCTGGCGGCGAGCTGATCTCGCAGCTACTGCCAGTCAAGGTGACCCAAACCCTTGCTGCTCTGTCGGTAACCGAACTGGCCGACGGCTCATCCATGGTCGACTTCGGCCAGAATATCGCTGGCTGGGCTCAGCTCGCGGCGTCGGCGCCTGCGGGCACAGAAGTGACGCTTCGGTACGGAGAACGGCTCAACGACGATGGAACGCTGAACGTCGAATCGATCAAGACCTTCATCAAAAGCGGCGAGTTCCAAACCGATAAATACACATTCAAAGGCGACGGTGTCGAGACGTGGGAGCCGCGGTTCACATTCCATGGCTTCCGCTATGTCCATGTCACCGGCTTCCCCGCCAAGCTGCTGGCCGAGAACCTGCGCGCTCGGGTCGTCCACAGCGCATTCGAGCCTGCGGGCAGCTTTTCGTGCTCCAACGAGCTGCTGACGACCATGTTTACTGCGATGAAGTGGACTTACACCGGCAACTTTGTCGGAATCCCCATGGACTGCCCGCAGCGCGAGAAGAACGGCTGGACCGGCGACACCCAGCTGGCCACCGAGACCGGTCTGCTGATGTTCGATTCGGCGCCTGCCTACAGGCAGTGGCTGGACGATATCAGCGCCGCGATGCGTCCGAGCGGCCAGCTTCCCGGGATTGTCCCTACAGGCGGCTGGGGCTACAACTGGGGCAGCGGGCCAGCGTGGGACAGCGCCCTGACGCATATCCCGTGGTACATCCACGTTCTAACCGGCGATATCGATGTACTTCAGCGCCACTACGAAAAGATGAAGCGCTACGTGCATTATATGGGTCGCATGGCGACCGACGATATTCTGTCGTTCGGCCTCGGCGACTGGCTGTCCCCAATTCCGCGCGACAGCCCTAATTCGTCGCCAGTGCCGCTCACATCGACGGCGTACTACTTCGCCAACGCGCAGATCGTTTCGCGTATCGCCGCCCTCACGGGGCGCGACGATGAAAGCGCGCACTACGCTGCGCTCGCTGAGCGGATCAAAGCTGCGTTCAACCGCGAGTTCTACGACCCGGCGACAGGCTACTACAAAGGCCGCAGCCAGACACCGCAGGCATTCGCACTCTATTACGGCCTCGTGCCCGACGGCGAGGAGCAACGCGTCGCCGATGGCCTCGCTAAGATCGTTGTGGAGGACAACTGCAGGCCGACATTTGGCATAGTGGGTTCAAAGTATGTGCCTTCAGCGCTCGCCAAGATCGGCCGGTCGGACCTTGTCTATAAGATGGCGGTCGGGACAGAGTTTCCAAGCTGGGCCGCGTGGTTCGACAGCGGTGCGACAACGTTCTACGAAGACTGGAAGGGTGAAGGCTCGCTCAACCATGTCGCGCTGGGCATTATCTGCGAGTGGATGATGAAATGGCTTGCGGGGATCAAAGCCGACCACACCCAGCCCGGCTTCAAGCACAGCGTGATCCAGCCCGTGTTTATCAACGACCTTGAGTGGGTGAAAGGCGAGCACAAAACGCCGTACGGCCTCATTCGCAGCGAGTGGCACCACGAAGACGGCGGTGGAGTCGCGATGACGATCGAGATACCGGTGAATACAACGGCCACGTTGCGGCTTCCCTCTGGATCGAAGCCTGTCGTGAACGGCGTTGCGGTTGCGGCGAAGACGGAAACGCTGCTGTCGGGTGAGGTCGATGTGGTCGAGCTCGGGTCCGGCTTGTATGAGGTGCGGGTGTGAGTGGTGTTTTCGATAGAAAAAGACCTCACCCCCGGCCCCTCTCCTACGATAAGGAGAGGGGAGTCGGAGGTGGCTAAGGCTTGGGCCAAGCGCCGTTTTGCGCGTTTTGCGTTGCGCAACGCGATTCATTTTTTGCGCCCCTACTCGCTCAGGCGAGTTGTCCCCACTGCGTAGGGACGTTATTGCGCGACCACGTTTTGGCAAGCCAGGTTCGGCGCGGGCCGTGCATATTTTGGGTTTGCAGAATCGAAATATGCGCATACGATTGTGGGCTTGATTACACAGTACGCGCCAGGCCACGGGCTGTTAACGACCTGCCTGGATCGGCAAGCCCCATGAATGGGGTTCTGATGCGTAGCGTTTGCTTCTACAGCGATAGTGGCGCGTTACCATGTGTAGCGTCGTGATTGCGATTGTTAAGGTACAGATGCGCTGGAACGCATGAGGGCGTCCGCTTTGGGATTTGTCGCCACACTACTATTGTATCACTCCAACTCTGCACTGTCAAGATATATTCCATAGCCTCAGATGAATAATTTACAGGCAGCATGTTCGTCCCAAAAGGACAGCACGTCATCGCATCCCGTATGGTGCGAAATTCACGGTCAAAACAGACCACACAAACACGGTGTAGAAGCTTGACCGTCCGAGCAGCGTATACTTGCGCCCCAGCGCGTAGCATTCGATAAGTACCACGATACTTGTAACAGCCACAACTATCGCTGCTAGGAAGGGATCCATTGCGCCAAGAATGTCTTCAACGACCTTCCACGCGACGGTCAGTTGCAGCTCATATCCCATGTATCCCAAAATGATGCCCACAACAATGTCCGCAGCCTTGTAGGATGTTAGCAGATTGGGAGACGATGCTAATTTTCGCGCGTCGGCGTCACGGGCTAATGCTGCCAAACGAGGAAACGGATTTTGCATAGTAGCCTTGCCCCCAAAACCACCGCCCCCTACCGTGCGGCGTGTTCGGCGATCTTATCGGCGGTGAGGCGGTAAAGGTGCCATTCGGTGAGGTGTTTTGCGCCGATGGATTTGTAGAAGTCCTGGGCGGTGGTGTTCCAATCAAGCACTGTCCACTCGACCCGCCCGCAACCTCGTTCGTGTGCGAGCTGGATGCAATACGTTAGGAGCGCTTTGCCGTAGCCCGCACCGCGATGTTCAGGGAGCACGAAGAGATCTTCGACATAGATGCTGGGGCGGCACAGGAAGGTGGAGTATGTTTGGAAGATGAACACGTACCCGACTGCGTCGCCGGTGTCGGTTTCGGCGAGGTACGCCTCGTACAGCGGATGCTCACGCTCGAACCCGTCGGCGATGAGTCGGGATATGGCGCTGGCGTCGGGACCATCGAGGTGCTCGAAATCGGCGAGGGCCTGGATCAGGGTTATGAGAGTATGGGCGTCGGCGATGGTCGTGGCGCGTCGTATCATGGTAAACGTCCTCCCCTGCTCGCACCGCTCGCTGTCCCCACTTCGTAGGGACTCTGTTGTCCGACAGCGGCTTGGCGGGACTGGGAATGTGGCTTGAAGATATATTACCCCGTAGGACCCCGGCACGTTCCGCGCCACCCCGAAAGCGGGGTTTCGATGATTGCGCTAAGAAGCGAGGTCATCGAGTGCCTATTGGCTGGGTGTCTGGGTGAGTCGAGGAGGCAGGCCCAGGCGAGCGCGAATGCGCGCTCCGAAGCCCCGGAGCGGGCGCTCTACATCGAAGCCCACGGCACCGCCGTGGGTCCACATTTGGCCCCGTCACGTCGCACACCGACCCCGTAAACGTAAGTGAGGTCCGCCCACGGGTACTTGGGCGGACCTCGACGTCACTCCGCGCCCTCGGCCAAGGTGCGGTGTAACGAGTTTGACGGCTCTGTTGGAGCCGAAAAGGTTAAGCGCGGCTTTATGAAATGAATGGTTTCGCCGCGCTTGTTCGGGTCGTGCGCTTCTAGCTCTGGTGCGTCGCCGTGTCTTCTTGACGTTTCCGTCCCCTCCGATCCACGGCGCGCGGAGCATTTTCAATCTCGCGTCACGATACTGTTATTATCACCAACCGCCGTGACGAAAGCGTATGCGAAACCGGGGAGAAAGCGTGACGAATGGTCGCTTAACGGCATTATTCTGTAACGCGGCCAACGAACTGCAGGCTCGATGGTAAGGAGAACCGCGTTACCGACCCTGAAATGGGACATGCGCGATGGGTCTCGTGGGTCGCGAGTACTGCGTCAACCGGGCTGGTGTGCAGTCTGGAGCACGCTTTCGAATACAGCGACGTGTTGGATGATTACTGCTGGGTATAATGGCATCTATGAGCGATACGACGCCTGCATCCCTTCGTGCTGATTCGGCCTCAAAGGCTGACGACAGCGCAGGGGCAAAGAAGCAACCCGCCGGGGATGGCTTGCCGCCCGACAGGCTCCTGATCGGACGCTGTCAACGTGGCGATGTCGAAGCTTTCAACCTCCTGATCCAGCGCTACGAGCGTGTCGTCTACAACTTCGCGTTCCGTTTGAGCGGTAACTACGACGACGCCAACGATATAGCGCAGGACGCTTTCGTGCGCGCGTACAACGCCATCGGCTCGTTCCGAGGCGATGCGCAGTTCTCCACGTGGATATTCCGAATTACCACCAACGTTTACCTCGACGAGAAAAAGAAGCGCAAGGCCCATCCACAATCGTCGCTCGATGAGTATATCGAGACCGAGGAATCGTCGATGGGACGCCAAGTAGAGGATCCGTCCCCTACGCCTGAAGAGATCGTTACCGATAATGAACGCAGCCAGTTCATAACGAAGGCGATTCAATCGCTGCCGGAGTTCCAGCGGACGATGGTTGTGCTTTATCATGTGGAGCACAAATCGTACGAAGAGATCGCCGATATCATGGAATTACCCATAGGAACTGTAAAATCGCGCCTCAACCGCGCACGCCTGGCATTGAAAGAAAAATTGTCCGCGTTGAAGGAACTTTTCTAACGCCATGGTCGTCTGACAAGCGGCGGGAGTACGACAATGAATTGCGAACGCATCCAACAACTTTATACCGACGTCTACGAAAACACAATCAGCGCTGCGCTCAAGCACGAGGTTGACTATCACCTGTCCCTCTGCGGCGAGTGCCGGGCCGATTACGCACGGTTCGCCGATGCTATGCAGCTCCTCGACATGCCGATTACGGAAGTCGAAGTGCCGCTCGCATTCCGAGCGCAAGTTCTCGCGAAAATTGCCGAGCAGCCGAAGCCATCGCGGTTTCCGCTGCTCGATGCCTTGAAGGCCGCATGGTCAGCGCCGCGCGCCGGAGCGTACAAGCTCGCCGGTGCGGTGATGGTCGCCGCGACAGTGATGGTTGTTGCGGTCATGGATCAGCCTAAGTCGGGTACGTCGACTTCGACCGCGACGAATAGCCCTTTTAACCGGCAGTCGATTGCACCCTCTTACGCGGGAGTTTTCCATTCGCTTTCGGCGAAGGAATCCGGTGATAAGATTTTCCACAACTTCACCATCCAACTGCCAAAAGCCGACCCGACCGCATTTGTCACTGCGTATGTGCTGCAGAACGGCAAGGCGATGACCGACGATACAGCGCTTACTGATCCGGCGAGCGCAACATTGGCGTGGCGTGAGAATGACCCGTTATCTAACAGCGTGCAGGTGAACATTCCCGTCGCGGTAGTGTCGTCGGTGCCAGCTGGCTCGACGCTAGCGTTCCTGGTGCAGTCGACTGGGGTGACTGCGGGAACGCAAAGCAGCAAGGAAGTAGCGTTCGTTCCGCTGGACACATCGGGCCAGACGGTTTCGATCGCGGCAGGTGACGATATCTTCACAACGCTGCAAGCTGTGGCGGCGTCGCAGAATATCAACATCATCGTTGACGATAGGGCCATCAAGAGCTTAGCACTTCAGCCGTATTCGGCACCAGCCAACGTTAGCGGCGCGACGGACCTAATAACACTGCTGGCGGCGTACCGACAGGTAAGTGTAGTTAAGTACGACAACTCCACGTATGCTATAGTTGCTCCGTAGCACAGGACACTGAAGACCACCCCGACGATGTCGGGGTGTTTTTTTGTTGGTGACGAGGGGGAGGAGAAACCTCACCCCTAACCCCTCTCCTAGGATAAGGAGAGGGGAACAAGACTATCGCAAAGCTTCTTTCTAGCTCCCCGCTCCTTATCTTACGAGAGGGGCCGGGGGTGAGGTTTGCCCTTGCCTGCATTTTGCTCATCGGCAGGAAAGGGGCAACCAGAGCGCCGCATGGACCGGGACTGGAACTCCCGGTCTGACGAAGAACACCCCCTGTTCGCGAGCGAACTCAAGTCCGGGGCTAAGTGTGCGCCATGGGCCCAATTATCGCGGCTATGGCCCATCTAACTGCCCCGCCATTGGCCGCTTGCCACTTTCGTGAAGTGCACCCGCATTTTGCTCACCGGCAGGAAAGGGCCTCGTGCTTGTAGAATCTCTACGTGTGGAAAGTAAAGAAGTAACTATGTCTCAACCCGATTCATCAATGCTGGAGCAGATCCATAACCTTAGCCGTGTCACTGTCGATGTGAGCGACTGGCGCGAGCTGCTGCAGGCTGTCCTGGAAGAGGCCGCGCAGTTTATCGGCGCGGACCGGTCGTTCCTCGCCCTCGTCAACGAAGACACCGGCGAGCTTCATATTCATTCGGTCACGGGTGACGGGTGGACGGAGGAGCGGCGCGCGCAGCGGCTTAAGATCGCGGCAACCGGCGACACGGGCTGGAAGGATGCGCTGCACGGTTCACGCCGGAACAGCCGCGGCATCACGGGGCATGTTGCGGAGACGGGTAAGACACATCTGGCGGGCGATGTTCGCGAGGACCCGTACTACTACGCGTTCTTCAGCGATGTTTGCAGCGAGATCGCTGTCGCAATGGTAGACGATAACGGGCTCACTCGCGGTGTGCTGAATCTCCAGTCGCTGAAGTACAACCACTTTACCGACCGCCACGTCCGCTACCTGGAGACTGTGGCCAATTTTACGGTGATGCGTCTCATGATCGCGCGCATTCAGGCGCGTCAGACGGCACTGATCGAACTTGGCAAGGACTTAAGCGCTATTACCGACACGGCAACGCTGATGCGCCGAGTTGTCGATGTCGCCGCCGATATACTTCGGTTTGAGGACTGTTCGCTGTTCGCCCTGGACCCGGAGCGCAAAGAGCTCATTCTGCGGGCCACACGCGGGCCGCTTGAGCACCAGGTTGGTGTCGCCGCCTACCCTGTTGGCGAGGGATTGACCGGCTGGGTGGCGCAGCATGGCGAATCGGTGCGAACTGCATCACCGGCGGGCGATCCAAGGCACTCGGGACGATACCAGGAGGTGCCGTCGGGCGAGATCGGGGCGTTCCTTGCGGTACCGATTTATGGCCGCAGCAAGGTGCTGGGCGTACTGCGCGTGATGCGTCGTCGCTCCAACGCGCCATGGTTCCGCAGCGAGTTCACCGACGACGACGAGAATGTGCTGGTCACGATCGCGTCGCAGCTTGGCGCGGCACTTGAAAGCAACCGCATGATCGACAGGCTCATGGCGACTGAACGCATGGCGGCGTGGGGCGAAATGTCGGCGAAGGCCGCCCACATGATCGGCAACCGCACGTTCGCGATCAAGGGTGACCTTAACGAGCTCGAGTATGTGCTATCGGAAGCCGACGACAAGCGTCCCCGGTTTCGTGAACTGGCTGAAGCGATTCGACGAGGTATCTTCCGGCTGGAGGAGATCCTCCAGGAGTTCCGCGACTTTGTGCGCGCGACGCAGATTTCGCTCTCCGAGGAGAGCATCAACGAGATCCTCACGCAATGCGTCGCGGAGTCGTTTCCACGGAGATCGAACGTCGCTCTACACCTCGACCTAACCGACGGCCTGCCAGTATTGCCAGCGGATCCGTCGCGGCTGAAGCGGGCGTTTTCAGAGCTGATCGAGAATGCGGTGTCGTACATGCCAGACGGTGGGGAGCTTACGATCAAGACATCGAAAGCGGAGTCGATCGAGGCGCAGCAGCTCTGCGGGCTAACGCGGTCACGCAGCTATGTGCGGATAGAGTTTGCGGACTCGGGGCCAGGGGTGCCGGATTCGGAAAAGCCGAAGATATTCACGCCCTTTTTCACGTCACGCGCCAAAGGCATGGGCCTTGGGCTCTCTATCGTGAAGGGGATACTTGAGGCGCACCATGGCAACATCGTGGAGATTGGGCTCGCGGGGCAAGGTGCGAAGTTCGTTGCGTTTCTGCCCGTCAAGCCATGACCAAGCTGAGCCCGTGCCCTCGCCGTGATCAGTGTACCTAGACCAGCGACGGGACAGGCGTGTCGGCTTCGTCTGCGTCCGCTATAAGCGTCGGGACGATATCGGCAGGCTTGGTGAAGATCAGCTCAGGAGTTTCGCGCAGCAACATCTCTTCGGTGGCGGCGCCCCACGTGACGGCGGCGATATGCACACCAGCGGCGTGTCCGGACTGCATGTCATGTGCGCTGTCACCGATAAATAGCGCGCTGTCACGATGCGTGATGCCCAGCTTGTCGAGAGCGAGCAGAACAGGCCGTGGATGCGGCTTGAAGTTCGGTGCCACCTGATCAGCCCCGACAATCACATCGCAGTAGGCGGAGATGCCGAGACGAGGCAACGTGTTGGCCAGTTCGACGTCGTTCTTGGATGTCACGAGCGCTGTTAGCATGCCGCGCCGCTTCAACTCAATCAGCGCCGCGATAGCCTCAGGTATCACGCGCTCAAGGTCGCGTCCCCGCTCATATCCGCGCACCGCATAAGCTACCATCTCCTCAGTCGTTGTCCCAAACTTATCGGGCGAACCAAGGTACGCGACTTGCTCGGCGAGCGGAATGCCTATCAGGCCACGAAGCTCCTCGTGCGGCACCTCTTCGCCGGTAAAATGGTGGAACATGTTACCCAAGACGCCAACAATCAGCGCCGTCGTGTCAATGAGGGTTCCATCGACATCCCACAATATGGCTTTGTACTCGTGTCTTGACATGGGCGTTTTACAGCAAAAGGTGAAGCGAACAAGCAATCCTGATTACTACTATGCATGTCTCGTGCCAACCAGAGCGTTTTTGACAGTCCGATAGCAAAACTACGCTATATAGTGGACGACATCCAAGGAAGAGAACTAATATCAAACCATCATGATTTATTGATGGTATGGTATAATCGACCAACGGAGAATTGATGTAATGAGTGCCAGTGCAACGTTGCGATACTACGACAAGCTCAAAGTTGGCGAGCCAACTATATCGTTCGAGATATTTCCGCCGAAGAATCCGGCAGGCTGGAGTTCGCTCTATGCGACCCTCGCAGAGCTTTCGAAGCGATCACCCGATTTCATATCGGTGACATACGGCGCTGGCGGGTCGACGCGTGAGAAGACCGTTGACCTCGTAGGCCGAATTCGCCGCGAGCTTAACATTCCCACAATCGCCCACCTAACCTGCGTGGGGCACTCGACGAACGAGCTTGGCGACATATTGCGCCTGCTTGAGGCCGCTGAGATTGACGGCGTGATGGCCCTCAGGGGTGACCCGCCGAAAGGCGCAGCGGGATTCACGGCGCATCCGGAGGGGTTTCAGTACGCGTCGGAACTCATCTCTTTCGCCCACCATGGCTTTGCATTCCACATCGGTTGCGGGTTCTACCCCGAAAAGCACCCTGAAGCGGAGTCGTTGGATGCGGATATCGCGGCGCTTAAGGTGAAGCAAGATGCTGGCGCAGAGTTTGCGGTTTCTCAGCTGTTCTTCGACAACGATACGCTGTATCGGTTTAGGGAGAAGGCAACGAAAGCCGGTGTGACGATGCCGCTGGTCGCCGGAATCATGCCTGTCACCGGGTTGTCACAGTTGAAGCGCTTCCGAGAGCTCAGCGGCACCGACATTCCCGCTAAGCTTGTGGATTTTCTCGGCGCTGGCACAGATGAAGAGATTACTCAGCGCGGTGTGGAGTATGGGGTCACGCAGTGCGTCGACTTGCTTGAGCACGGGATCGCGGGTGTTCACCTGTACACGCTCAACCGGTCCACCAGCACCGTCGCAATCACCGACGAGCTTCGTCGACGCGGGTACTTCCCGCTACCCAGCAAGTAGCCACGCCCCTCTTGGTGCGGGCGGGGCTTTGACGTCTCTAGAACGCGGGCCGCTGCGCGCCGTCAGGTTTGAACGGGGTTCGGGAGAGGACGAGAGCGTCGATGCCGAGGGTGTAGCGGTTCGTTCCCCCTGCTCGGCCAGCAATGGTGATCGTGACGCGGTGCTGACCGGATGTTAGCTGGGCTGATCCCAGGTTGCACCAGATAAACGCCCCACCCGTCGGCGCATTGGGGAATGGTAGCGAGCCGTAGGGCTTTCCGGCGACAAGCGGCCTAGTAACATCCATCGGCGGCTGATCATCGACTCGCAGCAGGATGGGCGATGTGCTCGCGGATCCAGGCGGCCCAGGCGCAATCGCGGCCCATATGCTGTATTCGCCAGGCGCATTGACGGATGTGCGGTACATGGCGCGGTAGGTCGCCGACGTCCCCCCAGCAGGGTCGCGGTTCGTGTCCAGCCACAGGAACGACCGCCCACTGGCGTCGGGTGACGCGACCACGGACTCGAAGTTCTGCAGCGACGCTCCCTCACCTTCAATCCACACGTAAGGGACGAGAACGTGCTTGATCTGGCCCAGGATTTCGCGCACCATTTGGTAAGCTGGCATGGGGTCAATGTCAGACTTGCGAAGCAGCGTGTTCTTGATATAGTACAGCCGCTGCATATACGCTTCCATCGGAATCTTCACATCGGCGCCAGCTCCCGCGAGGCGTGTCGCTTCCGCAAGCTCAGCTTCAGCTGCGCCTTCGGGCAGCGGTAGGCTCGCCGCACCCGAGAGAAGGTACGGATCGGAGATGAACGTCACCGCCGTCGCCCCCTTCTTCGTTGCAGGCGCGATTGGGTCACCGTTGACGTTGCGCACTTCGAGATTGGTGCCCTTGGGGAACTTAAAGCGTGTTTCGAGCGGCTGGCCAGTGGGAGACCAAACGACGAAGGTTGGGATATTGGCGCTGTTGCTGATGCCGTAACCCGCTAGCTTACTGCCGAGATCGAGCATGTAGCCCGACTGGAACGTTGGCAGCCACCAGACATTCTCCGTCAGCCGCTGAACGCCCATATTCGGCAGGCTCAGATTCAGAGGGTAGAAGATTGTGCCAGGCTTACTGCTAGCGAAGTTCGCGGCGTCGACGCTGCGTGCTGCTGCATCCGACCGAAGCCAGCCCAGCCATTCGGTGCCAGCTGCATCCCACGTTGGGTTAGCGGGGGTGTCTGCATAGAACGCCTTCGCGCCGATGCTCTCCACCGCCGTCCGATCCGCCGTGAGTACGCTGCGCCCGACATTCCCACCTTTGCCTGTGATCGCATCCGGTAGCGCGTCCTGCGATGTCGGTACGCGCGCCGCAAACCACTGCGTCCGGCGGGACTGCTCGACAGCGGCGAACGCATATGCGCCACCCTCGCGAACGATAGCGTCGCCGTGTATCCGAGGGTTGAAGAACAGGCCATCGTAGCCATTCGGCCCGAGGTTGACGAAAGCAGGGCTGAGCTGTGACCAAGTATATACGACTGGCACGTTGGCGACGCCCGTCTTCAACGCATCGGCGATACCGTTCATCGCACGCTGTATGCTCTCGATTTGGAAGTCTCGGATGTCCTGCCAAACGTGGGAGTTTGCGGGCAGTATCTCGAATGTGTGGGCGTTGGTTGGGTCGTAGAGCAGCGGAAGGCCTTTCGCCTGGAACCAAAGCGGGCGGCAGCGAACAGCGGTGGCGAAATCGGGTATGTCGTTGTTCTTGACGCCCCACGAGGCGCGGAGTCGAACGAGGCTGTTGCCGTAGCGCTTCAGGAGCCATGACTGAAACTGAATGCGAAACGTGTCGGAAGTGGGCAGCATACCGCCGTCGGCTTGAGCGACCAGCGCAGAGTCGACACGCACCGGGTCGAGAAAGAACCGGAGTCCTTTGCCAAACTTGACACGATTAAAGTACAGCAGAATGGAGTCCCGGTACTCATCGGCTCCCGCCCAAATATCGGGCACCGACCGCTCCTCGTCGCCGCCCGGCGTCATACGCGCTTCCGGGTAGAGCAGGAGCACCGTGCCATCCCCACCCTGCCCCGGCGACAGCTTCACGGAGACGGTGAGGTTGTCAACGATATCGGCGTTACCGGTAGCGGCAACGTGGCCGTCGGACACATTGACCAGGAAATAGGTTGCAGATACGATGTCGGGCAGGTTGCGGAAGCTGACCGTCGAGCCCGCTTCTGGGGCGGGTGATCGGTAGATCGCGGGGTTGATGAGAGCAGCGGTCCAACTCGTACGGGGCGCGCCATCGATGTCGAACCCGTACGTGAACCCGGATGAATCAAGCACATCGAGCAGCCCCTGAACGGTGCTAGCAGGGAGGTCGACGATGGACCCGGGCCCGCTTCCCGGGCGGATCAGGATATTGGTGACGCCATTCTTCTTCAGAGCGCGCAGCGCTTTGATATCGGCTTGCCAGTTATCGTCGGTCGGCTCGCTTGAAAGGAATTTCGACGCTAGCACAGCGCCAATAGGCGTGAACGGCTTCGACTCCCAATACAGGGCGTGGTTCTCGTTGACGCGCCACGGGTGGTGCCCGTTCGCAGAGTCGACAAACTCACCAGCCGCCGTTGTGCGAGGCGCAACGGCGGCCATTGAGGTCGATAGGGCGCATACCATCGCCAGCAGCGATGCGGCAACGGCCGTGGCGAAACGAACGATCACATTTTCTCCGGTGCGGACAAGCCTAGCAGCGTGAGCGCATTGTGCAGAACTGTGCGGACAGCGGCGACAAGGACCAGGCGAGCGTCGCGGGTCGCCGGGTCATCGCAGAGCACGCGATACTCCGGGAAGTTGTTGCCGGAGTCATAGAACGTGTGAAACACTGCCGCAAGTTCGCGCAGGTAATGTGTCACATGGTGCGGCTCATATTGGCGAGCGGCGTAGGCCACTTCGTCAGGGAAGTCGCGCATTTTCTTTACGAGATCGATTTCAGTCTCCTGCGTCAGCAGTGAAAGGTCAGCGCTTGCGCTGGTCGGTATGGCAAGCCCCATGGTGGCCGCCTTCTCGAATACGCTGCACGTTCGCGCATGGGCGTATTGGGCGTAGTACACAGGGTTTTTCGCGCTTTGCTCTTTAGCGAGGTCAAGATCGATGTCGAGAGGCACATCGCTGGACCGCATCAGGAAGAAGAAGCGCGCTGCATCCTTTCCGATCTCGTCGATAAGGTCTGCCTTCAATTCGAGAATATTTCCGCGCCGCTTGGACGACCGAACCATCTCGCCGTCCTTGAGGATACGCACCAGCTGGAACAGCAGCACCTTCACGCGGGCGGGGTCGTACCCGAGGGCTTCCATCGCCGCCTTGGTCCGTGCGACATAGCCGCCGTGGTCGGCGCCCCAAACGTCGATCAGCAGGTCAAAGCCACGGTTGAACTTCTCGTTATGATAGGCGATGTCGCCCGCCACGTAGGTGAACGAGCCGTTGGAGCGCTGAATGACGCGATCCTTGTCGTCGCCATATTCGGTAGACCGGAACCAGAGCGCGCCTTCCTTCTCGTACGTCTTCCCGCGACTGACAAGCTCAGCGATTGCGTCTGTGACCATGCTGGTTTCGTACAGACTGCTCTCGAATACCCAGCTATCGAACACGATGCCAAACGCGGCAAGGTCAACCTTCTGCTGGTCGACGGTGCCGTTCATGACGTGCTCGCGAAGGGTTGCAATGGCTTCGTCGTTGTGAAGGTCGATGCCCTCGTACTCAGCGCCATATCGCTCACGGAATTCGATTGCGATATCGCGGATATAGTCTCCGCCGTAGAGCCAGTCGGCATCGCCGTAGGGGTCTTCCTTTGCCAGCGTCTCATCGAAAAGCTGCTGGTAGCGATAGAACACCGAGCGTGCAAAGTTGTTCATCTGCGTCGAGTTGAGCGCATCGTTCACATAGAACTCGCGGGTGACGTCGTAGCCGACCGCTTCACACAGAGACGCGACAGCATCGCCAATCGCGCCGCCACGACCGTGGGCCACTGTGATCGGGCCATTCGGGTTGGCGGAGACGTACTCGACGAGCACCTTCTTGCCAGCCGCTGTGCTGCTCTTGCCGAACGACTCGCCTTTTGCTTCGATGTCCTCGATAACCGTGGGAAGCCAGCCGGCCTGAAGCTTGAAGTTGATAAATCCGGGTCCCGCGATTTCGATCGCCTTTATGGCCGGCGCATCGGACGCCTCATCGACGGCGCGAATATGCTTGACGATCACCTCGGCAACATTGCGCGGGGAGATCTTGAGCGGCTTGGCCAAGATAAGAGCGATGTTGGACGCGTAGTCGCCGTGGTCCTTGTTCTTAGGCGCATCGATAACGAGCGTCGGAACCGTTTCCAGTGTGGCCATGTCGCCAGAAGCTTGAGCGCTCTTGAGCGCATCGGAAATGAGGGAGATCAGTTGTTCTTTAGTCATAACAATTGTTGTACGATATTCTGTTTTGGTAGTGGGTGTACCACTCCGCGATGTACGCGGATCCCGTCCTCTTGGAATAGAGGCATTACCTGAGCAAGATTATATTTACTACTCTTATTTCGTGGACCTGTTAGTACAACGCCGGGATGTACGGCTTTAGCCAGGGCACGAAGTACGCGATCAGGAGCGCAACCGCTGTGGTCGCCAGCACGCCGCACATGGTCTGTACAATGCCCATTCGCCATATTCGCACATTGAGCTTGGGAGCTACAGCTGCCCCTTTGCGGTAGCGCAGCATTAACTCCGTGGCGGCGTCAATACCGCTTTGAAGCTGTTTGGCGTTTGCCGGGCGGGTCGTCAAGTACTGCTGAAACAGTGAGCCGAGCGGCCTCCAAAGGGCCAGCGTGAGCACTAGCGCTGGGGCGATTGCTCCAAGCACCGTCTTAAATATTATGACGCCAAGCGACATCGATATGCTGAACAAGGCCATCGCGGCGACGATGTTTGTGCCACAGCGTGGGTGCACGCGTGGCATGGTTCTCACGACATCTACCGTTAGCGGTTCCCCGCGTTCGACGGCGTGTACTACTTGATGCTCCGCAGCGTGGTATCCCGCAAGCGGTGTTACCCGTATCAGCAGCATCACCAGAGGCAGCATGATGAGCGATTCAAGATCCACGGCCAACTGTCCAGCCAGTTCGCCATAACGTGTCGACACCATTGAAGGCAAGTCGATACGGTACCGGCTCGCTAGAAAAACAACGGCCGCCATTATTGCGACATTGGCGATTATGCCTCGTATAGCAAGTGTCACGCCTGTCAAAAACAGGCCAAAATCCCCTGCTCCACCGTAGTGAAGGCCGTCCGTTAAGTATACGCCAATGGGGGTCGCCATACCGCCCATTTTAGGCGGTGCCAACGTCATCAATCTTACCGCAGCAAGGTCTGCGCGGGTGACGATACCAACCAGAGTCCCAGAATCGGTAACGACTGGGATTGTAAGGTATTCGGTGCGCGCCCGAAAAACGGCCTGCACTTCGGACATCGGAGCATTCGCCGACGCGATATACTCGCGTCGCTGAGGGATGTCCCATCCGCGCGCTCCAAGTGACTGGATCACGTCCCCCAGCGCCATCTCTTTGACGACCTCGGGATCGCCAACGTACTCTACGATGTACGTCAGCTGAGCCAAGGTAATAACGCCAACGAGTCGCGCGCCGGACAGCACTGGAAGTTCCGAAAAGCCGCTCAGGCGCACTTGTTCGACGGCGGCCCCAATGGTTGTCGAGAAGGTGATCGGCCTAACGCGGCGTATGACCTCGCTAACGGTCGAATCCCGCCAGTCGATGTCATACTTACTGGTTTCGGAGCCTACGGTCCCAATATCCAAAGGGTGTTATAACCGCCTGCCGGACAAACCCGCTATTCCATCAGGCTGAGCGGGTTTTGAACGAGACGCTTCACTTCCTGCATGAACTTGGCCCCGGTCGCACCATCCATGATCCGATGGTCGCCACTGAGCGTCAGATTCATACGTCTGCGAACGACAATGGAGTCGTCGTCGAGCACTACAGGCTTCTTGACGATGGTCGCCACGGCCATAATAGCGCCCTGAGCAGGGTCGATGATGGCGATAAAGTTGTCGACGTCGAAACCGCCGAGGTTGCTGACGGTGAATGTGCCACCGCTGTACTCGCTGGGCTGCAGTTTCTTGTCGCGCGCCTTGCCGATCAGCTCCTTGGTGGTCGTCGCAATCTGGCGCAACGGCAGGGTAGATGCATTCTTCACAACCGGTACGATCAAGCCGTCGTCAAGCGCCACCGCGAAACCAACATGCTGACCGGACGGGCGAATAATCTTGCCATCACGGAAAGCTCCGTTGACCTCAGGGAACTTCGCGAGCGCTTTACCTGACGCCTTCAAAATCATGTCATTGAGCGAGATCTTCGGCAACGACGGATCATAGGAGTTGAGCTTTTCACGCAGCGCCATGATCTCTTCAACGTCCACTTCCATGGTGAGGTAGAAGTGCGGAATCTGGCTCTTGCTCTCCACCATTCGGCGCGCGATGACCTTGCGGATCTGTGTCGGCTCGATGACCTCGCCTTCCACTGGCGGCTGCGGTGCAGCGGGTTTGGGCGCTGGAGCAACGGCAACTGGCTTCGGCGCTGGCGCAGGCTTGGCGGGGGCGCTACCTGCGGCGAACAATTCAACATCGGCTTCGAGGATGCGTCCGTTGGGACCACTTCCCTTGACCTGTGCGATATCGACCCCCTTTTCGCGGGCAATCTTGCGAGCGAGCGGTGACGCCTTCACGCGCTCGGCCTCAGGGCCAGCGGCGGGTGCCGCAGGCGCAGGCTGCGCGGCTCGCGGCGGCTTCCACGCGCTGGTCTCCACCTTCGGGGCAGCTGGCGCGGGTGCGGCGGGCTTCGCTTCGGCGGCAGGAGCAGGGGCGACGGTCTTGGCAGCATCGCCGATGGTGGCGATGGTATCGCCAACCGGCACCGACGTGCCTTCCGCTACGGAGACGTGGAACACGCCTTCCTCTTCGGCTTCGATTTCGACGTTGGACTTGTCGGTTTCGATCTCGGCGATCACGTCGCCGGCCTTGACCTTGTCACCGTCCTTGACCTTCCAGGCCAACAATGTTCCGGCTTCCATCGCGTCGCCCATTTTGGGCATGATTACGTCTGCCATTAAACGGTTCGCTCCAATGTCTTCCTCACGGCCGCCATGATGTCTTCTTCATGCGGCACGGCAAGATTTTCGAGGGCCTTCGAGTACGGCATCGGCGTAAACGAGCCCGCAACGCGGGTGACGGGCGCATCGAGATCGTCGAACGCTTCCTCGGCGATACGTGCGGCAAACTCGGCGGCGATACCGTAGTCCAGCCACTGCTCCTGGACAACAACGGCGCGGTGAGTTTTGCGCACACTCGCAAGAACCGTGTCCCAGTCAATGGGCTGCAGGCTTCGAAGGTCAACGATCTCTACGGAGATGCCTTCCTTCTCAAGCTGCTCTGCCGCATGTGTCGCTAGCAGGACGCCTCGCGAATAAGTGATAATCGAAATGTCGGTGCCTTCGCGCTTGACGTCGGCAACACCGATGGGCACGATGTACTCAGGGTCTTCGGGAACCTCGCCGCGCATTCCGTACAAGCGGGCGTGTTCTGTAAAGATGACCGGGTTATTGTCGCGTATAGCGGCCTTCAGCAACCCCTTCGCGTCGGCAGGACACGACGGCGCTACAACCTTGAGGCCGGGGGTATTCGCATACCAGTGCAGCAGATCCTGGCTGTGCTGAGCGGAAAGCTGTCCGCCAACACCGGCGGGGCCGCGAAGCACCAGCGGAACATTGTACTGTCCACCGCTCATATAAAGGATTTTGGCGGCGTGGTTGATGATCTGGTCCCACGCAACGAGCGCGAAGTTGAACGTCATGAACTCCATGATCGGGCGAAGGCCCATCATGGCGGAACCGACAGCCATACCGACCATGCCAGCTTCACTGATTGGAGTGTCGATTATACGTTGCGGGCCGTATTTCTTGAGGAAGCCTTCAGTAATCTTGAACGTGCCCTGGTATTGGCCAATCTCTTCGCCAAGCATGAACACGTCTGGATCGCGGTCTAGCTCCTCCTGCAGCGCCATGTGGATGGCGTCGCGGTAGGCGATCGTGACCGTCGGACCGCTGTATTTGGACGCGGCAGCCTTGGGTGCTGCGGGCCGCTCCGCGACCGGCGCAGGCGCTTGAACCTGGACAGCCGCTGCATGTTGACCGTTCGATTCCGGCGCGTGGCCGTTCGACTTCTGCACTGGGGCTTCGACTACTGCACCTGCCTCACCAATTCGCGCGATAACGCCGCCGACGGGAACCAGGTCCCCTTCGCCGACCACAGGCTGAAACACGCCGTCCTCTTCCGCCTCAATCTCAACGTTGGACTTATCCGTTTCGATTTCGGCGATCGGTTCGCCCGCCTTCACTTCGTCGCCACTGCGCTTGAGCCAGGCAACAAGTGTGCCTTCCTCCATCGCATCGCCCATCTTCGGCATGATCACATCGGCCATGTGTGTGAGTACTCTCTCCTAGTCGTTAATAACTGCTGAGGTGGACGCTGCGCATTAGCTGGCAGCCGACTTTCGCCATCTCATTCGGAAAATCGAAATCGTGCTTATCTGGGCTTACGCGACGTAAACATCCTGGTACAGCTCTTCAGGCGAGCATGCCGGGCTAGCGTCCGCGTAGTCGTAGGCGCTGTGAGCATACTCGATAGCGGCCTTGTCAAACTCTTTAACCTTGGCATCGTCCACGAGGTTCCTGGCACGGAGGACGATCTCAATCACGCCCAGCGGATCTCGCTTGCGCCACTGCTCAACTTCGTCGTGCGTGCGGTAGGTGGCTTGCGTTTTAGCGTCGTCTGCGGCGCCGTGACCGACGTAGCGGTACGTTTCGCATTCGAGGAAGTAGGGATACGGATCCTTGCGCATCTTGGTCACGATGTCATTGACTGCTTTGCGAACGGTAAAGTAGTCTTGACCGTCGACTTTGGAGTGGGGCATTGCGTAGGATTCGGCGCGGGAGGAGAGGTCGGTGTTTGCATGGGAGCGATCGATGCTGGTTCCCATGGCGTAAAGGTTGTTTTCGAGAATGTAGAGCACTGGAAGCTTGTAGAGAGATACCATGTTAAGCGATTCGTGGAATGCGCCTGCGTTCATGGCTCCGTCGCCTACGTAGCATACACAGATATTGTCTGTCTTCTGGTACTTAAGCGCCCACCCGATACCAAGTGAGAGAGGTACGTTTCCGCCGACAATTCCGTAGCCGCCCGCGAAACCATGGGGCTTGTCGAATAGGTGCATCGAGCCGCCCTTACCGCGCGAAATACCGGTAGCGCGGCCCATAATCTCAGCCATGACGGCGTTGGGGTCGCTGCCGAGGGCCAGGCAGTGGGCGTGGTCGCGGTACGAGGATAGAACCTGGTCGCCCTGCTTGAGGCAGTCGATGACACCCGTTGAGATAGCTTCTTGCCCGATATAGAGGTGCAGGTAGCCGCCGATTTTACCGGCGCGGAATGCTCGGTTGCACTGCTCTTCAAAGTGCCGTATGTCCAGCATGGTCCGATAGATCTTAATTAGATCATCGTCTTTCAGGCCAAGCGCCTTTATCGCGGCTTCCGCCGTTGCGATCTGGTCGCGATCTCGCTTGCCGCTTACATCAGCGTCGACTTGTTTAGTCGCGCCAGCACTCGCTACAACTGCCATTTAGCTTCCTCTTGTTCACAAAAGATGACGCTGCCGCCCGCGTCTGGTGTCCTGCGCCTTCAGCTTGCCGCCTTATTAAGAACGGTTAGCACAAACGAAGACGAAGTCGAAACATCCCTCATTATACCGATTTCGAGGGTCCGATTCAAGCCACGAACCGGGACAGTCGTCTCTTTGACTGTCCCGGAAGCATGTAATCGCAAATTGCAAACAGCTTAGACTAATATTTCCACCGTTAATCCCGGGTTGGGAGCGGGATGGAGGATCGAGTCGGCGCCGGCAGCCTCAAGCGCGGCAATCGTTTGGTCTGGGTTGAACGTAAGCGCTACTATCGTACCGCCGCCTCCCGCTCCCGCGAGTTTAGCGCCGATTGCTCCTCCATTCAGTGCCGCGGCGATCAACTCCTCGTTAGACTCACCGCTGCCGCCAAGGTCGCGAACAATGGCGTGATTCGCGTTCATGAGGCTCGCGACAGTGTCCCACTGGCTCGCCAGAACTGCCTTCTTGGCTAAACGCGCCAGTTGGGCAACTCGCGTGTATCCATCGACAACAGCCTTCTCGCCCTCCATCCAGCGCTCTCGTATCGACTTGTGGACGGTGCCCGAGTGATGTTTCACACCGGTGTGCGCGAGAATAAGCGGCAAACCGTCAACGTAGTCATTCAGGACTTCCGTGGTTGCAAACGGCGACGATGGATCTTGACTACCGAAACTGAACTTATCGCGGAAGTCCATGTAGTTTATGCCGCCAAACACGGTCATGTACGCGTCCTGAAAGCCGCAGATGCAGTGCATATGATCGTATTCGATCTTGCGCACCAACTCGGCGGTTTCATACGGGTTGAGGCGCAGACCAAGGTGTGTCAGGAGGGCGCCGACGACCGTCGCGATTATCGCGGTCGATCCAGCAAGCCCTGCGCGCATCGGGATGGTCGTGGAAACGTCGAGGCTGAAGGGTTTCACTGTGGCTGGGTCCACGTCGAGCGCGGAAATAACGGCGCGGGCGATATCAAGGTGGTCGCCACGCAATACGAGATCCGCGACTTCGGTAAGAACCTGGCGCTCGCCCGAGACTTCAAGCGTAATCCCAGGCGTTGAACCCGAGCTGTCGAGCAGGCATTGCGCACGCTCGCGGGTAGAGCAAGAGATAACTGAGCCGCCGTACATGTCGGTCGGGTTGCCGACGACGCCAGTTCGTCCGGGAGCGGATACCTTAATCAAGAGTCTTCCTCCAATAGCCAGCGAACAATTTCGCCAAGCGTGGCAAACACGTAATCCGGCTGAGTCGTGAATCTGTTACGAGTGTAATAGTGATTCGCTCCGGAAAGTACGAGTATCTTCGTGCCCACATTTGCAGCGCCAGCGGCCTCGATATCGGTAGCGGAGTCTCCGACAAATGCGGTCTCGCCTGGTGCGAGGTTATACTTGGCAAAAGCATCAAGGATCATACCGGGCTTTGGCTTGCGGCACGAGCAGCCGTCGGCGCGGTGATGGACACAGTAGTAAATCGAGTCTAGCGTCGCCCCGGCTTCAGATTCCAACCGATCCTTCATAGCGTTCGTGACGCCATCGAGATCGTCAACAGTCATGATACCGCGCGCGACACCTTGCTGGTTAGATATGACGATGACCAGAACTCCTGCATCGTTAAGCGTCTTCACCGCCGCCGCGACGCCTGGCAAGATCACAAGCTGGTCCGGATTTTCAACGTACCGCTCCGGCAGGTGCGAGTTCAGGACACCGTCGCGGTCTAGAAATACGGCTTTCACTTTCGCCATGCCGCTTGTCAAACTCCCCACTTCTCACGCACGACAGTGGCGACTTTTTGCGAGTAGAAGTCCACGCGCTCCTTGTCAGCTGCTTCGACCATCACGCGCACAAGCTGCTCGGTGCCTGAGGCGCGAACGTTGATCCGGCCTTCGCCTTCAAGCTGCTTCTCGACATCGGCAAGCAGGTCCTGGAACCCGCCATCAGTCCGCCACGCGTTTCGGTCGGTGACCTTGATATTAAGGAGCAGCTGCGGGTATTCGGTCATAAACGACGCCATTTCAGATAGCTTCTGACCTGAGCGGCGCATGACTCTCAATATTTGAAGAGCAGTGACAATGCCGTCGCCGGTGGTCGTCAGGTTGCCGAAGATAAGGTGTCCCGACTTCTCCCCACCGATGACATAGCCTTCGGCGCGCATGCGCTCGGAAACGTAACGATCGCCGACGTTGGTTCGCGCCAGGGTGATTCCCCGCTTCCGCAGAGCGATCTCAAGGCCCATGTTACTCATCACGGTGGCGACAACAGTATTGCCCGCCAACTCACCGCGGTCGGCGAGGTCCATACCGCAGATGCCCATGATGCGGTCGCCGTCTACGTTGTTCCCGTTCTCGTCGCAAAGGATAAGCCTGTCAGCGTCGCCATCGAGTGCGATTCCGACATCAGCGCCTTCCTTCTTCACAAGGGCCTGCATGCCTTCTGGATGAAGTGCACCGCACTGGTGGTTAATATTAAGGCCGTTCGGGTTGCAGTTGATCGCCACCACGGTCGCGCCAAGCTCTTCGAAGATACGGGGCGCAAGCGCGGAAGCAGCGCCATTCGCGGCATCGATAATCACCTTGAAGCCAGCAAGGCTGTCGGGGCGAATAGTCTCTTCGACGTGCGCGGCGTAATGGTCAAGCAGCGATGTGTCGCGAATGATCTTCCCTACCCCTGCCCCAGATGGTCGCGGCAGGTCGAAAGCCTTCTTGACGAGCAGCTCAAGCTCGTCCTCGATAGCATCGTCGAGCTTGTAGCCGTCAGGGCCGAAAAACTTGATACCGTTATCCTGGAACGGGTTGTGCGATGCTGAGATAACAACTCCCGCGTCGGCCCCAATCTCGCGTGTGATACACGCTACCGCCGGAGTAGGCATCAGGCCGGGTGTAAGCACGGTTCCGCCAGTGGAACTCAACCCGGCCGCCAATGCGCTTTCGAGCATTGGTCCCGACAGGCGCGAGTCCAGCCCCACAACGAACACAGGATGCTCCTTGCCGCGACCGAAAAACGTCCCCGCCGCGAGGCCCATGCGCATCGCCAGCATCGGGCTCAAATCGGTATTCGCCACACCGCGAACACCATCCGTACCAAACAACCTGTGACTCATTCTTTCCTGAAACTCCTTGCATCCGTTTGCGCGCGACTTGGTTAATGATACCCCTGCCAACCAAGCACCAATGGAAAATAGACGACACGCCACTCGGCTCAGTGGGGCGACGAGACTTGCGAAATCGACTGCGGCGCAGGCGTCGTGGTCTCGCCGCGCTCAATTTTCACAGTCACGACGACGTTTCGGCCCGAGCTCAATGAGACCCCTGGCGGAGGCTCAAGCACTGTCGCTTTCTGGATGTCTCCGGTTGCCCCAGCGACATCGACCGCAGATGTCATGATGACACTCGTACGGTTCAACACGTCAGGCGCGCCAGTAATGGTCGCCAGCGCAGGCTCGGAAGACGCGCCGCTTAGCACATATCCTGTGGCCGGTCGGCCAACCACCATAGGCGCAATCGCGACCGTCTTCACGGATGAGGCCCGAATGAGCGGGATCACAACATGCACAGTGGAAGGCGAAATGGTAGCCGTGCTAATTCGGCTGCCTTCGTCGTCTCGCGCTATCACATCGAATTTGCCGTCAATATCGACAGGCTGGCTTGTCGCGGGGTCTGGCACGCCGCCATCAACGTCGGCAACTACGTCGCGTATCGACGCCATCGACGACGACGGGGCTGAGACGACAACGACCGACGGCGTGATGACAGGCACTCCGTACGAGTAGCCCGACGGTGGCGCCTTGGTGAAGTAGATATGGACTTGACGCCGCATCGTCGTGATCTGCTCCAGCGTGACCGATGCGGTTGCGGGGGTTTTGCTCTCGATCTGAATCTGATTGCGCAACTCCGGGATAACGGCGACAGTTATCGGCAGGCTGTGATTAATCCCGGCGTGGGCGCCGGCTGCATCTACAGTCGCGGTGATGTCGCTCTGCCGTAGCCCGTCTAGCGCTGTGGACGCGCCTGCAAGCTGGATGCGCACACTCGCGGTAGAGTCGCGCTTCTGGAACCCGTCGGGCACGTGTATCACCGCGATGGGCACATTGACGATAGTGCGCGGGTTCATCTGGGCGCTGACGTAGCCGCGAAGCGCAATGGCCATTATAACGGCCACGAGTTTATAGGGCCAATTTACGAGCAGACGGGTCAGCATGGTGTGTAATCGGGTTCCGCTATGTGGGCTTCGATGCGGCTAAGGCGTCGTCGGCATCGCGCGTCGGCACGGTCTTCGGAGCAGCTGCGGGCGTTGCGGGCTGCGGTTGTTCGGTGACGACTCGCCCACCAGCCGACGACATCCTGCGGCGCAATGATGGTCGCTCCTTGCCGCGCAGGATCTGAGTCAGCCGCTGATTCAGCGCTTCATCGCGCAGTCCACGCACGAGGTTTCCTTCGAACGCCAGCGATACGATTCCAGTCTCTTCGGAAACGACCACCACGGCCGCGTCGCTCTGTTCGGAGATACCAAGGGCCGCCTTGTGACGCGTGTGAATGGTCGTCCCGATATGCGGACTCACCGAAAGCGGTAGCGTGCACCCAGCTGCAGCGATACGGTTACCTCGGACCACGACGGCGCCATCATGGAGCGGACTGCCGGGATAGAAAATGGTGCCGAGAAGCTCCATGGTCACTAGCGCGTGCATTTCGGTGCCGGTTTCGATAATGTCCGCGAGTCCTGTCTCACGCTCAATAACGATCAGCGCACCCATCTTGCGGTTCGACAAGATCGTAGCGGCGCGCACAATCTCACCGACGAGATCCGACACCTCTTCCTGCGCGAGGCCGATAAAGCCGCGCCCCCAGAAACCAAGGCGACCGACCTCCTCGAGGGCGTGACGCAACTCCGGAAGAAACAGGATAACGATGGCAACAGGCCCCAAGAAGAACATCTGCTTGAGAATCCAGTTGAGCGTTTCCAGGTTAAGCCATTGGCTGATAAACAGAATGGCGACAAATACCGTGAGGCCGATAAGAACCTGCCACGCACGAGTACCCTTGGCAAGCATCATCAGGTGGTAGATGAGGAATGAGACAACGAGAACGTCCAGCGACGCTTGAGGGAGATCCCCTATGGAGATGTTTCTGAAGTGGGCTGCGATTTGTTGCAAAAGCTGGGTGTTCACGACGAATGGCCTTGGACCAGCGGGTGCGGTCACTACGGCCAGCGACGAACTCCTCGACGATGTTCGGCGCAGCGCAATACCGGCGCGGGTCGGCGCACTGTACAACCTTGCCTGAAAGTACGGCGCGCAATCAGCCCTAAGTATAACACACTGGCCCCTCTCAATACAATGCGGCGGCTTATTTGCCTCGCAATCCACATTGCATCGTCGACCCCGAAAGCGAAACAGCCCGCAAACCTTTCGGTCTGCGGGCCGCTCAGCATTTCCTATCGCGGTCTGCTACTGCGCCGGGACAATCAGCTTGACTGCCTTGAAGGCGTATATCCAGTATCCAACCCACGGATCTAGGCTCGTCGCCACGAAGTACGAGTTGGTCGGCTGGTTGTAGTAAAACATGTTGCCGACAACCGCGTTGTTTACCGCCGTGGCGTATGGGGTTGACGCCACGCCGTCGTCGATACGCAGGGCTGACGTTCCGATGGTAACGTTGAACGGGTCGCCAATCATGTTCCAACCAGCCTTGAGGTTGATTGTTTGGTCAAACCCGGACGCCGCCGAGACGCCGTTCGATGCAACAACCGTCGTGTTCCCGGTGAAGCGGAACCAGTATCCCTGACCAAGGCGGAACGTGTCCGCTGGCGGCTGCGGGGTCACAACGTAGTTATTGTAGTCTGGCACCCAAACCGCAGAGCGAGCCGTCGATACCCCGAGCACCGTCGCGAAATCCGCGCCGCCAAAGCTGAGCGGCGACGAGATCAACTGCAGGCCTGACGCGAACACGTGCGATCGATCCAGCGTGATCGTAACCGACGTGGGAGTTGTCGAAGCGCTTGTCGTTATCGACTTGCTCCCGATGAAGAAGCCATCCGCTCGCGCTGTCACCTTAACATCGGTAGACTCTGGTGCGCCTAGCGTGAATGATCCGGTGGAATCGGTGGTCGTAGTACCGAGTGACTGAGCATTCGGAGCGCTCTGAATGAGCGTCACCACCGCGCCGGTGATGGGGAGTGAATCGGCGTCCAGCACTGTCCCGGTGACCGTCGTCGCCTCGGCTCCGTGCGACGTGATCGCGACCGTCCCATCACCATGAATTCGCTTAATGACGAGGTACGCGGTCGTGTCGGCGGTCGGCGTGAACGACGGTATCGCCAGGTTGCCGGATGAGTCAACCGTCGTAACCGAGGATATAATCGTCGGCTTCGAGTTGTTTCCGCCAGAGATCGACACGTCGGATGTGGTCGGTGTCGCGGAGTAAAGGTAGAGTTCGCACGTGAGGCCGGATGGCACGTTCACTGCGAAGTCATATGGCTGTCCTGCCTTGAGCTGCACGTTTCGCGCCCAGCACTTCTTGCCGAGCGTATCGCTCGAGAACGTGGCTGTATCCGCTAGGCCCGGGATATAGGAAAGCAGGATCGACTCAAGGGCAGCGTCCGCGTTCACACGACCGTACCCTTCGACATTGTCTCGTCCGCCATGCTTCTGCGCCAGAACCGCCGCAGCACCGATAGGCGTGACACCTGTCTCGGTGGCGGTCATCTGCAGGATCATCTTGATCGCCTGAGCATCGCTTGCCTGATAGGTGACGCCGGGTATGAGCCCCTTGGTGACACCGAGAGCCTGCTCCATGAGGGCGACTACTCCGGCAACGTGAGCGGCTGCAATCGAGGTCCCCTGCTTCACGGTGTAGTCGTTGGCATAGTCCTCGGCTCGGAAGTGGCTGGCTTCATACTCCGCACCCACACCGGTTGCCGTGGCGATTGGATTGGTAATCGGCGTCGTCGTTGTTCCCGTTGTGGTTGTAGTCGTCGTTGTCGTCGTAGTGGTTGTCTTCGGGAAGAGAACCAGTTCATCGGTGTTTGTATCGGGAGCGACGATCTCGCCGCCGGATGTGATCGAGCCGCCGGGAGCGACGACATCAGGCTTTATCTGCGCCGTGCTTCCTCGCTGCGAGTACGACGTTACAGCGTCGCCTGCCGTGATCGCGCCGACCGTGATGGCCGCACTCGCGGAGCCGGGCGACGATACGCTCGGCGTGGTGGTTTCGTCGTTGCCAGATGCGACAACGCAAACGACGCCAGCGTTCACCAAGTTGGCGATAGCGGTATCGACGCTCACGTCAACCACATCGGCGCTCGTTGTCGCGATAAAAGATGCCTTGACTGGTCGAGAAAGGCTGAGGTTGACGACGCCGATATGGTACGCAGCCATATTCGCGGCGACAAAGTTGAGCGAGTCGAGGATCGTGCCCGATGTACCATATCCGAGATCGTCGAGTGCTTTCAGGCCGACAAGCGAAGTGAGCGGCGCAACACCAGCCATCAGATTAACGCCGTCACCGATGGACGACATCGGCGTCAGGACCTGAGCAGAATACTCCGTGTACGGCGATGTCACGCCCGTGCTTGTCCCTGTGCCTGTACCCGTCGTCGTGCCAGTTCCTGTGCCGGTTGTGGTTGTGACGCCCGCGTAGTTAGTCGCAAGCTGATACTGTGAAAGGGCATTGCCAGCGGATATCCCAAAGTCGCCTGCCAGGGGCTGACGGCCACGGGAGAGCGCGGTCAAGGTGCCTATTTTAGTGCCAGCGCCGTTTGTGACAGTGAATAGGTTGTTGATATTATTGTAAACGGGCAGCCATGATGCTTCCACGACTACATCGCCTGCTTTGCTGAAGCCTGACGTGTCTACCGGGAATGTTCCCGCGATAGTGCTGGTTGCGTTCAACTGACCGAACATGCTAATGCCGATTTGACCAGTGCCGGATGAGATACCGCCGCCCGCACCTGTGCCGCCAATCACTCCCGCCATGAACGAGCCGTGGCCGTTGGCGTCAATCGGTCCCGAGTAGTAACCTGCGCGTGGAATGTTCGCGTCTGGGCCTACCGAGTCATGCCAAGCGACGATCTTACCGCCCGACGAGCTAGCAGAGCCGCCGTTCAAGTCCGGGTGTGTGCCGTCGATACCAGAGTCGATTACCGCCACGGCTACCGAGGAGCTGCCCATGAGCGGCGTGTTGTTTGTGGACACCTGGAAGCTGTACCACGACTGGCGCGCGCGGATTTGGCGAGTGCTGCGATAGAGCGCCGACCGATACGCTATGTTGGGCGATACGAGCGTGATCGACGGGATAGCCTTCAGCAAATGGCGCACATCATCGAGTCCATTCACGAGAGATCCAGTTACCTGCATGCCAGTGAATACATTTGTGTAGACGGAGTGGACATTAAATCCGCACGCAGTAACGGCTTTCTTGTCAGCCGCCGTGGGAGCGTGGTCGAAATGGAGGATCAAGCTGACATACGTGCCAGGCTTGTCGCTTGCACCCATCGCGTAGGCTGCGCCGGAGCCGGATCGCACAACACACCACGGGAACGCATCGAAATCGTTGTTTTGGATAGCGCTCGCGAGAGCGTCCTGTATTCGATCAGCATCCTTGTCCACGGCCATCTGAACAACGCGGCTTTGGGCGGCGCTTTCGGTCAGTGGCTTGTCCGCTGCCTGCGCTGGCGTGCTTGCCAGCCCTCCGAAGAGAGCAACAACTGCGAATGCAGCGAGTGGCGCAGCGAGATCCCGGAATCGTCCAGCAGCATCGTAGCTGAACTGCGATATCGGGGAAAGGGCTTGTCGTCGATTCTTGAAAGAATACGGCATCCGTTCGAACTCCTTGCAAATCGGGAACATGCCCGATTCAACCAGGCAGAGCCTGGATCCTTGTCGCGCCGTGGACAGCGCGAGGGTAGTAGCATCAACTAGCCAAAACGATGTCAATCGTGCGGCTATCTATATGAAAATTGTCGTCGCTTCAGCAATACGGGATCCGCCCACGGACGCTGCATCGCTGGAAAAGGGATATGATGTGCGAGTCGTGACAAAACGCAGGACGCGACAATTCCCCCTTTCATCTTAACAGTTAGATACCCCTCCTGTCAAGCCAGCTTCACCAGCGTGTCGCTGGACCCATATCTCGCCGAAGACGGCTCGGACTGACGTCTATGCAGCCAACTGGCGTTAAACCATCAAACGGTAACTAATCAAGCAGGTCCGAAGGACCTTCCTGTCCTAATCTGGCCAAGAACCCGGTGTTCGGGCACAAGAATTAAAAACTTCCTACTGCCGGAGGCGGGTCCCTTTGACTATTCCTATAGTCACTCTTCAGGACCCGTCGGAGGCTTAGTTTTTAATTTTTTGATCGAACATGAAAACAACAACGTAATGCCGGGGGCGCGGTGATTCCACGATGACTTCGCCGTCCTCGGCCAGGCGTAACGGCAGTAACTGCAAGTCGCCACGCACTCTTCGCAGTTTAGCATTCGAGGAACTACGGGATGGCTGAGTAATCTCATTAACGGAGCTCTCGTTCGAGCTTTGGATGCCGCCAATCGAGTGGCACCTGCAAACTCTAGATCGCTGTACGTGCTTTGAGAGTAAGGTAGTGGTTGATCAAGTCCGAGCTCAGTGTCTCCGGCGGGCTATCTATGGTCCATACGCCCCGCCGCTTGAGCATGGTGATTGCCTGCTTACGCTCCTGCATGACCTGAGTTGACACGGCCTTCCGATACACGTCGGCGGTGCTATCAGGCATCGAAATCGCCGCTTCGGTGATGTTCGGGTCGCTGACGGTGACGCAAACTGTGCGGTGCAGGCTTTCGAGTATGGGAATGGCGTCGAGGAGCTCAGCCGACGACTCCGTGTCGGTGAGGTCAGTGAACAGCACTACAAGCGACCGCCTGCGCCACCGAGCGGCAAGGTTCTTGAACGCGCCTTGATAGTCGCTTTCCACCATTTGCGCGTTCACGTTGTACAGCGCATCAAGCAGGTTGTAGACCTGGGTCTTGCCTTTCGCCGGCGGAATGTATGTCCGGACATCGCCGTCGAACACTAAGAGGCCCACTTTGTCGTCGGATGTGCCAGCAACGTACGCCAGCATCAGCGCCGTATTGATCACATAGTCGAGCTTCGCCATCTTGTTCACGGGCTGTAGCATCGTGCGGCCAGCATCGATAACGAGCAGGATATTCTGCGCTCGTTCCGCTTGATACTGCCGAGAAATGAGCTTGTTGCGGCGGGCGGTAGCGCTCCAATCGATCTTGCGGTACTCGTCACCGGGCACATATTCGCGAAGGCTCTCGAACTCGCTTCCCCCACCCCGCAGGCGAATATTGCGGATGCCGACCTGCATGAGCCGGCCCTTACGCGCCAGCATATCGTACTTTGCAGTCTCGACGAGATTTGGATAGACCTTGACCCCAACTGCGGCTGTGATCTTGGAGACCCGCTGAATGAGTCCGAATTGCCCCTCGTAGCGGATGAATATATCGCCAAACTGGAAGTCGCCTTTAGCTGGCGGGTTCACGTGGTACGCGAAATGCTGTTCGCGCGCAGTGGCCGACAACAGCGCGACCGCTGTCGTGTCGCCGGTCACATCGAAAGCCGCCGGAGGCTCGTCGCGGACGGTGAGTCGACGCGCCGTTGCGCCAAACCGCTCGCGAGTATCGCCCACATACCGAGCCACCAAGACGACGCGGTTCTCGCCTCCCAAACTCAGCTTGTCCTCAACAAGGCGCTCCACCGAAAACACATCGCCCGCTTCAGGCGTGATCAATTGGTCGGCGATGACAAAGGCGATGAGAAGACCGTCGAATGCCAGAGCCACCCATGCAAGCCACGGCAAATAGCCGGACAGGACGAGGGGGACAATACCGATCAAAAGCAGGAGTGGGACACGTCGCGTTATGCGCATAGATAAATCGTACCCGGTAGCTTAATTGGATGTATGTAAACGTCGCGAAAAGATTGGAATGGGGCGGACGGATTCAAAGATGAGAAAGATGGCTGGCGACTAAAGGCGCGCCTGTAAAGTACCGATCGCACCCCTGCGGGCGCTCAGAAAGCCGCATCGCGGCTCGCTCCGAGTCGGCGAAGGCCGACGCTCCGCAATTCTGAAAAACCGGTCGATTCTTAGTGATCCAGACATTCTTATGTCCAACATTCTTATGTCCAACATTCATATGTCCGGTACTTTCAAGCTTTTACGAGCCGTAGGTTTATCGGAGGGGCTTCATCAATCCGTACAATTGCACCATGGCGAAAAATGCGCGCAGGGTGTGCCAACTTCCTGTGGGTCGGAGACCCTATCCTCAATAACTAGCCGCCTTGCGTCCGTCTGCGGACTAGGCCTTCAAGCCGTGGTGGCTTCGGCTATTCGATTAACCTACGGAATCTCCGTCGATCTTACTTGATCTGACTGTTACGTATTTTATGGACCACCAGGCTCTCACCCGCCCTCCGTTCACAACCCCACGCCAGGCTCTCACCCGCCATCCGTTCACGAACCCGGACCAGGCTCTCACAGCCACCCGTACGTGACCCCATTCAAGCTCACACATTAGCCTCCGCCCAGCCGAGCCATACCAGCTTCGATCTCGGCGAGCAGCGCCGCGTGGAGCGCGGGGGTTGACGCGGCGCACATCGATGTCACATTCCCGGGCGATGTGTCCAGCAGGCGCATATCGTCGTGTGGCCGTCCGTAGGCGTCGGTGACAATAGCGCCTGCCTCGCGGGCGATGAGCGCGGCGGCGGCGATGTCGTAGCTGAACAGCCCGATCATCCGCCCCCCGCCCAGCTTATCGAACGCCGGACGGCAGCGCGGCAGGTCCGCGTAGATTCGTGGCCCAACATCAATACTCGCCGCAAGCTGGCCCGTGACAAGACGCGTCAACGAGTAAGCCGTCGAGTTGACCACAAACACGCCGCCATTGAGCGACGCCGCATCGACAATGTCACCGAGTACCGTAGAGATGAGGCTCGCCGGGCGCGCGGCGAATTCAAAGCTGAGCGGTGCACGGTCGATGGTCTTGATTGGCAGGAGGCGCGCAGGGCACGTGGAGCCGTCCGCGCGACGCCACGTTGCGCCGCCACCGCGCTCGGCGACGAGGATATCATCTTGCTTGAGCTCGGCGATACACCCATAGCGCACATCGCGCATCGCAGCATCCGGCTTGTAGTCGGCCCACGCCACGGACACAACACACTGCTCAAACCCAGCCATAGCTGGCCGGGTGCCGTCGATGGGGTCGATAATAAGCACGCCCGCAGGTTCATCGCCAAACTCGATCAGCCCCTTATCCTCGGAGTAGTACGCCACTGACAGCCGGTTACGCTCGATAAACGAAACGATAGCATCCTCGGCGACTTCATCGATGGCGAATGTAGTATCTCCGCTAGCGGCAATTCCAGCAAGCCCGCGACTTTGAAGCGTCCCAAGATGCGGCCGAACGGCGTCGCGAATGTAGACGGCAAGCTGTGTGACTATTTCGTATGGGCTCATAGATGTTGGTTCGTGGGGTGTAAATCTTTGGGGGACTATTCGCGACAGGCAGCAAGGATTCCTACTGATTACGTGCGTTGTGGGTGTGAATCACGATGGACGCTCGTATCACAATTTGCCTCCACTCCGAACGAACCAAGCCTGGGAACTGCCCCGCAGAAGGTGGCACCACTTGTTCGCGGTGTAGAAGCAGCATGGCCTATCGTCACATTCCCAAACCCGTCATACGAATCGTGGCCCATCGCAACTGTTTGGGGCCGCCTTCGGGACGCTGTCCCCGAAGAATTTGTCGCCAACCCTCGCCACGGAGCGGCCGTCCCCTGTGAGGGGCTGCGGTCGGCATGCCGATATGCTTTATTGCATCCGCTTAAGCGGTGCCTGTGAATAGCAGACCGCCCTGCGGGCTAAGATGCCAGCCCATCGCCTCAACTCCGAACGAACCAAGCCTGGGGACTGCCCCGCAGAAGGTGGCACCACTTGTTCGCAGTGTAGAAGCAGCGTGGCCTATCGTCACATTCCCAAACCCTTCATCCCAATCGTGGCGCATCGAAACTGTTTGGGGCCGCCTTCGAGGACGCTGTCCCCGAAGAATTTGTCGCCAACCCGCGCCACGGAGCGGCATTTGCGCGTGAGCGCCTGCCGTCGGCATGCCGATATACTTAGGGTCCACTTTTTGACTCAAATGTGGTCCAGCACCCAATCCCATCACAGCCAGACATCAGCAAAATTCATCCACGCGGTCCAGTCCTCGAGCGTCACCCTATGATCGCCGTTCCGAATGTAGTGGCCGAGACGGCTCGCGACCAGCTCACCAGGCTTCGACATGCTGTCGATATCGATGCCACCCACACCAAGCAACCGGTACACGGGGTCGGCGGCTTGAAGCATGGCAAGCGATCCGGCGGGGTTGGCCCACAGGTCATCGGTAGCGCTGGAGAGAAGCAGCGGACGCGGCGCGCAAAGGGCGACCATGGCATGCTGGTCGAACGGGAGTTGGTCGGTAGCGTCGTTGTAGCGCTTGAAGTTGCCGCAGAACCAATGCGGAAAGATCGTGTTGATTCGCGCGACAGTTTCACGAACATCGAGCGGCTCGCCGATAGCGCGCGAAGGCCCCACCCCTCCGGTACCTGACTGGCACGGAATAACAAGCGCGGCCCTCGGGTCGGTAGCCGCGGCGAGGAGCGCGGTCTTTCCGTTGCGCGAATGGCCGACAAGCGCGATTCGGTTCGGGTCGATCGACGGATCGGATAGCAGGAAGTCGATAGCTCGCGAAAGTGTCCACGCCCAGCAGGCTAATGCGCCAGGCGCTTCGGGACCTGTCGGCGACACTCCCGGCGGTGTAAACGACGGCAGCAGTTCGGCGGCCTTGCCTGCGTCGTCTGGGATAGCATCGCCGTTGTGCAGCGTCGCGAGCGCGTATCCTCGTTCGATAATTGCGCCCACAGGCCACTTTTCGGTATCAGTGCCACGTGCCGCGTCAATTTCATCGGTGGGCCCCTCAGCAAACGCTTTCGATGGGCGAACTAGCGGGTCACTGATGAGACGATGGTTGCCGCCAAAGTTCAGCCCGACGAAGCACGGGGCTGGCGTCGCGAGAGAGTTGGGCGTGAAGACGATCAACTCCAAGTGAGCATCCGGCGCAGTCGTCACGATATCGATTTCACGCAAAGTCGCTTGGCCGTCCAGGGCCGCAGGGTCCGTGCGCACGACGGTAAACGTCACGCTGCCCGGCACCGGCGGCATGACGCCGTACTCCTCGCGCTGAACGAGTTCCAGCAGGTGCGGGCGGCACTGTTCCGTCCATTCGGCAGCATTGGACGCGCGCCAGCCAGACGGAAGCGCGAGAAGGTCGGGGAGATCGGTGGTCATAATGCAGCTATTATAATGCATTCGCCGTCGAATGGCGACCGTTCTCCAGCATCTGATAAATGTGGCAGAACATACTTACCTCGACCCCATCCCAATCGACCACCAGTATGGGAAATATCTGCATTTTCCCGGTTCAATTCTTGACAAAACAGTCTATGATTGGTACACTATAAATAGAACATATGTTCCAGTATCATTATAACTGCACCTTGAAAACTTGAAGCTCGGGATTTGTCCTTAGCTCGCGCAAAACTGTAACGAAAACTACCGTTTTGCGCGAACGTCTGGCATCGATAATTATCCATTATCTGCGCGATCCGTGTCCGTCAAGCACACTCATATTTCGTTGCGCAAAAAATGAATTCTCGTTGCGCGGCTGCAAAACGCAAAATGAACCCGTCCCCGGTGGCTATTACAATGCCAAAGGCAAGCCACTACCAGTTGGGAGGCGCACCTATTCAGGCAGGTCCGAAGGACCTTCTTGTCCTAATCCGGCCAAGAACCCGGTGTTCGAGCACAAAAATTAAAAACTTCCTACTGGCAGAGGTGGGTGCCTTTGATCGTTCCTATGTGACTTCGCCGGCTGCGGCGCATCACTCTTCAGGACCCGTCGGAGGCTGCCGAGGAGCTGCGTGTTGCCTGCGCACAACCGAGCCGTCCTCGGCGAGACAGGGGTCCAGCGTCACGCTGGTTTTTTGATCGAACATGAAAACAAACCTGTAATGCCACGGGGGCGGAATTTCCGCGCGCGTAGCGGCTGTAACTGCAAGTCCCCACGCACTCTTCGGGCCAGATCGATAGATCTGCGCCGCGATTCGTACGTTGTAACCGGGAGGCGCGCGCCCGCTTACCGAAGCACCGTCAGCCCGCCAATGGTGATGTCATCTTTCGATCCGTTGCGGTTACGGTTTCGATTGCGATTCTGCTGTGCCTTTGGCGTTGTCGCCTTCGGCTTGATGGTGGTCGCCGGTGGCGGTGTCACGGGGACAGGAATCGGGACCGGAACGGCATTCGCTGGAGCGACCGTAGCGAAGTCAGTGGCTGGCGGCGCTAACGGCAACAACGTCAGCGAGCTGATATCCTCGATCACTTCAGTGACAAGGCCGTTCAACGCGCGATATGTGGAGTGTGTCCCGACCAGCGCATCGGTCTTTGGGTCGAGCAGTAGGTGGATATCGTCGGTTTCGTTGCGGTAGTTGATATCGATCACCGGTTTGCCGTTCAGCTTGCTCGCAAAACCGGTTAGCTGCATCTGAGTCGGCTCGATAAAGTCCTTGTCGCCGATATGGTGGTACAGGTACGGCAGAAGAGCCTGATCCAGGAGCTGCGACCCTCCGGTGAGCACTTTGGTGCTGACGAACGCCCAATCGGCGGCCACTGTATATGCCTTCGACGCGGGCCGTATATTGTATCGCATGCGGGTCGGGTCGAGGGCGAGTTCGCTGACACCGTCGGAGACCAGAGTGCCGCCAGTTGGGATGGTGTACTTGAACTTGGCAGGCTTGGTCAGTTCACCGCTGAAATCGAGAAAACGGGTTTGCGGGCCAGCGCTTGTGCCCGATGTCTGCACGCCCAAGTGCTCAGTGAACTGCAAACCCGGCGCCCTACCAAAAGTGGTTTGCAGCTTGCGAACATGCTGCTTCACATCATCCAGACTGAGAGTGGCTGCCGTGGTAGGAGGTGCGCTGTCTGCGATAGCGCTTGCAGCGGCGAGGGCTAAGAGGGCTGACGTGGCGATAGTGCGAAAAACTGTTGGCCGAGTTTTCATACGGCTTTTGACGGCCCAAACTGGCTAAATGTTCACCCGGTTCGATGGTATAATAGTCGGGGTCGCGGGGAGAGATGCCAGAGCGGTTGAATGGAACGGTCTTGAAAACCGTCGTGGGGGCAACCTCACCGTGGGTTCGAATCCCACTCTCTCCGCCACCAATCCGATGATCCGCCTGCCCCAGAGAGTCCACCATGCGCTTATCGTCGCCGATAGCGAGCCGCTTTGTTGCAGCGTGGCGCAAGAATGCCGCACTCACCGCCTGGCTGACCGTCGCGCCGCTGACACTTGTTCTCATCGTCCAGCCGATACGCACCAACTCCGTCCGCTACGCCATTCTCGGCAGTCTCGTTCTGCTGCTGCCGATCGGAATCGCGGCGTTCAAGAGTGTATGGGCCAGAGCCGCCATCGTCATCGTCGCGCTGCTTAGTCTCCTTCCATTTCTGCTCCCCGCCCGCCCTGTTTCCGACGTACAACTACGCACTGCCTATGTTCGGTCGCTGCGCAGTTACGTCGGCACACCATACGTATGGGGCGGCGAGACGTATACCGGCATCGACTGCTCGGGGCTGGTACGATGCGGGCTGATGAACGCTGCATTTATGGAAGGGCTCAGGACCGGCAACGGCGAACTGACCCGGGAAGCGTTGTCGCTCTGGATGCACGACTCGACAGCTTCGGACCTCTACGAAGGCTACCGCTCGGAGACGGTGAAGCTGTACGACGGCAAAGCGATCAATGATCTGGACTACTCAGCCGTTCGCCCCGGCGATTTTGCCGTCACCGACAACGGCGTGCACACTCTGGCGTACCTGGGCAACCGAACATGGATACAGGCAACCCCATCGGGCGGGATTTGGCGCGTCGTGACCAACCGCATCCCCGAAGAGCGCGATCCGTATTTCATCATGGGCGTCCACATCCTTCGGTGGCGTGCCCTGTCAGGCGACTGATTTAAACTAAACGACCAAACCAATGACAATGAATACCTTAACACGCTTCACAGTGCTTGCCGTCTTTGTGCTCAGCACCCTGCCAGCATCGGCAGCGACCGTTCCGCTTGCCAAGCTGCCGCAAGCGATCCGCGTCGGCGCGTTTACAGTGACGGTAAGGTCGGCGTCGTGGGCGTCACCGCCAAACGCCCAGTGGTCTCACGACCCGGAAAAGGCGCTGTCAGTCGAATACAGCGTCGTTCGCACTTCCGACGGCACTGCCATTACAGGACCAGACTCGCGCCGCTACCTGCAGATGCGTGCCTATGCGCCCGGACACCAAACGCGCTGGGCATTCGCGCGCATTCAAGACGGCACGTCCGCCGCGTTCACCGGCATCGACGCCACCGAACCGCTGTTCAAGATCGACATGCTCATCCAGGATCCAAATGCAACGCCGCAGCAGCTGGGCGAAGCAACAAACGATGGAGCCATCGCAGGCATGCCAATCAACCCGGCGCTCACAACTGCTCAACCGGTCTCCAAGCGCTTTTTTACCCTCTTCGGGGCGACGTGCCAGGTCAACTCGATCACAATTCAAAAAGCAACGCCCAAAACCCCAGCGCAGACGTTCCTAGATTGCACGGTTGAGCCACCCGAGGACGATACCGACACCGAATATTCGCTCAACGGCGCCCTGTCCCTGGCCGACAACCGGGGACGCGCCATTGGTGACAAGCGCGGTGGCGCGATGCGCAAAGGGCCAAACCACTGGACGCTGATGTTTGGCGGAGTCCCTGAGGCTGACGCGACCTCGCTCACCGTTAAGTTTGCGCTCACCGAAACATCGCCGTCGCACCGCGACTCAGCCACCGTCGCCCACGGTTCATTTGCAATCGCCGCATCGATGGTTACGAAGCCCAAGCGAGTCGGCACTATCAGTTCGCTCGCAAGCGCCACAAGCGGAACACTGACTGCCTATCTCGACAGATACCACCGCTGGAACGATACAGCTGGAGTCGCCCGAGCGTGGATATTCGACGCCAAGGACGCTGGCGCAGTCGAATGGGACCTTGAAAAGGTCCTCGCCCGGTTCTCGCCGCCACCGGCAGGTGAAACTGGCCTTGGAGTTCAGGAGCAACAGTACTGGCTGCTCAACAGCACCCCAGCGAACTCCCGAATGGCCGGTTACAACATCTATGTCAACGCCCCCAAAGGTGCGCAATCGAACAAGCCGCTCCAGCTCGCGCTCACGGCTGTCCCGGTTACGCGGAGTGAAGGCGACCTCCCGTTCAGCGAAATAGCCATTCCCGGCCCGACCTCCGCCACCAAACCCAACGCCCACCCCGACGGTAACGACGACTCGCAGCTTGTTCTCCGGCGCGTCGCCGCCGTGAAGCCCGAAGCACCTAACACAGCTGCGTCCGGGCTTGCCACCGTGCGACTCTCGGGACTTGCATTGGTGCTCGACTATCCCGTCGTGACCAACGGCAGCGTCGACATCAAGCTGCTGTCCGCTTCGGACAACAAGGGCGGATGGTTAATGCCTCGCCAGCTCACCGTATCCGACGCCACCCTCATCCGGCCGTCGTCCATCACCGGCCGCCAGGAGTACGTGTTCTTGGTGACGCGTCCGGCGAGCGATGCGGACACATTCAATACCGTATTCCACATCGTTCGCAAGGCCCGAACCGGCGCAGCGCAGACCGTCGTTATCCCCGACACCGATAAGCTGATCGAGACCGAATAGCTGCTACGCTACTCGAATCGGTTTTCGAGCCTCTCGCCTACCCCGCCCGACCGCCGCGTGTTGCCGCCAAACGTTTGGTGATGCTCAGTCACGGGTAACTCAACCCTACGCCGCTTTCCGCGCACCCGAGCGCACACCTTACCTTGCGGCTACAAAGGACTTCAATTCCATGGGATTTGAACAGTATCACGAACCCGTCAATGAGCTTTCAGCCGAAACCCGCACTTTCGCTCACATGATCGTCTCGATGACGGAAGAAGCTGAAGCCATCAACTGGTACGAGCAACGCATGTCGGTTGAGACCGACAACGTCGCGAAAGCCATCATGAAAAACGCCCAGAAGGAAGAGTTCAAGCACTTCGGCATGGACCTTGAGTTCCTTCTCCGCAAGAAGCCAGAATGGCGCGAAATCCTCAAGGGCATCCTGTTTACAGACGGCGATATAGTCAAATCTGGCGATGAGGCCGAGGAGTCTGTCGATTAACATTAGCGAGCAGTTATGTTGGGCATATCCGGCACGAAAGGACACAACGAAGTGGGAAGTAAGGCAGTAGTCAAAGCGATCGAAGGTCAGGAGTGGCTCGAGCCTGTCGCCGACGCGGTACAAGGTGCAGTCGGCAGCATTTATAAGGCGGGTGGCGAGCCTGCCAATGGCGTGAAGAATATGCTTCACGGCGTCTGGCTGGGCCATCCCATACACCCGATCAAGGCCAGCGTTGTGATTGGCGCGTGGACCGTCGCTGCGTTCCTCGACGCCAAGGAAGCGATGGGCGACGAGCGGGTCGCGCCGGGAGCCGACGCCGCTGTAGCGGTCGGCATCGCAGCTGCTATAGGCTCGGCGATTACCGGGCTTACCGACTACACCGGTGTCGACGATAAGCCGCGCAAGCGAGTCGGAGCCATGCATGCGATCGTCAACGGCAGCGCCACCCTGCTTTACGGGGCATCTTTTCTGTGCAGACGTAGTGGACACCGAAGCGTGGGGCGAGCTCTGGCAGCGTTAGGTTATGGTCTCGTCGGTGTCGGCGGATTTCTCGGCGGCACGCTCGCTTACGAACAGAATGTCGGGATTGACCACGCAGACCGCGAAGACCTGCCGCAAAAATGGACCGCTGTTGGCGAAACGTCGGAGATCGGTGAAGGCGCGAACAAGGTGTTTATGGTAGGTAAGGTGCCAATCCTCGTCGCAAACCAAAACGGCACGTTCTACGCCATTGGCAACACATGCGCCCACCTAGGTGGCCCGCTGAACGAAGGCAAATTTGAGAACGGCACTGTGACGTGCCCGTGGCATGGCTCATGCGTCAAACTGGAGGATGGTGAGGTCGTCAATGGTCCGTCGATCTATCCCCAGCCGACATTCGACGTACGTGTCCGGAATGGTCACATCGAGTTAAGGGCGTCGCAAACTCCCAACAACGCGGTGTAAAACAGTGGGGCTATAGGTGCTTCGTGATACGGTTGTCGTCGTCGACAAGGATCACTTTGGGGGTGATAGGCTGGTCGGTGATGCCAAATGCCGCGACGATTATCTTGTGGCCCACCTCAACGCGCAGTGCAGCCGGGCCATTCATGCAGATCACTCCAGAGCCGCGCTCGCCAACCAGAGTGTACGTCTCAAACCGCTCACCGTTCGAGCTGTTCCAGATGTGAACCAGTTCGCCTGGCCACAGGTCAACGGCGTCCATTAGGTCCTGGTCGATAGTGATCGACCCAACGTAATCGACATCAGCCTCTGTGACCGTACATCGATGTATCTTGCTCTTCAATATCTGTCGCTGCATTGCCCCAAAAGTATACCCCACAAGGCTGAGCCTTGACCCCTATCGCGCATCAAAACGGCGGTGGATAGCAGGGCGCGGCAACACGCGGCATGGCCCTGCGTCGCACCAGCACGCTGCGCGGACGGAAAAGACTGTCGAATATGGGCTATCTGAACACCAGCCCCGATGTGCCGAACAGGTAGTCCGTGTTTCCAATTGCTGGCGTCGCGATGAGGTCGGAGTAGACGAACACGCCCTGCGGAGCCACTTCCGTGCCGCGAAGTTTGACCAATGCCGCTTTCTGGTCAGTCGTTAGGGATTTCGCCACTTCCGCAAAGCGAGTCGCGTACAACCACGAGAGCTCACCGTCAAGCGCCCCATAGCGCTTCGATAGTGCGATCACCTTCGCTTTGTCGGCGACCGCTCCGGTCATGCACTTGCGGAGTTCGGTGGAGATGGCTCGACGGATAGTCACAATCTCGCTCAGGTCCGCTCGCTGAAGGTCGACGATGCTCGTAATGCGCTCGCGCTGAACGGGAGTGAGAGTCGCGAGAAACTGCTCGCCACTGTCACCGGTAAGGCTGGTGCTGATCGTGTAGCCGTGGTGCCCCATCGCTGGCGCGTCCTTCATGTAAAACCCACCAAAATACGTGCCGTGGCGCTCAGGGCAGAAATACGTGTCCGCTTCGACATTCCCAGCGTACCAGCTAAACATCTCGCTGGCGTACGTCATCACCAGGACATGGGTCCCGTGGCTCATCGTCCGCTTGTCGAGAGGCTCCTCCATCTCCGGCCATGTCGTATAGTCACCAAACTTGAGCTTCGCAAGTGCCGCCCTTTGCTCGGCCGTCAAGCTGTTCAAAATGCCACCGCAAACCACTGCCCTCTGGTACGCCAGTTCGCCGTCAAGCGCGAAGATGTCCGACACTGCCTTCGTCACCGCCGCCTTGTCGAGGCCCGCGCTGCCCTTCGGGATTTCGCCCGACGACTGGCGGCAAAACGCTTGTATCACTGGGTACCGCTGGTATGCCAGCCACGTTAAATAGCTCCCCTGCGAGTTGCCCAAGGCTACCAGCTGTGCCCTCTGCGCGTCGGTAAGGACAAGAATCATATTGTTGGCGATACGGGTCAGGAAGTCGGTGTTATGCCCCATCCCCTTGTCCTGGACATCGCGCATATACTGGAAGCCAAAGTAGTCGGACACCTTTCCGGGCGGCAGAAACGTGTCGCTCGTGAACGATCCCGTCAGGAACGCCAGCCCGCTGAACGCAATCGTCGTCAACTGCGCGCGATCAGAGATCGCCTGCTCCAGCGTGTATTTGTTCTCGCGACGCTGTCCCGGCTCACGAGCAGGTCTGTCGGCGCGCGGCGGACGATCACCACGCGGTGGAGGCTCATCAGAAAACGCTGGCGCGCTGAACGCGTACGACGCACAAAGCGCCGCAAATAGCAGCGTGGGTTTTGTCTTCATGGTAATGTTTCCAATTCTGCCGCTACGATCGTGTACTTGTAAGCAACTGACGCCTTGGTCTCACCTACTCCTCGGCGCTGCGACTCTACCCGAACATATTCGACGGTGGCGATCTTGTCAGCGACAGAAACGCGCATGTATCCGGAACTCGGCAGGATCGTGCCTTTCACGTAGCCGTACTCTTTGACCCGGTCCTCATCAAACCGCCCCTCCCAGCCAGGCTGTGGCACTTCTTGATAGACGATTCCGTCGAGATCCTGCTTGGCAAAGAGGTGGTCGTGACCGTGAAAAACAACGGCCACATGGTTGTCCATCATAAGCTGATGGATGGGTTTCCCCCACCCGGACCGATGCGACGCGAAGCCGTCGGTGCCGTCCGCGTTCTTGCCGCCCCACTCGAAGAAAGGTGCCGCCTCGGATCCGCCTCGTGCATCGCGCCCGAGACCGCCCACAAGGTGATGGATAAACACAAACTTGAACTTGGCGTGGCTCGCCTCTAAAGTTCGACGCAACCAATCGTACTGCGCCCGTCCAAGCGTACGCGCCCAGTTGTCGTCGCCGCCCCGCTGCCGTGGCGTGTACCAGAACGGGTCAAGCACGATAAACTGCGCATCGCCCCATTCCCAGGCGTAGTAATCTTGCAGGTCACCTGCGAGCGCATGGACCGCATCGTTGCCGCTGTAAAACGCGTCTGGACGAGGCATTGGGAAGTATTGTTTACGCTCAGCATTCGACCACACAGCAAGGCTGTTTGCGGTGCCATCCTGCTCACGCACCGTCTCACCGTCGTGGTTACCGAGCACCAGGAACAACGGTGCCGAGCGCGCGACCTGACTAAAGTAATATCTCTGGGCAAGATACTGCTTCGCGGCACTGGCGCGATCGACATGCTTCTCGGTCATGAACGTATCGCCCAAGTCGATGTGAAAATCCGGCCCGTCTCTAGCAGCGCTGCGCATCGTGGCGAGATAGATATCCGGCAATGTGTGCTCGTCGAGATGAGAGTCAGCTGTCACCGTAAACTCAAACGGTGTGTGCTGCGGCTTCGCGGTACAGAACGATGCCTCCGCGCTCGCTTCAAACGGCGTCGTGCCCGTTGGCCGTGTGTAGAACCGATAGTAATAGCGCGTGCCCGGCATCAGGCCAGTAATCGCGAGTTGGACTGGCTGGCTGCTCGGAAATGATTGCAAGGCTGTCTTGCATGTGTATTTATTAGACGCATCGCCATAGCCTACGTAGCCCTCTAGAGCACCGTACGCTAAAATGCTGGCCGTCACAGTGTCGCGCGCGGGGCGCGTCAGGATGATGTCATACTTCTGGGCTGGCACATCTGTGAGAAATGCCGCTGGCGCTTCCTGTCTCGCTCCACGTTGCGACCGGTCGGGCTCTCCCAAAAGGGCCGCACATGCGATAGCCATCGCTACCGTTGCCGCTGCGCCAAATATCGCCTCTCTCCGAGTTCTCACGGCTTGCTTCCCCGTGGCGCTACGCTGTAGCTGAACGCGACGTCACCGCTATGCTGGGTAGCGTTTTCGTCTTTCGGCAGATACTGGCGCACATATTCGACTGTCGCTGAATCCGCAGCCACCTTAACCCGCACATAGCCGGAGTTTGGCCGTTTGTCTCCACGCTGATACGCTTCGAAGTTGTACGACGCGTAGTTAGGATCGGCAGGCTCCGCAAGGGTCTGGTAGGTAACGCCGTCCAGTTCCTGATGAGCGAAGATATGATCGTGCCCTTGGAACACGACGCTGACGCCGTTCTTCACGAAAAGCTGATGCAGCGGCATAGCCCAGCCCGGCCGCTTGGACGCAAACAGATCCTGTCCATTCTTGTCGCGCCCACCCCATTCGAACAGCGGCACCTCTTCAATTCCGCCGCGCCCAGTCCCCAGGATGTGATGATTGAAGACAAACTTGTACTTCGCGTTGCTGCTTTCAAGAGTCTTCGCGAGCCACTTATACTGCGAGTCCCCAAGCATGCTCTCCCACAGGTTCCGCGGCTTTTCACCGCCACCATAGGGATTGTCGACCGCCTTCGACGAGTGCCAGTACGGATCGATCACCACAAAAAGCGCGTCGCCCCATGTCCATGCGTAGTAGTCGCGCAGCAGACCGATATGCGGCACAGGCTCGGCGTCGCCAGTGTATATTCCACCCGTGTCTGGCAACGCGAACAACGAGTTGCGTGCCGTTTGTGCCCAAACAGCCACATTGTCCGGCGTGCCATCCAGGTTCGCGGCTGACGCTTGCTCGTGGTTGCCATTGACGAGAAAAAGCGGAACACTTTGGGCGAGTTGACCAAGGAAAGCGCGCTGAAAGAGGTAGACACGCTGAACTTCGGACGAGTTCACGGTACGCAAAGTGTCCACGCTAAAGTCATCCCCCAGCAAAAGATAGAAGTCGGGACGGTCGAGAGAAACTGCGGCCAGCGTTTGCAGATACAGACTGGAGTCGAACTGCTGGGGCCTTTCGGGATGCGAGTCTCCCTGAAGGGCAAATGTGAACGCTTGCCCAAGAGCGCGCTGGGTATGAATGGTGCCTTCGCGCACATCAAACACCCCTGTTTCGCCACGCTTCGCAATACTCAGCCGATAGAAATACTGCTTGTCGGGTTTCAGGCCCTTGATTTGCATTTCCCAAGGAGTCGATGCTGTAAGCGCTAATGACGCTAACTTGTGCGTTAGCGCCGTCGCCGTTTCGCCATATTCGACGGCCGCAGACGCGTCAGATGCGCTCAGCACATTCAGCGTAACTGACGTGTCCGTGGGACAGCCGAGAACAACGCTCAGTTCTGCTTGCGTCTGCACTACACCCGGCAACGGTAGTTCGCGGGCGGACCGGATGTGCCCACCACCACGCCCACCGCCCCCTTGCGCGAGCGCCACAAGTGAGTGCCCAACGAGGACGGTGACTACGAGTATAGATGAGAAAACCTTCATGGTAACCGCCTGGTGAGTTGGGCTTGAATGCAGTTATTGACGACATATCAGGCTCAAATGTTCGTATTTGCGGGCATCATGGAGTAAATTTAGCAGGGGAACATGAAGATGGCATGAAAGATTGGGCGAATCGAATCATTCGATTACGGCACCCACCAGCGATACGATTCGACCTGGTGGCCAAACCCGGCGGCGACGAGGCTGTCACGCCAGTCGATCTTAGCTATGGCGATGGCTTTATTGAGCTTCTCCAGGTCCCCTTCCGAGAGCTTGAGCACAGCATACCGAATGCGCTCGAAATGCTCAGGCGTGGTGCCGTGCCAGAGGGGCAAATTGTCGGCGCATTCTCGCTCCAAGAGTTCAGCGACAACACGTGCGTCTTCGAGATCGGGGAACAGCTTGTTGACGCGTTCTGCCGTGTCAGGGCTGAGTGGGATCATGTGCGTTAGCCCAGTCACGCGGTAGTTTCACTTGGGTGAGGCCCATTCCATGTAACGATGGATGACGTCGCTGGTAGTGTCCTTGAAACCCAGGCGAAGCAGAAGTGGGCGAGCACGGCTCAGATTCAAGAGCCTCACGATAATAGGTAAATTCCGCGTCGTCGCTTCCGTTAGCGTCGCTTGAATGAGTTGAGTTCCAACTCCGCGCCGCTGAAAATCAGAAAGCAGAAAGACAGACCTGAGAAACAGCGCATCGTCGTGCTCCTCGCGACTGAAGCACCCTGCACGAACGCCGTCGACGTGCACGATTTCGAGCTTCACGTCCCACCACGTTCGGCTGAAAAATCGGTCCTGCATGGCTTCGTCCCACGCCCCGAACTGCCGTTCAACCACGTCGCGGTAGGCCTCATGGTGAGCCTGCCGACAAAACTCTCGATCCTCTTCCAGCGCTGGACTTAACGTCACTTCCATCCCATTTCCTCGTAGCTTTCACTCGGTCAGGGCAACAGCGCCGTCGCCAACATCGAACTTCATACGTACCGTAGCAGTAAAGATGCGTTCGGAGCGAACGCCATATCCTGTTTGTTAAGGCTGAGTCGTAGGCGGGCATGGCGACTTTCGGTGCGCGGAAAGGGTGAATTCACGGCAGCCGCTCATCCAGGCTCAGCATAGTCAGGACTATAACAAAGATACCACAGCAAACGGCATATTGACGCCGCTCTAGGCAACACAATGCTTGGGCGAATGGAATCATTTTTTCGGCCACGATGTCCACGTCAAAGACAGTGATTGTAGGATAAGACCGAAGGGAACTAATACGCAGTTAGTTAAGGTAACCTAAGATGAGTGATGACAGCCCCACGGACTCGGTCGAGCGTCGTTGGGTTGGCTATCCGCTTCGGAATTCGATGAGCGCACGCACGTCGAGCCATCCTCTCAGGCTGTGGACCACTAGCATCTATGAGCTAAAACAGCCTCGCAACCGCACATCGTTGTCACCAAAGGCGCAACTTGAAAGGTACTACACTATGATTGCCCCCATTATCGTTGACGAGATCAACAAACAGATCCAGCGCGAGTACGCCAACGCTTACGCGTACAAAGGCGTGGCGCTCTACTTCGAAAGCCTTAATCTCCACGGAATATCCCGCTTTATGTTCCAGCAGGACAAAGAGGAGCAGGAGCACGCCGACAAGCTGATCAAGCACCTCGTTGACCGCGGCGGAAACGTGACACTGGGCGCTCTCCCACTGGCGGCGACGTCCTACGACGATCCCCTCCAAGCCGCTCTCACGGTCAAAGGGATGGAAGAGGACACCACTAGCCATATTCACGAACTCTATGCTCTTGCCCAGCAACAGAACGACTATGCGCTTCAAGTATTGCTGCACTGGTTTATCGAGGAGCAGGTCGAGGAGCTAGCCTGGTCGGCGGAACTAGCTGAGCTAATGGGCCAGTTCAGCGCGCATCCCGGCCAGCTGCACATGCTCGACCACCACTGGGGCAAGCGCGTGAAGTAGTAGCGAGTGATGGTACCGCTGTTCCCCACCAACGGCCCGCTCTCCACAACCGGAAGGCGGGTCGCCGGCGGTATTGGTGGAGAGGCGGAACCGCTGAGATAGCGGCACGATGATTACCAAATGCGACAAGAAAACCTCAGATGCGTTTCATTCCCTTATGGCTGCCAGCCAGGCAGTTATTAGTCCTATCGATCTTTTTGTTAAGATGGGTAAATTGAAACCCAAGCAAGTCGAAGATTGGCGATTCGGCCGCATCGCATTCTTGGAAGCTGCGGTCGAAGGTAGTTTGCCCGAAATAGGCAGAATTCTCCGCAAGCTTGCCGAACTTGGTGCCAATGCAGGACTAAAGCAAAGCCGCACCGTCTATATGCGGTGGGGTAAAGGATCGAAAGGTCAACTCAGATTTAGCAAAACTGGCGATATAAACGTTGAAGCGGCTTGGTCAACTCATTACATGAATGCCTACTTGGTGGATCGAGGCAAAAGGACTATTACGGATATCACCCAAAACGATCCTGCACATGAGCCAGCATAGCATCGAGCGAAACCATCACCCCCACTCGCTTCCCGCAGCTTCGCCCCAAACGCACCAACGGCCCGCTCTCCGTTTCCGGAAGGCGGGCCGATGGCGTTTCTGGTGGAGGCGGAGGGAATTGAACGCTGCGATGTGGCAGCTCGCGGTATAATTCACTCACTTAATAGGACACAATCATGAGCTTCCGTATCGATGTCAACGTAGAAGAAATAACTGCATTCTGCCAGCGAAGCCACATTCGTCGAGCCGCCTTTTTCGGTTCCGTGCTGCGTGACGATTTTCGACCAGACAGCGACGTAGACGTCCTCGTAGAGTTTGAACCCGAGTACAAACTTGGCTTCTTCGAACTAGCACGTATCCAACGCGAGTTCTCTGGCATCATCGGACGTCAGTCAGATTTCAGGACCCCCGAAGATATCGGTCGCCATATGCGCGAACGGGTCCTCGCCGAAGCTGAGGTCGTTTATGCTGCCTGATCAAGACATTGAGCGGTTGCTTCACATTCGTGACGCCGCGCGCAATATCGGCCAGTTTGTGAACGGTGTGTCCGAACAGCAATTCATGGAGTCAGACCTAATACAGCACGCAGTCATTAACTGTCTTTTCATCATTGGCGAAGTCGCTACGCGAATCACGGACGCGACACGAGATACTTACCACGAAATTGAGTGGGATGATATTAGGGGCATGCGGAACAGACTGGCGCACGCGTACTTCGATATTAATCTCGGAATTGTCTGGTATTCCGCCACCGTCGACACACCACGGCTCCTTACGACCGTTGAGCAGATTATCGACAGTAATCGCTAGATGCTGGCATTTCTTCCCCGTTCAGCTCCCCCCATAACGCACCAACGGCCCGCTCTCCGTTTCCGGAAGGCGGGCCGCTGGCGTTACTGGTGGAGGCGGAGGGAATTGAACCCTCGTCCTAAGTAGCGAAGACCAAGGCGTCTACAAGCTTAGTTCCTATTTTGAATTGAACGCTTTTGACCCCCAGGAACAGGGTTCGCCAGCGCGGGAAGACCTGAAAGTCCCTCCCGGCCGATCCTCGGTCTCCGGAAAGCAAGCCCGCATAATTACGCCCAAATCTCACCGGCAGGCGGGGTGAGTTGGACGGGCCGGCTAAAAGCCGACGCTATCCGGTAACTTGTTTAAGGTTACGCGGCCAGCGCATAGCTGCGCTGGGTCACGAAGTTTGTGTTCGCGTTTGTTTTTTTGCCGCTTTTTACGAGGCCAACGGCTCCTCGGCTTGCAACCCAGGCAATCAGTCTCCCAGTCGAAACCTGTCGCCCCCATGGTTGAGATATTGATTGTACCCTCTTACGTGGGCACAATAACATAACGATTCTAGCAGGCATTTTGTTCCATCTCAGATTGCCCGCAAAACAAAAAGGGCAGCGCCAAGCGAAACTCGCTTAACGCCACCCTTTCACAGAAATGGCCCGCCCGGCCATTGAGGGCATCCTAATACGCCCTCGTCTATCCATTACCCACCCTACCCGTTCAGCAGCAAGTTCTCAGGGTCTTCGAGGAGTTCCTTGATCCGCACCAGGAAGCGAACTGCTTCGCTGCCGTCGATGATGCGGTGGTCGTACGAGAGAGCCAGGTACATCATCGGTCGGATTACCACTTCGCCGCCCACGGCGATGGGGCGGTCCATGATCTTGTGCATGCCCAGGATACCTACCTGCGGCGCATTCAAAATCGGCGTCGACATCAGCGATCCGAAGATGCCGCCGTTGGTGATGGTGAACGTTCCGCCTTGCAGATCGGCGAGGCTGAGCTTGTTGTCTCGTGCCTTGGTGGCGACGTCGACGATATCCTTCTCGATCTGAGCAAACGACTTGCGGTCGGCGTCGCGAACGACTGGTACCACGAGGCCCTGGTCGGTCGATACAGCCACACCGATATCGTAGTACTTCTTGATCACGACTTCGTTGTTCTGGATCTCGGAATTGACCATCGGGAACGCTTTAAGGGCACCGACAGCGGCCTTGGTGAAGAACGACATGAAGCCGAGGTTCACACCGTTGCGCTCTTTGAACGAGTCCTTGCGGCGCTTGCGGACATCCATGATCGCGGTCATGTCGACCTCGTTGAATGTCGTAAGCATGGCCGCTGTATGCTGCGCTTCCACCAAACGATGCGCAATCGTCTGACGGCGACGCGTCATCGGCACACGCTCTTCAGCACGCGATGGATCGCTCACAGTCTCGACAACGCGCGGTGCGGGCGGCGCGACTGGGCGAGGCGCCTGAACTGCTGGAGGCGCGACGGGTTCGGCATCCGCGCGAGCCTGGCCGAGGACGGTGGCGGTCTTCGGCTCTTCGGCGCGCTTTTCAATATACTGCGCGACATCTTCTTTGGTCACGCGGCCGTTCGGTCCGGTCCCGGCGACGAGCTTTAGATCCAGCCCGTTCTCTTCTGCCAACTTCTTGGCGACAGGTGACGCGGAAGTAGGAGAAGCGACAGCTTCAGCTGGCGCTGGCGTAGCCGCAACAGCGACCGTAGCGGCAACCGCAGAAGCGGAGCCGTTTGCGGATGCGCCGTCGCCGATGATGCCAATCACTTCGCCGACACTGACAGTGTCGCCTTCTTTACGGGTCAGTTCGGTGAGGATACCGTCAGCTTCGGCGGTGACCTCGATATTAACCTTATCGGTTTCTAGTTCAACAAGTGCGTCGCCAGTGGTTACCTTATCGCCCGGCTTCTTGACCCATTTTCCAACTGTGGCCTCGACAACCGATTCGCCCAACTGCGGTACGCGTATCTCAAGCGGCATTTGTCACGTGACTCCTTTTAAGTTCCGGCTGCGGCACTTCATGGAGCGCATCACCAACGATACGATCCTGCTCAGCAATATGTCGGCCTAAGGACCCTTCCGCAGGACTGCCGGATTCTCCTCTACCAACGTACAATAGATCGACGGCGGGACTGATCATTTCACGCAGACGGCTCTGCATGTAAACCCACGCGCCTTGATTTTGCGGCTCCTCTTGGAGCCATACGATCTGGCGAAGCGAAGTGTAACGCGACAAACGCGCCCCAATCTGCTCCGCGGGGAACGGGTACAACTCTTCGATACGGCCAACTGCGATATTCTTGGCCGACGCGAAGCTTTCGCTGCCGATAAGGTCGACATAAACCTTGCCGCTGCAGAGGATGAGCCTCGTAACGTCGGCATCCTTCGCCTTCGTAGGCCCATCGAGCACCGGCTCGAACTTGCCGTCGGTGAGATCCTTGAGCGACGACGCCGCCCTCGGATGCCGCAGCAGGCTCTTCGGAGTGAAGATGATCAGCGGACGCGGGTTCGTGATCAGTTCGGCCGCCTGTCGGCGAAGCGCATGGAAGTACTGCGCCGATGACGTGCAGTTCAGGATCCGGATGTTATCGTTCGCGGCTAGCTGCAAGTAACGCTCAGGACGGGCGCTGGAGTGTTCCGGTCCCTGCCCTTCGTAGCCGTGCGGCAGCAGAAGCACAAGCGCTGGCGTATGACGCCATTTAGCTGCGCCCGACACCAGGAACTGGTCGATGATCACCTGTGCGCAGTTCGAGAAATCGCCAAATTGCGCTTCCCAAAGAACGAGGGCGCCGACCGCGTGCGAACTGTAGCCGTACTCGAACCCAACGGTGGAGATTTCGGACAGCGGGCTGTTGTAAACTCCAAACGATGCGTTTGACTTCGGTATAGTCTGCAGCGGAGTATAGGTCGATCCGGTCGAAGGATCATGCAACACGGAGTGTCGCTGGCTGAACGTGCCTCGCTCTGCGTCCTGGCCGGTCAAACGGATCGGAGTGCCGTCCTCCAGAATTGAGCCGAACGCCAACGCTTCCGCGTGAGCCCAGTCGATACCGCCATCAGCAAGGATAGATGTACGTCGGCGCTGGAACGTGCGCTCGAGCTTAGCGTTGGGCGTAAAGCCGGGGCGACGATAGAGCAGAGCTTCGTTGAGCTCAATGAGCCTGTCCTTCGAAAGGGCGGTCACAGGCTCCTTAATCGTTACAGGGCCAATTGTAACCGGTGCGTCGAGCTTGCCGCCGCCTGCCGTCGCAACTGCCTTAGCGTCGTCGAGACGCTTCATGGCCGCGGCCACAAGCTGGTCGCCCTTTTGCGGCGAGATCAAACCCTCGCTAGCGAGACGGTCAGCCCAGATTGCGCGCACGGTCGGGTGCTCGTTGATCTTCTGGTACATCTTAGGCTGAGTGTACGAAGGTTCGTCGCCTTCGTTATGCCCCCAACGCCGGTAGCCAACGATGTCGATCAGGAAGTCTTTGGCGAACTTGTCACGATAAGCACACGCCATGCGGGCGACTGCAATGCACGCAAGGGGATCATCCGCGTTCACGTGCACGATTGGAATCTCGAAGCCCTTGGCTAAGTCGCTCGAATACAGCGTGGAGCGAGACTCGCCAGGCGATGTCGTGAAGCCAATCTGGTTGTTAGCGATAATGTGGATTGTGCCGCCGACCTTGTAGCCCGAGATCTGCGACATGTTGAGCGATTCGGCGACGACGCCCTGACCGCAGAATGCGGCATCGCCATGGATCAGTATGGCAAGCGATGCGCGAGGATCCTGAACCGGGCGGCCCGGGCGGTTACGGTTCTCTTGAGCGGCACGAGCGCGGCCCTCGACCACGGGGTTGACGAACTCAAGGTGGCTGGGGTTAGGCGATAGTGTAATAGGCATGACGTGCTCACCATCCTCGGTATAGCTCTTACGAGCACCAAGATGATACTTGACGTCGCCTGTCCAGCCCTGTGAACCGCCGCCGCTAACCGACTGGGTAAGCGAGTGTGCAGACTGGAACTGGGAGATGATAGCGTCGTAAGGCTTGCCAAGAACATGCGTCAACACATTCAGGCGGCCGCGGTGCGCCATGCCAATGACCACTTCGCGAGTGCCACGTTGCGCCGAGCAGTGGATCATGGCGTCTAGCACCGGAACTAGCGCGTCGGTGCCTTCAATGGAGAAGCGCTTCTGGCCAACGAATGTCTGGTGAAGGAACCGCTCGAAGCACTCGACTTGAGTGAGACGCTCCAGCAGTTCGACCTTGTCTTCATCGGTAATGGTCTTGAAGAAGCGGCGAGACTCGACTGCCTCGCGCATCCATTCGCGCTCTTCAGGGATCTGGATGTGGTCCTCTTCGTAGCCTACAGGCCCGGAGTAAGCATTGAATAGCCGATTGATAGCCTCGGCGAACGTCTTCGCACCTTGCGCGCACGGACCGCCGACAATGCTGGCAGGCATGATGTCGAGGTCGCGGGTGCTAAGACCATGGTAGGACAGCTCAAGACCAGGATCTCCTGGAGGCGTTGAGCCGAGTGGGTCTATGCGGGCAGAGAGGTGGCCGAGTTCGCGAATATATCGCGCATACTTGGCGGCACCGACAACCTTGCTAACAGTCGTGGGAGAGAGGATCGAGGTCGCTGCATTTAAAGTACGGTTTGGTTCTTGCTGCGGTTCCTCTTCAGGGGACCATTGCTCAAAGAACTGCCTCGTGGCTTCATCGACAGAGGCCGGGTTCTCCCGGTATTGATCGTACAGGTCTAGGACGTACCCGGCATTGGGTCCGTAAAACGCTGACAAACTCGTCATTTCCGACATCCTTGTTTTTCTGTCTCCGCTAGACTTGCTGTCGGGGACCTACTCTCCGAGGAGAGATTGAGACCGCCGGCCAACCGGTTGCACCATAGAAACCATTGCCCAGTGGATGACTTCGTTACTACACTCTATTATTATGTACAAATAATAGCTGTAGGTCTAATATATATTTGGTACACTATCAAGACGTTTTGAATATCGTTTGCACTTCATTGAGACAAATATGATTGAACTACGCCACATGCGCTACTTTGTCGCCGTTGCTGAAGAGCTCCACTTTGGCCGCGCGGCCCAGAAGCTCTATATCGCCCAACCTCCGCTTAGCCAACAGATTCGCCACCTTGAACAGCAGATCGGCGTCGAACTCTTTGACCGCAGCCACAGGCGTGTCCGCCTCACCGAGCCGGGTCGCGTGTTTCTCGATCAAGCACGCAAGACACTCGCACAGGCAGAATACTCCATTAAGTCCGCTCAAGCGTCCGCTATTGGTGAAACAGGCAGAATCGAAGTTGGGTTCGTCAGTTCAGCCACTTTCGATGACATTATTCCAAGTATTATCAGAAACTTCAGGGAGAGACACCCGGGTGTCGTGCTTGCGCTTCACGAATTGACATCGGCCGAGCAGGTACAGGCACTTCGCGACGGCACCATTCACGTAGGGTTCGTCCGCCCCCCGGTAGGCGACGACACGCTCACTTTGGAGACTGTTCTTTCCGAGCCGTTGGTGGCTGCATTACCGTCGTCGCACCCGCTTGCGCGCGCGGAGTCCGTAAACCTCGCCGACCTCGCGAACGATTCATTTGTGATGCTTCCTCGCCATATGAACTTAAGCCTACATGATCAGATCCTCAGTCTATGCCAAGACGCTGGTTTCAGCCCAAGAGTAGCGCAAGAAGCCATCCAGCTTCAAACGATCACCAGTCTTGTTGCTGCGGGGATTGGAGTATCGCTGGTCCCGGCATCGCTGCAAAACGTCAGGCGAGGGGGAATTGTCTACCGAGAGATGCCAGGGATAGCAGCACGCATCGACATGGCGGCTGCGTACCGCGCCGAAGAAGTCTCCCCGGCGCTGGCGCTCTTTTTAGCCGTGACCAAAGAAACAGCTGAGACAGCGTCGGTCGAGGAGTAAAGGCCCAAAATAGTGGGTAACAATCGAACACCCAAGTCCATCCACAAAAAGATGGAAAATAACTGTCACGTTTCTTGGGTATCGTTGTCATAACTTCTGGGTAGCAATAGCAGATTTCAACCGGAAGTGAGATTTACCAGAATATTAACGTCTGGACACTCTGAAAGGAATCACTCAATGAAGAAGCTCCTCATCCCGGTTGTACTCGGTGTCTTGGCACTCGGTACTATCGGTTCAGTTAACGCGGCTCCTATTGCCGCAGCAGACAAAAGCGTCGAGAAGCCGTTCTCGGTAAAGGTTGGGGCACACTGGTCCAATAAGGGCCAGGCAAACGACGACCAGGGCGTTACCGCTCTGTCCGCCGGTGTCGACTACGCGTTCGCAAAGTCGAGCGCGGAAGCACCTTACCTTCCGTCGGTCTACGCTGACTACGCGGGCGGCAGCCACAAGGGCGGCCACCTCAACACTTATGGTGCTGGCGTTGCGGCGAAGATCTATGCGCAAACTCCTTCAGGCGCAACAGCGTCCGGCGCGTCCTTGTACTACGGTGCAGGCGTCGGCGTTTATCGCCTAGAAGACAAGAACACCTACGGCGGTGTTATCACGAGCAAAACAAGCACATCGGTTGGTGGCAAGGTTCTCGTTGGGGCAGAGATTAGTGGCAACTACTTTGTAGAAGGCAACTACACCCTCCTACCCAAGGTCAACGGAGCCAATCCAAGTGGATTTGGTTTGCAAGTAGGAATCCGCTTCTAGTTTGTTGAATAGCTGTTATTGACCACCCATGGTGAGAGTAAGGGAGACTCGGAGATCGCTGGGAACGAGGCGGTGTAAGCGACTGGAAACATAGGACACAGACCGCAAGCATCGGCAAGTATCCCGGGAGAAACCGGATTTCACAGTACACAGGGCGGCCCGCAAGGGCCGCCCTTTCATCTTGTTACCGGTTACGCGATCCGCAATTTCTACTGTGCCGTGTACAACGCCACGTTGAGTATGCTGTCACCCTTGATCGCATTCTTGAGATCGAGGATGGGCAGATTGTTGGCGTAGATGTTTACCGGCTCGTCGTTCTTCTGGCTTGCGGTGATCGTCAGAGCGCCACGCTCGCCTTGGTCGTCGATAGCGGGAAGGAACCCGATAAAGTCGCGCCCCTTGAGCCCGAACGGCTGATGCAGGCTCATCTGATCGTGCAGCAGCATATGCGCCCCGTAGCCTGCTGGCGTTCGTTCGCCGCCCACCGAAGCGGTGAAGTCCAGGCCGAGCCCAGTCCATTGACGAAGTGTGGCAGCGAAGAATGGCTTCTCGCGGACGGTAATGAATGCTTGATAGACCTCGCGGTCAACGCCAATGTCGGCAAAGCGACTAGTTGGGCGCAGATCGATCATCATATTGAGGCCATCACGGCTAAACGGCCATGTGCCTTCGGTGTTGAATTGCTTGTTCACGACGTCAAAGTCAAACAGCAAGTCGTCGCCGCTACGCGTTACCTTCCAGTTAGCGATATGAGCACCGTCTTTCTCGCCTTTGATCTCACCGCCGGCCGCGTCGTTCACAAGATGGAGGACTGCGGTGCGACAGACGTCGATGATTGTGACTGAGCTGGCGTTTCCAGCCTTCACGCTCACGATTAGCTGCCCAGCCTTTCCATCCTGCGCCAAATCGGTTCCTGAATACGGGAGGGTCCACTTAGTCGCCCCCGCCGCGAGCGTTACAGGTGTCGTTTTCGCTGGACCGTTTCCGGTTACGGTAACCTCTATAGTTTGGGGCTTTTCAGTAGTAAACGTAAACCCAAGGCCAGGAGCATCGGTAGCCGCAAAGCGCGAGTCCAGGCTGACCTTTACTGGCGCAGCCTTTGGTGCTTGGGCCAAGCTGCGCTTGCCAGTGCCCAATGGAAGCTGAAACCCCGCATTCTCCCAAAGTGTTCGCGCAACCTGGTACTGCCCAAGCGCCGAAGGGTGAACGCCGTCGGCTCGCAGGCTGTAGCCAGCGGGCAGGCTGTCCTGAAACGCCTCGAACTCCTCTTGCACCGGGATATAGTAAGCGCCCTCGGTTTTGGCGACGCTTCTCATGATCGCAGCGCACTCGTGCAGCATCGGAACCGTCTTCTCAAGCGTGAAGTATGAATGGCACGTCGGATCCGTCAGGGTCGGCGACATGAGGAGCACGGTGATATTCTTCGCTCGAAGCGTTCGCACCATATACGTGAGACAGTCTCGGTAATGATCAAGGATCGGCTTTTGTTCCCGGCCCGGCTGCCACGAATTGATGCACTCATTCATGCCGTACATGATACTGACAACGGTTGGGTCATACTTCAAGACGCGAGTTTCGAGCTTTTTGGGATCATCGGACGCAGTATCGCCCCCTACCCCGCTATTGATGACAGTGAGCTTTGCCTCAGGGTGGAGATGATCGAAGACGCGCTGAAGCACCTTCGGGTAGCAGTTCATGGCGGTAATACTGTCGCCGAGGCATACCCAGCGATCATTGTCGCGGACAATGCCGGATGCGGCGAACGACGGCGCTGGAGAAGTGAAAAGAGACATGGCAATTACCAGGAGGGCAAACAGGCGGAATGTGGTCATGGAGGAACCCCAAACGTTGAAAGGTGGTGGATACGTCGCGACTGCGGCGTTGGGACTATTATAGCACGGGGATGGGGTCTGGCTGATATCGGCCAGGTGCCAGTATCAGCCATATAATTCGCTACTACGGGACGCCAGCGTCGCTCCGCTACCTGACACCAAGCATCGACTGCCCCTTAAATATCGCGGTTCGCCTATCAGCCTTCTGCGAGCACACGACCACGATAGCGGTTTCACGGCCAGCTGCGCAGCGGCATTTCTCGCTGCATCGGCCAAGGTCGTTACGATCCATGCATTTTCGCGGACAGTTCGTTGTAAGTGCCAGATTGTCTTTGTGCCGAATTCCCCGGTAAAGATCCATGAATTCGCCGATGCGCATTGTGAACTTCTTGTCGCAACCGTCGACACGATGTAGAAACTCTAGCTCACCGTCGGGCAACGATTTGATGTTCGAATCGTACGCTATCACTCGAAGTGAGGGATCTGCGAGAAACTCATCGCGAGTTGTCCAACTGTCACCACAATGAGGGCAGGTGCTGAAGGGATTGTTTGCCATGGTAAGTAGCCTTTGTCGATGTTTAGTGGAAGGGTCACGGACGAACTAAGTTGATATAATGTTCGGCTGGTTGACTACGATAAATTAGACCCAAAATACTTCTAGATGACGTGGAATGCACTCAATCAAGCACGCATTTGCGGTGGCGGGTACAATTCAGTTACCTATGGCGAACCCCGGTCAGCGTCGCGGCGTCGAACGTTCTCTTCTTGCTTTCGTAACCCTTCTCCTCATCGTTGGGTTTGGCCTTGTCTACGCCGCCAAGATGCTGCCATCGGTCACTCCGGTGATCACTTCGCAGACTCTCAATGTCAACGCAGCGTCCGCAGATCAACTCGCACATGAGCTGTCGATCTCGCGTTCCAAAGCGCGGGAGTTGGTAGAATTCAGAGACTCCCGGCCGGGTCACGCCTTTCCCAGCGTTTACTCGGTGCGCAATAGCAAGGTTCTCAAAGGTGTCGCTGTCGACTGGCAGGCGAATATGATGTGTGTGCGAACACCTGCGGAAGTCCGCCTGAACTTCACGCTGTTCGTCACGCTTTTCGTGATCGCTTTCTGGGCGTATCATCTGTTGCTTACCCGCAAATACCCTGCTGCCGACCCCTATCTCCTGCCGCTCGTCATGTTCCTCGCGGGAGTGGGTCTGCTGATGGTGTTTTCGGTGAAGGATCCATTCCGAGACTCGTTTTCGTTCGTCACGCAGGCTCGCGGTGTCGTGCTCGCTTCCGTAATCGCTGGCATGTTGCCGCTCACGGCTGCGTACCGCAAACTGCCCCTTCACCGATATGGCTTTGCTTACGCAGCGGGTGCGATCTTGTTGATGTTCATCCTGATGAGCCCGCTCGGGCACGGTCCCGCTGGCGCAAAGGTGATGGCGCTTGGGTTCGAGCCAGTCGAGATTATTAAGGTGCTTCTGGTCTTCTTCGTGGCGTCGTATCTAGCCGAACGTCGCCTGTCGCTTCAGTCGTCGTGGACGAAATCAGCTAAGCTTCCCGAACTGCGGGACCTAATTCCGCTTGCCGCAATGTACTTGTTCGTGCTGCTGTTGTTCGCCATCGTTAAAGACATGGGCCCAGCCGTGTTGCTTTACGGCACATTCGTAACCCTGGTATACCTCGTCACGGGACGCGCTCTGTACCCCATGGTGGCCCTGGTTCTGCTGCTAGTTGCGGGCGCGGCGGGCTATGCCCTCCACTTCGGCTTTTTCGCAACCCGCGTTGACATGTGGCTGCACCCATTGGACAACCACAACCGCCTCGGCGGGCAGCTGGCCATGGGGCTATGGGGCATGGCGACAGGTGGAGTTTTCGGGACGGGCCTGGGCCTCGGAAATCCAGCTCTTGTACCCCGTGCTGGGTCGGACATGGTTTTCACGAGTATCGGGGAAGAGTTGGGCCTCGTAGGCTCTCTCACAGTGCTGATCGTTTACGCTGTCATCATACTGCGCGGGTTCCGTATCGCCCGCAACGCTGTCGATGACTTTGATCGCCTTCTGGCCGCCGGGCTAACGACCCTCATCGGGATCCAGGCCATCGTAATCACTGGCGGGGCTACGGGGCTGGTTCCGCTCACAGGCGTCACGCTGCCGTTCGTTTCCTATGGCACTTCGTCGCTGATGGCCGACTTCCTGTCGATTGGCATCCTGATGCGCATTTCGGCCAAGCAAACGCCGTCGGACGTGGCTTCGGTTGCGCCTCAAGCCTATCCGCGCGCCGCCCGTGTCGTGGTGACGACGATAGTGACAATATTGCTGGCCGGGGTTGGCATTGGTAGATTGATCGTCGTTCAAGGTGTGCAGGACAAGCAATTGGCGACGCAAGCCCTTCGCATCCCGGATGCCGACAAAGTCGTGCGCAAGCACTACAACCCCCGCCTAGAAGCGATGGCGCTCACTATCCCGCGAGGCTCGATCTTCGACAGAAACGGGAACCTGCTGGCACGTAATGCGAAACCTGGCGAGCCCGGAGTTCGCTACTTCTGCAACCGCCCACGCGTTTACCCCTACGGTCCCATCGGCGCGAATATCGTCCTCGCTGCGGAGCAGAGACACGGAACGACTAACCCAATTGGCTGCGACGAGATTCTCAGCGGTCTCGGTGACGGCAGCCAGATGCTGGAGTTGTACAGACGCCGCAACCTGCCGTTCGCACCGCATCCCAAAGGCACTGATGTTACTCTGACGCTGGATATCGCACTCCAAAAAGCCGCGATGATCGCGCTCAATAGAGCGGCCTCCGAGCACGGCAACGGTCGCGGCGCGGCAGTTGCGCTCGACGCGACATCTGGCGAACTACTCGCGGCCGCCACAGCGCCTACGTTCAATCCGAACACGCTGACTAACGAGGAGTGGGATGCCCTCCATAGCGACGCTGACCCTGCAAATCCGCTGCTCAATCGACCGTTTGCCGGGGTGTATCCACCTGGGTCAACGTTCAAGCTAGTCACCGCCACGGCCGCGCTCAATGCGGGGCACTCGGACTTCCGCGTGAAGTGCGCGCACGACATTGACAACGTCCGCTGGACATTCAACGGCAAGCACTACTCGCGCCGCCGCATCACAGACGAAACCGGGATGCCGTCACATGGCAACGAAGGAATGGCAAATGCTGTGCGGGTCTCATGCAATGTTTACTTCGGTCGCCTCGCTATCGACATCGGAGCAACGGACCTGGAGCACGCCATTCAGGCATACCATTTCAGCTACTGCCCCACCCTCGAGAAGCTCGGTGAAGACCTTCCCGACTGCGGGTACGGTCAGGGACAGGTACTTGCAACACCGTTGGAAATGGCACGCGTCTCACAAACGATCGCCGCGAAGGGCGTGTTAGCACCAGCGCTGTTCGTCAAGGGCGTACAGCCTGATGAACCCCCATCAGCGGTGATGACTTCCGCTAACGCCATCGCCCTCGGCACTATGATGCGCGGTGTGGTCGCGAACGGCACCGCAAAGGGCGTATTCGATAGCCTCGGAGTCGATGTCGCTGGCAAAACTGGAAGCGCTCAGCTAAATCGAGGCAAGACCCACTCCTGGTTCACAGGATACGCGCCATTCGATACGCCGAAGATCGCCTTCGCATGCGTCATCGAGCACGGAGGCTACGGTCGCACCGCAGCAGCATCCGTGTGCCGTGAGATGATCAGGGCGGCGGTGAAATAGGCAAAAGCCATTCGAGAATGCCATGGTCCAAGTTGAGCCTGTTGTGTTGACGCATGCTAGCATTCGAGCGAGACTTATGGGGCGCCCCATACTCGCAAGAGTCCTTTCGTGCTTACTGTTCTTATGCGACGCGTGGGACCTACACGAAGTCGTTGTCGATGAGCTTTCAAATCGCCCCAAGCCACCTACGACTGTATGGGGCAGTTATGCGCCGAGAGTCGAGTTCGCCCTATGGCTATGTGCGGCGATAATGGAAAATCAGCAACTTCCCAATGATCACTTCCTGCCCGATGACGAGTTTGGTGTTTTCTTCTTCAGTGACGACCTAGTATCTGTAGAACTCATAATGGCGATTGAAGAGCTGTTAGGGATTTCAATTGAGACCGATGAAGTCGAGGAATGGTTTTCGTGGCCACTCGTTAATGTAATCGATCAGATCTTGGATATGGCAGCGCTAAAGAAACATTGGCCACCGTCAGTGGGGTAGCGCCGTCATTGTGAACCCACGAGTGTTCCTAATTCATAGAACACGGCGCGTTATCAGCGACGTAGGGGTGCTGGTTCTGATCTTCCATCAAATCACTCCGCAGGTAACCATCGCATCCCCAGAGCTATCAGAGTGGCTTCCAAGCTAAACACTCGCCCCGCAAGGGCGAACGTACGCAACGCTTGCAGCTGGTTTCCGATGCCCCACGAAGATATTCCCCTGCGTTTCCAAATTCGTCCACGAATTCGCTTGACAAGGGCGCGCTGCTCTGTTACAATCACAATCGTAATGGATTTCATGACGACTGTGATACTGAACCACATTGAAAGCTAAACCGATCAGCCAGTTGAGGTCGCTTCCGGCTAGGGTTGCTCAGAACCTGCGCGACAAGATTGACTCCGGCGAGTTGAAGGCCGGAGCGCTTTTGCCTGGCCGCAGGTCGCTCGCTGAGGAGTACGAGGTTTCGGTGGTAACGGTTGAGCAGGCGATGAAGGAGCTGATCGCCGATGGACTTTTGCGCGCCGAAACAGGGCGCGGAACGTTCGTATCCGACTCGGTGGCATCATCCCGCGAGAGCGTCGTATTTCCTTCAACCACCGCGGATACAGCCACCGCTATCGCGTCGCCTCGCGAAAGTCACTCACGGCGCAGCCCGCTAATCGCGCCGGTAATCGGTATCGTTTGCAGCGTCGATATGCTTCGAAGCTCGCCCGGCTTATTGGAATCGCCAGCATTCTGGATTGTAACCGCGCTTGAGAGGGCTATTCACAAGCTCGGCGCTACAGCAATTTTCCGCCCCCTGGGACCGGGCGACGGCTGGCCACAGCCGTTCGCCGATGTCGGACGCACGCTCGTCGAAGCAGGTTGCGACGCCGTAGTCTACGTCGAAGGATGCTCGGCGAGTGAAGCAGCGTCAGTTCAGACCGCGTTCGAGAGCATGCGCGTTCCGTGCGCGTTTATCGGGTCCGAAATCCTACCAGCGGCGGCCTATTCGGTCTGCTACAGTAATTTCGAAGCAGGCTCAATGGCGGCAAGCCACCTCCTGCAGCGAGGGCATCGGGAAATCATGTTCTTCTCGGCCGTCGCAGATAGATGGGTGCGAGATCGTTACAACGGAGTTCGAGACGCAGTTTCTGCTGCTGGACTTCCCGCAGACTCGGTGCGGGCCAGCGTCCTGGATCTCGAAGCGAAGTTTCCGCCACCAAATCAGACTGGCCCGGATTGGCAGGAAGTGCGAGCCTATGACGCTGCTCGCGAATGGCTCCAGTGTGCACCGCTTGTACGGGCAGTTGTCGCAGACAACGATCGCGCCGCGTATGGCTTCATGCGTGCCGCCGCACAGCTTGGCTACAACGCAGGCGAACACTACGCCATCATTGGCTTCGATGACCTTCCGCCATCGCGCGTTCGAGGTTTATCGTCTATCTATTTGCCCCTGGAAGCAATGGGCAGGGAAGGCGCCCGACTCGTAATGGCCGCGATTGAAGACGAAGCGGAGATGGCGCGTGTGACATTAAAATGCAACTTAATCGCGCGATCATCAACTGAGCTCATAGGAAGCCGCTAAAGGAAGCGCCTCAACAAGGACGAGGAGAACGAAATGGTCATGAATAGAACGACTGGCAAGGCAGAGTCTACACAGGGATTTACTTTGATTGAGCTACTCGTAGTTATAGCTATTATCGCCATACTCGCAGCTATACTTTTCCCTGTATTCGCGACTGCCCGCGAAAAGGCGCGGCAAAGCTCCTGCCAAAGTAACGAAAAGCAGATCGGCCTCGCCCTCCTTCAGTACGTTCAGGACTTCGACGAGCAGCTTCCCGTCGCCATGTATGCGCCCTCGTCGACGTTTTGGGTCACGATTATCGCTCCCTATGCGGGCCAGGGGCTATCCGCCAACTTTGCGGGATTTTACACGTGCCCAAGCGATCCCAACGCCGCTACGGGTGTTAACAACGTCGGCCGCAAGATCTCCTACGCCATCAACGTCACGCAGCCGTTCATAACTGCCCCAACTGCGCCATGGTGGCGGTACAAGGATGCCAGCAACGTATGGCACACCTACGGCGTTCAGATGAACACAATCGCGGACGTTCCCGGGACCATTATGATCGCGGAAATAGCCAGCAAGGACGCAGTATACGTCGGTGGCGCTGGCTACGCTGAGGTCACTAACCCAGTGTTCGATACCGCCAAGCCCCAATATGGCTATCTCACGCAGGATGTCCTCAATTCGCAGGCGATGTCGATCAACCCGTCTACAAACACGGTGCAGACTATTCCCATCGCTCGCCACAGCGGTGGCTGGGATTACCTGTTCTGCGACGGTCACGTCAAATGGCTGCAGCCGCAACAGACCATCAACGGAGCCGGACTGACAGCCGGAACGCTCTACAACCCGAAGGGCATGTGGACCACAGCGGCGAACGATTAATAATACTATGATGCACTATCGCCTCACGATTGCGCTCTTAATCCTCGCAGCAGCGCTCACTTTTACTACGCCAACCCTGGCCCAAAACAGTGACGCCACATTTGGATTCGAGGCTGCAGGCTTATGGCACAGTGTGCCGCAGACTTTGCTTGCGACAGAAGCAAAGCATCCCGAGTACCTGTGGACAAGCCACGAGTTCTCGGGTCCCGACTGGAGCGTCGCTAAGGTGTCGTTATCCAGCTTGGACAGCGGCATCAAGATATACTCGGCGCATGTTCGCGAGGGCAAGGCAGCGGGACTTTGGAAGGACCACGAGAAATATCCCACTATCGCGGCATGGGAGATACCCCACGACTGGAGTTCCGCGAACGCGTTCGAAATATCGATCTATTCCGAAGCGAAGACGGGCGAGACCATCACAGTTGGCGCCCTTTCCGATAACTCCGCGACGCCGTGGAAGGACTACTATTTCGCAGATTTCGTTGTCGACTGGACCGGGTGGAAAATATTGCGCCTGCCCTTCGCCAGTTTCCGCAGCCTCGAGTCTCCAGTTGGCTGGAACAAGATCGACGCGTTGTGCTTCTTCACCAAAATCTTTCGCCACCAGCCAAATCCATACACGTCGCTCACCCTCGACGCGATCCACCTTGTCCGCGTACCCGACAATCCAATTGCTCCCTCGGCTCCTCTCAATACAGGGTTTTCATACATCAATCGCTGTGAAGACCAGCCGTTCACACTTAATCACCCGTATCCCGAGACAAGTCACCCGGAAGCGTTCGCAAAGGCCATCACACATCAGACCTACTTCCAAGCCGAGCGAGCCCAATTCAAATACTTCCCCCGATTTCAGCCAGGCTATCCAAGCTTTGACGCGCAGGGCCGCGTCTACATCAACACAGGAGACACTATCGAACGTCTCGGATCCAAGGGGCGGTGGGAAGCAGTAGATGTCAAGACCATTCTCGTTGAGTGGGGCAAAAAACAAGGATGGAAGGGCCTCTACAACGTTTTTGGAATACAGGGTGCGGATCCGATGATCCGGTTCGACCCGAAAGGCGGGGCGTACACGCTGGCGCAGGTTGAACCGCTCGACGAAAACGGTAACCGGTTCAATTGGAAACTGCGACGGGGCCTTTTGCTGTACTCGCCCGATGGCATGGCGACGTGGCAGGTTGTCGAACTACCAGCCACCCTCGCGGCATTCGAAAAAGTAGACGGGTTCAACCTGGACTGCCTAAAGCGACCGCCTGTGATATTACTTACATATCCTGAGACCGATGCGGGCGCCATCGTAATCCCCGAAATCGGCCCTGACCGCAAGATTCGGCTCCCCCAACCTGTCCAGTTCGCTCCCGCCAATACCATCGATGTCGAGGCGCATTCCGGCGACGCTAACATGGCGGTCACGCACGGGGACAAAGTAACGATTGCATTCTCATGGTGTGTCGTGCCCGCAAAGCAAGTCGGCGATTGGCATTCCACCATGCCTCCCATCCCAGCTGATCACCCCGGTCTCACCCAGACGTATACCATCACCCCCCAAAAGGAGAAGGTGCCGCAGTATAGCAAGAACGGTGTGCCATGCTATGTCGTTCAGTACGACATCAAGACGCGAACGGTCACAGCGCCGATCTATGTCGGCAGCGGCGGTGGGACAATGGACGATCACAACTGGCCAGCGATAGCGATAGACCGCGACGGTTATTACCATGTGCTCATTAACAGCCATCATGGACCGATCAACGAAGTTCACTCGCAAAAGCCGTTTGACGCCACAACGTGGAATGCTCCGTCGTATATCATGGCCGGAACCGATATGCCGAGCCTGAGCTATACCACGCTGAACTACGACCGCGATGGTGTCGCGTATACCTGTGCCCGAAGCACGAAGGACACGTATAACAATCACCTCGGCTTTCAGCGTAAGCTCCCAGGCAAGGAATGGGAGCCCGAAAAGGTAGTCGTCGCGCCCTTCAAGATGATGTACGGCGTCTGGTACCAGCGGATGACGTACGACCCCAAGCGCAACCGCCTGTTTCTCACCTACTTCTCGAACGGCTACCAGGAATGGTACACGTGGGACATGTACGACATGTACACGTTCATTTGGCCTGATCGTGAGAAGACCATGAACAAGAACTACGGGACGAAAGGCGTCTCCGACAACGGACGCCCCGCCGAGGGGCGCTGGTCCGGCAACGCGTACAACATGGGTGCCACCGAAGCCACGATGTTGGTATCCGAAGACCGCGGATCGACCTGGCGGCTAGTTACATCGAAGGATTTCACAAAGTGAGGCGGGCAGTTTCCGCCGTCCTAATCGCATGCTGTGTTGCCCGCATCAGTACCGGCGCGGCATCCGCGTCCCCGTGGGCGTACCGTGCGCTACCGGCGACCGTGTGGCAATGCACAGCGGTATCGTCAGGTTCGGCGGCTGATTTCGCGCGCCGCGTTACCGCGACAAAGGCAACGGAATCCCTGAGCGGTCTCGCGAAAGCTTATCATGTCAAATGGCATACGGCTCGTACTTCGCAAGGCTTTATGGTTGCTCCCCGCAGCCTTCGTCGGCCAAACACTACCACCATCTACACGACCATACTCTACAACCCCGTCTATAAGCGCCGCAAGCCATTGTCTTATCGAGCCTACGGTAGCGGAATACGCCAGTTTCGCATCGATGGGCACGAGGTCGGTGGAACTGCAGCGCTACGCGAAGAAGCGATACCGACGAAATCGCTCAACCGAGGCGCTTCGCGGATTGTGGTCGTTCTCGATGCAGCCGCATCCTCCAAATTCGTGATGCAAGTTAGCGACACGGGAGATCTACGCGCGTTTCGCACGGCTCCAGCTTGCCTGCTGCCACAGGCGCACATCGACGACTACCCTACCGTGACAATCACCAATGGCCTTGTCACGGCTAAAGTTGCAGTGCCAGACGTTAAGCGAGGATTCTACCGCGGCAATCGCTTTGAGCAGGCAGGCTTCATTATCAGCCTGACTTCCGGCGGCCACACCTACTTCAAGTCTCCCGACAAGGTCCACGATCCAGTCAATGACGATCGCGCTGCCGGACCGTGCGAAGAGTTCTTCAACGCCATCGCCTATGATGATGCCAAGCGGGGCGAACCATTCATCAAGATTGGTGTGGGGCTGTACGAAAAGCCGAACATGCCAAAGCATCTGTGGGCCAATCCGTACTGGCCAGTTCGAGTTTTCCCATGGGCAACGCGTGTGAGCCGTAACATCGTTACGTTCACGCAAACGGTGACTGGACCGCGGGGATGGGGCTACCGGTACGTAAAACGCATCGTGCTCGTGCCAAATCGACACGAAATGGTCATTGAGCACGCATTTCGCAATACGGGCAGCCACCAAATCGACGCCGCACAGTACAACCACAATTGGGTGTCCCTCGACAACATCCCAACCACAGCCGGTTATTCATGCAAGCTCCCGTTTACGCCGACCATTACGCGCAACTTTCCGCCAGACGTGGCCGCTGACGGAAACAGTATTCTCATACGATCAGGCGGAAGCAATAACTTCGGGGTTATCGGCTTCTCGCGCAGCCCATCAGACACGTCTGCCATCATTTCCGCCAACGGGACAGCCGCTCGTTTGCTAATCAGCGGCGACTATCCGCTCGCTGGCGTCGACTTCTTCTACGAGCCCGACGCGTTTTGCTACGAGCCAACAGTAAGCTTCTCACTTAAGCCTGGACAGCGATACGCCTGGACGCGTACCTACCGCTTTCTAGCACCGTAACTGCGACCAGATCGATTCCGCTACGGTCTGCTTGCCTCGTTCATACCCACAGCGCGACTGAGTTGCGCGTCGGCGATGTAGTATGTGTAGACAGAGTTAACGTACTGCACCTGGGCCTGCGTGAGAGTCGCCTGCGATGTTGTGACATCGAGCGCTACACCCGCACCGAGGCGCTGAGCGGCCAGCGCAGCATCGTAGTTCACCTGCGCTGCCTTGACAGCAGCCTGCGAGAGTGTCACCGCAGTGAGGGCCGTTGAACGGTTGGCGTAGGCGGTTTCGACCTCGTTGCGCACCTGGAGTCGAATCTGTCGCAGTTGGGCTGCGGCATAATCGACATCGGCCTTCGAGCTTCGTACCTTGGCGCGGACATACCCGCCGTCGAATAAAGGGTAGCTTGCCGAAATCGCTAGCAGCGAATCGGTGCCAGTCGGGCCGATATCATTGGTTGCCTGATAGCCGAGCGAGTAACCGCCGTTCACCGTGACTCCCGCTTCGCGGTTGGCCAAGTTGACAGCGATCCGCTTGTTTTCAAGCGTAGCCTTCTGGCTGCTGAGGTCAGCGCGGTTCGCATAAGCGATAGCGACGCATTCAGCGACAGGCTGCAATGCCGTTGGCACTGGCACGGTCGGTAGTGTGTCCGTATTCGAAATCGCAACTGGCTGAATATCGCCATCTACTTCAACCCCCATGATGGACTTCAGGTTAATCGATGCGATCCGAGCATTGTTTTCATACTGAACGAGTGTCACCTGCGCGTTCGCAAGATCAGCTTGCGATTGGTTGACCTCTTTCGCAGCCGTTACGCCAGCAGTCACCAACCCCTGAGTCACATCAAGCGCCGCCTTGTACCTGGCAACCTGCGCCTTAGCGACCTTCACCTGGTCAATCGCCGCAAGAAGGTCATAGTAACCACTTGTCACCGATAGTATCAACGCTTGCCGAGAATCGGTCTGGCTAAACTGCGTGGCATCAACCAGTCTGCGAGCTTGCGCATTGTTCGCCTCGGTCAAACCACCATCGTAAAGTGTTTGGGTCAACGTTACCGACAGCCCGGAGCCGTTAAGCGTCGAATTGCCCGAGCCCAACGTCTGGCGACGATTCTGATACGAGTACTTTGGCGTTACCGATGGGTAATAACCAGCCTGAGCCTGCTGCTTCAGTGCATCAGCCTGCGCAACTTGCGCCTTGGCGGCTTCTATTGTTGGCGCGTTGCGAAGAGCGATGGCAACGGCATTATCCAACGATAGCGGCGAAGGTACGGCCACGGGCGTGGCCGGAGCTCCGATGGCCGTATGCGTGCCAAGTGCCAGACCACCCGCTGCGAATGCGCTCGCGAGCGAGACAGCAATAACGCGACGGCAATCCAGGGACCACCTTTTAAATTCTACAGATCTCATATCAGTTCTTCCTTGCCATTGTTGGCGCTACAGCCTCGTTGGCGTCGTCATCGTCCGCAGGCCCCAGCTTAATGAGTTCTGCCTGCGCGTCAATCGGGCTGTCCACAAGTTCGTCGGCAATCACGCGCCCATCACGGAATCGAATGATGCGCTTAGCGTGCTTTGCGATGTCGGGCTCGTGGGTGACCAGAACCACCGTTTTCCCAGCACGGTTCTGCTCCTGGAAAATCGCCATAATCTCCTCGCCGGTGCGCGTGTCGAGGGCACCGGTCGGCTCATCTGCCATCAGCACTGCCGGGTTGTTCACTAAGCCCCGCGCAATGGCGACACGCTGCTGCTGACCGCCGGAAAGCTGACTTGGGACGTGGTCCATGCGGCCGCCAAGCCCAACCGCAGTGAGGGCGGCGGTTGCGAGGCGTTCGCGGTCCTTGGTGCGCGTGTAGAACAGTGGCAGTTCCACATTTTGCAGAGCCGTCGTTCTCGCGAGCAGGTTGAACGTTTGAAATACGAATCCGATCCGCTTGCTTCGGATATCCGCGAGTTCGTCGTCGCTTAACGTTGCAATCTCGGACCCACCTAATTTATACGAGCCTGACGTCGGGCTGTCGAGGCAACCTACGATGTTCATGAACGTCGACTTGCCCGACCCTGACGGGCCCATAATCGCAACGAACTCTCCGCGCTCTATTGTCAGACTGACATGGCGGAGAGCATGGACCTCGCCCGATGTCATGACATATGTCTTTGTTAGGTCTTTAACGACGATTAGTGGTTCACTCATAGTTGCCTATTCATATCGCAGCGCATCGATTGGATGCAGCTTTGACGCTTTCAGCGCCGGATAAAAGCCGAAGAAGATGCCAACAAAAGCCGAGAAGCTGAACGAGAGCAACAGTGTTTCGGGGGCAAGCACGATGTTCCAGCCGTTCTTGAGCGCCACAAGCTTCGCACCGATCACGCCGAACGCCACCCCGAGCAGCCCTCCCACAAGCGACAGCAGAAGCGCTTCGATCAGGAACTGAAGCAAAATGTCGCGACGCTTTGCGCCGATAGCCTTGCGAACACCAATCTCACGGGTTCGCTCCGTGACCGAAACCAGCATAATGTTCATGATGCCGATACCGCCCACGAGGAGCGACACGACTGCAAGATAGGTGATGAGCGAGGCGAACGTGTCCTGCTGCTGGTTCTGCGCTTCCTGAAGATCGGCCTGATTCATTATCGTGAAGTCGTCGTCCTGCGTGTCAGACAGACGGTGAGCCTTCCGCAGGGCAGTGCGGATCTCATCCTGAGCCGACTTCATTTCGCTTTCCGAACGAGCCTGGCAGTTAATCTCCCGAATGTTCTGCACGCCAAACAATCGGCGCATTGCAGTTGTCACGGGCACGTAAACCCCGTCGTCAGGATTTCGAAACCCCATTCCGCCCTTCGTCTTCAGTAGCCCGATGACCAAGAAACTCTGCCCGGCGACCCGGATATGCTTCCCTACTGGCGTCTGCTGGCCGAAAATATTGGTCGCCGCAGTTGACCCTAGCACTACGACGCGCGCATACGACTTAAGCTCTTTCGCTGTATAGAACCGGCCGGAGGCAATGTTGTGGTTGGCGATGGAAGGGTAATCGAGTCCGGTGCCGCTGACGGTCGTGTTGGTGTTCGCGTCCTTATACTTGATCTGAGCCGAACCGCTGACTTGCGGCGAGGCGCTTAGGAGGGACGGGCACTGCTTGAGCAGCATGTCCGCGTCCGCCAGCTTAAGCGACACCATCGACGCCGCGCCAAGACCTATTCCACCACTGCGCATCTGCCCCGACAGCACGGTAAGCGTATTTGTACCGAGACGCTTCAGGCTCTCGGCCACTGCGGCACGCGATCCCTGCCCAATCGCGACTGCCACAATCACGGCGGCGACGCCGATAACGACGCCCAATACCGTCAGGAAAGCGCGAAGCTTGTTTGCCCCCACGCCCCGTAGCGCCATCGTGAAGTTAACGGCAATCGCCTGCCCCCACCCAATCGACGCGCTTGCAGCGTCATCGGCGGCCTGTGTTGACGCGGTCGTATTGTCTACCGGAACCGCGCTCATTTACCCGACCTCCGCGAACCCGATCCGCCCGGTCCAGGCATTCCTCCACCGATCGCGCTCTTGCCAGCCGGTGCCGTGGCAGGCGTCGGCAAGATGGTTTGCGTTACCACGCTGTCACCGGTGAGTAGTCCGCTGACGATTTCGACACTGTCGTCCCCTTCGAGACCGATTACCACATTACGGCGAGAGACTTTACTCGCCGCATCGCCACTGGGCTGGCCGCTCGCCGCTACGAGCACATATGTCCCCTTGTCGTCAGTCTGGACGGCTTGGGCCGGAACGCTCACCACGCCGCGCTTGACTTCGATCAAGAAATTGCATGTCGCGCTCATCCCGGGTCTGAGCAGCTTAAACGATTTCGTCTTGTTGTCGATTTCGATGCGCACATTGAATGAAGTCACATTGGACACGACCACTGCTTGTGGATCGATACGCGTCACGACGCCTGCAAACGGCTTATCCGGGAACGCATCAAACTCTACCTCCACATCTTGGCCAGGCTTCACGCTCGCAATGTCCGTTTCGTCGACGGTGACGTTTACATACATGCGGCTAATGTCGCCCAGAGTGAGCAGCGTCGTGCCAGTCGTGTTTGCCGAGATGCCTGAGGTAATGATGGTGCCTTCGGATACATCCTTAACCAGGATGACACCAGCCGCCGGTGAGCGTACGACAGTCTGCGTCAGCGTTGTCTGCGCGTTGACCAGTGACGCCTGATTGGCGGATACCGATGCCTGGCTGACCGCTATATCTTCCTTCTTGATTTGATCGTTGGCGAGGTTCGCCCTCGCTTCATTGAGCGCCGCTTGCGCGGTTTTCACCTGCGCTGCGGCCTGCGCCAGCGCCGCCTTGGCTTGTACGACACCGCTTTGCTTCGACCCGACCACCACACCGGACGCTTGTGCGGAGCGCAGCGAGGCTCGCGCTTGGGCCACTGCGGCATCGAGAGCCGCAGCATTCGACTGGTGCTGCGCGGCAATTGTAGATAAGCGCGCCTTCGCGGACTCGGTTTGGGATACATTCACGGCATACGATGCCTGGGCGGCATCTACGGTTTGCTGCGCCACGTAGCCAAGTTCTAGCAGGGACTTCTGACGTGTCAACGCTGCCTTCGAATTGACCGTGTTCGCGACAGCCTGATCGTACGCAGCCTGAGCCGAAGCGAGGTCCTGCGTATTGGTCGAATCAAGCGCGGCCCGCTGCTTCAGTGCCTGGTCCACTCCTGCCGCTGCCTGAGCTATCGACGCTGAAGTTACATCGGGCTGAGCAGCGGACTCAATTCCGGCTTGGTGAAGTTTCGCTGTGGCATTGTCGCGCGCCGCGACCGCTGCAGCCAGCGCGGACTGCGCACTTGTCACGGCGATCCGGTCCTGTTCCACTTGAAGCTGGTAGCTGTCGACGCTCTGCCTCGTACGTGCAAGAGCACCGTTGATATTCGCCTGCGCGGTGTCAACGGCGAGTTGCGTGTCAGAGGGGTCAATTCTTGCCAGGATCTGGTTGTTCGCGACCACGGACCCAACGTCAACAAGCAGAGAATTAACGCGCCCACCCGCCTTCGACTTGATGTCTACAGTGGACCAGGGCTGTAAGGTGCCTGTCGCTGAGATGGTCTTCTCGACATCGCCCTGCGTCACCTTGGCGAACTTGTATTGCGTTGTGGATGTTGATTGCGATCCGCGTGTCATCCATACGGCAACTATCACAACTGCGGCGAGTACAACGAGGGTAATAACGAGCTTACGTGGCTTGGTCACTTGGAAATTCCTCACTAACTAAGGATACGTATACCCACATGAAGAGGAAGTGAAATATTTCGCCGATTATCACACTTTTTGTAATCGATACGAAGGTCCAAATGGTATGCGCATGGAATAACAATGCAGCAAAACACCTCGGTCGTTTGTGATCACGCCTCGCACATACAGTACCTTTTGGAGATCGACACGATGAACACCGACGCTTCCTTGTCAGCCAAGTCCGCGCGCTTACTCGTGCGCTCCTCATGGCAAACCGTCAATATTGGGGATATCGCTCACACTCCCGGTTTGATCGCGCTTCTAGAACATCACCTGCCTTCAGTCGAGGTACGCCTCTGGCCCTGCAATATCGACAATGGTGTGGAAGAAATGCTGCGAGCCCGGTTTCCCAGTTTGAAGATCGTGCAGGGTGCTGCGGACGAGAAGCAGGCGTTTGATGAGTGTGACTTCCTGCTGCACGGTTCTGGACCGTATCTCGTCGCCGAACCAGACCTAGTCCGCTGGAAGCAGCAGACCGGCAAACCGTACGGAGTTTACGGCATCACGCTCCCCCCATCGCCGCCAGTGCTGGATTCCGCAACGCCCCAGCCAGCCGACGACAAATTCAGCACCACTATCTCGGCATTAAGCGATGCCAGCTTTGTCTTCTTCCGCGATTCGGTCTCGCTTGCGGTTGCAAAGGCCGCTGGGTGCACGTGTCCCGTCATGGAGTTCGGACCAGATGGCGCGTTTGGGACCGATTTGCGCAACGATGCGCTCGCAGACGTTTTCCTCGGCGCGAATAGCCTTGAAACGGGCAAGTTCCTGTGCTGTATTCCACGATTCAGGTATACGCCCTATTGGCTGCTCGACAACCACGGATCGCTTAACGAGGCGCGACACCAGCGTAACCAGGAGATGAAGGAACACGACCACGCGCCGCTACGCGAGGCAATCGTTCGAGTTGTTCGCGAGACGGGGCTCAAGGTGCTTATCTGCCCAGAAGACCGCACTCAGATGGCGATCGGTCGTGAAATGCTCTACGACCAGCTTCCGGGCGACGTCAGCCCCAGCGTCGTGTGGCGCCCCAATTACTGGCTCACCGACGAAGCGCTTTCAACGTACGTACGAAGCGCTGGCCTGTTTGGCAACGAAATGCATTCGCCGATCATGTGCATCGGCAACGGCGTCCCGGCCATCGTATGTCGGTGGGCCGAGCAAACATCAAAGGGCACTATGTGGAACGATATTGGGCTGGGCGATTGGCTGTTCGATTTCGACAATGAGGAGGATGTAAGTAGGCTACCGAATGCCGTCCTCTCGATGGCCAACGAGCGGGTAGCTGCAAAGCTAACAGCGGAAACTGCGAGGGATGTTGTGCATAGGTTGCAACGGCGAACAATGGCAGAACTAGCGAGTCACCTCGGAATCAAATAATAAATATCTAACACGAAGTATTCTCACGTAGTAAATACAGGTACTCTAATCACTGTAAGATGCAAATGCAAATTCTGTCGTATACGGTCTCGTATGTAAGGCATATCGAGCAATACGGCGGAAAGCAACAAGTGAATTGGAGGTTGAACTGGTGATATCCCGAAAAAGACTTCTTCTCGCGGGCGGCTCAGCGCTTTCAAGTTTGATCGTCGTCTCGCTCGCACCCGTTAGCGATGTTACAATGGCCGCCACCGGCTCTTGTCCGTCGTCCTCTTCAAGCTCCAACAGCTTGCCAGCTATTGCCGCAGTTGCTGCTATTGGCGGCGCATTTCTGCTTAACGGAGCGAACCATCCGGCAGCGCCTCCTCAGGACGCTCCGCCAGCACCTGCGCCACCTGCACCAGCGCCGGCGCCACCGGTTGTCCCACCGGCACCGCCTGCACCAGCAGTCGTACCAGTACCAGCACCGCCAGTACCGGCGCCTGCGCCTGCGCCAGTTCCACCACCCGCTCCCGCACCGGCTGCAGTCCCGGCACCAGCACCAGCGCCTGCGCCAGGTCCTGCTCCCGCTCCGCCGGACGCTATCGCATCAAACAACGTCGCCCCGCTTGCTCCGGCCCCACCCGCACCGGCAAATCCCCCGACGCCGAAACCAAGTACATTCACAGCCGATTGGGCCAAGTACACTAAGTACATTCATAACTCGTTTCCAAATTCGGTGGCAAAAGCTGGCGCAAAGAAAGCATACAAGACAGCATACGACCGCGAATATAAGCTGAGCCAAGCCCCGATTAAAGCTGCGAGAGCGGGACTAAAAGCGGCCAATACCTCGCTAAAAGATTACGCTGTCAGGAAGTTTCAGAGAGGCCATCGATTCAAATCGCTGAAACAATCGCGGGAAGCCACGAAAGTCTTCAAACAGCAATATGACAGGTTCTTTAACTCCAGTCACAATGCGAAGGCGGCAGCAAAGAGAGCCGAAGCCTATCTAAAGAAACGGCTGAAGACCCATTAATCAAAATGTAAGCCTCCCTTAAAGTGCGTATGACCCGACTATATTGACAGTCGGGTCATACGCGTTATTTATTTGTTGTGAGCGGTTTACGCGATGCGCATAAACTGCGAGGCCACCATCCCTGCGAACAATTCAGCACCCGCCGCATTAAAGTGCGTGCGGTCGTTCAAGGGCTCGGCTAGTAGCCCGCTTAACGCTGGCTCGCCCATCTCCTCGAACGCCGCCTCGCTAAGCGCATATAAGTCGATGAGAGCAACGCCCTTTTCGGCCGCCACACGCCGCATCGCATCCGCATAAGGCGCTAGCTCCTGCGTGAGGTGCACGCCGGTCTCGTTCCATCGCGCCCGGTGCATCGGCGTCACGAGGATCGGGGTTGCCGCCGCTTCGTGCGTGTCGTCAACGTAGCGCCGCAAGAGCGCTGCGTATTCGGTGTCGGCGTCCGTCGACTCCGGCAGGTGAGGCTCGTGGGAATCGTTGTGCCCGAACTGGATCAACACCCAATCCGGCTTGAACGCCAGCACGCTCGCCCAGCGACCTTCCGTAATAAATGTCTTCGTGCTTCGGCCCCCCGCGGCAAAGTTGCCAATTATAACATCGTCAGTGTTGAAATACCGTGGAAGAATCTGCCCCCAGCCTCGCATTGGGTCGTCACCAGGATAGTCCGCGACGGTCGAGTCCCCCGCGAGGGCAATGCGGATGGGCGTTTTGTTTGTCATTCTTAATTCCTCACCGAAACTGCAACAATGTCGTAGAAAAGCCCCCTCGCCCTTCCTGCAACCAGGTGGACGTGGGGGCTTTCAATGTGACTGAAACCCAGCCTTAGCCAATCTTGACTTCGTGGCCAGCTTCTGCGGCAGCGTAAACGCCGTCGAGCATCTTCTGAACCGCGACGCCGTCGGCGGCCGGGGCTTCGTTCTTGCGATCGCCGCGTGCGACGTCAACGAAGTGCTTCATCTTGTATTCCCAGATGTCCCAGCTTCCGATGAACGACGGAGTCGCATTGATCATGTAGTTGTTGTAGTCGGTGTAGATCTTGGTGCCGTCCCAGATCGCGCCGCCCTTCTCACCAAAGATCTGGATGTTGAAGACATCCTGCTCGATGTGAGCGCAGAAGCTGGCTTCGATTGTCAGCATTGTGCCCGTGTCGAAACGGATCATGCCGACGGCCATATCTTCGACGGTGTAGGTCTTGTAGTCCCATCCGGCCCACTGGCTGACAACTTCCGACGGCTTGTCGCCCATGAAGGTGAACGTGTTGCCGGTGGCGCTGACAGGAGTCGGACGACCGATGATTGAGTGGCTGGCTTCCAGGATGTGCACGCCGATGTCGATCATCGGGCCACCGCCCTGAAGGGCCTTCTGACCGAAGACGCCCCAGTTAGGGATGCCGCGGCGGCGAAGAGCCTGCGAGCGAACATAAAGGATCTTGCCAAAAGCGCCTGCGGCGATCATGTCGCGCAGGACCTTCGAGCGGGGCTCGAATCGGTGCTGGAAACCGATCACGAATTCGACGCCGTTCTTTGCAGCGGCATCTTCCATCTCTTTGGCCTGCTTGGCGTTCATGGCCATCGGCTTTTCGCAGATGACATGCTTGCCAGCGTTCAGGGCAGCGAGGGCAGCCTCATGGTGCACGCCGTTCGGGGTGCAAACGGACACCGCGTCGATGTCCTTGCCGCACTCTTTGAGCATCTTATTGTAGTCGAGATACACAGCGGTGACGCCGTGCTTCTCGGTCATGCGGTCAAGAGCACCCTGTAGGATGTCAGCGCCAGCGACGATTGACACGCCGGGAATGCCCTTGAGGTACTTGATGTGGGTCTGTGCAATGCCGCCGCATCCGATAAACGCGACGCGAAGTGGCTTTACGGGAGTATCGTCTGACGCCCGAAGCGCATCAACTTCTGTATCCATAGTAGTCGGTAATGTTCCTTGTGCTGATATGTCTCGCTTGGCGTTGGCGCAATCCAGCGCCGACAGGCACTGGGGGGTTCGATGTTGATAACGTCGACGGACGGCAGCCAGGTCTAACCCGGACCAAACTGCGATTTGCGCTTCCGCGATAACCGCCAATCAAAGTCCAACGTCGAGACCACGCGCGAGATGTTGTTAGCATGTTCGGCGTCGCCTGGAAATCTCCTGCCCTATTTTTGCAAAAATTACAAATCAGGCAAAAGCAGGCGCAATTGGTGGCTTACTGCCCTTCTGTGTACCGAACGGCAAGCCGAAATCCCTTATTCTCTTCCGTCCATTCCGGCGGCGTCTGGTTTCCCCGGTAGGCAGTCCGAAACGACAACACATTGTCCGAAAGCCACGATCCCCCGCGAACAACGCGCGCACCGCCGATACTAGGACCGATCGGGTTCTTCGGCGACGAAGTCGTGTATCCGTCCGGCTGGTACCAGTCAAGGCACCACTGCCAAACATTGCCCGCCATGTCCAGCACACCGTACGGGCTCGCGCCAGCCGGGAAGCTGCCCACCGGTGCGGGAGAAGTGCGCTTCGCCTCAGCTGACCCGGCGCAAAGGTCGCCGTCAAAATCGGGTCCCCACGGGAAGTCCCGCCCGTCCGCGCCACGCGCCGCTTTTTCCCACTGCGCCTCGGTGGGCAGCGTTCCCCCAGCCCACTCGCCATATGCAAGCGCATCATCGTACGAGACGTTTGTTACCGGGAAACTATCTTTTGGCACATACTTCTTCGGTGCGACGGGCATTGGATGCTTTGTCGCCTTGCAGAATGCCTTATATTGCCCGACCGTTACCAAGTTCTTATAGATCCAGTAGCTACTCAAAGTCACGGTATGCTTTGGCGCGTTCGGCCATGTGTCCGACCCCATGATGAACTTACCCGAGGGAATCAGGATCATCTCAGCGCCGTCAACCGGATTGATCCGCGCCATAGGCATGATCGGCTGTTCGATATTGGGCAGTTTGGGCGTCGGGTTCAGGTTCGGGCCCCGACTTCCCAAACCGGGGTCGTATTTAGCGAGAACCATCCCCCCAAGCGTTGCGCGTCCGTCCGGCGTTTGAACGGAATGGAGCTTCGCCGCGTACAGGTGGACTGAAAACTGCACATACTGCTTGAGCGAGTCAAACGTGATCGCCCCCTTGTCAGGATCGACAGCGTCCGGGTCGCCGCTCAGTCCCTTGATAAGGTAGTGACTGAACACCGATTCCTTGAAGTCCCTCGGATCGCCTTCCAAGCTTGTTTCGGTCGGCAAGCAGGACTGCATTTCAGCAACCTGGGGACCCAAATCCAAGCCGCGGATTGTCGCGCCAAAACCGCTCGACCCCACACCCTTGTTTCCAAGTAAGTCGCGGCACGCATCCGTGATCAACAGCACGCGTTTCGGTCGAAGTGTTGCGATACGCTCACGTATCCCCGAAAAGCTGATACACGTCCCCGGCACGTCGCGAGGCTCGCCGTCCTCAGGCACCAGCCAGTCAGCATCGTTGCCGCCGACGTCGCGCGCACGTGTGCCATGACCGCTATAGAAGAAGACAACTTCGCTCTTATCAGGAATGATACCGGTGTAGAGGTTCTCCAGCGCCTTCTTGATGTTTCGCTGGGTCGGCTTCATCGCCTTGTCGGTCCCGGCTTCATCGGTCATCAGGACCACATTCTCGAATCCAAATCGAGACTTAAGCATAGACGCGAAGTTTATAGCATCCTTGCCGCAGACCGTGAGCTTCGACGCTGAATCGTAATCAGTGACACCAATCACAAGAGCGTATTTTGCATACGACGGCGCATCGGAAATCGGCGTAGCGATAATGCGCTTCGTCACGTTCGCGACATCCTCCGCCGACTGCGCTGCTACCGGGGGCTCTCGGCGCGGCCCGCGCGACGGACGCGGAGCGGCGTCCTGCGCCAGTGCGCATGTCGCGAACGACGCGAAGACTGCGACAAGTATGATAAATATCGACGTTGATGAGCGGGGCATGGTCACATCTCTCCAATGGCGGCGACGGTTCGCCTTGCAATGATAATCACTGTCCACTGCGAACAGTTTACCATGACGGACGATTTGCCGCTAGAGGGAGAGAGGTGCTTGTGACAATGTTCACAGAACGGCGCCTCCAGGAAGCGATTGCACCCTGCCAGGGTCGACGGATCCACTATGCTCACGCAAGCGCTTACTGCGAAGTTTGCCGTGCCACGTCGTCCACAACTACGACACGAAACCCCGTGTCGGGCTGGCCATTAGCCGTAGCAAGCTGCGAGCTGCGAAAAGCTGTTTGAAAAGCTACAGTGCTATCGGACTTCCAAGACCCGCCGCGACAAACTCGCAACGTTCCCTTCGCCGGTCCTATTGGGTTTTTGGGCGACGCAGATTTATAGTAATCTGCCTGATACCAATCTGAGCACCACTGCCACACATTACCGGACATGTCGACAACCCCGTAAGGACTACTAGACTTAAGCCGTAGCCCAACTGCGGCCGGTTCGCTTCGACGAGTATCCACTGAGTTAATACAGCGCGATCCATCAAACGTAGCCCCCCAAGGATAGTCCCGCGCATCAGTTCCACGAGCCGCTTTCTCCCACTGCGCTTCCGTCGGTAGCGTTCCACCTGCCCATGCTGCGTATGCCTCGCACTGCTGAACATTCACGTTGGTCATGGGATATTCATCATGCCAGCCGTACGAAGGGGCCACGGGCATCGCTGCACCGGTAACTTGACAGTATTTGCGGTAAGCTGAAACCGTCACGGGGGCCTTGTAGATCCAATATGACGTGAGGTGCACCTTGTGTTGGAGGGCGTCTGGAAGCAGGTCTGACCCCATGACAAACTCTCCAGCAGGGATAAAGATCATGTCAGTCGTATCAATCGGATTCTTACGTATGGACGGTAGCGCCGGTATATCCATGCTCGGAAGCTTGCGCAGGGGATCGACGAGCGCAACTTGCGAGACAACACTAGAATCGACTAGCGCAATCACCATCGCACCAGAGCTTGAGCGACCGTCAGGAGTCTGAGTAGAGTGGAGACCAGCAGCATATTTATGAACCGAGAACTTGACATACTGCTGCAAGGAATCAAATGTAACCGATTTCAAATCGTCGGACACTGCATCGGGGTGGCCGGACATTCCCTGAATGAGGAAATGCGTAAATACAGACTCTTTGAAGTCCCTAGGATCGCCTTCCAAGCTTGATTCCGTGGGCTGGCACGACTGCAACTCTGCCATGCCGTTACCAATTTCGCTAACGCTTAGGCTCTTGCCAAAGCCACTCGGCCCGACACCTTTGGCACCAAGTAAATCACGACACGCATCCGTTACCAACAACACACGCTTAGGTCTGAGTGTAACTAGCCTTTCCCGAATACTTGTGTAGTTTATGCAAGATCCCGGTACATCCTTAGGGTCGCCATCCTCGGGTACCAACCAGTCAGCATCATTCCCCGAATGGTCCTTTGAACGCGTACCATGCCCGCTGAAGTAAACCACAACCTCACTGACACCAGGAACGATCCCGGTGTAAAGCTCCTCAAGAGCCTTTTTGATTTTGCGCTGAGTTGGACGTGAAGCGGCGGTCGCCCCCGGTTCACTTGTCATGACTATTACGCCATCAAAGCCAAATTTCGTTTTAAGCAGAGAGGCAAAGTTCAGGGCATCTTTCCCGCAGACGCTTAGCCTCGAGGCCGATTCGTAATCAGTTACTCCAATAACAAGAGCATACTTCGCGAATGATGGTGTTCGTGCAACGGGGGACTCTATGATTTGCTTCGATGGAAGCGAGACTGTTTCTGCTGCGCTGCTTGCAAATGGAAGACAAAGTAGCAACAGTACAAAACAAACCGTATACTCTAGTAACCGCATCTTCCCAGCTCCTCCAGGATTGTTGAAGGAATAATTAAGATTGATTCCTTAATGAGAATATTCCATATCACCTGGGAAGAGTGCTAGTTTTAATTTTGGCGATCTGCAATTACTTTCGGAGTGTAATTAAGATTACACAAGTATCATCCTCCTCTATCGCACGGGTCCCAGAAATGCCAATCGAGCGGCGTGACGCAGTTGCTTAGCCGCCCCCATCACCGCCCCACGCGTTAAGTCGCCTTTTGCCCACAGTAACCGCTCACGAATAAGCCGGTGGTGATGTAGACGCGATCCTGTCCTTGCAATCCGTAGGTACTCGGGCGACGACGCTAGAGACGTTAATAGACGCGACCTCACCGAGCGTTCATGGACATCAAGGGACGTTGTGCTTCCTGATAAATTCGCATCATGGCGGCGATATCGCAGCACCGGCTTGTCGATCAGTGCCATGGGTCCCACTCTTGTCAGTCGAAGCCAAAGATCCCAATCTTCCCAAATGCGTAGGTCAACAGCCCAACCGCCCGAGCGCTCAAACGCATCGCGCTTCATTAGCACGGTGCCAGCCGTTATAATCGCCTCTGTGACCACTTCAACGGCAAATGTTGTTGGAGCCTCTATAGGCACAGGTGCGCCACCGTCGCCGTGGTCCGACACAGCAACTCGGTGAAGCTGATGGGCTTCCAGCTCGCCGATATCCACCAACGCTCCGGTCGCATCAATATATCGCGCCAGGCCATACGCCGCGACCACGTCGCTGCGCCGCGAAAGCTCACCGTGAAGGTCTGCCAGTGCTGTCTCCTCCCAGACATCGTCGTTGTCGAGGAAGATCACGTAGTCCGAATTTCGCGAGGATTCAGCAAATCCACGGTTTCGAGCAGACGAGGGTCCCGCGTTCGCCTGCTCAACTAGTCTCAGTCGAGGCTCGCGCGCGGCCCATTCTAGCACGATCGCTTTTGTTCCATCTGACGAACCATCGTCGACGACAATCGCTTCCCAGTCCGTGAAAGTTTGGGCGACCACCGACGCGAGGTTATCGCCCACGAATCGCTCCGAGTTGTAAGCAGGAATAACAATGGTGATCATGCGGCGCTCCCCATCGGGCTAAACGCGAAGAGGCTCACATCGCTCACCGGCCCCGCCGCCGCAACTGCAGCCGCAACATCGCTGCCAGCCGAAACGCGGGCCACATACGCGGGGCGCAAAGACTCGGACAGCGTCGTTGGCGCCAGAATGCTGTGCGACGCGAGATCGTCTACCAATCCGCATCCCACCATTTTGAGCCATGCTTCTTTCATCGTCCATATCTCGAGAAAGCGTCGCAGCCGGTCCTGGGGATGGCTCTCACGAACCGCATCTGTCTCGTCGGATGCGAAGACCGCTGGCGCGAGGTCGAGGGGATCAATGGTCCGGTTCATCTTCTCGATGTCAACGCCAATTGGATTGCCCAATGTGACGCCGATGAGTGCGAAGCCGGAAGTATGCGAAAGGTTGAATTGCACGCTTGCCGACGAACCGTCATGCTTTGCCGCGAGGCGCTCATAAACGCAGTCGCTGCCAATCAATACCGGCTTTCCATGCTCCAACACACCAAATCGCACATCGGAGGGTTCTATCGACAGATATCCGCTCAAGACATGCCTCAATGCACCTCGCGCGGTCACCCATGCGTCTCTGTCAGAGTCGTGAACAAAGCGGTCAGCACGCTGTTGATCGTGCGGCGTTAAGTAGCCTCGAACGGCTCCATGCACCGCTACATTGATCGGCACGAGCCACAAGTGCAGATCGCCGCGCCCTATTGGGCGCGGCGCAGCAATCGGTTTCCAATCTCCGTCAATTAGCAAGCTACTCACTTCCAAGAATAGTGTCCATGCAGAAACGCATCTCAAGCGCAAGCTTCTGTACAAACGGCTCTTGAATGATAGTGTAGTGGTTTCCGAGCACTTCACGTACGATAACGTCCTCAGCTAGGCTTCCCCATGCTAAGAGCGGATCCGTGAACTTGCGATCAAGTCGCTCGGCGGCTCGGAACAGTATCAGCTCACCAGGGTAAGCCTTCGGATAGTATTCAAGTAGCGCCTTTTCGTTCGCTTCCTTAATCGCCTTCAAAGCTTCTGGTAGATAGTCCTTAACGTCGTCGGCCACTACATTGAGGCCATTCGCTTTCTTGAGTCGGTTGATACCGTTTTTCAGCTTCTGTGACAGGAACGTCTTCCTTTCGTTCCCCTCCAGCCCCCGAAGCGCGTGGAACTGGTCAAGAGTTCGCATAAAGAGCGGACGCTCCTTTTCGTAATTCGGCTCCTGACGGAAATAGTCAGGCCCATAGGTGTCGATGAGCCCGACAAAGTCCACATGGCGACCACCGGCGCGAAGTTGGCAGGCAATCTCAAATGCTACCACACCACCGAATGACAAACCGCACAGCAAATACGGGCCCGTGGGATTGACTTTGATGATGTCCTCCACGTACTTGGCAGCAATCGTCTCCACCTTCGTCCCAGGCGTTTGAATACCGTCGAGGCCCTGCGCTTGAATGCCCCAGACTGGCTGGTCTTCTCCAAGGTACTGGGCTAGCTCGCGGTAGCAGACCACTACGCCGTCGATGTGGTGGACGCAGTAAATCGGTGGTCGCGACCCGTTGGGCTGTATCGGCACGAGACTGTCCCAAGCATCGACGGCAATGGGGCCGCGAATGGCATCAGCCAAAAGCTCGACGGTCGGCGATTTGAACAGCGTAGGGAGTGGTAACCGTTTGTCGAACTCCTTCTCGATCTCCACAAACAGCCGTACCGCCAAAAGCGAATGGCCGCCAAGGTGCCAGAAGTTGTCCGCACGTGAAATGCCGCCACGCCCAAGCAGCCGCTCCCAAATGGCGATCACCTTCGCTTCTATATCGTCCTTTGGAGCATCGACGCTGGTCGCAACGCTGCTCTGGGCTTCATCCGGTTCCGGCAGCTTCGCGCGATCAGGTTTGCCGTTTGTGTTCAGCGGTATCTCTGGGAGTGTCACAAACGCCGCCGGGATCATATACGACGGTAGCGTGGCTGCGAGGTGTGCCCGAAGCTCAATCGAGTCGACAATGCCCTTCGGTGACTGCGGGACAATATATGCCACGAGACGCTTGTCCGAATCCCCTACCGATTTGGCAACCACGACCGACTCACGCACATTTGGATACAGATTGATAGCCTGTTCAATCTCACCCAGTTCGATGCGATATCCGCGGAGCTTGACCTGCTGGTCCTTGCGCCCAAGGAACTCAATAGCCCCGTCCGGAAGCCAGCGTGCTCTGTCACCTGTACGATAGAGCCGCGAGTCTGGATCATTGCTGAACGGATTGACAATGAACCGCTCCTGCGTGAGGTCGTCACGGTTGAGGTACCCTGCGGAAAGCCCATCGCCACCGGTAAGCAGCTCGCCCTCGATACCGATTGGCTGTGGCTGAAGCAACTCGTCCACAATATAGACCGTCGTGTTCGGCAGCGGCGAGCCGATCGGGACCGACGCTCCGACCAGATCCGGTGGCTCAATGGTGCGCGTCGTTGTGAATGTCGTGTTCTCGGTCGGGCCGTACCCGTTCACCAGCTTCACATTCGGAAGCTTCTCCATCGCCTTCGCCACATGGCTAACCGAAAGCACATCGCCGCCAGCGAGAAGCTGCTTGACACTCGTCAAGCCCTGCGGATAAAGGTCAATGAACGTGTGGAACAAGCCAGCGGTCAGCCAGACGGTTGTAACTCCGCTTGACTTGATCACTTCGCTGATCTCTTGCAGCGTATTGTTGCCCGGCGGCGCCATCGCAACTCGACCGCCATTCAGCAGCGCGCCCCAGATCTCGAACGTTGACGCATCAAATGCCAATGGCGCCATGGCGAGGATCACTTCGTTTGGCCCAAAATCAACATAGCTGCCCGAACGCACGAGGCGGACCACCGCGCGGTGCGAAACGACAACACCCTTCGGCTTGCCGGTCGAGCCTGACGTAAACATCACGTAGACGGGATCGGTGGATTTGAGTACAGAGGGCAGGTTCTCTGACGCGTACTTCATGACCTGATCCCAGTCCGTGTCGAGGAAAACCACCCGTCGGCCCGCGACCCCTAGCTGATCGCCATAGTTGTGTTGCGTCAGAACGACATCGCAACCGGCGTCAGCTAAAATCTCTGTGGTGCGCTCCGCAGGCTGGCCAGGGTCGAGCGGCAAGTACGCCGCGCCAGCCTTCAGAACAGCCAGCAACCCGATCAGCATCTCAAGCGACCGATCAAGCTGGATTCCAACGAACTTACTAGGTCCAATACCCATCGTGTGCAGATGGCGGGCAAGCTGATTCGCATAAGCATTGAGCTGCAGGTACGTGATCTTCAGCCGTCCCAGCGTAGCCGCTACCGCATCCGGATTAGCGGCAGCAACCTGCTCGAATAGCCGGTGAACACATGTCGCCCTCGGGTAATCGGTGGCCGTGTTGTTCCAATCAAGCACGATCTGCTTATATTCAGCGTCCGATAAAATCGGAAGAGTGGAGATCGAACGCGACGGATCTGCTGGCAAAGCCGCGAGAAGCGTTTCGTAATGTGAAAGCCATCGACGAATAGTGCTGGCGTCAAACAAGTCAGAATTGTAGTTTGCCTCGATAAGCAGCTCGTTCTGATACTCGACGACATTGAGGCCGATGTCAAATTGGTAATAGCTGCGAGGATTCGTCGTGATTTCTAGTGCCAAATCCCCAAACTTAAGCCCGACTGGCTGCCGATCAATGTTGAAGATCGCCGAAACGAGTGCCGATTGGCCCGTATCACGCGCCACGTCCAGCGAACGCAATAGCGAGCCAAACGTAACCGACTGATGGTCCATCGCGTCCAGCACGCGTCGCTTTGTAGCGAGCATATGCTGCACGAACGACACGTTGGTCATTCCCTGGAACCGGATAGGGAGCACATTCACGCAGTGCCCCATCAGGTTGTCATTCTCCAGCATCTGCTGCCCAGCCGCCGGAATGCCTACGATGATATCCTGCTGGCCCGTTAACCGCTGAAGCAACGCCGCCCACGATGCGAACATGGTCGCAAACAAGGTACTGCCGTGCTTTGCGCCAAGCTGACGCAGGCTCGTCAATAGCCCACCTGGTATGCGGAGCGTCTCGCACGCTCCGCGATAGGTTGGCATGGGGCCGCGTGGTCTATCCACCGGCAGTTCCAGCGCGGGAAGCTCACCTTCCAGGATATTCAACCAGTAGCGCTCATCCGGCGTCTGCTCGGTATGCAGAGCCAACGCAGCCTGCTCCTCTGCGTAAACGCTCATCGCCATCGGATCACCAAGAGGAGTTGCCTCCCCACCGGTCAGCTCCGTGTAAAGCGACGACAACTCATGAAGCACTATCCCAAACGACCATCCATCGAGTACAAGATGGTGGCCCGTAAGCGATACCACATGATAGCGCTCGTCAATGCGTATGACGTGCGCCGAAAACAGCGGTCCCTGTTCGAGGTCAAACAGCTGGGCCGACTCAGCCGTCAACAGGCGATCAAGCTCCGCTTCCCCTTCAAGCAGGTCATAATCGCTGAGGTCCGTAAACAGCGCCTTAATCTCATAATGCGGGGCGATTGTCTGCGATGTCCCGTCGGAGGCAAATGTCGTTCGCAATGCTTCATGGCGGCTCACCAGAGTGTCAAGCGCGCCTTGGAAAGCAGCAAAGTCAAAGAAACCTCGTAGATGAAGCGCTAACGATTCATCGAACGCACGCGACGCATCGTCCCCCATCCGAGTCGCTAGCCACACCTCGCGCTGCTGCTCGGTAAGCGGCACATTGATCGCGTACGCTGCGGCAGCAGGTACATCAGGAAGCGACGTTTCCACAACAACCGCCTCAGTTATCACGACCTCGGCCGACGCGGGCGCATCACCAGAGATCTCGTCAATAGTCGCCACAATGGTTGCGTCAACGACGCGGTTCTCGTCAACTTCAGTCGAGGCATCCGCAACCGGCGCGGCATCTGTTTCAACCACCGGCGTCGGCTCAGCAGCCTCAAAGAACGGCACGTTAGCAGGCTCAACAATTGGCTCTACGTCAGCGAGAGACGATACCATTTCGTCTGCGCCGCCAGGAACCGCAACCTCAACATCGGCGTTACCGTCAACTATAGGATCAGCAACGCTCACATATTCCGCCACGGAAGGCTCTTGTACAGCTTCCCCAGCCTCGTTTTCAACAATCACAGGCTCGGCAGCAACCTGCTCCGGCTCCATGACCAGATCGTCGGACAGCGGGAGCTCTGGAAGCACCGCAGCTGGCCCTTCCTCTGCCACTACGCCGAATGACGCCTGCGAAGGCTCCGTGCCCGCGTCAGGTGCGACCCCACTCTCATCCACCAATGGCCGGTGCGTTTCCACCGCTACCCCGAGCGCAATCCCGCCCGACGGTAGCTCGTACGGAGGCAATTCCAGCGCCGAAGGAGCGAGGCTTAGGCGGTTAGTCATATCGGCGGGTTCTTGCGGGCGAACCGCCACGGCAACCGAGCTCTGCTTCGACCTTCGCTCGAACATAGAAACGCGGGGTCGAGCTTCGGGCGTCGACTGGACGGGGATCGCAGGATCAGGCGTGTATGGCGCTCCGCCAAGCGGCTCCGGCAACTCAACCATCTGCACGCCGAGCGGCTCGGCGCTCACAAGCCGAAGTTCAGGCGTCACCGGTGGTGCTGTAACCTGAGCTATCGCAGAAGCGGGAAACGGCACGGCCTCCAATGCGGGCGTATGCCCCGCGAGGAACCCCGCCTCTTGCATCTCCGCAACGCTAGCCTTGAACGCCCACGTGATATAGGCGATATCCTCTTCGCTATGCGCCGTAGACAGGAAGCACGGTCGCCCTTCCCAAATGTGTATCCCCTTTTCGCGCAAGTGGTACCACAGGAGGCTGCCATACTTAACTTCGCTGTCGAAGTGGATGTAGAAGTTCGACGAGAAATGCGGAATATCCAACGGCGCGCCTACCGACACAAAATGTCGGTTTAACTCACCCACGAACTCAGCCGTGCGGGTACTGAGACGTTCTTGCAGAGCCGGTCCCTGCTCCTTGAGGTAAGTCAGCATCGCATGCGCCGCTGCCATCGCCAGCGGGTGTCGCACAAACGTGCCAGCAAAGAACGTCACCCCAACCTCTGGGAAGGATGCATCGCCAAACTGCCACGAGCCGCCGTCAAACGCGTCCATAAACTCGCGCTTACCGGCAACCACGCCGAACGGCATCCCGCCACCGATCACCTTGCCATAGGTCGCGAGGTCGGCGCTTATACCATACACAGCTTGCGCCCCGCCTGGATGACTGCGGAAACCGGTGATCACTTCATCAAAGATCAGCGCCGCCCCATGCTCCGACGTGATCCGACGAAGCTCGTGCACGAATTCGTGAGGCTGCAGCGATGGGTTGCGCGACTGTACCGGCTCCACCAATACGGCAGCGATCTCATCGGCAAGTTGCTCGATAACCGCGAGCGACTCAGGTGCCCCATACTCCAAGATGATAGTCTGCTCTGCGGCGGAGCGCGGAATTCCAGGCGCGATGGGAAGCGACCGCAAGCGCCCATTGATGTTGTTGGCGCGCAGCAGTACTTCGTCGTGAGTTCCATGATAGTCACCGCTGAAGTAAACGACCTTGTCCCGCCCCGTCACTGTGCGTGCCACCCGAACCGCAGCCATCACGGCCTCAGAGCCAGTGTTGCAGAACGTTACCCGATCCATTCCAGTCATCTCACAGATCATCTGCGCAACATCGCCAGCAAGAGGTGACTGCGGACCGATTTCAATGCCCTGATGCAACTGCTCTTCGATAGCTCGCATCACGAACTCTGGTCGATGCCCGAGCATGTTGACGCCAAAGCCAAGCGTGACGTCCACGTACTCGTTACCATCAACGTCCCACAACCGCGAGCCGCCGGAATGAGTGGCCACGATGGGGTAGACAATCTCTTTCCACGCTTGTTTGAACCCGGCGACGACCCGTGGGTCCGCAAGATGTGCCCGGTGCTTGGCCGTATAAGCCTTCGACGCAGGCGTCTTTGCCCCATACCGCGCGATAAGCCGCTCGATATGCGCCTGCTGACGAGTCGAAAAGCCGCTCGTGTCTCCGCGCTCGATGGGCCGAAACGGTCCATGTGCCCCGACCGGCTTCGGCGCGGGGTCATCGGCGGGAGGGGCGGACGAAGGCGGCGCCGCAGCAACGACTGGCTCCGGTGCAGGCGCCGGCGCTACGGGCGCTGGCTTGATCTCTTCGTACGACGACACTCCACTCGGCGCAACCGCACCCATCGCCTGCATCGGGCTCGATGACGGGAAGTTGGTGGGTGTCGCGAACCCATGGGCTGCCAGCACAGCCAACTGCTGCTGCATAATCTGCAACTGCTGCGCAATCAAACTCTCCACCGCAGTCGCCGCCCCTGACGGCTGATGCGGCTGCTGAGCCACCGGCCGAAACGCGGTCGCATTGGCAGCCTGCTGCACGGCGATATGTGCGGACTGGTCGCGCGACGGTGCCTCACTAGGCGACGGCTCGTCGGCAACGGCCTCAGTCGCCGCAACTGGCGGCTCTGGCGCAGCTTCCGCCTGGATGGGCGCAACTGGCTGAAACTTATCCACAGGCAGCTTGCTATCGATTAGTGCCGCAAGGTCGTACGGAGAGCTTGCCGCATCGAGCAAATCGCGGAATGTTACCTTCACACCAAACTTCGATTGGAACGCCTGCCCCGCCTGCGTCAAAAACAGCGAGTCAAAGCCCATCTCCAAAAAGCACGTGCGGGGGTCTGACTCAGTAATCGCTATCCCCGAGAGGTCATAAACGATTTCCGAGATGATGGCGAGGAGATTATCGATACGAGTTGGCGACGGGTTGGCATTCATAATTTGTAGAGTTCTCGCAAGCATGTCTCCGGCTAGGCCGGTACCAGTCTCAAGCCCTTGTGGATACGTCAACTTTAGCTAGGCCATCGCGCCTGAGCCAATCAAGGACAAAGCTAGTATTAGTCGTGAATTCGCAGCAGCGTCTGCGCTATTGTTGGCGGTTTGGGCTTGGCACTGGAGTGACCGACCAGCGATTACGCTTGTCGGACACCCGTTGCGTACACATTCGCTGGCTCAACCCAGTAGCGTTTGCGCTCGAACGGATACGTCGGCAACGCAATTCGGCACCGGTTTTCACCGCTGTGGAGCGCGTCCCACTCAACTGCAGCACCGCGTTCCCAAAGCTTACCAAGAACGCTTATTATATATTCGGCTTGTGAACCCTCGCTCGTTACATGATCGCAAGAAGAAAATGCAACTCGATTCGCCCCATTCATGCACTGGCGAGCGAGCATTAAGAGGCTATTGCCCGGTCCGACCTCCAATAACGTCGCAGTTTCGTCACCCAGTAACGTCCCGACGCCGTCCGCAAATCGCACCGCTTCTCGAATATGGCGCACCCAGTAGTCCGGGCTTGTCGCTTGCTCGTCAGTAATCCAGGTACCAGTAACATTCGAGACGAACGGGATGGCAGGTGGGTTCAATTCGACACCGTCGAATGCCGCGGCAAACGGCATCAAGGCGGGTTCCATCATCGCGGAGTGGAACGCATGCGACGTGTGCAGCCGTCGCGCAGGCTTACCCTGCTCCGAAAGGCGCGCCTCGACGGATGCGATAGCCTCGTGCGGCCCTGACAGTACCGTCAGCGATGGGCTGTTCACAGCAGCAACGGACACGTCGCCGCCAATAAACTCGCCGAGTTCGCCGAGTGGTACACGCACCGCCAGCATCGCTCCCGAAGGTTGCTCCTGCATCAGCTTCGCACGTGTCGCTAGTATCTTCAGCGCATCGGGCAACGAAAACACTCCCGCCAGAGTCGCCGCCACATACTCCCCGACACTGTGTCCAATCAAAGCGCTCGGGAACACGCCCCACTCCACCCACAGCATCGCAAGCGCGTATTCTATGGTAAATATCGCTGGCTGCGTCAGCCACGTCTCCGAAAGCTTTGCCGCCATCTCCTCCGCCTGCTCTGGCGCAGGATAAAGCACGGTGCGCAAGTCGAGCCCGAGGTGCGGCTCCAAGAGTTCGCAGCAAGCATCGATGTCCGCGCGAAACGTCGGCTCACTCTCGTACAGCTCGCGCCCCATGTTCACAGCCTGAGATCCCTGTCCCGGGAACATGAAAGCAACCGTCCCGCCTTTACCTGCCTTAACAGCTGGAACCTGTTCGCGAAGGCGCGCCACGGCATCCGCCAAATTCGATGCTACCACGGTTCGCCGCAGACCAAACTGCTTCCGCCCAGCCTGGAGGGTGTACGCCACATCGGCAATGTTAACACTCGCGTTCGCTTCCAAATAATCCGCCAACCTGGCAGACATTGCTTGGAGCGCAGTCTCCGTCTTTGCCGATAGCACGAGTAGCTGCACCGGACGTCCCGGATCGCCGTCCGAAACGCGAGGCGCCTCCTCGAGCACGACATGCGCATTCGTTCCGCCCACCCCGAAAGAACTCACGCCTGCGCGACGAGGATAGTTCCCTAGCGGCCACGGCGTCAGACGGTCGATCACGCGAAACGGACTCGCATCAAACTCGATTCGTGGGTTTGGCGCTCGGTAGTGGAGCGTCGGCGGAGCCATTTCGTGCTGTAGCGCCAACACTGTCTTGATGAGTCCCGTCACGCCCGATGCTTCCGCGAGATGCCCGATGTTCGTCTTCGAGCTCCCAATACCACAATAGCGCGTCCCCGTCGCCCCCAGGGCACGATACGCCTGCGTCAGCCCCGCGACCTCAATCGGGTCGCCAAGCGGCGTTCCAGTGCCGTGTGCTTCCACATACGAAACCGTCGCCGGGTGCACTCCGCCATCGCGAAGCGCCATCTCGATTACCGCAGCTTGCCCATCAATACTCGGTGCTAGATAGCTCACCTTGTTCGAGCCGTCATTGTTCAGCGCAGCGCCGCGAATCACTGCCAGGATATTATCGCCCGCCGATGTCGCATCATGGAGCCGCTTCAATAGAACAACTCCAGCACCGGACCCAAAAACTGTTCCTGCAGACTCTGCATCGAATGTACGGCAATGACCGTCTGGCGACGCCATCCCGCCCTCCTGGTAGACGTAGCCGCGCTCTTGCGGGAAGCTGATCGACACCGCGCCAGCGAGCGCCATGTCGCATGCGCCTGCCCGAAGACTCTCCACCGCCTGGCATATGGCCACGAGCGACGTCGAGCAAGCTGTCTGGACCGTGATCGCTGGGCCGGTGAGGTTCAGCTTGTACGCTATCCGCGTTGCAAGATAGTCCTTGTCGTTTCCAATGACCGTGTTATAACCGCCCACCTGATATTCGCCGACAAGATCCTGCACAGCGGCGCGGTCACGGAGGAGGTTCGAAAGCAGGTAGGTGTTCATGCTGCATCCAGCAAATACGCCCACAGCGCCACCTGCACGGTCAACATCATAGCCCGCTGACTCCATCGCCTCCCAGCAGATTTCCATAAAAACACGCTGCTGCGGGTCGGCCATCTCCGCGTCACGAGGAGTAAATCCCCAAAACGGAGCGTCAAAGGTATCCGCGTCTGCGAGAACAGCTCGCGCTTTGACGTAGTCCGGATTTGAAGCGAGTTCGGGGCTGATTCCTGCGCCAAGCACGTCCTTGTCGCTCAAATGGGTAATCGACTCGACGCCGTCGCGCAAGTTGAGCCAGAACTCGTCAGCCGATGATGCGCCCGGGAAACGTCCAGCCAGGCCAATAATGGCGATACTTTCCCGATGCGTTTGCGTTGTTTCGCTCATAAGCCCAATCCACCAGCAAGGCGCTGGCTCCCGACTCGCCACCATCAATGGGACGAAGTACGGGTTTTTCTTGCGGAGCTTTTCTCCGAATACGGCCACTACGCCGGGATAAGCACCGCAGCACGTGCTTGATATCGGTAGCGATTTAGCATTCCGACAAGGAAAATTGTGGTTCTTCTGCAACCACTACAAGTTCAAGTGGAATTTTACCGTTTAAGCGCCAAAAAGGTGACAACATGGCACCGCAACTAGCGTGTTCGGTGCGAGCGCAGGCTCTTCAAATGAGCAAGTGGATCTCGACGAGGCGTCTCGCCACTTTGCGCATGAGAGTTGTCGGCGACCAGGCCGGAGTCTCGCAGATATTTTGCCAATAATGTTATTGTGGGATATTGGAACAAAATAGTAATGGGGAATTCGCAATGCGACGAGCTTTTTAATCGCCTGTACGCTCGAACGGCTTGTAGGGAGGTCCCGCCAGCCTCGAAAAAGTTATCATCGTAGCCCACGGAATCGCTATGGAGCACGTCCCGCCAGATTTCAGCGATGGCGTCTTCCAGTCGAATAGCCCCGCGATGAACATGCGGAATTGTTGAAGCATGAGTTTCAAGTGGCCGTGCTGCCAGCGATTTTCGATCTACCTTGCCACTTGGAGTAGTCGGCAGACTCTCCAGCGCAACGAACATGGCCGGAATCATGTAATCCGGTAGCGTCTCGCGCAAATGCGCGCGCATCTCAGACACCGCTGGCGCCTCCGCGGTGTTGACCGTGAAATACACGGCCAGCGCGGTGTCGCCATCCTCCAGAACCTTCGCCACAACAGCTGCCTGCGTGATCGCCGCCATTTTGGGGAGGCATTGCTCGATCTCGCCGGGCTCTACGCGATAACCGCGCACCTTTATCTGCTGATCCGCCCGCCCAAGGTAATCGAGAGCGCCGTCGTCTCCGACGCGCACTCGGTCCCCCGTCTTATACACGCGGCGCTTTTCCCCGGAGCCGAGCGGATCGTCAATCTCAATAAACCGTTCCGCCGTGAGGTCGTCTCGCCCAACATATCCAGAGGCCAAGCATTCTCCGCCGAGGTACAACTCGCCCTCTTCGCCCGCCCCAGCAGCCTGCATATCCGCGTCAAGCAAATACGCCGCCGTGTTCCAGATCGGACGTCCTATTGGAGGCAGCGCTGGCCATGCTGCTGGGTCTCCGCTCAATACATGCGCGGTAACAACATGTGTTTCCGACGGCCCATAGTGGTTATGCAGCGTACACCCCGGCAGACTCGCAAACAGCGATGCTACCGACGGAGTCACGTGAAGCGCCTCTCCAGCTGTAATCACCTCACGCACGGATACAGGCGCAGGCTGCCCTGCTGCATGCGCATCCGCAAGCTGAATGAGAGCTACCACAGGCAGATACAACCGCTCCACGCTATGCCGCGCGATATAGCCAAGCAGCGCATCGGGATCGAGGCGCAACTCTTCCGTCACCAAAACGAGGGTGCCGCCCGAACCCCATGTACTGAACATCTCCTGGAACGACACATCAAAGCTAATCGGCGCAAATTGCATGGTCCGCGCCGCTACTCCAGCGCTGCCACCTTCACCACCGCCAGGTGCATCAGGCGAGTGCAGATGCCACCAGATCAGGTTCACGAGCGGCCGGTGCGGCATAGCGACGCCCTTGGGCGTGCCCGTTGAGCCTGACGTGAAGATCATGTAGCAAGGATCAGTCGCATTAGAAAGCGGAGTCGGGTTCTCCTCGCTCTCGCCGCCGATAACCGGCCACTGAGTGTCGACAGCGACAATTGTCATGCCAGCGGTGGGCAGTTTGTCAACCGATGCGCTCTTCGTGAGAAGTACCGTCGCGCCCGACTGCTCCAGCATGAACGCTAGCCGTTCGCGGGGATACGTTTCGTCCAGCGGCACATACGCTCCGCCCGCCTTGAGAATCGCAAGTACGCCCGCAGCCAACTCCGGGGAGCGGTCCATCCCTATCGCGACCGCGGTGCCCTTCCCTACGCCAAGACGGCGAAGGTAGTGCGCGAGCTGGTTCGCGCGAGCATTCAGCTCGGCATACGTAATCTCATACTCGTCGGAAACTACCGCGACCACTTCGGGCGACAGAGCTACCCGCGCCTCGAATAATTCGTGAACGGTGCTGTGGCGGGGATAGGCGGCCGCATTTGGCAAAAGTCGCAGGTCGCCACTTTCACCAGTCAAATCGGTGTGGGAATGGTTGTTAGAATCGAAGCTCATTCGTCAATCAATCAGTGTCGGAGTTACCGGGCGATTATCACAGTAGAGCTCGCCGAGAGCTGTTAATTGGTCGCCTCCAACGTGCTCATTCGCTCTAGCGAAACTGTAGAATATCTTACCCCCTCAGCGCCAAATACTACCTGTTCGCGCACGTAAAATGTGAGCTAAAACACGAGCAACCGAGCACACAGTTCCTATCGCAGCGCCAACATGGAACGACTCGTAACCAGCGCTAGAAGCCACAAAATTGAATGCTTAAATCCGCTGCAACCCCACAGTTAGTACCGGACGCGCCGCTAGTCACACCATGCTCATCGAATCGTCTTCATCATTTCGAATAAGTGCGGCAAAGCTAAGATGACCTAATGATCTGCCAAATTCCTATGGGTCGGAGACCCTATCCCCAATAACTAACCACGTACTTTAGTGCGTGGTGGCTTTGGCAATCAACCTACGGAAGATGGCTCCCCCGACTTCATCCTGTGGGTCGGACACCCTATCCCCCAATAACTAACCACGTACTTTAGTGCGTGGTCGATTTGCGATCAACCTACGGAGGACGCCTCCGCCACGTTTACCCTATGGGTCGGAGACCCTATCCCCAATAACTAACCACGTACTTCAGTGCGTGGTGGCTTTGGCGATCAATCTACGGAAGACGGCTCCCACGTCTTCATCCTGTGGGTCGGAGACCCTATCCCCAATAACTAACCACGTACTTTAGTGCGTGGTCGATTTGCGATCAACCTACGGAGGACGCCTCCGCCATGTTTATCCTATGGGTCGGAGACCCTATCCGCAATAACTAACCACGTACTTTAGTGCGTGGTGGCTTCGGCGATCAACCTACGGAGGACGCCTCCGCCATGTTTATCCTATGGGTCGGAGACCCTATCCCCCAATAACTAACCACGTACTTCAGTGCGTGGTGGCCTCGGCTATCAACCTACGGAAGATGGCTCCCCCGTCTTTATCCTATGGGTCGAAGACCCTATCCCCAATAACTAACCACGTACTTTAGTGCGTGGTGGCTTCGGCGATCAACCTACGGATGATGGCTCCCCCGTCTTCAACCTGTGGGTCGGAGACCCTATCCGCAATAACTAACCACGTACTTCAGTGCGTGGTGGCTTTGTGAGTGTTCGATCAGTGCGTGGTGGCTTCGGCGACTGCCATGCCCAAGTCCGACTCTTACTCCCCACTCAAAGGGGCGGGCTTGAGCCAGTCCACTGGCCAGGCGAGGTAGTCCTTGCTCTTCTCCCCAGCGTCACGCTGGGTCAAAATGCGATACGTAGCAGCTTCGCCCCGGAACGCAATCATCGGCATGCACGAACTCCCCATCGGGCCCGACAGGCTGCATGGTCACGCGGCACCAGCAGTGTCCGCTTGCGTCGCGCACATCGGCGGCGGACATTGGGATCGTGTCCATCGTCAGTACCTTCTTGCTCCGAAGTTCGCGGCAGAGGGGGCTTTGCGGTGCTAAGTTCGTCCCCGTGACATCTATGCTGTCCATGGCTCGCCTCCGTCGCCTGTTTCAAACGCTACCCTCGGCCCGGCCGCGACCATCTTGGCGGCTCGCCGAACCAGCGCTTGTGTCAACGCAACCTTATACTCATTCTGCGCCAGCGGTTCCGCCTTCACCGTCGCCGCCTTTGCAGCAGCCTCAATCGCCACCACATCTGTCACGCTTTTCCCGCGCAACGCAGCTTCGGCGGCTTTTGCGCGCCACGGTGTAGGAGCAACCCCTCCGAGAACGATGCGCACGTCACGTATCGTCGTTCCACTAACATCCAAAGCAATGGCAACAGACGAGAGGGCCCAGTCGAACGATTCCCGCTCGCGACACTTGATGTAAGTCGAACGCGATGCAAATTGCGTCACGGGCACCACCGTCTCGGTAACTATTTCGCCCTGCTTCAAGACGGTTTCATGCAGAATGCTGCCTTCCGACGGCAACGTGAAGAATTCGGCCAGCGGCACAATGCGCGGGCCTGCCGTGCCGCCTGTGACGCTAACGGTCGCCCCTAACGCGATCAGAGCGGGCGCAAGGTCCGATGGATGCACTATGTGACATGGCCCGCCGCCAAGGATAGCATGGTACTTGTTCTCAGCATCGTCAGGAGCCGCAAAACACTTATCGCCGCCCTTTTTCAAACACCTTACATGCTCGTTTCGGAAATACCAACACCTTGGCCTCTGGCATAAGTTGCCGCCGAGTGTGCCGACATTGCGAATTTGCGGCGATCCGATTGACCGAGCAGCCTCGGCTATCGCGGGAAACTGGCGACGCGCAATCGGGTGCTGTTCGATTTCCGACAACGTCACGAGAGCACCGATCCGCAGCCCCTTCTTCGCGTCGTAACTGATCCCTTTCAGCGCGGCGATACGCTTCAGGTCAACGACGCGATCGACGGGCCGAATATAGTCCTTCATGACGCCGAGCAGATCCTGACCGCCGCCCATAGCATGGGATGTGTCCCCGCCCTCCACAAGCAATCGACTCGCTTCGGCGACAGTCATAGGATGGACAAGTTCAAAATTGTTCATGCCGCACCTCCGCTTGCTTTAGCATTCGCCGCAAGGCCCGCCAGGATCTTGTCCGGTGTGATAGGCAGCGTCCTCACACGCACTCCGCACGCATTAAATATGGCGTTTGCGATCACTCCAGCCGTTGGAATCGTCGCCGGTTCCGCCATACCGATGACTCCGCGCTTATCGTTGTCGTCAATGATTGGCGTAAACGCTGGCATCTCCATCACCCCTGGCAGTTTATACTCCTCGAAGTTCGTATTCAGCATCAAGCCCGATACCTTGTCAACAACACAACCTTCCGTAAGCGCATACCCAAGTCCCTGTATCATGCCGCCGTTCAGCTGGCTTTCAACCGCCAATCGATTGAGCGGCAGTCCGCAGTCCTGTACGCCGACAAGACGCAGCACACGAACCTTGCCGGTCTCCGTGTCCACCTCAACCTCCGCCGCCTGCACACCGCGAGTGCCCGAATCGGACAACCCGATCTTCCACTGCCCAGTCGCCACCACTGGAGTTCCTGATAGCGCCGCGCACGCCTGTTTCCATGTCAAGCTCTTGCCATCCGCACTCACAACCTTGCCAGCCGACGCCGCCAGCTCCTCTGGTTTTGCGCCAAGCGCTGGCGCGACCCGTGCGAAGAACGCGACCCGCGCATTGAATGCAGCGTCTTTAACCGCCGGGGCAAGCGACGCCGCAGTTGTGCTCCCGCCGCTGCCGTTCGCGTTCCCAAGCCGCGAATCGCCTATATTGGCTCGAACAGCTTTTATCGGTAGCCCAAACTCCTCGGCCACAATCGCCGCAGTATATGTCCGCGTCCCGGTGCCAAGGTCCTGCGAGCCAACGCCAACGGTAACCGCGCCGTCGGGTGTGATCGTCACGGTTACACGGCATGACGGACCGCCGCCGCCACCCCACCCGCTTATCCCAATCCCCATACCGCACTTCTTCGGGCCAGCCTGACCGCTGCCGGGCCGCTTGTTGCGCCCCGTTGCCCATCCTATGGCTTCTGATGCCATATCCAGCTGACGCAAATGGACAGGGTCGCTGATATTGGCTTTCCGAATCGCAATCGGGTCCATATCGAGCTTAGCCGCGAGGTCGTCAAGGATGGATTCCATCGCGAACGACGGCTGCGGACATCCCGGAGCGCGGAACGCCCGCGAGCTGTCGAAATTGGTATGGACTGAGTCCATCGTCCTGTAGACCGTCTCCACCTTGTACATGAACGGCTGGTTTCGCTGAGACCCACCGCCAAGTCCGCCCAACTTATGCTGTTCCGCCACCATCGCCAGCAGCTTCCCATCCGCCGATGCGCCTAGCTTCAACCGCTGCAGGCTACCGCTCCGGTTCCCACCCATCAAAAACTCGTCGGACCGCGTCAACATCAAATGGATCGGCCGGTTCACTTTTCGCGCCAGCTGACACGCGATAGACCCAGGAAGATCCAGTCCGTTCTTCGCCCCGAAGCCGCCGCCCATGTGCTCGACGATACAAACGACTTTGCCCTGCTCCAGGCCCAGTGCGCGAGCCGTGTCGCCGACCACGCCGATAGTCCCCTGCGTCGATGCGTAAATCGTTGCCGACTCCCCGCCTCGATAGTCGACGACCACACCGTGCGTCTCGAATGACGAATGATGCTGCATTGGCGTGCGAAACTCGCCTTCCACTACCGCTGCGCACAGAGCAAGTCTGGCAGCCGTAGCTGCAGCGTCGCCACGAGGCTCCTCCGCCCGAATATTGCCTGCGGTATACACCGACGCCGCCCCAGCCGCCAGAGCCGTATCGACATCGACCACATGAGGCTGCACATCATATTTCACCCGAATGGCGCGTATCGCGTCCTCCGCCAACTCCGGCGTGTCAGCGGCAACCGCAGCCACCGGGTCGCCCTGATATCGCAGTTGCTTCCCGGCGAACGCGATCACGGCGCGAACGCCAGGCAATGCTTCCGCCGCGCTGGTATCGATAGTGGCCACTTTCGCCGACGCATGCGACGATGGCAGTATTCGCCCGTACAGCAATCCCGGTAATCGAACATCGTGGGTATAGCGAGCACGTCCGGTAACCTTGTCCGGCCCATCGACTCGCGGAAGCCGCTTCCCAATCAGCGTGAACTGATCACGGTTCCCCCACTGTGGCCCAGCCGTATCGTCGACTTCGATCTCGACAATCGACTCGATCCCATTGACGACTTTCGGAACTTTGATTCGGCGTTTTGTTGGTGCGTCAGCCATTTCCTGCCCCCTTCTTCGCCATTGTCTTCCCCGCCGAAAGCGCCGCTTCATAAATGTGCGGATACGACCCGCATCGGCAAAGATTACCTGCGCACCCGTGCTTGATCTCATCGACCGTCGCCTGCGGGTTTGCGTTCAACACCGACGTCACCGTTAGCACAAAACCAGGAGTGCAAAATCCGCACTGCAACGCGTCATGCTCCACAAACGCGGCCTGAACGGGATGCAGATTCTCGCCATCCGGTGAGAGCCCCTCAATTGTGGTGACCGAACGCCCAACGGCATCTGCCGCCAGGATCATGCAGCCATACACTGGCTTACCGTCCAGCAACACCGTGCACGCGCCGCATGTACCCCGGTCGCACGCAACCTTCGTCCCCGTAAGCGGGGGGTCCAGATAGTACCGAAGCGCATTCAGCAGCGTTGTGCGGGGCTCGACCGTCACCAGTCGCGGCTTGCCATTGATCGTCAGCGTCAGGTTGATTTCACCCTTATGTACAGCCGCCCGGCTATCGTCCCGCCGCGGCTCAGGCGACGCAGCCCCGGCATGATCGGCTGAATCAACCGCCGCAGCTACGAGCGCCGACGCCGCCCCTGCGGCTCCCGCACCTCGCAAAAACGCGCGCCGCGAAAGACGACGATCAACAGGCTCCGTATTTGGATCGTTATGAGAATCGGCAGACATAAATCACACCCCGCTGTGGTGGCTAAAGTCGTAGCAAGAAGCTGACACTAATGATAATACAGTCCTGTGCAACGTATGTCAAAGGATTGTAGTCTCAGTGCTTCAAATCGACAAATAAATATCAACGACACTTGATAATTTATCAGCCAGAGATATCTTATTTTGAGATACAAGCGGTACAATAAGAATGTATTAGTAGGAAAGTGCGCTATATGCCTAAGGTGCCGTGAATGAATATTGCGATTCGTATAAGCCAGAATATTCATCATCAACCGATGCGATAGGCATCGGTTGATGCGCCGAAGAGGACTCGCGACCGCTCACCTAGAATAGGCGGCCATGAACCCCGCTTACCTATCGTATACGCCGATCTGGGACCCGTGCGCACCCGGTGTTTGGAAGCTGACAGTCGGAGAAGGCGACCCAATCACGCCCCTCAGCGCCGCCGCGACCCAGCCCAAAGTCGCAGCGCTCGAAGCCATGGTCGCCGCGCCCTTTCCGCTCGACCCTGCGGACATTGGAGTCGTGGCGAAGACCGCCAAGACCTTCCTGACCTTCCCGCTCGCGGAGTCTGAGTCAATCTACGGTCTGGGCCTCGACTTCAAAGCCGTTCGGCGTAACCAGAGCGTCCAGAAGCTCCGAATCAATGCCTGGGAAGGACATACGGGAAGCACTCACGCTCCCGTACCGTTCTACGTCTCCAGCCTCGGCTACGGTGTGCTCGTAAACAGCGCCCGCCACCTCGACTTCTATGTCGGCACATCGACCCGCACCGACTCCAAGCGCCCGCCAGCCATCTACGACCGCAACCTCGAAGCCGACAAGTGGCAAGCGGTGCCGCCGTCAGATACCATCGACATCCACGTGCCCTCAAGCTCCGTGGAGGTCCTCATCTTCGCTGGCCCCACCCCGATGGACGCCGTTCGCCGCTTCAACCTCTACTGCGGCGGTGGCTGCCTCCCGCCCAAGTGGGGTCTCGGCTTTATGAGCCGCGTCGCTACCCTGTCCACCGGGCAGGACGTGCTCGACGAGATAGCAGCCTTCGCCGACCGAGGCTTCCCGCTCGACATGCTCGGGCTCGAACCTGGCTGGCACGACTACAGCTACCCGTGCTCCTTCGAGTGGGACGCCACTCGGTTCCCCGACCCTGCCGAAGTCGCCACGCAAGTCGAGGCTTCGGGCGTATCGCTGAACCTCTGGTTCAACCCGTATGTCGCCGCAGGCACTCCCCTCGCGGCGGACGTTGCCCCATATGTTGGCAGCCATCTGGTATGGAACGGCCTCGTCCCCGACTACAGCCTCGACGCCGCCCGCGAAGCCTTTGCGAAGCACCTCGAAGAGCGGGTCGTCTCCCTCGGAGCGGGGATTGGCGGGTTCAAGATTGATGAGGTTGATGGCGGCGACAACTTCCTCTGGCCCGACACCGCCCTCTTCCCCTCGGGTGTTGACGCCGAAGTCCTTCGCCAATCGTACAGCCTGTTCGTCCAGCGCCTCATCCTCGATCTCTATCACAGGCAGGGCAGACGCACGCTCGGCCTCGCGCGTGGCACCAACGCTGGCTCAGCACCGATGCCCTATGTGCTCTATAGCGACTCATATGACTTTGACCAGTACCTCATCGCCACCTGCAACAGCGGCTTCTGCGGCGTCCTCTGGTCTCCGGAGGTACGTTGGGCAGACTCCACCGAAGAGTGGGTGCGACGAATGCAGATGGTATGCCTCTCACCGCTCGCCATGCTCAACGGATACGCCCACTCCACCAAGCCGTGGACCTTCGCAGACGGAGCCGACGCCGTACGCGACGTTATGCTGCTACGAAGCCAGCTATTGCCATACCTCTACACGACCTTCGCCCGCTACCACTTTGACGGCACCCCGCCCATCAGGCCAATGCAGCTTGTCGAAGGCTTCGCGGACATCACCCGAGCCGAAGGAGGCGAGTTTGACGCCACCTTCAACCCGTACGCCGACGCCCAAAAGCACGTCGTCCACGACCAGTACATGCTTGGCGACTCTCTGCTTGTTGCGCCAATGCGACCCGGTGCCAAAACCCGGACAGTCGCCCTTCCCGCAGGCAAGTGGTACGACTTCTATAGCGGCGCCTTCGTCGGAGAAAGCGAAACCATAGAAGTAGCCGCACCGCTCGATATCATCCCGCTCTTCGTGCCCGACGGTGCTGTCATCCCCATGATCCCAGCACATCTGCATGCCCCTGCCCCTTCAGACAGCCTCCCACTAACAGCGAGGCACTATGGCGAACGAGACGGTCACTGCCTTCTCTACGACGACGATGGGGTCACGTTCGGCTACGAGAGCGGCCAGTACGGCATGGCCAAACTTGCTGCCTCCAGAGGCGCGAACGGCCAATGGGCGACCACCGTTACGTTCGAAGGACCTCCAGAGATGCTCCACTACAGCGGAGTGACGTGGGAGTTCATGTCTACACGGTAAGGTGGGGCGTATTCCGCCCCACCCTGTTCAATTGTCAATGCTTGGTGCGTGCCTTCGCATCCTTCGTCTCGCCGTGTTCGGACCGCTGCTTGTTGACGATGCGGGCCGCCACCTCCTCTTCGCGTCCCTTGTACCGTCCTTCGTCCTTGAATTCTTCCTTCAGCTCTTCGTACTCATGCTCTCTTTTCGGGCTAGATCCTCGTGGCATTGCTCCATTCCCCTTTTCATTGACATTGACCATCCATGCCCAGCTTTCCCGATGGGCCACGCACACAAACATCCGCCACCTCGATATCGAGGTGGCGGACTGGGGAGGGAACCGATATGAGATTGTGCCGATGAGTCTGGCTAGAACGCTTGCTGAACGTTCACCACATACATCGAACGCGACACGCCGAGTGTCGGCTGAGCGGCAGCACCATATGCTGTTGCCGAAGAACCAAGCGGACCCGCAATATGCTTGTTGACATAGTTGAGCTGGATCTTCGAGTTGTTACCGTTCATGAAGTAGTTGACACCAACTGTCAGATCAGTCTCCTGGTTGTGCATGTCCCGGTTAGGGTTGAACATGTCGCCACGAATCACACCCTGCCACTGCTTCGAAACCTGGTAAGCGTACGTCGCATAAGCGCCCTGGCTCTTCAGCCGATTGCCCGCGTCGCCGTCGAATCCTTCGCCATATTCGGCAACGAACTCGGTCTTGCCGTTGACGTAATCGATATCAACACCAGCACGTCGCCGCTGGCGATAAGATGCGCCGACACCGCCGCTGATCTCACCCCAACCGCCGAACGTCAGGTTCTTGACCGCGAGGATCTGCCCGTTGAGGCACAGTTCCTTGGAGTTGTTATCATCCACCGTGTCCTGGCGATTGCCAGCATCATTGGTGACCGAAAGGATACCGCTGAACGTCTTCGGCTTGTTGTAGCGCACCCAGAACCCGAGGTCACGGGATTCGCCGCACTTGCCGCCGCCCCAGGGAGCGAGGTTCATTATTGACCGGTCATAGGTCAGTAGCGCTCCAGACGACCGTAGCGTTTCAAGCGATAGCGGTAGCTTCTGCTGCCCCACTTCGATATCCAGATTAGGCGCTGCGTGATAGCCCAAGACATAGTCGTAGAGCGGCGAAACAGTGTTTGTTGCAACCGTAGCCGGTGCGGCCGGGATCGACAAGTTCGAGTTACGTGACGGGTCAAACAGTAGCCACCAATAAGCCTGCTTGTCGATGGTTCCTGAGAACTTAAGGTCGCAGTGCCTGATCCTGAAGGTGTTCGAAATCGCGCCTGTCTTTGCACCGGTGCAGGTAACGTCTGCTCCGCTCGAATACATCACCTGCCAAAGACCGTCAAATTTAATGCTGCCAAATCCCGATGTGACCTTGGACTTGTCCAGCTTATCAATCTGCTTCTGCTGCGCTGCCACCTGGTCTGCTAGCGCCTTAGTGGACGCCTTAAGCGGAGTCGTCTCAACTCCCATAATCGAGAGCTCGACGGCATAGCTATCTATCAGCTTGGCAAGGTTTGCTAACGCCTGCGCAGACGGCTTTGGACCCGCTGGCGACGATTGAAGTTCGGCTACTCGGTCAGCGGCGCGTTTGACGAGCGCGGCCATTTCATAGCGGTTCAGTAGTCTCGACTGGAACACGTCTTGCTTCTGGGCGTATCCACCAATAAGGCCCTCGTTGGCAAGGGACTGCACGGCGGCATAGCTCGGGTCGGCCTTGGGAACTTCAGAAGCGTTTGAGTGGGGGGTGGGCAATAGAAAAGCGCCAAGAAGCACTGCATACAAAGTCGCTTTTCCCAAAAATGTAGTCGTCACGGTACGGCTCCTTACTGCGGCATCTGGACATCGGTGTCCATGCGATACGGTGTATCGCTATTGTTAAGGTTGGCATTCTGGGAGAGTATGCTCGTCCGCTAAAAGGCGGAATAAACAAACGGGAAGCCTATAACGACATCCCGCTTGTTTACTTCGTCAACTTTCATTCGGTTGCCTAACCTCGCCGTTGAGGCAAGCAACCGCAGCCGACCGTGGTTTCGTCACTTCGTTGTAACGGGTGCTCTCTCGAGCCGGTAAGCCATACACACACTATCGGCTTTTAAGCTTGCCTGCTTCAGGTCGATTTTTCAATATCTGCATAAGCATGAAAAATGGCCCAGAGATTGCTCTCTGGGCCATTTCGTGACTCCGGCATCTACTCCGCAAGTTCGTACCACACAGTCTGGAACTCGGGTGAGATAGTAACTGCCGCACCGCCCTCTGATACGGTAACGCTCACCTCGGCCTTTCGAGCCCCGGTGGGATCCAGAGCCCACGCATGCTTGATGCGAGTGTTAGCCAGCGTAAGCTTGCCGGCGATCACTTCGGCTTGCACTGGACCGTGCCCCCAACTCCGTCCGACGCTTGTTCGCGCGTCGTTCCATACCATATCAGAGTTTTCGGCCTTGCCCATTACTGTCACGAGAACCCTCCCAGATCGGCTAAGGGGCTTGCCGTCGACCGATGTCGCAGTCATGGCCGCGAAGCTGTTTCCGAATGGTTCAAACGCGCAAGTTAACGGTCCCGCCTGCAAGGTTCGCCCGCCGACGAAACCCGCCAGCGCGACGCCATTCGCCCCGGCAGCCACGTACACCGCACCCGTTGGCGGCTTCGTAACCGTAATCGATCCCCCTCCCGGAACACCGACTCTTGACTTCGTAATGGTTGACGCGACAGCACCCGAAGCAACCATACTTTGGATGCGAGACGCGAACATGTCTGGCTTATCAAGTCCAACGTCTTTCCATAGCTCGTTCATCGGTTTCCCGGTGAAAGGTGCGTCAGCTGCAAGCTTAAGAGTAGTTACCCCAACCGCTGGCGCAAACCCGCCGGTGCGGAAGAGAAGCGCGGCAGCTGGCGTGAACGCGGCTTTGGCAGGATTTGGCCCGTTATCGAAAAAGCCTTGAATCTGGTCGTTCTTCTTCTCGTTGCCGTACTTACCATAGTCGAAGCTGTAAATCATGTCCCAATCCTGGAATGCCCCAAATGTGGCTAATTCTGGGAACATCTCGCATTGGAAGTCGCTCGGGGCCGGATGATTGTATTCCGATATCGTGTAAGGCTTGCCCGCAACGCGATTACGTGCTAGCTTCATGAACTCGCCGCCGTCACCCGCAGCCAACGATTCGACCATCGGCGTATTGAGCACGTACCAATCCGCCCCATCCCACGGCCGGTGAGGGAATCGGGGATGCTGCCAGTACGCGTGATCGTCTGCGAAATCACTGTCGGCCTCGCGGAGAAACGATGCGGAGTTGCCGTAGCTCATTTGCGTGTCGATGATATTGGCTTTTACCTTAAGATCGTTGCGCAAGTACGCCCGCATATCGTCCGCGTAAGCCTTCTCCGCATCAACGAGGAACCGCACCCAGTCGGCAATTTGCGGTACTGTCCCGTCTACCGGTATCGCTATGCTGCGACGATCAAGGTTCTGGCTGTCAGGAAGTACGGAGGCGTTGTTGCCTGGCGTGATCTTTACGTTGCTTAGCCAAACGCTTCCGGTATCGCCACCGACAACGAATACCAAGCGATTTACGCCCGCTTGGGTTCTCTGAGGAACGAAGATGAAGCGAAACTCCTTCCAGTCGGTCCCCAGGCTAGCACGCACGTCGAGGCCTACATGGTGCCAGTCGGGGACGCCAACTCCCGCGTACGTGCTGATTTCGCGGGGTTTGTCAGCTTTCGCGCGGAATGAAACAACATACTGAGCACCTTCGACGAGGTCGAGATTAGGGAGCGCTGCTTGCTCGTGCCAAGCCTGATCATCTTTCTGTGGAGACACGATAAGCACATCGGGAGCTGATGACGACGAGCCATCGCTGAGCTTCGTAATCGCGCCGACCTTACTGGCATCTTCAAAGCTCCAATGATTTTTGGACGAGAGCGCGTCGGCCGTTGCCGTTTGTGTTGCGGTCGGCGTCCACGACTTCAGGAGAGCAGCATGCGTCGGGTATTTCTTGGCGAGCCAGCTGTTCCATTTCATTTCAACATCGGTATGGAAGGGCTCAGGAAGCGCCTGGAAAAACTTGTTGCGGTCAGATACCGCCCAGCTGACCAGCGAGTTTTCGTTGTTGATCTCGACGACTGCCACGCAGGGATCTGCCGTGTAGCTGAGTTTTGTATACGGGTTGACGCGGTCGAGATAATCTTTGGCGAACTGCTTTTGCAGGTCGATCATGTGGCGATCAATATTATCGATCCGCTTGTCATAGGGCTCCGGCATGTGCGATACAGACTCGGGGAAACCGTCGGCGGGCGAGTACTGTCGGCTTACATGAAGATTCAGGTTGACGTAGATGCCGTTACGCTTCAGCGCGGCGATGAGATAATCCAAACGATCAAGGCCGTCCGGCGACATCTTGGTGGTACCTGGTGCCGAATGGTCCCAGAGTGGCCGATTGTTTTGGTCGTGATGATGGATCCGCACGATATTGATGCCGAGCTTGGCAAGGTGGGCAGCCACTTTGTCGGCTTCGTCGTGGGGTGGGAAATTGGCTTCGAACGTAAAGTTGGTACCGACAAACCGAACACGAGCGCCAGTCTTGCTCTCAACGAAGTGGCCGTCCTTAACGACAATAGCGCCGTTGATACCAGCGGGCTTTGCATTGAGGAACGACATGTCTGTCGCGGTCCCGGGAGCAGAATCGTCCCACGGAATCACGAACGGGGCGAATACAGGCTTAGGCGTGTCGGCAAAGGAACCGGCGAGAGTTGCGGTGCCAGCCACCATAGCTGCAGCGACATGAAGAGACGTACGGAAGAGTTGCATCATTGGGTTATTTCCGGTCGGGGCGGCGATTCTGCCGCAGCTTTGGTTCCGCGCATGCGAGCGTGAGACTAATGTACCTGTTTTGGCGCTGAGATGAATGTCGCGCTGTCGGTGCGAAACGGTGACGCCCACAGCCCTGAGCTGTTAACCAGATTCGCCAGTGGATACTGCGCCCACCCGTATCGGACGGAGACTGGTGTGGGAACGTTGGGGCTCGTGAGTATGACCGTTACACCTTGAATGACCGCTTCTGCGGCGTAGTACTTCAAATCGGTCCCTGCTATGGCAAACCCCGTGACTTTGTCTGCGGGAGCAACGACCGGACCGTCATCAGCACTATCGTGGATAGCTTCGGTGTGCAGCCCATCGGCGTGAGTGAACGTCACGATTGCCTTAGCGCCTTCGATGTCTAGCTTGCTAAAAGCTGGCCCCGAATACTCGACCTTTTGGCCGTAGGCAACGGCGCGAGCGGCAAGGGCGAGCCTCCTGCCGACCGGTTCCTTGCGGTACGGGTGAATGTCCTTCTGGTCGCCAAGATCGTTAATCGTCACCATCCCTGTGTTTGGCGACGCCGCGAGCGTAAGGCGCTGAGCTTCGCGAACCTCAGCGAACCAACTGGTCCCTGGAGTATCGACCACAGCGTTGAATCCGGGAAGCTGCACATACAGGAAGGGAAAATCGCCCTCGCCCCATCGGTTTCGCCAGTCGGATATCAACGTCGGCAGTAGCGTCTTGTAGTCCCACCCCTGGTTCCAGTTCGCCTCACCTTGATACCAGATGGCACCTTTTATCCCGTACGGAATCAGCGGCGAGATCATGCCATTGAAAAGACGCGTTGAAACATTAAAGACCTTGGCTGGCTCAAGCGGCGGCGCGATCCAGCGCGGTCGGTTGGGCGGTGGAGGCGATCCGGCGGCCTTAGCGGCGTCAGCTTCAGCTTTCCACTTAACCATTGCGGCATCGTTGACCGCTTTGGCGTCGTTGTACTTTTGCAACTGAGCGGGGTATTTCGCGGTGTAGTCGTCAAGCTCGGATAGGTAATGACTCAGTGACGGCACGTTCTGAAGAGCTTCACGGCTGACCCAAGCTTCAGCCGATGTGCCTCCGATGCACGATTCGATGAGCCCCACGGGCACACCTAGCGCTTTCCGGAGGTCGCGGCCAAAGAAGTAGCCAACAGCCGAGAAGGTAGGCACCGTTTCCGGGGTAGCTGTTTGCCACGATACCGCCACCGAAGTTTGCGGCGTATCGCCGATTGTTGGTGCGACGACCGCGATGTGCAGCAGCGGGTCGGTCGCAAGAGGGATAGCCGCCCGCGTAAGCGGATTGTTCGGGAAGCCGTTCAACGGATAGAACATGTTGGACTGGCCGCCGCACAGCCACACTTCGCCGACAAGCACGTTTTTCAACGTGACAGTTTCAGAGCCGCTTGCGATGGTAAGCGTGAACGGCCCGCCCGCGGTGTGACTGGGAAGCTTTACGGACCAAGCTCCCGACGAATCCGCAGTAGTCGTCATACTGGGACCATCAAGCGCAACCGTAATCTTCTGACCCGGATCAGCCGTACCCCAGACTGGTATTTGAACACCTCGCTGCAAGACAGCGTTGTCGGTGAAGAGCGACGAGGGCTTGACTGCAGCAGACGAACTCGGCCCGGAAACAGCGATCACAGTCAAAGCAAAAGCTGCGAAATAGTTAAGTGGGTACTTCTTCATACTTACCTACCGCTGAAAGTCGCCGGGAAATTGATGTTACTCGTCCCTGCGGCAAACCCATCGGCAATTCCAGTACATACAGACCCATAGTTATTGATTGCGTTCTGCGGGCAGTTCGTATTGTTATTGTTCGCGCCAGGCGAAACCTGGCCGCCGATGAGCCACTTTACGTGCCCATCACAGAACGAATAGTTTGCGCCGGTTGAATGACGCCCCCCATCCGGCGTCGCACCGGTCGGCGAATAGTAGTTGTTGCCGTTTTCAGCGGGCGTGCCCATGAGGCCAGTGGCGTAGAACAAACTCGTATTGAAAGCGTTTATATACTTTGCATTCGTCTGAGTCGGTCCATACGCACTAAATGACTTCTGCTCACGTCCGCTTGAGAAAAATCCTACCAGTCCTTGGACCTCGAACAGCATCACTGTCTTTGTTGGAGCGACCAACGAGCTGATAATCAAAAACTTGCCAGCCATTGACCCGGTTCCGCCATTTGCTGGCGTCGCATTCCTATCCCCTTCGGCAACACGCGTAAGGTTACGGTTCATTCCATAGGATATTACCGGCGACGTCGTGTTGCCCACGGTCGGATCGCTGGGACAATCGTAAACTTGCGAAGACTTAACATACGGGTATACCGAGTCGTACCAGCCTGAGCCATCACCGTTGGATTGATTTCCAACCGGCCAATCCTCGTCGTAATCTTGCGTATATTGAACAAACGCGAGGCCAAGCTGCTTCATGTTCGACGCGCACGTGGTCTGCCGTGCTTTCTCCCGAGCCGTAGCAAAGACTGGGAAAAGTATAGCTGCAAGAATGGCTATAATAGCTATCACAACGAGAAGCTCAATCAATGTAAATCCGCGTTTCGTGATCATATCGTCTTATTTCTCACTCCTATGCCGTCAAACCGTAGCTTTGGGTGCCGTGTCTGTTTCTCGGCGTATCATGGATGTGGGCAACACAATGGTTTCGCCCATATCCGTTACGCCATCGATATGCCTAAGCAGCATTTCGGCGGCTGACTTGCCCAGTTCTGCGAGAGGCTGTTTTATCGTCGTAAGCGGTGGCTCGCAGGTTTTGGCGCCTGGGATATCGTCGAAGCCAACGACAGTAATGTCACCCGGGATTGTCAGCCCGCGCTCCTTGACTGCCGCCATCGCGCCGAAAGCAATGACATCGCTGGCACAGAACAGCGCCGTGGGGCGGTCACCCGGCGGCAAATCGAGAAGCTTCATCGCCCGATCATATCCAGACTCGTACATAAAGCCGCCCGCTGGAACATAGTCCGGCCAAAACGGGATATTAGCGCCCGCGATCGCGGTCATGTATCCATTCTGCCGCGCGACCGCGTTCGGGTAGGCAAGCTGGCCAGCGAGAAACGCAATCCTGCGGTGACCGAGCGATATCAAATGGTCCGTCATGGTCTTCGCAGCTGCTTCGTTGTCAACATCCACAGTCGTCGCGCCATCGATATCGCTTCCCATGTTCACGCAGACAAACGGCATTCCGCGCTCCTTGAACACTTCGACGAGTCCCGTGTTTTCCGCGAGCCCAACCAAAATGACGCCATCGCAGCGCCCGTCGCACTTTGATCGCATCGCCTTGTGAAAATCACTCCAGCGCGACGTTGTAAACAAAATCAGGTCCCACCCTATCGCCGTCGTCGCTGTCAGGATGCCGTCGAGGATCAGCGAGAAATAGGGATGGTCGGTAAGCATCGTAAGCGACGGATGCGTGAACGCCACCCCAAGCACTTCGGTCTTCTTAGCGTGCTTGCGCATGAAGAGCGGGCTCGGGCGATAGTTGAGATCGCGCATCGCCTGCAGGACTCGTTCGCGCGTTTCGGCGCTTACTGATCCCTGACGATTGTTGAGGACATATGAGACGGAAGCCTTTGAAACTCCCGACGCTTTAGCGATGTCGGATATGGTTGCCATGCTGTTTTACTTAACTAGTTAAGCAATGATAACATGGACTGTCGAGGATGTCAAGCGGGGATGAGAAAAATCTAGGGATCGGTGTTGATTTCCGTTCCCTAAACTAAGCAAGCAGGCAAAGAGCCTACTCAAAAATGCTCTTAACAAACGTGTGCGGCTCGAAGGCTTCCATGTCCTCGGGCTTTTCGCCGGTGCCGATTAGCTTGATGGGCACCTTGAGCTCGTCCTTGATCGTAATCACAATACCGCCACGTGCGGTGCCGTCGAGCTTGGCGAGGATGATGCCGCTGATATCCACGGCCTTCTTGAACTCCTGCGCCTGCAGAATGGCGTTCTGGCCAGTGGTCGCATCCAGTACCAGCAGCGTTTCGTCCGCTGCGCCGCCGCCACGCTCGCGAAGGATGACGCGGTTGATCTTTTTCAGCTCCTCCATGAGGTTAAGCTTCGTGTGGAGGCGTCCCGCAGTGTCGCAGATGATGTAGTCTGCGTTGATAGCGCGCGCGTGCCGGATCGCGTCGAACACCACCGATGCCGGGTCGCCGCCTTCCTTGCCGCGCACCACCGCGACGCCGAGCCGGTCACCCCAGATCTGTAGCTGATCCATGGCCGCAGCGCGGAACGTGTCGGCGGCAGCGAGCACAACAACCTTGCCAGCCGCCTTAAACCGGTACGCCATCTTGGCGATACTGGTCGTTTTGCCCACGCCATTGACGCCAACCACGAGGTAAACCGTAGGCGCCTTTGCGGCAGTCTTAAGCGGCGAGAAGTAGCCCTCGTCTCCAGCGATCATCGCCTCGACGAGCGCTTCGCGAAGGATATCCTTCACATCGTCGGCCGTCTTGGCCTCTTGCTCGCGGACCTGCTCACGCAAGGTCTTCATGATCCGCATGGTGGTGTGGATATTAAGGTCGGCGCCGATCAGCGACTCCTCAAGCTCCTCGTAGAGCTCCTCGTCGATCTTTCGACCACGACCGGTGATGAACTGGTCGATCTTCTGAAATACGTTCTTAAAAAATCCGCCCTTAAGCATTGATAACTTCCGGTTTATTTATAGAATATTGACAGCTCTGGCCGCAATAAAAGCGATCACCGAGAGAGAGATCGCTGACTGCACCATGCACAAAATCTTAGCCCACGGCTCCAGTACAGCCGTATCCGCTGGCGAGAGAGCAGTGCTCGTGTTGAACGCCAAAAACAGGTAATCCACAAATCCAGGCGACCACCCTGACATCCCCTGCCGCTCAAGCTCTTCCGACGACATTGTCATCTGGGGGAACAGAAACGAGCCCCGGTGATGCCCCACAAAGCGGTCGCGAATGTGCGGACCGCCAGCGTCGAGGCGCCAGTACCAAACAGCGAAAACGAGTACATTCGTCGTCCAAAGCGCCACAGCCGAGCGAAGCATCTGCGCGGGTTTCTCAGCGCCATGAACAAGGCCATGCAGCAAAAGTCCCAGCGACACAAGCATAAATACTGTATTCACACACGAGACGGCAATGCCCAGTACATGGTTAGCCGTGTAGTAACCCCGCCGATGCGTAAAGATGGTCGGCACCATCAAAATGCCAATGATAAGCAGCGGGAGCCACCTCGGCCCGAGCGCGAGTTGCGGCGGTATTGCTAAATAGAGGCCACCTATCGCGAGCACAGCCATGAGTGCCGGCCAACGCGGCTCTATATTTGCCTCGTCGGGATGTTCGCGGCAGATTTGCTCAGTCCGCTCATCCATCCGCTTCCGCAACGTCACGGGGTCAAGATTACGCTTTACGGTGCTTAGATTACTTCGCCCAAAAATGCCCATGATTACAACGAAAGCTTTCGAGTCATTGTGCCCGCCGGAGCGCTAACGGTCAGGTCGATTGTACCCGCAAGGCTCAACGCCCCATCGGCACTAGGCCATTCCATGCTGGCGATTGCCAAAGCACAAAAGACAATGCCAGCGCTGTCACCCCAAGTATCCAGCACCAAAGCTGCCACCGTCCCGCCGATTGCGGCGATCGCACCATTGTCGCGCCTTGAAGGGCAAGCATTACTAAGCAGGGCAGCAAGCATTGAACAACCACCGGCCACATCTCATGCCGCATAGACAAGTGATTAACAGCGCGGAAAAGTAGACCCACCCCTAGCGGGGCCATCAGCGTCGAAACAGCTGGAAGTAGGCGCTCCCCCCACCCCGAATCCGAGGAAATGGCGATTGCCAGCAGCGACGCGTTCAAGAGTCCGCTAACGATCAACCCGGCTATATAAATCGGGTGCGTCACGGTCGGCGTACGAGTCACCAGAGTTTCGAGCAAACTTACCACGAGTGGCAGGAGCGTCAAACCAAAGAGCGTGAGATACCACGCGTATATCTCAGAGAACTCACGCCGCGCGGGCAGGCTTCGGCATGATACCGTCACCTCTAGGCGACCACCCGTGGTTTCGAGGGCCACTATGTCGCTGTACTGCCCCGGTCCATCGATAAGCTGAGCCGCATCGGCCACGAGAGTCAGCGGCTGCCGGTGCCGGGTTGCGAATGTCATCGGCGTGATCTGTATCCAACTGGGTAGCGAAGCCACACGCCCTTGCAAGATCCCATCGCCCACGTTTCGGAGCAGAATCCTCTGCAGCCGGGTTTGCCCTTGCCGCAGAACGCCGAAATCGACGCTGTCCTGGCTCAATGCGGCACGTGCACCGCCGCGAGCGCGCAACTCGCGTCTCAAAGCCCCGTGACGGGGGAAGCGCTCTATTGCTGATTCAATGACTAAGATAGAACCTGCAGAATCGTTTAGCGACGCAAGGGCGCGCGACAACAGAAGGTAATACGACGGATGGTTCGGGTCGAGGTTGATTGCCTTACGAAGCAGCGTCACTGCCTCCGCGTACGCGCCAGCCCGTAACAAGCGGCTTCCAATCCCCGCTTCCCGTCGCGCTGTGCCGATGGTGTCCACTCCAGCCCTGTAGAGGAATTCGCGCAGCTTCTGATCGTCGTCTGTCGTCGAGTCGGCCTGGATTGTCGACGCCACTCGCGCAAGCGGCTCCTCACCTAGATCCACGAGCCATCGAGCAAGCACGCCCGATATGAGCGCGATCTTTCCGTCGTCCCACTGGTCGGTTACCGCCGTCAAAAACTGATCGATGTCTCCTGCCCCAAGAAGCGTAGGCGACTCCGACGTGTAGGACTCGAACACGCTGGGATTGCTGCGTGACGAGATGCCTGCGGATGGGCTGCTGGGCAGTTCACCGGCCGCGACCTGCGCCACTCGAAGCGAATCTCCCACAACTGCTGGCTCACCAGGAAGCGCGGCAGTCTCGCGCAGGTTCATTAGGTCGTAACTCAACTGCGCTGCCGTCTGATACCGTTGCGATTTGTCGCGCGCAAGCGCCTTGAGGGCGATACGGTCGATCTCCTCAGGAAGGCCCACGATGATGGTGCTCGGAGGCGGAATATTCTCCTCGCTGATTGCTCTCATCCATGCGAACGGGTCTTTTGGTCTGGCCACGCTGAAAGGACGCCGCCCTGTGACCATTTCGTAAAGGATAACACCGACCGACCACAGGTCCGACTGCGCATCGCTACGCGCATCGCCGTCGAAATCCTCCGGCGCCATGTAGGCATAAGTCCCCGCCCCGCCAGCATAGGAATTCGTACCCAGAACCTCGGCAAGGCCGAAATCGACCAGTTTCACCCCACCATCGCCGCTTATCAAAATGTTGGCTGGCTTGATATCCCGATGCACAGTGTGGTTGGCGTGCGCGAACGCCAGTCCCTCGCACACCTGGATGGCGACATCGAGGGCGTACGACGCCGGAAGTGGTCCGTCAGCGTCCCGCAAAATCTCCTGCAAGTTGCGACCTTCGACGAACTCCATGTCAATGACGACTTTAGAGCCAATCGTGTCGACGGAATTCACGCGGACAATGTTGGGGTGGCGCAGACGATCCAGCACGCGGGCCTCTTCGAGAAACCGTGTCTTCTCTTCACCTTGCGCCGCTATTTCCTTGATTGCCACAGTTCGGCGAAGCAGGGTGTCGCGCGCCAGATAAACGATGCTCGATGCCCCATGGCCGAGTACATCCAGCCGCTCGTATTTTCCAAGCATTCCAAGAGACATGCGGCTTAGTGTGCCCCCGTTGACGGCTTCGAAATCGTCTTGCGAGGTGTGGATGCGGTTGGTGGAGAGGCTTTGATAAACTCAAGCCGCCCATCATCGATAACGTAAATGTTCCCGGACGCGTCGACGTATAACGCTTCCGGGCGAGTCAGTTGACCGCGAGCGATCGCCAGTTCGTTCGAGCCGTCCGGATCCGTTCGCCGTATGAGCTTTGAGGCGGGCGTCGTCAGGTATATGTAGCCTTGCGCGTCGACCGCAATGTAGCGGTTATCACGCGGAGTGCTGGCATGCGGATCGATCTTCCCGGCTGATTTGACCTGACCCGCCGAGTTGATCGAGAGCAGATTGCCAGTTTCGGACTCCGCAACGACAACTCCCTGCGGCCCACCAGCGATCAGATTACTGACGACTGGCTGAACGAGCAGGATTCGGGGATTTGCATACGTGAGATGCGCTATATCGGCTGGACGAGTAACCGGCGCGATTACGGTCGGCTTTGCGGGCCGGTGATCCAATTGCGGCAGCACAATCAGCAAAACCAGCAACGCGCCAAGCAGAATTCCGATTATGCCAGCAAGCATCCAGACCGGTGGTCGGGGTATTGGCCGCTTTTCGGAAGCGGGAGCAACAACCGGCTCAGACGCCGGTGCGGGCGAAGCCGCTGCACTGGACACGTCGCGCGGACCGGGTGCGCCAGGCGCATCTGGAATACCGACGCGCACCAGCGCCCCGGTGACATTGTCTTTTGATCCGCCACGGATTGCCGCGTCTACGAGGAAGTCGACACTTTCCTGAGCGCTTCGTGCGCGGGACATGATCTGAATCATCCCAGCTTCGTCCACCACATTGCTCATGCCGTCCGTACATAGAAGTAGGGAATCGCCGACAGCGAGAGGGTGGATATGAACGTCAGGCTTGACGCTCGCGTCGATTCCGATTGCTTTAGTGATAACGTGGCGAAAGCGGCTGTGGCGAGCGTCGTGGTCGCTCAAATGCCCCGATTTCACTTGATCGTGAATGTACGAATGATCTTCAGTGAGACGCCTGAGTAAGCCATCGCGAAGCAAATACGCGCGGCTGTCACCAACATGAGCGATTACGGCGCCATCTTTGCCCAGCACCGCCGCGACACAGGTGGTGCCCATTCCTTTGTTGCCTGTACCAGCCTGAGCCAACTCGAATACGGCAGAATTTGCCCGCCTCATTGCGGCACTCAATGCGTCCTCGTAGGACGGCATATTAGGTCCCGGTTTGAGTAGCGTTACGAGCGTTTCGCGAATGGACGAGACCGCCATGGCACTGGCCTCTTCACCCGACGCTCTGCCGCCCATGCCGTCGGCGACTATGACAATGGCGTCAGCGCCGATTTCGCCAGCTTTCGGTTGGATCACCAGAACAGCGTCTTCGTTGTTCTCGCGCTTGCCCCGATCTGTTCTAATGCCGATCGTTACTTCCATGTGCGATTTCTAGGATGCCGAATCGCCGTCAACCGGGGCCGGTGCGGAGATCTGTTTCGAAGTTCGATGTCTCCATGCAGCCACAAGAGCGATTGTCGCCCCGGCAATAGCGCAAAAAAGTAGGAACATTTGAAATTGGTGAGGATAGCGATCGGTGCCATAGGCGCTACAGGCAATTCCTGCCGCTCCAAGCCCCATGCTAATCGACGCATTAGGATCATTGGGCGTGTTCCGATCTTTTACTAACCTGGCGCTTACTATCCCCTGCCCTGTTGACATGGCGATAAAGAAGAATGCTGCTCCTACAAGCACACCTGCAGTCAGTCCCAAAGCAGCGAGTTTAGGAACAACAAGACCAACAATTACGGCGGCGGAAGCTAGAGCGACTATGAGAAAACGGACCATGGTTCCCCATCATTGTACCATGCTGGCACTGCGGCTTACGAAGCAATTGATTACGGCTCGATCCGGGGATAGCCTACGGCAAATAACTCTCGACGCTACGCGCCCCGTCCACCGATCAACGAGAGGAACCTGTAGCCGGCGGAGACGTAGGCGGCTCATCGTTATTGGGCGGATCAACCGGCAAAACGTCAGGCAACGGCTCGTCGGAAACCGAGTCAGCGGCGGGCACTCGGGGAGGGAACATCGACGGAGGGAACTCCGACGAGAGCGGTGACGACGTCGGTGGCTCACCAGAAGGTACCGTCGGATCTGTTGTAGTCGTCTGCACGGGAGTCCAATGGCTCGGCGGTGGAGGCCACGCGCCCGTAGGCGAGAAGTAAACCACCTCATCCGGACCAACGTTTCCCGGCAGGTCGCAGACATCGCGCGCCACCAGGGCGATCACGATGAGGGTCACAGGTGCCAGAGCGAGCCAGCCGATGCCGCAGGTAAATATCCCAAGTATGTAGAGAAGCGTGATCAACAGTCCGACAACTGTAACAGGTCCAACGTGCTTCAGGATGCCCGAGATCGACCGCCTATAGGCTTCTTTGATGCGGACTCCATCCACAACAAGCACCTGACCCGGCAAGATAAGCGTATAGCCGCAAACTCCCACGAGCCACATGACCACAAAAAGGCCAATGAGGCCCCAATTGAATGTGCTCGCTGAGATCGCTCCTCCAATGTAACCCCCAAGAACGCTTATTACGAGCCCAGGCAGGGTCAGGATCAGATTATAGAGAAACAACGGCAGTGTCACGTTCCACGCCGTGAAGAGGTCCTCTAGCCGAACATTCTGGCGCCGCATAGCTGCGATTCCCATTTTGAGGAACCCGCCGGTGAAGTACGCCTGAACATAGGCCTGCATAAGCACCAAGAGACCCATTACCGGATACATCCAGAACGGCGTGGAGCTCGCGGACGAGCCGCCGTGAATGAGAGTGGTCGCGACAGTCATTGGCACGATCATAATGACCTCGAGGATCATTACGATCACAAACTGCATTACTACCGCAGCAATCACCGCCATCACCCACGGCACCGCGTTGGGTTTGAACAGTTCCCAGGCTTCGTTGAGCCATCCTGTGCCATATTGCCGGGCGACGGGCGGGTTGATTGTAGGGTTCATTCGGTAAAGCCTTGTCAGGTTCCTATATTTCGCTGCCAGAATCTGGCGATCCAGTGTCTACCGCAGCGACGATTTCGCCTATTGGAGGCGCGAAAAGATCGCGCGCCTCGACAGCCAGTGTGAGATACACCAACGGGATAGTCAATAGCAATCCCAACCCCGCGACTACCCCAGAGATGCCAACCAGAAGGCCAAGCACAAGTGTCACCAGAGTAACCTGCAGCAAATAGGGCTTGGTAGCCGCCAGGCTTTGGTTTGCAGCCGCGCTAATCGTCATTCCCTGCGAAACAAGCACAATACCTGGCGCAAAGAGCGCCGACACGATCAATCCGGGAACGAGACAGAAGCACGCTGCGATAGAACTCGCTATCCCAAGAAGAACCGCGTACAGCACGGTCTGAACGACGGACGGACCTGCTGGGAGAGCATCCTGTGGGATGACCGTCTTCCCAGCGACATGCAGCGCCGCCATTCGGATATATCCAGCGCTGGCTACATTTATAACCAGCCACAGGATTGCGCTCAATCCCGGCGCGACCAAGCTGCCTGTCACTGCTGCCGCTAAACCACCGTGGTCAATTTGCTGATGGGTTGCGTAAAGTGCGCCATCAATAACAAGGACAAAAACAACCACGGTTGCCGATGCAATAATCCATGGCGTCGGCTGCTTTAAGAACAGCTGCCAAGCCTCGGAAATCCATTTAAAGCTTACCTCGTTCGTCCGTCCCGGCGGGCTTACTGCCATGATAGGCCTCCTCGAGTGGAATTGAGATCGCTAAGATGCTACGTCCCCGATTACGACTGATTTCCCGCAACTGCGACCAACTGCACTTGTTCTGCCCTACATCGGCATAAACTAAACGAAACGTTGCTTCGGAAACGCAAATAACTGCGTCAGGTAAAAGATACGATGCGCCATTGACTGATCACTTCACTGCAACTACGAACGCGACAACCTTATCGTGATCCTTAAAGCCCGGACTCTTCTCGACCCCACTGGACACGTCCACCGCGAAGGGATGCACAGCTGCAACTGCGGCGGCGACATTATCCGGAGTTAGGCCGCCTGCTAAGAAGATCGGTGCGCTCGAAAGGCGAACGGCTTCGGCGGCGATGTTCCAGTCGGTCACCACACCTGCTCCGCCAAGTTTGGTCGGGTGGTACGCGTCCACCACTACGCCAATTGCTCGCGTTGGCGCTCCAGCAAGGAGTTGAGGAAGATCGTCGACCGACTGGGGACGAATCACGGGAAGCAACTCAACTGAGGTAGGAACGACAGCAGTATCGCCGGAATAGTACTGGATGATCGGCGCGCCATAGGGCACCGCATCAGCGACATCACGAACGACAACAACTGGCTTAACGCCAGTCGGCAACTCATTCGCAATCGCATGATACTGCGCTGGCGTGACATAGCGCGGAGTGTTCGGAACTCCAATGAAGCCCAGATAGTCCGCCCCAGCATCAACCGCCGAGAGCGCATCCGCTATATTAGTTATGCTGCAAATCTTAACTAAGGTCATTGTTACAATAGCGCGAAGCTGCCATCCAGGCTTAACACCCGTCAACTCAAGCCGACCGCCTTTCACCCTTCGCGGAGCGAAGATATAAAAAGGCCCCGCCCGGCCTCAGAGGGCATCCTAATCTTGTCCCACACCACCCAACTCCAACCTACCCGCTCACCGCATCATGCGGCAAAGGCTTCGACTTTGGCGCGCCCTCACGCGTCTTAGCAAGCTCAGCCTTCATCAGCTCGCCAGTCTCGACGAGGCGTTTGTGCCACTGCTTTCGGTACGGTCGCAGGGCTTCTACAATTGCCTGTGAGACAATGAGGTCACGGTACCATTTGTGATTGGCGGGCACGATCAACCATGGCGCATTCGGGGTCGACGTTTTGGATATCGCATCCTCATACGCTTCCATGTAGTCGTCCCAATTCTCTCGCTCGCGCCAATCGTTCGGCGATAGCTTCCACGACTTATTCGGGTCCTGCTCGCGCTTCAGGAGGCGTGCTTCCTGCTCATCCTTGGAGATGTATAGGAAGAATTTGAGCACGATCGTATTCGAATCGGTCAGGAGTTCCTCAAAGCTAGTGATCGTCTTGTAGCGCTTTTTCCATACCGATTTTGGTACCAGATTGTGGACACGCGCTACGAGCACATCCTCATAGTGCGAACGGTTAAAGATCGTAAAGTGACCCAGCGACGGAGTCTCCTTGTGGATCCGCCAGAGGAAATCGTGCGCAAGGTCGACGGGTGCGGGAGCCTTGAATGGGATCACGTAGCAGCTTTGCGGGTTCACGGCACCCATGACATTGCGGATAACCCCATCTTTGCCGCCAGTGTCCATGGCCTGAAAGACGAGCAGTACGCTGTTCATGCACGCGCCGTACATCAGGTCTTGCAGCGCACCCAACTCGGCGCTCACCTCAGCGAATTTCGCTCGCGCAGCCTCTTCGGTGAGGCCGTTATGCTGCCCTGGATCTATTTTCGACAGCTTGCACTGCTTGTCCGAATCCCAGCGAATACATCCACCCATTGTGCTCTCCCCTTGTTCGATGCGTTTCGTTATTATGTATTAGAACAGCGTGCGCGACGGTTCCCGCTTGGCCGCGATGGCTCGCTCTTTGGCAGCTGCGAGGTCGTCAATCAAGCTCTGACGGCCGCGCTCGTACGCGTCTCCCTCCATCCGGAGGATATAAGCCGGATGCAGCGCCGCTATAGCATGAGGCGCATATTTGCACTCAAAGAACCGCCCGTGATCCCTCATTATGCCAAATGTCGGGTTGATTATGGTCTTGGCCGCGGGGCCACCAATACAGCAGATCACGAGTGGGCCAACTGCATCGATCTGCTTCTGCAGCCACAGTGGTGCGCACGTGTCGATCTCCAGCGGTGTCGGCGGGCGGTTCTGGATGCGGCCACTTTGCTCAACCGACGCTCGACACTTGATGATGTTGGTCAAATAGATGTGTTCGCGCTTCATCCCGGCGAGTTGGAGGCAAGCATCGAGCAGCTTGCCAGCTGGCCCAACAAACGGTTCACCGAGAGCGTCCTCACTAGCGCCAGGTCCTTCGCCGATAAGCATCAGAGGGCTTGTCGGGTTCCCCACGCCGAAGACAACCTTGGTTCGCCGCTCGCTCAACTCGCACGCCGTGCAGGTTTGCGCGAGTTCGCCCAGCCGCGCAATCTCAAGCCGCTTACGCTCCTTGGCCTCTTCGCGCGCTTCCCGATCACTCGATTGGCTACCCTCCGTCACTTCGCCCCCACGCTTCCTTGATCTTTCGGTAGCTGTTCTCCAGGCTGTCGGGCATCACCTTCGTGTCACCGATGACGTGCATGAAGTTCGAATCGCCACCCCATCTGGGCACGATATGCTGATGCATGTGGTCGGCGATGCCAGCCCCCGCGATAGCCCCCAGATTGATGCCGACATTGTAGCCGTCGGGCGCGAACGCCCCCTTGAGGGCCAACTGCGCGTCGCGCGTTAGCTGCATGATTTCCAGCATGGTTTCGTCGGAGAGCTCAGTCAGCTTGCACGTGTGCTGGTAAGGCGCAATCATGAGGTGGCCGTTATTGTAAGGGTACAAGTTGAGCAGGACAAAGGCTGTTCGTCCACGATAGAGGATCAGGTTCCTTTGGTCGTCATCGTCAGCCGCCTTGTCGCAAAAAATGCAGCGGTGCTCATCCTTTTTAGGGAGGTCGCTCTTGTCAATGTACGCCATTCGCCAGGGTGCCCATAGCCTTTCCATTGTTTTCAATCCTATTGTGTGCCCGCAGTGTGATTTCTGCCTCGTTGACAGCTGGCATGATCTTAGCCGCATGCCTTAAGAAGCAATGCGACCAACACGGCACAATTTCCTGCCCAAGCTGCCAGCAAGCAACATTTCGCGCAAAGAATCGGTCGCTTTTTGGTCGGCTGACCGGCTCGTAATGCGCATATGCGGCGTGCATAGGATAAATTATGCATGCAGCATATTTGGCGGGGCTGCGCAGTTTGCTGTCGTTCTTAATAACATCGTGTTTATATATATATTATATCAGAGTTATCTCTCAATGGCAATGTCTTATCAAAAATATTACTAGATTGTTTTACCTGTTGAGCGAATGTTTACTTCCTGGATTACGTCGAGCTATACTTTACGATGACACTCTGCTACTACGTTACCGGGCACGGCTTTGGGCACGCAATTCGCACAGCGCAGGTGCTCAAAGCTCTGCCCGCCGACATGCCGATTATCGTTAAGACGACGGTACCCGAGCGACTTTTCCGCGAAGAGCTACGCGGTCGAGAGTTTCGCTACATCCACGCCGAATATGATTGCGGCTGTGTGCAACCCGATAGCGTCACCATCCTCAAGCGTGAGTCGCTTGACCGATACGCGGCTATTGCCGCCCGCAACCGAACAATACTGTCTGCCGAGGCAAGCTTCTTGCGAGACAACGCAGTCTCCGTCGTCGTCACCGACATCTCGCCATTCCCCTTGGAAGCAGCTCAACTCGCGGGTATACCAGCTATTGCCGCGACCAATTTCACCTGGTACGACATCTACAAGCCGTTTGTAGAAACAGCTGCCGATGAATCGATGCTCGCGGAGATCGCGGCCCAGTATGGGATGGCAACCGTTGCCCTCATCTCAGGGCTACACACGCCAACCACCACCCTTCCGTTCCCGGTGGTCGAACATGTACCACTGACCGCGCGTAAAGGGGTACGGCGGCGGACTGAACTCGACACGTTTCTGAATGGTCATCCTTCGCCAGCCATCTCTACAAGCGCTCTCCACATTGGTTTGCTTTACATGGGTACGTGGGGGCTTGATATCGACTGGGACGTCGTAGAGCGCATCCCAGGTTGGCGCTTTGTCACGTATGACGCCCTCCCGCGACCGCTCACGAATGTCACCCTGCTCTCCCGTGACCAATGGATCTACGCCGACGTCGTCGCGTCAGTAGACGCGGTGATCTCGAAGGTTGGCTACGGAACCGTAACCGACAGTATCGCCAACAGTGTTCCGCAAGTGCACCTCCCGCGCCGCGACTTTGTGGAATACGACGCTCTGGTAGCTGGCATGGACCTGTGGGGTGGACGTGTTGAAATGAGCGAAGCGGAGTTCATTGCCGGGCAATGGGACACCGCGCTTGCCTCGGCGCTAAACGTCACCATGAACCCCAATGCGTTCCGCACTGACGGAGCGGAAGTCATCGCGCGCCGGATAGTAGAAATGGCTGGACGACAATAAGGCCAATACTAGCGGCCCACACGCAAAATCCGTAAAGACATTGAGAGGCTCAGTGTGTTCCACGGTGCTCTATAATTTCTCTGGTTTAATTTGCCCATACGTATCGTCAAAGATAATAATCGTGGTATAGTTTCCCTAACTACGGTCGCCAACGACGAATCGTCGGTCGATTCGCCAATTGATACGGCGGCTTGAGGTAAAGCATTATGAACGAGTTCAACAGATCGCTTACCCGACTCACCCACGACTTCGACGTCTGCGTAATCGGTGGCGGCATGGCCGGTATCTGCGCTGCTATCGCATCGGCGCGCAACGGAGCGAAGACGGCGATTGTCCACGACCGCCCGGTATTCGGCGGCAACGCGTCTTCTGAAATCCGCATGTGGATCGGCGGAGCTCAGGGGAAGTGCGACAAGGAAACGGGCATACTTGAGGAGATCCTTCTCGAAAACCAGTACCGCAACCCGAGCCTCAACTACTCAATATGGGACAGCGTGCTCTACGAGAAGGTCTTCTTCCAGCCTAACCTAACCGCCTTCATGAACGCTAGCTGTATCGGCGCTGAGATGGACGGTGACCGTATCGCCGAAATCGAAGCCTGGCAGCTGACCAGCCAGCAGTGGCACACGATCAGCTCAAAATTGTTCATCGACTGCTCCGGCGACAGCATCCTAGCAGCCCTCACCCCCGCAGAATCCCGCCGGGGACGAGAGGCGCGCTCTGAGTTCAACGAAGATATTGAGCCCGAAACCGGCGACAACAAGACCATGGGCAACTCCCTGCTCATCCAGTTCCGTCGCACCGAAGAGCCGCAACTGTTCGTCGCCCCGTCGTGGGCGCACAAGTTCACCTGTCCCGAAGAGCTCCCGCACCGCAACTACGGCTGGGGTGACAACTACTGGTGGATCGAAGTCGGCGGCTTGAAGGACACCATAAACGACGCCGAAGCCATCCGCGACGAACTCATGAAGGTCGTCTACGGCGTGGTCGATTACACCAAAAACGTTGCTCCCGACAAGGAGAAAGCCGCCAATTGGGGCGTCGAATGGATTGGTGCGCTTCCCGGCAAGCGCGAAAACCGCCGCTATATCGGCGACCATGTCCTGACACAGAACGATGTGCGCGAAGGCGGCAAGTTCGATGATATCGTGGCTTACGGCGGCTGGTCCATGGACGACCACCACCCCGCAGGCATTTACTATCCCGGAAAGCCGACCATATTCCACCCAGCGCCGTCGCCTTACGGAATACCGTACCGATCACTTTACTCGCGCAACGTCCCCAACCTGCTCTTCGCGGGCCGAAACATCTCGGTGACACACGCCGCTCTGTCGAGCACCCGCGTCATGGCCACCTGCGCCGTGATCGGCCAGGCTGTCGGCACAGCTGCCGCCGTCGCAATCAGCCACAAGGTTGACCCACGCGCCGTTAGCACCGGTCCCCTGCTGCGCGAATTGCAAACGCGCCTGATGGATGACGACGCGTGGCTGCCCGGAATCCTGCGCCCCATATCGCCACTCGCAAAGTCGGCGACACTCTCCAGCGGTGGCAAAGGTGTCGAGCAATTAGTCGACGGCCTCGACCGTGACCGCCCTGACGAATCCCATGGCTGGACAGGTGAACCTGGGCAATCGGTGCAGTTCATCTGGCCAACCGCGCAAACCGTCAAATGCGCGCGGATCGTGTTTGACAGCAATCTCGCCCACGTCAAGCCGATGCCGAGCACATTCCCGCGCAAGGGTTCTGACATGCGCGTCCCCGACACCCTGGTGAAAGCCTACCGCCTTGAAGCCATCGACGGCACCGGCAAGTGGACAACCGCCCACCACGAGACCAACAACTACCAGCGCCTAGCCAATGTGCCCCTCACAGTGAACACAACGGGCCTCCGCCTTGTCGTCGAATCCACATGGGGAGCACCCGAAGCGCACATCTACGCGTTCGAGCCGCTTGCCGAAGCGCCAGCGCGAGCGCTGCCAGCGATCACCGGCATCACATTCGAAGCCGCCCGCGCCCACATAGCTCCTCGCGACCTCGCCGCCCCTGATAGTGGCCTTGAAGAAGACCGCAAGTCTGGCCGTGGCGCAGCGTAGAGTGACGTAACGAAGTATGAAGGATCGCTCGCCGCGAGGCAGCCTATCCGGCTGGGACCAATGTCCCGTTGGATCGATAGGCCGCTTCGCGGCGAGTCTGTTTTGGCAAGGGTGATCGATGGCGTCACGGTAGACACGTGTCTCACGATCATGGGACCGGCTATAGGTGCTCCGCAAAGGCAGTCAGGCGTCCGCTGTCGAGATGGATAGCCTTTGTGCCTAAGTTCAGAACGCCGGGGAGGCCGACGGGAAGCGAAACAGCCCCAGAAATCTCGTCTGCGGTTTTCGTGATCTCGATGTGAACGGGGCCAAGCGGGTGCGGAAATGTGCTGCGAACGTGCTGAACCGAGCCAAGTTGAGGAGTAATCGATATTTCTCGAAATCCTGGAGCCGCTGGGCGAATACCCACAATGGACGCATGAAAATGGAACAAGGGGTGGGCGCCCCATGCGTGACAGTCTGACCTCGACGGTTCCGGCGCTTCGACAGTTGTCTTAAAGCCCCGATCAACAAGATTGAGCCAAAGGTCGAGACGGTCCATGAGTAGGTCCGGCCGCGCAATGGTCCGGTACGTTTCGAACAGGTAGTGCGAGAAGTAGATAGTAGTCTTTTCAAGGCCGGACGCATGCGGCAAGCTTGCGGCGATGGTTGCGCGAACGTTCTCCGGCAGGCTTCCCGACAGGAGCGCGAGACACTGCGAGTGTTCGCTCCACTTCGAATGCATGATGTCGTCAGCCATCAAGCCACGCGGACCATCAAAGAATGCCGCAGTCGTCGCAGCGCTGATTTCATTCGCAAGGCGACTGTTTCGGGCGGCTAGCTCGGGATATCCCGCGATTGCTTCCAGTTGCGATGCAAGCTCCAGCGAATAGACCAGATGCCAGTTGAGAACGCCGCTCACACCGCTGTCGGCATCAGGCGGTACACCGTACCGCCAAGCCGGAACCCAGTCTACGAAGTTCCAATCTGAGGGCCGCTCCACGAGACCGTCCGCGTTGACGTAGCCCAAGAACGCATCAATAACTGCCCGCACCCCGGGCAAAAGCGTTCGAACAAAAGCCAGGTCATCGCGCCACATTGCGTAGTCGTGGACCATGGCGACCCACCAGAGTGAGAAGGGCGGTATGACCTGGCGGTTGCGGCAAGGGTAGCTGGAAGCCGTAAAGCCTCGGGTGTCCCGTGATGAATTGAACAGGCTGAGCGCTTTTCTGGGCAAACGATCGTCGGTGGACAAAGCGTAAGTAGTCAGAACCTCAAGACGGGTGTCGCCAACATACATCAGCTGCTCGTAGTAAGGACAGTCCATGTATGTTTCGTGCGCACACATTTCAAGCGCACGCGTCGCTAAAGGAACTAAGCTGTTTATCCGCGTATCGGAGCAGTCGAATTCAGCAGTGATCGGTAGCGGGTATCTCGTTTCCCGCAGCAGAAATGTGTCGATGGTCAGCGCGGCTTTGCCGGTCGTCACGGTGAACTGAATGTAACGCCCTGCCTGCCACCAAAGCGTCGTATACCGGCGATGGTCGTTACCATCGTGGCGAAACCGATCACCGACGCCGTCGGAGAAGAAACGCTTTCCTTCAATTTCGTCTCTATGTCCCTTGTCGTGGGCGTCAAGCAGATACAATGCTTCTGCCCAGTCGATTCGGACGTCGGCACCGTCGCCACCAGTCAGCTCCAGCTCTGGATATGCGCAGTAATAGTCTCCGAGGTCCACGATTGCGCGAAGGGTCGTATAAGGCTCGATGACGACATGCCCCAGGCCAGTTACAAGGCTTTGCCATGCGGGCAGGCGTCCCGGATCGCAGTTGGCAGCCACTACGGGAGTACTACTTAAGTCGACAACTTGCTCGGGCGTTGACTTAAGCACTTCAACGTGACGTACGATTCCTGTTTGAAATGCAATATCCACCATCGGCGGGAGTGTCGCGGGCGCCAAGCGCCAGACATTCATGGCACCGTTGTTGTTGTACTGGTTACGGGCAGGCTGGATCACTTCAACGGACCGCCAATCGTCGCCTTCGCCACTCTCTACGCCCCAGGTCAGTTGCGAGCCATCCACGTCGAGTTTGGATCCAGTGCCGAACGCTTCCCCGCACGGCGTGAACTGGTAGCCATTGATCTTCGCCGCGACCCAAGGAGCATGGCCCGTATTGAAGACATCCTGCGGCTCGTTCTCCGCCGCCATGAGGAAGCCGGGACGGTAGGTAATCTGGGCGCCAGGCGCATGATCGCCAAGCCACCAACACCGCGCCACGAGAGTATGCGCCCCGCTAGTGAATGGAACGTCGTAGCTTTCGAAATACCAGTTCGCATGATCGCCGCGTTCCGAGCCGCGCCCGATCCGCACTCCGTCGAGGAACAGTTCGTAGCGCTCGTCGGCAGTAACGTGGAACCGCACGGTTTTGGGTTCGCGAATGGTGAAGCTCAGCCGATACGCTCCTACAAACGGCGCGGCGCCAACCGCCTCAGGGTGTCGAATCCACGAGGCTGGCCACGCGGGCGCGCCCATCCACGCCTCCGCAACGGCGTCGAATGGAATATAGTCAATCAGAACTCGCATCTATTTCTCCGTCTCGTGAGCGCTAGCGGCTCTACTCCGTGGCGAGCAGCCAAACGTTGACGCATCATTTAATCCCGCCTTGCAAAGCAACACACTTAACGTTGGAGATCTCGACCGCTACGGTATCGCCAGACGTGTTCGCGCCGAATTTGATTTGCTCGATGCGGCTTGGATCTAGACGGCCCGTCTTGCTGGGAGCGGAGAAGTTGCCCCATTCGAGTTCGCTGAAGAGAAATGTGCAATGCTTCGTTTCTTTGCTTAGAGGCGTCGCCATCATAAATGCGGTGCCACCTTCTTGCACAACCATCATACGAATGACCGTTCGCGGGTCCGTAGCTTCACCCCGCACATCAAATGAGATCCCGTCGAACCGAGACAGGTCCAGATAGGGCTTGTACGTTACTGCTGGATACACCCATCTGTCACCAGCGCTAGTGAAAGTTGCTGCGATTCGTACTCCATCAGGAATGTCCGTTACGTCCACGTTGCCATTTGGCGCAACTGTGTGATCCCAGAGAGACGCTGGGAGGATGCTGAGCTTTGTGGCGGCGGATACCGGGATTTTGGTCGGCTCAACGCGAAAGTAGCTGACCGAAGGCGCTGGTTTGTCGCCGCTAAAGTCACCAATGACTGCTATTCGAAGTCGTGCGCCAATGTCGTCCCGGTTGGGATTGATTGTGAAGGTAAAAACCTCCCGTCCCATCGGCGCTATGTTGCATGCAATGTTCTTAGGGGTGGCGGTCCAGCCATTTGGAAGATTGAGTGTCACCTTACCACTTGCAGCCTTCGACGCGTCGAAATTGTACACCTGCGTTGTGAGTTGGAACGGCGTCTTGCTCTCGTAAATGTAGGCGCCATGATCGCGGTCTTGGGTCAGGTCAGTGAAGCCAGCGAGAACGGTCCGCGAAGGGTGAGGAGGCTCCGTTGCGACTTTATCGGATCGCTGAAGCTCCACCGGCGGGAGGGCTGATGTACGAATGTACGCGACTTCGTCGGATAAGGCGACGTCATGCGGAGTGGACGGCGCATGGGCCGTTCCGCCGAAAATGCTCAACACCTCTTTGACCGCAATCGATGGCGGCAATCGAAGCGTAGTGGCTTGTTTAGACCATGCCGCCAGCACAGGTCCGGTCGGCGTGCTGAAGGCCAGAACGGTTGCGCCTTCGGGGCCGTTCACGGATCCCGCATACTTAGCCTCGCCAAGAATGTTGGCAGCGGCGGAAAGAGCGAGCAGAGACGGATAAGGTGTGAGATCGGGCTTCAAGGCACCGAATTGATTGCCGTCTTCCAGGTAATCGGGAAGCACAAAGAAGAAGTGCCGTTCGGTGCCAGCAGCTAACGAGAGGGCTGCCGACTTGCCTACAAAAAGCGCTTGGGATCTCTGATCTCCCATCGACAACAGGTGCTTGTTCTCCCCCTCACTGCCCTTGAAGTGAATGCCTGCCTCCGTGAGCCAGGCTGGCCGCGACGGATTCCCATAGGTACGGAGTAACGTTCGCTGGTGAGCGAGACCGTCGCTATATTCAGACGGGGAATCGTAATAGTGGAAATTGAACTTGTCGTAATAATCAGTGACACCGCTCTCGTAAATATTGGATAGAAATGCGGCAGTCTTGGCAATCCTTGCGGGATCACCAGCAATCCCTCCAAGCAGTATGGTCGCTTTTGGCGAGCCATCCTTAATTCCCCAGTAAGCTGCTTTCTGAAGCGCTGCGAATCGATCGCCAAGTTCGGCCCAAAAGCCGGTAGCGTCTTGTTCGTTCCAAACCTCCCACGCTTCTATCTCGCTGCGGTAGCGAGTGGACGCTGTTTTTGTCCAGTTGTAAACGTCGCGCAGGTCGTCCGGAGATGCGCCAGCGCGGCCCGGATGCGCCCACTTGGGGGAATCGTGCCACATTTGCAGCACATGGACGCCCTGCGAATGAAGGGTGCGAGTCGTTGAATCGTACGCGCCGAAGTTGAATTTGCCGCGTTCTTGCTCGACAGCCGCCCAGCTCGTTCGCTCTCTCACCCACGGAATCCCGGCAGTTGCAACGACCTTGGCAAACGGCAGCCGCTGCTCTTCTTTCTTGAGCAGCCACGCGCTGGCAGCATCGGCCGCTATGCGCCCGCCAATGGGCAACGGGGCACCGTGCCTGTCGAATACCACCCCGAACGACGTTGCCACGGTTCCTTGAGTATCCTTTACGGACAACGCGTACCAGCCAGGACTTAGCTTCGGCAGGCTTACGCGCGATCCTGTGGCGACCTCTCCTGACGCTACAGAGCGGCTCCAAAAATCGATCACGTTGTACGATGCATTTGGCTCAGCGGTTATCGTAAACGAAGGCGATGTACCCTCAACAAACAAGTTGCCGGGGACGTCGCTGGCAATCGACGATGCATTGGATATCGGAAGGCTGATTCCGAGCGCTATGAAACAAGCGACGAGGCGCACGTGAAGCGATGCAGGTGTAGGCACAGGATTTCCTTTAGTGGGGGAGCGTTGAGTCTATTAACCGGCGGGCACATCCTTGGCAAGGATGTGCCCGTAGTAATCGTAAAATCGGCTGGCGCGAATCAACCGCCAGTGTTGTAATCAAGCCAGGGTGTATTGATGTAATACCACGTTTTGGGTTTCATCGCCTTTACATGGAAATCAGAAAAACCCACGGTGCTGAACTCGCTGTGCCGCGCCGAGGGCGAAGCCCAGTTCGTATCGCTGCCAGTTGTGCACGAGGGGCATTCGCCTGAGAATCGATACGGATAGGTGGGAGTTGGGTCACCCATAATCCAAGCTCCCGGCTTGGGGGTGGAGTCTTCGTCAACCGTACCACGGGCTGAATTAGCAGCCGGAGTGCCGCCTTGCGTAGCACCGTCGGATATCAACACAGTTGACGCTGGCGACACGATTTTTGAAACGGGCTGGCATCCAACCGCTCGCGTTGCAGACAAATAGCCAGTTATAGCCCAGTTAATGATATAGCTGACATGCTGCGTGTTAACCACAGCAGTTGAGCTGTCGCTAGCGCAAACATAGGAATTTGGGCTCTTGGTGTATGGATCCAAAATCACATACCATGGCGTGACATTATCGTTTCGGTAAGTCGGAGGAAAGTACTCGTCGTTGTCCTGGGAGTACTGTGCCGCTGCAAGCATGATTTGCTTGACATTGTTGACGCATGACGTCTGGCGCGCCTTTTCTCTCGCCTTCGCGAACACAGGGAAAAGTATTGCTGCTAGTATGGCAATTATAGCTATAACAACTAGCAATTCAATGAGAGTAAATCCTTTTGTATTCTTCATGGGGTCTCCTTATTCGTTTATTTCCGCTGCCATAGTCCAATAAACGATGGGCGGGTCTTCAGTAAATTTTCGCCGGGTCTGTTCTCGCTAATACGTGATGCGATGATAGCGTGATCCCTAGCGAACCGCGAGTTTTAAGCAGCACGATTTGCGGCCAATAAGCATATGGTTGCGTCAAAACAGCCCTACTAGTTAAACTGCTGCAACCAGGTTCATAGTGCTTGCCCTTATGATAAGCCGCGAACGCAACCGCACCTGGATTTCGCAATCTTCGCCAAGCAACAGTCGGGAAAGCAGTACGGCCGCTTCCTTCCCGATTTCGTCAATCGGCGGTCGAAAAGTCGTCAAGCCGTACCGCAGGGAACGCGTTTCGTCGTCAAAACCGACGATTGCGTAATCGCGCCCGGGGCGCAATCCGCGCTTGAGCCCTGCGTCGATAAGCCCGTATGCGATGTAATCGTTTGCCGCAAGTATGCAACGGGGATAGTCAGCACCGAAGAGTGTGTCTCCAAATTTCTCCGCAGCTTTAACCTGAATGGAACCAGCTACCGCTTTGCCTTCTGGCCTCTCTTCAATATCGCCGAAAAGAGGCGTCACCGAGTTTTCGGGCAGGCCCTCGATCACACTCTGCGCTTTCGCCTGCTCGTAGCGATCAAACGACCATTGAAGGCGGAACGGTGATACATAAGCAAAGGTGCGATGCCCTTTTGATACGAGATGCTGTATCGCCTGTCTCCCGAGGTGGGGGCCATCGTAGTACACATGGGGAATTTTGGTATCCCCGTCGCTGTCGGAGATGTGCAACATAACGACTTTTTCGCGCTCTTGGATGCTCGAAAGCTTGCGAATTTCCGATGGCGCTATCGTTCCATGGATGTCCAAGACAACAACCGTCGTCGCTCCCTGCTCTATTACTTCCCGAACACCATCGTCGATTGATCGGGGTGCGCCGCCGGTCGCCGACTTAAGGGTAGTAAAGAGCATGATGCCCTCGCCACGCAAGACTGCCTGCTCGAGGGCTATCAAGGTGCGATAGGGCCAGTTTTCTATGTTCCCAGTAGGTCCATCAACAGCGTCTGCGTCGTATGACACCACGCCTATCACCATTTTTGCGCTATCAGGAAGGAGCGTCTTTTCCCGGCGCAAAGCCCAATTGGTGGAGTGTTCCTCGTGTTCTGCGGGATCAGAGAGCTGAGGCGAGACCACTGTCCGCTGGCCTGGGCTCGCGGTAAGGGTTCCGTCTGACAAGAGCGCTGAGATAGCTCGCTCAAGCGTTGCAAGCCCCACCCCATACTCTTTGGCAAGTGCGACGCGAGACGGCAACTGCACTCCGGCACTCCAAGTGCCGCCTAGAATGCGCCCCCGTAGGTCAGCTTCGATCCGCCGATAAACGGGTTGGGTTAAAAGTTGCCTGTTGGGACTTAACGTTACCATGATATTTTCAGGATGACCTAAACACTCTCTGCATACTATTATGTAGTACCTGCATACTATATCACGGTATAGCCGCCGTGTCAAGCACCTATGCGACGCTATTAATGATTATTCGAGATGAAATTCCTATCGTTCGTAGACTAGTATGCGACAGTTCGCGAAACTAAGTCTGCTCCGATGGGTTTTCGATGAAGGTAAAATAGACATACTATGAACCTGAACCCGATCAAAGAAGTTGAGGCGAAGGCCAACGCCGCAAAGGCAGCGGCATCAAAACTAGCCACCGCGAGCACCGAGCTCAAAAACGCAGCGCTGCTTGCGATGGTCGACGAACTTGAAGCGCGCAAGGCTGAGATATTCGACGCCAACGCGCGTGACTTGTCTGCGGCGCGCGACAAGGGCATTCGCTCGAACATGATCGACCGCCTCACGATCACCGAAAAGCGCCTGCGTGACATGCAGGAGGGACTGCGTCAAGTCGCCGTACTTCGCGACCCCGTCGGCGAAGTGCTCAGCGGATTTCGCCGCCCGAACGGGTTGCAGGTCACCAAAGTGCGGGTCCCAATCGGCGTCATTGGTATCATCTACGAAGCGCGTCCCAACGTTACCGTAGATGCGGCGGCATTGACCGTCAAAAGTGGCAATGCCGTCGTACTTCGCGGCGGGAGCGAAGCTCTCTATACGAACATCGCGCTCACCGATGCACTCCAGGCCGCGCTAACGACAGCGGGACTTCCACCCGCATCGGTCAGCCTCGTGGAGACCGCAGATCGGGAAGCGGCACGCCACCTCATGACTCTCAACGGCGTCATCGACTGCCTCATTCCGCGCGGCGGCGCATCGCTCATTCGCACTGTCCTCGAAACCGCCACCGTCCCGGTGATAGAAACCGGAACCGGCAACTGCCACGTCTACCTGGACCGTGACGCCGATCCCAAGAAAGCAATCTCCATCCTTCTCAACGCCAAAACTCAGCGGACTTCGGTCTGCAATGCTGCCGAAAGTATGCTCATCCACCGCGACGTTGTAAACCTACTGCTTCCCGTTGCAGGTCAGGAGCTACGCGACAAGGGTGTCGAGATCCGGGGCGATGCCGACGTTTGCGCAGCGCTGCCCTATGCGGTACCGGCGACGGACGCTGACTGGTATGAGGAGTATAACGACCTCATCATCTCGGCGAAGGTGGTCGAAAGCGTCGAGGAGGCGGTTGCCCATATCAACAAATATGGCACACACCACAGTGACGCTATCGTCACCGAAGACTACGCCGCCGCGCAAACATTCACCGACGGAGTCGACTCTGCCGCTGTGTATGTGAACGCATCCACCCGCTTTACAGACGGGTTTGAATTTGGCTTCGGCGCGGAAATAGGAATATCGAACCAGAAGCTGCACGCACGGGGACCAATGGGCCTCGAAGAGCTAACCACCTACAAGTACATTATTCGCGGAAACGGGCAAGTGCGAGCGTAGTCTGTCGAGAGAAGATTTATGAAGTGTCCAGTCTGTACGATGGAACTGGTGGATATCTACCCAAAGCCGCGATGTCGCAATTGCGGCTATGTAGAAAGCTGCTGTCAGCCGGAACTGCCGTGCGATATTGGGAACAGGGAAACCGACCAGACCAAACAAAACCCTGCCGATGCATCGGCCCCGGAAAAATCGCCTCCCGCGATCACTTAAAATTATTTGTATATGTATGAAATCAGGGGCAACCAAGAACAAATACCAGGAAATAATATTTGTGGGAACATTATGCCTTGATTGGGTATTAACTAAGTAGACGCCTGCTTCTCTGGATTAATCTAGACCAAAGCGAGCGTTCACGGGCTGGCTGAACTATTCTGGGAGGGGAGTTCAGCTGGCCCGTTTTTTGCGTCGCCGCATCGCCCGTAAGCATTTCACAGGCTACCGCGCAATATGTTCCAGGACCGACCGCAGACGCGGTCGATTCGACGAAACCATAACCTCACTTCGCCGCATCAGGGCTGATCACTCCTGAATGATACAACATGTTGCCAAACTCGATCTTGTCCAGCACTGAATATTGACCAGGCTGGGACACGACGATCTTTTGGCCGCGTGAAAGCGTAAACACGGGCGTGAAAGATTCTCCGGCCAGGAACGGCGCTTTGAACGACGTGATGCCCGCGGGAGCGTTGTTCGTGTAGACTTTGTCGCCAATCTGTATGCGGAGTTGGCCGGGCGACTTCAAGAATGCAACCAGTTCGATTTCGTCTTTCACCACAGCTCCGCTCTTCCCCCACGCCTGCATCAGACTCCATTTTTTGCCGTGCGCGGGAACGGCTGAGCTGTGATGAATGCGGTAGAAGTAGTAGAGAACGTCGCGCTTAATCTGCGGCTGTCTGCCAGTTTTGAACCACTGAGTGTAGTACGCGTCGATGTCGAACGGCGCAAATCCGATGGCACGCGACGGAGCTTGGGCCTGCTCGGTATAGTCCGACCATGTGTTGATAAACGCCCAGTCTGCATTGTCTTCGATTGCGGTGGTCCAAAGCTCCCGGAGCAATTCGCTCGCTCCGGATTCCCAGTAGCCGCCCCATGTCCGGACATCCTGCTCGACGATTGGAAAGACAGCCTTGGTGGTCAATCCCTTCACCGTTTTCACCCAGTCGTACCGACCCGGAGTCCTGGGTCCCCAGTTTGCCATACCGTAGCTGATCGGAGAGAACTCGGACAAATGGCTGACCGAGTTAAATTGCGGAATGAACGCAACCTTCGTGCCGTTCTTCTCGAACTCGGCAAAGACCTTAGTCCACCACGTAGCGGGGTAACGTTCTGGATACCAGCAGGAAAGCACGACCCTGCCATCTTCAAGCTTGTACAAGCTTGCCTGACCAAGAGCTCGTTTCACGATACTCGCGTTTGCGAACGCCACAGCCGTCTCATCGGTCGCGTTCTTCTCGTCCGGGCCGTATATTGCGGGAATAATCTTAAAGCCCGGATCGACCTTGACTGCGGCTTCCATCAATGCTATCGTCTGCTCGTTGAAATAGCTCCCACCCGCAGGGTGTGGGAAAGCTTGGAGGTCCGCGAAAAACCCATCGCACCCCATTTGCCGGGCCAGGATTACCTCGTGCTCACGAGCCCGGACCCATTCTTCGTGATCGCTGGCAAGTTTCGGTAGCGGCGGATATTGAAGCGGACAGTATTCGAACTCCGTGCCCGTGGTCTCGGGGTTTTTCGATTTCGACGGGTTCATGATCGTCCGCGAATACCAGGACAGCGACGGGTCCTCGCTGGTTGGTCCAGCGGTATAGATAGGAAAATAGTAGACGAAAACCTTCTTATCTGATGCGCGAAGCTGTGTAATCGGTAGCTGATCGAACGGCCACCAGGCTGATCGAGGCGCGTCGACCTGCCCTGCCGTAAACACGTTGTCCACCATCCAGCTGCCCTGCTGATCCATGCCGCTCGTGTTGTGGAAGCGCAACGTATTGAACGGTTGCGAAGGCGGCAAGCGCAGACCAGAAACCGTTGCAACTGGCGATTTCGCGCCGAACTTAGTGGCGGAAACGGTTAGCGTTCCGTCGTCCATTGTTTGAGCCGTTACGTGGTACCAAACGTCCACATCAATATTAGCAACAAGCCGCAAGCCGTCAGCAGCTGCGACCCCTAAACCACCCGTTGCCTCAATAATCAGCGCAACCCCCTTACCTTTGCCATCCACAAAGTCGCACGCCAAATCGAGTTTGTTGCCCGTGGCGCCGTTTGAAGAAAGCTGGAAATCAAAGGCAAGAAACTGCCCGCCGGGAGGAGCAGGCGTGAACCGTCGCTCAATTCCATCGTTCGCGCCGCCGCCCGGTTTGGATACAGTCATCACCAGGCCCTTGCCAGTCACCTTGTTGCCGACAAACGGCGATTCGGCTTCGGGGCGCAGTGCGAGATCCACACCCGGCTCAACTACTTTGAGCCGCGTCCATGGCGCTGGGGGTAGCGAGCCCGTCTGGAACTGGTCGAACTTGTCGATCGGTAGCTGCTCAACGGAATAGATCGGTGCGACTGCCCACGCGAAATGTGCTGATATCAGCGCCACGAAGCAAAGAAAGCAAGCTGCTCCAAATGCTATGGGAGAAATACGAGCATGCATTATATTCAATCCTTTCGGTGGTTCGCCGTCGGAACCAACTCATCTGCATTAGTCAGCCGTCGTTGTGAAATATGGATAGTTTCCAACAGAGTTCTTTGTAGCCAGTTGCTGAAGACTCAACCACTTAGTGTGTCCGTCAAGGAAATCGACTACTAAGCCGCCGGAATGGCGACCGTAGAATGCACCTTGCGGGTTGGAGGTACTTCCGTCGCCCAATTTCGGGACATCTGTAGACGTATCGAGAACAAGGCTGCAACCCGCAAGACCATTATTTGAGAGGCAAGGTACTTGGAATCGATTCTGAATGGCTGACGACACCATAAGTGGGCCGCCGTCGCCTACCCACACGGTGCCGCTAGGTTCTTGTATGGTAGAAAGCGGGCAGTTGAATATACCGCCTATGCCGCCTGGCTTTGAATCGCCCCAATAGACTGCGTTCACAACGTACGATAGGTAGCGGCCCGTAGCGCTCGTATTATACGGCGACGGATCGCTGGGACAGGCAAGAAACGGGTTCTTCGCGAGCCCCCTGCCCGCATAGTACGTTTCCAGGCTGTCGAAGAGTGTATATGTCCCAGTGAGCCAAGCCTCCTGCGGTATAACTTCGTCGAAGTCCTGAGCATACATAAGCAGTGTTGTCCCCATCTGCTTTTGATTACTCATGCAAGATGACATCCTCGCCTTCTCTCGTGCAGTCGCAAAGACGGGAAATAAAACAGCTGCTAATATGCTTATAATAGCAATAACTACTAATAGTTCTATCAATGTGAAAGCGCGACGCATTCTATATCCCATGTCGTTCCCCTCGACCGATACAAAACTAGTGAACTGTCATTTCGTTCAATAGCGCGTTCGGCAGCTCATGATCGAAAAGTGCTGGAATTTCGATACGAGAATCCCATTTCCCGCCTGACCGGCGCGCATTGATGTTTCCGATGCAGCTCGATACTATCATTTGCGAGTCAAACCCGATCCGCTTGAGCGGGATGGGCAGACTATCGATCAGCGGAAAATTGCAATGCGCCACGATCTCGAGCCCTCTGACCGCTTCGCTGCCTGCGTCAACGATTCCCTGAGACGCAGCCGCGACTATATTATCGTCGGCGATGAATAGAGCGTCGAACACTTCCAATGTCCGACTGCGAGCAAGCATATTCGCGCAATTGCGTGCCGGCCGGGACAGAGTGTAGTGGAACGTTTGTGTCCAGTACGGACGCGTTTCCATGCCCCGCATCCGAATACCTTCGGCCCAATGGTCGCCATAAGGACCCAACCAATCATCAATCGCAAGGAGCGCAACCGACTTCTTTCCGATGCATAGAAAATAATCGAGAGCCTTGTCAATCATAGACTCGACGTCAAAAGAAGTCTTGGGCACCGTCAATTCCGGAATATCGGCAATGCTCACGACCGGCAAATCAACGTCCCCGATGAGCGATCCCATCGCCATTGACGAGCACTCGGCAACAAACACGACCCCTGCAAGTCTGCGAGCACGTATATCGTACGCGAGATTCCGATACCCTTCGCTGTCCTTGTCGTTAACGCCAACATAGATAGGTAATTCGATCCCGCTCGCCATGTTCGCACGCATCACCTCGCTCGCGATCGCAGTGAAAAATCGCGGCCATTCCGCGTGGTTGGCCGGGTCGCGAGGAAAAACGAAAGCATACCGTGTCCGGAATGGAAGCTCGTCCTTTACGAACGTTCCCCGACGCCCGTGGACACGAACAAAACCGTCACGCACCAAATCATCGAGCGCGCTCTGCACCGTCGCGGTACTCGTTTGGAACGTATCTTCCAAAGCAGTTCGAGTCGGGAGCCTTTCTCCAGGACGAAGCTTTCCGTCAATGATTTGGCGCCGCAACTCGCCCGCGACGTGCTCCTTCTTGACCGGTGTTCGACCTTTCGTTAGCATAACTGACTCCATGCTCTAGATTATAACACGGTTACTCTATATTTACAATCCATATTTTCAGAGTACAGAAAACAGGGATCGGCAGCAGGTGCATTTTGCGTTAGGCCTGCGAACACATTGCACCGTAGCGCACGTTTGGTGGTTTAGATGGACATTGAGGAGTGCGACGCACGATGAAACACTACAAGCGCGCCTGACCGCAAGCGAGGGACCGCGAAGCCTATCCGCCCCCGACAGCCGTGCGCAATCGCGTTGCGAGATCGGCATACCCACCGTGTTCAGCCCACCCTGCCGCCGTTCCGCCGTAGCATGTGTCCACGACGCCAGCATCCGCCCCGGCTTCAAGCATCAGTTCGACGATACCGCCGTAGCCGCGGTTCGCAGCCTCGTGCAAAGCGGTGCGGGAGCCATCGCCGCGTGGGAACAGCACATCGCCCTTTGCGCCGTGCTGGATAAGCAGGGCTGCGGCATCGTGCTCTCCGCGAACGGCGGCGAAGAGCAGAGCTTCCTCCACTTGGTCGACCCCGATCCCCTCAGCAAGCATGGCGCGGATATCGTCAACTCGACCCAGTCCTGCTGCGTGGCGAATATCGAATGCTGCCCCGCGCGCAATCAGCGCCTCGGCAGTCTGCGGAGCGTGGTTCATGAGGGCCGCGTTGAGAAGATCAGGGTCATCCATTTCGATTGTAGCCCCTGCTTCGACGAGGACATCGATAAGAGGCGCTCCCACCTCGGCCTCCGACGCCTGTTTGCTAGTCAGCACGAGCCCGACGGTCTCTTGCGCTGCTTCCTGCCCGAACCCTACCGAGACTAGCAGGGCGGCGACAGCAACGATATTCGCTGGAAGTGGCCGCCGAATCGGGTTACCCGCAACATGGTGAAGCAGAGTCGCGCCCGAGAAATACCCGCTTTCGTACCATTCGCCAATAGTGCAGCGGTAAGTTTTCAGGAACTGGTTCTGTTCGATCAAATGAGTGAGCCGCTCGATATCGCCACAATCGAGCGCGTCGACAGCCTCGACGAACGGCACGTGCTGCTTGAGTGCGTACCAGCTAGCGTAGCCAGCCTCACGGGCAACCACAAACTGCGCGTCGGCGAGTTTCAGGTCGGAAGCCGCCATTTCAGTCTCACCGCGAACCGCAACAACACGATCACTGGCTTCAACATCATTGTTCCGAAGGCGCTTGAGCAGGTCTTTCGCAAGGTTGCGATAATCATCGAGGTTGAGGGGGGCTGTGTGGGTCATATTTCCTTCTACTATCCGCCGAGGCGCTTAGTTTACCTGGTGGGCGTAGCGGAAAACCAATCCTGTTTGCGACAGACAACTGTAGAAAGGCGAAAAACAAGGCCGTGTCTTGCCACATTCCTGTGGGTCGGAGACCCTTTCCGCAATAACTAGCCATGGCTTTTAAGCCGTGGTGGCTTCGGCGATAAATGGGCGTGCGGTCGTGAATCACCAATGCCGCAGATTCGCGGCCACGTATTTGGGCCGATAAGTTAGCGAGGGAAAGCGTTGGCTGACGCTTGGTGCCGCCACCGCCGCCGCACCCTACCCCAGTTCCTTCGAACGATCCGCAGCCGCAGCCACCGCATCAATCAGCGCGATCCGCACACCGTGGCGCTCAAGGGCAGCAAGCCCCGCAGCTGTCGTGCCGCCGGGAGTAGTCACATCATCCTTCAGCTTGGCGGGGTGGTCGCCGGTTTCGAGCACCATTCGCGATGCACCCAGCATAGTCTGCGCGGCCAGTTTGCGCGCGATGTCGCGAGGCAATCCCGCCTTGACGCCACCGTCGCTCAGCGCCTCGATGATCAGGTACGCGTAAGCTGGACCCGATCCCGAGAGGCCAGTCACGGCGTCGATAAGCTTTTCGTCGACGACCACAGCCACACCAACAGCGCTGAACAGCTTCTCTGCGGTCGCCAGGTGAACATCCGTGGCCGACGAACCCTTCGTCAGCGATGCCGCTCCAGCGCCAACGAGCGCGGGTGTGTTGGGCATGACGCGTACGACGGGAACACCGGCTGGTAAACAACCCTCAATCTTGGCAATCTTGACACCGGCGGCAATTGAGATAATCAGCTTGTCGGGAGTGACGGCTGACGCAATCTCAGACAACGCCGTGGGCATAATCTGCGGCTTTACCGCCAGCAGCACAATATCCGCCCCACGAACAGCATCGGCGGCGCTTTCGGCCACGCTTCCGCCGATCTCGCCCGCCAGCTTCTTCGCCGCTGCGGGAAATGCGTCGTAGAGCACAACATTCTTCGGCAGTATAACTCCGCCATTTATGAAGCCCGACGCCAATGCGCCGCCCATTTTGCCTGCACCGAGAACGGCGAGTTTGATGTTGGTTGACATGTTAGTGTTACTCGATTTGTCCGGTGCGCCCGGACGTAAACAAGCCCACGACATCCGCTCGGACATCGCGGGCTTGATGGACTGTGCTAATCGCGGTCGAAAAACGGCGTTGTTTTAGCGCCACTCAGGCTGCGATCCTCGACGTCAATGCTGACTGTCGGGGGCGTAAATAGGTAGACATGCTCGCCAATCTTCTCGACGGCACCGTCGATAGAGTACGTCGCGCCGTTCAAGAAGTCGATCAGCCGCTCAGCCATATCGGCCGGTGTCTGCTCGAAGTTGACAATCTGCTGCGTGCCTTCACGAAGGCCGTCGATAGCGCGGCGGACATCCTCGAACGACTGGACGCTGCGGCGAACGGAAACGCGGCTGCGGCGCGCTGTTTCGAGGCGCAGGGTCGAAGCGCCACCGGTAGCAGCCGGTCGGCGTAGCGGTACATGCGAGCCACCCGATGCGCGGGACGGTTCTGGCAGGTGAGCGACACCGCTATGGGTGGCCGGCTCCTCGTCGTCCTCGTACCGATCATCCTCTTCGTTGTGCGGGCGAGTGAACGCCTCCTTCACCCACCCGAAGAATCCATTACCGCCGTTGCGACGACGAGTATCGTCGTACTCTTCAGCTTCGTTGTGATCGTATTGCATCAGTTGTGACCTGCCTCCCAAACTGGCTCATCGCCAGCGCTGTAGTCTGACCGTCAGAAGTGGCGATAGGCGATGGAGCTTTCTCCCCGCTGTCTCAAACCACAACCTTCCGGAATCATGAAACCCCGCTCCGAATCGCGGGGGTAGTACAAGAAATATGAGTGCGTTTTCGACGTCCGCTCATTAATCGTAGAGTAGGAAGGTTACCCCGCCTGCTTATCAGAATAATCGCGCGCTCCGAACAGTGCAGAGCCTATCCGTACTAGAGTGGAACCCGACGCTATTGCCTTTTCGTAGTCCCCGCTCATTCCCATTGATAGGATATCACAGTATTCAACAATTATACAATCGAATACCTTCTTTAAGTTATCAAAGTACCGACTTTCTTCAAAAATATTTCCATGCGACTCGGTTAGTGGAGCAATTCCCATCAATCCACGCAGCCGCAGACCGGGTTGCGACGCCACAAAATCACACAGCGCGGGCACGTCTGCCAGATCCGCACCGCTCTTCGTTGGCTCGTCGCCAAGCCTCGCCTGAACCAGCACATCCTGCACAACCCCGCGCTCCACGGCCAGCTTTGAGATCACCGAAGCGATCTTCGGGCGATCAATAGTGTGTATGAGTGCGCAGTTGCCCGTTACGAGCGACGCCTTATTCGACTGCAGATTCCCGATGAAGTGCCAACGGACAGCCTTCTCCGTGCCAAACTCCACAATTTTCGACGCCGCCTCCTGCGCATAGTTCTCCCCAAACTCAGTTAACCCAGCGGCAGCGGCGGCGACAACAGTTTCCAGTGGATGCGTTTTCGTGACCGCTACCAGGGTAATGGACGACGGATCCCGCCCCACGGAGCGGGCGGCGGCGGCAATACGGTCGTTGACTTCAGCAGCGCGAGATCGAATAGCGGCAACTTGAGTGGGATCGAGAATCATGAATCATACTTTCCAAATCGCGGCATGCAGAAGCGTGAGACAAATCGCGAAATGCTGCCTGGCACAGGAGGGATGTGATCGATAGCGTGACAGCTCAAGGTCACGGCTTATCGGAGTCGCGGGGAATTCGGTGGGCTTTGCTGAGGCGCTGGAACACACCAGTTTCGAGGTAAGCGACACGTTCAGCGATATTAGTCGCGTGGTCGGCGATCCGCTCGATGGAGCCAGCGACAAGTATGGTATACGTGGCCGCAGCCGCATTCGACGAATCCTGCGACGCGAGCTCAATCAGCTGGCGACGTGCGTCTTTGTACTCAGCATCGACAATGTCGTCGTCAACACAAACGCTCTTCACCAATTCGATATCGTGGTGTATGAACGCGCTCAGGCTATCGTCCAGCATCTGCTCGGCGACCGCAGACATGCGCTCCAGATCGATAAGGGGGCGAAGCGGGAAGCACTCCATGTGCAGCTTACGAGCATATTTGACGATCAGCACAGCATGGTCGCCCATTCGCTCAAGTTCCGATGCCACCTTGATCGCTGAGCTCACCCGGCGAAGGTCGCGGGCCATCGGCTGCTGGAGCGCGAGAAGCTGGAGACAAGTCGACTCGACTTCCGCCTCAAGGCTGTCCACGAGGTCGTCGTTGCCAAAGACCGTCTCAACACGGTTGAGCTCGCCGTTGAGGAACGAAGCCACGGCATCCGCGATCATTCCACGGACAATTCCGCCCATCCGGAGAAGCTTGCGATCAACCTCCGACAACTCCTGTATAAAACTTGCTCTCGTACTGATCATTTCACTAATGTTTCGATACGCCGTGCATTTGAAAACCGGCGGTTTTCTGCTGCACACAACGTATTGAGATTGAATGATTATATCACGATATGCTAGATAAAGCGCCTCAAATCCGTACTTGTTTTATAGATAGTCAAACTGTATGCGTCTACCAGACCAGCCTGCGATTCTAAATCCATATCGCGCGTACTTCGGGCGCCGTTGGTGATATAATCACACATAGCTAACGGCCAGTTCACCAGTTCCTAAAGCCGTCCAGCGAGGGTGTGTTCATGAAAAGCTCAATCAGGTTGTCAGCTGTCTACGCAGCACTCATTTTTGCCGGTTTTATCGTAAGCGGATGCCATGCCAACGGTGTCACAACAAAGAAAGCCGAAGCGAAACCAACCGCTCCTGCGCCGCTTGACCTCACAAAGGGCAATCCCGATGAGCTGGGCGTGATTCCCATCCTCGAATACCACGAACTGGGTTCACGGGCCAAGGCTGGCCCCTACGAGTTCCCACTCAGCGGATTTCGCCGCGACATGGAGCGGCTCTACAAGCTCGGATACCGCCCGGTCAGCCTTCACGATTACGTTAGCGGCCACATGAATGTTCCCGCAGGCAAGACTCCTGTCGTCATTACGTTCGACGACGCCCTGCGAGGCCAGGTGGATTTCGACGCGCAAGGCAACCTTGACCCGAATTGCGCCGCCGGTATTCTCGTCGAGATGAGCAAGCTGCACAAGGACTGGACCGCATGCGGCACATTTTTTGTTCTACCAATCAAAGGCTCTGAAGAGTTCTTCTACCAGAAAAATTTCAGCAAGCAGAAGCTCGAATGGTTGATTAACAACGGCTTCGAAGTCGGCAACCATACGCGCCATCACCTCCCCGGCATCCAACACTGGCCCGATAGTCGCGTAATGGCCGAGTTCGCCGATGGAGCCGCCCTCATAAACAAGTACATCCCAGGCTACGCCGTGGACACCCTGGCGCTGCCGTTCGGCAAGTACCCCAAGAACCTCGCCACAGTCGTCCAGGGCACGTCGGGCGGCGTGACATACCACAATGTTTGTGCGCTTCTCGCTGGCGCTGGCCCCGCCCCGTCACCTGCATCCATCAAGTTCAAGCAGTACAAAATCCCGCGGATGATCCCCGGAACTCGCCTCATGACCATCGGCTGGTGGCTCGACTACCTCGAAAAGCACAAGGACCAAAAGTACATCAGCGACGGCGACCCGAACACCATCACCGTTCACGAGGCCGACAAGGCTAAAGTCAACATCGCTCGCGTTAAGAAGAACGGCCTGTTCTTCCGCACCTACGTCCCCGGAAAGCCCGCCGTGTCGACGAAGGCCGCTAAGGCGCCAAAATAACCGCCGACAGCGCGCGCCTCGTGCATGCACAAAACTTGCCCACGCTGCATGTGCCAGTAAGCAATGCCGTAGTGTGGCCAGCGTGCCGTGTGCAAAATGGTCGCGAGATAATGGAACAAACGACGCTCAATGCTCGTTTACTAAATAGGCCATCTGGCGGATGACACCATCCGCGCATTACGACTATTGTTTGACTTTGGACCGTTTCGTGGAATAACACCATACATGCAAGCATAAAGCCGTCGTCGAGGATACAGTCCCGACGGATAGCCCCTGCGGGAAAGGTCAATGCGCCCCTCGCAGAAGCCTATCGCGGCCCTCATCCGGGCCAAGAAAGAGCCGTATACCTTCTCAAGCGTCACTGAGTATCGAGGCGCGTGAATAGTACGAATGGTAACCGGTCGCTGGCGTCCGGCTCACCTAATTACATAGCGGTAATTGCCAGGAACTGGAGCGTGATGGATCGTCCGCCACCAGGCAGCCTTTTGAGGAAACGAGCCTCGGATCAAGCGTATTGACGCGCTTGCGCCGAGGCTTGTGTCATTTTATTCCGCTCAGTCTCGTAGTCGATAGCTAGCGACCGGCTAGATCGACACTATTCTGGGTAAATCAAACAACAGCGAGGAGCATGAAGAGAGCCCAATTTCATAGGCTCTCAACACATAGGCGGCAAAACCCGCCAGCAAGGAAACGAGGACTATCTGAATGGCACAATGGGATATTCTTAAGCAACTCGACGCCGCCGGGACCGAAGCCGGAAAGCTGGCATGGGAAGGCACGTTCGCGGAATACCTGGACATCGTCCACAAGAATCCCAAGGTCGCCGACCTCGCCCACGCGCGCGTCTACGATATGATCATGGCCTCCGGCTATAGCGACAACGCCGACGGCACCCGCGAGTACGAGTTCTTCAAGACCGATATGTTCGGCCTCGACCGCACTCTCACACACCTTGTCGAAGAGTACCTCAGCCCAGCATCACGGCGCCTCGACATCCGCAAACGCATCCTCATGCTCGTCGGCCCTGTTGGCGGCGGCAAGTCCACGCTCGTGACGCTGCTCAAAAAGGGCATCGAGCGCTACTCCCGCACCGAAGAAGGCGCCATCTACGCCATCAAAGGCTGCCCGATGCACGAAGAACCGCTGCACCTGATCCCCGAAGAGATGCGCGCACAGTTCAAGACCGAATTTGGTGTCCACATCGAAGGCGAGCTCTGCCCGGTTTGTTACTGGAAGCTCCACCACGAGTGGGACAACAAAATCGACCGCGTCCCGGTCAAGCGCATCGCGCTCTCGGAGCGCCAGCGTATCGGCGTCGGCACATTCAAACCCGCCGACCCGAAGTCACAGGACGTCGCCGAACTCACCGGATCCGTCAACATACAGGCGCTTACCGAATACGGCATCGAGTCCGACCCGCGCGCCTACAACTTTGACGGCGAGCTCAATATCGCCAACCGTGGCGTTATGGAATTCATCGAGATGCTCAAAGCGGAGAAACGCTTCCTCTACGAGCTCAACACGGTCGCGGGCGAACAGACCATCAAAGCATCGCGCTTTGCTCTCATCTACGCCGATATCGCCGTTCTCGCGCACACCAACGAGTACGAATACAACAGCTACTTCGGCAACAAAGAAAACGAGGCGATGATCGACCGCATCTTCGTCGTGAGGGTGCCGTACAACCTAAAGCTACACGAAGAGATCCGCATCTACGACAAGCTGATCAACCAGTCGCAGTTGTCCGACAACCGCGTCGACCTCAACGCCATCCACATCGCACCAAACACCCTGCGTGTGGCGTCGATGTTCGCGCTCCTGACACGGCTCAAACCGTCGAAGAAATCCGGCCTCTCGCTGATGGCCAAGCTTCGCCTGTATGACGGCGAAAAGCAGGTGGGCGATTGGGACCAGAAGCATATCCGGGAGCTGCAGGAAGAGTTTGCCGACGAAGGCATGAACGGTGTCTCGCCGCGCTTTGTGATCAACCGAATCTCTAGCGCCCTCGTCAAAGGCGGCAAGAAATGCGTTAACCCTATCGACGTCCTCCGTTCGCTTCGTGACGGGCTGCAGGAGCACACAACCAACGAGGAAGAACACAAGCGGCTTCTCGGGTTTATTGACGAGACCCGCAAAGACTACGACGAGCTTGCCAAAAAGGAGGTCCAGCGCGCATTCGTCTACTCATACGAGGAGTCGGCTAAAACTCTGCTCGACAACTACCTCGACAACGTCGACGCGTTCTGCAACCGCACGAAAGTAAAGGATCCGATCACCAGTGAGGATGTCGAGCCCGACGAGCGCCTGATGCGCAGCATCGAGGAGCAGATCGGGGTGTCTGAGAACGCCAAGCGCGAGTTCCGCGAAGGCATCATGCGAAGCGTCGCATCCGTCTCACGGCGAGGCGGCAGCTTCGGCGTGGGCAGCGATGAGCGTCTCAAAGAAGCGCTGGAAAAGAAGCTCTTCACCGACCTGAAAGACATTGTCAAAATAACGACATCGACCAAGACACCCGATGCCGAACAGCTCAAGAAAATAAACGAAGTCGTCGAACGACTCGTAGATACGCAGGGCTACTGCCCTATCTGCGCCAACGAACTGCTAAAGTATGTTGGCACGCTGCTAAACAGGTAAGTGGACGAGACAAGGGAAGCGATTGCTACCTCCCTTGTGTCCACTTCCAAACCGAATAGAGACCTAAGTGACTGATAACAATCCGAACACTGACGAACAAAAAAAACAGCCAGCTACTGATCGGGATGGCGGCTCCATCCATATTGCCACCGTGTCGGGAATTCCGATTCGGATTCACTTCACCTTTGTGATCCTTCTCGTGTTTCTCTTCCTGTCCGGCGCAGGTGGAGGAGTGAGCAACGCTTTCGCGGGCCTTGCATTCGTAGTCGCCGTTTTCTCGTGCGTCGTGCTGCACGAGCTCGGCCACAGCCTTGTGGCGCAGCGTTATGGCATCAAAGTGGCCAGTATCACCCTCTACCCAATCGGCGGCCTTGCACGTATCGTCCAGCGCCCGACACCGAAACAGGAGTTCTGGATCGCGCTCGCTGGGCCCGCAGTGAATGTGGTGATCGCAGCCATTCTGGCCGGTTTCGGAGCGCGTCTTGGTGTCGACGGTGGTAGCGGTGACCTTCTGCAGATGCTATTCACAGCCAACGTGGTCCTTGCAGCCTTCAATATGATCCCCGCGTTTCCCATGGACGGCGGCCGCGTGCTTCGCGCCATTCTCGCCATCGTGGGCCTGCCCTATCCCGCCGCGACGAGACTTGCGGCCAATATCGGGCAGATGCTTGCCATCGGTGCGTGCGTCGTTGCGATCTACTACCAACAGTATATGTGGATGTTTATCGCCTTCTTTGTCTACCTCGGTGCTGGCCAAGAAGCGGCAGCCGTGCAGCAAGAAGCCGCCTTTGCTGGCCTTCCAGTAACAAAGGTGATGGAAACCGAGGTCCAGACGCTCACCCCCGGTGACACGCTCAAATCCGCAGCCGATAGGCTCCTCGCTTCGGCGCAGCGAGACTTCCCTGTCGTCCTCGGCGATGAGGTGCTCGGTCTGCTCACACGCGATCGCCTGCTCATGGCGCTCGCGTCCGCAGGACCCGACACATTCATCGCTGGCGTTATGGAGCGAAACTTCGCGCGTGCCCAGTTGGATGAGGACATGGGCCGGATCATCTCCGACCTGGCAAACCAGGCACCGGGAAACAGAAACCTACCGCTCATTGTATTTAGCGGCGAAAAGATGGTTGGCATGGTCACCGGCGAAAACTTAACGGAGTATTTCGCCATCCAAAAGGTGCTGAAGGGACGGCACGCATAATCTTAGCTTCGGCACGTGAAGTGTCCAGGCAATGCCTGGGGAGTAGTCATGGCACACAGCTTTTCGCTTTCTAACGATTCTTGGGACTTGCACCGGCGCGCCGACCGTGACCGTGAACGCCACAACGAGAAGATCAAGGAGGTCGTCAAGCAAAATCTCGCCGACGTGATCTCCCAGCAGGATATCATCACGGCTGATCGCGGCAAAATCATCAAGGTGCCCGTACGCGGCCTCGAACTTCCACGTATCCGCTTCGACCCCTACGACCGCGAGCACGTCGGCCAGGGCGCTGGCGGCAGCAAGCAAGGCGATGTACTAGGGCGGGCACCATCGGACAAGGATGGCGAAGGCGCAGGCAAGAAAGCTGGAACCGAGCCCGGCGTGGACTATTACGAAGCTGAGTTCACCATGGATGAGCTCCAGAAAATGGTGTTCGAAGACCTCCATCTACCCAACCTCGAGGATAAGGGCGTCAAGCAGATCATGTCTGAGACCATGGAGTTCAACACGATCACACGTCGCGGGCTAACGTCAAATCTCGACCGCAAACGAACCCTCCTCGAAGCCTATCGCCGCAACATGCGCCAGGGCAACGACCGTAAATGGGAGGTACGCGAGGAAGATAAACGCTACAAGAACTACGAGATGATCACAGAACCGCAGCGCAACGCTGTCGTATTCGCCATGCGCGACGTGTCAGGTTCGATGGGCGAGTTTGAAGCGTACATCGCTCGCTCGTTCTACTTCTGGATGGTCCAGTTCCTGCGCACCAAATACACGAACACCGAGATCGTGTTCATCACCTGCCACACTGAGGCAAAGGAAGTCGACGAGACCAAGTTCTTCAGCGTCGGCGATAGTGGCGGAACGCGCATGTCGTCAGCCTATTCGCTAGCCCTACAGATCATCGAAAAGCGCTACAACCCGCGTGAATGGAACATCTACCCATTCCTATTTTCCGACGGATACAACTGGGGCGACCAGGAATGTGTGGAGCTCGTGCGGAAAATGCTCGACATGTGCAACCTGATAGGCTACGGTGAGATCGGCAGCGACGGCTGGCAGTCCAGCTTCGGCTTCGCCCCCCTAGGGCAGGCATATGAGGACGCTTTCAAGGAAACCAAAGACGTTGTGCTAGTCAAAATCAACGACAAAGAGGATGTCTGGCCCGCCCTCAAAAAGTTCTTCTCAAAGCGGCACGCCGATGTTTGAGTGGATGAAGATTACCTCACCTGGCCAGAGGACTGGCCCAAGCCCAGCCCCTCTCCTTGGAAAGGCGAGGGGAGTAAGAGTTGCGCGTACCGCCCACTGCGCTCCGATCCCCCCTCTCCTTTCCAAGGAGAGGGGGCTAGGGGGTGAGGTAATTCTCCTCCTCGCCCTCCTCCTCGCCTTGCTCCCCGCCCCCACCCGCGCGGACCTGCCGCCAACACACTACCGGGGCAGTCGGTCGGTGAGCGGGTGGCTGCCGTATTGGATGAATCTGAACGGCGCTGGGTCCGGCTGGAAAGCGGTACAGGACCATGCCGATCAGCTAGATGAGGTTTCTTTCTTCTCGTGGGTGATTGACCCCGAAACCGGCGACCTCGCGCCGCCCATCAAGGGCATGGACTTGCCCGTCGTCGACGCGCAGGTGGACTGGCTGCACAGCCGCGATATCTCGCCAATGTTCACGGTGACTTTGTTCACCAAGGTTCACGAAACCCTCAACAATCCCGCGGTCCTGGCTCGGGTCACACAACAGATCGTCGAAACCGCGCGCCTCCACAACTTCGACGGAGTCGACATTGACTTCGAGGAGTTCAAGGCCGGAGACCCAGGCGATCCGGCGCGATATACCGCATTCCTCGACACCCTCGCCAAGGCCATGCATACCGAGCTAACGCCCAGCGGCTACCCGAAAACCGCTATCGCCACCGTTCTATCGCGCACGCAGCGGGGCAAGTTTCGCTTCACGGACGAGGATGCAATCGCCAAATCCGACATCGACCGAATACGGGTGATGGCATACGATGACTACTATCCCGGCAGCAAGACCGCAGGAGCTGGTGCGCCGTTGCCGTGGGTGCTCGACGTTGTAAAGTTCATCGACAGCGTCGACGATCCCAACCGCAAATTTGTTCTTGGTATTCCAGGCTATGCGTATCGATGGCCGGTTGCTGGCGAAAGCGATACGGTAGCGCTCGCGAAAGGCAAGTCTGTCACTCACCCGCAAGCCATCAGCCTCATGAACCAATACAAGGTAAAGCGCGTCTGGGATGCCAACAGCAGTACTCCCATGTTCGTGTACTTTGAGCAGGTCATCCCGGACGTTCCGCCCCCTCCCCCTAACGCCACAAGCTACGTGGGAGCGCCGGTCGCTATTCAAACTTGGCGTGCGTACTACGAAGACGCCGAGAGTTGGCGCGCCAAAATCGACCAGGCCGTATTGCCATCCCACGTCGCCGGTATCGCCGAGTGGGCTCTCGGCTACGAAGATCCGGCATCCTGGCCCATGCTGCGCGAGCGGTTGGCAACGCCCTATCCGATCTACGGCGCCATTGGGCTTTGCTACGCCCGCTACGGCGGTGGCGCTTTCTTCGGCAAGCCACTCGGGCCAGCTGAGCCGACCGGTGACGTGAGCGACACCGCACCGTACGGTCGAGCGGCGATTTCGCAGCGCTTCGAACACGGCACGATCAGCTACACGTGGGGCCAGTGGAGGGCCGAGATCAGCGGGAGGTAACTCATGGGACTATCACAGACCGAACAGACTGAGCTTGAGCGGTGGATTGACATCATCTGGACCAAGGCCCACGAAATGGGGCTTGATCCCTACCCCACGCACTTCGAGGTCGTCCCACAGCATATCATCTACGAACTGGGCTCGTACGGGCTGCCGGCGCGCTTCTCGCACTGGACCTTTGGCCGCGATTATCATCGGCAAAAGACGTCCTATGAATACGGCCAGTCCAAGATCTACGAGATCGTCTTCAACACGGACCCGACACAGGCGTTCCTCGTTGAGGACAACTCAATGTTGTCCCATAAGTTCGTCTGCGCGCACGTCCTCGGCCATTCAGACTTCTTCAAGCGCAACACCTATTTTGCCCACACCGACCGGCGAATGATCGAACAGGCCCGCCTCCACGCCGAGCGCATACATGAGTACGAGAACGAATTCGGCTGGCGAGAAGTCGAAAGCTTCCTCGACACCGTCATCTCTATCGAAGAGCACTTCGACGCTACCGATACCGTGTTCCGCCGCAAATCGGCCGAAGAGTATGAGTCCGACCGCATTCGTAGCGCCGAAGGGCCACGGTCAGACTACGACGACATCTGGAACGTCTCCGGCGCCCAGGAACGCCCCAAGCCAAAACCGCGCAAGTTCCCCGAAGAGCCGCAAAAGGACCTGCTGCGCTTTCTGGCAACGTACGGCCGCGAGCTCACGGAGTGGCAGCGCGACATCGTGGAAATCGTCCGTGAGGAGATGTTCTACTTCCTGCCCCAGATGCGAACCAAGATCATGAATGAAGGCTGGGCGAGCTTCTGGCACGAGCGCATCCTCGAAAGCCTCGACCTCACATCCGAAGAACATTGGGAGTTCCGCCGCCTGCACTCGTCGGTGCTCTCGCCGTCGGGCTCGAAAATGCAGATCAATCCGTACTACGTCGGCTTCCAGATCCTTAAGGACATCCGTCGCCGCTGGGACGGCGAAACTGAACCCGAAGACGAACCCGAACGAGACTGGATGGGCCGCGAGATCGAACGCCCCAAAGGCGAAGGCATGGCCAAGCTGTTCGACACCATCGAGCGCGACAACGACGTGACATTCCTGCGCCAATACCTCACCGACCCGCTGGTCAAAAAGCTGGACATGTACACGTACAAGCGCGAAGAGGTTAACGGAGAGGCGTTGTGGGTGGTCCAAGACACCGATTGGCGTAATGTGCGCGATTCTATCGTCGACTCGATGACCAACTTCGGCCAGCCTATCATCTACGTCGAAAACGGCGACTATAAGCGGCAGGGCGAGCTCTACCTGCGCCACGCGTTCGACGGAAAGCACCTCGACGTCACCTACACCAAGCGCGTCCTCGAGAACATCTACAAGCTATGGGGTCGCCCGGTGTATCTGGAGACCGTGGTCGGCGAGGCTAAGACTGCGATCAGCTTTGACGGGCTATCGTGGGGCGAGACAAAGGTGTAGCTGGGGACGCGTGTTTACACGCTCACGGATGGCCGCGTGCTTAAATTGATCGCTTAGGTTCATAGCTTGCTCGTGTAGCGACCGCTGTATAGCGATACCACTTTTCAGTTAAAGCGCGCCCCGAGTCATAATTGATGCTACTGGTGCGACCTCCGAAGCCCCGAAGCGGGCGACATGTATGGAGCCCTGGGCATCGCCCTCGGACGCATTGCGGCCATAGGCCGCCCGGACCGCAACCAACGCCGCCGCCTCACATCCTAAGCCCCGAAGCTGGCGACATATACGGAGCCCCAGGCATCGCCCGGGGATGCATCGCATCCATCGGCCACCGTAAGCGCTGCCCATGCTCGAACCGCATCGATCACATTTCTTTTCAATCCGTCAATTTAACATATTGACATTTCGTTCGTATTGTGAGATACTAACTGTGAAGATGAATCACCCAAAGAGGTCATCGCTTGCACCTTGACATTCGGCGCTGCCGTTTGGAGACTACCATTGCCTGTAGGGGACGTACCAGACGCATCACCGCCCAGATTCCGCATATTATGCGCATCGTTTTCGACGCCTTATGTGCGTTATCCGCGATTTTTATAGGGCTCACGAGGAAAACTCATACCCACCTCGATATTTAAGATTATGCGTTGATAACGGCGACGAGCGTCACTAACGCCACAAATCTGTAGCACCGCACACTTCCCCCTACTGCGCCAGTGCCTTCTGCTCCGCAAGAACCGTCCCATCGGCGTTCACGGTTATCAGCGTCCACCCGATTCCGCCGCCGATCCCCCACGCGATTGGAATCGACGTGATCAGCGAAATGCCGTTCCACGTGTTCGCCAGCGGTTTGTGGAGATGCCCCGATAGCAGAGCCTTAACTCCGCCCTTTGCAAGCAGGTTCAACAGCCGCATACGAGGTTCGGTGTCAATATTCCAATAGACGCCACCAGGTTCGTCCACGGTCTTGGTGAACGGCGGGTAATGCTCGATCACGAGAGTGGGCTCCTTAGACGGCTTCGAAAGTTGATCTTCGAGGAACGTCCACTGGTCCTTTTCACGCTGCAGACCGCTCCCAAGCAGAGATGAGTTCAGTCCGATAATCCTCACGCCAGCCTTTTTGACAACCCAGAACGACGGCCCGAACTTCGCCTCGAACCGCGCCACCCGCTCGTCCGAAACCCCGTCCTTTTGCCCCGGTGTTAACGTCGCCCCGACATCATGGTTTCCCGGCACGACATAGATCGGCGCAGTAAGGCCAGTCGCTTGCTGCTTAAAATCTGTAAACTGATCGTCGGTCCCGTTATTAGTCAGATCACCCGTAGCGACGACACAATCAACTTGCGCCTTATTGATATCCACGATGGCAGTATCAAAGTGCGCCTTGAATGTCGCCTCATTCCCGGCCGTTGCGCGGTTCGTGTGCGTGTCGGTAATCAGTGCGATACGCGCCAAAGCAGCCTGATCCGCGTTCGAAACGGCGCAACCTATAAGAGCAATCAAGCCGCAAATGGATAACATGAAAATGAGTCGCATAACGATCTCCCTCATATATTCGAATGGTGTTTGAAGTCACGGGCTCTAATGGGCATAACGAACATCATGATTTCCGCGCAAGCCTGCTGGAATGGGTGAGCCACCGTCGACAACTACAAGATGATTACTCACCGACACCCAAAACACCTCTTGACATAAAATCTCAGTTCGTGATATAATATGTCTGTAGGGTTAGGAACCAATAGGCGAACGCAAAGGGCACTGAGTGACCGCACCCGATCTGAATGCCCAGCGCGCGTACAACCTTCGACGAGGGAAAATGCTCCCATAGCCAGCCGAATTCCTATGGGTCGGAGACCCAATCTTCAATAACTAGCCACGTACTTCAGGGGCTGTGAAAGAATTCTGCAATCATTCGCAAGATAGGAGGATGTGGTGCTTCTAGGTCGAATTTAGTAGTTAGATTCGATCTAAGGAGCCTTTGATGCAGTATCGCGACTAT
>DASXUY010000010.1:0-17277 GCA_036504535.1 Capsulimonadaceae bacterium
CAACTATCCGAAGTCGCCACTACCGGGAATCAAGATGGTATGGGCCGGACAACGCAAGCTCACCGACATGATCGCCGGAGCAAGACTTATGGGATTCATTTGACGAGATATGACTCATCGTAAGCCACTCGTGGGGACAGCTCGCCCGAGCGAGCAGGGGCGCAAAAAATAGAATCGCGTTGCGCAACGCAAAACGCGCAAGAGACCCCGGCGCGTGCCGCGCCACCCCAAAAATTGGGGTTCCGATGATTGCGCTCGGAAGCGAGGTCATCGTGTTCCTCTTAGCTGATTGCAGGTACGTTCGGATTCGAACCGCACCACAGTGTGGGGGAGCACATGTCGCTCACCTCATCGTTAGCGCAGATGAGGGCTCCACCAACCTCTTCAACCCACCCAGCCAAACCGCCAAGACGCACCCGCTCATCGAAACCCAACGCCGTGGGGTGGGGCGGTCCGCACCGGGGTCCTAATGCAGGAATCCGCGCGCGCATTGCGAACATCTAGCCATGAGCACAATTCGCTGTCTCGCCACTGCGCTGCTGATCGTCCTTGTCGCCGGCCTATCCGCAAGCGCTGAGCCTCTCGCGCTGTACGTTTCGCCCACCGGAAACGACGCCTGGTCGGGATCGCTGCCAGCGCCGAACAAAGCCAAAACCGACGGCCCGTTTGCGACGCTACAACGCGCGCAACAGGCGCTACGAACCTTGCCTCGTGCCGAACGCGATAAGCAGGGGGTTACGATCATGCTGCGCGAGGGCAGCTACTCCCTCGCCGCTCCGCTCCGTTTCACTGATCAGGACTCCGGTACGGCGAATGCCCAAACTGTGATCGGCGCCTACCGTGGAGAGAGCGTCACAGTCTCCGGCGGCCGCGCTGTTAGGCAATGGCGACCGTACATGGGCGACATTATCCAGGCCGACGTCAGCGGCATTTCGGAACTGAGGACTGGCAGCGCCACGAATGGTGGAAGCGTCACGCCCTATGGGGGCGGCTCGACACAAGTACCCAACAACGAGCTGTTTTGTGACGGCGCTCGAATGGATCTGGCGCGCTGGCCCAATGTCGCCGAAACTGCGAAGGGCGGCGGGTGGGCGTTCACGGCTGGCGTTCCGTCGAAGGGGCAACGGACCCAGTTCTACTATGACGGCGACGAGCCAAAGAACTGGAAGCATCCCGAACTCGCGCAGGTTCATATCTTCGCGTCCTACGATTGGTCCGACTGTTACAGCCCGGTCGCGTCAATCGACTCGGCAACGCATTTGGTGACCCTGGCCAAGCCCACCGACTACGATATCGCCATGGGCCGCCGCTACTATGTGCGCAACGTTTTTGAGGAGCTCGACGCGCCCGGCGAATGGTACCTGGATCGTGCGGCGAGCACCCTGTACGTGTATCCGCCAGCTGGCGACATCGCGAAGCGTAGCGTTGAGATATCAGTGCTGCCGACGCTTATGAGTTTCGACCACGCTCACGATATCGTCGTGAGCGGACTGGCAATGACCAGCGTCACCGGTGACGCAATTGAAATGAGGGCGTCGAGCAGGATACGCATTGAAGCGTCTGATATCGCGAACACCGGAAAGTCGGCGGTTCGGATCAACGACTGCGATTCGTGCGTCGTCGACAGCTGCCGCATCCACGATACCGGTGTCGGCGGTGTGATCGCCCATGGAGGAGACCGAAAGACGCTGACGCCGAGTAAGGTTGTGATCAGTAACAACCATATCTATCGCTTCGGACGGTTGGTCAAGTGCTATACGCCCTCCGTATCGATCAGCGGGGTGGGGATGACCGTCACGCACAACCTGATGCACGACGGGCCGCACTCGGCGATCCTGGTCAGCGGTAACGATCACATCATCTCGTTCAATGAGATCCACCACGTCTGCCTGGAGACGTCCGACTGCGGTGCGATCTACATGGGCCGGGATTGGACTTTTCGTGGTAACAGCATTACGTGCAACAAGATACACGATGTGCCCGGGTTTGGTTACACGAAGTATGACCAGAGCGCTGGCGAGGTGGTCTACTCGAATTTTGGCGCGGCGCAGGGCGTCTACCTGGACGATGGCGTGTCGGGTTTCGATGTAACGGGCAACATCATCTACCGCATCGCCGATATGGGCGTGCAACTCGGCGGCGGGCGCGATCACCGGATCGTCAACAATGTCATCGTAGACACCGCCAGAGGGATCGGGATTGATGCCCGCTACATGACATGGGACGCGGGCGTGCTCCGCGAACGCCTCGCTGCCGTGCCGTTCAGCACACCGCCTTGGAGCGAGCGCTACCCGAAGCTTTCCGCACCCATGCGCCACGACGGATGGCCAGAAGGCAACGAGATCACAGGCAATGTCTTCGCCAGAAGCGCGCCTGACACCGACCCGACCAAACGGTCGCCATGGTTTCGCGGCGACACAGCCGTGTCCTACCAGGTGCCTTCCGATGCGACCACAATCGACCGGAACATCTACTGGAACGCTGGCGGAAAGGTGAACATCAGCGCTCGCTTCATCGAGCGTGCCACCAAGCTGCCGCTCCAAATGTGGGACGATTGGCAGAAAACAGGCTTCGATACGAGCGGCCTCTCGGTCGATCCGCAGTTCGTCGACGTTACCCGCGACGATTACCGGCTCCGCGCGACCTCGCCTGCCTATAAGATCGGCATCCCCGCGATACCGGTCGCCGATATCGGCCTGCTGCCGACGTTCCCCGACCGATGGCGCCCAGCAGCGGACGCTTGGGACAACGGACCGGTGGCGAAAGCTGCCTACCGTGTCCCGCTCACGCTCACCACCGCCGCGCCAGATATCGCAAAACCAGCCGCAGCCTCTGGCCGACTCACAGCACGGCATGTTGTCTCTGCGCTGCCACTCACGATTGTGAAGGGCGACGCGCTGTGGCCGGGTATGACGCCCGGTAACGCTGTGATATTGGCAGAGTCTCCAACTGGCCTATCTCTTTCGCCAATTAGTCGAGCCTGGGTGGCGTGGGACGATACCAACCTCTATTTCCTCTTCCGCAACGACGTCGACGGTTCCAAGCCCCTCGCCGTCGGCACGCAGTGGGGCGGGAATGATGCCGTAGAAGTCGCCCTTCGCGACCCATCGAAGCAAAGCGCTCCTATCCTCGTTTGGCGAGGCTATCCGAACGGCCAGTTCGAGACAAGCAGCGAAGCAGGCGCATCGGGTGACGCCACCACGCGCGCAGCCGTCGGTGTGGGCTACGCGGCCCAAATCGCCAGCCCCGCAAGCTGGTCCGCCGCATGGCGCATCCCGTTCGCGGCAATCGGCATCGACCCAGCCAGGACCCCGCAACTCGACTGCAACCTCACGGTCCGCAAGACTGCGGGCGACCAATGGGAGATGTGGCGCGCCACAGGCGGCACATCGTGGGACGTCGATCACACCGGCAAACTGATCCTCGCGCCAGTACACTAGGTGCCTCCTGGCCCATTTCTCAAAAACGTTATCGCACCACGACCAAACAGCTTGACAAGCGGTTTGGTCGGTGTTAGAATGGGGTTACCGTGGTAAGTAACATGGTTGTCTGCATTTTTAGATGGACTTAACGTGGTAAATACAGGCCTTCGAAAAACTTCAACTCGGGATATCGCTCTGGAAGCTGGCGTCTCGCATGCGACCGTGTCGTACGTTCTCAACGGGCGAAATGACCGTGGCATCTCCGAAGAGACGCGTCGTCGCGTTCTTGAATCCGCCAAGAAGCTCAATTACCGCCAAAACCGCGTCGCCCCCAGCGTCTTTCGTGGTTACACCCAAATGCTCGGCGTCCTGATGCCTGACAACGATAACAGCTTCTTCGCGCGAATACTCAGCGGAGTGCAGCGAGCATGTCATGAGCGTGACTTTGCCGTACAGCTTACCTATACCGAGCGGGACCCGGAGGTGGAGTTCAATGATGTCAACCGCATGCTGGAGCACCGCGTCGCCGGGATCCTCGTGGTAGAGACCGGGCTGTCGCGAGCAACGCCTCATCCGTGGCTGAACGCTCTCGTCGCCGAAAAGATACCCTGTGTGATGGTTGACGATGCCGACGCGTCCGATTATGTTGACTGCGTCGTGTCAGATGATGTTCAGGGCGCGAAACTCGTAATGGAGCACCTGCTGGAGCATGGGCACAAGCGTATCGCATTCCTAACGGGCGAATGCGTGACGAGCAGTGTCCGCGCTCGCCAGACGGGTTACGCAGCGGTGATGCGGGGGGCCGGGCTTGATGCCGCAAAGTATGTGCGAAGTCAGGCGTACAGCGCTGAGAATATCGCTAGAGCGGTCGAGAGCCTTCTCGCCGATCCCAATCCGCCGACCGCAATTTTTGCAAATACCGACTATGCTGCCGAGGTTGTTCTTGCTGTCCTTGCCTGCATGAATGTGAAGGTCCCGACCGATATGGCTGTCGTCGGCTATGCGGACACCGAACTGTCGCGTGGATTGCAGTTGACCACCGTCCATCAGGATGCGCAAGCAATGGGATACGTGGCGGCAACGCGATTGCTCGATCGCATAGCTGGGGACGTCATTCCGAACGACATTGTCAGAATATCGAACACGCTCGTGCTACGGAAATCATGTGGGTGCCCAGGCGAAGATTTAAGCTTAGCTTTTGGCCACTTATAAGGAGATTGAAGGATGCGTAAACAAGGTTTCACTCTCATTGAGCTTTTAGTAGTTATCGCTATTATAGCGATACTCGCGGCTGTATTGTTTCCTGTCTTCGCGACTGCTCGAGACAAAGCCCGTCAAACAACCTGTACAAGCAACGCCAAGCAGATCATGATCGGCGTCCTGCAATACACACAGGACTACGATGAGGTGCTTCCGCCGATCTACACAAGCGGAGCGACTTTCCAAATGTGGTATATGCTAGTTGCGCCTTATGAAAAATCGTCAGGGGTTTTTCTATGTCCGAGCGACCCCGATCCTCTTGTCGACGTTACTTCCGGAACGGCAGACAGTTTCCTCTTTAACTATCACTTGGCGGGCACGAGTGTAGCGAAAGTAGCTAAGGTAGTTTCGACTGTATGCGTGGCCGAAGGCGGGGCGCAAGCGGGAACAGGCGGCGCGACCAACAACACAACTGTTGACACCTCAACAGCAAAACGCAAATCGTGGATACTACAAGATCCTGATCCTGTCTTCGCTTACAAGACATGCAAGGATAGCACCAACATTGCATGCGCCGCAAGCCTCGAATCGAACGCTACAGGGTGGGCTGGACCTGCGGCGCGGCATGCTCAGCGCTCCACTACCGGGTTTGTAGACGGCCACGTTAAGGCGCTTAAGCCAGAACAGTATTACTACACTCAATCCCCTTGGCTATATCCCGCGATTGGCGGCTGACACAAGGGATTTGCGCATTATTGACAGATATTCCCAGCGCCGGTCCCGCGCTGGGGAGAGTTTCCTCTTCGAGAAAGTCCACATTCTTATGTATCGCTTCACCGCTGCGCTTTGTGCTCTCGCGCTGGCAGTCATTGTCGCCACTTCGTCGGCTGCTCCTGCTGCCAACCCGGTCACATTCTATGTCGCCAAGACTGGCAGCGATTCTTGGTCAGGCCGCCTTGCCAGCACCGACGCCACCCGGCGTGATGGTCCGTTCGCGACGGTTCAGCGCGCTATCGATGCCGCTAGTTCCGAGCTGGCTGAAGGCGCGGTCACCGTCTCCATTCGTGCGGGCCGCTATTCGCTCTCGTCGCCGATTACCCTTACCGGGGCCAATTCTGGCTCGAAGGGCGCTCTGTTCACCATCGAAGCGTTTCGCGGCGAAGACGTCTCGATCACCGGGTCGCGAACCGTTACCGGGTGGCAACCGTATCGTGGGGCGATACTCGCGGCGGATGTCCACGACCTGCTCGCACTGCCCCGGACCGCCGACCCGCATTGGATCCCCATGAGCAGCATCACTCAGGGCGAGGGCGACCGGACGATCACGCAGCGTTGCGAGTTGTTCGTGGGCGGCAAACGAATGGAACTCGCCAGGTGGCCGAATGCGAGCAGCAAAACACCTATCGACGGCTGGGCTTTTGTGGCTGGCAGCTCGTCGGGTACACGGACTCAATTCCACTACCAGGGTGACGCGCCGTCGCATTGGAAGCGCCCCGAACTCGCTCAAGTGCACATCTTTGGCGACTTCGATTGGCACGACGATTACCGGAATGTCGCCACCGTCGATCCTCACAAGCGGCTCATTACGCTCGCAGCACCGGCTGGAAGCAAGATCAAGACAGGTCGCCGCTTCTATGTGCGCAACGTCTTCGAAGAGCTGGATGCTCCGGGTGAGTGGTACTTGGACGAAGCCGCTGGCAAGCTCTACATGATCCCACCCGCGAAGGAGTCAAAGCCGTCTCCCGAGCTTTCGCTGCTGCCCTCGGTCTTCGTGTTCAAGGACGTCCACGACGTTGTGCTGCGCGGGTTGACGATCGAGAACGCGACCGGCGACGCAGTCTACTCGTCGGGCAGCTCGCGGCTTTTCATCGACAACTGCCACATCCGCAATGCAGGCAAGATCGGCCTCTGTTTTGTGGGCGGTGAGGATGTCACTGTCCAGGGCTGCGCCGTCAACGACACCGGCAGCGACGGCATCCTGATCTCGGCGGGCGACAGGAAGACGCTGGCGTCGGGCCGGTATGTTGTAACGAACAACCGCATCTCGCGGTTCGGGCAGCTTGTCGAGTGCTACACGCCGGGATTGGCGTTGAACGGTGTTGGCGTGACCGCGACACACAACCTCATCGAAGACGGTCCGCACTCCGCTATTTTGATCACCGGGAACGACCACAATGTGGCGTACAATGAGATACGCAACGTCTGTCTCCAAACTGCGGACTGCGGGGCCATCTACTCCGGGTTCGACTGGACATTCCGGGGCAATCGGATCGCGCACAACCGGATCACCGATGTGCCGGGTTTGGGGTTCGTCAAGTACGACTTGCGAACGCAGCAGGTGGTCTACGCGTCGGCTTACGGCGCGCAGGGGGTCTACCTTGACGACGGGGTCGCCGGGTTCGACGTCACCGGCAACATCATCAGCCGCATCGGCAACATTGGCATTCTGCTTGGCGGCGGGCGGGACACACTCATTGCCGGGAACATCGTCGCCGACACGCGTACCGCTTTTGCGTCGGATGCGCGCTTCACAAGCCGGAACCCCGGGTTGCTCCGTGAGCGCCTGGCGGCCGTGCCTTATGCGTCGGTGCCGTGGAAGGACCGCTATCCGAAGCTTGCGGCACCTATGCGCCTCGACTCCTGGCCGGAGGGCAATGAGATCACCGGCAACATTTTCTATGAACCGAAGCGAGCGACGGCAGGCACGTTTCCGCTGGTGTCGGTCGAGCTTCCCGTGGATGCGTCCGTTGTCGATCGCAACGTCTACTGGAACGCAGGCGGGCCAGTCGCGCTGAAGGCGACGTTGATGAACTCGCCGCAGATCGGATCAGCTACGTCCTGGCCCGAATGGCAGCGCGCCGGCTTCGACAAGCACGGTCTTGTCGCCGATCCGCAGTTTGTTGACCCACTCGCTGGCAACTTCACGTTGCGCACTTCGTCTCCGGCCCGTGCTGTCGTCGCCACGGGCGCGACCGCAGAGGCGCCTGGCCTGCTGGCGTCGTTCCCGGCGAAGTGGCGGCCGCTGGTGGCGAAGTCGCCCCGCGAGCCGATGGCCTATACCGAGTACCGCATGCCGCTGGTTCGCGTCGACGCTGAGCAACCCGCGAACGTTATCGAAGTCGAGATGGGCGAACTCGCTGGCGGAGCCACGAGCAACGACGATCAAGGTGCCTCTAAAGAAGGCTATGTTGGCAACATGCAGACGCCTGGAGCATCGGTCACTTTGCGCAACGTCGACGGCGGCGCAGGTGATCGCGTGGCTCTTCGCATCACATACGCGACGCCTAACGATTGCTCGACCACCCTTGTGGTCAACGGCAAGCCTCAGCGGCTCAAGCTGACAGGCACCGGTGCCTGGGGCGGCGACGGCGCGTTCCGGGACGTCACCGTAGATGTCATCCTTCTGGCCGGGCCGCACAATGTGCTCCAGTTCCGGACGGAAGCTGGCGACTATGCCGTAAACCTAGATAAACTGACGCTGCAGAGCGTTGGAGCTACGCGATAATGCCCACCGCCGAACCCGTTGATAGCGCCGATGTGCAGCCGAACACCGCCAGGGGTGACACCCCAGCGCCGCCTGCGTTCCGCTGGCCGCTGCTGCTTTTGATCGGCTGGCCGCTGACCGCGCTCAGCTTCTATCTGGTTGTCCGGATGGAGCAGATCGATAGGATTGGGCTGCCGACCGGGCTTGCAATCTACTACCACGTTGTCGTCATGTTCGCCGCTCTCCTTCTTGCCAATTGGCTCTATGCGCGGTGGAGCCGGGGCAGGGTGGCGGCGTCTCCGGGCGAACTGCTCTGTCTCTACTCGATGATGAACATCGGCGCGTGTTTTGCGAGCTGGGAGTCGTACGGCACGCTGATCCCGTCGCTGGCGTACCCTGCCTACGCCGTCGAAAGCTCGCCGCTCAATGCGTGGCTTAAGCCTGTCATCGCGGCGATGCCCGCCTGGGCTATCGTCAAAGACCCTGTCGCGGCAACCGCCATCTTCCAGGGCGGCCACAGTCTGGCGGTCTGGCGCGGGTGGTTTGTGCCGCTGCTCGCCTGGGGCGGCCTTCTTGCGACGCTGTTCCTCATGTTCTTGACGCTGACCCGGCTGCTCTGGGAGTCGTGGACCCACGACGAGAAGCTGTCGTTCCCGCTCACCGCGCTCCCGATCCAGATGACCGAGCCCGGTGCCAAGCTTTGGCGCACGCCGCTATTCTGGGCTGGCGCAACCGTTGCTGGCGTTCTCGATCTGGTTAACGGACTGCACCAGGTGATCCCGGCGGTGCCGTCGATCTTTACCAAGGTGAACTACCTGAGCTTCAATGCGGCCGACCCGGCGTGGCGCGCGGTGGATAATGTTCCGCTCACAATCCATCCGCTCATGTTTGGCATCGCGTATCTGCTGCGCACGGATTTGCTGTTCTCCACATGGTTCTTCTTCTTGGTCGGTAAGGTGCAGCTTTATATCGCCGGCATCTACGGCATCGCTCACGGGTCGCCGTACGTTTTCCTCGGCAACGCCCCCGGGCTGCTGGCGCAGAACTTTGGCGCCATGCTCATCCTTGTCGGCGCTATGCTGTACAACTCACGCCGCATGTGGGCGCGTCAAAGCCGCCTCGCGCGAAGCGGAGACCGGGAGGCGATAGGGCAATATGCTCTGCTGCTGGGCGGGAGCGCCGTCCTCCTGTTCGCGTTCAGCCAGCTTGGGATCGCGGTGTGGCTTGGGGCGCTGTCGCTGCTCATTATCTTCGTCCTCGCCGTATTTGTCACGCGCCTTCGTGCCGAACTGGGCCTCCCGGTTCACAACATGCAGTTTCTCGGTCCCGACGGGCCGCTGGTCGGCATCTTTAACGGCAACCTTCTCACCGCGCAGAGCCAGAACGGTTTCGGCGCACTGTTTGCGCTCACCCGATCGCTTCAGGGCCACCCGATGCCGCACATCATGGAGGCGGCGTCCATGGCCGATCACGCTCGGTCGATGTCTCGGCGGTTTTGGGGGGTGATCGGCGCCACGGGCATACTGTGCGTCATGCTCGGACCGTGGCTGTTTGTGTGGATGGCATCGGCTCGCGGCCTCGAACTGAGCACGGGCATGTACCAGTTTCTGTGCGCCGAAGGGTGGAAGCGTATCCAGGGCTTCACGATGTCGCCTCACCTTCCCGATATGGGCGCGATCACGGAGATGGGGGCGGGCGCCGCGATCACGCTGCTGCTGCTCGCAGTTGGGCGCGCCTGGATCGGCAGCCCGTTCCACCCGGTCGGCTACGCCATCAGCGGCAGTTGGGGGACGGGCTATGTCTGGCTGCCATTCCTGTTCGCGTGGTTGGTCAAGACCCTGACCCTCAAATACGGCGGTGCGGCGGCGTACCGCAAAGGAGTCTCATTCGCCCTCGGCCTCATCCTCGGCGAGTTCGCAGTCGGGACGCTGTGGACCCTTTTCAGCTTCTTGACCGGTGCACAAGGCTACCGTATCTGGCTGTTCTAGGCGGCGGCGGAATTGTGGTGTCGGCGCATAGTCACCAATATCGAGGTGGGTATGCGTTTTCCTCGTGCTGGCTATGAAATAAGTGGATAATCGATAAAAACGCTGGATAACGAGGCGCATCATATGCGTTTTGTGGGCGGTTATGCGTCGGGCTGCGGCGGCGCGGGCACCGGTGTGGGCTCTATGTAGGGTAGGAACCACCATGTTCTGATCGCCGGAGTCAAGGCCACCACCGCTTGAAAGCCATGGCTAGTAATTGGGGATAGGGTCTCCGACCCATAAGAATTCGGCGCGGTGTGAGATGGGTTGTCTTTCATCGTAGCTTTTGCGAGCAGCGGGAGCCACCACGGCTTGAAAGCCATGGCTAGTAATTGAAGATTGGGTCTCCGACCCATAGGAATTTGGCGCGGCGTCAGGTAGGTTGTCTTTCATCGTAACGTGCGAAAACGACAGAGACCAATTGATGATCCAGTGGCTATCGCACTCGTGGGTATCCCTGTCAGCGCATCGGATTCGGTCCGGAGTTTGCTACAAGTCGCTCTGGAAGGCGTGTTGCCGCGCAAAGACGTGTGTTGCCGTTCATAGGTTGTGAAGGTGCACGTGAAGACCCCTTTAGGTGATTTGTCTTCACATTAAGTATATCGTTTGTATATCTAAAAGTCAATACAGACAGACTAATAAATTATAAAATAGCTCGTGTGTTTGTATTTTTGGGAGTGGGGATATTCGCGCTGATGTGATGTGAAGCCATCGCAGAGGGAGCTTTGGAAGGATATGACTTATATTATGAAACGAGTTTTGCTAGTTCGAATTTGACCGCTGTTGATAATCGTTGGCTGCGAACTAGCTCGGCTACGACGAGAGACGTTTCTCGCGGACCCATCCGCCTCGCGGACTCGGCACCTTCCCGCAACGGGAAGGAAACTGGCTGAGGCATTGCCAATCACAAGAATCGTAGTGCCCAAGCAAGTTTCCATCCCGATTCGGGCGGGTGGGTTGTCACTTCGCACAACTCAGCTCGGAATAACCTACTTACTCCTGTTATCGAACTAGCAAAACTCGTTATGAAGTATTCTGTTTAACAAGCGCATCGGTGGATTTACCGGGCGAAGTGTGATGATCCGTGTCGCCACTGACAGGGTGGAAATCCACCGAACGAAACGGCAGGGTCTTCGCGTCCGGATTATTGAGGATGAGAACATGGACGAAGGAAAACCGATGGAGGCTGGGGCGAGCGATGTGCACGAGCAGGGGCCCGCAGCAGTCGACGGAGCCGCAAATCAACGGAGCGCACGCAAGTTCGAACTCAACCGGCTGCTCGCCCTGGGCAAGGTGACCGTAGGAAAAGTAGGTAAAAAGCTTAAGTTCCGCAGGGCGAAGCTGCGCGCTTACCGGGATGAAGTAGGCGTCGTTGAGCTCAATGATCCTCCCTTGGACGGGGCCTTCAGGGACATGGCCGACGATGCGCCTATAGTTCGAATCGCCAGCACGATCATGCTTCAGGCGATACGAGACGGCGCCTCGGATATTCACGTCGAGCCCGAAAGACTTGGCGTGCGGATCCGCCACCGTGTTGACGGCGTTCTCCACGAAGTCATGCAAGTTCCCAAGCACATCCAGGAGCCACTCATAGCGCGCTTCAAGATTCTTGCGGATCTTAACATCGCCGACCCGCGCCTGCCTCAATCTGGCAATATCTCAATCCTGGTGGATGGCCGCCATTACGACTTCCGGCTAACTTGTATACCGACGACCCTCGGCGTGAGCATGGTCATGCGGATTATGGATAAGTCGAAAGAGCTGCTCACCCTCGAAGACCAGGGGCTTAACGAGTCGAATCTTGCCACGCTCATCTCGCTGCTTCACAAGGAAAATGGGATGATCGTGATTTCTGGGCCAACACGGTCAGGCAAGACGTCTCTTCTTTACTCGTGCCTACAACTGCTCAACCGTCCAGAAACAAAGATATTGACAATCGAAGATCCCGTTGAGTTCGCCATTCCTGGAATTGGGCAGGTACAGGTTGAGGAGAAGGACGGCCTGACGTTCAGCACTGCAATCCCGGCGTTCCTGCATCAAGATGCCAATGTTATTATGGTGAGTGATACATTCGATATTGAGACCGCGCGCCTCGCTGTGGAAGCAGCGATGACCGGGCATATTGTCTTGACGACGATGCATACATGGAGCGCGACCGATGTACTCCGCCGATTTCAGGATTTGGGAGTCGAAACCCATATCTTTGGCGCAGCGATTTCCGCAGTTGTTAACCTTCGAATGGCTCGCAAACTGTGCAATCACTGCAAGGCCGAGATGAGTCCAGAAGAGGTATCGGACACAATCAAGAAGGTGTGCAGCCTGTCGGCAGCAGGTGGCTACGAGATCGCAGACACGCCTACGCTCTATCGCGCGACAGGCTGTCCAGAATGCAGTCTGTCTGGATACCGAGGCCGAATTCCACTTCACGAAATGCTCGTTTGCTCTTCCAGACTGGTTAAGGAAGTCGTTAAGAGTGACAGTGAATCAGAGTGTACGCGGCTCGCCGTCGAAAGCGGAATGCGGACGCTTCTGGCGGACGGGATCACCAAAGCGGTTGCAGGCGAAACGTCCATCGACGAAATCCTTCGCGTAACGACGGGAGCGATGTAGGCCCAAAGGTGCGGTGCTTTCATGTGGATACCGGCGCAGCCAAGCAGGGGACCGGAGATGCGCTGCTGGTATTGCAGGATTTGCTGTGGGATAAAGGCGCATTCGCGCCCATTTAGCCGTGACGGTTGCTCGGGCACAGGTCCATGACGGCCATAAGCATGAACTTGCCGCGATAGGCGAGCGATAATATGCGGACCGCGTCCTCGCGCTTGCTCGCTGTAGCATTGTGCATAATATATAGAATCAGAAGTTTCCTAAGTACGCTCTGGTGTAGCCTATGAGATTGAAGCGCGGCTGCGCGATCACGACCTTCACGATATTGATTGTCTTTCTCTTGGGATTCGGATACGTCGAATATCCCCTGATGGCGGCCCGTGTGAAGTGGGGACCTTACCTTCAACTTTGCGACGATGTATATTCAGGCAACATCAGTGGAGTGAAACGTGATCTGGCAGGGGGTGTGGATCCTAACAAGCTTCCCGATGACGACGAAGCGATTGGAGATGAGATGGACATGGCAGCACTATGCGTCGCAGCCAGTAGGGGTAATTTGGCAATCGCGAACCTGTTGCTAGACCATGGAGCTGATCCCAATATCGTAGATGGATGGCACGGTAGTCCGCTTACTGCAGCTGCTGAGGCGGATAATGTGCCGATGCTCGAACTCCTCGTAAAACGCGGTGCAAAGATCAACGAGTCCACAGACGGCAGTTGGGCTCTGTGGCGATCAGCGACAGGTGGCAAGTTGAAGGCAGAACGATATCTTCTTGAGAATGGCGCAAACCCTAACACGTCAGCCTACACGACTAAAGTGGGTGAACGAGTACTTGAGGCGACAAGGTTATCGGGACAACCAGCAGCGACAGCACTGTTAAAGAAATTCGGGGCAAGAGAGTGAGCTGTTCCAGTTGGCGCTGCGATGGCCGGGCATCTGTTTTGCGAAGTATATGACCACTCTTATCCCGCTATGTGGCGATAGTCTTTGGACTTTCGATGAAAGAGAAACAAATGGGTCGCAGACGCAAGGTTGTTCTCGTCGTAATTGGGTTCGTTGTCTGTGGTGTGGCAGGATGGGGCTGGCACCAAAGTGAGATTAAGCGTGATCGAACCTTAGACGCGAGCATAGCGTGGTCTGCAGGGATTGCGACCCTGCAATATGAGGAAGCTAATCGTAACCACCTTCCTGTAGCAACGAATTGGGAGGATGCAATATCGCCCTATTGGACTCCCGTTGATTCTCAACCAGTGACGAGCGCACGCCTAGCGCCGGGGCCACATAATTCGCCGAGACGCCTCGCAATGAACCAAAAGCTGTCCGGAATTGACTTAGCGCGCGTTTCTGACGTATCTCGGACAGTGTTGTACTTTGAGACGAACAGTACCAAACGAAACGCGGTCGGTATTCCGCCCGCTGATATTTTAGATGAGCATTCGAGGAAGGCAAAGCTCATTTACGTGTGTGTGGATGGCCATAGTGGTAATTAGACAGCAAAGCGCCGAATCCATTCCACTGACCTTGCCGTTGGCGTCTGCGATGTGAGCGGTATCCGCCTGTCGGAGACGTCCACGTCAACTACTTATTACCGCGTCTACGACATCAGCTTCGCGCCACGGCCGCAGAGCCTGTGGTGGCGGGTGTGTGGGTTATTTATGACAATTGCTCGCTAGGTTGCGGGCATGCTGATTCGCATTAAAAAGGCGATCTCCACATAAGGCAGCCGGATAGTCAAACTGAGACGTAACTACTCAGCCATCCCGTCGTGCATCTCCCGGTCAGCCGAAAGAGTGCTTGCCGACTTGCAGGTACTGGCGCTACGCTCGCGCAAATTCCGCCCACCCGGCATTACGTTGTTGTTTTCATGTTCGATCAAAAAATTAAAAACTAAGCCTCCGACGGGTCCTGAAGAGTGACTCTCGGAAGAGTCAAAGGGACCCCGCCTCCGGCAGTAGGAAGTTTTTAATTTTTGTGCGCGAACACCGGGTTCTTGGCCGGATTAGGACAGGAAGGTCCTTCGGACCCGTGTGAGTAGTTACACTGAGACAGCTGGCTTAAGAGCGTATGATACGCCCGAACTCTTCCGGAGTGCCTAAATGGCTAAAGCAACTCGAAATATTCAATCTAGGGGGCAGAGCTTTCGGATTTCTGTCGCCGTTGCAGTAGGTCTGGCGGTCGTTTTAGGTTTAGTGTATGCCCACGCGCTTCGGCGTGAGTGGCCAATGTACACATTTGAAACGAAAGTTAAGCTCCCACTAGGCAACAGCTCGGGCGGCATTGGCAAGTTATCGTATCCGCCATTCATCCTAAGCGGAACGGATTGTGGGTTGGCCGCAGTTGACGTCTCGCCAGAAGGGGCGATTTACATCGCAGATAGTAGTGGCAAGCTGTTTGTTAAGCGCGCAAGCGGACATGGCCAATGGTTCCCAAATTCAGCAATAAAAGGCTGCGAATTTATGCGCTGGAACGGGCCAAACGAAATCATCGCAATTCCCTTTGCCGATCAAGGTTTGCTACTTCGTTTCGATGCAGATCGTCCCAGCATGCCACCAATATCGACCAGACTCTCAGGCGGAGAACTATGTTCGATCGGACCAGGAAATGCACGCGGCAAGCTGACTCATCGGACGGGCGAGGTTCATGCGTTGCGTGCAGGACCTAAAGGCGATGCATGGATAACAACAAGCTGCGGTTGGCCGCCTGATCGCTCACCGAATCAAGGCGCAGATGTTGCTCTGAGAATTCCTCTGCCAACTGGTTGTATCCTACCGTACAATGTATTTAACGTACCACGCAAAGGTAAGGCGTTCACTAAGGATACGTCAGAATTATCGATGGTCGTGAGTGAGTATGGTACGCCGGTTTCAAGCCAATGGGCGTACCTGGATTCCGACGGTTGGGAAGCAGCATTGCAAGTAGACGAGTGGAGATCTCCTACGGGACAGACCTTCTCTCGCATAATTGATCTTCGGAGCCTGGGTGCAATTTCGAGTGTAACGCTTATGGCTTGCGACAACACAGGAAATTTGTACCTCCAATATGATTACCGAACTCCTACTGGGGCAAAGAAGTTTGAGGATAACGACTCCACCGGCGCGACATACTGCGGGACGTTTATGGCGATAGCACTTGTCAGGAATGGTTCAAACAAGGCAGAACCGCTGTTTGACATTTACTCCCATTACCGTTCTGAAATTCGCCAAAATTGGCATCGGTACCGAACTCCGCCAAATCCTACGGGCATTTATCCGTTCCCAGGCAACGCGCTAATTGGCGTTGACGCCGCCCACAATGTCTATCTCGAATTCTGCGACGGCGTCAACTACCGCGTCGACAAGATCAGCTTCCCGCCCCAGCCGCCTAAGCCGTGGTGGCGGGTGTGGTGAGGGGGGAGCAGATTATGAACATTGTGCGCGTACCAATCTCTGGAAAGCAGGCTAAGGCGGCAGGCTTTCTGGTTCCCGTGTTGAGCATCGCTGGCAGCCAGATCTTGTTTGCCATTGAACTTCAAAGGCAGGCGGCCGATGCTCTTGCAGCCGGGGGAATGCCAGCAGTTGCGTCTGCTAGGATCGATCAAATCCAGGCGCCTGAAATCCAGGTGTTTGCGTTGGCGATGCTCACTCTCTTTGCTCTCGAAACGGCGTTCTATTTGCGCTTCAAGTCCCGTCATCCAGAGAACGCAGTCGGCTTGAGATACGGCCTAATTGCGGTAGTGGTGTGGTCGGTAATCATCGCCGTAGTCATCGCATGTGCACCTTTCTACTGCGCCGAGGTGAGGTGAATTACCGATCTCCCATAGCGGCTTCTTTATTGTAGACCCGAACCAGGGTACCTATGCGGCATCTATCCTAAGAGCGCTAACTACAGCTGTTCGCCTACTTTGGCATCTGAAAAAAAAATATCGAATATATGTTCCTTTTTATATTGACTCGATTCCGTAATAGTGATACAATATATCTGTAAAGCCGTATTGTACCTTGACAACGCGCACAAGCGCCTCATATCACAGCGACGCCCACTCCGGCCGCCGCCCGCGCATACGTGGCCTAGGATGGCATTGAGCAACATCTTCGACCCGCCCTGCCAATCCGCCACGAGGAACTTGCTCATCGAAACCCCACGCCGTGGGGTGGCGCGGCACGCGCCGGGGTGTTTTGCATGCAAAAAAGCGAATCGCAACGCCGATTTTGCATGCAAAACGCAACCGGTAGAGACCGTGGCTCGCCAACGAAGTCGGACATCACAGTCCCCAATCCCTTGGGGACAGCGAGCCGAACGAGCAGGGGTAGTCCGGCCGAGAGTTTTGCGCAAAAAAACGAATCGCTTTGCGCAACGCAAAACCCGCAAAACCCAACTGTCGTGACCATGCCTTGCCAAGACGTGGTCGGACAACAGAGTCCCCACTCGTGGCTTACGATGTGTCATAAAAAATTGAAGATTGTTTCTTCAAAAAGGATTCATTTTGGCCTGGCGTGTCGAATCTGGTGACATTGTTGTTTTAATGGAGGGTGTCATCAATGGAGTGCTGGGCGACCACAG
>DASXUY010000011.1:0-76272 GCA_036504535.1 Capsulimonadaceae bacterium
CGGGATGGAAACTTGCTTGGGCACTACGATTCTTGTGATTGGCAATGCCTCAGCCAGTTTCCTTCCCGTTGCGGGAAGGTGCCGAGTCCGCGAGGCGGATGGGTCCGCGCGAAACGTCTCTCGTCGTAGCCGAGCTAGTTCGCGGCCAACGATTATCAACAGAGGTCAAATTCGAACTAGCAAAACGCATTACTTGGTAACCGAAAAGGTCCGTGTCATAGGGTCAGCGGTTTTGATCGTCGGCTCGACAGCTCTACCATACTGCCACGCCACCACTGTGACCGTCACCGGATATTTAGCGCGCGGCGGTACTGGTGTGAGAGTTAGCTTATCGCCATCGATCTCGGCTGGGCCCGCAAGGACATAGTAGCTCACGGGAAGCCCTGAGTCGGACGTGGCTCGAAGTGTGACGGGCTTGGCGGATGGCTTCATATCTGCGATCTCGGGGAACGTGATATGCTGCTCTGCGCCTTTATTGTTGCGTGCGGGGATCTGCATCAGCCCCTGCTGCACGGCTGGCTTGTACACGTCATCACCGGGCTGTGTCGCCGTAAACCAGATATCGTATCGATTGAGCTTATCGCCGAGTCCGCGCATTATCTGGACGCGAAACGTGTCCGGTGACACCTTTACTGCCGGGCCGCAGATGATGTCGACTGCAACCGGTCCGCCAGCTGCGTGACCGACCGGGGAGCCTGCCGCAAGGCCAGTCCAGCTTGCCGGTCGAGGACTTTCGGCGGGGATGGTATCGAGGAATGTGCCGGTCAGCTTGAACGTGAGACCGTCAGCCTCGGGCTGAAGGCGCAGGTTGACCTGCTGGTGCGTGTTCGATTGTGGTGCGACCTTGTCTCCCTGAACATAGCCAAGAAGCTGCACCTTTTTCCCCTGATACTGTGCCTGGTAAGCTTCAGTTGCCTTCGCCATCTCTTCATCGAAGAACCAGAATGCCTGCGATGGGTCGCCTTTGTATAACCCAACAGGCGCTGCCGCGTTCACTGGCGGCTTGTCTTTGTGCCACCGCTCGACCAGCCAGCCGCTCTTTGTGGGATCGATTGGGTTTAGCTTTACTGGCCCGTCCACCGGAGACGCCGCCGGGAGACGATAGTGAGCGGCCTTTTGCAGGTACAGCGCCAGCATTGGGATCTTGGCGGTGCTTGCGGCAAAGTGGCTCTGTGCGGGTCCTGCAAACATGCTGAGCGGCATCAGGGGATGTAGCTTGCGCTCGTACAGGCCCTCATTGGCCCAGGAATCGGCCGACTCGTACTCGCCCATCGTCTCAAGACACGGCACGAAGTCAATCGTGCGGTCGCCCCAGATATCGGGAGCGAATGCTGGGTGGCGGAAATACGGCCACTGCCCGCTGATCGACAGCGCGGCCAGAGTGCGCTCCGGGTTCCACGCTGCGAAGTAGTACGGCCAGCTGGCTGCCGCCGAATGCCCCATCGGCGCGATGGGAGCGTAGCGCAACTCGCTATAGCCTGACGCGGTGGCAAAGTCGGTCATCATCGTGTTGAACGACTCGCCCGCACCTTCGTTGAACCTGAAGAGATGGTCAAAGCCGGGAGACACCCAGATTTCAGCAAACCCGAGATTGGCAAGCGCCTTCCTGAAGTCCTGGTTTTCGAGGATCTGGATCTCTTCAAGATTGTGCTGCGCTACGACGACACCTCTTACCTGCTTGCAGCCAATCGGAACCCACAAGAATGCCTGTGGAGTTCCCGCGCTTTCCTTCCCGCCGGTTACGGGGACGGTCCACTGCCACACTGCCGCATTCGAAGGAAGGTTGGCCGTGAGAAGGGCGCCAACGACGAGTATCAATGTGAGGTGAGATCTTATCATAGTGAGATGCCCGGCAAGCTGGTGCAATTTCAATGAGTGCGGCACGGAATGGCACTTGCGCCGTCCCGTGCCGTTCGTGTTGGTCTGACTGGCGATAAACTTGTTAGTCGTTTTCGTCGATTGTCCACATGCCGCACGGCTTGGCGAGCGTTCCACGCTGCCACGTCGTCGTGTTCTGGCATGTGCCGGTGCCCAGCTTACCGATGGTCAATTCAGGGCGCAGCCATTTGACATGACCATCGCAGAACGAGTAGTTCCAGCCGCCCGAGTGAAGGATGGGAATAAGAGCGCCGCCTGCGTCGGTCGACGTTTGCTGCTGATCGGCGTTGGCGGCACCGGCAAAGCTTTGCGTGTCGGTGTAGTTGCCGCCTGCCGGACGCTCAAGCACCAGGATCGTATTCGACGGCGTTGGGATTTTAGACACGTTGGCGCTAGCCCCATTGGTGCCAGTCGGGCCGCAGTCTTCGACGAACTGACCACCGGCGACGTTGATATTGTGGTTGCCCGTGTTCATTGCATAAGTTCGGACACCATTGCCGCTAGTACGTGAGTACGAATCGTTGGGGCACGCCTCCCAAGCGTTATTTTTGCCTGCACCTAGCGAACCAAGCTTGATGTATGGCATGATTATCTCGTCCCATGAGTGGCCATTGATTGTCGCGGGAAGCACCATTTCGTCATAGTCTTGCGTGTACTGAACAGTGGCCAGGCCGATCTGCTTGAGGTTGTTAATGCACGCAGTCTGGCGCGCTTTTTCCCGCGCCGTCGCAAACACTGGAAAAAGTATAGCTGCCAGTATCGCTATGATAGCAATAACTACGAGAAGCTCAATCAATGTAAAAGCTGATTTGGTATTCATCATTGTAATCCTAGTTAAGGTCGGGGCTGCGCAGTTGATCCGCGCGCTAAGAGAGACGGCAAAACCACAACACTGCTCGCCGACGGCGGCGGGACTGGCTGATTGAGAAGACGAATGGCCGCATCAAGCTGCTGATTGACACCACCATCGACTGTTGACAACTGCGGTGATAGTATTTCGCCTGCGGGTAACGCGTCGTACCCTATGAGCGAAACATCACCAGGAATACTGATTCCCGCCTTGCCGAGAACGACTGCCAAGCGCAACGCTTCGTAGTCGTTCCACGCCGCGATAGCCGTTGGCGCGCCGGGCACGCTGAAATAATGGCCCGCTTCAGCAGGGTTGCTCCACCATGAAGTCTTGTCAGCCAGGCTTAGCATCGTCGCTTCGACGACGTGACCAGCTCGTCGCGCCTCCAAAATAGCGCGCATAGCGCCCGCCCAACGCCTCTGCTGCGTAAAAGTGTGGTCAGGGTGCGGGTAGACAATGTGACGATGTCCGAGCTCGATGAGGTGCCTGGTAACCAGGTATCCACCGTGTTCCTGGTCGCCTGACACGCAAGGCACGTCGGGTACGGCGTCTATGGGCGGTGTCCCGACTATCACCACGCGGTTGCCTGCCTCGTGGAGGCGCCGCGCCGCTGGCTCAAGTAGGTAGCTGAAAACGACATAACCTGAGGGCTTTGCGGCTGCTGGCCAAACCGTCTCTGACGCCGCCTGAGCTGAATCGACGACGCGAAACATCAGGTGCTTGCCAACATTCTTGGCGTGCCCGTAAAGCAGATCCACGCAGCGATCAAAGAACGATTGGTCGGGGCGCGCGATTGCAACAATTGTATTGGCGGTCAAAGCATCATCCACCGCTTGCGATGAGAGCGGCGTACCTGATGCGATAAATGTGCCTGCACCCGGACGGCGGACAATTCTTCCGTAACGCTGCATCTCATCTAGCGCCCGCAGCACATTGCGCTCCGACGCTCCGAAGAGCCGCATCAATTCGGTGTGCGTCGGGATCTTGTCGCCCTCAGTGTGGCTGGCGCAGTACTCCTCCAGCATCTCGGCGACGCGAAGCGCCTCTTGACGCTTGGAGGTTTGCGTATCCATCTGCCGGGTCAATTCAATTGTGCCTGCCAATGATCCCATAGCGCCGAAGTCCCAATCTCTGACATCCGCATGACTGTTGACTACACCATAATATCAGAAAACTTCGGCAAACGCAAGAGGCTTTGACAAAAATAGTAAAGTTTTTGTCAAAGCTACAAAAAAGCGGCTAGCAGAACGCGAAACTCTCTCTAAAATACTTGAGATATCTAAGTCCAGACGTCAAAAAGCAGCACTAATCTGCCTCCCTGCAAATCAGTGCTGCCCTTTGTTCTTTGCGGTTAGTAGCAACACTGCTACTCATTCAAGCGATACCGCAAATCTTAATGTATGATTGCTAGTTATCTGTGCCCATCATATCAAATCATCGACATTTACGCAATAGGTTTTGTCAACATTTTTCAAATATATGTCAAAACAAAGGCACCTTTGCGCGAATTAGGAAAAACTACCCCCACCTCACTCTCACATCACTCGACTCGGCCAAACATGATTCGTTCCTTGAGGCACGAGGATGGCCCGCCCTGGGTCACGGTCACATAGACGTGTCCGCCCCAATCGCGAAACACCGGGTACTGGAAGGAGCGCTCGGTCTCAAATCGATACTTTCGCTCCCAGTTTGCACCGTCTCGTGAGACGTCGATATTGAAGATCGACCGGTCGGCACCGTTGATCTGGCTCGCATCTTGCCAGCCCAGGTAATAGACGCCGCCAAAAAGGTCGAACGTCCCCTTGGAGCACCCTCCGCCGACGATTGTGTCGCGGTGCTCGTTTGGTGTCCAGTTCTCACCGTCCCGACTTTCCGAGAACATGTAGTTCACGCTGCCGCCTTCCTGGCGAGAGACGGCGAGCAGGGTGCCGTCGGGCAGTTTGTTGAATGACGTTTCCGAGAGAAGCGGCTCGGTGGGGTAGATCTGCGAGCCAATGACCTTGAGGCAGTTCATCTGGTCATTAAGCACTGTCAGCGAACTCGGACCGTGAGGATAGTTGTTCATCATAGCGTACACGACCCCATCAATGCGCTTGAACGAGTCCACAAGGTAGAGGCCATAGCTTCGAAGCGGGCGGGCAAATCCACGCGCTGCAACATGGCGGTGCAACGCGACCGGCTGCATCGGTTCAAGCCCAGCATCCGTTTCGAGCAGCATCTGGTAGATGTTCCAGTCAAACGCCCGGGTCACACGGTTAAAGTCGATATACCACGTTTGCGATTGCCGATGCTCGGGGTCTTCGCTCGCAAAGAAGCACCGAAGCGTCGTAGCGTCCTTCTCGATGATTCGCGGAACAAAGCAGGCGCCGACAGGTAGAGATGCGTTCTGGTACTTCATCTCCGAGGCGGCAAACGTCACCGTACTTTCCAGCTCGCCTGTCGCGACGTCCACAATTGTCATGGCGTTGTAGACGAACGGCCAGGTGGACGCTTCGCCGGGCTGGACGTCATTGGCCATGTAGACGATATACGCCTTCCCGTCCACGATCACAAAGTCGCTGTCATGTGCGCCCTTGACAACGGGAGAAGTGACAGTGACCAAATTGGCGAGGACTTTGTCCGCAGCTAACTGTGGATCCCAATGGGGAGGAAGAATCGCGTTCATCGAGGATTCCTTAAATGTTGCAAGTGTTGAAAGCGAGGAGAAGGCACTCACCGTAATGGAGAGTGAGGAACGCACCGAGGACACGCCAGTTGAAATTGTCGCGTCCGAGGAACCTATGGTATACTTGGAAAATGCGTGATCTCGGTAGAGGGTTTGCGGAAAGTAGTAAGAAGTTGGCTCCCCGAATAGGACTCGAACCTATAACATCCTAGTTAACAGCCAGGCGCTCTGCCAATTGAGCTATCGGGGACCGAACGGACATGATTATATCCAAGGCCTCCCCTCAATGTCAAGACGTACGGCGTGAATTCATCAACTGATCGGTAACTTATCCATGCGCGTGACAGAAATTTCATTCGACGAGTCCCTGAAGGTCAAGCTGACGGTAGAGATTCCGGACACTGATGCCTACCTGACAACACACGCTCCCAACATGCCGCGCATCCTCTTTCGCATGTTCCCGTACCTTGCTGCGCAGCGCTGTTTCAATGACCAGGGCAACTCATTTCGCCGCGAAGCGCTCGCCACCGAAATCCCTCACCTCTTCGAGCACCTGCTCCTCGAAATTCAAAAGCAGGTTCGCCGCGGCATCTATGCAGACACCGCCATCTCCGGCGAAACCGAATGGAATTGGTCCATCGACCCGCGAGGGCGCTTCCACGTCACCGTAGGCTACGACAACGAAATCGTCGCGCTCGCCAGCGTCCGGCTCGCCGAGAGGATTATCAACTCTCTCGACAGCAAAGAGATCGCCATGATCGATATCGACCGAGAAATGCGCAGGCTTCGCGAACTCGCCAAAACCAGTCGCCGCTTCATTCCGCCAGCCAAAGGTGGCTCGGCTGAGTTGGACGCCTACACCGATGAAGAGCTGTCCGTTGCTGGTGTAGACTAGCGCCAGCGACAAGTCAGCTGTGGGCGTGTCACGGCCACACCGCCGCAAAACCTGGCAATTCACTCACCCACAGCCATCCATCCAGTCCAAGAACAGCGCACACTGCCACAAGTTACATTTCAGCATCAATTTTAGTGAATTCCGCCTGGTTGGTTAGTGTCATTACACGGGTAGAATATCGATGCGAATGTGCCAATTTTGCCACCCTTCGTGGAGGTCGACGCAATGTCCCACACTAAGCTCATAATCAGCGCCCTCGCGGGCCTCGTTCTCCTAACACCGGTGTTCGGGGATGAACCCAAACCAGTGACCCTCAACATTTCCAAAGACCAGGTGCGCACCGTAGACGCCATCGCGGTGCTTCAGAAAGAAACCGGCGCAATTATTGTGGTCGACGGCACCGTGATCGGCACGCTGAACCAGTGCCACGTGAGCTTTCCCACGCTTGCCAAGATGCTTGATTTCCTGAAGACGATGGAGCCGGGGCTGACATATCAGCGTATTTACCTCCCTTCGAACCGCCCGACACCCAACGCTGACCAATGCTACGATATCGCGCGGACGCTCACATGGCTGAGCGAACAAGGCAACGTTTCGCTCACCAATCAGGCTGGCTCGATTGGAATAATCAAAGAGCCTAAAGCGCCTACCGCCATTCCGACAGGCATGAAGGAGATCTGGTACATCAGCGACGAGCAGATGCGCAACCAGAGATTCCTTGACGCGCAGAAGGCCGAGAAAGAACGCCTGCAGCCGTCACAACCCGTCACACCCACCCAGCCCTACACCCCGCAACGCTGGAACTGGAACCAACAGGCGACTCCGGGTACGCAAAACACGGACCCAAACCGACGCAACAATACCAATAACCAGCAGGGCGGCACTATTCAGGTGTCCCCGGGCCTGGTAATCCAGCAGTAGCAGATATTTGCGCCGGGGAGTGTTTCCCCGGCGGCGAGACAATCTCGGGCAGCCGTCGCTTGCCTACTACACCGGTGTATTAACAACGTTTGCTATCATCTCCGCAAAATTAAGACTAAAAACACTTAACCCAACATTACCATGGGAGTAATACATGAACTGCCACGTCAATTGCCAACCACTTCTCGCTGCTCTCAGGAGCGTCGCCGTGTGCGCGTCTCTCGCGATGGGGCTACTCTCTAGCATGCCCGCCGCGAACGCCGCCGATAACGCCCAGTGGAGCGCGGTATCGTCGTACAAAGTCGCCGCAACCCCCGACCTGCGTGGGTTTGGATCGGTGCGCCAAGAGAACACCGTGTACGCCAAGGGCCAGGCTAAGATCTGGATCACCCGGTTCTGGTGCGCCAACCAAAGCAAAGCCAATGTGCTCGCTGGCAAGTTCCTCGGCGACCTTGAGCTCACCGACGGGATCGTCAAGCAAGCCCTCCCCGGTGGTCAGCCTGTGTTCGCCCTCCCCTCTGGCGCGGCTGTGACAGTCTGCGTCGAAGGCGCGGAAGCCCGCATCCTTGCTGCAGCCTCCATACCAGCGCTCCGGGCGTTCGCATCGGCAATGCCATCCCTGTCCGGCGGCGCGGTCGCTACGGCGTCGTATCCCGTCTACCTCGACAAGTTCGACAAGTACGGCTGGGGCATGTACGGCCTAGGCGGTTTCAGCAACACGCATGATTGGATGGCCGGGGCATCCAAGGCCATGGGCATTCCAGTGACCGATATCGATCCAATGGACGACCTCAAGTACATGGCCGCCCATAGGCTGCGTTTCGAGCCGTGGCTCGACCCGGTCGAGTTCAATGACGGCGACGGCCTCCAGATGGGCACCGACGCCGACTGGCAGGTGCAGTGGGCGAAGAAGCTCGGCCTGCCGGTATCGTTCCGCGTCTACGGCATGGCGGGCGGCGCAAACTGGATCGCGCGACGTTTCCCTGACTTCATGGAGCAGCCTGCCGACTTCCTGATGAGCGGCTGGCACGGCGCTGACCTGTTCTACAAGACCCAGAAGCACGTCTCCTGGTACTCCACCGACCTCCACCGATATATGGCTGCGCAGACGATGAAGATGATGCGCCGCTACAACGATGAGCCCAACAACCTCGGCTGGATGCACCCGCACGGAGAGCTCGTTCACGACCAGTGGTACAACGAGCACGCCGACTATTCCCCGCAGGCCGCACAGGCGTGGCGCCAGTACCTCCAGAAGCGCGGCCTCGACCTCGCAACCGTTAGCCGCATGTACGGACGCGGCGACCAGCCTTTCCCGGCGTGGGACACGGTGCCCATCCCCGAAGCGGCCACATTCTTCGGACTCGGCGGTCAGGTGCAGTCGCTTGCTGGCGAGTGGTACTACCGCGCCGAATACGACGCCGACCCGCGCCCCGATGCCGCGTGGTGGGCAAAGCCCGCCACTGACCGCTACCAGGGCGTCAAAGAGCAGTGGTGGCAAGGGGCCGTCGACGGCAAGGCTTGGACCTCCGTCCAGGCTCCCGGCAGCGACGCCCTCGGCGCGCTGCTGATCGGCAAGAAGAAGCCTGCCGAGAGCACATCCTGGTTCCGCCGTTCGTTCAGCCTCACGCAATCGCAGCTCACCAAGCCGAAGATCTACCTCTACTGGTCACCCGTCAGCTTCGGGGGCATCCACAGCGGCGACCACAAGCGCTATCACGAAGTGTACATCAACGGCGAGAAGGCTGGCGAAGTGGGCCAAACCGGTGCGCTTGACGTCACCAGCAAGCTCCACGCTGGCGAGAACCAGATCGCGCTCCACCTCATGGGCCCAATCTGGAACGGCCGCATCTTCCTGTCCGCTGAAGCTCCCGCCGTCTATCCCTACCTGGGCAAGGACCGTAACCAGCTGTACATCCACTGGCGTCAGTGGGACGTCGAAGCCAAGCACACGGCGTGGGCGGAGATCATGGACGGCATGCGGCAGGTCGACCCCGACCGCCCAATCAAGTTCATGGCCCCGCAGTCGTTCGGCGCTGACCGATGGATCGACCTCGCCGTGCGTTATGGCGGCTACCCTCACTTCACCGGCGAAGGCATGTGGTACTACCCGTGGTACAAGCGGTACGCTTTCCCGTACGGCATCCCCGGCTCCAGCGAGCTCGCGGGGCCAATGTCGAACGTCGACGAGCAGTATGACGCGTTCCGACGCGTCTTCCTCGCTGGCCTCAACTGCCACGACCCAGTATTCATGGCACAGAGCTATATACGGCGCCCGGACCTCAAGAAGTGGTGGGAGGTTCACGACCCCGTCCTCAAGCGGCTCGGTAAGTACGATCTCGACGGCCCGCAGGTCGTCCTCTTCCGCAGCACCGAGTTCCAGACAATACTGGCGGCGGTCAACACCCCCTACCCCGAGCTCGGTCAGGCTCGCGAGATACAGAGCTCGTGGAACTGGGATATCGGTCGCGGCGCACTCCAGACGATCGGCCAATCGTCCATCTACCTCGATGACGGCGGCGTCAAGGATGGCAAGATGTACGGTTACCCCGTCATGATCGACGGTGGCAACGAAGTCATGTCCGAAGCCACCATCGCCCAGATTGCCGAGTGGGTCAAGGCGGGTGGCACATTCGTCACGCTGCCGTTCACTGGCCGCAACACCTATCTCGCTGGCGACGCGTGGCCGATCACATCGCTCACCGGCTGCCAGATTGGCACCATGCGCGACGGCGCCCACGGCACGGTCACGTTCGCCAAGGACCAGTCAGTCTTCCGAGCGCTTGCTGGTAAGACGTTCCCTGACACCGGCAAGTCTATGGACTGGGTAGGCAACAACCTCAACAAACTGAGTGTCGAACTCAAGCCCGGCGCCGACTGCAGTGTGCTGGCGACGTTTGAGAACGGCGCACCCGCAATCGTTAAGCGCAGCCTCGGCAAAGGCGCTGTGATCGCGCTCGGTACCACGTTCTGGCGCAACTCGCAGGACCGCAAGGGTGTCTGGTGGCCCGAAGCCATCGAGACATCGTTCCTGAGCGACCTGCTCGCAGGTACCGGCTATCCAGCAGCGCCCTGCGAAACGGACGACCGTCTCGTGTGGCCACAGCCCTACCGCTCCAACAACGGCCTCGAGTCGGTGACAGTGCTCACGAGCTGGCACGAGGACAAGGCGGCGAAGGTGAACGTCACCCTGCGCCTGCCCGCAAAGCCGACACGCCTGGTCTCGTACAGCACCGACGGCGAGAAGAGCCTGCCGTTCACGTGGTCTGATGGTGTCGCCACCACCAGCCTGACCGTAGGTGCCCGGGAGGTCGTCGTGCTCAACGCGGACACCTACTCGCCGGATGCCGCTGTCAGCCATTGGTGGGACTACCAGCAGAAGATGTGGCACGCTCTCGCGAAGCCGACCATCGACTTCACGCCCTACACCAAAGGGCGGTTCGCCGATCCGACGCTCGACCTGCGCGACAACGCCCGCTTCACGAACGCCAAGCCCGGCGAATCGTGGACCGCGCCTGCATTCGACGACGCCAAGTGGACACCTTCGTCGCTTGGCATCTTCAACCTCAACGGCGCGAAAGAAAAGCAGCCTCTCTGGGTGAGGCGAACGTTCGAAGTGCCTGCAGAATGGCAGCAGCAGGGCGGCGACATTTACCTCGTCAGCGGTGCCTGGTCCGGCCCGCAGTACCGCGACAAGGCGCGCCTGTACCTGAACGGCAAGATGATGCACGACTTCAGCGATGGTTCGAACTTCAACTACCAGGACTACCTGGTGACGCGCCAACTCCAGCCCGGCAAGAACGTGGTCGCGTTCGAGTTCGCGGGCAGCGAGAAGAACATCGGCATCGTCGGCAACGTGTTCCTGTACCACCGCGTGCCTGGCGAGCGGTCGCTTAACCTCGCGGGCCGCTGGGACGGCGTCGACGCTGGCGGCAAGGATGTGTCCTACACCATCCCCGGTACCGGCTCGGTGTTCGCCCCGTCGCGCACCGTCGCGATCCCGCTGGAGTGGCAGGGCAAGTACCGTGTCCGCCTCTGGCTCGAGGGCAGCAAGTACAGCGTCCTCGGCGCAATGGTCAACGGCACCATGGTCCGCAGGCACCATCATCCGCTCAGCACACGCTGCGACATCGACATCACAGACCAGATCAAGTTCGGTCAGGATAACACCCTGACCCTGATCCCGCAGGATAGCGCCGGCTTTATCCGGCACGATGGCCCAGCGCCAGCGTTCGAAATCCGAGAGGCACGGCTGGAACTGTTCCCCGTCGAGGGAGGAACAACCAACTAGCCAACTGCGCACTGATCGCGTCCCGTTGAGCGGCTTTTCGGCCCATTACCGCAGCCGCCTTAACAGGGTGCCTAAGTCGAAGCATTTCGGACTTTTGTGAGGCCATTGTTTGGTCCCTTACCGTAACTTAGGTAAGGGACCATACTTGTTTGGTACCCTAATTAAATATCTGGTAATTTAGCTTACATCTTTTTTCAAGTCGAGTTGTCGTGCTAACACTTTTATGCTGTCTCCTCTCATCGGCGGATTAAGTTTCGTTTCCTTGACGCCGCTCGCGGCAGTCTGGTAGAGTGATCTCAAATACAGGATTTGAGGTCTCGGGAACCGGGGTGCTCAACACAATACAAGGAGACTGTAATGGCTGATAACACTATCGATCTTGGGTTTGCTCACAATGGGCCCCTGTTCGTCAACCTGACTGTTCCGGAACTGATCGAGCACTCGATTCGCCGCGGCGAAGGCGAGCTCACACAGGACGGCGCGATCAACTTCCGCACTGGCAAGTACACTGGCCGGTCCCCCAAAGACAAGTTCATCGTCGACAACGCTGCGAGCCATGACGAAGTCGGTTGGGGCGCTGTCAACCAGCCGTTCGACCCCGCCGCTTTTGACGCCATCCTCGGCCGCGCAACGGCTTACCTCCAGAACGAAGAGCTCTTCGTCCAGGACGTTTACGCTGGCGCCGACGAGAAGCACCAGATCAAGGTCCGCTTCATCACCCAGCTTCCCTACCACAGCATGTTCGTCAAGCAGCTCTTCATTCGCCCGACGGCCGATCAGCTGAAGACGTTCGTCCCTGACTTCACGGTCATCAATGCTGCCCGCATGCAGGCTGACCCGAAGCGCGACAAGACTAAGTCCGAAACCGGTATCTTCCTCGACCTCGAGCGCAACCTTGGCCTCGTCGTCGGCACCGAATACGGCGGCGAAAACAAGAAGGGCATCTTCACGCTGCTCAACTTCCTTCTCCCGCAGAAGAACGTTTTCCCGATGCACTGCTCCGCGAACACCACGGCTGACGGCAACGTCGCCCTGTTCTTCGGCCTGTCGGGCACCGGCAAGACCACCCTGTCCGCTGACCCGAACCGCGCCCTCATCGGCGACGACGAGCACGGCTGGAGCGACGACGGTGTCTTCAACTTCGAAGGCGGCTGCTACGCCAAGACGATCAACCTGAGCGCCGAAGGCGAACCCCAGATCTGGGCCGCTATCCGCTACGGCTCGATCCTCGAGAACGTGATCATCAACCCGGAAACCCGCATCGCCGATTACGATGACGGTTCGCTCACCGAGAACACCCGCGTGGCGTACCCCATCGACTACATCCCAGGCGCTGTCATTCCTAGCGTTGGCGGCCACCCGAAGACTGTCGTCTTCCTGACCGCGGACGCATTCGGTGTGCTTCCTCCAATCTCGAAGCTCACCCCGGAGCAGGCCCAGTACCACTTCCTGAGCGGCTACACCTCGAAGCTGGCCGGTACCGAGCGTGGCATCACGGAGCCGGAGACGACGTTCTCCACCTGCTTCGGTTCGCCGTTCATGCCGTTGCCGCCCGCACGATACGCCAAGCTGCTCGGCGAGCGACTTGCCAAGCACGGCGCAACCGCCTACCTGGTGAACACCGGATGGAGCGGCGGCCCCTACGGCGTCGGCAAGCGAATGAAGCTCTCCCTGACCCGCGCCATGGTGACTGCGGCTGTCAGCGGCGAACTCGAGAACGTCCCGACAACCAAGGACCCGATCTTCGGCCTGCACATCCCTGTGAAGATCGAAGGTGTTCCGGACGACGTCCTGACCCCGCGCAACACCTGGTCGGACAAGGAAGCGTACGACAAGCAGGCCAAGAAGCTCGCCGCCAAGTTCGTCGAGAACTTCAAGAAGTACGAGCCCGTCCCAGACGCCGTCCGCGAAGCCGGCCCGTGCCCCGACACGCTGTAATTTCTCCGATAGTAACTCCTAAGCCCGCCAGAGCAGCAATGCCCTGGCGGGCATTTTTTTGTGTGCGGGGATGGGAGGGAAGACCTCACCCCTGGATATAAGAATATCCGCCCCTCTCCTAGGATAAGTAGAGGGGAGTCAGAAGAGAAAGCACCTCACCCCCCGCCCCTCTCCTAGGATAAGTAGAGGGGAGTCAGAAGAGAAAGCACCTCACCCCCGCCCCTCTCCTAAGATAAGGCGAGGGGAGTCGGAGACGATTTTGCATGCAAAATTCGGGGAGCGATTCCGTTTTTTGCATGCAAAATTGTGGGCGCGACTACGAACTGTTCGATACAGTCTGCGCTAGCGACTTTGATAGGATGGCGCAGTCGCCACCTCTGGCGGCAAGGGCAGCCATGAGGGTTGACTGAAGGTTCGGGTCGCAACGTCGGAACACGTCGATGACTTCGTTTAGAAATGCGGTCACTCGTTCGGAGTTATAGATGGTCTGCGCCGCCTTCTGGGTCGAGTCGAGGTGCTTGCGAATTTCGGCAGCGGCGCGAATACGGTCGCTCGTTCGAAGCGCTCCGTGATAGGCGGCGATAAGGCGCGAGTAGTTTTCCTCATAGCTCCCTTTAGCGTCCCAAATCTTCTTTGCGGCCTCAGCGGCAGCTTCTGGGTTCGCCAGCTGGTTGGCCGCCAAGTTTGTGGAAATGAACGCTTCTAGGTCAATTTCGGCCTCGGAGTAGATCTTGGCGACGCGCCGAGAAACTGTCGACACGGAGCAGTCCCACCGCTGCGCAATCGCAGTTTGGGTGAATCCTTCCTTGATGAGCTGTATGAGCGCTTCATCGGGCAATTCCGGGTACCAAATCGATTTGGTTGACCCAAGCATGTGCTCGCGAATTTCGGCCATTTCTTCTACAGTGAGCGGCATGTTGGATCTCTTGAGCTTGGCGAACGGCGTGTTGTCTTTCATTGGTTTCCTCTCGGCTCTCGGCTTGAGTTCGTGACCGGTCGATTTTCAGTTGCGCGGTCGTTTGCAACTGATGGTACGGATATGGACCGACTGATTAGTATTGTTCTCTGCTAGTTATATTATATACAGTAATTTCGATTTAGTCAATAAGATATTTTAAAGGGGTGCTTTGTTCGATATTATAGATTATGAGGGTTGGAAAAGAGCGGAGACCTCACCCCCTAGCCCCCTCTCCTAGGATAAGGAGAGGGGGAATCGGATAAGAGTAGATTTCCAGATGCAGATCTATGCGCGATCCAGATTTTGTTGAATCTTGGATAGCACTGACGGGAGGTTTTGTAGTACGTCTTGGTTTGGGAAGCGGAGAACCTTGAGGCCGAGAGTAGTTAGGTATTCGTCTCGTCGCTTATCGTGGCTAGATTGTTCTTCATTATTGTGTATGTGCCCGTCGAGTTCGACAATGAGGCGGGCTTCGCCACAGTAGAAGTCGACGATGTAGTCGCCGATGCTGTATTGGCGTCTAAATTTCGCGCCATCAAGTTGGCGGCCGCGTAGGTAACTCCACAATTGGGTCTCGGCCGGGGTTTGATTTTGGCGCAAATCAGATCGCGCATTGCGCTTTTCACGCACGTTGTATAGCTCTGCCATGCTCACCTCCTGAGTGCTTCATCTAGTACACTCAATCGGAGGCTCGGAATCCGGAAGGGCGGCTCCCATATTTTGTTACCCGACGCAGTCCGCTATTTGCCTTCTACGTCGCCGACCAGCCGCTGCATTGCGTCTGACAGCGTTCCGCTCATGTATGCCTCGATCACGGCCGGGTGGACGTAGCATTTGCGACAGATGGCGGGGGTATTGCCGAGGCGGGCTGAGACGCGTTCGATGGCGCGGGTAATGTTTTGCTTGGCTTCGGCTTCGGTCTCGAATTTCTCGCATTCGCGCAGCGCCAGCGCGGCGAGGACGGTGCCTGCCCAGGTGCGGAAGTCTTTGGCGGTGAACTCCTGACCGGTGATATCGCGAAGGTAATCGTTGACGTCGCCGGAGTCGATGGTTCGAATTACTCCATCATCGTCGGTGTACTCAAACAAGCTTTGCCCCGGCAGTTCCTGGCATGCGCGTACGATGCGCGCAAGTCGGCGGTCCTTCAAGTCTATTTCGTGATCCTTGCCGCTCTTTCCACGGAATTTGAACGTTACCGACGAGCCATTCACGCGAACGTGCTTGTTCCGCATAGTGGTCAGTCCGAATGAGTTGTTTTGACGAGCGTATTCATCGTTGCCAACGCGGATCAGTGTGGTTTCAAGAAGGCGGACCACCGTGGCGAGTAGCTTTTCCCGCGGCATCCCCTTGCGGGCGAGGTCCGTTGCGGTGTGTTCGCGGATTAGAGGAAGCGCTCGACCGAACTCGATCACCCGGCCGTATTTTGATGAGTCCCGTATCTCGCGCCACTTTGGATGGTAGCGGTACTGCTTGCGCCCGCGAGCGTCACGCCCGGTGGCTTGCAGATGGCCGTTGGGGTATTGGCAGATCCACACGTTGCAGTAGGCTGGCGGGATTCCGAGCGACTTGATTCGCTTAATGGTTTCGGGGTCGGTCACTGGCCGCCCGTCGAGTCCGACATAGCGAAGACCTTTTGCAGCCCTGATACGGCGTAGGCCAGGCCGGTTATCGCTAACATACCGGAGCCCGGCGGACTTGGCAACGGCGGTCGGATCGGCAGTATCGCGTGAGGCGGTTTTCTCAGAACGGTGCTTCATAGTGCCGCGTAAGTACCCATTTTGCGGCTCATTTTATCCACCGAGGCCGTCTCCGACTCCCCTTCTCCTTATCCTAGGAGAAGGGGCCGGGGGATGAGGTCCCCACCCCCTCACGCCACATGCACATTCCCGTGCAGGTCGCGGCCAGCGGCGACCAGCGTTTCGGCGGCGCCTCTCGGGAAGCCGATGAGCTGTATCCCTTGGTCGACGGTGGCGCGGCAGATGGTTTCGAGGTTGTTGTATTCCGGCTGGCTGAGGTTGAACGCGTAGATGCCACGCATGCTGGACGCGGCGTTGATATAGTGATCGCCTCGGCCGCAGAAATGGATGGCGCCGCCGCCAAACTCGTCGAGGATACGCTGTTCGTACGGCATGATAAACTCCTCGTACATGGCGCCGGAGAAGTTCATCGCGGAGTCGTCGCGCAGAAGGACAGCTCCACGGTGCACCATGCCCCAGTGGACGGATACACCGCCAGGAAGCGGAGGGACGATTGCGTACCATTCTCGAAGGAAGGCAATATAGGTTTGGGTGACCAGATCGAGGAGAGCGTGGACAAATGCTGGGTCATCGAAAACGTCCTCGAAGATCTCGCTGCCGCGCAGCATCTCGCAGACGTCCATCGGTCCCTGCGTATCGGGGTGGTAGATATGGACGTGCTTTTCGATCAGCGGGTAGCGGGCAAATAGCTTGCGGTAGGCGATCCCCGCATCGAAGACGGCAGCGCCGAGCCCGCCCCGAAGGTCCGGAACGCCAGCATCGATGGCGCGCACCAGATCCTCGCGGCTCAACGCATAGGAGCACGGCAAAGTGTCCTGTTCGTACTCCATGCGGTGGAGACGCGCCCCAAACAGCGACGGGAGGATCGGCGTCCCGTAGTTGGCGCGAACGGCCAGAATGGAGCCGCTGCCTGCGTCCAGCGCCGCCGAGCATGCGGCAAGCTGCTGGATGATCATGGCGTCGAAATTGTCAAGCGCATCGTTCACATACGCGCGCGGCCACGGAACCGCTGGCGCCCATGTGCGGCCTCGGCTGGGCCGGAAAAGGTCGCCGGAGAACCCTCCGGTGGTGAACTCGCGCCAGGATGCGAAGAGAGCAGTCTCTTCGGCGTCGTCGATGCGCCCCTCAAGGTCAGCGCAGTATTGGTCGATGTTGTAGGTTGTCATAGGTGTTGAGTTGTCGGATCCGACTCCCCTCTCCTTATCGTAGGAGAGGGGCCGGGGGGTGAGGTCTGGCCGCTCAGTGGCCGTCAAGATTCTCCGCCACGGTGGCCTGCTCGATAATCGACTCCACGGGACCGGTCGCAAAGCGCGGATGGGCTTTGAGGTTGACAGGTCCGCCGGATCCGTCCCACGTGGCGTTGACATCGTCGCGGTGAAACTGGACGGCGTAGGCAACACGCGGGGCGGGGGTGACGTTGGGTCCGGAGCCGTGCACTGTCAAGCGGGTGAACGCGATACAGTCGCCAGGCTGCATTTCGATGGAGATGAAGTCGTCAGGCTCGGCCGTTACTGACCGGTGACCGTCACCAAGGACATCAGCGGGCAGGGTGCCCGAAAGATGGGAACCGGGCACGACCTGCAGGCAGCCGTTCTCCGGCATCATCGCGGTGAGAGCGAACCAGAGGTTGATACCGGGTCCATCGAGTCGCGTGTACTGGTTGTCCTGGTGGAAGTGGAATCGTCCCCCACCACCACCGCTCTTGACTGCCGTGAACGGGAGATAAAGGGTGCTCGGGCCGCCCATCAGGGCCTCGGCAACTTCGCGCAGAGCAGGTGAGTTGACTAGCGAGTCGATATTACCGCCAGCCAGGTAGCGCGCCGTTTGGCGCAGCTTCGATTGGCCGAGACCATCTCGTCCATGATGCCCATCACTTCGGCGCGTAGTCGTTCGGCATCGCCAACCGAGATAAGCGATCGGAGCAGGACATAGCCGTCCTTGTTGTAGGCATCGATTTGGCCGCTTGTGAGCGATGAGTTGAGTTTGAGAGTCGTCTTATTTTCCGAGTCGGTGATCATACAGCCTCCCGATAGGGTTTATGATCATAGTTTAGCGCACTCGGTCGCTATTGAAAATGGAGGATATGACCCGAGATTTGTGATATGTGATCGCCGCAGGGCTTTCTGAGATCGCCCTGCTCATCGCAACAGTTCCGCCTGCTAGCGGGTGTCAGCCCAGGCGCGTACAGAAAGAGCCGACAAGGGTAGTGATAAAAATGGGAATAACCCTAGGCGCAGCCAGCAAACGCTCAGCGCCAAGGAGATGACCATGTCCGCACAACACCACTTTCTCTATGCCTCAGGGGCGACGTTCGGGCCAATCGCCGTCAGCCTACGAACCGTGATCGTCTATGTAGCCGCCATCATCATTGTTCGCGTTGGCAAGAAGAAGTTCATGGGACAGCACACTGGCTTCGACACGCTAATCGCATTCATTCTGGGATCGGTGCTCAGCCGGGGCATCAACGGCACCGCCCCGCTGCCGGAAACGCTTCTCGCCGGGTTCGTCCTGATCTGGGTGCACTGGGCGATCACTATCGCAGCGATGCGCTCAAGCACTATCAGCCGCATGATCAACGGGCACGCAGTTGAGGTCGTTCATGAAGGTACGGAGATCACTGAGATGATGAAACGTCACGGAGTCAGTCACGAGGACCTGATGGAGGCGATCCGGACCAATGGAAGAGTCGAAACGATCGCACAGGTGAAGACCGCGTGGCTGGAGCGCTCCGGGCGAATCAGCGTGATCCCGTACGCGAAGTAGCGGGCGGGGCGGGCTCCGTGAGCTTCTCGGTGACGGCACCGCTAATCGCCGAACGCGGCTAGAATGGACCGGTTCAGCCCATGGCAGCGCCATGGGCTGAACGAACCGCGGCGAGTTGAGCTAGAACTCCTCAATCTCTTCTTCGTCGTGCGACGAGAGCACTAGCTTTGGCTTTGCGGCCCCAGTGGCACGAACTGAGCTTAGTCCATAGGTCCCTGTTGCCGCCGCATTATGGCTGATGGTTGGAGAATGTGTCTCATCGACCTTGAACTGGCGCACGAGCGACGCTAGGCCGTGAGCTTGCTCCGACATCTGACCACTGGCGGCAGCCGCCTCTTCGACGAGTGCTGCATTCTTCTGCGTGATGTCATCCATCTGGATGATTGCCTTGCTGACTTCCTGTATCCCGGCCGCTTGCTCTTGAGCGGCAGAGCTAATCGTGGCAACGATCCCAGCGACTTCTTTGCCCGATGCGACGATGTCTCGCAAGTGATCGCCACTCTTATTGACCGCAATCGCGCCCTGCTTGACCTTGGCAACGCTATCGTCGACGAGAGACTTGATCTGTTTGGCTGCCGCAGAGCTCCGGCCAGCGAGGGTGCGAACTTCGGACGCAACCACCGCGAAGCCTCGCCCCTGCTCGCCAACACGAGCCGCTTCGACTGCCGCGTTCAGCGCGAGGAGGTTGGTTTGGAACGCGATCTCGTCGATCACGGAGACGATCTCAGCTATCCGGCGGCTGGAATCTTCGATGCTCGCCATTGACTTGATCGCACTCTCGACAACCTCGCCGCCAGCAGAGGCTAAAGTGCTGGACCTTCCAGCGGCAGAATTCGCCTGTGCAGCGTTGTCAGCACTCTGTTTTACGATGCTGGTCATCTGCTCCATGCTCGCAGCAGTCTCTTCCAAGCTAGCCGCCTGGGACGATGTTCTGCCAGCCAGGTCCGTATTACCTGCGGCGAGCTGCTCGGAGGCGGCGGCAATATTGTCCGCAGCTTTGCGGGCTTCGTTTATGAGCTTGCTGAGCGACTCGCGAGCTGCTCCAGCACCGTCGGCCGCCATATTAGCTTCCGTCAGCATGCAGTCGAACACACGGGACATATTACCGAATTCATCTTTTCGTGTCCAGTTCAGGTGTGTCACCTGCCTGATATTGCGTGACGTCAAGTCACCGCTTCCGAGCGCCTTCATGCTCTGGGCCAGGTCCGTGAAGCTGAGGTTAAGGTCACCCATTCGAGCCGCGAATATGCCTAGCGACTGTTGAATGGTTCGCGTGATGACGAGAGCGGTCAACACGCCGCATATAAGCGCAAACAGCAATAGGACGATCATCGCTCGGCGTGCCGAGAGATATGTAGCCGCCGACTCACGAGCCAGCACTTTGGTGCGAGCGGCATTCCAATCGATCATCGCGACTGTTATCTCGCGCATCTCACGAAACGGCGGCTCTGCGGTCTTGTTAATGATAGTGTCGCACACATCGTACTTCTTGGCCAAGCCTGCCTCCATGATTGCGGGCTCAAAGGACAGGCACTGCTCCCAAGTGGTTTTTAGCTTATCTATGCTCGCGCGATCAGCGGGATCCGTAGCAAGCTTATCGTACGTGGAGATATTGGCAATGACAGCGTCGCGAAACGACTCCATTCGCGCCTTCTGCGTCTTCAACGTTTTGGGGTCGTGCGCGAGGATGAAGCGCATCTGATTGACGCGATACTGCCGGAAGTTGGCTGCAAGTTCGCAGACCGCTATGGACTCAGCGTTTGCCACGTTGACAATGGTCGTCGTTCGCTCATTCATGGCATTCATGCGGGTGATGGCTACGACGACTGAAATAGCTGCCAGCAAGAGACATATGCCAAAACCAAGCGCTAACTTGTGCGCGAGTTTGATGTTGTCTAGAATGGACATGGTGGATTCCTCTATCATAGAGATAACTAGCTGCGATCGTCGCGACGCCAATCATATAAATAGCGATTATCGTTAACGGACTACACTTACGAAATCACTGTCGTTATTGGTAGTCGCACCCATCAACATTGAGCGGCATACCAATTGGAAGTTGATCTTTATTGTTGGTTGCTTCATCAATAATTCATAGATCTAACGAAAAAGAATATGTGAATTATCTAGCGATATACTAGCATAATGGTCATTTATGTATCTAAATACATCTGTATATCGATGTCCACTACTGGATCGACATGCCCTGCTTCGCGAAATAGATGACCAATGGGGAGAGCATCCAGTTGATGTAATTGAGGCAGATCAGGTGAACGCATTGTGTCGCAGGACATCGCGAAATACCGACTGCGAGATGTTTCCTTGACACTCTGCGTGTGCAGCGGCTACAATCGTGCATGGAACTAGGATTGGGTGGCAAAGTCGCTCTTGTTACGGCATCGTCGAAGGGGCTCGGGCGCGCGTGCGCCGAGGAGTTCGTTCGCGAGGGAGCGCGCGTCGTCATCTGCGCGCGTCGCCCCGATGAACTCGCCAAGGCAGCGCAGGAGATACGCACGCTCGCCGCTAACGGCAGCGATATCCACACAGTGACCGCCGACGTGACGCGGCCCGACGATGTCTCGCGGCTGTTCAAGGCGACGCTGAGCCGCTACGGGCAGCTCGACATTCTTGTCACTAACGCCGGTGGCCCGACGGCGGGAGCGTTTGTCGATCTGTCCGAGGACGATTGGCAGGCGGGGATCGACGCCACCCTATGGCCCGTAATACGGCTGATCCGCACATCGTTACCGCATCTGGCGAAGGCGAAGGAGCGGGGCGGCGGGCGGATCATAAACCTGCAGTCAACGTCGGTAAAGCAGCCCATTTCGGGATTGCTGCTATCGAACGCAATACGGCCTGCGGTGATTGGCCTCGCGAAGACGTTGGCGAGCGAGCTGGCTCCGGAAGGTATTACGATCAACAACGTTTGCCCGGGGTCCTTTGGCACGGACCGACTTAAGTCGCTCTTCGAGAAGCGCGCAGCGACAAGCGGGAAGACCGTTGAGGAAGTCGCTGAAGATGCCGCTAAGGCGATCCCGCTCGGGCGCCTTGGTAAGCCGAAAGAACTGGCTGCGCTGGTAGCGTTTCTGGCCTCGGAGCGCGCATCGTTCATCACCGGCCAGACGATTAGCGTCGACGGCGGCATGGTGACGGGCCTTTTTGGCTAACGGCGACCAGGCTTAGCCTGGAGCCTTTCCGCGCTGCGGTAAGCGCGGGTGTCGCAAATAGCCGTCGACACGCGTACGGCCCCAGGCGGATCCTGAACGACCTTCTGTACTGTATGTACCAAAATAACAGGTAAGATACCCAAGCACTCCCATGATAACGACGACGGGCATCATCTACGCCGTGGGCCTCGCGGGGATCACGTTCTACTCGCGCGTCCTGCTTAACTACAAGCGCCAGAAGCGCGCCCGGACTGAGGCTGAACTGCCCCTGTTCGACCTCGTCGCGCTAGAAATCGCCACGACTCCGCAGCGGGGATCCAACGACGACGGCGACGTGCTTACCGAAATGCGGGAAACGTTCCAGCACCTCAACCGACGCCGCTTCGCCCCCGAAGTCTGGGAGCTCGACGCGCAGCTGGCCGTCTACTACAACCAGGTTCCCGAAGCCAGTCGCCCAACGATCCGCCGTGCCCTGGTACGGCTGATCGAATCCGAGGATAGCTGGATGCGCATCGTCGGCGCAAAAACTGCGGCAGCACTGGGAGTCGTCGAGGCTCTCCCCGCTATCGACGCGCAGATCGCCACGCACCAAGAGTCGACGGACGAGGCCGAGAAGCGGTTCACGGACGAGATGGAAGCTGCCGCCGAGAAGTTGCGCGGGGTCAACTAGCTCTCCCAGACTCCCTGGCACAGCGCAAGCTTCGGGCGGCGCCAAGACGGGTACAATTGCGAGTATGTGCGCTCGTTACACTCTTTACCATTCGACCTCTGAGATAGTTGCTCGGTTTGAAGTTCAATCCGTGCTGTTCGATGTTGCTCCGCGATACAATATCGCTCCCACCGACACCATCCCCGTGATTATCGACGGCACAGACCGGCGGCTCGACGGGTTCCGCTGGGGGCTAGTTCCTTTCTGGGCCAAAGACACGTCGGTGGGGAACAAGATGCTCAACGCGCGCGCGGAGACGCTTATCGAAAAGCCAGCGTTCAAGAAGGCCCTTGAGTATCGCCGCTGCATTATTCCGGCTGACGGCTTCTATGAGTGGACGGGCACGCCAAAGGATCGGCAGCCGCTGCACATCCAGTTTACTGATGCCCCGCTGTTCGGGTTTGCCGGGCTTTACGAGAAGTGGGAAAAGCCGGACGGTGAGTTGCTCTACTCCACCACGATTATCACGGTTCCCGCAAACTCGATGATGGCGGACTTCCATGACCGTATGCCCGCGATCCTCCACCCAGACGACGAGGCTATGTGGCTCGACCACGAGTTTCGTAATGTGGACGCTGCTGTGTCGGCGTTAAGGCCGTTTGAGGCGGACGCAATGCGCGCTTACCGCGTCGACAAGCAGGTCAACCGCGCTGGAGTCGAGGGGGCGGAGTGTATTTTGCCGCTGGCGACCCAGGGCGAGATGGCGATCTAGGACGGCTCAGGCCGCCGGGGCGATTTTTGTGTAAGGGCGACCATGGGTTAGGTTTGCTATTCGTAGCGTTGTGGATGTGCTACCAGGTTAGGACGAAGTCGTAGTGTTCGCTGCCTGCCTGTGAGTCGATGATGCGGACTCCTGCGGTGAAGTTGTTGTCGCGAGTAGGCTGCTGAATGACCTGAACTTGTCCTCGACCTGAGTGGCTGGCGAGCTTGACGGTGACGGCGTTGGCTGGCAGAGTGCCCACGAATGTCGCATTGGTGTTCGCGGTGCCCTTCCCGCTCACGTTGTCGGTCCAAGTTTTCGATCCTTGAGCGAAAATGGTCGCGGAATCGTCAACCTCTCCGCTCCATGTCAGTTGCGATGGCTGAGTTGTAACGACAACTCGCGGCGTGGTCGGAGTGGTCTCCGGGGCAGCGGCCTGCTGGCAGCCGGAACCCGCGCCGACTAATGTCAGCGCGGCAAGCAAGTTGAGAATAGGTAGCTTCATGCCGACGATATACCCACATTCAGCTGTCCTCTCACCCACGCAAGAAAGCGTCCACCAGTTTCGTACTAAGTCGCAGCATCGCACACCAATGCTAGGAGCACGTCATTGAAGAATCTTCTCCCCGTTGTCGCAGCTATGGTCGTCCTATTTGGGACACTGACCGCACCTAAAGCAAACGCCGCCACTGTTGGTCTGCCGTTTGGCAGCGCGAATCTGACCGACACAACGACTGTGCGCAAAGGCGATGGGCTCTCGACCGTGTTCGGGGCATCAAACCCGTGGCCCAATATCCGGTGGAACGCCCCCGAGGGCTCGTCGTGGGACTGGAGTGGTACACCCACAATGCTGTTGGCAATCACGAATCCTGGGCGCGAGGATGTCGAGTTCTATGTGCGCGTGGATGACGATGCGTCCGCCGACGGCATGAAGCATTGCGTTACCGCTTCAGCCAAGGTGAGTGCCGGTAAGTCTCAGCAATTTGCCCTGGCCCTGTCCAGCGCTAACGGCCCAGACGCGATGGGCATGCGGTTTGGTCCGACTTCGCCGGTTGGTGAGTTGGGTACGATGATGTTGGCTCAGGGCTCCTTGGATCCGCACCATATAGTCGCGTATCAGATCTTCCGTGCCCGGCCCAAGGAGAGCGCCACGCTCATTTTTCAGCCTATTGCCTTGACCGATAAGACCGCGAGCCCCCGCTACGACAAGCTCGTTGACCGATATGGGCAGTATTCCCGCGCCAACTGGCCGGGAAAGGTGCATGACGACAAGGACTTTTCTGCTCAGGCAGCTCTCGAGCAGGCAGACTTGAAGGCGCATCCAGCTCCCGCCAATCGAGACAAGTGGGGCGGCTGGCTCGATGGGCCGCAGCTTAAGGCGACTGGCTTCTTTCGCACTGAGAAGCGTGACGAGAAATGGTGGCTGGTGGATCCGGAAGGGCGGCTATTCCTCTCTGTCGGAGTTGATTGCATACGACCGAACGAATCGACAGTCGTTCAAGGGCGCGAGTCGATGTTCGCCGAGCTTCCTGCCGCAGGAGATCCTTTGGCGGGTTTTTACGGTTCTTCTACGTGGCAGGCGTTGCCCGGGTCGCAGTATTCCGGCAAGACATTTAACCTCTACGGGGCCAATCTTCAACGAAAGTACGGCACGGCATGGGAGGCTGCTTTCTGTGATAATGCCGCAAGTCGATTGAGGTCGTGGGGCTTCAATACGTTCGGCAACTGGAGCAACGAGTCGGCACCGCGGGAGCGGCATTTCCCGTATGTAGCCACGGCGGGAGCGTGGGGCAATTTTGCGCGGGTCCCGTCGGGCGTCGACTACTGGGGTAAGATGCCCGATCCTTTTGACCCGGAATTCGCCGCAGCGGTTGACCGAAGCATCAAGCAGAAGGCTCGGGACGTGAAAGACGACGCAGCATGCGTTGGATACTTTGTCGACAACGAGTTGTCGTGGGGCGGCGGCGAAACCGATGCGCTGCACTACGGTCTCTCGTACGGAACGCTCTCTTTGGATGCGAAGTCGCCCGCCAAGGCGGCGTTCGTCGAACTGCTGAAGTCGCGATATACGACCATTGGCAAGTTGAATGCCGCTTGGGGCGTATCGCTGGCGTCGTGGGACGAACTGATGGCACCGTACAAGGCATCATCGCCGCTAGCGACCGAAGTGCAGCGTAAAGACTTCAGCGATTTCCTGGGCGTATTTTCCAGCAAGTACTTTGAGGTGGTATCGTCCACAATCAAGCGGTACGATCCCAATCACCTCTACCTCGGCTGCCGGTTCGCATGGTATGCGCCCGAGGAGGTGGCCGCAAGCGCCAAGTACGTCGACGTGATCTCATTCAACATCTACCACTGGGACAGAAACCAGTACCTGTTCGCGGAAAAGCTGGGCAAGCCCATCATAATCGGCGAGTTCCATTTTGGCGCTCTGGATCGAGGAATGTTCTCGGGTGGATTGGTGCCAGTTAAGGACCAAATGGCGCGGGGCGAACGGTATGCAGCCTATATTCGCGATGTACTGTCTGAACCAGCCTTTGTTGGCGCGCACTGGTTCCAGTACGCCGACGAGCCCACGACGGGCCGATACGGCGACGGCGAGAACTACAATATTGGCTTCGTCTCGATCACCGACACGCCGTATCCCGAAATTGTTGCTGCAGCGCGCGCCGTGAATGCGAAGGTTTACGATATCCACGGAGCGGCTAAGTAGCACCGACTAACTAACGGTCGATGGTTCGAAGAGCACGATGCGTCTTGCCGTGCTCTTCTTCTTGGGTGGGCACAGACCCGTTTACTGCTGGCGTGAACTCTGTTTCCGCTAAGTTTCCTCCGATGTCGTGAAAAAAGTGCAGGCTTGTTGACAGCGGGGCACTTCGTGTGGATAATACTAACTCGTTGGCTGTGCCGAGGTGGCGGAATTGGTAGACGCGCACGTTTGAGGGGCGTGTGGAGCAATCCATACGGGTTCGATTCCCGTCCTCGGCACCAACATTACACCCCCCTCACAAAATCCTTCCTTGTTAGCTGGAGAGCTTGAAGCTCTTACGCGGGCGTCGGCGTGCATGCTCAATATTTGTAGTGCGCAGCATCCCCATGTTTTAACCCCACCCCACTCGCGGTAAGCCTTATTGTATCGTCCAGCCACACACCTTATTGGAGACTCTGACTATGATGGACGCGGCAGCCACGGCAAAAGAAATCGCTGCTCGACATGCGGTTGATCGGCATATCAAAGACGGTATGGCGGTTGGCCTGGGTTCAGGAAGCACGGCTGTGTACGCTGTACGCGCCCTCGCTGAGCGGATCGAGCGCGAAGGGATCAAGCTTCGCGTCGCAATCGCGACGTCGAAAGAGACTGCCGACCTGGCGCGTTCCCTCGGCATCGAGCTTGTCGACGAACCCACGCCAGATTGCTTCCCGCTTGACGTTACCATTGATGGCGCCGATGAGGCTGACTACCAACTGAACCTGATCAAGGGCGGCGGCGGCGCATCGTTGCGCGAAAAGCTTGTCGCGGTCGCCACCAAGCGTGAGATCATAGTTGTCCACCCCGCCAAACGAGTGCAGCACCTCGGGCTCACATTCCCATTGCCAGTGGTCGTGGTACCGTATGGCTGGAAAGTGACCGCAGCCCGCATCCAAGAGCGCATGGGACGCCCCGTGCAGCTTCGCAGCCGCCATGGACAGACGTTTGTGACCGATGACGGGCTCTACATCCTCGATGTGGTCCCCGGCCCTCTCACCGACCCACGCGCCATTGAGCGCGACCTGAAGGCCATTGAAGGCGTTGTTGATGTCGGCCTATTCGTCGGGATCGCCAAACTGCTTGTCGTCGGGCACGAGGATGGTCGCGTGGAGGAGTTCGAGGCGCTGTAGGACCCCGGTGCGTGCCGCCCCACCCCACAAGTGGGGTCCCGATGAGCAGGTGCGTATTGGCGGGTTGGCTGGGCGAATCGAGGAGGTGCGTGCTGGCTTGGCCGTGAGATTAGGGCATAACCCCAAAGTCTTGGGGTTAAGATGTCCAGGTACGTGGCGGGAAGACGGCGCCTGGACGACAAAGATTCGGACAGTGGACACAGCCCCTGCTGATTGGCAGGGGCTGTTTTTGTGCCGTTTACATTGCCTTTCCCATGGCCATTGCTTGGCCTACGTTGGGTTTGGCGTCGGCGAAGGGGTAAATCGCGCAGAGTGGGTCGATGCCGCGCAGCATCATGCCCTGGCCCCGGGACCCGTGGACGAGTTCGCTGGGGAGGTCTTCGGGATCGCGCATCTGGACGAGGAGCGTTGTACGGGCTTCGTTACTGACGTTAATTCCCGATCCGTGAATCGTAAGGTAGCTGAATAGGAGAACATCTCCGGCTTTCGCGGGAACGGGGACGGCGCTTTCCACGGGGTACTCGGAGAATGGAAGATGCCATCCGCCGCTGGGATCGTGGGGCAGCATGCCTAGCTTATGCGAGCCGGGGACGACACGCACGCAGCCTTTTTCGATGGGCGCATCGTCGAAGTGGATGATGGCCGCGATCATGCTGTGATTGTCGTGCGGGAAGTACGGCGCATCCTGGTGCATGGGAAACGGAGCGCCCTGTTCTGGCGGCTTGATAAACATCTTCGTGTGGTGCAGTTGGACATTGGGGCCGATAATTTGCGACGCGGCTTCGGTGAGGCGCTCGTCGACAATTAGTCGGACAAAAGCCGCGCTTTGGAACTGCACATCGTGGCAATGGAGTAGTTTGACTGGCTTTGCGCCGTTCATCTCCTTCGCGCTGCCCCAGGTGGCGTCGATATTGCGCTTTTTCTGCAACCGGTCGGCAAGGTCGTGTGTTTCCTTGCGATAAGCAGCGGCCTCTGACAGCGAGAGGAGGCTGGGAACGTGAACGTATCCATTTTCATGGTAGAAGGCGACTTGTTCGGGCGACAACATAGCGGAAAGCTCCCTGTGTTTGCGGGCGTTGTGATCGTTGCCCACAGCGGCAATTATTGTTCTCAGTAGATTACCGTTCTCGTTTGAACGTATCGTATAATATCACCATCTAGGTTTTCTCACAAGTTCAGAAATCACTAATTATGGTGTATAAAATCACCAAGCTGTCGCAGGACACTTGGCGCATTCGTCCCGGCTTGCTCCTGGTGAGTTTCATCAATGAACGTACAACTGCCACTTACATCACAACCCCATGCGGCATTGCTTGCTGTGGGCATTCACGGTCCAGCGTTGCGCGAGGCGTACTGCGTCGAGCGGTCATGGTGCCTGCACCTGTACACGTACGAGGGCGAGGTGGTGGTAGACGGCGTCGCGCACCAAATACGACCGGGTTACGCAAGCATTTTGCGTCCGGGCGCGCGGACGCTGTACTCGTTTCCATCGCGGTCGATCCACGCGTGCGCTCACTTTTCTTTTGCGGAAAGTGATTCGGTAACGGTTGAGGTTCCGGTGATGCAGGACCTTGGACCACGGTTTGACGACCTCTACCGCAGCCTGGAGCAAGCGATCGGCTGGTTTCGGGCTCAACCAGTTCACGCCGATGTGCGGCTGTGGGATATTCTCTGGCAACTGGCGGCTCCTCAATCTTCAGCAGTGGAAACACACGTCCACCACCCCGCCGTAGTAAAAGCATGCGAGATAATAGAGCTGAACCTTGGCTCGCTGATGAGCGTTCGTGAACTCGCGGATACGGTGAGCCTGTCGCACAACCAGTTGACCCGCTTGTTTCAGACGACTCATGGCACAACCGTAATTGGGTACATCCAGGCGCGTCGCGCGCAGAGGGCCGAGTACCTGCTGCTTCACACGCGGCTGCCTGTGAAGACCATTGCGGCACAGGTGGGCATGGACGACCCGCGCCTGTTCAACAGGCTGATGCGGCACGCGTTCGGTGCAACGGCAACGGGGATTCGCGAGCGCGGGAAGGCGTCAGGCTGTGGGTGACGCGGAAGTGCCATGCGGTGTTGACGTGGTAGCCAGCAATTCAGCTTGTTACGCTCTCGGTTGCAATCAGGTACTATATTTTCATAGAAGTCTGTAGTGACAAGCGGAGTATCATTGACGATGTCGAGTAGCCGCCAGCATGTCGTAATCGGTGGAAATGGAAGTGTCGGAAGACTAGTAGTTGCGGAGTTGCGTGCCCGCGGTTTGTCCGCAGTCCCCGTTCATAGATCGCCAGGAGACGACCCAAGCACAGTTGTCGCTGATTTTCTGGATCCGGCTCAAGCGGTTCGAGTCACCGGGAATGCCAGTCACCTGTACCTTTGCCTTGGCCTGAAGTACGATACCGCCGTGTGGCAGCGCGACTGGCCGGTTATCATGGCCAACGCGATTGAGGCAGCATCGCGTTCCGGCGCAAAAATCATCTTCCTCGACAACATCTACATGTACGGACCGAAACCCCTGTTGAACCCTATCACAGAGGATCATCCGACCAACCCGCCAGCAATCAAAGGCAAGGTTCGCAAGCAGATAGCCGAATCACTTCTCGAAGCGCACAAGTCGGGTAAAGTGACTGCCGTCATCGGACGCGCTGGCGACTTTTACGGACCCGGGGCGACGAACAGTCCACTTTACGTATCGGTGCTCAAAGAGATGCTGCTAGGAAGGCGTCCCCTCTGGATGGGCAATAACGCCGCTGTTCACAGCTTCATCCACATTGGCGACGCAGCGCGTGCGCTGGTGGAGCTGGCTCTTGCCGATGACACCTACGGTCAGGTGTGGCTACTCCCCGCCAGCAAGCCTACCCCAACGGTGCAGGCACTTGCCGACACGATGGGGCAGATCCTTGAGCGTCCGTCTGGCCTGCTGGTAGTGCCAAAGTTCGCGCTGAACGGGCTCACCTTTATCGTTCCGCTGATGAAGGAACTGAAGGAGATGCTGTATCAGTACGAAACCGATTACGTCATCTCATCATTCAAGTTCATGAAGCGCTTTCCGTCGTTCACAGTGACATCGTATCAGCAGGGGATTACTGAGATGGTGGAGTGGTTCCGGAAAGATTCGGGGAAATAGATTGCCTTGTCCCCATCGCAACAAGTGAGTTACGATGTAAACTAGCAATATCTACTGAGAGTAGTTACGCGGAGAATGCTAAATGTCAACGCAAAATCCTGATGACAATAAACAACCGGAAGTGCTAGACGATGCGACTGCGGCAGCTATCCGGGAGGGGTTAGAATCTGAGGCGAACGGCCACTTTTTATCAATGAACGAAGTCGTAGAATTCGCGCGGGAAAGACGCAAAGCATGGCAAGCGGTGCCTCAAGTGGCCGCATAATTCAATTTGCCGATGCCGCTACACTTGATATTGCGAGCATTGACAACTCGACAGCGGCTATGTGGGGTCCTCGGCAGGCTGATTTGTACGTCGAATTCCTTCAAGATGAAGTTCTCAAGATTGCGACGTCGCCCGAGATAGGCCGTGACACCGAGCAGTTTCCAGGCATCAAATCTTACGTGGCTAAACTCAAGCGTCGCAGACAATCGCACGGCCATAGGATTGTGTACCGTGAGATTCCCGGCGGCATCCGGGTAATCAGAATTCTTCACACGGCAATGCAGTGGCACGATCACGTGGAGACTGAGTAGTTCCCTATACTACCGCCGGATGCGCCGGTATCGGAGCATTGAACACTCGGACACCATCGGCCGTAACGGTCACGATGTTTTCGAGGCGTGTACCGAACTTACCGGGGAGATAGATCCCGGGTTCGATAGAGAAGCACTCCCCTTCGCGCAGATTGTGCGCATTCCCAGCGACGATGTTTGGCAGTTCGTGATCGTCCAGCCCGATCCCGTGCCCTGTACGGTGGATGAACTGCTCGCCGTAGCCTGCATCGTCGATCACCTTTCGTGTGGCGGCGTCAACGGCGCCCGCAGCGACTCCGGGTCTGGCGGCAGAGACACCCGCGCTCTGGGCCCGGTAGACGATGTCGTAGACGGCAGCAACTTCGGCAGATGGTTCGCCGATACAGACGATGCGTGTGATATCACCGCAGTAGCCGTCTATTCGCGCTCCCAGGTCCAGTGTAGCAACATCTCCACTTCGTAGCGCGCGGTCGCCAGGCGTATGGTGCGGAAGCGCCGAGTTTTCGCTTGCAGCGACTATGGTGTCGAACGCAAGTGTTCCCCCAGCTTCGTGAATAGCGGACTCGATAGTGCGCGCGATCTGCCGCTCGGTTGCGCCAACGCGACAGGCGGCGAGTCCCGCGAGATAGGCGGCGTCAGTGGCGTCGGCTGCCCGCTGTAGGGCCGCCAACTCAGCGGCGTCCTTGCGCATCCGCAGATCGGCGATCACGGTCCCGGCACTCGTGAAGCGTGCACCGGGAAGCAGGCGCTGCATTGGCAGCAGGAAGCGCGCCGCCATGTTATCGTCGACACCAATCGTGACATCCCCCAGCTCAAGTTGCCCCGCAAGCGCGGCAATCATCGGCTCCCAGCCAGTGTTGTCGCCCCAGATTCGCACACCACCGATGCCAGCGGCGTTGGCCTCAGTCTGCGCAGCGTTCACCGATGGCGTAACAAACACGGGATCCCTGTCGGCGACGACGATCAGACACAGGAGACGCTCATATCCCTCTTCGCTAAAACCTGTGAGGTAACGCATCGACGCGCCTGGTGTGAAAACAGCGGCATCGATTGCGGCGTCGAGCATTGCGATGCGCAGGTTGGTGAGGCGTTGGGAGTAGGGTGTCATTTCGGTGTTTCTCCAGTGAGCTCCAGCGAACCTGCCGCAGCAGGGCCCTGCTCGACGCTTTTCGAAGGAGCGCTCAGCATTTCGTGGATGAGAGTGACGGCGGGCGCGAGGAAGATAAAGACCATGGCGACAAAGCCGGAGTCGTTGAAGAGCAGCGCTGCGGCGGATGTCCCGATGGCGACGCGCACGAGGCCGTTGTAGAGCGGGTCGGCGGCAAGGTGCTCCCGGACGCGGTCACGCAGTGTCGTGCGCTTCCAGAGCAGCCAGACGGGGATCATACCGACGTAGGTGAGGAGCACGCCGGGGACGGTCGCGGTCAAGATGGCCATCTTGGCTTTGCGCAGAGCAACGTGCCAGATGTAGCCGATGTCGCCGTGGGTGGCGTGAGCGGCGGCGGTCTGGATATGGGTGACGCGCGCGCCGGTGAAATGGGCGACGGCGGCCCAGACGAAGACGAGCGCGAAGCCGGCAATAGCGGATGCGGCAAACGTGCGCCATGTGAGCTTTCGCCCACACGCAAGGTGCAGCCACGCCGGGATAAACGCCGTCAGCGATGTGACCGCCCCACCCGCCTTCGCGCCAAACGCCGGGTACGACAAGGCGACGGCGATGGCGAGGTAAACGGCAGCGAGAAGCGCGTTTCGGAATGCTGGGATCGGGTCGAGGTAGTGAGAGCGGTAGAGGTAGTACGATGCGACGAGAGCGTATCCGATCAGGACGCCCATGTACTCGTTGCCGATGCCGTAGAACCGTATCCCAGAGATCCAATAGCCGCTAAGTGCTGAACGAGCGACGAGATGCGTCCCCGTGAAGCCGTCGACGACGATCACGAACACGGTGAGCGCCGCGAGACCGCCCATGCTGGGGATAGCGGCGAGCAGCAGGCCGCAGCAGACTATGGCCGCGCCGTAGCTCAGCAAGCTGTGCGGGTCGATCAGCGGTGCGAGGAGCAGAGCCAGTGGCAGCGCAGCCGCCATGCGGAGGAAGTAGCGCAGCAGTGAGGGCTGCGTGTCGGCCGTCAGCGCCGTCGACGTCACGACACGCTGGCTTGGTAGGATGATATGAACAGCTCGTTTCCCCTGCAGTTGCCGCTTCCCGGTCGACACCGACCACAGCGCGGCGAGGAGCGCAACGAAGCTGATCGTGCCATACAGCCACATGGTGGGAAGCAGGATGCGGGCGTTCAGGTGCGCGAGGCGGGCCATGCGGGAGAGGTCTGCTCTTGTAGTCCACAGGCCGCACTGGGTGACGGCAGCGCCTGACATTGTGGCCGGTATTGGCAATCTCGAGTACTTTAGGACGGTTGGCGCAATGTCCCGTAGCGCAACTAGACCAGGGGTTTGCGTTGTCGGCGATGTCAGAAGTTCTCCCTGCGGCCCATTTTCCGCGCAAACTACAACTGCCGAAAGCTGGTTCCATTCAGCGGTCGTGGGATCTAAAGGGGGAAACCCGCAGATCACGATCGTACTTCCGCGTGCGATCTCACTTTTTGCGATTAGGGCAGCCATGGCGAGGGATTCCGACGGCAGCACTGTGACTGCATTCGGCTTTGACGAATATGCCACCGTCTTAAGCAACAGGTTACGGTTTGGGTTCTTCGTGTTCGCCGTATCCCCGGCGTAGAGCGTGGCGTACAGATTACCGGTAGGGTTAGGCTTTCGTGCATTCCCGGGCGAAAGTAAGCCGATTGCGGAATGGGTTAGCAGTTCGACCATAGGCTGATCGCGCGACTCAATTACATCCTGGTACGTTAGCCCCGGCACTACGATGAGCGTAACGTGGCCCGAGAGCGACGTTCCCGCAACTGCGGGACGTGGAACGGCCAGCGCGATGGTCAGCAGCGCGAGGAGGATTAGCAAGAGGCTTCGAAAAGGTCGGGCGCTCATCGGCCCCCCAGAAGGGCGACCGATTCGCCCAAGCCCGGGAATCGAGCGGCGACTTCGGCTTCGGTGGCCATCTCGAAGTCGGCGAAGTCGAAGCCGGGGGAGACGAGGCAGCCTACGAGCGACCAGCCGTGCTCGCCGCTTGGACGCGGGAATGCCGCTTGCCAGCAGTCGGCGGGGACGACACGGCGCGGGAGTTCGCCAGCGGCTATGTCCATGCCGACAGGCTCATCGTGGAACGTGCCGTCGTGATCGATCCAGCGCAGCATGTACGCGTCGCCGCCGTGGTACAGGAACTGCTCATCGCTTCCGAGCACACGGTGCCATGCGGAGACGTCTCCGGCGCGCAGGAGGAAATAGATGAGGGTGGCCGCGCTTCGACCACCGCGAACGTCCACCGTTTCGGCGGATCGGAACGTCTCGCGAAAGGCGCCGCCTTCGGGGTGTGGGACTAGCTCAAGGGCTTCGATGATCTGATCGGCGGATGTCATGGTCATGTCGGTGGCTAAATACCTCACCCCCGGCCCCTCTCCTAGGATAAGGAGAGGGGAGGATTATAGGAGAGGCCTGGCGAAAGCTTGGCTAGCGCGTACTGTCGATATCGTCTTTGCTGTCTTTGTCCTCTTTGTCGCCCTTTTCGCGGTTGTAGACGGCGTAGAACACGATGAAGCGGTAGACGGCAGCAACCATCGCGATTGCACCAGCGTTCTTCCCGAACAGGAATGCCATGGACATGATAATGACTGCGGTCCACAGGATGATGGCGAAGACCTTGAACGGAACGTTGTCCTCCTTGCTCAGCCACATGGTAACAGCGGTCACGAGAGACCACGTTGTGAGGCTTACAAGGATAACGGTCAACAGTGAACCGGCTGGAGGCATATGGTTTCTTTCGCCTGCGTCAAGTGATGGCAAGCTGTACTACGGGCGAGGAACAATTCGTCCTGATGGGGAGCTACGACGCTCGCGAAGGATGTCGGCAATGTGGATAATGCACGCGACCACAGCGGCAATGGCGCCGAGGCCACCCGCGCAGGCGTATGCGGCGAAGACGACCGCAAGGCACCAGCCAGCGAGAACGTTGATGATCAATGTTGGGCGCGACTCATAAGCCACCCATGATGTCGCTATATCGAGTATGAACCTGGTGACAAACGTTGCCACCAAGGTTCGTACCAACAATACAAGCAGATCGTTACCAAAGAGTTGCATAGGTCGTCGCCACCGTAAACCGATCCGTTATGCGGTCGCCTTTTCGCGCACCAGCTTTTCGGCCAGCGCGATAGCATCGCCGAGCTTCGCCGGGTCCTTGCCGCCAGCCTGAGCGAAGTCGGGTCGTCCACCACCGCCACCACCAGCGACCTGCGCGGCGGCTTTGACGATGTTTCCGGCATGGAGACCGCTGTCAAGCAGGTTCTTGCTGATCTTGACCGCGATGGAGACGCGTCCGCCCGGCGCGCTGCCGAGAACGACGACGCCCACCTTGAGGCGGTCGAGGATCTCGTCGGCCAAGTTTCGCAGAGTGTCAGCGTCCGCCGTCTCCCCGAGGGATGCGGACACAAGGCGGAACGAGCCAAGGTCTACAGCGCCTGCGACGAGTTGGTCGACTTGCCCGCCAGCCGCAGCTTTTGCGAGCACAGCAAGCTCCTTGTCGCGAGCCTTCAGGTCGGCCTGCAGCTTTTCGACGACGGAGACAACATTCGCTGGCGCAGTCTTAAGGGTCGCGGCGACCTCCTGCAGAATGCGCTCCTGATCGAGGGTCTTGAGGAGGGCATTTTGACCGGTCACGGCTTCGATGCGCCGAACTCCAGCCTGGGAGCTGCTTTCACTGACGATCTTGAACAAGCCAGCCTGAGCGGTGTGGGTGAGGTGTGTGCCTCCGCAGAACTCGACCGAGTAATCGCCCATTTTGACGACACGAACCTCAGCGCCGTACTTTTCGCCGAAGAGCATCATCGCTCCCATCTTGCGAGCTTCCTCGATGGGCTTAACATGCGTCTCGATATGCAGGTCCGCTAGGATCTGCTCATTCACGTACGCTTCCACCTCACGGATCTCGTCACCACTGACGCCGCGATCGTGCGAGAAGTCGAAGCGGAGCTTGTCTTCGGTCACCAGCGAGCCGCGCTGCTGGACATGGCTGCCGAGAACGAGTTGCAGCGCCTTGTGGAGGAGGTGCGTGGACGAGTGATTGCGCTTGATCGATGCGCGGCGGCTGGCGTCGACCTGTGCCGAGACGATCTCGCCGACCTTCACTTCACCGGCAAGCACTTCGACTTCGTGGAAGAAGTAACCGCTGTCCTTTTGTGTGTCCTTAACGGTGAGCTCAAACCCTGCGCCCGCGATACGGCCAGTGTCGCCGATTTGGCCGCCCGATTCGGCGTAGAATGGTGTGCGGTTGAGGACGATTCGCACCGTCTGCCCCTCGGCGGCAGTGCCGACGATCTCGTTGCCCGCGATGATCGCGGTAATAACGCTTTCGGTCTCCGTATCGGCATAGCCCACGAACTGGGTCTCGACAACATGGCCCTCGCGGAGCTTGGGGACGACGGCGTTGACGAGCATCACTTCGCGCTCTCGCCCGCCGTGGGAGATAACCGCGTGCTCTTCCATCTTGGCGGCGAACGTGACTTCGTCGACGCCAAATCCGCGCTCGGCGGCCAATTCACGGGTCAGTTCGGGGGGGAAGCCGAATGTGGTGAACAGTTCGAACATCACGTCACCAGGCAGCGATGCTCCGGGAGTTTTGGCGAGCTCATCGAGCATGCTTTCGAGGCGCTGCGAGCCAGCGTCGAGGGTCCGCCTGAACTGCTTCTCCTCGATAGCGGCGTAGCGAAGAATGATATCCTTTTTCTCGACAAGCTCGGGATAACTTTCGGCATACTGCTCGATGACGGTGGGGATTACCGATGTCAGCAAGTCGCCTTCGAAGCCAAGCGTGTTACGTCCAGCGAGGATAGCGCGTCGCATGATGCGGCGCAGGACATAGCCACGACCAACGTTGGCGGGCATGACACCGTCGCCGAGGGTGAACGTTGTCGCACGAACGTGGTCGGCGATTCGCCGGAAAGCGATGTCGATCTTGCTGTCGTCGGTGCTGGTGTACGTCTTGCCGCTCAGATACTGGAGCTGCTTCAGGATAGGCGCGAAAAGGTCAGTCTCGAACGGGCCGCGCAGGTCATTGAGCACGGCGACTGTGCGCTCCAGGCCCATGCCGGTGTCGATATTCTGCTTTGGAAGCGGGGTCAGCTTGCCGCCGTCGTGCCGCTCAAACTGCATGAAGACCAGGTTCCAGATCTCCAGCCATCGGGCATCGTCCCAGACGCCGTCTGGAGTCGGCGGCAGGCTCGGCTGGGTATCGTAGAAGATCTCGGAGCACGGGCCGCAGGGGCCGTTCGGGCCTTTGGTGATGGCGCTCGCGGGCCAGTAGTTGGCCTTTTCGCCGAAGCGGAAGATCTTGCGCTCTGGCATGCCCGCCTTGAGCCAAAGGTTGTACGCATCGTCATCGTCCTCGAAGACTGTGACGCGGACACGCGCGATATCAAGCTTGAGTACATCGAAGAGGAACTCCCACGCGTACGCGACGGCGTCGGGCTTGAAGTAGTCGCCGAACGAGAAGTTGCCGAGCATTTCGAAGAACGTGCAGTGGCTGGTGTCGCCCACTTCTTCGATGTCGGTTGTTCGCAGGCACTTCTGAACCGTGGTGGCGCGGCTGGCTGGCGGGGTCATTTCGCCAAGGAAGTACGGTTTGAACTGCACCATGCCGGCCGAGGTGAAGAGCAACGTTGGATCGTTGGGCACGAGCGAGTCAGACGCGATCAACTTGGATCGCTTGCTAATAAAAAAGTCGAGATATTTCTTACGAAGTTCGCTACCGAGCATCTTTGGTCCTATCGCGCAACGGCAGAGAGTAGGCGCACTTATGCGCTTGAAAGCATCGTTGCACCGCAAAACTGGTTCGTCCCCGCGAAAACCGCGTTTGGACGCCGGTACATTATAGCATATCGATTCCCTGGTGAGGCGTAAGCGCTCAGTCGCGCCGGATGGTGAATATTCACGACTAATTAAAAACAGTTATTCAGTGAATAATCGTCTGGCACTTCGCTGTTGGACTTAATACGTCAGCCGCTTTGCCAGCACACTTCCCACAGTAATAGTATATATCATGATTATGATTTTGTCAATAGAAATCAGCACGTATGTTTGATATAATTGAGTTCATCGATAGCCCCTATCGTGCAAAAAAGCCGCCGCTGACAGTGAGTCGGCGACGGCTTTGCTTGGTTGCGGGACCTATGAGCCGTATGGGTTGTACTTGCGCACTGGCTTCTTTTTCTTTTTGTGCACGGGCTTCTTCGGGGCGGGCTTCTTGACAACCTTTGGTTTGGAGATCGTCTGGTGAGACGGCGCGATCATGGTTGTCGGCTTGGGCTTCTTGACGACGGGCTTGGACATCGGCGGCGCGACAGGGGTCGGCAGCGGTGTTTCGGCGACGGCGACAGGGGCGGGAGTTGGGGCGGGCGGTGGAGCGACAGTTGCCATGGCGCCGGGATCATTCACCACAGGTGCAGGAGGAGGCGGCGCGGGCGGTGTCACGATCGAAACGGGCGCGGGAGCAGGAGCAGGCGCGGGCGGAGTTGCCGCCGGTGCTGGAGCCGGGGCCGGGGCTGGCGGCGCAGGAGCCGCTTTCGGCTTGCCGAATATGAACGGGAACCATGCAGGACCGTTACCGGTGAGGGCCGCGACGCCGAGTGCGCCAGCCGCAACATACGGAGCGTTGGTGACAATTCGATTGATGGTAGACGTTGACCCGCACTTGCCTGTGTCGGCGTAGCTTAAGTCATTGGTCGGTAACATGGTGACCGTAAAGGTCGCCGCGAGCACGGAGGCGCCGAAGCGGAGCTTCTTGTTCGGAGTATACATTGTGATCTGCTTTCAATGGGTGAGCTTGCACGGGTCGTCACTCCAAGTTAAGAGTGGCACTCACTGGAGATGCCCTGGAGTGGAGAGTGTCAGTGTTTGCTTCCACATTGAAACAGAATTACGCCATATCAGACTGAGTTTGAACTCCTTTCTCGCTCGGAAAACGCGATAGCAGTTCAACGCGACGGCTGAACCAAACAGGTGATTGCGTTTACTGTAAACGCATCATTGCTGTCCGGTACAAAGTGGCGTTCTCATTATGATTGTTAATAAGAAGTAGTGTCAATAGATAACTGACAAATCGTTGCCGGATAAGGGCGAAATATGCAAAAAAATTAACCATCGCAGCGTTTTGAGGCGAGCCAGGCTCTGTTAGCGCATCGGCAGACCAGTGAACGAACGTATGTAGGGAACAGAGGTCGCAGCTAAAGTTGCGGCGTCCAGCGGTACGAGGCTGACATCTGGCGCGAAGATGGTGGGTGGCATGCCGACGGCTGCCGCTCACGCGGGACTGCCGCTCCTTGGCGAGGGTTGGCGGCAATTTTCTCGGGGATCGCGTCCTCGAAGGCGGCCCCAAACAGTTGCGATGCGCCACGATTGGGATGACGGGTTTGGGAACGTAACGAAAGGCTTGGCGGCTTCTACGCCGCGAACAAGTGGTGCCACCTTCTGCGGGGCGCTCCCCAGGCTTGGTTCTTTCGGAGTTCTGGCGATTGGCAGATCACCTGCCTCAATCATGGATCACACCCCAACAGGTTGAGCCTGCGGTTGGGTGTCCATAGCTACTTCATTGCCTCCAGCCCCTACCCGAACCCGAGCACCGGATGCGGGATATAGGGGGCCTCCCGGGCGGCGGTTTCCTGCGGCGCGCGGTTGACGTTAAGCGCAGCGACGGCGTCATCGAGGTGGTGGGGTTTGGTGGGGCCGACGATGGGCGATGTGACCGGTAAGCGCGCCAAGAGCCATGCCAGCGCGAGTTGCGCTTGCGGGATCGCTCGGGCGGCGGCGAGGGATTCGAGGCTGTCGACGACGGCTTTGTCGGCGGATTCGGTGCGCTGGTACATCGAGTTGCCGAACGAGTCGCCTTCGGTGCGCGGGGTCACGGCGCTGCTCCACGGGCTCGCGAGGCGGCCACGGCCAAGCAGGCTCCACGGCAGCACGCCGATCCCCTCAGCGGCACAGAGCCCGAGCATTTCGCGCTCCTCCTCGCGGTAGAGCAAGTTGTAGTGGTTCTGCATGGAGACAAACCGTGTCCAGTTGTGCGCATCGGCGACGAACAGCGCTTTCGCGAACTGCCAGGCGTGCATCGACGATGCGCCAATATAGCGCGTTTTTCATGGTTAGGATTCCAGATGCCCTCTGAGGCCGGGCTGGCCATTTTTATATCGCTGCGCGGCTCGTTAATCCCAGCGCAGTGTTGCAGCCCGAGCGACGCGAGATATAGAAATGGCCGCGCGGCCAGGGAGCGCTCTTAAGAACGCCAGGGATGCTCAGGCTCGTAGCCGAGAATGCGTCGCGCTTTGTCGATGGATAGCAGGGTCTCGTTCGCGGTGACGGGTTTCGCTAACGGGACGCCTGGGAAAACAGCGGCGAGAAGCTCATCGTTGGGCGTTAACATGACGGTGTCCGCGTTGGCGATGATGAAGACGTCGGCGCCGGTGATATCAGCGGTAAGGGATTTACGGACAGCTTGGGCCGCATCTCGGGCATCGATATAGCCCCAGAGGTTCCATTTGCGTGACCGTGGATCGGTGTCGTAGCTCGGGAAGCGCGCGTAGTCCTGCGGCTCCATGATATTGGAGAAGCGAAGGCCTATGATCTTTGCGGTCGGGTCCCAGCGGCAGAACTGTTTAGCCATCTCCTCACCGAGCAGCTTTGAGAGCGAATACGCGCTCTCGGGGCGACCGGGATACTCCTCGTCGACAGGCACATACGGCGGCGGGGTATCGAATGGCAGCCCCAGCACGGTTTCACTCGATGCCCACACGATGTTTGTGATTCCCAATCGGCGCGCTGCTTCGAACACGTTGTACGTGCTCATGATGTTGTTCTCGAATGTCACGGAGTTCGGCTGCATTCGAGGGGCGGGAATGGCTGCAAGGTGCACGATGGCGTCGACCGACGGCTGGCCGAAGTCGGTGCCGGTGAGCGCATCGAGGGTCTGACCAAAATCCGTGAGTTGCACCGCGATGAACGGGCAAAGGCGCACTGCGGGCGGAGTGGTGTCGATGTTCAGCACATCGTAACCGTGGGCCAAGAGGTCAGCGATGCAGGCGCGGCCTGCTTTACCGCTGCCGCCGGTGACGGCAATTCGTCGTAGTTCGGTCAATGGATGCCTCCAAGGAGCCAGCCGGCGGTCCAAATCGCGCGGAAAACGGAGGCGGATCGCGGACAGCTGTATCGAGGAGATTGTACCTGTGAACGGTGGGGCAAAAAGGGAAGTGACGGGGGAGTCAATCGATAGGGAACAATCTGTTCCGCAGGTCTGGATTTTCGGCCACGTACATGTTACAAAATATGCCGCCCATCCAGACTGCTGCAACTGGGGCTGCGATCGCCGAGATCGCGACGATAGTTGGCCCGAAACCGTCGTTCCATATCACGAGAGCCAATGTAACGACTCCAAACACGGAGACGGGAATAGTGGTGGACCTTACGACACGCTTGAGTTCGGCTACCGTGCTAACGTGTTCGTCGCACTTTGCAAGAACGATAGCAAGGGCTACACCGTTTATTAAGCCGAACACCCATCCAACAAAGGAACCAATCAGCAGCCCGAATGTCAAGCCCAGCACTCCAATTGCAACACGGTTATACCACCCGACGACGCCTGGAGTAAAGGCGGTCAGGCTTCCAACGATAGCACCGAGGGACACGCCAAATATGAGACCCAGAAGGATCGCATTCCAAAACGTCCACGATGAGCTACGCTTTCGTTCGATCAGCTTGCTGTTGTCCACAAAGGAACCCCACTTGGCCATAGTGACCATGTCTCGTAGGCTCAACAGCGTAATTCCTGCCAGACGTTCCCGTGTGCCTACACGGCAACGTCGAGCCAGCCGACGCTCATCCAGTTTTCAGAGGCGGGGGCGACGCTTTGTTCGATAATCACGGTCGTGCCGGTTTCGCCGGTAAGGAGCCAGGTGCAATCGGCGGTTTGCAGCATCATCTTGATACCGTGGCCCAGGGTACCAGCGGTGGTATAGCCACGTTCGAGCGTGGCGCGGGGAAGGTCTTTCATGTCGATGCCCGTGCCGTGATCGCGGACTATGACCTGGACGACACTGGCGCAGTCAGTTCGCACTTCCGCGACGCCGCAAGTTGCGTGGACGATAGCGTTCATGCCCGCTTCGCCAGCGGCGGTGAGTAGGTCCCATAGTCGCTCGTCGGGAAAATGGCACATGTGCGCCGCATTGCGAACAGCGTCGCGCAACTCACTTAGCCCGCCCTCACGCGAGAGATCGATCGGCTGACCAATGCGGTGATGCCTGAGAGGAGGCATCTCTGAGGGGCAGTACACGATTCGAAGTCGGCCGCTTGTAACGCTGCCGAGAACATCGGTGACAAAAGCCTGCATTCGCGAGATCGAAAGCTGGACTTCGTCATGCGCCTTCGCGAGTTCGGCGGTGCGTTCGGCCACGCGGTCTTCCAGGACGCTTTGAGCCAGACGCAGCTCGTTCTCTGCCCGCTCGCGTATTCTCGCCTGTCGTCGATAGCTCTGGACCAGGCGCGTACATATAACCAGCAGGATGGTAGCCGCAACGCCGGACGCTAGTTCTTCCGCAAGTACAAGGCGCTCCGTCCAAACCGCCGCTGCCATGGAAAGATGGGCGCTGGATTGACCGTCGTGGTATAGAGATGCGTTGAGCGCCGACTGGTGAACAACCAGCGTCTGCCAAATGACGACAGTAACGGTGATACCGGCATAACCGACCATCAACGGTATCCACGTCGGCCACCCGGTCGCTTCTTCGATGCTTTCGCGCCAGACAGTGGTGATGAAAACGAGCCCGAGGACGATAAACGCAACGGCCGTGTGCAGGGCCATCTGTGTGAGCGAGCCGTACCGATATGCGGCCGCTGCACCTGTGACATATCCACTGACACCGATGATGCCCAGAACGACGACCAAACCGCCAAGAGCGGCTGGAGTGCGACACGCTCCTTGCGTGGCCCGTTTTTCGCTTAGCTTCGCGAGGGCGACCGCGCACAGAATGAAGCAGATAGACGCGACAAACGCCATTCGCGCATACGGGGGGCTGCCAGAATTGATGTAGCACTTGAGGAAAAGCTCATCGATGCGTAGGTCGACGCTTGTTAGCCACTCAAACAATGTCAGGCCCCCAATTAGTCCAACGAGCGCGGCTGCAACTCGTGACGCCGCCCCTCGTCCGGATAGCGCGAGTAGCAAACCGATCCCGAGAATCAGGAACGCAGCAGCGGCGTTGTAAGCCATTACTGCAAATCCGGGGACAATACGCAGGCCGGGTAAGTAGTGAGCGTGCCACGATATGAGAACGGTCGCCCCTAGTAGCGCGACGAGTGCTGACGCAACTCGCGCGAGTACCGTTGCAGGTGGATTTGAGGGCCAATTCAATGGCAGAGTTTCCGATGGTGCGGTAATTGTATCAGTAGCCATTTGTCACACATCAACCAGGAGCTTACCGCACACACCGACAACACTGTGGTAGGTAGCTTGTAGCACTAATAACCGTACCACGATGGGTTTGGTTCACGACCAATTACCAGTTTTTTGTTATGGACGCGAGTACCTCTATGTGACTATTATCGGCAGATACGCTGGTGACTGTTAGGAGATCGAACGGTTAGGCACGACAATTTTGCCGGGTAAATTTGCGGCAGAGCTATGCTACGATTGCGAGAGGGTCTGAGACTACCCGGCGAAGCCGCCAGCGAGCATCCATGTGGGGATGGAGACTTCGTCGCCGTGCGGATTGACGCTGTGCGGGACGGTGATGGCGCTGTAGGAGCGGCCTTCGTCGGGCCCGGGCCACGACCAAGGACGCTGCTCGGTGCGGGGGGAGACAAAGAGGCCGTTCACGCGCTTCAGAAGGAACTCGCGGTCGCCGTCGGAAAGCTCATCGGCGAATACCACGCCGTGAACGCTCCAAAGGGCGTACACATCGTACGAGCCCAGCATTCCCCGCTTTCGATCAACTCTTCGTATAATCATTGCTCGCTCCAATACCCGAGAAGAAATGCGACGACCAGTGTCTGCTTCGTTGCTTGACCGGACAATCGCCCCTACTCATCGTTGAGCGGCTATGGACACGTTACCTTGCCTATATTATGACCCGATTCGTCCTGCTTAGTACTCCGCTAACCGGGTGATTTTGGCCAAGGAGGTGGAAAGCCGTCCGAGTGCGAGAAACAAGGCAAACCGAAAGAAGATGCGCGCTTAACTTGTTTCGTTTTGGCGCTAATATTTGGTGTTTCAGTGTATAATCTGCTTGTGGTACTCTGCCACGCACGCGCGCGTCACAATGATATTGGGCGCGATCAGGTTTTACAGAGCCCCCAATACCGAATGCCCCGAAAGGACTGCGCATGTCCGACAAAGACAAGATTTTTGAAGAGCTACTCATCCTCTCCCGCCACCTCGGCGATTCATCCCACGACTGGGCCATCCTCGGCGAAGGCAACACATCAGCCAAGCTGGACGATGACACGTTTTTAGTCAAGGCCAGCGGTTCCAGCCTGTCAACCCTCACCCGCGAGCAGGTCTGCCAGGTTAAGTTCGCTCCCATCCTCGAAGCCATGAGCGGCGACCGCGCCGTGTCCGACACCGAGGTGAGGGATCTGCTGCTAGGGTCCGTTGTCGGCGGCGATGGCCGGATGCCGTCGGTCGAGACGCTCTTTCACGCATCGCTGCTCTCGCTGCCCGATGTGAGCTTTATTGGCCACACGCACATCACCAGCATCAACGGCATCCTCTGCTCGAAAGCGGGCTGGGAATTGATGCAAAACGCCGGTCGCCTTTTCCCTGACGAGATTGTCGTCTGCGGTGAGGGCCCGTGCTGCGTGCCGTATGTCGACCCGGGCCTTCCCCTGGCCCGCGAGATCCGCAAGCAGGTCGATCTGTATATCGAAAAGTATGGCACTTACCCCAAGACCATCTACATGCAGAACCATGGCTTTATCGCGCTCGGGAAATCGTCGCGCGAAGTCGAGGCAATTCACCAGATGGCCGACAAGTCCGCTCGCGTTCTGATCGGTACGATGGCGTTCGGCGGACCCAACTGGTTCACCGAAGAAACCGTGCGACGCATCGCAACCCGCCCCGACGAGCACTATCGCCAGCGCGCGATCGGCTTAAAGGTGGAACGATAAGCGACAGTTGAGATAGGATAGGACGCCTACGCGGCGAGCGCCAGGCTGAGCCTGGACCCTTTTCACCGCTTCGCGGTGGTTGATGCGAACAGTTTTGCTTATTTGCCTAGGGCGTTGTGCCTGGGCGGAAGGATATTAAGATGGACGTTATTGAGACATATCGCGCGGCGACTGGCGCCGTGCCCCACAAGTACAACCGCTGGCACCTTCGCGGTGCTGGCCTCGAGTCACTTTCCGAAGAGACGGTCGAGCTTCCCGAGATCGGACCCGAGGAGTTGGTCGTTCGCCATGACACGTGCGGCATCTGCTTCTCGGATATCAAGATCATCAACCTTGGCCCGCAGCATCCGCGCCTGATTGGTCGCGACATGGTCGACGATCCGGTCGTCATGGGCCACGAAGTCGCGCTGACGATTGTCAAAGTCGGTGAAGCGCTCGAAGGCAAGTTCAAGATTGGCGCACGATACATCGTCCAAGCCGATGTCTACTACAAAGGTGCTAACCTGGCGTATGGCTACGTGCTTGACGGCGGCATGTCCCAGTACGGCGTGATCGGCGACGAAGTGCTTCGCGGCGACGAAGGCTGCTACCTGCTGCCGCTCAAGGAAGATACCGGCTACGTCGAAGCCGCACTGGTCGAGCCGTGGGCATGTGTCGTGGCGGCGTACGAGTACCCCAACTTCCGCGACGGGATTAAGCCGGGCGGCGCAACGTTGGTTTACCGCAAAGACGCATCGCTCGGCATGCTTCTGGCCCAGGATGTGACAGGCAAGGGCGGCGCGGCGAAGGTCTTCGAGACGATCTCGTCGCTCGATGAGCTCGACGCCAAGAAGGCGCTCGCGGGCAAGGGCTTCGATGACATCATTGTCATCGGGACCCCCACCCCGGCTGAGATCGAAACGCTGTCTGCGGCGTTGGTGCGGTTCGGCATCTTCAACATCGCACTTTCCACGCCGCTCACCGAGCTGGTGACAATCGACATCGGTCGTGTTCACTACGATCAGCTGCTCTATATCGGCGGCTACGTTACGAAGGCGAGCGAAGCGGCGAAGGCGTACAAGGGCAACGGCCGTGGCGACCTCGCGGGCGGCGGCAATGTCTGGTTCATCGGCGCAGGCGGCCCGATGGGGCAGATGCATATCCAGCGCGCGATCATGCACGATACTCCTCCGAAGACGATCATCGTCACCGATGTGAGCGACGAGCGGCTGGCGCGTGTCCATGACCGCTTCGGCGCAAAGGCCGCTGAGCGCGGTATCGAGATTGTCGCGCTGAACCCGAACTCGCTGGGCGAAGAGGGCTACGCGGCGGCGCTTAAGGCCAATGGCCCGTTCACCGATATCGTCTGCCTGGTTCCCGTAGCCGACCTGGTCGCGCAGACCGCGCCGCATCTCGCAGAGCATGGCACGTACAACATCTTCGCGGGTGTGGCGAAGGGTGTGAGCACCAAGCTCGACCTGGGCACGATTATCACCAAGGACCAGCGGTTTGTGGGCACATCGGGCTCCAGCATCGCCGACCTGCAGCACACGCTGGATCTGGTCGAAGAGGATAAACTGTCCACGAACTCGTCACTCGCCGCAATCGGCGGTCGGAGCGCATTCCGCGACGGCCTCGGCGCTGTCAAGGCTGGCCAGTTCCCCGGCAAGACGGTCATCTTCCTGCAAGTCGACGACCTGCCGCTGACGTCGCTGGATGAACTGCAGGAGCGCCTGCCATCGGTGTACGCCAAGCTGGAAGACGGCAAGTTCTGGACCGCCGAAGCCGAAGAAGAGCTGCTGCGACTGAAGTTGTAAAGTAAAAGACCTCACCCCCGGCCCCTCTCCTAGGATAAGGAGAGGGGTGAAAGAGAAGAGCATTTTACCCAACTCTTCATAACTCCCCCTCTCCTTTCCAAGGAGAGGGGGCCGGGGGGTGAGGTATTCCCCTATTTCATGGAGTTAACAAATGACAAGACTATCTAATCGCGCGGCCCTCGTAACAGGCGCGGCGCAGGGGCTGGGCGAGGCGATTGCCCGTCGGCTTGCGAACGAAGGGTCCGATGTGGCGCTGCTCGATATCAGCCTCGAAAAGGCTCAGGCAGCGGCGGAAGCGATTGCCAAGGATACTGGACGCAAAACGCTTGCGCTGAAGGCCGATGTCACCAGCGAAACCGAGATGGCGGCAGCGGTGGACGCGGTTGTTCGAGCATTCGGCAAACTCGACATCCTCGTCGCCAACGCTGGTATCCTCAAGGCTGGCGATATCACCGAGTTTGCGGTAAGCGACTGGAAGCGCGTCATTGACGTCAACCTAGTCGGTTACTTTGTCTGCTCTCAGGCAGCAGCTCGCGTGATGATCCCCAACGAGTTCGGCACCATTATCCAGATCAATTCGAAATCGGGTAAGAAGGGAAGCTTCCGCAACTCGGCTTACGCCGCATCCAAGTTCGGCGGTATCGGCCTCACCCAGAGTATCGCCCTTGACCTCGCGCCGCACAAGGTGCGTGTCAACTCGGTCTGCCCCGGCAACTTGCTCGACGGCACCCTGTGGCAGCAGAGCCTCTACGACCAGTACGCCAAAACCCAGGGCCTCACGGCCGACGAAGTCCGCAAGAAGTACGAATCCCAGGTGCCGCTGGGTCGTGGGTGCACGTACGACGATGTCAGCAATGTCGTCGTGTTCCTAGCATCCGACGACTCCAGCTACATGACCGGCCAGGCGATCAACGTCACCGGCGGCCAGGAAATGCGGTAATTCGCAGCGTAAGAGCGCTCGCCGCGCGGGCGTCCTACGCGGACAGCGCCAGGCTGAGCCTGCACCCTATGCGCCGAGGACGGCGAGCCTGAGGCGGATGGGCTGAGTTTGGTTTCGCGTGGCAGATTGTTGACAATATTTAGCTCCTCGCCCCTGTAAGTCGATACAGGGTGCAGGGAGCTTTATTCGTTATGAAGTCACGCATCATGTATATTGAATGCAAGGCAGGTAGCCAGGAGGCGCGGGAAGCGCACATCGGGCTCGTCAGCTTCTCGAAAACCGGGCGATCGCTGTACTACGCGAGCAAAACGTTCCGGCGCATTTTTGGCGGTACATCTGACGGGAACTATCGTGATGTCGAGACTGGCGAATCCTACTGGATATCGGGCTGCAAGAAACGTGGCGATAATCGGCTTTATTGGGAGCGCCGCATTCCCGTGATCATCGACGAAGATGTGCGAACGGAGTACTGGGTGACTATCCGTAACCAGCCGGAGAATGTAAACCTGGCGCAGATTTGGTAGGTGGCAACCGGGTATCCTTTTCCCATGAGCGAAACCGAAACCAACCCATTTGAGGCTATTTTCGATATTGTCCGCGCCATCCCCGCTGGCTTTGTCATGTCGTACGGTCAGGTGGCCGCCGATTGCCGCGCGACGGCTCGCACGGTGGGCTGGGCGATGAGCCAGGCACCGGAGGGCGTGCCGTGGCACCGCGTCGTCGGCAGCGATGGCTACCTGCGCATCGGAAGGCGGTCGCCGGAGCTGCAACGTATCCAGCGCCAGTTGCTTGAGGACGAGGGGGTGGTCGTGCAGGAGAACGGGTGCGTTGAGATGGAGCGGTTTCGGGCGTGATGGGGCGAGTAAAAATTTGGGATGCCCTCGTGCCGGGCGGGCATTTTTTAGTGCTCGCTACGCGAGGTCGTGCGAAGTGATGCGAGGTATTTGCTCAGCGATAGATTAGTGGTCATGCGGGTGGGTGTGAGCCACGACGTGAATGTGCGGGTGTGAGTGGACGATGTCGCCGTGGCGGTGGGTGTGGGCGTGGACGAGGTTCACGTCGAGCAGCAGGTCCGTGTTTTCGAGAATGCTTTCGGTGGCGCCGTCAGCGGCTAGTGTGTGGTCTTCGCGCATCACCAGAGCGCGATCAGCCAGATGCGGCAGCAGAGTGAGGTCGTGGGTCGCGGTGATCAGGGTTATCCCGCTAGCGCACAGCTTGTCGAGAATCTCGAGCAGCATCGACTGACTGCGGGGGTCGAGGCCAGCGGTAGGTTCATCGAGAAGCAGCACGGATGGGTTGACGATCAGCAGCGATGCGAGCGCCACCCGCTTTTTCTCGCCGCCGCTCAGGTTATACGGAGCGCGGTCTCGAAGGTGCGCGATTTCGAGCAACGACAACGTTTCGTCGATACGCCGAAGTATCTCCGCTTTGGGCCATCGCAACTGGAGCGGCGCGAAAGCGAGTTCATCGGCGACGGTTCCGCAGAAAAGCTGCGCATCTGAGTTCTGGAACAGGAAACCAACTTCTTTGCGGAACTGCGGACCAAAAGCGGTGCGTTCAAGGCTCTCTTCGGTAAGCGTCTCGCCCAGCACCGAAATGCTGCCCTGTTGCGGGAAGTAGAGGCCATCGATCAGGTGCAGCAGCGTGGATTTTCCGCTGCCGTTCGCGCCAAGCAGAGCGAGGCGTTCCCCTGCGTCGACGGCGAATGACACATCGCGCACGCTGACATCATGACCGGGATAGGCAAATGTAACCGCTGTTAGTTCTATCAAGCTCACGAGTTCTACCCTATCACCACTAGCACGATTACGGTTCCTGCGATCACGAGAAGGAACGCCCAATCGGTGACGCGCCATTGCGGCTCATCGAGTAGGTATACCTCACCTGTGTAGCCGCGTGAGACCATCGCGAGGTGGACGTCGTTCCCCAGCGACTGGGTCCGGCGAAACAGCGCGCCCATACCGGACGCTACCCACGCCTGCTCCTGGCGTGTATTGCCCACCGTAATGGAGCGGCTAATCTTGGCGAGGTGGATCTCCTCGGCGGCGCGCACGAAAACCACTAGATACCGTTCCATCATGCTCAACAGCGTGACGAATAGCATAGGTACCCCAAGGGCCCGCAGACCGCGAAAGAGCCTGTTGGAATGAGTCGTGGCCGTCAGCAACAGAGCTAGCGTGACACAGACAGCCGTTCGCAGGATAAATCGGGCGGCAACATACAGGCCATTGTCGGTCACATCGAGCGTCGCAGGGACGTGTCCTGCCTCGAAGCGCCAGAGCGTAAGCAATGGATGGCCTGGGGTGACGATGTTCAACGCTGCGGGAAGCACAACGGCTGCTGAAAATAGCGGTATGGCAAGCCATGCGCGCGCGAAACGGCGCGCTGGGATTCGCGACGCGGCGGCGAGAGCGATGCAAGCGGTATAGGCGATAGCGAGTGTGGCAATGTTGTGCAGCAACGTGACAACGACTATTAGCCCGATGAGCCCGACAACCTTCGCCCTCGGGTCGACTTGCTGGAGGAGACCGGGGGCGCTGGCGATATCGTTGTTCGCGGCCAGTTCTTCCACAAGCCTCGCGAAGCTGCCGACAGCATGGCGGACGACATTTCGTCGCGCTCGCATTCCGGCGACGCTCGGCGGCGGCGCGTCGGCCGGGTTATCGCTACGCCTCATGCGTCACGGTTTCCCCCGTGCCCGGAGCCGGTTCGGTGTCTTTACTGGCGAGCACGCCCCGTGTCAGCAGCAAAGCCATCCCCACAATGATCGCGCCAACCGCGCCAGCGAGGATGTAGAGTACGCTTTGCTTGGGTAGCGGCGCATCGCTCTGCCCCGGCAAGCTGTAGTCGGGCATCAGGGCCTTCCAGCCGTGCTCTTCGGCGCGCTGTATGCCTTGCGGAACATACCCTGGAGTTCCCGTCGTCTTCGCAATCTCGGCCTTCACTTCAGCACCGCTCCATTCGCCCCACGCTGCGCCAGCGTGGAAGTGCGCAGGGAGGTAGAGGCCAAGGGGCACGAGAACAGTAAGCACCGCGAGCGCTGTCGCCGCACGCGTGAAGACAGTCGCTGGCCGACGAACACCCGATGTCAACGAACCGAGCATTTCTGGCGCGGTGCGTTGGAAGTAGGCGATCACAAGCGCCGTGACGACGCCTTCGATCACCCCAAACACAAGCATATGGCTAGCCACCATCGCTGGCACTGAGACGCTCAATCCGAACGGGCAATAGAGCGCACGGCCAGCGGCATCATGCGACAGGCCGGGCTGAATGCCGAACTCTACGCCCGCTGCAAGCGCGGCGGCGCTGAGACCGAGCCATCCGCCTATCGCGCCGCCTGCGATGTGTCGGCGAGATCCAGGAAGAGATAAACCAGCGATCGCTCGGTAAGCCCACCAGCCGACAAAGGGACACACAACAGCCATGTTGAAGCAATTAGCTCCAATAGCCGTGACCCCGCCGTCCCCGAAGAGCAACGCCTGGACGATAAGTGCGAGGGAGACGACGACAGTTGCCGCCCATGGGCCGAAGAGGATGGCGACGAGAACGGCCCCTGTAGCGTGACCGGTTGTCCCTCCGGGGATGGGCACATTGAACATCATGATGACGAACGTGAATGCCGCACCGAGCGCTAGCATCGGCACTTGTTTCAGGCGAAGCGTCTTCTTCACCTTCGCAGTCGCCGCAGACCAGAATGCCGCCATGACGCCGAAGGCAGGGATATAAGTTTGCGGGCCGAGGTAGCCGTCCGGGATGTGCATGCTAACTAAACTGGTGTTCCTCCGCGCAAGTTCCGCCGGAAACAATACGGACGCTTCATCGATGCTCGTTGGTACTGGAATTTGGATTGCTAATTGGGCGCTCGCCTGAACGCAAAACGCCACGGAATACTGATTACCGAACCCAATGTATAGTCTACCATCAATGTAGTTCACGAGTCGATGGCTTTGACGAGCCCACAGTTCGCCTTCGTACGCCTTTCTGTGCCGCGCAAACCGAAGCCGTCACCAAAATCCAAGCGTGGTCTAGTGGCGATTTGATAAGTGATGGCCAATGTGTGTATGGGCAACCGATTGGTATTTTCGCCCAGACTTAGGCAATAGCACTATCCCTAGTCTACTCCCCGCAACACGGACATATCTGTGGTACTTGGACACAGAGAGTGGCAGAGTACTTGGTCGTCGTGTAGACCTTCCCTGCGTCATCCTTTCCGCTTGCTTTGTCATCGACCATATGAGCCACGATCAGGTAGTAATTGGCTTCCTTGGGTTCGAAGCTGGCAACGCCGCGATCATCCGTCTTGCGTTCAAACCGCGAGTCGAAGGACTCGGCAAGCTGTGCGCCTCCCAGTAGGCGTCATGACATCGAATGTTGCATTGGACGGGGCGACCTTGGGACATCCTGGCGAGGCTGGTTCCTGGTATTGTCTGTATTATGTGTTTCGTTCACAGTGTTTTCCTGTTGGATGGAGCGCGGTATCTAGCCGCATAGCGAAAGCAGCCGCCGGACGACCGCGAGTCGGCAGAGTCGACACACGATCGTCTGGCGGATTGATAACGTTCGACTTACAACCGCCTGGGGTCGAAGTCGCCCTGCCAGACGCCAGCCGATGGATCGACGTACCATGCCTGCGACCACATGCGCCACTTTGAGTGGCCGTCAAGGTAGACGTAGTTCGTTCCACCGCTATGGCGAGCCAGGGCGAGTTCGCTCGTCGTTCCCGTTGCCGAATTCCATGTCGCCGAGTGCATGTACGAACTATAGAGGCTATTGGTCGGCGTCTCCTGGTCACCGTTCCAATTGAATGGGTGGAAGTGGTCGCGCGTTACGCCTTCGAGGCTCTCGGCGACGTAGATGACAGCCGCTGGAGCCCGCACCTCGCTCAGGATGCCGTACTTGCTGCTACCCGCCATGTAGGCGTTCAGGAAGTAAGACGACCGCCGCACAACCGCTGGTGACGTTGGGTCAAGCGCACTCGCGGGTGTAGCCTGCGGAGTGTCCCAATTCTGACTGGTGTCATCCGGGCAGCGGAGGATCTGTGCGCTTTTGATGTAAGGCTGAACCTTATCGGTCCATGAGTTGGTCGCCACGGGATAAGTGGTCAATGGCAGCCGTTCGTCATAATCCTGCGTGTACGATAGAAAGGCCATGCCGATCTGCTTGCCATTAGCCAAACACGCCGTCTGACGGGCCTTTTCGCGAGCACTCGCGAACACTGGGAACAGGACGGCTGCGAGGATCGAAATGATCGCCACAACGACGAGCAGTTCAATCAACGTGAAAGCGCCACGATGCGTGACAACGGGTCGCGCCCCCCGAGTGATTGGGCTGCACGCGAATAGACGTGACCCCGCATCCGCGCCGGAGTTCCGGCGCAGGCGGCTTGAAGCGAAACGAAACATTGGATAACTTCTCCTATTTCTCTTTGAAACCTATGTAAGCGCCGTGCGGCGCATTAGTAATGGGTTAAGAGAAACAAGGAGGCGGCGTAAGAGGGCAGACGACGTTTGATTCGCCAAATTCGCGTATGGATCGGCGCGTGAGCGGATCTGCTGGAATAGGGCCAAGCAAATCGTAAGCCTGCGGTACGACGAAAGGCGAATCGGAAGCGACAGTTGCAACTAGCTCAGCGCCCTCGTCGCAACCACCGCGACGGACCACAAGACCAACAGCTAGCGGCTGGTCAGGCGTGTCGCCACAACTGCAAATGTGCCCAGGAATGTGTTTGAGGCACTTGGAGCAATGGCACGTGTGGCGCCTGGAAGTGGGTGTGGTGCAGGTAACCGTTCCGAATTCGGCCATCGGCGAAGTCAGCACCCGAACAATGGTTACGGGGCCGCACGCGCTGACAAACCACAGGCAGGCGACCACAGTTGTAAAATTGCGGAGCGCCAAACAGGATGCCGTGCGAAGCCAGCTGAAACGAAAGCGAGGATACATGCCGTGATCAATATTACCTGGATGCGCCCCTATTCAATATTGTTTCTTACAAAATAGTTATTCTATATTACTTAATCTTTGATTGATCCCAGGATTTCGCAGGACGTGATGTATATCGCCTCTAGCGAAAGTATGACAGATCATAGTCGGGGCGACGTGCGCGAACTCGCCTGCCGCATTTCCCACCTCATTTGCGGAACAGCTTCTTGATGGCACTGACGATGAAGCAGCAGTCCATCTCCGCCTCCGTCGCGCTTTCTCGCTGCGTGGGCAGGCCTGCCGCTTTCCACGCACTGGTGCCGCCGGTAACGTTGGTCACGTTCTCGTAGCCCATGGACCGAAGCGCGGTAGCGGCTTGCTGGCTGCGCCCGCCAGACTGGCAGATGACGTACACCGGGCGGTCTTTCGGCAGCTCCGCCGCGCGCGTTGTGACATGGTCCAGCGGCATGGAGATGGCGCCGACGGCATGACCGCCTGCGTACTCGCCGGGGCTTCGGACGTCGACAAGAACGGCGTTTCCGCCTTCGAGCGCCTTACTGGCGGATATAACGTCGGTATCGAGTGGTTGCTTAGAGTTATTAGCTGGCATGAGGGTTTCCTTTGGTACGGCAGTCAGTTTACTTTGTTTCCGGCGCGCAATCGGATTTCGTCCCGGACTTCTCAAGTATCCACTTCATTGGGCACCAGTTCGTAAAGCCGGATTGGAGCAGGTTGACGCCGATGAAGACGGTGAACCATATCCAGTTCTTGTTGACCAGCATCGTAAGCGCGACGCTCAGCAGTGTCATGACGCCTGCGATCAGGCGTAGCCATCGTTCTGTTGTCATTGTGTGGGTTCCTCCTCAGGAAGTGCGGCGGCCTGTGTCTCAAGCGCGGCTTTCGGTTTGTTGTGCATCATGAAGTACAGCAGCGGAACGGCGGGCAGGGAGAGCAGTGTCGATGCGAACGCTCCGGCAATCAACGAGACAGCGAGGCCCTGGAAAATCGGGTCGAGCAAGATGACGAACGCACCAACCGCCACAGCTGCCGCCGTGAGCAGGATGGGACGGAAGCGGGTCGCGCCTGCATCGATGACCGCCTGTTCGAGGGGCATGCCTTGCCTGAGGCGCAGTTCGATAAAGTCCACCAGAATGATGGAGTTGCGCGTGATGATGCCAGCACCCGCTATAATCCCGATCATCGACGTAGCCGTGAAGTATGCGCCCATCATAGCGTGCGCTGGCAGGATACCAATCAGGGTCATAGGAATCGGGGCCATGATGGCAAGCGGTACCTTGAACGACTGGAACCACGCGACCACAAGGATATAGATTAGCACCATCACGACGGCGAACGCGATCCCCATGTCGCGGAACACTTCGTACGTGATGAACCATTCGCCATCCCACTTCATCTCAGGCTTGTCAGTTGTGAACGGGGGGCGGATACTGAGGACGTTCAGTTTCCCACCCTCGGGCAGCGGGATTTCGCCCAGCTTGGGGTTCATGTCGAGGATGGCGTAGACGGGGCTTTCCTGCTTCCCGACAACATCACCGGTCACATAGACCACTGGCATCAGGTTCTTGTGGTAAAGCGACTTCTCCGTAGCCCCGCTTGTGACTGTGACCAGTTCCGAGAGCGGTACTGGTGCACCGGCGCGCGACGGGACATACAGTCCCGTGAGATCGCTGATGCTGCTCCGAGCGGATCGCGGTAGACGCAGCGTAATGGGCACGTCCTCGCGGGCGGTTTCGTCATGCACGAGCCCCACAGGCTGGCCCGACATAGCGGCAGTGAGCGTGCGCCCGATAGCGGTTTCATCTACCCCTGCAAGCGCGGCCTTCTGCTTGTCCACGATAAAGTCGTACGTTGCCGAATCGTCGTCCACGTACCAGTCCACATCGGCGACACCGTTTGTAGCGTTGAATACATCCTTCACCTTGCTGGCAATCGCCAGTCGTTCGTCCTGCGTCGGGCCGTATATTTCGGCGACGAGGGTCTCAAGCACGGGTGGGCCCGGCGGCACTTCGGCCACTTTGACGCGCACATTCCACTGCTTAGCGACGGCGGCGATTCGGGGGCGGAGGCGCTTGACGATATCGTGGCTCTGCGCTTTGCGTTCCCCCTTCTCGACCAGGTTCACCTGAATATCCGCCTGATGCGACTGGCTGCGGAAGAAGTAGTGACGCACGAGACCGTTGAAGTTGAACGGGCTCGCGGATCCCACATACATCTGATAATCCTTCACCTCTGGCGTATCTGAGATCGTGTCGGCGATAGCACGGGTCGCTGCCGCAGTTTGCTCAAGGGTCGTTCCCGACGGCATGTCGACGATTACCTGGAACTCGTTCTTGTTGTCGAACGGCAGCATTTTCACGGTGACGAGCTTAAGGTTGAAAAGTGCGCACGCGGCGAACAGGAGGACGACGAGCGTTCCCAGAAACGTCCAGCGTGCCCAGGAGTGCTTGACGAGCGGCGCCATGGCCTTCCGATAAATGCGGGCCGCCATGTCTTCTTCGTGGCCGTGGTCAATGCCGTCCTTCCCTTTGTGCGGCTTTGCTTCGCCTTTCAGCAAGCGGAACGCCAAATACGGCGTTACCATGAACGCGATCGCGAGCGAGAAAAGCATGGCGGCGCTGGCACCGACCGGGATGGGACGCATGTACGGTCCCATGAGCCCGCCGACGAAGGCGAGGGGCAGGATAGATGCGATCACGGTGAACGTCGCCAGGATGGTCGGGTTGCCGACTTCGTCAACAGCGTCGATGGTGACGCGGAGCAGCGACTTGGGCGTATCCGACGGGATGCGGTAGTGCCGCACGATATTTTCGACCACGACGATGGCGTCGTCGACGAGGATGCCGATGGAAAAGATTAGCGCAAACAGGGTAATTCGGTTGAGCGTGTAGCCAAGCAGGTAGAACACGAGCAGCGTGAGCGCGAGCGTCACCGGGATAGCAACGGCAACAACGACGGATTCACGGCGGCCAAGGGTGAAAGCGATCATCAACGACACCGAGATCACGGCGAGCAGCATGTGGAAGAGCAGGTCGTTGGACTTGTCCTTCGCGCTCTCTCCGTAGTTGCGGGTCACCGTCACGGTCACATCAGACGGCACAATGGTCCCGCGCATCGACTCCATCTTGGCGACAACCTGGTGTGCGATATCCACGGCGTTCTTGCCTGGGCGCTTGGCCACCGAAATCGTCACCGCCGGCTCGATGGGCGCAAGGTGATCGCCCTTACGGGTAGATGCCCCACCCTCCCCAAAGTACACGTAAGACGTCGGATCGTCCGGCCCGTCGCTGACTGTGGCGATATCGGAGAGAAGCACATTTCGGCCATCCGCCGATGACACTACAGCGTTGGCAACATCGTCGGGCCGTTTGACGAACTGCCCGGACCGCACTTTGGCGTCACCGCCGCTCTGGGCAAAGGTGCCCGACGTCTGCCGCGCATTCTGAGCGGCCAGCGCGTTTTCTATCCCGGTCGGTGTGACGCCGTATGCTGCCATCTTGTCCCGGTTCAGCACGGCGCGTATCTCGCGCCGCCGCCCGCCGATGATTGCGGTTTCGGAGACGTTTTCGACCTGCTTGATCGAATCTTCAACGCGGAGGGCAATCTGACGCAAGGCGTAGTCGTCGTAGTGCGAGCTGTGCAGCGTGAGGGCCAAGATCGGCACATCGTCGATGGAGCGCGGCTTGATGATGGGCTGCGACGCGCCTGGCGGGATGATGTCGTAATGCGACTGCATCTTCTCGCGAAGCTTAACCAGGCTCGCCGTCTGGTCTTGGCCGACATAGTAGCGAACAATGACCATCGACTGACCGGCACTGCTGGTGCTGTAGACGTATTCGACACCGGGGATCTCCCAGATGAGCTTCTCCATCGGTGTCGAGACGCGTCGCTCCACCTCGGCGGCGGATGCGCCTGGCATGCTCACGATGACGTCCATCATTGGGACGATGATCTGTGGCTCTTCTTCGCGCGGCGTTTGGAGCACGGCGAATACGCCCATCAGAATAGCGGCGATAATTAGCAGTGGCGTGAGCTTGGACTGAATGAACAGTGTCGCGAGCCGCCCCGCAAGGCCCAGTTTCGGTTCGTTGTCGGTGCTTGCGGACATGGCTATTTGCCCTCCGCGACAGGCTGGTTGTCGGCAAGTTTGTCCACGCCAGACGAGGCGACTTTGTCTCCCTCGCGCAGGCCCGACAGAACCACGGTGCGCTCGCCGACTGAGTCTCCAGCGGTGACTAGCCGCAAACGGGCAACGCCGCTATCGATCACATAGACGTACGCCAGGCCGTCGCGGGCGATGATAGATGCTGCCGGAACTGTCAGCTTTCGTTCCGAGTACATTTTGATTTGTGCGCGCCCATACATCCCGGCCCGTGCTCCGCTCCCTTGCGAGAGGCGGGCTTTGACGAGGAACGTGTGGCTGGCAGGGTCACCTTGCGGTGAGATAGATACGATGGTGGCGACGAGCGGTGTCGGCCCAAGCGCGTCGAGCAGGACGGGAAGCTGCCCGCCCTTGTGGACCAGCTTTACGGCAGACTCGGGAACGACGGCGTCTAAGCGCAGGTCCCCGCCCTGGAGGTGCAGCAGCGGCACGCCCGGACCCGCCATCGATCCGGGATCAGCTAGACGTTGAGATACGATGCCGTCGAACGGTGCGGTGATGACCGAATAGCTGCGGTTGGCGACCGCGGCTCCGAGCGCGGCCTTCGCACTACCGATCTGCGCCTTCGCAGCCTGAACATCGGCGCGTCGGACGTTCACCTGCATCGCTGCCGCATTCGCCTGCACCAAACCTGCCCGAGCCTGGTCCAGGGCGGCCTGAGCCTGTCGCACAGCGGCGTCGGCGGCCGCCTTGTCTTCGGCTCTGCTGCCTTCGTCGACCATGCTCTGGTTTTGCGTTGCTGATTGATAGGCTGCCTGAGCCGCATCGTATTCGCTTCGCGCCCCGTCGAGTTGTTGAGCGGAGATCGCGTCGCTCTTGTAGAGATAGGCCATTCGATCGTACGTTTTGCGAGCGAGGACCAGGGACGCGTTCGCTCGCGCCACATTCTGTGCTGCGGCAGCACGCTCTTGGGGTCGTGGGCCCGCGTTGACGAGATCACGGCGGGCGTTCGCTGTCGCCAGCGCAGCTTGTGCTTGCCCCACCTGAGCCTGCGCGGCGGTGATCTGCGCGGCGGTTGTCGCCTCGGTCATGCGCTCGTTTTCTGCGGCGCTTCCGAATGCCACCGTGGCGGAGTTCACTCCGGCCTGCGCCTGGGCGATACCAGCGTCGAGGTCTCGGGCGTCGAGCGTGATCAACGCCTGTCCGCGACGCACCCGGTCGCCTTCCTTCGCCGCGACTGTTACGACGCGTCCCGGGGTGCGTGTCGCGATATCGGCATTCAACTCCGCCGAGACATCGCCTGTCGCGGAAAGCATGCGCGGCACGTCGACCATCTGCGCCGTAGAAACGGCCACGACAACAGGCTGCTGGCCCGCTTTACCTCCCCCGGTGGCGTCATCGTGTTTCCCCCCGCAGCCTGCGGCGAGGAGTGACAGGGCGAGAGATGCAGTAATCAGTTTATTCATTTTCAGAGGCATGGTGCAGGTCTCCGAGATTTGGTCGAGACAATGGAGATTCATTATTTACTAATTGGGAAATTAGCCAAATATCAGTGTCAGCAGGGCGCGTGGGCCGACGTACCTACGAGTCAAAACCACACGGCCTGTTTGTCATCGATGCGACGAGTTCGGCGGGCAACGACGCCGGCAGGCCAGCCATTACAGCTCCGATGCAGTGGATGAAGTCGGCGATGCACGGGATACGCAATCGATAGAAGACTTGAAGGCCGATCTTCTTGTCTTCGACGATACCTGCGTTCTTGAGCACGGAAAGGTGCTTTGAAACCGTAGACATATCCGAACCGACCACCTGCTGCAAATCGCTGACGCACACCTCACCGCGCCCGATAGTCTGGACAATCTCCAGGCGGCTTCGGTGAGCGAGCGCCTTCATGATCTTTTCGGTGTCGGTCAGTGTCGGTTCAGGACTGGTTAGCGTTTGCATATCGTTACTTCCTTCAGTCGGTCACGCGATTACGGCGCAAGCTACTTTCCCGCGCCTGCCGCTTCGAACTGCTCCAGCGCATCCATGGCATGCGCGGCGTACATCAGGCTCGGGCCGCCGCCCATCATCACCGCGACGCCGATGGTTTCGACGATCTGCTCGCGGGTCGCCCCGTTCGCCAGCGCTTCGTGAGTGTGGAACGCCAGGCAGCCATCGCAGCGGGTCGAAATGCCGATCCCAAGCGCGATCAGCTCTTTGGTCGCCATATCCAGCGAACCCGCCTTCATTGCGCTTTCGTGAAGTTTACCAAAACCTGCCATCGTTTCGGGAGCCTGCTTCCGGAATGTGCCAATGAGGCCCTGTAGTTCTTTGCGATAAGCCAAGAAATCTTTTGTCATCGTCGTAGTCTCCTCTATCTAGCGAAAAGTCCATAGCATCGGATGCGCACTCTGCATTTGACGACTATATGGCTATTTTACCATATTGCCAAATAAATATCAACAACCTGAAGAATATTTCGAAGCGCATTGCTAAAGCCCCCGCCGCCGTGCTCCGCGCGCCGTGGCTCGGATGCGCTCACCCAGCGTTCGCTGGCGGCCTTTCGGATGCCCGACGGTGGATGGCTCGTTGTAGCGTGCATAGAGGGCGGCGACTTCTGACCCGAGGATCATGATAATCATCGAATAGTAGATCCAGAGGACGAACACGATGAGGTCGGCGAGCCCCCCGTAGATTCCATGGTTCGGACGCAATAGAAATACAGCCATGGCTTTCTTTGCCACTTCAAACAGGATGCTGGACGTAAGCCCACCAGCCGCTGCGGAGCGCCATGTATTTGGCGCGGCGGGAAGGAACTTGAATACGGCGCCGAACAGCGCACCGTTCACTAGTATCGCCAGTATCTCAAAGATTACCGTTACTATAGGCAAGTTGACGGGAAGGTGCTCGATAATAGGAAGCTGATACGCGCCGATAGCGCTTGGCGCGCCGCTCAGAAACAGCGAAACGAGCAGCAGAAGGCCCGTCAGCGCAAGCAGCCCCAGCGCGATCAGGCGCAGCTTGATCCAGCTGCGGTTTTCCTTCACCTGAAACGCCATGTTCATGGCCGTTGAGCCTGTGACGTAAATCTGCATCGATGCCCAGATCAGACTGACGAGACCGACCACAAATGGCAAACCGCTTTTGGCGGCGAATTGAGGAAGCGCTTCCGTGAGACGTTCGTTCAGGAGGTGGTTGGCCTCATCACGCGCACCGCCACTCGGGAGCAGGTTGTCGACGATCACATGGATCTCATGCATGGCGGTGACAGGACTGACGACGAGGCTGAGCAGCGCGACGCCCATCAGGATCATCGGCGCGAACGACAGCAGCATGAAAAACGCCAACCCAGCCGCATTGAGTGGTCCATTATTGTCGGAAAAATGCTGGAATGTTTCCAGCGGATACTTTACCCACGGATTGGATTTGAGTTTGGTGATTACGTTTTGAATCATTGTTGCTGCGGTCCGTCTCTCGTTCTGGAAGCGCTTCCGTTATACCCAACGGCAGCCATAACAAACGAGAAAAGGGGCGCCTTACGGCGCCCCTCGTCGTTTATGCCCCGCTTAGCCCTGGCGGAAGACGATCTCGTCCGCCTCTGACTGCTGCCCGGTCGCGTCTACCACCACAGCAGTTGCGGTGTAGGTCGTGCCCTTCGCGGTGCCGAGGAGCCCCCCAGCGGTTAGCTTGAGGTCATCGGTGTGCCACAGACCCTTCGCGTCGGCGACGACCTGAGTCGACGCTGCTTTACCGGTGTTGGCGAACACGCCGAACAGCGCCGGGCTCTTGAACATCACGTCGATTTGCAGAGTAGCATTCGGTGCTGCCTTGCCGGTGATAATCACGTGGCCCGGAACTGTATCGTCTGGCTTGGGCGATGTGATGGTCGGCTTGACTGGCAGGCCCGCATCGATGTTCAGCTGAGCGTCGAGTGGTGTGGTCACCACGGCGCCGCTCTTCGAGATGAACTTGACGTCAACCGGGGCATTCTTCGCCGTTGCCCCTACCCGTGCGATATATTCGCCCGTGTAGACGCCCGGTGACGTTTCGGTCATCGGCGTGTTGGCTTCGACGCCGCTGATCGAGAAGCTTGCGCGACCACCCGGCTGCGCCCGCAGGGTCACACGAAGGGGCTTACCTGGGGTCAGGCGGTTGCCAGACTGCGCCAGGTTGGATTCCAGCGAGGTCACGAGACCCTTGCTAGCGGCGACAGTAAACGTCCAATCGCGCGATGTGGCGTTGCCGACCGCGTCGACGATGAGCAGGCGGACACGGTGGTCGCCGTCGCTCAGCACACTGTTCGACTGGTATGTTACAAAGTGCGGCTGAATGATCGCGTCGTTGGTGACGTCGCGGCCATCGAGAAACACTTTGCTAGCGTTCGGGTCGATGCCTGAGCCTGAGCCATCATCAAGGGTAGCCGATATGCGCGGACGGCCGTTGGAGACTTCGCCAGTCGATGACGGGATCTCATTAGACACAACCGGCGGTTTGCTATCGATGGTGACGGTCTGGCCCGCCTGGATGAGAACAGGCTGACCGCCGCCGCGTGTGGTGAGGCGCCCAAGTACCGCGCCACCGTTGATGTTGACACCCTGGGGCACGGGATAGTTGCCCTGGTATACGCCTGGGCTGGTTTCGGTCATTGGCACCGAGTCAACAATGCCGGGAACCGCGAAAGTGGCTCTGCCGCCTTCGGTGCCGCGGATCACGACTCGAAGGTTTTCGGCTCCTTTGAGCGGACCATTGCCGTCGACACGGATGGAGTTGATCGTCACCGGCTTCTCGGGATCGGGCGCCGGTGTAGGCTGCGGAACCGACGCGGCGTTGGTTAGCACATTGACCGCATAGCCGACAGAGTTTGCCGTGTCCACTCGAACGGCGACGATGTCGCGCACGTGGATGTCGCCCCACGATACCGCACGACCGTCGGCGGTAATCGGCGCATTAGCTACGATTTCGAGCGTGGAATCCTCTCCCGGAGACCCGAGAGTTAGCACATGTGAGCCGCTTAGCAGCTTGCCGACTGACTTGACCGGCCCGCGCACCTCGTTGTAGTTGGCGCGAATGACGCTCGCGGGGCCACCAGCAGCGTCGCGTGAAACCTGGACCGTGTCACCAGGGAGCAGTTGCGAAATAGACACCTCGCTCGCGGGCTCTTTGCCCTTCTGCAGCAGGATGAGCGTGTTGCCAGCGATTGGGACCACGATGCGACGTCCCTCGGAGCGCACGACGATCTGCGGCTCAAGGGCGCTGGTCGTGACATTGACTATCTGCCCCGAAATGTTGCCGCCCTTATCAGCGGTGATTGGAGTTGATGTCGACCCAGCTGTGTTGATAACAACCGTTCGGCTGGCTGCAACCCAGTTCACGGTCGCGCCAAATGCTTGCGCTACGAAACGCAAGGGCACCATGGTGCTGCTCCCGGATACGATGGGCGCTTGCGTTAGCGGTTGAGCGGCGTTGTTGATATACGCTGTATCTTGCCCGAGGCGCAAGATCACATCGGTGGAACCGCGCACCGCTTCAATGGTGCGTGTCATACCGTTGTATTGCACAGACGCGCCGAGCTGCTCGAACACTCCTCGAAGCGGCACAAGGACGGAGCCATTCATCTCCATCGGCTGCGCATCCGCGAAAACCATCGGTTTGTCGTTGATCACCACCGAAATCGGCGCCTGCGCAAATGCGGCCGGTGCCGTAGCGGCGAGGACCGATGCGCCAGCAACTAATGCCGCCAGCTTGAGCTGTACTGAAAACCTCTTACTCATAGCGTCTCCCTTCAATCGTGCAATGCACGTTACCCATTTCAAATATTCTTGCCGATTTCACAACCGACCACTTTCACCAGACCGAGCGATTTCGAGAAACGAATCGAAATGACCCGAAAATCCATATGTACCAAGCAGGCACAATTATTATCGTAATAGAGTGCTTCGATGTCTCTGCATCAATTTACCCCGTGAACCTGTAGACTAAGCCTGTTTGACTGCTAACTGGTATTTCAAGCCCTCCAGTTCCAGCGAAACGTATCCAATAATAGTCAAGGACTGGCCCAGCACTCATGATGGCCGCGGGAGAAGTAGCCCGCTTTAGTATAAATGTTACCAGGTCGCTTGCCAGACCGTTTTCTTTTAGGAATCGCGGAGGAGCCTCGACGATGATTTTGTCACAATTGTTTGGTACAGAGACCGTCATCGGTGTCGATATCGGCAGCCGCTTAACGAAAATTGTTCTAGCAGAGTCGCTTGGCTCCGGTCGCTGGAACATAACGCGAGCCGCTAGCTGTTCGACCCCGCCTGACGCCGTTAAAGACGGCATTATTGTAGAGCGATATGCGGCTGCGCAGGCTCTGAAGAACCTGCTCGCAGTGACCGGTCTCAGCCACGCAACCGGTGCCGTTGCCGCTGTGTCCGGCCCAGGCGTCATGGTGCGACACGTACAGCTTCCGCGCATGAGCGAAGCCACCCTTCGCAAGTCGGTGCGCTACGAGGCTGCAAAGTACATCTCCACCTCAGTCGAGGACAGCTGCGTCGAATTCGAGATCATCGGGCCGACAGTCGGTTCCGAAGACAAGATGGACGTCATGCTCGTCGCCGCTCCGCAAGAGATGATTGACTCTCGAGTCGAAACCCTGGAGATGGCCGACCTTGACCCAATCTCCATGGACTTCGAAGCGTTCGCCGTTCAGCGCGCGCTCATCGATGCGTCTCCGACTCGCCCTGGCGAAGGCGCGACGCTCGCGGTCCTTAGCATCGGAGCCTCGACATCGGAGCTCAACATTGTCGCGAATGGCTACCATGCCCTGTCGCGCAGTATCGGTATTGCTGGCGACCATTTCTCGAACGCTCTCAAGACTGAGAATAAGTGTACCTGGGATGAGGCCGAGCTTCTTAAGCGAACAGTCGATATGAGTGCCCTTCTAAATCCGGAAGCCGACCCGGAAGCCACAAAAGTCGCTCGCGCGGTGCAGCCAGTGCTCGACGAAATCATGCGCGAAGTGCGCCGATCGACCAACTACTTCCGCTCGCAGGTGAACGAAGGCAGTATCGGCCTTCCCAGCCAGGTGCTCGCCGAGAGCGAACCGGGGCGCGGTGCTGGCCTCGCCAATGTATCCCGTCTCATTATCGCAGGTGGAAGCGCCTTGTTGATGGGTCTTGAGCGCTACATGTCCGCCCGCTTGGGAATGCCAGTCGAAATCTGGAACGCATTCGACAACCCTCGATTTGATACGATCACTCTGCCGCCTGATCTGGTGGAAAAAGAGCATCAGATTTACGCTCAGTGCCTTGGACTTGCACTGAAGGAGACCTTCAACGACCTTCCGGCATACGCGACCCATAAGAAGGCAGCGTAATCCACCAGTAGGCAATACGACTCTATTCGTCCACCTTGGACGACGATGACAAGCTTAACAGTAAGTTTTAGCTAAGGATGGCGCCCTCGCTCAAGGGCGGATACGGTTCCCAAAACCGCTTCCACAGCCATCCACGGAGACAGACAGATGCCATCGATCAATATGATTGCCGCCCGTCGGGCTGAAAAACGGCGGCAAGAACGAAATACGCAAAAGCTGATCTACGGGATCGTGACAGAACTGGGAATCATCCTCCTGGTGACGTCGATCATGTTCGGTCGTCTTGTTACGACCCGCAACCATGTTCAAGATCTCAACGATCAGATCAAGTCGCTGCAGGCCAAGGTTGACGAAATCCAGCACCTGCAAGACACCACGGCGTCCCTTCAGCCAAAGGTCGCCACGCTTACCCAAGCACGCTCGAATACCCTTTACTGGTACACGGCAGTGCAGAATGTTTCGTCCAGTCTCCCCACCGACACATGGCTGACAAGCATGGCGACGACAGGTGGTAATTCTACCGCTGGCGCAGCTCCTTCCGCAGGTGCGACGTTGAACCTGGTCGGAATGGCGTCCAGCCAATTCGTCGTCGGCGCGACCATGATGCGCATGAACACCTACCCCACTATCGAACAGGTGACGCTTAATAGCGTATCCCAGTCGACATATGGAACCAAGCAGGCCGTAAGCTTCAACCTCGTGGTACAGCTGAAGCCAGCGGCAACGGCAACTCCGGCCGTGGGAGGCGCAAATGTCTCGAAGTCTTAAGATGCCAACCGCCATCGCCAAGCGGCTCACAGCGATACTGTTTGCGGTTTCTGCGGTCATCCTGATCGCTGGCGGCGCTGGATTATATGTACTGCAGGCAAAAATCGCTGCGGCAGACAAGCAGGTTGAAGAAAAGCAGGCTCAAGTTGGCAGCAACGAGCAAATCACTCGGCGCTACCAGTCGACGCTTGACAACTACAATACGACAATGGAGCAGCTCAAGTATCTTGAGCCCTCGGTTGACAAAAAGAACTATGTACCGACGCTCGTCCAGCAGCTACAGCGAGTATCCCAGGCCGACCACCTGAAAGTGGTTGCCGTGCGCCCGTCCGCAATTGCAGATCCGCCAGCACCCAAGGTCGCCGACAACGCCGACGGGACGAAGGCCAAGGCTCCTCCCCCGCCGCCGTACAAAACGATGAACGTTGCGCTTTCGCTCGAAGGCACATACGCACAGATTATGACGTTCGCGTATCATATGACACGCTTCCCGAAAATCGTGTCCGTTCAATCGGTAGCGTTCACGCCTAAAGGGTCCACAGACGGATCGATCACGAGCAAGACACCGTTGCTAGGCGCAGAGATTAACCTCACGGCCTATATTTTTGACGATACGCCTAAAACAATGCTTCCAGGCACAGCTGGCGGAACGCTAACGAGCGATGCCAGTTCTGCCGATAATGGAAATCCAATAGCATATGCCGCAGGACGAGTTGCCGCATCGACGCGATCTAACATGAAATCCGCTGGAGTCAGCGAACGAACAGGTGGATTGCTCGAGCCAGCCGCGTCCGGTCAACATTCCATAAAAGGAGGCTTCGCCAGTGAGCAAAATACAGTACGATAAGAAGCAGCTGCCGCAGGTGATTGTCCTCGGCGTGTTGTCCCTCGGTTTATTCGGATACTTCGGTTTCCGGATGCTGACTCCGCCTCCGAGTGAAGCAGCGCCGCAAGGAACGAAGGCCGCGTTGACCGCTAAGGCAGAAACCACGGCCACCGCTACCGTGGCAGCAGCCAGCACCGACGCCGCCGCGCCGGTCGCGGGAGTCATCGATGCGCCGCCAGTCGCCAACGTCCGCGATCCATTCGTAGCGCCAGTTAACGATCTCGCGCCGCTCCCGGTAGCAACGAACCCGACAAGCCCTGCTGCTCCGCCGCCGCTTCCGGTGGTACGCAACGTGGCTAGCCTGCCTGCGTTCAACACGATAAAGCCGCTGCCGACCGCCCGAGTGCCGTCAGCGCCACCGTTGAACAACTTCAACAACGTTAACGCCTTGCCGAGTGCCCCGCCAGTTGACCTGGGGCCGTCCGGATGGACAGTCACCGGGGTGATCGGCGACGACACCGATCCATCAAGCCGCATCGCCTGCATGCGAAATGGAGATCTTCACCGGTATGTTCGATCTGGCGGAACAGTAGATGGTGATTTCCAGGTGGTGTCCGTCAACCGAGACGGAGTGGTCCTGCGCCGCAGCGGACACGTTTACCGACTCAGGATCGGCCAGACAGTCGGTGCTCCCACTGCGGGCACGCAAGCGCTTCCGGCGGCTACCCCGTCCGACAAGCCATCGCCCGGTGTTTCGATACGCCGCCCGGAAGTCCCGGCCGCGTAACAAAGCTTGGCTCTCAAGGGCGCACGATCAGCCTTTGGGAGCCAGAATCCGCCAACGAGCGGAAAATCGTCATGCGGCGCTCACCGCGACGAAGATAGACATCAGCTTGGGCTTAACGCCTAGTATTTTTACGAGGATGTGTGTATCCATGAAGACTACCAAGACAATCTGGATGATTTCTCGCCGGACCCAGCTCACCGGTCTAGCAGCCTTGATCATCACCCTGCCCGCAGTAGCCGCTAGTTCCGTTTCAGCTGCACCTGGATCCGGTTCGCCGGATCGCTCGGTCAGCTATCGCGGCCAGAAAGTGGTCATCGGGTCAGGCAGGCAAACTCCGACCGCGAAACAGGCCCCCAAGCAGATGATTGCCGATGCCACCACCGTACCCGGTGGCGCGCTCATTCCTCTGCAAGGCAGCCCGCCAGTCGCACTACCCGTTTCCAACTCGACTCCGGTCGAGCCTTCGCTACCGCCAATGCCGCCAGCATCGGTGCCGCCGCCCGCGCCAACCATCACTGATCGCGGGTCCAGCGTCAACCTTGACTTCGTCGATGCCAGCATCGTCGATATCCTGAAGGCGCTGTCGATTCAGTCTGGCGCCAATATCGTCACCAGTCCCGATGTCACAGGCAAGACCACGGTCACGCTCTCGCACGTATCACTAGAGTCGGCTCTCGACTACGTGTGCAAATCTGCGGGCTTCCAGTGGCTGAAGAGCGGTAACACCTATATTATAGGAACCGATAAGTCTCTGCAGCCGTTTATGCCAGCTAAGCTCATCGCCACTGAGCGTGTCACCAAAACGGTCCAGTTCCAGAACGGCGACCCTGATGACCTCATGTCGTCTGTGAAAGCCGCCATCCCTGACGTTTCCATATCGCTGATCAAACCCGGCGCCGACACGTCGACGTCGTCTGGTACTGGCGGCACGACAACCACAACAGTTCGCGAAAAAGGCGGCGTGTTAATGGTGACCGGCCTCGCAGACAGCGTCAAGAAGGTCCAGGACTTTGTCGCGCTAGCTGAGAATACGTTCCACCCAAGCGTCGAAACCGCCGAGACCGCAACATATCGCATCAAGTATGCTTACGGTCCTAACTTGATTAGCGTGCTGCATTCGCTCATTCCAAAGCTGATGGTGATCACCGGTCCAGCTCAGCAGTTTGAGTCTGGCCCGCAGATCAAGTTCACCAGCGGGTCCAACGACCTGGTAGATCGGTATACGTCGCCGAGTGCCGTCAAAGCTGGTGCCGACAAGCCCGGCCCCGACGAAAAAGTGGACATCAAGCTCACAGCTCCCACGCTGTTGGTGCTCTCTGGCCGTCGCGAGGACGTCACCCGCGCTCTCGACGTGCTCAGCAAGATCGACGTAAAGCCCGTTCAGCTACTGTTCGAAGCGAAAGTTGTCGAAGTTACCAACGGCGATGCCAATAAGTTGGGACTTAACTGGGACTTCAGCGGCTTCTCAACATCGTTTGGCGAGTTCACGCCTCTCGACTCGTCGGGCAATGCAGTGAAGACCTCAACAGACTACCCGGGCCAGCCACTAAAGTTCGCGCCGATCAGCCGCTCTCGTGTGCCTAACATGGCGACGGTCACTCTCGATGCGCTGTTCAAAAACGACAAAGCCAAGCTCCTCGCACGACCAAACGTTGCCGCGCTTGACGGCCAGAAGGCATCGATGTTCATCGGCGACACGATTAAGTACGTTGAGTCGATCACACAAACATCTACAGGTCAGAATATCACGACTGCCACAATCAATGTTGGCGTGATCCTGAGCCTTACGGGCCGCGCTTCGGATGATGGCTACATCACCCTATACCTGCATCCAGAAGTGAGCTCCGTAACGCAGTGGCTCGCAGTTCCGGGCGGCGGCAGCCTACCGCAACTCGCCAGCCGTTTCGCGGATACGGTCATTCGGGTCAAGGATGGCGATACGATCGCTCTCGGCGGCCTGATCCAGGAGAACGACATCACGTCGATCAAGAAGGTTCCGTTCCTCGGCGATCTTCCGGTTCTTGGAAACTTCTTCCGTGACACGAACAAGACCAAGAACAAGTCGGAAGTGATGTTCTTCATCAAGACGTCGCTGATCGCGGATCACGCGTAATACAAGCGGGCGTCTCCGCCTCAAAAGTGGAATTATCCCTTGGCCCTCAATCGGCCAAGGGATATCCCGTCCCAGAAGTACTGCGGTCCAATGAACCGCTACCGCACCTGGGGCAAAACTTCAGGGGAAAGAGACTAAACCGCTCAATCGGCTATAAAATCCCTCGGCGAATAACCTCCACTCCAAGAATCGCCACCAAAAGCCGATACTAATACGGGGAGACATCTATAGCTCTCCCAAACTCTGCACCAGAGACGCAGATCGAACACTGTAAGTTCCGCCAGGCAGTATGAATCAGACGGACCTGCAGGTAGCTGCGGGAGTTGAAGTTCACAAGTGCGAGCAGGATGCTATGTTCGGAGAATCGACCCAGTTCTCGCCGATTATAGTCGGCAAGGCTAGGGTCCAGCGCCAAGCTGGTGAAAACGGTCATTATTATGAAGACGGGTACAATCGGCGAAATTTTTGTTGAGAGTGGCCTGATTACCGAAGAGCAGCTAGAGATGGCGCTCGACAATCAGCGCCAGCTCAAGACGAAGGAGCTCCTCGGCGATCTCCTGGTTTCTATGGGACTCATCACCGAGCGTGATCGCGTCCGCTGCCTCGGCGAGTATTGGAGCGTCCCCTACGTTGAGCTCGCCGAATACACGATCGACGGCGACGTCACCAAGACCGTCACCCAGGAACTCGCGCGCCGCTACAAGGTCGTCCCCATCAGCTGTCACGGCAATAAGCTGACTCTGGCGATGAAGAATCCGCTGGACATCTTCGCCATCGACGAAATCCGCCTGATCACAGGCAAGGAAGTCGACCCGGTTATCTCGACCGAGGAAGATATCCTCCTCTGCATCACCAACAACTATCGTACCGAAACGAATGTCAGCGATACCGTCACACAGGTGATGCGCGATTTCGAAGAAGCCGAAATCACCATCAACGCCGGTGAAGACGAAGACGCCATCTCAATTGAGCAGCTCAAAGAGCTCTCTGGCGACGCGCCTGTCATTCGCCTCGCCAACCTGATTATCTCTCGAGCAATCGCGGACAAAGCCAGTGACATCCATGTCGAGCCCGGCAAGGAATTCCTCAAGATCCGCTACCGCGTCGACGGCATTCTCTACGACGGTATGCAGCTCCCGAAACGAGCGCAGGCGCCGCTACTGTCGCGCTTCAAGATCATGGCCGACATGGACATCGCCGAGAAGCGCGCCCCGCAGGACGGACGTATTTCCGCGACAGTTGAAGGCAAGCCCTTCGACTTCCGCGTCTCGTCCCTACCCGCTGTGTTCGGCGAAAAGATCGTTATGCGCGTCCTCGACAAGTCGAGTATCAGCGTCGGTCTCAGCAAGCTCGGCCTCCTGCCGTACACCATGGAAATGTTCGAGAGCATGATCTCCCGAACATACGGCATCATCTTGGTCACCGGACCGACTGGTTCCGGCAAGTCGACAACACTTTACTCAGTTCTCGCGAAGGTGAACAGCGGCGAAAAGAACATTCTCACTGTCGAAGACCCGGTGGAATACGAACTCGCCGGCATCACGCAATCGCAGGTGAACAACAGGGCGAACATGACGTTCGCCAATGCTCTTCGCGCCATGCTCCGCCAGGACCCGAACATCATCATGATCGGTGAAATCCGCGACCAGGAAACCGCGCTCATCGCCGTGGAAGCCGCTCTTACCGGCCACCTCGTGCTGTCGACGCTGCACACCAACGATGCGCCGGGGTCTGTTGCGCGCCTTCTTGACATGGGCGTCGAATCGTTCCTGATCGCGTCGTCCATCGCCGGCGTGCTGGCGCAACGCCTCCTGCGTACCGTTTGCGTTAAATGCAAGGAACCGTACAAGCCGCCGCAGGACGCTATCAAGCGTCTCGGTATGAGCAGCGACATCCTCGACCGTTCCGACGTCACCTTTTTCCGCGGTCGTGGCTGCGATTACTGCAAGGGCTCAGGATATAAGGGCCGAACAGGCGTCTACGAACTTATGCCAGTAACCGATAAGGTGCGAGAGCTCATATTGGCCCGCGCATCGTCCTACGCTATCCGGGAAGCCGCGATAGAAGCGGGAATGAGAACATTGAAAGACGATGCCATGGAGAAGATCTTGCTCGGCATCACGACACTAGAAGAATCGCTGCGCGTCATTTACGCTGGCTAGCGTTCTCACTCGATCTGGGCCGCGCCGGTTCCACGTGAACCGTCCAGCCCTGGGGAAAGTAGTAAAATCATGTTGAACGACGACCTTTTGCCAATTAGCGACCTCGATTCCGCTGACGATGGCCTTCATGAAATGCCCAGGCCGTCGTCTGGATATAAAGTCGACGTGGTTTCCGAATCACGCGACGCAAATGGTCAGTCGAGAATGGTACCTACGAGCGGCCAGTCGTTCGCCGAAGCCCATGAAGCTTCATCTCGGTCATCAGCTCCCGCTGACGATCACCTTCTCGCGTCGCTTCCCAGCGGCATATCGCTCTCAGCGCTGGCGGACGCAACAAACCGCGTCGAAGTCGCGGCGTCGAACGCCATCCGAGAGCTACAGCCTGTCGAAGCGCCGCAGCTCCACTCAGTAGTGCCCGATGACCTGCAGCCCGTCGCAGGCGGAGCGGCTACGAAGCGTCACGGTACCTCGACCGTCAGTGTGGATGACTATAATGCGCCCAATCACAATGACGAAGCGCACAGCATCGAAGACACGCACATCGACGAGTTGCTGCGCACCTGCCTTACGATGGGTGGCTCAGACCTTCATATAACTGCGGGCCTTCCGCCGATGATACGCAAAGATGGTCGCGTCGTTCCCCTGCCCTATCGCACTCTTCTTGACTCGGACACGCAACGACTTATATACGACATCCTGACGACGCAGCAAATCAGCAAGTTCGAACTCACGAAGGAACTCGACTTCTCGTACGGCGTTAAGGGACTCGGTCGTTACCGCTTTAACGTCTACCGACAGCGCGGATCAGTGGGGGCCGCAATGCGCGTCATCCCGCAATCGGTGCCGTCGATGGATGAGCTGCGCCTCCCAGTCATCATGCGCGATCTCGTTCGCCGACACTCGGGCCTGGTTCTCGTCACTGGCCCTACGGGTTCGGGTAAATCGACCACCATCGCGTCTATGATCGACATGATCAACAGCGAGCGCCCGTGCCACATCATGACGATCGAAGACCCTATCGAATACCTCCATCGTCACAAGCGAGCCATGATCAACCAGCGCGAGCTGGGAACGGACACGGACACGTTCCACAACGCCCTTCGCGCAGTCCTTCGCGAGGACCCGGACGTTATCCTGATCGGTGAAATGCGAGACCTCGAAACAATCGCCGCCGCGATCACCTTGGCCGAAACCGGCCACCTTGTATTCGCCACGCTGCATACTCGTTCGGCGGCTTCGACGGTAGACCGCATCGTGGACGTCTTCCCCGCGCACCAGCAGCAGCAGATCCGCATTCAGCTATCGACATCGCTGGAATCTGTGATCTCGCAGCAACTCCTGCCGCGCCTTGGCGGTGGACGCGTCGCTGCGATCGAAGTACTGGTCGCCACCAGCGCCATTCGCAACCTCATCCGCGAGGGCAAGACGCACCAGATCATGAGCGTCATCGAAACCGGTACGCAGTTTGGCATGCAAGCCATGGACCGTGTTCTGGCGGACCTGCATCGCCACAACCTGATCTCTTACGAAGAGGCGATCACGCACTCTATCGACCGCGAGAACTTCCAGCACCTGCTGAAAGGTTACTAGGCGGCCGCACCCAATTCGACCAAATCGACACTGGCCCCACTTGCAGTAATGCGAGTGGGGCTCATTTTTTTCCTATCCCAGGCGCGACTCTCAAAGAGGCGCGTTAGTCCCCCATTACACCCGTTGTCTAGTGAGATCATCCGATTCGGGGACGAAAACTCTACCGCAGTCCCATATAATTATCCACGTAGGTTCTCTTTGGAAAACGGATCGCCAAAGGGTAGCTCAAGGAGAAGACAGATGGCTGCTGAAACTAAAACCCCTGAAATCGTAATGTTTGCATGCGGTGGAGCGAGCAACGTCGGCCAGATCGCCAATGACGCAGTACGCGCCCTCGATCAACTCGGCCATGGCACCATGTGCTGCACGATGGCGATTGCCGCGCAAAACCCAATCGAAGTCTCGCAGGCAGCGTATGCCGGCAAGCGAGTTGTCGTCGAAGGCTGTTCCAATCACTGCCTCTCGAAGGCCTTCGAAATTGCTGGATTGTCGGTTGAAACTCACCTGACAGTGACTGACCTTGGAGTTGAGAAGAACCATAAGTTCAACTATAAGGAAGAGCAAGTCGCCGCTGTCGCCAGCGCGGTTCGCAATGCTATGAACGCGAAATAGGTTTGCGACCGCAAGCACAAGCAACACAATAATAGAACAGCGTCCATCCACGAACGATCTTGTGGATGGACGCTGCTTTTTGTGATTTAGAATAGCGCTGCGCTACTCGGCCACGCCAAACGACCCGGCGGCGAGACGTAGCGCATGATCGCGGACATCCGCTGACCAGTCTGCCATCAGGGTAACAAATCGCTCGCGATCTCCGGCGAAGAGCGCTCTCGTCGCCTCCTCATAACCGGGCAGATCACCCGCGAGCGCCGAGAGGAACCGATACGTCACGTCACGCGCCTTACGGGCCGCATCTCTAGGAGCATTGGCGCGCCGAGCGTCCTCAACCAGCTTACGCAGCGCCACCGACGCCCCACCAGGCTGCTCGTTCAGCCATTCCCAATGCCGCGGCAGCAGCGTCACTTCCCGCGCCACCACTCCCAGTTTCGGACGACCGGGGCCAGCTGGCGCTGGATCTGCGATAGGAGCCGTGGGATCGCTCTTCGGCAAGCGCGCCACCACATCGTCAATCGCCCCGCGAAGATCCACCTCGACCATCGCAGCATTCACATCATCAAATATCAGCACCCGAGCTTTTGGGTTGTTATCCACAACGTGCTTTACCGCCACGATCACTTCTTTGAGCGCTCCTGTCGCGATAAGCGCATCGCCGTCGAACGCCGTACAATTAAGATCAGCCCATCCGTACATAGTCTGTGTTCTCCTACATTTGTATTTTACCCGGATAAAATACAAAGTCGTGATTTATTATAAGCGCTGTACAATCCATTCAAACATGTCGTGCCAAACGCAGTCTTAGCCCGCTCATGTCCTATGGTGCGGGTCCGTATCGACAATGACCGGGCATGTCGTTTACGGTGAGGACGTATCCGGACAGGCAGTTTCTCGCGGCTTTCTCACCCTTATTGAGCACGATTGAACGGATTCCCCAGTGCCTTTACTAGTGTTCTATCGATGTCAAAAAAATAATGCTAAATTATTTAAAATAGCCCTGAGGTTTGCCTGCCTGCTTCCCTATAATAATATCGTTCCAACTCGTAGCCCGCCTGGTAAGCTGTAAAAAGCCGGGGAGATCGAGATACCGCCTCTAGTACGATCTGCTTAGATGAGCAGCGTACCGAGCGGATAACGAAGGGGGACCATAACTTAATACCTTTGCCTGATGCAGGATGCCCAAAGCAAAGGCCGCCGTTCTCAAAGAGACCGGCGGTTGTTTCAGTCTATATTCACGGAGGAATAGCACAATGTCAACTCGAATCAACACCAACACCACGGCCATGATGGCCTCTAACAACCTGAACGTCAACAGCTCCAACCAGAGCACCGACATTCAGCGACTCTCCACCGGTCTGCGCATCAATAGCGCGGCTGACGATGCTTCCGGCCTTGTTCGCTCCCAGAGCATGAATGGCCAGCTTGTTGGTCTCAATCAGGCCACCAGCAACACCAACGACGCAATCAACCTAACCAAGACCGCAGAGGCCGCTCTGAACGAAGTCCAGAACCTCCTGATGTCTATGCGCCAGCTCGCCGTGCAAGCGTCGAACGCCGGTGTCAACGACTCAGCGACCGTATCTGCTGACCAGGCTCAGATCACCTCGGCGATCCAGTCGATCAACCGCATCTCGTCAACCACGCAGTTCGGCACCATAAAGCTTCTCGACGGTTCCGCCACAGGTGCGACAACCACGACGAACGGCACGTCCTCGGTCAACAACAACGGCTTGTCCGTTAAGGCTCAGGGCGCTTGGACCTCGGCCACAGCCGACACGTTCACCGGCGCCGCAGTAACAGCCGCGACGGCCAGCTCCGCGACAGCGGCAGGCACTGCAGTCACTGGCGCCGCTGGCACCCTTGGCGGCAGCGTCGACATCAATGGCACCACCTATAATCTGGCAGCTGCAGGCACCGACCTCGCCGGTCTCAACACCGCGATCAAGGCCAGTGGCTATCAG
>DASXUY010000012.1:0-4036 GCA_036504535.1 Capsulimonadaceae bacterium
CTCTCAACCATGCGCAAGCAAGGCCACAATCCCCTTGAAGTCCTGACAACCGTAATGAATGGACGACCGCAAGCCCCAGCGTACTGAACCACAAACAACTAGCAACCACAGCGCAAAGCCATGCCATGCCTGAGTAGTTACTATTTACCCCAAGTCCGATCACCGATTCGGTGATCCATACGGCCCACCACCAGCCGATGATAGTCCCTGCCTTGTATTCCTTTAGCGAGACTCCAGCAGCAACTCTGTCCCACGTAGCCTTCATATTGGAATACGGCATAAAGAGGCACAGTACCGGAACAAAGTAGGCAATAACTGAAACAGATGGGCTCGTTGTCGAAGGATTTCCGCTCAGCACATCCGCGTTTTTTGCTATATCGTAGACCCATTTTAGGTACAACACCCCGAGCGCGAACGACAGCAAAAAATACACGACGCCCAAGATCGGTTTCAGGAAGTTGATGGGCTCAAATGCCGCGAAAGCATCTGGGACTGGTAGAAATACTAACTTGATAGCGAGTACGCACCAAGCAATAGCCGTAATCCGCGAGGTCGCGAGCAGTTGCGATTTGTAACCGTCAACGAGTCTGATCCTGGCGGCAACAATAGTTTCACCCTCGCGAGTAGCTGGTTTTGGCGGCCAAGTATCAGGCAGTTCAGTGTTTTCCGTCATTTCCGAGGCTCCTTGGTATTTGTCCTGTTCGCTGTTCGTACTATATCGCCTCACGCGTACCTGCGTTGTCGCAGATAACCATATTTCAGCTCGATAGCGGCCATCCACCGCGCCGACATATACCGAGACGTCCACGAAGTACTCGTGTAAGTGTAGTAAGCGCTAGGCGCCGCCAACTCCACTGAACGTATTGACGCCGCGAAGTAGCTCGTAACGTGACTGCTGAGCACGCGAGAGCATACCAATCATTCTCACAAACACAAGGCACATCGGAACATCCGCAAGTAAGCCGACCATGCCAGCGTAAGCCTGCATACTGACATTAGTAGGATCCGAAAACGTTATCCCCAATACAGCGAACCCGAGTATGATCGTGCCAATCCACAGCGCCCACCACCACCCTACTTGCCTTCGCATCGCCGCCAGTCCAACCATATCCTCATCCACATTGGATCGGTCTGCAATTGCTCGCATCGTCTTGTACGGCCTGAACAGGTTCAATATCGGCACAAAGTATTCGATAACCGCACCAGCTGGCACAATTGTCCTACCGCTTTGCCAAATGGCGTTGCAGTTTCGCACGGCTTGTGCGAGCCACACAAAGTAGACGAATGCTGTGACCAGGTAAATAAGCGAATACAACACTCCCAAAGCAGAAGCGAGAGTTGCAGCACGGGGCTGATGGACGGATATAGCAGTTCCCAGTACAGATAGCGCGTCGATCCCGAATCCGCCCCACACAAGGATGGCAATCGTTGAAACGCGCGGCACGAGCGTAGAATAGCCTTCAAGCGTCGGCCGCGGCGGGCCATTGGGTCCGGCAGGCTTCGGGGGCCACATCCCTGGTTGTTCAGTCGGTTCATTCATAATCAAGCCTTCCACATTTAAATCGCATAATCCTGTGTCAATTTGTTTTAATTCTTCGATTGGCCAACACCGAAAGAAACGCGGGAGGATAACAGCTTACCTCCGCCGTATAATAAGAACGGTCACCGCGCAACGTCTTCGGCATTCTGGAAATGAATCCTCAGACAGTTCGTCCACCACAGAATTCAACAGTTACAATCGGAACGCGCTTAGCTTGCCGATTTTTCCAGGCCGTGCCTGGGTAGGAGATAGATTTTATGCGATCACAACTCGCAGTACAGCTTTACACGCTTCGCGACTTTCTCACCACCGAGAAAGACACGGCGGAGACATTTGCCAAGATTGCCAAGATCGGCTATCCCGCCGTTCAGCTTTCGGCTGTTGGCTCGATGAACGGCGACAACCCGTCGGTATCGCCAGAGCTAGCGCGCAAGATGCTAGACGATAATGGCCTCAAGGCTATCGCCACTCACCGCCCCTGGGATGCGCTCGCGAAGGACACCCAGAAGGAAATCGACTTCCACCACACCATCGGCTGCGACTACACTGCAATTGGCGGCATCCCTGGCGACTACGGCGCGAAGGGTGCTGAAGGATATGCCGCATGGGTAGCCGATGCCAAGCCTGTTATCGCAAAGCTGAACGCCGCTGGGATCAAGTTCGGCTATCACAACCACGCGTTCGAGTTTGAGCGCTACGGCGAAGAGCGAAAGTCGCTCTTCGATATCTTCATCAATGATGGCGGTCCCGAGCTCCAGATGGAAATCGACGTTTACTGGATCGACCACTCGGGCACAAATCCCGTCCGCATCATTGAGCGCCTCCACGGCCGCCTCGATGTGATCCACATCAAGGACAAGGAAGTCGTCGGCGCATGGAACCCTGGCCCCGTCATCGCCCCTATCGGAGAAGGCAACCTCGACTGGCCGGAAATCCTACCTGCCCTGAAGGCCGCTGGCACGAAGTGGTACGCTGTCGAGCAGGACGAGTGCCGCCGCGACCCGTTCGACTGTGTCCGCTCCAGCTTCGAGTTCCTCAAGGACTTCCCGCTCTAGCGAGCTTCAACAGCTTACAACAAATATGGCCCCGCCCTCAATTGAGTGCGGGGCCCTATTTTAGGCTGGCTAGATCACCTCAAGGGCGTTCCTATCGCCCAGGTCATCGAACTTCACATGCGGCTCGGTCTGGTACCAATAAGCTACCGACGCGATATCGTCCTGTAGCGGGAGATACCGGGACTCGCTTCTCCACCCAATCGCCTGCATCGTCACCGTAAGATCGTTCTGGAACCTAATCGGATCCATGATATGGAACCGATAAAGTCCGTGCCTGCTTCCCGGTCGGCTACTGCTGTCACCAAGCGGGTAGCCAAGATATGGCGCTGAATAGTTCTCTCCAAATCCCCAAGCCCCGCCAAAGTAGTCTTCGGTTCCGGTGCCAACCAGCGATGCGAACTCGCCGTCGCCATCGACGAAGAACTTGATCTCACCCTCTCCCCACCAACCCGCATTATTCTGTTGCCACGCCATATAGGTCCCCACGTAGTGCCCGTGACCGGCGATATTCTGGACGATCACGTAGTCGTCACCATACTTAAGCGGATTAGTCCGCCGGAACTGCGCGTGGAAGTACGCCGCGTCGTCCGGAACCGGAGTATCGGCCACGGTGAACGCGTAAAAGAAGCCTCCAACTGCCGCCACATGCCTATTCTCGACGGTGACCCGTACATGCTTGCGATATGGCATTGGAAAGTAGCAGTTGAAGCCGCCGCTAGGGTTCACGTTGATCGGGATCGCATTGATATTCACTCGCGTGTTGAACCCATTGCAGAAGAAATCGCCAACCGGCGCTTCGACGCTTGGCTCGGTTTCCCCATCCCAGTAAAAGCGGACGATAAGGTCCCGGTACCGCTCCTTGGCTATCGTGATCCATATGTGCTGGATATAGCCAGGACCATCGATGTCTACCAAAGTGGTGGTTTCACCCGCTGGCAGCGTGATACATGGGCGTACCTTCCACTTAACACCCAACTCCCGCGCGCAGCCATTCGGCCCATCCCAGTGCTGACCTATCCGCCTAACTGCGTCCTGAGGCTCGTCTGTCAATTCCGCCTTGCCACCCTGCCCCTTTTCACCGTAAACGTTTTCTGCGGTGATTAATCGAGTCCGCGCGGTCGAAAGACGGTCAATACTTCCCAAGCTCTGAAAATCTGACATAGAAATTCTCCTTGCAGCACTTGCACAAAGTGCGGTCACCGACGTACACATTCCATAAATTCATGTGAGCGAACTAGATGCCAACGCTCGTCCCACACTCACAGCTAATGGCCTGATACCGAGCCGTCTGCGGCTCGACATGGGTCCAGATACTGTGTTGTCAACCCCCTGCTAGAATTGATGACAGGGATTGAGTGGCACAGATTTATAGTCAGGGTTAAACGGCTGGCGGTGCTTAAGGACACCGTAGACAATTAGTAGCAGCTTCCGCATGACCGCA
>DASXUY010000013.1:0-57061 GCA_036504535.1 Capsulimonadaceae bacterium
CCGGTGTCTGAGGCTCGAACTGGAAGTCATCTTCCTTCCGGAAGGGAGCCCCTCAGCCCGAGTCTTCGAGCGGCTTCCTAAAGGGCGACCTGGAGGAATTTGACTTCCAGTTTGAGACTCAGACATGAAACCTAAACAGTATCGAATCACCCTACCGGAAATTCCGCGCGCGTAGCGGCTGTAACTGCAAGCCGACACGCACTCTTCGACCGTATCGCCAGAAAGCTCAGCGCTCGGCTGCATTGTTTTTACATGGCCACAGAGAAGCGCTGCTTTACAACCTCCCAAGGACTCTCCCAATGACCACACCCGCTGCCCGTGTAACCACTCTGCGCCACGAATACCTGCCAGGGTTCGTCGCCATTGACGCGTGGCCGCCGCGTCTGAGCTGGATAATCGAGACCAGCGAGCGTGACTACCTGCAGGCAGCCTATCAGGTGCTCGTGTCCTCAGCGCCGGATCTGCTTAACGGGGACCTGTGGGACAGCGGTAAGGTGCAATCCAGCGCGTCGGTCAATGTCGAAATCGGCTGCGCGCAACTTCCGCCCGACACGCTATGCTTCTGGAATGTACGCGTCTGGGGACCGACAGGCGACGCCACACCGTGGAGCGAGACCGCTGTCTTTTCCACAGGCCTGCGGGAGCCAGATTGGCATGGCGCCTGGATTCGTTACGATGGCGAATACAGCCGCGAAGAGTCGCCGTCGCCGTGGTTTCGCAAAGCGTTCACCCTTACAGCCGCCCCTTCGCGCGCCATCGTCTACCTCGGCAGCGCTGGCTACGCGGACCTGTACGTCAACGGGGCCAAAGTGGGCGACGACATGCTAACTCCAGCGACATCGGACATGGCGAAGCGAACGCTCTACAACGCCTACAATATCGCCCCGCTTCTACGCGAAGGCGCAAACTGTATCGGCATCTGGGCATCGCGCGGCTGGTTCATCGAAACCGCAGGTAGCGAGCCGCTGGTGCCACCGGGACCCAGGGTACGCGTCCGGGCCAGCATCGTCGCCGCCGGGGAGCCGGTCGAGATCGTCACCGATTCGTCCTGGACGTGCTCGACAAGCTGCTACACCACGCTAGGCGAATGGCACTTCAGCCGTTTCGGCGGCGAACGGTACGACGCGAGCCTTGACCGCTCGGACTGGTCCACGCCTGCATTCGACGATGCCGCATGGCCCAGCGCCGCCATCGCCCCGTCCCCCGCGCCGCGCTCCGACGCGCAGGCCTGTCCGCGCAACCGCGTCAGCGTCGCCATTCCGGCTGTTCGCTGTGATGCTCTCGCGGAAGGCCGCTTCAAGATCGACTTTGGCACCGACCTGACCGGCTTTATCGAGATGCAGATGCCAGCTATGCCAGCGGGCCGCGTCGTGAGCATGGAATACGCCGACAGCGAAGGCGGGATATATAACCAGGTCGACGAGTTCGTATCCGGTGGCGGCGAGGGCGAGCGCTTTCGTACGATGTTCAGCTTCCACGCGTTCCGCGCCGTTATCGTCGCAGGGCTTCCGCACGCCCCACAGCTTAGCGACGTCACCGCGTATCTTATCGAATGCGATCTCGAACCTGCGGGATCGTTCACATGCTCCGACGATCTCCTCAACCGCATCCACGACCTGCATGTATGGACCCTGCGCTGTCTCGACCTCGGCGGCCACACCGTCGACTGCCCGCACCGGGAGCGGCTGGGCTATGGGGCGGAGGGGCAGGTGCCCACCGAGACCGCGATTTGCAACCTGTGGATGCCAGCGTTCTACACGAAATGGCTGGCCGATTGGCGCGATGCCCAAGATTCGGTCACTGGCAGCATCCCGAACACGGCCCCGTACCGATGGGGCGGCGGCGGCCCAGCATGGGGCGGAATGCTCGCCGCGACTGCGTGGCGGCTATACGTCTACTACGGCGACACACGAATCCTCACGGAATGCGCAGAGCCCATGCAGCGCTATCTTGATTATCTCGACACGCTCGCAACCGACGACGTGGTCGAACCGTTCGGCGGCAAGTGGGATTTTATCGGGGACTGGGTGCCGCCCGGTCGCGGCATGGACACGGAGAACTGGCCGTCACACCGTGCAGCATCGTTTTTTACCAGCTGCTACCGCGTCTACCTCTGGCAGCTGCAGGAGCAAACCGCGACCGCACTCGGGGACACTGCGTCGGCATCGCGTTGCCACGAACGTATCGAATCCATGCGTCCACGTATCCACGCCGCATTCTACGACCCCGACGCGCAGCAGTATGTAATCGACGAGCAGACGTACTACGTCATGCCTCTCCTGACGGGAGTCGTTCCCGACTCGCTCGTGGACACCGTCACTGACCGCCTCATCTCGCGCATCGTGGATCGCTGCGATAACCATATTGATACCGGCGTTCTCGGCACCTACTTCCTCATCGAATACCTGCAGCGCACCGGTAGACACGATATCCTCTACGCCCTCGCCACCCAAACCAGCTATCCAAGTTGGGGGCATATGCTGGCCGAAGGCGCGACGACATGCTGGGAGCAGTGGAACGGGCACGCGTCGCATATCCACGCGTCGTACATCTCCCTCGACAACTGGTTCACGCAGGGCCTGTGCGGCATTCGCCCCGATCCCGCCGCGCCGGGGTTCGAGCGGTTCATCATCGAACCACACTTCCCCGCCAATCTCACGCACGCGAGGGCAACCTACCGCTCGCCCTACGGCCTGATCGAAAGCGGCTGGACACGTGACGCCGACCGGATCATGCTGACCGTGACCATCCCGCCGAACTCAACGGCGACGGTGCATATCCCTGACGCGCGGGCAACGACGACGCTGGACGGGCAATCGGTCGCATCCGTGCTCGGCGCGAGCCAGTGCGACAGTAACGCGTACTGTCTGGGGGCGGGGACGTGGGTGTTCGAGCGGGAGATAGGCTAAGGAGGTGGCGTTATCCACTCCTACCTCCCTTCCCCTTATCGTAGGGGAAGGGCCGGGGATGAGGTCGCCTGTCTGCTTCCCTTGACATATCTGTGCGCTGTCCCTATAATTACAGGTATGTCATTACATACAGCCTTCCCCGTTACCGCCATCCTCGTTGCCATCGCGCTTGCCGGCCCCGCATCCGGCTCACCTAAGGCGGTGGAGGTGGGCGATACCGCCAACCCGGGCGGCCTGAGCGCGGCTATCGCTGCGGCGTACGCTGTCGGGGCGCATGAGATTGTGATTCGGCGGGGGACTTACGTGTTACCGAAGGGCGACCGCGCAGGGCTTGCGGTTCGCGACATGAAGGATACAGTCATCAAGGCGCGCGGTGTAGACCTCGCGTTTTCATCTACCGACCAGGATGCCGTCGACTTCACCAACTGCGAGAACGTGACATTCGATGGACCAGCGATACACTTTACTCATCCCCAAACCGGCCAGGCCAAGATAATCGCGATAGGCGACGATCCCGTAAAGGGGCCTTATTACGATGTCCAGCTTTGCGCTGGCTTTCCAACCGATGCGACCTTCAAATCGTGCGCCATCATGATGGGCGATAAGCCGCTCATACGCCCAGGGAGCAGCGACTTTGGGGCCACATCGATTGAGCCGCTCGCCACTACTGGCCAAGCGCGGCTGTATCTTCGTGCAGTGCCCAAGGGCAACCCGTGGGGCGTTGTCGTCGGCGATCACGTCGTCTGCCGCGGGCCGGGACACGCCATGTTCCACACGGGAGCAACGACCCGGTGCACGTTCTCGAACCTGACTCTGTACTGGTCCGGTGTCTTCGCGTATTTCGAAACCGACGGCTGCAGCGGCAACCGATGGCTCGGCAATAAGCTCACCTACGGGCCAATTCCACCAGGGGCCACAGAGCGCGCACTGCTGGCGCAATCGGCTGATGGATTGCACTCGTCGGGCTCGCGAGTTGGACCGGACATCGAGAACTGCCTGTTCGAGGGCATGCTGGACGATGGCATCGCCGTTCACGGCACTCTGTATCAGGTGGCCAAGTGCTCCGGCACGACGCTGACTCTCGGCTGTCGCTACCCGCGCTGCGACTTCGCCGCCGGGGACCCCATACGCCTCGCCAACAGCGAAACCGGGCTTATCGCCGACAGTACCGTGGTAAGCGTCAAGCCTGTCGAATTCACGCCGCCGCAGATCTCCAAATTCGGCGCGTACAAAGGTAAGTTGACCTATTACGAAGTGGCTATCGCCAACGCCATCGACGCCCCGTTCGACTCCACCGCTGCCGATCCCGCTCGCTGCGGCTCGGGCTTCAAGATCATCGGCTGCACGATACGAAATCACCGAGCTCGAGGGATCCTGGTGAAAGCTGACGATGGTGTCATCAAAGGCAACACAGTCGACGGCAGCACAATCGCGGGCATCGTCGTTTCGCCTGAGATCTACTGGGGTGAAGCAGGCTACAGCCGCAATATGCTCATCGAGGGAAACACGATACGCCACACCAACTACGCCATGACCGGCCACTACTACCCGCAGGCTGGTGCGCTGACGATTACCGGCGAAGGCAGCATGGGACAGCGCGGCATCCGAGTGCTGAACAACACGTTCGAGGGAATCGACTGCGCCAATATCGAGGTCCGATGGGCCGATGGTGTCGAGATTCGCGGCAACCGATTCCTCAACCCGTTCCACCAACCCAGCGTCACCGGCCCAGTCGGCAAATCCACGGGCGTCGACGCCACGGCGGTGATCTGGATAGGCGACAGCAAAAACGTTACCCTACTCGACAACACGGTACGATCCATGGGCTCAACAGGCACCGCGCTCGTGACGGTCGCGCCGACCGCCAGCAACGTCACCGGCGCTGGCGAAGGCCAGGGTGTACGTCGTGTTCGGTAGTGAATGAGATTTCGGATCGCTCAAGCCGCTCGGGCTTTTTCTGTCGCTTCGCTCCCTCTGTAGCGATACGCTGGCTTCGCTTTTTGCAGCGCACCGCCCAATCTCACCCGTAGTGATGAGCCACAATAACGCCGTGCCACCCCTACATAAAAGAAGCCCCGGCGGCTCGAGCCGTCCTAAATTCCTTACTTCTTCCCGACCGGCGTCTCCACATACCCGGTGGTGGGGTAGTAGTCGTAGAAGTCGATCTTATCGACGACAGGCTCGCCCTCCAGCGAGTTGATCTGCACACCGTTCCGCCACAGCGAGAACGACTGCTTGCCGGGCTCGAACGGCACCACAGTGTGGGTAATCCCAGCAGCGACATCGTAGCTGGTAGCCGTGGCCCCGGAGACCACCTTCAGCTGCGCGGGCGCGGTGAGGGCCGTGGTGACGTACAGGCTGTCATTGGCGGGCGGATTGCCCCACCCGACACCGGGACGCGGGTCTTTGGACGCCTTAAGCTTGTAGCTCTGAGTGACATACGCGTAGAAGATACTGTCGGCGGTGATCTTCGGCCGGGAACCTGTCTTGTACCACTGCACATAGTATCGGTTCAGTTCGCCAATCCCTGCCTGGGGCTTATACCAACCGAGATGAGCCGATTGCAGGGTACCGTTTTTGTACTTCTTATAGTCGTCGATGGGCTCCATGTAAGACTCGTTGTAGTCGTTCCACGTGAGCAGCATCACCCACTCGGGATGCTGGACATTGATGATCGACGACCACTGAGCGTCCAAACCCTTGCCGCCAGCGTGTTCGAAATAAGTGCCATTGCGGTTGCTGTTGTCTGCCTTGAGCGGCTCGCCGAGTACCCAGTGCCAGCTAGGAAGGCTAAAGTACGCGCCCACCCAGTAGTGAGTTGAGACAGTGGACATCCAGGTCTTCTTCGCCTTCTGCGACGCGTCGGCAAACCGCTCCAGCGCGCCGATACCGCCGCCGATGGGCGACAGCTGTATCTGCCACGCCGAGTGGCCGTCAGCGACATCGCCCCAGCCCGCGACGTCGGCGTCGAGATTCTGCCAGCCGCCTGCGTCAGCAGGTGAGTTGCCGAACTTGTGGAACGTGCCGGGGACAAAGTAGGCATCGACCCCCTGTTTCTTCAGCGGTTCGACCACCTGATCACGCCACCACGCTACCGAGTCCGCCGGTTTGGGCAGGATGCAGTCTGCGGCGTAAACGCAAAGCAGTGGGCGCCCCTTCACCTGGAAGTAGTTCGGGTGCTTGGAGTACGTCTTCATCAAGTTGATATAGTCTGCGGCATCAGGCTTGCCGTAATCGCATTCGAGAAAAAGCTTGAAGCCAGTGTTGAGCTCTTTAGCCGCATCGAACATGGCGTCGACCGCAGCGTGGTAGACAGCGTTGGGCTGCATGATGTCCAGCCCGAACCCGTCGATCCCCATCGATTGCGCCATCTGAATCTCGGCCTTGTACTGCGCGATCAGTTTTGGCTTGGGCTGCTCGTTACCCCCGAACGGCCCGCAACAGACCATGTACCACGCGAAGACCTTGCGGTCTTTCTGGAACTTGGTGTTGGCATCGAAGAACGTTTTCGACGGCAGCCTGAAGTCGGGAATCTCCTGGGCGTTTGCGACACCGCAGAGCGAGACGAGGGCGAGACAGACGGCGAGAGCGGGAATGAATTTCATGGGGTGAACCTGGTGGGATGGGGGATGCGGCGCGGATGGGAATAGCTCCCATCCGCGCTCGGCGATGTATGCTGAAGGTTGGACGGGCACCGGATATGGCGCGAATGCCCGCCTTCCAGTTAGCCTAGTACCAGCTGAATGTCGCGGCAAGAGTGCCATCGGCGCAACCGGTAGCCGCAGCGCTTCCGCCAGAACCGCAGAACGTTTGCGGCTGTGTGAGCCACGGGTTGCCCGACGACACCTGGGTCGGCGCAAACCACTTGGCGTGGCCGTCAGCCATCACGAAGCATGAACCGTCGTTGTGACGTCCAGCGAGGTTTTGGCTGGCCCAGCCGCCGTCCGATGCGTTCGTACATGTTCCCGTGCTATTGTCGATGTCGTTGCGGAAGCATCCGGTAACGTAGAAGCCCTTCGAACCAGCCGACGGAGCACCGTGGCCGTTGCCCGTTTCAGACTGCAAGTCACCGTCGAAACCCGGGAAGCCATTGTTTGCTGCGGCTGCGCCGCTGGTCTGGTGCGAAGTGCTTTTCTCGGTGATCTCGAACATGGCGATTGTCTTGGCGGGAGCGGTCATTTGAGAGACCATCGCGGGGTTAGTCAATGTTACCGTTGAGCCGTCATACGGGTCTACCGCAGTGTGAGTGCCGGGACCAGCATTGAGCAGGTTCGAGTTGAAGCCATACGACCACCCCTTCGTCTCACTGGCATTCTGATCCGACGGACAGAACATCATTCCCGTAGATTTGAAGTACGGGTAGATCTGGTAAGCCCAGCCGACTGTATTTTTGCCCCAGTACTTGTAGCCGCACGGGAAGCTCTCATCGTAGTCCTGACAGTACTGTAGCATGGCGATACCGAACTGCTTTTGGTTCGATAGACAAGCTGTCTGGCGCGCCTTTTCGCGAGCCTTGGCAAAGACTGGGAAAAGTATAGCTGCCAATATCGCTATAATCGCTATAACTACGAGAAGCTCGATTAAAGTAAATCCTGCGCTTCGTTTCGTAACAGAATAATGATTTCTCATGTGTCGCCTCCTACCCAGGATGACCCTGGTGATTCGATTTGCGCCTTGGTGACGCTTTTGTGATTCCAACCTGCCAAATACTTACGGTATGTGAAAATTCAGAAAAATTTGGTGCTACCCTCTCCGTGCTAACCTTGACGATGCGCGTTCGATCAGCTGCGAGTGCAGTGCAACCCGCTGACCGGTGCGCTTGCCTCCTACTGCGTCCATAATCAATCTCGCCGCTTCCTCGCCCATCAGTTCGAGCGGGGGCCGCATTGTCGACAGCCCAAACGATCGCCCTTCCGGCGAATCGTCGAACCCGACAATCGCGAAATCGGAGCCAGCGTTCAACCCAAACTCACGGGCGGCATGGGCAAAGCCTAGCCCAACCTCATCGTTAACGACTACCACGCCATCCGTGGCGAATCCGCCCGCAAGAACCTCGCGCGCCCATACAAACCCTGCGATCTTTTGGTCAAGCCACCGCAAGTTTCGTTCGACGTTCACCGCGTTATAGAGATCCTCAACTGGAACCGGCTTGACAGCGCTGCGGACGCACTCTGGTTCCAAACCCGCGAGCGAGACAGCCTCATGGATACCCTCAAGGCGCAGGCGTCCGAAATCGGATTCGTACGGCGCGAAGAATGTGATCGAGCGGCATCCCTGGTCCAGCAGGTGACGTGCCGCATGGAAACCAGCATCGCGGCTATCGTAGTGAATACTCGTCGCGGGTATCAGGCGCGGCTGCACCATGACGAATACTGCGGGTGGGAGGTTGAGAGCGCCAACAGCAAATCGTGTCGCGACATCGTCCAGGTCGTCGTCTTTCAGCATGACAAACACAAACCCGTCGACACCCTGGTCGAGATAACTCGCAATCGACTCGTTGATGTCCACAGGCGCGACCAGCAGTGTTTGCTCCGCCTTGGAGAAGAGCGCTCGGCCGCCAAGGCCCGCGATACGCGATTGAACTGACTGGATCACGCAGTTCGGCCAACCAATGATCCACTCAGCCTCGTTCATACGCGGCTCAAGAGGGCAGATCACAGCGATCGTCGCCGTGGTCGCAGGGGGATACCCTTCGCCAGCGCTCCATACAACATTGTCAACGGCGGCGCCTTCATGCGTTGCGGCGGGAGCGTTTTCGGAGACGAATGTGCCCCGGCGGTCGCGCGACGTCAGCGTGCCGTCGGACAGCAGGTCGGACACCGCGCGCTCAATTGTGCCCAGCGATACCTGATACGCCTGTGCCAACTCCCGACGACTGGGAAGGATCATGCCAGGCGACCAGTCGCGGCGATAGATCTTGCGGCGCAGGTCCGCCTCGATCCGCTTGTACGGCGGTCTGTATCCCGCCGCCTCGCGGCCGGCCATCGGTTTCGATTGTTTTGTAGCACTTACCATAGTTGCATTGCGCGGTAATCTGTATCAAATCGAGTACACAGAAATAGTAACACAAGGTTGGCCATCTGTCAACTTTTACTTTTCACGAGCGTGATTTAGTACAGCTGTATCTTGTTGGGAACAACGTGGCATCCACGGATGTCGTGGTGAACATTCGGAACCGTCTATGCATCCGCTAAAGCGGTGCCTGTGAAAAGCAGACCGCCCTTCGGGCCAAGAGTTCACCCAATCGCCCCAACTCCGAATGAACCGAGCCTGGGGTTTGACCGGCAGAAGGTGGCACGATCTGTACTATTGAGAAACTGCCCGATTCTTAGTTCCCAAGACATTCTTATGTCCGGTACTTTCAAGCATTTTCGAGCCGTAGGTTTATCGAATAGCCTTCATTTATCCGTACAATTGCAGCATGGCGAAAATGCGCTCATTGTGTGCCAAAATCCTGTGGGTCGGAGACCCTATCAGCAATAACTAGCCATGGCTTTCAAGCCGTGGTGGGTCTGGCGATAGGTGAAAGTACGGTTTAATTTCGATTATTCGATCAGCCTACGGAATCTTCGCTTAGCCCCGTAGGGGTGTTCTTCGTCAGGCCGGGATCTTCAGTCCCGGCGAACTTGGCCCGCCGGTTGCCCGATCGTACCCGCCCCAAGCCACTTCACGAATCACGCCCACCCGAACCGCCGCTCGGAAGGGATTCACCCGCATCTGTCCGAATAAGCTTGCGTCGCGCCTCTCGCGCGCAATCCTTACCCCCTCAATACGGTGACTATGAAAACGATTGGCATCTCATCTCCCGCTTTTGTGTTCTCGCCCGGCAACTGGACCGGCGACGATGGACGCGTCGGCGACAAGTATCGGCAGAGCTGGAACTCCGGCGCCTATTTCCGCGTGACTTGGTCGACGACGTCCGCGAGCCCCGTAGCGCGCCTGCTGCTCGACACGACGCAGTATGCCGGTGCCGTAAGCGAAATCCCGCAGCTGACCTACTGCATTGACGGACGATGGCACGCGGACATTGTTTGTGACCGAGATATCGAAATCGGTGAACTCACCGGCCCCGGGTCGCACCAACTGGCCGTTTACTTCCAAAATTCAGAGCAAGCGAACCGCTGGGGCACATCGGACCAAAGCGGCCACTGTGTGTTGCGCGTTACTGGCCTTGCTGTCGACGATGACGGCGAGCCTGTCGCAGGAAAGCGCGGTGACAAGTGGGCGCTGATGGTCGGCGATAGTATCACGGAGGGGTGCGGGACAACAGGTAACCTCGACGTTTACTCGTACCTCGTCGGGCAGTCGCTGCGGATGCAGGGCTACGAGTACTGCGTCAGCGCCTGCGGCTACAGCGGCTGGCTGCAGTATGGCGATCGACCGGAAGATGTGCTGCCGTACTACTTCGTCTCAGGCTCATCGGATGGGGTGGGCGGCGTCTATGACCCTGCGAAAAGCCGGTGGAACAAGATCGACGGCGCGCACTCGCTGCTCGACTCGACCGGGAGGCTGAGCGGGTACGGAGGAACGGGCCAGGAGCCATCGCTGATAACGATCAACTTCGGCACCAACGATTTCCTGTGGGGCTCCGATATGGGCGATATGGAAGCTAGCATTACCCAATCGCTAGCAGCCCTTCGCGGCGCTGCCCCGTCGGCGAAGATCTTCGTGATCATCCCGTTCGGCCAATATGTCGCCGATCATCTCAAAACCGCCGTCGCCCGGTACCAGGCCACGAATCCCACCGACAACGCCGTCGCCATCATCGACCTCGGTGCCGACACGGCCGCTGGCCTCGTCGACGACGGCTACTACTCAGGCCTCCACCCCAACATGCGAGGCCACGCCGTCTTCGCCGCCCAAATCCTCGGCGTGATTTTGGGTGGATAGAGCGCGCTCTAGCCGCAGTCAACAATAGTTCACCCTGGATAGATCGGCTCTCCAAATGAACGAGTATCAACCTCTCGCTGTCGCAAGTGTATCGAGGGCTGCAAGATTATGACTGTCAGATCGGAGGATCTATGCTAATCCAAACCGCAGCGGTTCCAAATAGAGTACACGAGACCAGGACTGCCAAACAAGCAGCTTCCGGGATCGCTCCACCGGCTTTAGTCCGGCACCTCAGCCGCGATGAGGTTGTATCGATTGTTACCGCCTTTGCAGCCGTCGCACATTTGGAACTTGAGGGCAGCCCCGGTATCGATATAGACAACAGTCCAACATACTACTACGAACCTGTTTGGCGCGTCGGATATCTAAATGGTATGGACTTTCAGGTTGCCGATAGGACCGGAATTGTCACCCAATTTACCAGCTCTGAATGGCTCGAAAAAATTCCAAGAATGGATATGGGTAGTCAAACCACAATATCGAGGGAGTCCGCGATACGGCTAGCACGGTCGCTAGGAACTGCAACAAAGTCGTCTGAAATTCAGTCGGATTATTTTCTTGCTAGTATGTTTCAATCAAGCAATGGCCGGATTGTTTGGAATGTTTGGAGTGATCGCCAGGCTGATGGTATTCAGTTTCACGGTCAGCGCTTTGAAGTATATATCGATGCCATCACATCTAGGCCGCTGATGGTGCTTCTTAACCATAAGAGTTCACCGCGCCAGTCCACGAAAGTGTTCATTTCTGCCGAAGACGCAAAGCTAAAAGCTCAGGCCGCGATGCGAATATTTGGCTCGGTGACCGGCGGCTTATCCGGTCTCAATATATCAGACATGGTGCCAGGAAAGCTCAAATGGGTTCAGCCCAATACATCCTTTTCCGGGATGACATCGAAGGTTCCGTTTCCATCGTCCTACAGCAGAGGACCAGCAAAGCTAGCGTGGGTGCTGACCTGTGATATTGATGGCTATAAAGATGCCTTTGAGTTGTATATAGACGCCGCCACCGGAAGCATCATAGGTGCTGAAATCGTAGCGACTCTGGATAGTAAAACTGCACAGCCAAGCCTAAACACCCACTAGAGTCCTACTCCGCGTAGGTAATCGCGCATTGACCACTGGGTAAAGCGTGTGCCGACGCTAGCGGCAACGATGCTGCACACTTCCGCCGGGGTGAAGCCTCGCCGAGCGATATGACTGTTAAGCCATTCGCGAGCAAACGCCTCTGAATCTTAGCCCAACGGGCGATCTACTCGTCACAGGCACCGCTTCAGCGGATGATGTATCCACCGCCGCGCCCCTTGCAGCGGTCAGATGAAAGCAGCGGGCGATAAAAAGATCTTGTAGAAAATATGTTCGTTAATAAATTGACTTATTGACATTTACATAGTATAATATAACTACAACGCTATCTCGTACCTTGACAACGCGCACCCGCGCTTCATAACGCAGCGACGCCCACCCAGGCCGCCGCCGCTCCCGCACACCTGGCCGTAGATAGCATCGGGCACGACTGTAGCCGCGCCCACAATTTTGCATGCAAAAAAGCGAATCGTAACGCCAATTTTGCATGCAAAACGCTCTCGGTACAGTACGTGGCTGGCTAAGCGGCTGTCGGACATCATAAACCCCACGTCGCGTGGGGTGGCGAGCCTAAGCGAGGCGGGGTAACGAATCGCGTTGCGCAACGCAATACATGCAATACGATCACGAACCCGGCCCGCCTAGCCGCTGTCGGACAACATAAACCCTACCGCGTGGGGTGGCGCGGCACGCGCCGGGGGCCTAGAACTTCTGCACACCCGGCTGCAGCACGCGTATCGCTTTCCCAAGATGGAGAACACCCACAACGCCTTCCGGAAGCGTGATCGAACCCGTCAGCTTCTCGCCGTCGCGTCGCACGTCGACCGTAACCGGTCCTGCGGGGTGGGGATAGGTTCCGGACGCCGACGTCAACGGACCTAGCTGCGGGTCGATGGAGAGCTCCTTGAAGCCAGGCTCCTGCGGGCGGATTCCCAGGATCGTGGCGTAGTAATGGAACAGCGGGTGGGCGCCCCACGCGTGGCAGTCGGACCGTGTTGGCTCCGGTGACTCGAACGTGGTCTTGAACCCGCCCTCATCCAGCGCGAACCACAGTTCGAGCCGCTTGAAGAGCAGATCCGGTCGCCGGATCATGCGGTACGCCTCGAACAAGTAGTGCGTGAAGTAGATCGTCGTATGCTCGAGGTCAGTGGCCGTACAGAGGCCGTCGGCGATCACCGCGCGCTTGTCTCTGGGCAGGCGGTGCGATAGTAGCGCGAGGCACTGCGAATGCTCGCTCCATCGAGTGTGAGCCACATCGTCCGCAAGCAGCCCGCGCTCCACGTCGAAGAACACCTCCATCGACTTGGCGGCAACTGAGTTGGCGTAACGGTCGCATCGATCTGCCAGTTCCGGCTCGCCCATCATGCGCTCCAGCTCTGCGGCAAGGTCGAGCGCCAGAACGAAGTGCCAGTTGAGCACACCGCTGACACCATCCTGCCCGTCGGGCGGAGTACCGCCGCCCCATGACGGCACCCAGTCCATGAAGTTCCAGCCCTTCGGACCCTGCACCAGTCCATCGCTGTTCAGGAAGCCGACATAGGCATCAACCACGGTGCGGACACCGGGCATGAGCGTGCGCACAAAGTCAAGATCGTTGCGCCAGAACGCGTAATCGTGCACCATGGCGATCCACCAAAGCGAGAATGGCGGGATGGTCTGACGCGTATGGCAGGGGTAACGCGACGTCGTCAGGCCCGTCGTGTCACGCGACCAGTCGAAGAGCGAGAGCGCCTTTCGCGGCAGACGGTCGTCGCCCGTCATAGCATAGGTGGTTAGCACTTCCAGCCGCGTGTCGCCCACATACATCAGCTGCTCGTAGTACGGGCAGTCCATGTACGTCTCATGCGAGCACATCTCCATCGCGCGAATCGCGATAGGCGTGACGGCGTCGATACGGCTGTCCGAAGCCTCGAAGCGGCTAGAAACGTCGTAAGGGTAGTGGGTTTCGCGCAGGGTGAATCCATCGATAGTAAGCGCCTCTGCACCGGTGACGACAATTACCTGAACGTATCGGCCAGCCTGCCACCAGAGGGTCGAGTATCGCCGAGAGTCTTGTCCGTCGTGCTTGAATGTGTCCCCGACACCGCCGCAGAAGAACCGCTTGCCATCGACGTCGTTACGGTTGCCCTTTTCGTGCTTGCCGACGATATAGAGCGACTCCGCCCATTCGACGCGAACGGCGCCACCCGCGCCGCCTGACAACGTGATCTCTGGATACGCTGCGTAGTAGTTGCCAAGGTCCACGATGGCGCGCAGCGTGGTGTGTGCCGGGATCGTCACCGACCCGGTGCCGGCGAGGAGCCGGTTCCAGGCTGACGTCTCGCCTGACAAATTGAGAGCTGGATCTACAACGATATCTGCCGTATCGATGCGGTCGATAATATCGCTTTCTTTCACTTGCTGCGCCGCAGCGAGACGCTCAGCAGGCGGCATCATGGCGTTAGGCTTGTCATCGCCTGCAGGCTTGATCGCGCTCGCATCAAGGAAATCGATATGTCGGACTGTGCCGACATGGACACGCTTCTCCAGCATTGGGGGTAGGACGGCTGGTTTGAGACGCCATCCGGGAGCAGCTTCGTTGTCGTTCTTCCTGTTGCGGCCCTGCTGGATGTCCACCGGGGCAATCCACCCGTCGCAATCGCCGCTTTCAAAGCCCCATTTCATCCCGTCGCCGCGCATGTTCAAGTTGGCGCCGGTCCCCCACGCCTGTCCGGCATGCGTGAACGTGTACCCCCCAAGCTCAACCGTCTCCCACGGGGCGTGACCGGTGTTGAACGTCGATTCCGCTTCGCCTTCCGCAGCCACGATGAACCCCGGGCGATGGCTCATTTGGGCGTAAGCGGCCATCTTGCCGATCCACCACGTGTGCGCCACAACGGTGTGCTCGCCGACTGCCAGCGGTATGTCGTACGTTTCGAAGAACCAGTTGTTGACATCCCCACGCTCGGGGCCGCGTCCAACGGCGACGCCGTCGAGGTAAAGCTCGTATCGCTCATCGGCGGAGACATGCAGGCGAACGGTTCGCGGCTCCGTGATCGTGACGCGAAGGCGGAATGCGGCCACGAGTGGGTCGACGCCAAGCGCCTCCGGGTGGCGTATCCACTGCGCTGGCCAGTGTCCGCCGCCTTGCCAATCACGTAAAGGGCTGTCAAAAGGGATAGTGTCGAGAAGTACTCGCATGTGTGGGGCTCCTGTGGGTCAGTCGCCCTACCTATTCCAACAGCGCGTCGGCTATTCCTTCGCCATTTGCGAGATTGCGACGAACGACCCGCAGGTTGCCCACCTGCTCGCTATCCGAGCCACAGCCACGATGTTACGCCGCGAGGATAGTACCGGCTGCCCTTCGCCTCTCCGGAGTACATCTGGTCGCTCCATGCCCAGTACGTGTTCTCAGGTCTCAGTAGCCACGACACATGGGTCGCGTCGGCCAACTGGGTGACCTGGGCATTGTCGATCCCGAGAACGGTGCGGGCGATATGCTGGCAGAGGTAGATCTTGCTCAGCCACGAGTTGATGCTCGACGACGACAGCTTCCAGCCGCCGTCGTCGAATAGGCACAGACCGGGCCGGAGAACCGCGCCAAAGTGACGGCTCAGGACGGCGATGAACTCCGCGAACTCGCCGGACGCGTCTACCGCTTCGGGGCAGCCCATCGCCCTCGGGAAGATCAGCCCCTCGATGGCGGGAATGATTCGCGCTGGCACGTCCTCGCCGATAACCGCTGGGAGAGTGCCGTCTGGTGCCACGGCGGCGCATACCGATTTGGCGCAGCGCGTCGCCTGTTCGCCCGCCTGCGTCGCGAGGTCGGCGAGACCTTGGCTTTCGAATACCCGGCGGAGGCCGACATATGCTGCCCAGCATTTGCCAGCCATGTAAACGTTGCCCCGCGACTGCCCGAGGGACTCGTCAAGGCTGTCGTACGTCGTGATCTCGCTGCCGCCCGAGCAGCGGCTGGACTCCAGCGCCATGATACCGTTGCGCGCGGCCAGTTCGCTGCTGTCGCGGTTGACCATGCTCGTGAAGCAGTCAGTGATGATCGCGAGGTTCGACGACAGCCATCCTGCATCCGATTCGCCATAGACAAGCGCGCAGCACAACCAGTTCACCAATTCCTCGTGCGTCATGTGCGAGAAGCACCCATGAAGCCCGGTCTTCTCGTACGCCGAATGACCCGCTCGTGAGAAGACATTAGCGACACCCATGTCGTGCGTGAAGCTGATACCGCCGTCGGTAAGCGCGTCCGACTTCCCAGGCGGGTAAACCTGGTCGCGGTACGAATAGCGCGAGGAGAAATGGTCAAGCTCGTTTCGAGCGGTCCACGGGTTCATGGCCATTTCGAAGAACAGCTGATCTACGGTGAGATCAAGTGTGTTCATCATTCGATACTCGCCCTCGTTGACGATCCAGAGCGGTACGTCAGCCAGATCGCGCAGGAACTCTGTGCTCCCGTAGTAGGAGTGAACTGCATGAGCCACCATGAACTGCTGGTCGCTGGAGAGGCCCGAAGTGAAGAGCTTCGTGTCGGCCGTTTCCGCCTGGCCCTTGAGGGCGTCGAACCATTCCAACGCGGACACGGCGACGTCTTCGATGGTGCTCCAGTACTTGGTATAGAAATAGGTGGTCGGCACACCTGCCGTCACAATGCTGCCGCGATAGAAGCAGAACGCGAGGCGGAAGGTTCGTGTCTCGCCTGCCGGAACGTGCCCGATGAGAGCCACCGCGCCGCCGAGCGCGAACTTAAGGTTGGCCGGGTGGGGCTCGTTCAGGATGTCCAGCATCGAAAACCCTTGCGCCGACTCCATCTCGCCGCTAAGCGTGGCTATCGCCGTATCGCAGCCCTGTGCCACGCCAACCAATCGGCCGTCGGATGTATCGTCGAGCCGCCGCAACCCAGCGCCGATTTGAGTATTCACGCCGTCCAAGCCGACCAGCACGCGCTTAGGCCGTACTCCAGAGCGGTTATCAACAGTAACCTCGCCGATCACGGCCGGAAGAACTGCGAGCTTCAGCGCGGCATCGTCCGCATTGGCATCATCAAGATCGGGAACGGCCATCACGGGGCTGTAAAGGGTGAATGTGAGTGAACCTGCCGTCCATGTGTCGCTGGACAGCCGAAAATCCCGTGAGATTGTGTCGTCGGCGTACGGCACTATCACAGTCTTGCTACCAACACGGTCGCTCGCGGCGTCGTCGGCGGTTACGTACCGCTCACTATCGACGCTGGTAGCTGCGGTGCCACCTGTTTCTGCGCCTGCGAAGAAGGGTAACGCATGAATAGCACCTGGCCGCTCCTCGACACCAACGTAGAAGCTCTGGTCGGCGGGCTTCCCAATTTCCAATCCCAGCCCGCCCTTCGCCCCTTTGTAACCAAGCGTGAACGAAGCAAACGCTCCAATTGGCGAGTGGTGTGCGTTATAGAAGATATCAGCCATGTTCATATTCCAGTCTCTTCGGGTTATTTCGGTAGAAAGTAACGATAAGCTTGACCCGTGAAGTCTTTAAAAAGAGGTGAGATGTCGCTAATCTAACCGGTTTTATGGCGCTATTGTTCGGCAATGCGTGTGATAATCCCTTCTTTGCGAAAGCCAGGATGTCAATTCCGTTTGGCTGCAACTCCCCTGCGCGCCAGTCTGTTGCCGGAGTATAATAACCTCAACGCTTACACCATTTTGCCCCTCCCACCAGAAGGCCCCTCCAATGACCGATAGTCTGCTCACTCGAGCCCTCACGCCTCGTCCTATCAATGTTGCCGAGGCCATTGTGGCGCCGCTGTTTGACCCGAGCATCTTCGATGCTGCCGATTTCCACGTCGCAGACGATACAGGCGACCGCTTGCTGCCTCAAGGCTGGGATGGCTGCGGGTACGTTACACGTTCTCCTGTCTCCCGAATTGTGTGGAATGGTGACCTGCTTCTTGGCAATGGTTACGACTCGCTTGTGTTCTTCATCACGCTGCCGCCTGGTGCGAATCTCTCCGGACACGCGATCATTTACGGCGCTCGCGTGTCCCTCTTCGGCGATATTGGCGGCCAGAATGTCCCTCTTGAGGCGGTTAGCGCGCCGCTTGTCGCGGCTGGCGCAGTTGTCCATGTGTCTCGTATCGAACTCACCGTAGCGAACGGTCTGGGCGACGAAATCGAGATACTTCTCCGATGGGTGGGCGTGCGCGATTCGGCCAGGGTACCGCTGATCGAGCAGACCCTACCCGTATATAGCGCCGAGTGGCCAGGGCTTCTCGACCCGAACGGTACTGCCGCTCTTGACCGCCCGATCTATTTCTCCCCTGTCGAATGTGATCGCATCAAGCGCCGCATCAACGACCCCGCATTTTACGCGGTAAAGGCCAGCCTTGAGGAAATGGCAACGGAGTGGGAGGCGTTCGAACCAGAGGCCGAGATCCGGGAGTACGTTCCGTGTGTCGAGCACCTGTATCGATACGTTCGCGTCCGTGACCGTGGACGCACACCGATCGAAGAGCCGATGATGGTGCTCGCGATTGCGGGATATCTCCTTGACCGCCCGGATTGGTCTCGCCTCGCGGCTCGTATGGTGCTCTCGGTGGCGCACACGCCGCGCTGGTTCGAGGGGCCGCAAAGCGCCACTCCAGGTTCCAGTTGGCGTCACGTCTGCTTCATGGAAGACCACTACAGCAGCGCTGTCGCTACGGCTCTGCAGTTTGTGGGGAGCTATCTGACCGATGCTGGACGCAAAGCCGCAATTGACGCGGTAGAGCGTGCTTGGCCGGTCATCGACGAAAAATGCGCTGAGCCCGGCTATCGATGGCACATGAACCAGGGCCTCGTGGGTAATCGCGGACGTATCCTCGGGGCGCTTTGCTTGTACTATCACGGTCGCGGTGAGCGTTACCGTGAAGCTGCCGTGCAGGCATACCGCGATCACTGCACAATCATGAACGGCTACCTCGCCGAGGACGGCCACGCGTTCGAGGGCCCCGCATACTTCGGCCATTACTCGCTGCCAGCGTCAATTCAGCTTTGGACCGCGTACGCGACATTATCGCAAAGGCCCATCGCCGAGATTGTCCCAGGGCGTGTCCATGCATCGACCGGGTTCTTCGAGGCGATGATGTCTACCGTCGACCCGTTGGGGCGCACATGCCCGATCAACGCGAGCGGACCGGGTGAGAGATCCCTCATGCCGTCGCTTTCGCTAGCCTTTCTGGCGTCGGTCTGCGGTTGGCAGCAGGCATATGGTTACCTTGCGCGGCGGTTTGACGACACTGTCTCAACGCCACCTCCAGCCGGGACGCACGGGTCGGGTATCGATGTGCTGTTCCTGCTGTCCTGCCTCCCCGATACGCTCGATCATGCGCCCGTTGCCGTCCGCAGTCTGCAAGGTTGCCGCAAGTCGGGTCTCATGGCATACGAGTTTCCAGCGCCATCGGATGGGAAGCTATGGTTCCTCTGTGAGCGAAATGCGGCCGCTGGCCACCATCACTATGATCGAGGCAGTATTGTCCTCGAAGCGAACGGCGAGATCGTGCTGCTCGACCCAGGAATAACTAACTACTCCAACCCCCAAACTGCGTTCATGAAGCTGCCTTCGTGGCACAACATGGCTTATGTGGACGGCATGATCATGCACCTGCACGCCCCAGATGCGCCTCCAGCAAGCCTCAGCGTTGTAGAGGCAACCTCAACTGGCGTTCGTTTCGCAGGGGACGCAGCGCCTGTCATTGATCCCCCGGTCCAAATGGCACGGCGCGAAGGCGAACTTTCGCTCGATGGCGCACTGGGGACGCTGCACCTGACGGATACGTGGCACCTCGTGAATGTGGCGGCCTTGCATGTCGCCTATCAGAGCTACACACCCTGGATCATCGACGGTCAAAGCGCCGTCACGCGGGCCGAACGTACGGGCCTGACCGTTGCATTCACTTCACCCAATGGCGCACTCACATTGACAACCCACAGCAGGCACATCGACGGCAATGGGCGACCTGTTTACACACTTGTTGCCACCTCTGAGCTGTCGGTGAACCACGAAGTCCATTCACAAATCGAGTTCTCGCGGCATTGACTGGGGCCCGGTCAGCGCGATTGTTCCACGCGGACCGAAACACGGTAACGCGCGTCGTCGTGATAGGGCTCAAGGTACAATGAGACCGTTGAGCCTTCGGTGCGGCTCATCCCGACGCGCATGTCCTATCTCATCCAGTTTCCCGGCGAACCGGACGGCCATGGTGCCGTTGGCACAAAGGCGGCCGTGCTTGCGGCTGCTGCTGACGCGGGTATTGCGGTGCCCCCATGGTTTGTTGTCACGAGCGAAGCGTTTAGCGCCACATTGACCCGCGAGCAAGACGCTGACCTGCACTCCGCCGAAACAGCGTCAATGGCTGCTGCCGCTATCGCCGAAATGACATTCCACGATGCAATCAACAGCGAACTTCAGACGGCAATCGTGCGCTTGCGGCTTGACCGGGACTTCCTTGCCGTTCGTCCCTCGCCATCCGCTGATGATATTCCCGCGTACGATGCGTCCGGGCCGTTGACCACAGCGCTCAGTGTTCGCGCTAGCGATGTTCCCACACGCCTCGTGGAGATCTGGAAGGCGGCGTATGCTCAGCGCGTCCTGATCCATCGCCGCACTCACGGACTTCACCTCTTGCCGACTCCGCCCGCTGTTGTCGTGCAGCAGATGCTCCGGCCTCAGGTTTCGGGGATTGCGTTCGGCGTCGACCTTGTCTCTGGACGGCGTTCTGTTTCGCTCATTGCGTCGGTGTACGGCCTGTCGACAACGCTCACCAGTGGTGAAACGGACGGCGACCTGTACCGTGTAGACCGAGATGGCACCATTGTAGACCGCAATATCGCCGATAAGCGCTTTCAGGATCGTCCTACCACTGAAGCGGAAGGCGGTGTCATGACTGCCATAGTGTCGACACTGGAACGCAATCGCCCGTCGCTCACCGACGATCAGGTCCATGAGGTCGTCGATCTGCTGTGGAAAACCGCCCAGCTGTTCCATTGCCCGCAGGAGATCGAGTGGGCGTTTGACGGCGGCAAACTCTACCTGCTCGGGAGTAAGCCTGTTGCATCACTTGACCGGCTATCCGATCCCGACGTAGAGCCGACCTATTGGGACTCGGGCAATATCGGCGAGTTTTATCCGGGGGTTACGAGTCCGCTCACGTTCTCTTTCGCTCGCCGTTCGATGGCTGAAATGGCCAGAGCGTTTTGCCGCGCAATGCAGGTGCCGCGCGACCGCATGGAGCACTTCGATAGCAGCATTGAGCATCTCATCGGGCACGTCCGCGGCCGATTGTACTCTAACGTCCGCAACTGGTATCGTGTGTTCGCGCTCCTACCGGATTACCCCGCCAACGCCCGCTTCTACGGACGCATGTCCGGTCAGATGCGCGGGATGCCTACTAATGTGGAGCAAGGTTTACGCCAGAACTGGGTAGGGCGGTTGCGCATGCTCGGCTCGGCCATCGCGCTGATGACAAACTGGTTTCGCGTGCCGGGGATGGTGAAGCGCTTCGAAAGAGACATCGCCGAAACACTGGACGGTCTTGACGGCAACCTGGAGCGGCGACGCCTTGACGAGCTGGTCGACGCCTACACCCGCCTTGAACGCCGCTCACTCAGCTCGTGGGATGCTCCACTGGTCAACGACTTCTACACGATTGTGTTTTACGGGCTTCTTAAGCACGCTTCAGAGCAGTGGTGCGGCAATGCAGATGGATCGTTGGTGAACGACCTGCTAACGAGCCGCGAAATCCCCGACCTTACGGGGCCAATCGATGCTCTCAAGTCCATCGCAGTCTCGGTGGCCAAAAGCGCGGCTATGACCACGCTCATGGGGAGCGCAGCGGCATCCCATTTGCGAGCGAAGCTTGACGTCGCTCCCGACATTGATGGCCCGCTTGCCGAGTTCCTGCATAAGTACGGTGACCGCTGCTTGGCCGAGCTGAAGTTCGAGTCGACGCCGTTTCGCCGTGACCCTGAGCCCATTTACCGAGCGCTGGGGCGACTGGCTTCGGCGGATAGAAGCGCAACAGGCAATACGGTGCGGGAGCGTGCCGAAGAGTATGTAATGGACGCCATCGGCAGTAGGCCGATGCGCAACGCTGTATTTCAGTGGATACTACGTGAGACCGAAGAGCGTATTGAAACTCGGGAACGGCTATGTGCGCTCCGGACGCGCCTCTTCGCCGCAACACGAGATGTACTTCTGGAGATTGGCAAGCGGTACTACGCTTTGGGTTTGCTGGATGATGCTCGCGATATCCTGTACCTGGAGATTGACGAGACGCTTGGCTATATGAACGGTGCGATGTCATCGGCGAACCCTGCCGCCATAGCCGCATCGCGTAAGGCCGAGTACGACCATTACGCCGCAATGCCCAATGTGCCTGATCGTTTTGAGTCGCGCGGCCCGGTGAACCTCACGCGCGTGAATGGGAAGCTTGCCGAAACCGCCGATGCATCGAAACGCGTACGGCAGGGTGTCGGTTGCTGTAGAGGCACTGTCACCGGGCAAGCGCGCCGCGTAGACGGGCTCAACAGCCCGGTAACATCAGGCTCCGTCGTCGTTGCCGCAACTGCCGACCCCGCGTGGGTTCTGCTTTACCCCAACGCTGCCGGGATGGTTTTCGCCCAAGGCGGCCAGCTGTCACACGGTGTGGTGGCAGCCCGCTCAATGGGGATTCCTACCGTGGTCGCTGTTCCCGGCGTGCTGGACTGGCTTGACGACGGTGACACCATCGAAATCGATGGTGTAGCAGGAACCGTCAAGCGCCTCCAAACCGCCGTCCCCGAGCCAGCTCCTGTCCCCGAGCCAATACGCCATGCCGCGCATCCGATGACCTTCCTGGGCGAAGAGTAGAGCCGCGACGGCCTACTTCTTCACTACGGGGATCCATACCTCGCACCGGTACTCGCCACCATCGACGTCGCCCGGCGGATAGCGCTCGAACTCCGGCAAGCCCGACGCATGCTCATAGCCGCTGGACGGGAAGAACTCGGCAAAGATGCGCTGCCAGACGGCTTGGATCGACTTGGTCACGGGGCCGACGCTATCAAAAACCGCCCACGTCGCCGCTGGGACTTCGAGGTGCTCGTACGACCCAAAGTCGGCGTCGGGTGCGGACTCTACCGCGATCAGGTAGGTAAACTGCTCCAGCGCCGGATCGAAGTTCGCGCAAACCCCGAGCATGGCGATCCCAACGACGCCATCCGCCTTTTGTAGCTTACAGAGATTTTCGTAGTCGGTGAACTTCCCCCAAAACTCTGGAATGACCTTCAAGTTTTCGCCGTTTGCTGTGTTCACCCGTATGCCAGAGCCGACGACGGTAAATGCGGGCTTCTCTTCGATGCGATAATCCATAGGTTTGTCTCCCTTTATCTGAAGCTGAAACGAGATACGTGGAAAGTGGCGCAGGACCGCGCCACGCGAACGTGCTGCGGTCGGTGATAGTCCGTGCAGCTTGCGAAACGCTTTGCTAAACGCTTCCGGCGAATCGTAGCCATATTTGAGCGCAACGTCGAACACGCTGGTCGCGGAAGCAGAGAGCTCTTGAGCCGCATGGGTGAGCCTGCGGCAGCGCACATACTCGGCAACCGTGTAGCCGGTCAGGATATGGAACATTCGCTGAAAGTGGAACGACGACGAGCATGCAACCCGAGCTGCCTCGGCGACGTCAACCTTCCCGCTAATGTTTTCTTCGAGATAGTCGATGGCCCGAACCATTCTGTCAAGCGTCTCCATATTGCCCCTTTCCAAAAATTATCCTACCGACACGTTCGCCAAACGCATCTATCATTTCCTGCGCGATTAGGACAGATCGATCCAATATGCTTGCCGTTGCTCATAGCACGTTTAAGTTTTTCGCTGCATATCCGATAATAGAGGATACCAACGCCGTAAGGCGGTCGATGTAGACCAAAACGACGCGCTGACGCGCTGCTGAAGGAGACGACACACAGAAGACATTCGGAGGTAAACAAGTGGAAGACTGGACTTACGATCAAGAAGGTTTCGCGTTTCCGTCGAAGCCGCCGTCGGATATCCCGGCAGATCACCCGCTGCGATCCCTTTTCGCGGCGATGGTCGAGCGGGCGTTCTTGATGAACATTGGCGTGTTCGATTCAGCCGTCACGCAGTACGTCGCCGACGTGCTCACCGACTTCACGCACACGCGGAACGTTTATCAAGTGCGCAGCCTCTCGGGGCAGCCTCTTCGTGAGGTAGCCGAGATGCTGGTCGAGGCCGATGTTCGGCTGAACGCTACATCGTTCAATCGCGAACGCGAAGTCCACAAACACATTGGCAACTTCACGCTCTTCTGGACCGGTGTCTTTCCCGACGCGCTCCCACGAATGAATGCGGGTTTCCGCAAAGACCAACTCATAGACTACGTCGAGCAGGGTAAGTCGTCGTATGCCATTGCGGCATCGTTCGACCACGGTGCCTATCAAGACGAAGCCCCGGTCCTGAAGCGACTGTCGAGCGAGTTTGAGCTTTGTATGCTGGGGTTGAACTTCGTGCGCAAGGAGCTTGACCGCATGCCGTACGGCGGCGGGTTGGCCGCGTAGGCGTTGCGTGGGCTCGGCGAATGGGTCGCTAGCTGCGCGTCGTGCCGCGCTCCCACGTTACTCGTTGCGTATTCGTCAAGAAACGCCACAGTCCACAGAGCAGCGCATAGTTCATGAGGTAGAAGTACGTGATCGGCCGCAGCGCCTTCGGGATGCTGCTGCCGAGCATCGTCTTCGCTGCCGTCGCGGAAATGGCGATTCCAGCGACTTGTATTGCCAGTAGCGCGGCGAATGCAGGAATGTGGACCAGGGCTACATTTGCGATCAGCGCTAGTAGGATGAAAACGGGCGATGCCCAGCGTAGCACCTTTTGGCTCCAGTAGGCTGCCGCGACAATGCCCTTGGTAGGCGAGAGCAGGTCGCCGGTCATTGTTACAGCCTGCCAACCGCCAGCCCCAATGCGTATTTTGCGTACCATCTCGTCTGCCGCGCTATCACATGCTGGCTCGGTGGCTGTTGCAGTCCGGTCCAGGATGACGCGGCTGCCTTGCCTGAGCACGTTGAGGCAAATGACGAAATCGTCGACAATGGTGTCCTCACGAAGCTTCACGTATGCGCTTCTGCGGATCGCGTAGATGCCCCCGTTGCAGCCAATAAGAAACCCCAACCGGCTTGAGTTACGCTTGATCCAGTTCTCGTACTTCCAATAAAGCCCTTCGCCCGATACACCTCCGCCATTGTCAAGGCGAAGTTCGCCGCTCACGCAGCCGATGCGTTCATCCGCGAAGTGAGCGACTAGCCTCCGAACCGCATCTGGGGCGTAGATAGTGTTCGCGTCGGACATTACCAGAATATCGCCGTTCGCCTCGCCGACGAGGTCATTGAGTACCGATATTTTGCCGCGCCTCTCGGCGAATGGAAATGACCGTAGCCGGGGATCTGGTTCGGCGGCCAAAATCTCTTCTGTCGCATCGCTGGAGCCGTCGGAGCCTACGAGGAGCGTCAACTTATCGGCGGGGTAGTCGATCTCCCACGTGTTCGCGAGCTTGGCGGGAAGCACATCGGCTTCGTCGTGAGCGGCGACAATCATGGTAACCGTTGGGAGCGCATCGTCGGCGAGAGGGTAGGGATGAACGTCACGTGCACGGACCAACTTCGCGACTACGGCAAGGACGATTGGATACACCACGTAGGTGTATAGCACGATGGCCCAGGAGGTCGCGAACAGTATCAAAAAGGGTTTTGTCATTGCTACTACTGGCGCTAACTAGCGCGGATTGCCTTGCTTGTAGCTGTGTAGGACATCCAGAGTTTTCGTAGCCGTTGTCTTCCAAGAGAAGCGGCCGAGATTCGCTTTGCCCTTCTGGACCAGATCGTTTCGTAATCCTTCGTCGCTCAAACAGTCTCGCAGGACCGTCGCCATATCGTTCACCGAGAACGGGTCGAAATACTCTGCCCCGTCACCGAGCACCTCGGGAAGCGATCCTGCACTCGACGATGCAATGGCGGTTCCTGCGAGCTGTGCATCCAGTGCCGGAAGGCCGAACCCCTCATAGTATGACGGAAACACGAACAGGTCGGCGTATCGAATCAGCGGCATGACATGCTCGTCGGGAACGTAGCCCGTTACGACAACGCGGTCCGAAAGCCCAAGCTCGCGGATGCAATGGTCCAGCTTACCGTCGGATGGGACTCGCCCTACGAGAACAAGATCATGCGGGAAATCGTCGATGATCGTAGCGAACGACTCCAGCAAACGCGGCATGTTCTTGTGATCGCTGTGGCTGCTGAACGCTATAAGATAGGGCTTTGAGAGGCCATATTTGAGGACAATTTCAGCTTTGGTGACTGCATTGGGCTTATAGTCTCGCGGCCCTAGCAGGGTCACGGTGGTCTTTTCCGCGCGGACGCCAATTCGCTCGGTTATCTCCTGCTTTGAGAACTCTGAAACAGTGAGCACGTGATCGGCGCGTATCGCCGACTGGCGGACGAAGTATCCGAAAACCAGCCGTTTCCACGGCGACATGGCATCTTTCAGCGCTATGAAGTTGACATCGTGGATACACACGACACTCGCGACTGGCAATCGCAGGGGGCAGACATAGCCCAGGGAGAAGCAAACGTCGACGTTATCAGCTTTGAGACGCTTCGGGAGTTCGAGCTGCTCGAACACGTACCGGGATGCCAGGTTCTTGGCATCCACCGGGCAAATAACGACGCTGAAGTTTGGCGCGTTGGGAATGGCGACTTTGGCGCCGTCCTTATTGGCGTACACGATGTACTCGTTCACGCTATCCGCTTTGGCGATCTCGGCCATGAGATGCTCGGCGTATGTCTGCGTTCCGCCCACTCTGCCGGGTGCGCAATAGATAATGTTAAGGGCGATCTTCATAAGCAGTGGCCGCGCGGCTTTAGCTCTGCGCTAGCCCTGCGGACGAGGGTGTATGTTCGGCGCTTGGTCCGGTAAATCCTGCATAGACGAGAGCAAGTACAACCCACGCGACAGGAATGGACGTCGGTGTATCCATAAGAATTTGGAACACGGCTGCAACGAACAGACCGGAGCGGATGGCGGCGACTTTCGTATCCGCCGGCAACGCGCCTCGGCGGCCACGAATCACCGACCGCAGGAAAAGACCTAGCGCTACCAAACCCATCCAGCCAGTGTCGAGCGCAATAGCGGCTCCGTAAGCATCAGGCTTGAGTGCTGTTGCATTTCGCTCGCCTTCCATGAGCGCTGTCAGCGTAGAAAAATCGACGCCAACCTGCTTGCTGACTTCGCTGAAAACGCTTTGGTACGACCCTATCCCGTGGCCGAAGCCAGCGTTGACGAACATCGAAGCGTATCCCACATACACCGTGACGAAACGCTTCCCGCCAATGAGCGCCAGAGCATTCTGCCAGCCCGCTTGCCAGAGCTCTACGCTGGTCAGCACGCGCAGGGTCTCGAGGAAGCGTACCTTGTCGGCCAGTAAGGCGACGAGGAATATCAGCAATGGCACGCCGATTATGGTGGTGGCAAGACCGCTGAGGAACAGCCGCGTACGCCGCTTGGGCTCGATGAGCATGAACAGGTGCAGACCGTATCCAGCTGCGAACGTCAGCATCAGTACCATTCCTGTCGAAGACTTGTTCATCAGGACCATGGCTCCGACTGCGTACGCCGCGAAGCGCATCTGCTTGCTCGTCAAAACGCCTCTGTGATAGAAGCATAGCGCCACCGCGAGCATCTCGAAGATGATGTAGGATGCGTAAGACGGCTCCGATGCGACAAATGTGACACCGCGAACTGACCCAAGAGACGTCCCCGAAAAGCCCGGGATGAGTGCATCGAAGTGGAGCGCGCTCGCAATCGGACCGAGAATGCCAACTGTTTGCAGGATGCCAGTCACGAGGTAGATCTTGATGCACGCCAATATCGCGCGCCCCGAAACACGATCAAGGTTGTCCTTGAGAGCGGTGTACGTCAGGATTGGCATCAGATAGGCGAAGTTCTGGATGATGGCGCTGAACGAAAAGCCGAGAACAACCGCGACCAAAGTGTATCCCAGTAACACGACGAGAAAGCCCAGCAGCATTCGCGCACTATTGTCGAGGACGAAACCGTAGACGCTCAGCATAGCAAAGGCAACGAGACCGCAAAACGGCTGTATGTTGGCGTCGATGGGCAGGATCTTGAAGTAAGGGAAGAAGCTCATCACAAGCACAAGATTCACAACAAAGCTCTTGATCTGGCTTTGCGTAAACCGTAGGGTGCTATTCGTGGTAGTGGCTGAAGTAGACATTGTATTGTCGGTGCTGTGAATCCGTGGCTACTTTCCCAAAGCGCGGTTTGCCATCGCGAGGCCTTCCGTGAACGAGGCGCGGCGTTGATTATAGGTAGCCTCGTTGTCCATGCGGGCGATCCAGCGGAACCAGAAGCGAACGCGACAAAACGCGATGCAGTACGCCTGCCAGGGGCCCGACAGGTTCTTTCGAATAAAGAACGCTCTGTTGCGGGCGATATGATGGTTCGTGAACGGCGAATCCTCACCAGCTGTCAGGCTGCTTACCTTGTGCAATAACTTGGCGGTGGGAATGTATTGCATGGTGATCCCCGCATTGAGGGCGCGGAAGCAAAAGTCAGTGTCGTCGTAGTATACGAAGTATCGCTCGTCCATCATTCCGATCCGGTCGAACACGGATCGCCGCACGAGCATGCAGCATGTCGGCGCGTAAGTTATCTGTTGCGTTACTTCGAACTGTCCTGTATCTGTCTGCCCCATTCCGATATGCCGCGTCGCCCACGCTCGCCACGGGCTGAAAAAGCCGCCAGCACACCAAATGCGATTTTGCTCATCGAAATACATCATCTTTGGCACTGCCATATCTGTTCCGGTGGCCTCAAAGCCTGCGACCAAATTGCCCAACAGATCCTTGCCAAATTCGGTGTCGTTGTTAATGAGCAGCACGTAGTCGCAGCCCTCAGCAAGCGCCGCTTCTATACCCTGATTGTTACCGGCGGCAACGCCAACATTCTCGGCGTTTGGGATCGTTCGAATGCGGTCGTCGGTGTAAGCTGCGACTCGCGAAAGTGTGTCGTCTTTTGACCCGCTGTCGACGATGAAGAGAACGAAGCTGCTATGGTCCTGAGGCAGGACAGACCTCATGAATCCGTCGATCACCGAAGCGCTGTTGAATGTGACCGTCACCAGTCCGATCTTGGGGCTAACCATGCATCAGCCCCTTAGCCGCCATTTCCGCAAGCGATGCCTCATAGTCCCCGCCAGCATCCTGTTCCTTAGCCCACGATAGGAACTGGGACAGTCCGTCGCTGAACGTCCAGCGAGGTTTGAAACCTAGTACGTCGTGCGAGCGTGCGAGGTCAGCAACGTTGTGCCGTATGTCTCCGACACGGAACGCGCCGTTTACGGTCACCTGCGACTGGCTCGCGTAAAACGCAACAATCGCGTCGACCACTTCGCGCACGGTTGTCCGCTGGCCGCTGCCGACGTTGATCGTATGCACACCCACAGCGTGGGGCTGGATTGCGCGCCACGTGGCTTCGACGACATCGTCAATGTAGATGAAATCGCGGCTCTCGTTACCGTCCTCGAATATGTATATTGGCTTGTTGTCGCGTGCCTGATTGGAGAAGATGGCCAGAATGCCGGTGTAGGGATTTTGAAGCGATTGGCCGGGGCCGTAGACATTCTGGTAGCGCAGAGCAAACCCCGAAATGCCAAGGGCGCGCGCAAACATGAGCGTCATCTGCTCCTGCACCTGCTTCGTGATGCCGTAGAACGACGACGGGTCAAGAGGCGCGGCTTCTGGTGTCGGTGCCGAATCGCAGGTCCCGCCGCAAACCGGGCACGGCGGCTCGAAACGACCTGCCTTCATGGCATCCACTGTGCGCATGGATGGGTAGACGAGGCCGTCAGCGGCGCAAATATAGGCCCCTTCGCCGTAGATGGCGCGCGATGAAGCGACGACGACTTTTGACACGCTCTTAGCTTTGCCGTTTGCTAGCAGGTCGTAGAGCACGGCTGTGCCGCCAACGTTCACATCCTCGTAGCGCTTGACCTCGTACATCGACTGCCCGGTGCCAGTCTCCGAGGCCAGATGCACGACGACATCCTGACCCTGGAGTGCGCTTTCAACCAGCGATGCGTCACGAATATCGCCAACGATCAGGCGAACCGATGCGGCAATATCGGCAGGAAGCACGGACAGCGTCCCGTGGATCTGCGGGCTAAAGTTGTCGAGCACCGTTACCGTGCAGCCCTCAGCCAGAAGTCTGCGAGCCAGACGCGTGCCAATAAATCCGGCGCCGCCCGTAATGAGAACCTGCAATGATCTAGCCCTATCAATGGTCATGCACTTACCGAAACCCATTCTTGGGCTTCCGACGACCAGGTTTTGATTAGTCTGGCCGGAACTCCGGCTACCATGCTGTAATCGGGAAAAGAGTTCGTAACCACCGAATTCGCACCAACGATGCAATGCTTGCCAAGCGATACACCTGGCATGATTGTAGCCTGGTAGCCGACGAATGAACCTGCGCCGATGCGGACTGCGCCACCGAGTGCGAGCGGCTGGTCCATAATACGACCCCGCTCGGGGTTCAGTCCGTGGGAGCAGTCCGATATGTAGACGTGCTCGCTGAGAACGCAGTCTGCACCAATTGTAACCTCGTCAGCGCACGTAATGCAGCAGAACGATCCCACATACGTGCCGCTACCGATCACCAGCTTTGGGGTGAACGCGGCACCAGCATAAGACGTTATCGCGTTGAGCCAGTTGTACTGCCCCACGCTGACATTGTCGCCTATCTCGATTTGCCCCGCGCCTTCGATGCGAACGGGCCCCATAACGAACGAACACTGCCCCAACCGCTTGAGCCCACGCGGCGCTGGGTACTTCAGTCGGTAGTAGGCGTGCTTCCCGGCGGGGCCAACAAGTTTTTTGACGCTCTGCAGGTTCATATTTGACACACGATCAGGCACGCTTGGTGATTACGAGCAGCAGCATAAAAAAGGCGGGTGGCATACGAGCGATCAACCATGCTGCGGCGCGCTTAGCAGGATAATCCTCGAAATAGGCGTGCAAGTGCGTGACATAGTCGCCGCTGCCATAGATCCGGTTTGCGCGGAGCCTCGCCAGAAGGCCGAGCGTGATCGGAAACCGCTGCCGAAACCCGTCGCGAGCCGCATGCTTAACCGGGTCGTAGCGGTCCGGTAGCGCGGCTAGCAGGCGTTCGACATTGGTCGAGAGCAAAGTAATCGTTTTGCGCGTCCAACTAGCATTTCCAGCGCGGTATTTCACCAGCGGACGCCCAATGACGGTTACCCGCGCATCGGCCGGCAGCGCTTCGTATACTGCGCCGACTTGCGCGTACATCGTGCCCTCGTATCGTGATCCGTCGACTGTCATCCACCGGTCTCGTCGCACAATGTAGGCGCTCAGGCACACCTCTCGGAGCAGATTCGTGAACGCTTCGTTCGCGCCGCAAAACGTCACATCTTGCTCAATACCCAACTCTTTATTGCTGCTTGAGAGCACATTCGCGAGCGGCTGATCGTAGATTCGGTACGACGCCACCAAGAAATCTGGCTTATCGACGCCTGCCAGGTACTCGTTCAGAACGACGTCTATTGCGCCAGGTTCCAACACGTCGTCGTCACCCATGAGCCAGCAATATTCCCCGCTTGCCCGGCGCACCACTTCGACGAAATTGTAGTCCATGCCGCGATTGGTATCGTTGCGGTAATAGACAACATTCTTGTGGCTGGCAACATACGACGCCATCAAATCAGCCGTACCATCCGGCGAAGCGTCGTCACCGACAACCACCTCAACATCATCGTGACCCTGCGCCAGAATGCTATCTAGCGTCTCCCGGAAATACTCACCCCGATTGTAGGTCGGGATGCAAATTGAAAGGCGGTACATGCTTTACGTTCCTACCGGCCTCAGTGCCGATTTGCTGTCAGCAAGTCGTTGCCGGTCTCGCGCATAGCGATCACCCGCGCTGGAGACCCCGCCGCGATTGCGTAAGGCGGTATATCTTTGGTCACCACCGAGCCAGCGCCGATAATAGCGTGGTGTCCGATGGTAACGCCTTTCAGCACTGTTACCTTTTCGCCAAGCCATACATCATCGGAGATAACGACCGGCGAGATAGTCAGCGGCTGATAGGCCACAAACGTTTCTGTGTCTGCGTATCCGTGATCATGGTCCGAAATGAAAACATAGCTGGCCATCAAAACACGGGCACCGATTAGAAGCTTTGCGGCTGCTCCAATGTGAACATACGGCCCTATGATCGTACCGTCGCCAATAACAATCTCGCCGTCGAGTCCAGTCTGCTCGCGGTATGCGGTGAAAGCTTCCAGGCGTGCGCCTTGCATAACGTTTGCGCCAATGCCAAGCGATATCCTGTGCGGCGCCGTCAGCTGATAAACCTTTTCCAGTCGTGCGCCACGCCCCATCGATTTGAGAAAGGGCTTATAAAGTGCCGACCAATAGCGCGACTTCAATTCGATCGTGAGATTAACAAGGCTGAAAACTTTCGCCTTGATTGACCGTGCTGCGTCACTGTTACCCATGAGAATGGTCTCCCGCCGGGTGAACTTCGAGCTGGAAATACGACAATTGGCGCGGTGTAACGTTGCAATGAATGTCGATTTGACGGTTTCTCACGATGCGATAGTATACCTGAAAGCTCGAGGAGGGGTGGGAGAGCGGTGAAGTCACACCTCGGAACGTGGTACAAGATGCGGGAGTTGGTTACCGATGCAAGAGTCGCTTAGCCGCCGAGCGCGCACCCAGAAGCGCGTTAAGGATCGGCGCCGGTGTGAAGAGGCACGGCAGCACGACAAGCCACATAAACCGTGACGCCGGATAGTGCGCTATCAGTCGGCGAGCACCGTCAAAGTAGCCTAGCCGCAACGCGCCGTAGCCACCGTGTCGTTTAACCTGTAGCAACAGCGGCAGGACTAGTTGCGTCAAGTTCCGATCCTTCAGGCGACCCACCACCGAAGCGTCATAGCCGATCTGAGCGGCGTAGTTGACCAGCTTGTCGAAACCTGTGACGAAAACGTCGAAAAAGCTGTAGCCGCCAGTGTTGTTAGCGCGAATTGCGACGATCACTTTAGCCAATGCAATTGATGTTTGAGCTTTGGCGATAACAGCGAGGAAATAGTAACAGGGGGAAAGCGACGTCCCGTAGTATTTGTCGAAGCCCTCAATCGAAAGCAGATCTCGCCGAAACACAATCGTTGAGAGGAATGTCACCCAAACGCCCAGGTAATCCAACACCGCATCCTTTCCCTGGAGCGCAGTGTCGCCTGTAATGTCGTGGACTGGGTTGTCCACTTCGCCGGATCGGTCCAATGGCGCCATATTGCAGCACAAGACATCGGGCGGCACCGAAGCCCGCAGTGCCACGATGATCGTGTCTAGCGCTCCATCGCAAAGTATATCGTCGTCGGACAATATCATGCAGTAGCGGCCAGTTGCCAGCCCCACCACGCCAAGCACATTCCCGTCAGCACCGATATTTTCACGTCGGCGATGATAGGTTATAGCCATGCCTGGATATGCCTCAATCATTCTGGCCACTTCCGCTTGCGTTCCATCGGGCGACGCGTTGTCGCTGACGACGATTTCCACCAACGCTTCCGTATCAGGCGATAGCTGGTCGACGACAGATCCAATTGATTCCTTGAGCATAGCTGCTCGATTATAGGTTGGAATACATATGGAGATGAGTGGGGGCATGACGGACATTCTTTTGGAGACTTATACTTGAGTGCGCGGTCTCAATCCAGCCTCAAGCGTTCGATCAGCGTGCCATTCTCGCCGCTTCGTATTGAAAATGTGAGTTCCGCCAATAAGGCCAACGAATACATTCACCAGCAAGTAGGCCGCCGCCATCCCCTCAGCGCCGTAGAACTTCGCCCCGACGAAAGCAGAGGCGGTGGACAAGACGCCAACAGTCACGGACAGCCAGAGGAATGGCTCCTGCTTGTGCGCCCGCAGATAAAGCGCCTGGCACACCACGACCGCAGTGGCAACTGTTGCCGCCATAATCATGGAAAGTGACGCTGGCGAAACGATCCGCGAGGCGAGGCGCGCTGCAAGTGGCAGCGACGAATGGTTCGCGAAAACGGCGCAGGCAATCAATGCGAGCGCGCCAAGTGCCGAAAAAGCGACGGAGCGTAGCGCATTTGGGAAGAACAACGCATCAAGCGCGCTCCAATCACGTTTGGCTACCAGCGCCCCAAATGGAGCCGACTTCGTTGTGATCCACGAGAGCGCCAGGTTCAAAACGACCTGCGAGATTGTGAGTGTAATACCCATCTGGCCTGCGGCGACTGGGCCGGACACCGCAAACAGGATGGGTGTGAACGATTGCGATATGAAGTAGCCGCTCAACCAGCTGAGCGCGATCTTCCACTGGTAGCTCCAGATCTCCTCCCGCCACCGAATGACGTGTTCGCCGCACTTCCATCCGTAAAGGTCGGACAAGAGCCGCCGATGCGGGATAATCGCGCCAGCATACAGCCACACCGCTTGTGTTGCTACAGCCGCCGATGCGGCATAGAGGCCCATTCCGCGCGCCAGCCCAAGCCACAGCACGATGGAACTCGCAACCGTCTGAACCATGCGTACTCGCGCCATTTCGGCAACAAGCCCGCACCCCTCGAGAACAGCGATAACCGAGTTGATCGCAAGCACGGCAGCGCTTGCGAACACCATGAGTATCCATGGGATGCGCCAGTCGGCACTGCTGCCGTGTGAATGCATGGCAAAGAACCCCAGCCCGCCGGGCAAAATAAAGACCACCATCAGGATCGCTAGAACGGTGTACCACCGAATGCTAAGCTGCAACAGCGATGCGAGGCGGCTCTTTGCGCGGTCGTCGCCTGTGAGAATGTGGAGTGCAGTAAACGTCAAATGAGATCGCTCATGGCTTGCAAACTGGACGAGAATGCCAACCATGCCGAGTTCAAAGAAAACCTGAAGGTTGATGACACTTTGGAAGGTGAAGTAGTAGCCCTGCTGGACCCGTGACAAGAACGACGTCAGCGCGAGCATGGTGACGATGCCTGCAAGCGCCGTCCAGCCTCGTCCCAGCACCGTGTAGCCAACCGCGCGGTCTACACCAAGGGCTTTTAGCCCCTTAAACCAGCGCCCGCTCTTAAGTCGCGACAAACTTAGAATCCCTCGCGCCATTTGCTAGGTTAAACGCATGGTTCATAACTTGTGCCACTGGACGGTTCGTCGAATAGCTGAAACCACATCGAACACAGGCGTGAGGCCCAGCTTCTCCTCGGCTCGAGCGGTGCTGGGGACGAACGTGCTTGCGGTCGTGCGGTTTCCAGCAATGGGAAGCGATACGCGTGGTGTCGGCGACATCTGATCGGCGACCATCTGCGCCACATCGGCGAGCTTCACGCCTTCGGGGGAGCCGATATTGTACGACATACCGCTCTGTCCCCGCACAAGCATCGTCAGTAGCCATGCCGACATATCCGCAGCATACATATAGCTTCGCACCGTTGCGCCATCGCCAAGAATTCGGATTGGGCCGCCACGCAAACCATCGCGGATAAAATTGTTGATCGCCCAAGGACGATCAAGCAACTGGTACGGCCCTATGAAAGCATAAGGTCGCGCGTGAACGATGCGTATACGATGCTGGTTGGCATAGGTTGCGCACAGCGTTTCAGCGATGCGCTTTGATTCCGCATACACGGAGGTCACCGCGCTGCTGTCAAAACCGTTAAAGCTTGTCTCGGTCGCCTGAGGGTCGGCGGCTGGCTGAGGTCCGTAAACGTAGCCCGAACTCAAGTGCAGCAGGCCGTTCAGTTCCGGAAGCCGGATTGCCGCGTCCAGCACCGCGCGCGTCCCACTGATAATCGTATCTGCTGCCTTTATGCCATCGGTCGTGTAGACGCGATTGTCGGGGGTAGATCCTGCATGAACAATCCACGAGACGTCGTTGTCGAAACCTCGAATGTTCCGAACGTCGCTGTCGACCAGAGCCACGTCCTTCCGCCGCGCTAAGTGCGGCGCCGTTTCCCGAAGCCGGGCAGTATTGCGCGCAAGCAGCGTGATCCGTGCGCCAAACTTGTGCACGTCGTTAAGATAGGTGATCGCCTCTGTCAGCCACGTACCAACAAATCCGGTTCCGCCGGTAATAAGTATGTGCGCGTTTCGTATAGGCGCGAGGTCGCCGGTATGTTGTACCATCGCTTGGACCGTGTCTTCGCGTACCAGTTCAGCACGTGTGGAGCTCATTTGCGCTCCTTCTTCGCCGCAGCTAGTTCAAGCGCGACTTCAATAATCACGTCTTCTTGGCCCGCCACAACCTGACGCTTGCCCAACGCGAAAAACACGTCGCGAGGATCTAGCCCGTACTCCGCCGATACGCGATCGACGTGCTTGGCAAATCCAGAAAAGACGCCAGCCATTCCGCTCACAATACTGATGCCCTTGATGGATGGCACGACGGGCATTATCTCGCGCTCGGCGAGATCGGCAGCGTCGAGAACACCGTACAAGTCAATTCCAGTTTCGTAGCCTAGCCGCTCAAGCACGGGCACCAGCACCTCGATTTGCGTGTTGCCTGCACCCGCGCCGAATCCGCGAGCCGTGGCATCGATGATCGTCGCGCCTGCATTGGCCGCCGCAACGCTGTTAGCGACTGCCATGCCGAGGTTGTTGTGACCGTGAAAGCCGACAGGCACCGTGAGGCGACTCACTAATTCGCCAATGCGCTGAGTGACATCTTCGGGCAGGAAGTGACCGGACGAATCCATGATCACAATCGCCTCGGCACCATAAGACTCCATCTTCAGCGCCTCGTCGCGCAATCCTTCAGGCGTGATCATATGGCTCATCATCAAGATGCCCCACACCTCGCGACCCGTATTGCGCACAAACGATATGTGCTGCTGCGTGGTGTCCGCTTCCGAGCAGTGGCACCCAATGCGGAACACGTCGACACCGAGGTCGACCGCGCGCTTAAGGTCTTTGTTGATTGTTGCGAAGCCGGGGATAACATGAACCGAGAGCTTCGCGTTCAGTAAATGCTCCTTCGCCGTTCGCAGCATGTCGTCATCGGTCGTGCTCGCGATGCCAACTTGCAGCGATGACGCGCCCAGGCCGTTCCCGTGGCCGACTTCGACGATGGGGATTCGAGCCTTGTCAGCCGCCTCGCAGTACGCAGCAATCTGTGCCGTAGTCAGCTTGTGGCTAATCGCGTGGTTGCCGTCGCGCAGTGTTGGGTCGGTGATCAGGATATTAGCCATGAGCTCTCACCGTCTTTGCGCCCGTCAAGCCCATTTGCCGCCGCGCATACTCTTCCGCAGCCGATATCGCCGCACAGTTGATGATGTCGAGGTTGCCAGCGAACTTTGGCAAGTAGTCGCCGAGGCCCTGAACACGGACTGTCACGACAATTCGCCCGTTCTCGATAAGAGGCGGAACAACGAGACTGTATCCAGGCACGTAACGCTTGATTTTCTGCACTATCTCGTCGACCGCTACTCGCACTCGCTCTATATGAGGGTCGGCGACAGTGGCGAAAATCGTCGTTTGCATATCGATGCACGGTTGAGCGGGGTTCAAGATCAGGATCGCCTTCGTGCGCTTAGCGTTTGTGTACTTCTGGATTGCAAGCTCTGTGGTTTCGACGTACTCGTCGATATTGATACGGGTCGCCGGACCAGCGCTACGAGACGCGATACTGGACACGACTTCGATGTACTCAACTACATCGTGGCATTTCGCAATCGCGTAGGCTATTGGGATCGACGCTTGCCCGCCGCACGTCACCATGTTGACGTTTTGACTGGTCAGCGCATCACTCAGATTTACAGCGGGGACGCATGTTTCGCCGATTTTAGCTGGCGTCATATCCACGACGAACTTCCCCAGCTTTTCGAGGATGGGCCAATGGATGCGGTGGTCTCGGGCCGATGTTGCATCGAAGACGATATCGCAGCAATCAGGATCTTGAATGATAGCGTCGATGCTCCGGTCGGACACGCGAACGCCAAGGCTGCTCGCGGTCGAAATACCCGGCGAGCCAAGATTGCGGCCGATAAACAGACTGCACTCCAATACGGGCGACCGCATGATTTTGATCAACAGGTCGGTACCGATGTTGCCGCTGCCTAAAATTGCCACCTTCAGTTTTGATTGGCCGGTCAATTTCATAATACGCCTTCATTGCCTACCGTTATCGTACCTGGTTGCGCCACTCATCGTAAGCATTCACCGATTCGGTGTAGTACTCCTGGCTACGCTTCGATTTCCCGCGACTTGGCGTGCATGCCGACGATCATCGCCCCCTCTAGCTCTTCGCGCGGCAAGAACGGCGACAGATCTTCGAGCGGCGGCGAAACGAGCGTGCCGTCCTTCTTGATCGCCAGCGACAGCTTGGGGACAAAGGGCTGCTCGGGGTCGGTGAATACCTCGCAAATTACGGTACCGCTGTGCGCTTGCACGTGAGGGATCACAGTCTCGAAATCGTCCCATGTACGTATCTGGAACGTCGGTATGTTGAACGCCGCCCCCACCGCGCTAAAATTGGGGCACGAAACGCCGGACTTCTGGTCGGAGCCGGAGTAGTGACCCTTGAACAGCGCCTTTTGCGTGTGTTTAATCATCAAGTAGCCGTCATTGTTGAAGACAATAATCTTAATAGGAAGCTCGTGGTGCACGATTGTCTGCAGCTCTTGCAGATTCATCATCATGCCGCCGTCGCAGTTCAGGCAGAGCACTTCGCCCTTGTTGCGCGCGAACGATGCGCCCATAGCCGCGGGGAGACCAAAGCCCATCTCGCCCAGCCCCGTGGATGTCATCAATCGCTGGCCGTCGGCGATCCGCAGAACCTGGTGCCCGCTCAACAGCGCCGTTCCCATATCGGTTACGACGATCTGGTCGGGCTTGAAGTGGGCAATATACTTGTCGAGGAAGCGGTACGAGTTGATATACCCGTTGGCATCGTCGTGCTCTGGCCCGATCCACGGATACTTCTCGCGGTAAGCGTCGCACGTGGCGATCCACTCCGGCTTGGGGGACAGAGGCGCTTCCCCAAGTTGCCTCAACAACTCGGCTAGAAACTCGCCTGCATCGGCGACGATGGAAAGTTCGATTCTCGAGCCATGCTTGGTCGCCTCTGCGGGATCTACATCCACAACCGCCACCGTCGCCGCCCGCACAAACTCGTTGAGGTCATATCCGACCTGCGGGATCGCGAGCCGTGTTCCGACACACAGCAGGAAGTCGCAGTTTTGAAGCACAAAGTTCGCCGACCGTTGACCGTAGACGCCTGCCCGCCCGTAGACCAGTGGATGGTCCGACGACACCATATCGATGCCCGCCCACGAGACCAGCGCTGGCGTCTGCGTTTGCTCCAGCAGCGGTTCGATTTTGTCTACCGCACCTGCTAACCGTATCCCATGGCCAAGCCACAGCACTGGCCGCGATGATTCGCGTAGCTTAACGACAACGGCCGCAACCGAATCGGTGAGGGATGGGCTTGCCAAGCTCGCGGGCGTATCTGCCTCTGGCGAATATGATTTGAGCTCGTCGGGCTCGACATTCGCCGCCTGTATGTTCATCGGGACATCTACCCAGCACGGGCCGGGACGACCGCTTCCAGCCACATCGAAGGCTTTCGCGAGTTCGAAGCTAATGCTTGCTGGCTCCATGACGCGCGATGCGTACTTGGTCACCTTTTCCATCATTCCAGCGCTGTCATAGCCCTGAACGCCCCACATGCGAAGCGGGTTTTCGGCAGTTGTGAACTTCGAATTTTCGTTGCCGGAGATCACCACACCGGGTATCGAATCGGCCCAAGCGCCAACGATCCCTGTGGTCGCGTTCGTTGAGCCCCCGCCGGTCGTCAGCACCGCCGCCGTGATCTGGCCTGACGTACGATAATAGGTCTGCATCGCCATGCAGGCCGCTTGCTCGTGGTGGACACACACAATTTCTGTGTATCCGCGCTTTGTGATTGAGTCGAATATGTGGGCATTCCCAGCCCCGACGATCCCGAAAACATGGCGTATGCCGCGCTCTTCCAGATACTGGGCGATGTAGTCGCTAACCTTCATTGTCAGGCTGTTCTTTCTGTACCTGAAAGCAGACTTCCAGGTTGGGCAATTCTACGCCTTGAGTAGTGGCAGTTTATCGGCGTGCTTCTGTGGATGAACAAACAGGAAATTGGTCTGCTGCGTTTCGCCAGTGATCTCCGTCAGGAGTTCGGGCGCGCCTTTACCAATGCCGTAACACTCATAACCCATGCCGGTCAATATGGTCACCACTTCATTGGGATGGTAGCCAAACGCAGCCGCCCACTTCCGAAGCAGTTCGATAAACAGGATCGGAAGCTGGTCCACTATCGTCGCCATTCCGCCTTGAATGACCAATAGCTCAGCGCCCTCGACATCGATCTTTATAAAATCGACTGGCTGCTTCGTTTCCCCAACATGCGTGTCCACTGTCGTGAACGTGCAGGTCACCGGTGCCACGTCAGCCCTGGCGCCTACATTGGCGAGAGACGCGTTTCCCGTGCCCGCCGCCGAGAAGTAGATCTCTGCCGTGCCAGGCTTATTAGACATACCCAGATTATTCGGCGTCACACGCGTCACACCGTTCAGCGCCAGGTTTCGCACGAGAAGCTCAAAGGTCGACGGGATAGGCTCAAAGGCAGCGATCTGAAGATCGGGCAGCCGTTTTCCCAACGTCAGCGACACCCATCCCATGTTCGCGCCGATGTCGAGCATATGCTTCGCATCGGTCAGCACCGACGTAAGCAAATCCATCTCCGGCCCCTCAAACGAGCCGAAGTTGAGTATCTCAACCGCCGTCGCTCGCCGATCTTCGCGATTCAGAACAATACGAAGCCCATCTTGACGTGTCGTCGCAAGTACTTCGCCGTCAACGATGGTGATTTCGCGTATGTCCGTCTCACGGAGCAAATCAGCGTAGTCGAAGAGCGATTCGTGTACCGAATACATCTGAGCGATGTAATCGGGCTTGCTCAACTCGCCCGAGAGGTACTGGGCTTTGAGACTTCTCAATGTCATAGGGTCTACTTCCATTGCCGCCGCGCGCGGACAGCGCTATCGTTACGAATGATCGCCAAATTCTATACTTCGAATGGTTCGGGAAAACCCATCGGCAATCGTCGTCCATGGTTTCCAGCCCAGCGCATTCGCCTTCGATATGTCGGGGCTGTTGCGAACAATTTTGCTCGCGATGTATCCAGCGGCACTCTGAGATTCCTGCACGATGTTCAAATCGCGCTCAGGGTAAAGTCCAACAAGCAGCGACGCTAACTCCGCGATCCCAATCTCGGCGCCCGGGTTGCCTATATTGTACGCCTGACCCGCCGCGCCTCGCAACAGCACGGTGAAGAATCCAGCGACTGCGTCCGCGAGATAGCAAAACGCCCGCCGCGCTGATCCGTCGCTTCGCAGGACTATGTTCGTGCGATTAACGATATTGGCCACAAAATCAGCGAACACGCGGCCATCGTCCATAGCCATCCCGGGACCGTATGTGTGGAACGGGCGCACGATCTTGACCGGGACGCCGTATTGGTGCGCATATGACACACACAGCGTTTCGCCGAGCCTCTTGCTCTCCGCATAGCAAGAGCGCACATCGGTAGGATCTACGATCCCGTAGTCGCTCTCGCGCGTCGGAATATGGGCGTCGTCAACCTGCCCGTACACTTCACCGCTGCTAAAGAAGAGCACACCCGCGCTCGAACGAGCCCGTGCCAACTCCAGCACATTGCGCGTGCCGATAACATTGGCTGTGATTGTGCCAACAGGATCAGCCCCATAGAATTTCGGACTCGCATTGCTCGCCGCGTGCACAATAAAGTCAGCGCGTGCAATCTCCGCTAGCGGGTCGCAAACATCCTGCACCACAAATCTGAGGTCGGCTCGCCCGCTGTACGCGGCAAATCGCTTCTGCGCTTTGTCAGCATTACGCACAAGGCACGTAACGGTCGCCGGTTGGCGCGCGGTGATCGTGTTGACGTGGAGTATCGTCTCAACCATATACGCTGGCAAAAAGCCAGCGGCGCCAGTCACAAGCACGTGAGACCCCGCAAGCACTTCCCAAGGCAAATCCGCAGCGGCGATCCGCTGAAGATCTTCGACGACTATGGGGTTTGCATTCATCGAAACTCCTCGGCCCGCTTGCGCCGCGTTGTAGCGAGGGGTGGGGAACGGCTACCTTTTGGCCGCTCCACATGCGTCGTGGATGACATCGAGGATATACCCGCGCCGCGCCTCATCGATTCCCGGGTAGAGGCCGATCCACAATACATTGTTCATCACGAAGTCTGCGTTCTTGAGGTCGCCGATCACACGTCGCTCGATGTCCTTGTACGCCGGCTGGCGAATCAAGTTGCCAGCAAACAGCAGCCGCGTCGCGATTTTCGCGCCCTCAAGCTTCTGTACGAGTTCGTCGCGGGTGAATGGCGCGCCCTCGCGCACCGCTATCGGGAAACCAAACCAGCTTGGTTCCGAGTTCGGGGTCGCTTCCGGTAAGATCAGAAATTCCTGCACATCGCGCAGTCCGTCATAAAGCTCTCGGTAATTCACCTTGCGCGCTTCGATAAAGCCGGGCAGCTTCTTGAGCTGCGAAACGCCTACAGCGGCCTGCATATCGGTTACCTTCAGGTTGTATCCGATATGCGAGTATGTGTACTTGTGGTCGTAGCCTTCTGGGAGATCGCCAAGCTGCCACTCAAACCGCTTTCCGCACGTATTGTCCTTGCCAGGCTCGCAATAGCAGTCGCGTCCCCAGTCGCGGAACGACTCCGCGAGCGTTTTGAGGATGGGCCGGTTCGTCAGTACCGCACCGCCTTCGCCCATGGTGATATGGTGTGCGGGGTAAAAGCTGGTCGTTGCATAGTCGCCGAATGTGCCCACGTAGCGCCCATCGTACTTTGATCCTACCGCATCGCAGCAGTCTTCGATCAGCCACAAGTTGTGTCGTTTTGCAAATTCTGTGACAGCGGCGAGGTTGAACGGGTTGCCCAACGTGTGTGCCACCATGATCACCTTGGTACGCGGTGAAAGCGCCTCTTCGAGGTACTGAACATCGATGTTGTACGTCGGGATCTCTACATCCACGAATACCGGCACGAGGCCATTCTGAATCGCGGGGTTGAGTGTGGTTGGAAAGCCGGTCGCGACCGTGATCATCTCGTCTCCGGGCACGAGACGGCGCTCGCCGAGACGCGGGGACGTCAGAGCAGACAGTGCGACGAGATTCGCCGACGATCCCGAGTTAACCAGCATCGCCTTTCGCACACCGAAAAGCTTGGCGAATTCTCGCTCAAACTGCTCGGCAAACCGCCCCGTTGTCAACCAGAAGTCCAGCGACGCGTCCACCAGGTACTGCAGGTCTTCGGCGTCAAACACCTTGCCCGAAACAGGAACGGCGCTCTCGCCCGCAACAAACTCTCGCTTGGGAAACGCTTCGGCGTGGTATTCGGCGACTAGTCCCCTGATTTTCTCGCGCAACTCATCGGCTTTCATGCTCACGACAAGAACTCCCGGTACCACTTGATTGTCGCTTCGATGCCCTCGTCGAGAGTATACAGCGGGGCCCAGCCTAGCAATTGACGAGCCTTTTCAGCGCTCAAATACTGGTGGCGAATCTCGTTCGATGCTTCGTTTAATACCACCGGCGCCAGGGACGATCCCATCGCATCGAGCACCTTCTGCACAAGTTCCGTGACGGTGACCTGGATTTCGTTCGAGAAGTTGAATGCTTCCCCGGTCAACTCCTCGCGCCGCGCCGCGAGCTGTTCAGCGAGCATCAGATACACTGCCGCGCCATCGTCAACATAGAAGTAGTCTCGCACAAATTGCCCGTCAGATCGAATAACTGGCGCTTGCCCGCGCAAGATCGACCGGATGGTTCCTGGCACGATTCGGTTCCAGTTAAGATCGCCGCCGCCATAGAAGTTGCCACAGCGCGTCGTTACCACTGGGAGGCCATAGCTCTCAGCATAAGTCCACGCGATTAAGTCGGCGCAAGATTTGGACACATCGTAAGGGTGTCGCCCTTGCAGCGGAGTCGATTCATCGTACGGCAGCGTCTCCTGATCGCCGTAAGCTTTGTCAGATGACGCATTCACAATCTGCTTCACCTGCGGGCTCCTGCGACATGCTTCGAGAAGCGACCACGTCCCCTGGATGTTGGTTTCGAATGTGGATACGGGGTTGCGGTTAGCGATTCCGACTATCGTCTGCGCCGCGAGGTGGATCACGGTGTCGATCTCGTGTTCACCCAGGATGCGTTCCATTGCCGCTTGGTCGCGAATATCGCCGCGCACGACGGTGACCCGCTTTAAGTCTCCGGTGCGCATGAGCTCCGCTTCGGGTACCCAGTCGCGCACCAGACAAACCACATGCGCTCCAGCCGCAAGAAGCCGCTTGACCGTCCATCCGCCGACGAGGCCCGTTGCCCCGGTTACAAGGGTGGGGCGATCCTGCCAAAAGGTGCTGCTCACAAATGCCTCCACGGCGCTTGCCCGGACTGCCATACTTCTTCGAGGTACTTCTTATCGCGCAACGTGTCCATACACTGCCAGAAATCGTCGTGTTTGAAGGCGGCGACTTGACGCTCAGCTGTTAGCCGCTCAAGCGTGTTGCTCTCGAAAATGGTGTTATCATCGTCGAGATAATCAAATACAGCAGGCTCAAGAACCATAAATCCGCCGTTGATCCATCCCTCGCCTTGACGCGGCTTTTCGATGAAGTCCGCCACCAGGTCCCCGTCAAACTCAAGTCGCCCAAACCGCGCAGGGGGCCGCACTGCCGTTACGGTCGCGATCTTCCCATGTCGTTTGTGAAACTCGAGCAGCTTACTAATGTCCACGTTCGCCAACCCATCCCCATAGGTGAGCATGAACGGGCCGTCTGAAAGGTGCTGCCGCAGCCGCAGGAGTCGTCCGCCTGTCATGGTAAGGTGACCAGTGTCGATCAGGTGGATGGTCCAGTTCTCCATCTCCCGCTCGTGGCTGTTGACGATACCTTCGTTGGTACGGACCGTCATGTTCCCCTGGAGGGCGCAATAATCAACGAAGTACCGTTTGATGTATTCGCCCTTATAGCCTAACGCCACATAAAACTCGTTGTGACCAAAGTGAGCGTAGTGCTTCAAGATGTGCCACAGAATTGGCCGGTCGCCAATCTCGACCATCGGCTTCGGCTTTATCTCGGTCTCTTCGGCGAGGCGCGTCCCAAGGCCCCCAGCGAGGATTACGGTTTTCAAGGTTGTCGGCCCCCAATGTTTCCCACGTCAACCCGCGAATCGGCCAGCATGGGAACCTCTGGCAATTGCTCTCTCCCTGTACCCGTCATTCGGCGTCGATATTCCGCCAGGCACGACACTATGTAGGCGAGAAAGACAATGGCCAACACAACGACAATCACAATAGCAAGGCGTGGCTGCCCCATGTCGGCGGGGATAGCGGGATCGATGACGCTAACACGACTTTGAACGGCAGCATACTGCATTCGCGCCCGAGCCGCCTCCGACAGAGTGGTTTTCAGCACTGCGAGCTGGATTTCGACCTCGGTCTTGAGTTGCTCGAATGAGTTCGTTAGGTGCAGTCCCTTAGTAACGCGCTTTGAAGAGTCTGCAATCTGTTCCAAGAGGGTCTTACGCTGTGCTTCGAGGTTTTCGATTTGGGCTCGGTCAACTACACGCTCCGACGTTCGCTTGGCTTGAACGCCGCTTTTCTGGGCTCGGAGATTTGCCTGATCTAGCTTGAGCCGGTTCTTGGCGAGGATAACAGTAGGGTAGTCCGGCCCGTAGACAACTTGCAGGGCCTGCAGATCCGAGATGTCCTGAGCCACTTTGGCACGAGCCGCCGACAGAAGTGGGTCTTCGGACGGTAGGCTCTTTAGATCACCAAGCAGCCCGCCTGTCAGGGAGTTCGTGGCTCCGCTGGCGGCCTGCGCGGCGGCAATCTGCGTCTCGACTTTTGCCAGCATGCTGTAAAGGCTGCCAACATCGTCGATAGCGGATGGCGCGTTGCCCCTGCTGGGGTTGGGAATGGCTCGCGGGTCGACATCCTTCATCGACCGTCCAAATAGTGTGAGGCGGCGAATGGCCCCATTGTAGTCCGATCGAGCTTTAGTGGTCTCCGATTCAGCGGTACGCAAGATGACCGATTCTCTGTCGTTGTCGGTATCGACGTAGTAAGAGCGAAGATAGGAGACGTAGCTGTTCGCCATCTCTGCCGCCAGATCGCGCACGGCTTTCGTCCGCTTGTCACCAGCGAGTGCAATCCGTGGCGGTCCCGGAAGTGTCACTGAAACGTTGAGAAGCCCACTTAGCGGGTCCTCATCAACTTTCAGGTGCTGCTGAACAAACTCGACGGCTTTGTTGTGAGTGCGAAATTCGAAAAGCCGAGAAAACTTTGTCGAAACGAGCACTTCTTCGGCAGCTGTCCGGCTTTTGAGAACGCCAATGTACCTTGTATTCGACTTCGAGCCCGTGAGGAGCGAAAGCGCCGACGAATCGCCACCGGCCTGTTGGATGGCTACAGTCGTGGTAGAGGTGTACGTTTGGGGGATGATCGCTAGAGAGATGATCGTGCCGAGAACCGCAGCGAGCAGACCCAGCGGAATCCATTTGCGCGCTTTGTCCTGAAACACCTTGCGCAACAGTGCGGGCTCTATGACCAGATCGTCAGTTTCAGTAATTGAACTCAAAACCTATCCTTGCATCCGCTCGCACGGGAACGGCCAGTAAGCCAGAACTCCTCGCCTTGATCGCGACGCGAGGGCAACGGCTCATAGGTGCGATTGTTGGGATGATGCAGAGCGAAGCGGGCCCAGTGGCGGTGCACTCGCGGTCAAAAATTGGCGCGCGAAAGAGCGCTGCGTAGTGAATATGATAGCATTGGCGTCGCTTCATTGTCAAGCAGACAGCGTCTCCAGACAATCAGGAGCGGCCCACGCGCCCGATGTGGCAACGAATAGCACCCTCTAAGACAAAACGACAACATATCGACGATTCCGTGCTCAGGGTATTAAGAAACCTGGTGAAATTACCGATATAATGAGTGTGAGCAGTGTTTGAAATCGATTTCACAATGGAACTACGGAGTGTACTCGGTTGTTACCAGTGTGAAGATTGGCGAACAACAATTAAGTTCTCGTTCAATCAGCAATGAGGTGTTAGTAGCAGACAAAGGCAACAGAGTAGCGGCATCGTAGCCTGCATGGTGTGGCAAGACGCCACGTGATTACCATACAGGAAAGGGAAGTTGATGGCACGCAAATCTATTAGCAAGCATTTACCGTATCGACATACAATGTCGAGCGTACTACTCACTGTAAGTCTCGTCGGCTCTCTCGCGTCATGCGCGTTTCCCGCTCTGTGCGGCAACGCCGGTCGCGGTGATGGTCCTGTGCTGACAGACCTTGACGACACGTCTCCCACGCACCAAGTGAAACCCCGCGGCAACACTCCCGCAGGGTCCCACATCCGCAAAAAGCCTGACGTTGCATTTAACGACACGCAGACAAGCTACCGGTTCGCAGCGTAGCAACAGCGTTCGCTCTACCAGTATGCCAAATGTACCAAACGCACGAATCGCTTGTGATCCCCGCCGTGGGAACGTTATGCGGCGGGTATCTGGGCGGTGCAGAATGCACACCGTGACGCCTTTGCAGGCACTTTGCTCAGGCACTCGGGGCATTCGCGAGTCTCGGCTTCCGGTGGCGTCTCCGTCTTGCGAAGAGACATCAACACGTTCAGCGGCTTGACCACCATAAAGAAAACGACCCCTGCGACGATCAAAAAGCTAACGATCGTATTCACCAAATCACCGATTGGGAATTTGCTGCCGTTAATTGAGAAACTCCAGTCGGCGAAACTCATTTTGCCTGCGATTCCGATCAGCGGCATAATCAGGTCTTTGACAAACGCCGTGACCACGCCCCCGAACGCACCGCCGATAACAACACCAACTGCAAGGTCGACAACGTTGCCACGAAGTACGAATTCTTTAAACTCTTTGATTGCGCTCATGTGAACTCTCCTTTAGAGTCGTACAGCAAGATGCCTGCATGTTACCCGGTAATAATCCCTAGTTGTAAGGGTCGAGTCGGGGTATTGCTATACGTGCATGCAGTGTCAGGCGTCTCGCGGGGCAGCTATCGTTTTCTCACCAATAGCTGCCCCGTTCTCGACTGGCAGCGGCCTACATGTAGCCAAACACAACGTTGCCGCCCGCAGTCTCCGATGAGCCAGTCCATCGAATCACCCCCGACGCGACGGCTGTATCCGAAACGTCGGGAGTGCCATCAGCGCTTTGGTACACTGCGACAGTGTACGTTCCGGCAGCGATGCCTGTCGGAAATGATCCTGCGTAGATTCCCGTATCCGCCTGCTGAGTCACCGCTACCGCATACGATCCCCAGTCCTCGGCTGTGGGTGCCTCGAACCCGCTGCCCGTCCAAGCTTCGGCGGCATTGTTGACGATGACCGCGTAAAGGCTCGCCCCAACTTCGTTAAAATAGACAATCTCATTTGCCATGTATATCACCTCTCTGTCGTGACGAAATCGAACTAATGTTCGTATATATTATATCTTGTTTCCCAACTAAATTGCAATTGGCTAAAACTTGGCTCAGGCTGACAAAACTTCGACACAATCGTGCCCAAAAGAGGTTTAAGAGGACAGGGTATCTGTGGTAAGTAATCATTGAGTGGACCACTCCCTTAAAGGAAGTGCCGCTGACGTACCGCAAGCCCTATTCGGCGTGACCCGCCTGAAACGCGGGCCGGGAGGTTGCCATGATGTTGCGTCGTTCCATCGAACTGATCGCCTTCGTAGCGGCGATCTTATTCTACGCTGCCACCCGAGCGATGCCTGCTCTTATTTAGGTATCGCAGCGCAGGGCAGTACAGATAGAGCCCGCGTGTAGTGCGTGAGACACGCAAACGCATCGGATAACGATACGGTGCGCCCCATTGGACACGCCGGTCGTGCCTTCCGAACCAACGATGGTATCGGAGGGCGAGAAAGGCTACTGCTATGGAACTGATGAAGCCAATTGTTATCACAATCAGCCGCCTGCGAGGGTGCGGCGGCGCCTATATTGGGCAGCGTATCGCAGCTGACCTCGGGCTGGTCTACATGGATCGCCAGATCGTCGACGAAGCCGCCAAAAAACTGGATGTGCCGATTGAGGTGATCGAGTCGCGCGACGAGCGCATGACCTCGGTTTGGAAGTCGATCGTCGAAGCCATGGCGCTGGCGAATGTCTACGCCTACGTCCCACCGCCACTCTACCTGCAGGATGACAAATCCGTTCACGATCAGGAGTCGGCGGCCATCCAGCATATCGCTGCCACGCAGTCAGCCGTCATCGTAGGCCGGGCTGGCAGCTTCATTCTGCGCGAGCACCCACGGCACGTCCGCGTCTTCCTGCATGCCTCCGTCGAGTCGCGCAAGCGCCGATTACAGCAACTCTATGAGATCACAGCCGCCGCAGCCGAAGCGACAATCGCGCAGACTGATCGCGAGCGCGCACAGTATATCCGAGCCGTAACTGGCCGCGAGATCAGCGACGCCACGCAGTACGACCTCTGTATCGATACCGGTGCACTCGGCCTGGAAGAAACCGAAAAGATGATTGTCGAATACGTCCGCACTCGTTTCGGATGGACCCGCACGGAATCTGCTCGGAATTAACCCTGCCGTTACTACTTTCGATGCCGCCCAAGTGCGTCATCCCATATCCCGGCTTTCTCGATCTGGGCGTAATATAAGTACTGCTGCGCCCAGCCTGCCTTGGGCCCGAACCGTTCGCGATAGAGCGCTGCCACGGTGGCATAAGCTTTCGGTGTCAGCGACTTGGGGACTCCGTCGAACAGTTCTCTTGCAACGCGTGCCATGTGCACATCGATTGGCACCGCTTCGTCGTTGTCGAGGCTGAAGAGGCAGACGCAGTCCGCAATCTTTTCGCCTATCCCGGTCAACTGCATAAGCTCTGCCTTGGCGGTCTCGTAAGGCAACTCCCGCAACCCGCGCACCCACGCTGCCCCGCCGCGCTCCAATATTTGACCAGCGGCCTCGCGGATATAGCCGCCCCGAAATCCGAACCCCAGACTGTCGTATACTTCGCGTGGAGTTGCGGCCAAGAGTTCTACCGACGGAAACGCATTGAGATCCATGTCGCCAAGCATTCCCCACGGTTCACCGAGTGTGGAGCTGAGACCGCCCATACATCGGCGGATTCGGTGTATGGGAGCAGCGGCGGAAGTGAGAAACGAAAACAGGCACTCCACCGGATCCTGGCGAATCAGGCGCAAACCGGGCGACATGTCCAGCGCGGTCACGATCTCGGGGCCAGCCGACTCTCGCCATGTCGCTTCATGCTCGTCAAAATTGTCACCAAGGCGGAAGTATTCCCGTAACCGCTCTTCGGCATCGGCGGCGGAACCAGGCGCGATCTGGATGCCCCCCACCGTCTGGCGGATTCGCAGAGCTGTTCGGGACGGCTCCAGCAGTCCGACCCACCATCCGTCGCCATCGCGCTTCCACCGGAAAACCTGCCCACTTTCAAGAGTCCGGTCAAGGTCGAGTACGGCGATGTCACATTCGAGAAGCCTTGGTTTGGTGGTCATTGGCATCAGTGGGCGAGCAGGTGTAGTTAACGAATCATCGCCGCCCTCAGTTCCCCCCTGAGAGCGGCGACCGTTCTGGAGCTATCCAGTTTATTGCAGCGTCTGCCTTGTGCTGTATCCATCGCGGCCCAAGGGCCGGACAGTGGCAGTAGGAACGGTTCCACGACATCTTTGTCGTGGCCAGACTCCATTCCGTCCTGAAATCCACCAGAAACCTGGTCGCTCGCTAGCCGCATGACGCCCAAAGAGTTCCCCTCTCTTCAAGCAATTCTGTCTGGTCGGCTTGTGCGATGCTGCACATGTATAACGAATAGCTGGATGAAATTGTTCCCCAATTGGCCGTGCAATAATCCACAAAAATTTCGAAGGTATTTTTGCTACCATTGACTAACTAATATGACACAAGGAGGTGAGCATACAAATGACGATGACAGACCAGCAGATCCTTCGTGTGATCTACCAGTGGGGCTGTGAGGCGCAGAAGTCTACGATCGAGAACGACCTGCAAATTGAACTCGGAAACGAGCTTGTTGCTCTGAAGGCGCAAGGGTTGATCCACCTGAACAGTGGAAGCGTGGCATTGACTCCGAAGGGCATCACCACAGTCGAAACCAGTAACCTGGTTTCGGTGGAGATGATGTCGAATAGCTCCCGAGCGCGCGAGATGGTCCGCAAAGCCCTCAAGAGTGTCCTCGAGCACGACAACGTCGGATACAACTCTACGATGGCCGAGGCGCGCAAGACGTTCACCCCGCGTTACATCGCGGCAGTCGAACGCTACTACGCACTCAACCTGCACTAACAACGCTGCGGCCCCGCTCATAATACGCACTTACTAAACGTTCTACCAGTTCGAAAGCGCAAGGCCTTAGTCCAAGCGGCTCCCACGAGGGGCCGCTTGTTTTTCGCTACGCGCCGTCCCCGAACGCATCAACGTGTCGGTCCAAATCGCGGCCTTGCGCCGATACTCGGTTGGACTTACACCGCAGCGCTCATGGAACTGGCGACTAAAGTGGTACGCGTCCCTGTACCCGACAGCCTCACCGATCTCGCCGACGGGCCGGACGGTTGACAGCAACAGCTCTTGAGCGCGTCGAATGCGCAGGCCGATGACAAATTCCATAGGGGACACGCCCGCAGCGCTCTTGAATACTTCGTGGAACCGTGTCGGCGACAACGAAGCAACCGATGCCAGCCCTGCGCATGTTACTGGCTCTGCGATACGCTCCTCGATATAACGAAGCACCGGCGCTATACGAAGCAGGTTCTCGACTCCATCCAGCCGTTGCGTTCGCGTGCCCATGTCACTCAGGGCGGTATCCACCAGCCTATCCGCCAGTGAACGCCGCCTCAGCATTCTGCTTATCGGGGACAGCGACCGATCCGTAAGCACATCCCCTAGCTCTTCGCACAGCGCGCCGAGCACGATGCCTACCGCAGAAGACGTCACCGCCGGCGCGTCGACCAGACGAAATAGGTCGACGCAGCCAAACAGCGTTACGCGGACATGTGCGAACCGGCACTCCGCGTAGCCGCGATACGGCAGCGTGATGCAGTGGCGTACGCCCGCTCCCAGCACAATAGCCGATCCTTCGGGGACTGTGACCGGCGGCATTGCATCGCGTTCGAGCTGTACTTCACCGCCCGAAAGCGCAACGATGATGGCGAACGGCATCGTTCGCCACCGTGAACTGTGCGGGCACGAAAGCACTGGCACCCCAGCCTCAACGACCTCGACCGATAGCGCGTCCGCCTGCATTTCCGCGAACGCGTCGGCAACATTTGTTTCTCGCATAATCGTAGGATCTGACATTTCTCTGGAGGTTAGTCCATTCCAATCTCCATTGCACTTCGCTAAAATGATCATCATTGTGCTTGGCAAGCGTAGGATAGCACAAAAACTATTGTTCACTCACTCAGGAGAGATCACATGCACAACTATTCTGATTACGGTTGGCTACGCGGGTTCAGCATTGTCCCGTCATGGGGTGCTCGCATCGAAGATGCCTGGTGGAACTACGACCCACACCGCTTCCGCGATGAGATAGCGCCCGCTGTACAGTTCCACGCCAACACCCTGCGGGTTTGGATAGAGTTCACCGCGTGGATGGCGGATCCCGACGGCGTCACGGCGGCGTTCCAGGATGCAGTCGCCGCTATCGATGAGGCAGGAATGAAGACGATGCCATGCCTGTTCAACCGCTGGCATGACTCGCGTTACGATTACGGCGGCACGTACATGGAAACCTTGCATCGCGACCTCACTCCACACTTCGACTATGTCGAAGCTCTGGTTGCCCCGCTCGCCGATGACGACCGTATCTTAATCTGGGACCTGTGTAACGAGCCTGGCGCATCGAGTCCGACCGACAGCGCCGCCGCAGCAGAAATCTGGTGGATGGCGGCCATTCGCGACATTGTCCTGAGATCAGGAGCCAAGCAGCCCATCACTATCGGCACCATGTCCGGCCGCAACATCGAAGCGTTTGCCCCGATGAGTGATGTGCTCTGTTGCCACCCATACCTTGGCGACCCCGCCGACCTCGACAAAGCCATTGCTCATGCTCATCGCCTGCGGACCATATGGCGCAAGCCGATGCTTTGTAACGAGACAGGGATGGGAGCGGCCGATGATCTCGAGCGCGCCGAGTACCTGAAGTGGACGCTGCCCATGCTTGCCGACGCAGGGATAGGCTGGATGGGCTGGGCACTGCGTCCGGGCAAAGCCATCTCCACCCGCCGCGACCGCGTGGACGGTAATGGCCTCCACGGCTTTGGCTATCACCCGTGGGTAGATGAAGGCGGAGCCCCCCGAAAGGGTCTCGAATGGCTCTGCGAAAAGCCAGAGAGGCTCGCTCCGTGGCTGGAGTAGTCCCTAAATCATCCCGGGCCGCACCTCGCCGAGTTCGCGCCCATCGGGCGTGACACGCACTGCGCCACCTACCACCTGTGCGATGGCGGCGGCGTGCTTGAGGGGCGTTAGAAGTGTGATGGCCTCGGTTCCGAAGTCGATGCGCTGAATGAGCGCGGCGGCGATGTATTCACCGGCGGTATCATACAGGCCGCAAAGCAGGTGGTCGTAGCTTTCAGTGGACGTCAGCACGACTGGCTTGGTCTTGAAATGCTCTTCGATGGCCGTCACCCGGCCGAACGCCGGGCTGACGGTCTCGATGACCGCGTGGACACCGCCATCGGGCAGCAGCGACGCATGCACACAGTTTGCCCTCAGGGTGTCGCCTATGAATTTGAGGATGTGGCGCGGAAGGGCGGGGGATTTGCCCAGATGAGTGCCGACGAGCCCGATGCTTGCCCAGGGCATCGTATGGGATACGGCGCCCTCGAAGTAGGTCGCGAACCTGGCGAAGCGGCGTGCCTGCCGCGTCTTCGTAGATTTGCGAGTTACGGCGTTGTCGTGCTCAACTATGGCCACTAGCGGGGGCGGCGTGCGGCCTTTGAACAGGTTAAGCAGGGTCGCGGGATCGTTCAGCCGAGCGAAGTAGAGAACCAGATCGGGCTGTATGATATCGATCAGCGCGCGATAGACCGTCGCCGCGCTTGGCCCTGCAACCCAGCCCGGAGTATCGACAATCACCCGGTCTGCTCCGTTCAGAAGGCACTTGCGACCAGCGACTGCGATTGCGGCGACCCACTCCATCGGGCGAGGAACTGGCGAAGTAGCGCCAACAAACGCTCCTCCTATACGCGGCCACGTTCGCGGCGGCTCTTCGGCTTCTTTCGCCGTGATGACGATCCCGTTGACCACTCCGGGCGGTCCGGTTTCGGTCTGGCCGACGTCACCATCAACGTAGCCAATCGGCGGCGACGATTCTCCAAGAGCGCTACGGATCAAATTGTGCGCGAACGTCGTCTTACCTGTGTCGGTGGGACCGATGAGGAGTATGACGCTCTTCGTCGGCAGGGCAAGGGCGGCGCGTGCGGCATCCGCTGAATTGGTTGACCTTATCATACGAAACCCCTAACCAGGATGGGCCTTTGCGCGAATTCGTCGAACAAAGGACAAGCTTAAGCCATGCCGAAGCCGGATTCTATACTATTGGTATAAAATTTGCTAGTAAAACACTAAGCTTTCACGGTCATCCTACCAAGAATATGAATGGCCGAGTGGTATATATCACAATTGTTGCCAGACTCCGCGTCGGGTGTGCTAAGGTGTGGTATATTGAAGGTAATAAAGACGAGGAGGTCTTTATGCGATATTCACATCCTGCGGCATTGGTGCCGCCGGCACAAGCAGAAGCGCAATATGATATGGCGCTCGACGCAGACGAAGTTAAGCAGACGAACGATCTGACCGGTTCCCGTGTCAGGATTGTGTGGCCTCAGAAGGCCAACGTCGCGCCAACTCCTCGAACAGCTCTTTCCGGAAGTCTTGAGCAGCGTCCCAGCGTGTTTCGAACCAGGCATTAAGCGAGTTGTAGTTTTCCTCGCCGGTTAGCAGTATGTCTAAGTCGCAGTTGGCGTCATAGGCGGCACTGTCCACTGGCAACGTCAAGTTACTGCTTCCCACAATAGCTGCACCTGGCGAGCGCACGTCTGCCTCCGGATACTCCACCAGAGCGACCTTCGCGTGCAGGCGTCCTCCCGTATACAGCCTTACTTCCAGCTTTCCTTCAGCGATCAACGTAGCCAGGGAGACCAGCGTCGAATCGACCGCTGCAGTTTGCGGCAAGTTGTCGATTGTCTGACGCAAGTTCAGAGCTGTCAGGGCTGCCTGCCTATTGCGGTCTTCGCGAAACCCCTTCGCAAACGAATCCTTCTCGTTCCCTACGGCTGCGGTGGGCTTGGACGCTTGCTCCAGTCTGATATTCTCTTCGGATATCCGGTTGACGACATTGCCGATCAGAAGGTACGCGTGATCAAGGCGGCTTAAGGATGCCTGTAAGGGAATCAGCCCTTCGATAAAGAGGTAGCCAACCGCCAGTTTGACCGACGAGGCACCGTCGAGAAACTGATTCAAGCTTTCGCTCAGCGGCCGCTCTGCCGTGTTTTCTAGGATGCTCGAACCGTTGGAAATCATGGCCGTTAGTATACCTTGCACCCGTTTCACGCGCCCACTTGCGGCTTCTGGAGCCACCCGAGGCGCCGATGCGTCCTAATCAGGGGCATTCGGTTCAAAAATGGCGAAAATAATAGTATCGGCATCGATTGTAATTGCAAAATAGCCGTGGTAGAATATCTCGGTTTTCGTGAGCCGCATTGAAGCGGCACGGCGTTGGCACAGTGCTCGTCGCCGTTGTGAAACCAATGTAGGAGATTGCGATGGAGACTTCCGAATACATGGAACCGCTGCAGGAAGGCGCATTGAATGGCCCGTCCGCTGAGTTCATCAACGCCGTGTCCGAATTCCTAGACACGGACCCCACCGACCTTCTCGTCGAGCTTGGCTACTACGAGACATCGTCCACCCCGGCAATCATCGCCGAGCCCGCCACCGCTCAGCGCTAACTATCCGCTAAGCATACCGCTTTCCAACACCGGCTCCAAGCTCCGCAACACGCGTCGCTTGGAGCCGGTGTTTTGTTGCGCGGGTGCGCCTGGCATACAGCATCGTACGGCGCATCGCATCAGAGCGCGGTCGTGCCAATAAGGTGTGCACATCGACCCCGCACTGGAAGTACGTGGCTATAATGTTTCCGATTGTCCCTCCGGGACGTGGAGCGGAGCAAACATGAGCGACAACTACATACAGCTCTATTATCACCTTGTTTGGGCAACCAAGGATCGAATACCGTACATTGGCGATACCACTGAAGCACCGCTGTACCAGCATATCGAGACGCTCTGCAATTCAGCGCGGATCACTGTCTATGCTCTTAACGGTATGCCAGACCATGTGCATTTGGTTTGCACTATTCCGCCAACCTTGGCGTTGAGTGACGTAATCAAGGACCTAAAAGGTAAATCGGCGCATTACATCAACCACCTCGACCGTAATCGACTCAACCTTACGTGGCAACCGGGCTACGGGGCGCTAACGTTGGCGAAACGGAATTTGAAACCGGTGGTGGAATATGTCCGGAACCAGAAGCGCCATCACGCCGATAACACCCTGTCCGCACAAATGGAGTGGGCATCGGGCTTATCGTCCGACGTCCCGGAGGGACATTCCGTAACTCCCTAGCCGCGTACTTCAGTGCGCGGTGGTGCGTGGGAATGGTGCGACCCCGCACTGGAAGTACGGGGCTATAATGTTTCCGATTGTCGCTCCGGGACGTGGAGGGCGGCAAATATGAGCGACAAATCTGCGCGGTCTATATTCTGTCTGCGGAAATGCAGTGCACAATCGGGGAGACCTCCGGCGTCCCGGAGGGACATTCAGACACTCTTTAGCCACGTACTTCAGGGGCTGTGAAAGAATTCTGCAATCATTCGCAAGATAGGAGGATGTGGTGCTTCTAGGTCGAATTTAGTAGTTAGATTCGATCTAAGGAGCCTTTGATGCAGTATCGCGACTATCCTCAGTCAGCGCCTCTCT
>DASXUY010000014.1:0-291012 GCA_036504535.1 Capsulimonadaceae bacterium
ACAAAAAAACAACCCCAACACGTCCAACACTCTTCCCAATAAGACTACAACCACACACTGCGCTAAACCCGCCAACCCCCTCGCGACAATTCGCCGTCCTCGGCGGACTAGAAATGGCCCGCCCGGCCTCAGAGGGCATCCTGAATCCGTTTCGTAACTTCGAGCCTAAGAAACGGGTGCCGTGCTCATTCACGCGAAAAACCGGTCATCGTAGCCCGCCCCATTGAGCGTCGTGAGCAGGCGGTCGAGCTCGCCGCTCAAGAAGCGAATGAGCGGTGGGCGTACAGGACCGCAGTCGATGCCCAGGTGGGCCATCAGCCCTTTTGCGGCGGGGAGACCACCGAACGTGCCGTAGACGATGTCGATGAGCGCGGTTGCCTGTAGTTGTAGTGAAGTCGCGCGGGCAATGTCGCCTCTTTGGAAGGCGCGCACGAGCTGGAGGAAATGAGGCGCTACGAAGTTGTACGTGCTGCCGATTGCGCCACATGCGCCCGCCGCGAGGCCGTCGATAAGCAACTCATCGCGTCCGAACAGCGCATCGTAGCGTCCACCATGAAATGTGACGCATTCGCGGAATTGTGGGATGTCAGAGTCGGTGAATTTGACGCCAGCGAATGTGGGGATCTGCTTGGAGGCTACTGCTATGATCGCTGGAGCGGGAACAGTGACGCCGGTCATCGATGGGATATGATAGTAGTAGAACGGCAGAGCGGGAGCCTTGGCGGCGACTGGGGCGAGATAGTCGACGATCTGTCCGGCGACCGTTGGCTTGAAGAAGTAGGGTGCCATGGCGCCTATTGCGTCGGCCCCGATCCGGTTAGCGTGAGCAGCTAACGTTTCGGCGTTGGCTTGGCAGTTATCCCCAACGTGGACGATCACCTTCACGGTTCCCTCTGCGACATCCACCCACCGCCGCGCAATTATCATGCGCTCGTCAACGGTGAGAGAAGCGTACTCGCCCGTTGTGCCGCAGACAAACGCGCCGGTGACGCCTGCATTCGCAAGAGCGGCAGCCTGGTGCTCAATCACAGTTAGGTTGACGGTGCCGTCGCCGTGAAAAGCCGTGAAGGGCGCTGCCACGAGCCCCGTAAGAAAGTGTGTCATTTTGTATCTCCACCATTCGTCTGTTCCAGGATAAAATCGGATTCCCAAATCGAGTAGCCGCGTATCTGGGCTTTGGGGGCATCGTCGACGATGTAGTTGACGACGTAAATCTCGCCATCAGGGAACTGCACCCAGCCAGAATAACCAGTGTCGGCCACCGGGCTGCGGTCATAATCCAGCGGCATGATCCGCGTGCTGGTTCCGCCTCGTGAATCCGCGAGACATGACTCAACGGTGGTTAAGGCTGCGAATAGGTTCTGTGTCCACCAGCCGAGCCAACCAGCTCCGCCTTGCAGGAATCTGTGTGTTACCAGAACGCGTCCGCTCTGAAGAAGGCCGCCGACTGGGCGATGGCAACCGGGGAGCGCGAACGAAGTCACCGTTCCCCATGTGAGCCCGCCGTCGCGCGAGACCGATTTGAACGCGTCCAGCCCCTGAAACGAGTTTTCGCGCATGAGGCAGCAGAGTTCGCCACCGGGCAGTTCGAATACGCTGCCCTCACACAACTTTAGCTCAGGGTCGCGCGCAATCGTAATCGGCGTGCTCCATGTCGCCCCGCAGTCATCGGAGAGCCAGGCGCGCTCTTCCCAGACTTCGTCGATGATCTTGTGGGCGGCCAATATCCAGCGGCCAATACTATCGCCGTGTTTCACCTCGATTAATCGGTCGGGAACGATCCCCTCAACGGGTGTTGGCAGCGGACCCGTCCACGTCAATCCATCATCGCTGCTCACGAACAGCCAGACGCATTGCTCTCCATCGTCGCTGTTGCCTTCGTGACCGCCCGCGATGGTGTCTACGGTGACATACAGCTTGCTGTCGCTGAGCGAAACCACGCGAGCGCAGTTCCAGTGCGGAAGATCCGGCGATGGCTTATGGAGCGGCTCGGTGACGGGCGATTTGCCGGACCATGTTCGGCCGCGGTCATCGGAGTGCGTTGTGACAATGCGCGTGTAGGAACGGTTTCCGTGGTGGCTGCACTCTGAGAAGACGCAAACGAGACGGCCAGTGGGAGTGAGTGCGATATCTGGCCAAGCTTCGTAGATGGTGTCGTCGCGACTAATGGTGAATTTTTCCATGGCGGGTTGGTGAGACGTAATCTGCCTCCGTAGGTTGAAACCTACGGCTCAAAAGGGCTTGAAAGTACCCCTTGGGCACTCAGAATCGGAGTGTTTGCCATCGCTGCGTCGATTGCTCTGAGTTTCTCGTAGGCGCGGCGGATGTGGGCTCGGCCTGCTTGTTCGGCGGCGTCGGGATCGGTTCCGAGCAGCGCAGCCACGATGTCGTCGTGGACACCGGGGTCGGGGAATATAGTGTCAGAGCCAAGGCTTCGTTTGTGGGCGTTTCTCATTGTCATCGTGATCAGGAACGAGCTGTCGGCAATGTGAATGAGGGTCTGTGCCCGAGTGGAGCGCACGATGTGGTTGTGCAGCGCCATATCCGATTCCAGCCAGCCGTGCGAGTCTTTCTTGATCACTTGCTCGTCGAACCGCCGTGCCAACGCCACCAACTCGGCGCGCTGGATATCGTCAGCTCTCTGCACGAACAGCCGGCAGCAGATGCCTTCCAGAGCCTCGCGGGCAAGATAGGCGGCTTCGACATCTTCGTCGGTCCATATCTGCACCTGCGCGCCCCAGTTGGCGTGGGATACGACGAGCCCGTCGCGTTCGAGGCGGCGGGTGGCTTCGACGATGGGAATGCTGCTGACTCCGAGGCGTCCGGCAAGCTTGCGCTGTACGAGCCGCTCTCCAGGAGCGAGTTCGCCGGTGAAGACCATTTGCCGCAGCTCTTTGTAGACGCGTTCGGATGTAGTGACCGGTGTGTGCATGGTGATGTTTTGCTTATGTATGGACGCCCGCAATTGCTGCAATTGATGCTATAGCATTATTGTGACATGGATTGAGTGACGTGTCAAGGGGATGGAAATAAGAGCTTGGCGACTAAAGGCGCGGCGTGTAAGGGCGGAGCGGCGGCCTTCGCCGACTCGGACGGCAGCCGCAGGTGTAGTGGAATATGTCGCACAAGGGGCGCGGCGCTACGTGAGGAGAGACGCTACATCGCCGATGTCATCAAGGATGGCGTCGGGACCGACGTCTATCATATCTGTGGGCCATTCTCTGTCGCGGCTGAGCCAGGCGGTCATCATGCCGACGCTTTGTGCGCCAGCGATATCGGCTACGGGGTGGTCGCCGACGAAGAGTATATGCTCGGGAGCGACTCCGAGTTTGCCTGCGGCAGCAGTAAAGATTGTAGGGTCGGGTTTGGCGGGACCGAAGTCGCTGGAGACGATGATGGCGGTGGTGGCGATGTCGAGTTTGAGCGCGCGGAGCTTATCCCACTGCTCGACGCCGCCATTGGTAACGATGCCCCATGGGAGTTCGCGGCGGTGTAGCTCCGCGAGGAGCGCGGGCACGCTATCGTCGACGCGCATGTGATCGGTGCGGGTGGCGAAGAAATCGGCAAGCATCTCCGGCGGTGTCATTTCGGCGGCCGGGCAGAGCTGCTTTAATGTGCCAAACAGGCTCAGCTTGTCGCCTCTTCCGGCATCGTCGATCTCGACGATGAGCGAGACCAGCCTATCGGCCAAAGTGGGGTCGCTTACATGCAGGTGATCGGCGACGAACGCGTAGGACCACGCGACAAATGCCTCGTCGCGGTCGTGCAGGGTGTTATCGAGGTCGAACAGCACGCCTCGAACTTCTCTCGTCAAACTCATGTCATAAGCATACCGCGACGATGCAACCCTGGGAAGCGCGGCAATGCTTCAGCGACACGCTGGTTGACACCCTACGTGGGCTGCGGTAAACTGACAACCTGATAGGGAGTATGTACTTATGCCTACGGCGGCTTTTGCTAATTTGGGGTGCAAGGTGAACCAATACGAGATCGATAAGATCGTCGACTCGTTTGTCGCGCGTGGGTTCGAGGTTGCCGATTTCAACCAGCCTGCCGACGTTTACGTTATCAACACATGCTCCGTCACTGGATCGGCGGACACTAAGTCGCGCTATATGGCGCGGCGTGCGGCGCGACAGAAGGACGGAGCGCGGGTGGTGCTCACGGGTTGCTTTGCGCAGCTTGCGATCGATACCGGCGAGACGGTTGCGGGCGCGGCGCTGCTGGTGCCCAACAGCGAGAAGATGCGTGTGGCGGATCACACTCTGGCGGCGTTTCCAGAGCTGGTGCAATATTCGGGGTCACCGGCAGCGGTTAGTGATGGCATAGCCGTCTTTCCCGAGGAGGCCGGGCTGCTGTCACTTGATGTTGCTGGCGCGCGTCCCCGCAGCTTGGGGCGCACTCGCGCGACGCTGAAGGTGCAGGACGGTTGCGAGCACTTTTGCGCGTTCTGCTCGATCCCGTATACTCGCAACACAATGGCGAGCCGTCGGTTCGATGCGGTGATCGAGGAAGCGCGGGTTATCGCGCATCACGGCGTGCGCGAAGTAGTGGTGACCGGTGTGTGTGTTGGGGCGTATCGGGACGGCGGCATCGGCCTTGCTGACATGCTGCTGGCGGTCGCGGATGTGCCGGGTATCGAGCGGGTGAGGTTGTCGTCTATCCAGCCAATCGAAACCGACGAGGCGTTGATTGCGGCGGTGGCGTCACACCCGAATATCTGCCCACATTTGCATCTTTCGCTGCAGTCCGGCGACGATACGGTGCTCAAGGCAATGCAGAGGCCATACGATACGGGATATTATCGTGATCTTGTGGCTCGCCTTCGGGTGGCGGTGCCGGGGATTGCGATCACAACCGATATCATTGTAGGCTTTCCGGGCGAGACGGCTGAACTGTTCGCGAATACGATGGCGTTTGCAGAAGAGATGGCGTTTATTCGTGCGCACCTGTTTCGGTATTCGCCCCGGCAACGAACCTACGCGGCGGCGACGTTCAAGGACGATGTTTCTGACACGGAGAAAGACCGACGCCACAAGGCGCTTGCGGAAGTTTGCCTACGATCACAGGCTCAGTATGCGCGCAAGCTGGACGGCCAGACGGTGCCGGTGTTGGTTGAAGGGCGAGGACGTCAGCCAGGGTACATGTCGGGCTACACGGACACGTATGTGCGCGTTCATTTTCCAGGCGAGCGCGCGGAGATTGGGCAGATTGTGGACGTTACCATAACGGGTGTTGGCGATGACGCCGAAGCAGTCGCTGATCGGTGTGGTCTAGTGAGCGCGGCGCAATTGAGCGATGAAAGGGAGCATTCCAATGAGCAGTTGCATCTTCTGCAAAATAGCAGGGCATGAGATTCCGTCAAATGTGATTTTCGAGGACGATGATGTATTCGCCTTTCACGATATCAACCCGCAGGCGCCTACCCACGCTGTGGTGATCTCCAAACGGCATATTGACAATATCGCGGCGAGCGGTGATGCGGATGCGGCTCTCCTCGGAAAGCTGATGCGCGCGGCGGCAGTGGTCGCCGTTGAGACCGGCGTGTCGGAAACAGGGTTCCGCGTCGTGATCAACAACGGCGCCGATGGCGGGCAGTCGGTCGACCACCTGCATGTTCATGTCCTCGGTGGGCGCAAGCTGGCTTGGCCTCCGGGGTGATCTCTGTTTGGCCAATTTCATGACACAGGGTGAGCTCGCAGCATTACGCTGCGGGCTCGCGGTGTTTTACGGACCATCGACCAGACAATGCGACATGTAATCTTCCGATAGAACATGGACTTCTCGATCTCGCCCACCTACAATAACGCAAAGTTGGAGCCACCAGATCAGGTATCAACGGTGAACGAGTGCAGGCGGCTCGATACGGAGAGCAGAACCATGACGACCAAGCAGACATTGAACGCTGGGTGGCGGATCTCAGTCGATCCCCATAATCAGGGGCTCACGGAAAAGTGGCAGTTCGGCATCCGAGCTGATAGCATGCCCGCACCAGTCCCGGGAATCGTTCAGCAGGTTTTTCCCAGGCATGAGGGCGTTTCCTGGTTCTGGCTTTCGTTCTTCCCCGAGCATTTGCCCGGAGCGGGCGAGCGCGCCATCCTCAAATTCGCGGGAGCTGACTACTTCGCGGATGTCTGGCTGAACGGGTCATGGGCCACTCGACACGAAGGAGCCGATTCGCCGTTCGAGGTCGATGTGACTGAACGGGTGCTGGCCGGGGATAACCTGCTTGCGGTGCGCATCGTGAAGCCGGGGTCGGAGCGAATTGACGGCGTCGTATTGGACGAAATACCCCATCGCAACCAGAAGACAATAGCGCACCTAACTCCCGGTTCCAGTTTCAATAGCGCGGGGATTGTCGCTCCTGTCGAGTATGCAGTCGTTCCGTCGCTTCGCATTGCGGACATATTTGCGTGCCCCGATTCATCGACCGGGCAGATTGGTATGAGCGTCACCGTCGCGAATGATTTGGGACACGAAGCGGTTTCGCGCATTACTGTAGAGTTAACCTCAGAGGCCGCAGTGGAAGTCGGTGCTCATCAGGTCGTAGACCTTGGCGAAGTCGTGCTTGCTGCTGGGTTGTCGACGGTCGAGGCGGTGGTGATCGTCGCCAATCCACGCCTGTGGAACCTCGACGATCCATACCTGTACCACGTGTCTGCTCGCGTCGGTGATTCTCTCATGGCGGTGCGATGCGGATTTCGCGACTTTCGCGTCGTGGACGGCTACTTCCATCTGAACGGCAAGCGGATCTTTCTGCGCTCGTCGCACACGGGCAACCATTACCCCATTGGGCAAGTGACGCCGGTTGATCCCGATCACGCACGGCGGGACTTGATCATGGCGAAGGCAGCGGGCTTTAATTGCATTCGTTGGATCGCGGGAGCGGCCCTTCCGGAGCAGTTGGACTTCTGTGACGAACTAGGGCTGATGGTTTACGAGGAAACGCTAGCGTCATGGTGCTTCGATGCGGGTCCAGCGGTCCGGGAGCGATATGAGCGCAGCTTCGACGCTGTAATCAGGCGCGACCGGAACCATCCCTGCGTCACGATTTGGGGGTTGATCAACGAAATGCGGGATGGCGAGGTGTTTCGGTGCGCGGTCGACTACCTTCCAAAGCTGCGCCAACTCGATCCGACGCGACTTGTGCTTCTCGGGAGCGGGCGTTGGGATCACGACTTTACCGTGGGGTCGGTCAGCAATCCTGGAAGTGGTGAGTGGGAGGCGCAGTGGGGTGCGGATCACGCTGGGGTACCCCTTTGTGACCCGGCTTGCCCAGCCGAACTCCAGGGCGGGTACGCTCAGCAGGCTGGCGATGCGCACTATTATCCCGCGTTTCCAAATAGCCCGGAGTCGATTGAGAAGCTAAGGACGATGGGAAGCGGGACGCGTCCTGTGTTCCTGTCGGAGGCTGGAATTGGCAGCCTCATGAATGTCATTGACGATTCGCGAGGGTTCGATCGGTTTGATGTGCCCGCGGATCTGTTCGACCGCGAGTATATCTCCAATATGGCTGAGCGATTTCTGGCAGACTGGACCAGCTTCGGCATGGAAGATGTTTACGCGTTCCCAGTAGACCTGTTCCGGGAAAGCTATGCCCGCCATTCGGAGCAGCGCAGGCTCTTGTTTGACATGGTGCGGGCCAATCCTAAGTTCTGCGGCTACAACCTGACCGGCTTGCTCGATCACGCGATGACGGGCGAGGGGCTTTGGTCGTTCTGGCGTCGTTGGAAAAACGGCATTGTCGAAACTCTGGAGGATGGCTGGTCGCCGTTGCGGTGGTGCCTGTTCGTCACGCCGCCTCATGGATACGCGGGAAGCTCCATCGAAGTCGAGGCGGTGTTGGCCAACGAGGAGGTGCTCCGCCCGGGTCGATACAGCGCATCGTTTCGCGTGTGGAGCGCATCGACGGGAACGGTGTGGGAGCGTGTCGTCGAGTTTGACGTCGCTAAGCCGGGCGACCTTGCGTTCCCGGTTTTGAAGGAGCAGATTGAACTAGACCTGCCCTCTGGTGAATATCTATTTGCGGCAGATCTCGCGCATGGCGGTGCGCCTACCGGAGACCGACTGGCGTTCCAAGTGTCATCATCACAGGAGAGAACCGCTTCGATTGGCAAGCTGTTCATGTGGGGCGTTAATGAGGCTGTTTGCGAGTGGCTGGGTGAGCGAGGATACACGTGCCTCCCGTACATGGGCGCACTGACCGAAAGGGAGAATGCCGTAATCGTCGTCGGACCCGTGCGGCAGGACGATACCGCCGGCTGGTTGTCGCTGCGTCATGACGTAGAGTTGGGAGCGCGAGCGCTATTCCTTAGCCCGGAGTCGTTCAAGACGAACCGAGCCAATGGACCCGACCCTGTGCCAGCGCATCCGTGGGGCGGAGGCATCACGGCGCGCGGGCTCTGGGACTGGCTGTATCACCGGGAGTGCGTCGGGAAGCGCCACCGGGTATTCGACGGCTTGCAGACCGGTGGCATTCTCGATTGGCGCTACTGGGGCGAAGTCGTCGGCCATATGTGGTTTGATTCGCCCGACGGCGAAATCGAAACGATGGCGGCTGGGTTCGCAACAGGGTACTGCTGTGCTGGCGGATACGATAGCGGAGCGTTGATCGGCAGGCAGCGAATTGGCAAAGGATCAGCGCTGTATAATGCGTTCCCGGTACTCGACTTCTACGGGAAGCACCCTGTGGCCGATAGGCTGTTGCGCAACCTGATCGCGGAAGCGAGTGCGGAAACGCCTGTTTCCTAGCAGCAGACTAACGCAGCGAGGGATCAACGGTGGCGCCTTATGGCTCTCTATGTATGGTCTACCACCGATGCGCGTTGCTGTGGCTGGGCACGCGCATTGATTGATGTCGTGCTCCTCAGAATTCGCTTGACACGCACCAACGTGCGTGATAGAATGGTTATGCGTATAAACGATAAGTGGATCGATCGCATATCGAAGGTCAGCTAGGCGCGCAAGCTTGAAGAGATCTTACAGTATATCGCCTTATTTGCTTTCGTTGCAATGTTGGCAGCCTCCTGTCCCAATGCGCGCACGATCTCTCACACTCCAAGATTGAAAGAAATACGCCGACTATGAGCACCGTTGCCACATTTCGCACTTGCTTCACCCTGCTGCTTGTTTTAGCAGCCGCAGTCAACATCGTCCATGCAGCTCCGGGTGTCGACGCGCCGACAGAGGCGGTTGACGCCATGCCTCCTGCAGGTCAAGCAATCACATGGGGGAGCGAGCCTATCGAGGAGCTGAGTAGCACACGCGGGCAGATTGTTCTAAACGGCCTGTGGCGATGGATGCCTGCTGTCGGGGATACGCCCGATGGCGGCTGGGGTCTGATTCGTGTTCCGGGAACGTGGCGGAGCTGGGGGCTGCCAGGGCTTGTGGCGCGTGGGCAGGGCAACGCGTGGAAGAAATCCGACCTGGGCACATGCGCACGCGCCTGGTATGAGCGTCCCCTCGCAATTCCAAGCAATTGGGGGGACCGGCGGATAGAGATTGATTTTTCTCGCGTTTCGACCGACGCACGCGTTTGGGTGAACGGGGTCGCCTGTGGGGAGGTCAATTGGCCAGCGGGAACCGTAGACATCACGAAGGCGGTCAAGGCGGGAACGACTGCGACTCTACGGGTACTCGTTGTCGCCGCTCCAAGTGATCGCGACATTGCCGGCTACTGGACTGGTGCCCGGTCGCTACCGCCTGATGACTGGATGACCAGGGCCGGATTGATCGGCGATGTGTTGCTAAAGTCGTCGCCGTCAGGAGGGCGAGTCGAGGACGTATTCGTGCAGCCGTCGGTAAGGAAGCACCAACTTGGCCTTACCGTCGAAGTTGCTGGAGCCGTTGCGGGATTAGTGCAATGGACGGCAAAGGTCCTGGACGAAAAGGGGCAGGAAGAGAAACGGTTTACCGCCTCCACGACATTGACTGCGGGCGACTCCACTGTGACGCTGGCATTTCCGTGGGCGAACCCGCAGCTCTGGGATGTTGGGCAGCCATACCTTTACACGTTGCATCTCGAAGCTGCGGGAGTTGGTCTCGCTGACGATTACGCACAGCGATTTGGATTCCGCGAGTTCTGGATTGATGGACGCAAGTATTTCCTAAACGGAACCGAGTTTCGGGCTCGCCCCGGCCTTGCTACCAATGCGGGGCGGTATGGGCGCGAGGCGGTTGAGCGGGATCTGCGAGAACTTGCCGATTTCGGGTTCAACCTGGCGGAGGATTGGCCCATGGACCCAGGTCAGCGCGGTAGCCTCGAGTATCGCGAGGCGCTAAGCGATGGGGCGGACCGAATCGGTTTGCCGATTACTGGCATCGTTAACGATATGACGCCATACCTCGATGGGAAGGTGACCACACGCAATCGATACGAGGCGCGGATGGCCGCTGACTTGAAGCGGTATAGGAATCATGCATCAATCGTGATGTGGGGGACAACAGCGAACGCCTTTGGATGGTTCGATGACCAAAACCCCCGCTATTTAGGACGAACGGTCATTCCCGCTAATGCCGCAGGGCAAGTACGAGGTGATCTAGCCCGCGCGTTGATCACTGTCGTGAAGAAGCACGATCCGACGCGACCGGTCTTTACTCACGCGGGCGGGCATGTAGGGGATGTTTACAACACCAATACCTACCTAAACATAATCCCGCTGCAAGAGCGAGCCGAGTGGCTGTCGGATTGGGCGACAAACGGCGAAACGCCATTCTGGGCGGTTGAGTTCGGCACGCCTCTCGGCACAACGTTCTTGCGTGGGCGTCACGATGACGGCCAGGCGGAAGGGACGGAGCCGTTCGTGTCGGAGTATTGCGCCATTTATTTTGGCAAAGACGCTTACAAGAACGAGATGGACGAGTACCGGCAGCAGATCCGCACAAAGTTCAAGACCGGCCAGCAATACGCGAGTTGGCACAGTGCGTCGATTCTCTCGAATACGTCCGACTTCCAGCAGTTGCAGGCCATCTTCGACACTCAAACGTATCGAGCCTGGAGGACGTCGGGGCTTTCCGGAGGGGCTCTCCCGTGGGCTGCTGGCTACCGCTTCGGTGGCGGTACCCGTGAGACGCTAAACGTAGGGCCGTTCGTTCCAGGACGCCGTGGAACGTATCAGGCGACGGTAGACGTTGTCAAACCCGAGTTGTCGCCAGCGGGAGTCGCTTTGAAAGCCGCCCTTTCGCCCTCGTTAGTCTACATCGGAGGTTCGCCGGCGTTCACGGATCAGGCGCATAACTTCCGCGCGGGAACGTTACTTAATAAGCAGGTCGTGTTGTTGAACGATACGCGTGCGCCTCAAACATACTCCTATCGCTGGTCAATATCGGTGAACGGGAAGGCTCTGAGGGCGAGCGCTGGGAAGGGAACGCTGGCCATCGCGGAGACTCGATTTGCACCGATACAGGTTATGCTTCCCAAGCAACTCGCCATGGAGAAGTGCGATGGCATAGTGACGCTTACGTGCAAAATAGGCGATTCGACGCAGACCGATTCGTTTGCTTTTCGCGTCTTTGCCTCTCGCCCAGTTACCGCGATGGGACCGATTGCTGTATTCGACCCACTGGGCGATACGAGCAGGCTACTCGCACGACTCGGCTATAAGCCTTACCCGTGGAAGGGTGATGCGACGCCACTGGTTGTGGTTGGTCGCAAGGCTCTCAGTAGCGGCGCATTAATCCCGGCGGAATTGACGACGTATGTTGGGCATGGGGGGCGTGCGCTCGTTATGGGGCAGTCTCCCGATTACCTGCGGGATGCTCTTGGCTTCCGGACGACGTATCACCCTACTCGTCGTGTCTATCGCATTGGAGGCGGTAATCCGATAGTCGCTGGCCTCGACGATACTGACTTGCGAGATTGGACGGGCAGTGGGACGCTTGTTGAGGCGTATCCCGTGACCTACAAGCGTTCGCAGAACGGTTCGCCCTACGCTGGGTGGCACTGGGGTAACCGGGGAAGCGTTGCCAGTGTGGCCGTCGAGAAGCCGCATCTCACCGGATGGCGGCCTCTGTTGGAGTGCGAGTTTGACCTGGCGTATTCACCTCTCATGGAGCTCGACTATGGGCGCGGGCGCATAACGCTTTGCACTTTGGACCTGGAAGATCAGGCAGCTGTTGACCCGGTGGCTGAGAGGTTGGGTAAGCAGCTGTTGCGCTATGTGGCAACTGCTCCGATAGCGCCGCGCGCCGAGGCTGTCTATGTAGGTGGCCCGAATGGCCAGAAAACGCTCGACACCCTTGGTCTTCTCTATAAGCGAGTTGAGACAATACCTGCAACTGCCGGGTTGGTCGTTGTCGGCGAGCAACCAGGAATAGAAGCTGTGCAGATTGAAGCGTTTGCTAAGGCTGGCGGCAAGGTGCTGTATTTGGCGAGGATTGATTCCGGTAGCGGTGTGACTATTACGACCTCAACTGACTATCGCGGAGCGCTGTCCGTTCCGAATTGGCCCGAAGCGGCGGGTCTATCGCCTTCCGATTTACGCTGGCGGGTTAACGGTTCAACGAGCCTGGTTTCGGCTGGCGCGGAGATTGGCGCGGAGGGCCAGCTTGGGCGTAGAGTGGTAGGTAAGGGCGTGATCGTCTGCTGCCAATTGGATCCCAACCAGTTTGACGCCGACAGCAAGACCTACTACAGGCTGACACGGTGGCGGCAAACTCGTGGGCTTGCTCAAGTCATCGCTAATCTGGGTGGCAGCTTCACCCACGATGAGCGTGCGCTGCGCCCCGACACTACCGTCGCGGACCGCTTGTCGCTTGCGTCTGGCATCTGGAAAGCTATCATGACGTCGCCTCTGTCGCCGTCGCCGAGCCCAGACAAGGGGTACGAAGATCCCGGTATCAGCGAGGCTGCGAAAAAATTGGTGTTGGCTAAAGCCGACGAAATGATAATGCAGACTGTGTCGGTGCCAGGACAATGGGAAAGCTACAAAGGAGCTCAATGGCAGGCAGACGGCGAGGGAGTATTGCGCAAGACCTTTGTTCTGCCCCTCTCGCTGGTGGGGAAAGAGTTAACGCTGTCTCTTGGGCTAGTGGACGACAATGATGCGACGTTCTTCGACGGCGAGCAGATAGGCGCGATGCAGGGCTGGAACAAGCTTCGGTCATATACCATACCGGCAGAGAAGGCGACACCAGGGAAGCACACAATCGCGGTGCGCGTTTGGGATCGGTTTGGCGGTGGAGGCTTTACGGGCCTGGCAGACGATCTTTACATTAAGCCAGCAAAGACCGTCGCGCCCGCATCGATGTACCATCCAGATTACCGTACCGATTTCGATCTCGGCGACGACCCCTATCGCTACGTTCGATGGTGAGCACCTACTGCCCCTCGGGGCGCACTCGCTGGGGGAAGAGATCGTTGTAGCGCGGGTCGAAGACGACGATCTTTGCTTTCTCATTGAACTCCGCGATCTCGCGGTCGGTGTCGGCGCCTTTGGTTGACTGCACTTGCTGTACGGCGAGGTCGGTCCAGCATTGCTGGAAAACGTCGTCGAGCTTCCTGGTAACGGCTGGGCGGCGTTCGAGGCAGCGAATCACCCACCAGATCCCGCGAATTTGCACGGGACTGCTGGTGTCGCCGGGGTTGAGCGAGAAGAGGGCGTCGGCCAGGCCCGGTATGCGGCATGAGGCGCGCGTAACCGATGGCAGCATGCCGCCGTTGCGCCTGCTAAGGTCATGGCTGAATTGCAGTGCCACGCTCGCGAAGGCAATCCCGGCATCGAGCCGAGCTTTAGCGTCGCCCGCCTCTTTCTCCGTTGGCGTGATAATGACTTGCGCGGTGACGGATTCGGGTGTGTAAAACTTCGCCGTCGGGTTCGCCGGGTCTACGTTGCGTTTGTAATAAGCGACCACCATGGGGTCGGTGACGTGCGCTCCTGGTGCGAGGACGGCTTGTCGGGCGAGGTCAACTTGGATGGCGCGGTGGATATCGGCGGGCGACAACAGCTTTGACAATGGTCCCGTGGAGTATCCCGGCGTGCTTGCGATACCTTTGAACCGTTTCGCGATGTCGGCGTCCGTAGGCAGCACTTTTTTGGACGCGGCGAGTTGGAGTATCAACTCATCGTTAACCATGCTTGTCAGAACGGAACCGTGTGTTGACCCTTCCATTGTCGCGTAGTAGCGAGGTTTGGTGATGGTAACGCCGTTCACCGAGACAAGTACATCCCGCGACCGGCGGTAGTTCACTCCTGCGACGATCCCGATGACCATGCCCAAGACTACTCCGCCCGCGACCAGCCATGCGACGACCTTCTTCGATATTCCGCTAGGCTGCGGCGCGTTGGGGTCGGAATAGTCGACCGGTACATACTTTTGGGGCTTGGTGTAATCGTCGTCGGGCGGTTTCGACCACGGGAAGCGGAATGAACGCTTCGGGCGAGCAGCGGCCTTGTCTTCGGGGTACTCAAAGGGCTTGTAGGCGACGAGGCGTGGTTCGGACGAGTCTTTCGACCAAGGAAATCGCAAATTCGGGGCCTTTAGTGATTGATAAGCCAGCGCGGAGTGCATGGGCTGAACGCGCTGGCTCGTGATGGAGTCATTATACGGTAAATGTTGGCATTACGCGGTCCGAAGTCCGCCGCTTCACAACCAGCCCGACGCTGAATAGCGCCAGCATAAGGCCGAAGCTGACCCACGTGCTGAGCTCGGGAGTGGGGGTGGGCGCGGGGACGTAGTTGGACACGGAGTACTGGCCGGTCGTGACAGGAGCGGAGCCTGGTGTGTAGGTAACGGAGCCGTAGTTAATGTTAGGTTGGCCCGCCACGGAAAAGGTGCTAAAAAACGAATTGCTGGGATCGTAGATTACAGTAAAGTGGAACATGTTATTCGTGAACGGAGGCGGATCAGCATATCGGCGATCAATATTACTTGCAGCTCCGCCCGGGTGGGACAGCAGAATATTACTATTGCCAATCGCTGTGCTGTTCGAGTTGTGAGAATCGCTAATAAAAACCGAATTCGGTGGCGTTGTTATGTTGGAGACGAACGTCGCACCGGACGGCCCGGTGGACTGCAAGTTCAAGTAGTAAGTGTTAGATGGGACTAAAGGTACCGAAGTTAAGTCGATGGTGACGTCGAAGGTCTGAGCGAACACTTTGCCCGCAGAACCGACGCCAGCGAGAAGTGAAAGCGTGACCGTCAGGACTAAAGCAAAGCGCAACGAGCGCAAACGAGCGAGGTACTGCATGATCATGGTCTCCGAGGCCGAATGGCGGGATACCGGTGATCCGCAGTCACGGGTAGAGGTTCTCTTGCATTCGGAACGTCAGCTGGGAATCGGTTCCGGTACAGTTACTGGCATGATATGTGCCAGGTTGCTAATGAGGATTGATTATTTGTGACAGTCACATTGCTAGAGCATCCAATATCGCGCTAACTGCATGATTGTAGTCTAAGAATATTGGGTCAGACATGCCGAGAGGCAACGTGGATGGCAAGGCGGGGCGAGGCGATATTAGAATCCAGAGTAGCCTCGCCGTCCACGAGTGTTGCCATTGGGGCAAATCTAACCTTCTTACACTGACAACGATCCGCCGGAGGTCACTCCCGCAGTGTCCGACCGTCGCCGCTTCACGACTAGCCCAACGCAAAACAGCGCCAGCATGAGGCCGAAGCTAACCCAGGTGCTGAGCTCGGGAGCGGGAGCTGGTGACCCGGAGTTGTAGTTGGAGATTGAATAAGCGCCAGTGGCAACTGGAGCAGAGCCGAAAACATAGGTCAAGGAACCGTAAGGCGGGTCGAGGCTACCGAGGTCGAACAACGTACTCGTCAGTCCGTTGCCTGCACCCGCACTTACAGAAAATGTGTAGACGTTAGGAGATCCGTCATAGAAGAACCACACCTGGCTGATCGAACTCGGGCTACCGCCGGGATGGGTCAGAGTAACGTCGCCGTTACCAGCGACGTTTGCGTTCGATTGACCGAAAATACCTAGATAAGTCGAATTGGTTGGGCCAGTGATGTTCGTCACAGTAGTAGTGGTACCGCTGAGCCCGGTTGACTGAATGCTTAAATCGAATGTACCCGTGAGTGAAGCAGTGGTGCCAGCCAAGTCAACGGTAACGTCGAATGTCTGAGCTCTGGCGCTGCCTGTGAAGGCTATGCCCACGAGAAGTGAGAAGGCAAGTGAGAGTGCGAAAGGAAGGCGTACTCGGCCGAAATGGCGCATGATCCTGGTCTCCGAACCTTAGGGACAGCAATACTTGTGCTCCGCAGTCGCGGGCAAGCGATGTATTGCGTCAGGAACGTCTTTCTGGGAATGGGTTCCAGCAACACACCCGCAATATTCGTGCCAGGTTGCTATAAGGAATTGCTATCATTAACGTACGCTAATGAATGTGGAACGGGCTTTTATGTGTGCGCATGAAGAGCCAAAAACAGCCCGCAGCTTTTCGCAGCGGGCTGCTTATCACGAATGCCAACGTTCTGTGCCGCTCCGTGCCACATGCGCGACCGTCAATTGGGCCCTACGTCACGTTGGCACCGTCCGCGAAGGACGTCCTATCGGCGAGCGTTCGTCTCACCCGCCGCGTTTGGCGTTCCCGACGGGCTGTGATAGGCCGCCCGACGCGGGTTTGGTAACTGGCACCGGGAGCGGCTCGTGGCCCTTCTTGTGACCGTGGGCGTGCCCATTCTTCGATGCGCCGTTCTTGAGCGCCTTTTTCGATAGTGGCGCGTCGACGAGAGCGTTTTCGAGCACGTCAGTGATGTCTGACGCGTAGATGAATGTCATGTCGCGGCGCAGTTCCTCGGGGATATCCTCCTCGAGATCCTTGCGATTGCGCGCTGGTAGTATCACCGTTCGTATTCCGGCACGCCGGGCGGCCAGCACCTTCTCCTTGATCCCGCCGACAGGCAGGACCTTGCCCGAGAGCGTGATCTCACCGGTCATCGCCAGCAGAGGTTTGATGGCGCGTCCCGTGACGAGCGACGCGATAGCCGACGCCATCGTGACGCCTGCCGACGGGCCGTCCTTAGGGATTGCTCCCGCAGGAACGTGGATGTGCAGGTCAGACTTGGAATAGAAGTCTGCCGGGATGCCTAGTTCGGTAGCGTGAGCTCGTAGGTAGCTGAGCGCCGCGTGCGCTGATTCGCGCATCACATCACCAAGCTGACCGGTCAACTGCAGGCTCTTGCCGCCTTCCATCTTCGACGCCTCGATGAACACCACGTCGCCGCCGACCGGAGTCCAGACGAGACCGGTCGCAACACCGGGAATCGATCCGCGTTCCTTGACCTCTTCGTACTCGAAGCGCGGAGCTCCCAGGTACTTCTCCACCTGCGCAGCATTGATGACGATCGGGTTTTCGCGTCCCTCCGCGAACTCGCGGGTGGCTTTGCGGGTTACCGATGCGATTTCTCGCTCCAGGTTGCGAACACCGGCTTCACGAGTATGACCCCGGATAACAGCGCGAACGCCGTCGTCGATCCATGTCACCTTTTCCGTCGTCAAACCGTGCTCGCTGAGCTGCTTCGGTATGAGGTGCCGCTTTGCGATCTCGGTCTTCTCCTCCTCGGTGTAGCCCGACAGTTCGATGATTTCCATGCGGTCGCGCAACGCGGGCTGTATCGTGTCGAGCATATTTGCGGTGGTCATGAAGAGCACCTTGGACAGGTCGAACGTAACATCCAGATAGTTGTCGCGGAACGTGCTGTTCTGCTCCGGGTCTAGTACCTCGAGCAGAGCGCTCGACGGGTCGCCACGGAAGTCCGACGTGACCTTATCGATCTCGTCGAGAATGAACAGCGGGTTATTGGTGCCTGCGCGCTTCAGCCCCTGAATGATCTGGCCCGGCAGCGCGCCGATATAAGTCCGCCGGTGGCCTCGGATTTCGGCCTCGTCGCGAATGCCGCCGAGCGATAGGCGCACGAACTTCTTGCCCATGGCTCTGGCGACGCTACGGCCTAGACTGGTTTTGCCGACGCCTGGAGGGCCGACGAGGCAAAGGATCGGCTGTCTGAGGTCCCCTGCCGCCTTGAACTTGCGCACCGCGAGGTACTCCAGAATGCGGTCCTTTACCTTGTCGAGGCCGAAATGGTCGGCATCGAGCACAGCTTTGACCTCTTTGATATCGAGGTTGTCCGGTGTCGATGTTTCCCACGGCAACGCGATCAGCCAGTCGATATACGACCGGGCGACCGTGTACTCGGGCGAGCCCGGCGACATACGCGCCAGCCTGTCGAGTTCACGCGTTGCTTCCTTGAACGCCTCTTCGGTAAGTCCTGCTGTTGAGACCTTCAGTCGTAGCTCATCGACTTCCGCCCCGCGGTCCTCGCCTTCGCCGAGCTCCTTCTGGATAGCCTTCATCTGCTCGCGCAGGTAGTAGTCACGCTGCGTCTTGTTGATCTCGGTGGAAACCTGGCTCTGCAGCTTGGTTCCGAGTTCGAGAACCTGGACCTCACGGCTCAGCACTTCGAGAAGTGCTTTCATCCGCTCTGGCAGATTGATGATTTCCAGGATCTTCTGCTTCTCCGCCGGTGGCACGTTGAGGTGCGCCGCGACGAGATCGGTCATGTGGCTGGGCGACTCGATGGCGGTTGTGAGCGATGTCAGCTCATCAGGCATGTTAGGCGATAGAGCGACGGTACGCTGGAACACAGTCGATATCTGGCGCCGCAGAGCTTCGAGCTCGACGGATACGTCGTCGCCTTCAGGGATAACGTCGTCGAGAACCTTGATTCGCGCTTTCAGGTAGGGCTCTTCCTGCAAAATCTGCTGAATCTGGATTCGCACCAGACCCTGCACGATCATCTTGACGCCGTCCTGTCCCTTTGCCATCATGCGGATGATGACCGCAGTACCGATAGACGTGATATCCTTCGATGTAGGCTTCTCTACTGACGGATCGGGCATCGATACGACACCGATGATGCGGTTACCGGCTCCGACGGCTTCGTCGACAAGCTGGACGCTGCTCTCGCGGGAAACTGCGATTGGGCTGACCAGCACGGGAAATACGACCATGTCGCGCAGAGGCAGTATGGCCAGCTCACCAGGAATCGTGAGCGAGTGATCCGCGTCGCCGTTGACCGCGCCTTCACCGTTCAGCGGGTCGGCGATCGCACGCACCTCGCTACCCGTGTCAACCAGAGCCGCTACCGGCGTCGGACTCGTAGCGGGAGTGTCCTCCACAGCTTCGTCAGGCTCATTGGCAGTTAAGTTTTTAGTCTCGTTGATATCAGTCATCTGTCATTGCCTCTTATAGTTCTTTCATCAGGCATTTCGTCTAGCGTATCGTGTTAACTATCGCGCGAACGTGACCGCCTGGTTTAATCGCTGCTGCGGGTGATTCGGTGTCGCCGCTTTCGTCAATCTTTGTATCCGGCTCACTCGTAATCGGGATTACGCGCAAGGTCTTCTCCTCAACATGCTCAATTTTCGGGAGGGTCACAATAAGGAAGCCATCCTTGTACATTGCGGAAAGCTTGTCGCGGTCGACGGAAACGCCCTGTGGGAGCGTGACGGCGCGTTCAAACGGTCCGAAGTAAATCTCTATCTGGTGACAGCGGGTGCGGCCATCGCGTTCAGTCTGCGATTCTTTGCGCATACCGGCAATGGTGAGGATTTTGTCATCGGCTGACAATGCCACCTGCAAATCCTCGGCTTTGACTCCTGCTATCTCGCACTTGACTAGCAGGGTGTCTTCGGTTTCGTGGATATCAACTGGGGGTACCCAAAATCTGCCCCCGCTGACGGGCAGGTCAAAAAATCCGCGGAAAAGGTCATCGCTGATCATCTGCATGTCGCGCTCCATCTGGCGCACAATGTCTCGGTAATCCTTGAATGTCATAAACCCCTACCTATTTCTCGTGTGGGTGGCTGCGCTCCGGCTAGCTCTGCCTCTCAAAATGGCTTACCCGACCGTTTGGTTGGTAAAACATGCGATTTATTATCGCGTTAATTGAGTATAGCCTACTCAATATAGAATGTCAATCCGCCTAGTTTGGTTCCCGGTTATGCCGTCGATTGCATATGCATGTGTCGGTTGCCAGCATCGAACACCGTTTTATGGGGGTGATCGGGTAAAAATTAACTGACAACTTGGAGCCAGGCGATTACCGGGCCAAGCTGGTGCGCAATCTGGCAAGTGGTGAAAAATTTCACAATATAGTGCGACAATCCGCCATTCGGCCCATCCCCGGCATCTTGCTATCGTGGTAACCTGTCATCAGAGGATTGTTTTCTTGAACTGCCGGTGGCTGATTTACCGGTAAGGAGTGTGTATCGAGAAATGGAAGACCGAAATCGGAAAGTACTGACGCAGGATGAAGTTGATTTCTACTTCAAGAAGGGTTACCTGAAAGGGTATCAGATCTTCGACAAGGAAGAAATTGAAGAGAATGAATTTGGCTTTCAGGATTTGTGCCGCCAGCTTGAGCCCGGCGAAACCCCGAACTTGATCAAAGGATGGGAAAAGACAAGCCCATTCATTTTCAGCATTGCCACCGATAAGCGAATCCTGAATATCGTAGAGGACCTCATCGGTCCGAACATTTTGCTCTGGGGCACCCACTTTATCTGCAAGTATCCCGGCGACGGCACTCAAGTTCCGTGGCACCAGGATGCCCGCTACTGGCCGCTCACGCCGCATGAGACGGTAACCGTTTGGCTGGCGTTCGACGACTGCGACGCCGATAACAGCGCATTGTTGGTGATCCCCGGTAGCCATCGCTTAGGCTTGGGCGCACCAGATCCCGGGTCGCCATGGGGAGCCGCTCCGAGCCCGCGTTTGCGCGATACCGAGTTTACCGCCGACGATGCCGAGGTGCTTGACCTGAAAGCTGGCGCCATCTCGATCCACGACGACAACGTGATCCACGGCTCGATGCCGAACAACTCGACCCGCCGCCGTGTTGGCCTCGTGATGCGTTTCTGCACCCCAGAAGTCAAATGCGACATGCGCCAGTGGCCCGGTTTCCGCAGCACATTAGTGCGTGGGAGCGACCACCTGAAGCTTAATCCCTCGTGGGACCCGTCGGACATTTACATGGCCGCGAGCTAATCGAAACCGGTTACTACATCTATTTCGCCCCCACAGCATTCACTGCCGAGGGGGCGTTGTAGTTGGTGGGAGTCATGGTCGTCTCGCTCCCCGTCGTCGCGAGCGGCAAGGCTACTTCAAACTGGCTGCCCGTCCCGAGAGTGCTGGTCACAGCAACCCGTCCGCCATAGCTCTCGACCACGGCTTTCACTATGGATAAGCCGAGTCCGTGGCCGCCGTCGTTACGCCGTCCCTTGTCCGCGCGATAGAATCGCTCGAAGATATGTGGCAAATCGACTGCGTCGATGCCGACCCCGTGGTCGGTTACGGTAAGACTCGCGTCCGATCCGCATCGCGATACACTCACAGTGATTTCGCCAGCGCCGTTTGGCGAATAGTTGATGGCGTTCGCAAGTAGGTTGGTAACAACGCGCGTGAGCGGACCAACATCCCCCTTGACGAACACGCCATGGTCGGGACTGCGCAGTGTGACGGCGATTCCCTTTGTGGATGCGGTGGGCTCCATCAAACCAACAACTTGATCGGTAACGGCGGTTAAGTCAACGGTTGTGTCACTGGCGGCGCTGTCGATTTCCCCGCGCGCGAGACAACCCAGATCGTCGACAATGCCTGCAAGGCGCTTCGTCTCCTCGAGCCCGCTTTCGATGACCTGCCGATAGCGTTCAGGTGTCCGCTCACGGCGCAGCACGACATCCATTTCGCCTTGCATGATGGTAAGCGGTGTCCGAAGTTCATGCGCTGCGTCGGCAGCAAACTGCTGCTGTCGCCGAAATGAATCATGCAGCCGCGCCATCATGCGGTTAAGCGAGTCGACCAGGTCTCTGATCTCACGGTCGGGAATCTCGACCGGAGGCAGCAACTGATCAGAAAAGCGGTCTGCGCTCAATCGTTCGGCATTCGACACGATTTGAGAAACCGGGAACAGGGCGCGAGAGATAAGAGACTGAGTGGCGAAACCTGACAAGACCAGAAAGCCAACGATCAATACTCCAATGCGCACCTCCGTGTCGCGAAGCTGGGCCTCTTGACGATCCCACGGCATGGCGGCTTGGAAGACCGTGCCAGTGGAGCCAACGCGAGCGCTTACCAGCCTGAGCCGGCTTTCACCAGGCACACCAACAAATTGCATCACGGGTGCTCCGCCAGCCGGGGTTGGAATGCTGCCCAGCTGGTACGCCCACATTGAGTGCTTGAGGCCCTTGGAGGCGAACAGGGTTTCACTTGTGGAGCCTTCGCTCAGGCGGACAAACAAACCGCTTTCCGACGACAGCTGTCCGAAGTGGTCGATTTCTCCCAGCTTGGCAGCCAGACGGGCATTGCGGTCTTGCGGTTTGAGGATAACTGTGCCTTGTGTGTCGGCAAGCCTCACCACGGTTTCCCGTGCTATGTTGGCAAGCGATGTGTCCGCATCGCGGATCTGGTCACTGCGGATATAGAGAGACGCGGCGGCGCCAATAATGCTAAGGACGATGGCAAGGGTGGTCAGGTACCACGCTGTAAGTTTGAACCGCAGGGATGTGGACCGATGGTGAGCGGGTTGCGATGTCATCGTGATTTAGCCCAGCTGATAGCCGATACCACGCACGGTCTTAATGAGCTTTGCGTTGCAACCTTGATCGACCTTCGCTCGCAGGTAGCTGACATAGACTTCCACGATATTGGTCCCAGTATCGAAATCAACCCCCCACACCTGCTCCGCGATCATAGAGCGTGTCACTGTGCGGCCAGCGTGCTGCGCAAGGAACTCCAACAGGTCGTACTCGCGGCTGCTCAGGTCGATGACCCGCCCTCGTCTGGACACCTCCCGCTTTGTCGTGTCCATTACAAGATCCTGTACCGTGACGATCACTGAAGACCCTGTTGACTGGCGACGAAGCAAAGCGCGGACCCGCGCGAGAAGCTCGTCGATAGCGAACGGCTTGGTGAGGTAGTCGTCAGCGCCAGCATCGAGACCGGCGACGCGATCATTGACGGAATCGCGCGCGGTGACCATGAGAACAGGTGTCATATTCCCCCGACCACGTGCCTCAGCGCAGAGGTCGCGGCCCAGTTTGCCAGGGAGAAGGTGATCCAAGATGACGAGGTCGTAGGCACGCCGCTCCATTGCTTCCGCTGCAGTCACGCCAGTGTACTCGACGTCGACCGTGTGGCCGACATCGGTGAGAGCGTCTACTATGAAACCCGCCACTTTTGGCTCGTCTTCGACTACCAGCACCTGCACAACACGTCCCCCAGCCCCAAACTACTAATCGACTTTACCTGACTGAATGGTGCGTTGCCTACGGCCTTTGCTTGTTTTTGAGCCTTGTTGGGCCTTAATGACGAAAATTTAACACTGTCTTAACAGTGGCATAATCTCTCTTAATAGACCTCCATGTAGAATAGGAACGAGCCTCTGGACAGGCTGCATCTCGATAAGTTTTCATTCTAATGATGCCACCAGCCCGACAAACGCATGCTTTCACCTTGACAGAGCTACTCGTCGCCATCTCGGTTGTCGCCGTACTTGCGGCACTGCTATTTCCTGCTTTTGCCCAAGCGCGCGAAACTGCAAGGCAGTCTACCTGCCAGAGCAACATTCGTAGCGTCATGGGGGCCATCCTGCAGTACGCCCAGGACAACGACGACTGCATGCCGATCTCGTGGAATATCACAGCACAAGTTGGACCCAGAGTGGCGGCGGATTCGATTGCTCGCGGCGGCGCCCTCGAAGAGCGAGGGCTGCACGTCGAACTGGCGGACTACTCGGGAGGCACCCGAGTGTTTCGGTGCGCGGACGACAAGGGCGTACAGCGCGACATTAACGTGCCGGACGCGACAAGTATTACAGTTCCATTCACTCGCGAGGATGGACTTCCTGGCGTGGACGCTGGCGCTGTCGTTGAGCCAGCCGGTACTGCGGCTGCGGACATCTTTGGCATGTCGTACAAGTTCACGAAAGAGAACTTCACGTTCATAAGTGGCGTCGGCGGGCAGAAATACACATGCATCGGCACCAAGACCGCATGCCTTGGAAAGGCAACTGGCGCGAAACCCACCGATTACTCGTCGTTTACCGCACCGCCCCCGAACCCCATGCCGCTTAGCTTCTTCGCGCGCCCAAGCGAGACACGGATGTTGCGTGACTTCCTCTCGCTCCCAGATAACACCGAGCGCTGGGCAAACCCGAGCACATACTGGCACCCTCATGGCGAGATCATCGGTTTCGCCGACGGTCACGTAAAGCTGATCCACAGCTCTGCGGAGGAGCGCGCGCTGTGCGACGGCCCAACGCTCTCGCCAGCGTACGATGGATCGTGCAACACGAAGGGGCTGGAGCGGTACAGCTAGCGCGATTGGTGGTGAGAGTAGTGATGTATAGGATGCCTCCGGCGGCCCCTCATGCCGGGGAGGCACCAGCGTGCCGCTGGACCCGTGTCTCCGCAGGAGCGGCGGTGCGGCGAGGCTTCAGTGCGTGATAGCGGAGGCATATTGGTCACTCGTCGAGGCTCTTTGCGAGAATTGGCAATCCGCAGTGGAGGCAATAGCGCGTAAAGTCGTTCCGGCACCTGGGCTTATTGTATATCCATTTTCCACAACGTGGGCATGCGACGTGGTAGAGCTTATAGTTAGCGTAACCGTAGCAAACCGCAAATACGGCGAAAGTGGCAAATGCGGCTTTCTCGGTCCAGTGTAGCAAGGAACTGAGATAGCCCACCAACGGGAATACAACGAAAATGAAGGTGATCAATACAGCCCACGTCAATTTCGTCCATGTCCGGTATTCGTTCCATTCGCTATCGGCAATTGCGCGCGAATCGGACTTTGTTAGCTCATCCATACTTAGGTAGACCCGAGTGTCGCCGCGATGTTGCGCCGCAGACCCCCGAAAACAAAGCCCGCTCCGGTAAACGGGGCGGGCTTTGATATTTACGGGGAACTGAGCGATTACAGCAGTTCGCTGAGGTCGGCGTTGCCGATAGGGACGCCGCTTACTTTGCGCTTGATGCGGGCGAGGGCGTTGTCGACGCTCTTTGTCTTGCAGCGCAGCTCTGCGGCGATCTCACGGTACGATTTGCCCATCTGGTAGCCAGACAGCACTTTCCACTCGAAATCGCTCAGCACGGCCTGCAGGGTGTCGTGGAGCAGCTTCGTGTCTTCATGCCGCAGCACCATCTCCTCTGGGTCAAGCGCGCCGCTGCCGGGGATGATGTCGCTCAGGTTCCAGTCGGAGGAGGTGTCGTCGGACGGCGACTCCAGCGAGAGGGAAGTGTTGAGGGGCATCTGCTTCTGGCGGGTGGCGGTTTTGATCGCGGTAATGATGTGGCGGGTGATGCAGACTTTTGCGAAGGCGGGGAAACTGATCGCTCTATCAGAGCGAAAATCGATGATTGCTTGCCAGAGGCCGATCATTCCGACCTGTAACAGGTCTTCCTTTTCTGCCCCGACAAGGAAATAGGACTTGACCTTGGTCCGGACGAGGTTCCTGTACTTGTAGAGCAGGAACTCGGCGGCCGAGTCTTCGCCGCGCTGGGCGCGGTTGACGATCTCATAGTCTGAAGCTTCGGCATAACGCAGCTGCGACTGGCGCAGGCGCTCCGATAGCTCACCGCTGAGCAAGCTTGTGATCACGAGGCTCCTCCTGGAGCGGACGCTGCTGGGGACGTATCTGGCAGCGGCTCTTTCACGATTTCAATCTTGAGATTCGAAACAAGGATCGCAATGATAACAATTGCGACGGTAGCGATTGCAGTGGCTGGGGATACGGGGAACTCTTTGATAACCCGATGTCCTAGCGTTAACCGCAGCGATTTTATGCGCGAACTGCCGAGCGTATGCTGAACTTCATTCAACAACTCGGATCCGAGGTTGAAGAAATTTGCGGCCGGGGTTACTGTCTCAGAAGTCTTGCTGTTACTCGTGCTATCAGACATTCGGTAGCATGCCTTTCGACTCTGACCGCGAGGGTTCGTCACGATCATACCAGAATGGTTCCGACACCGTCAAGCACAAAAAATCCTTTTTTGAGATTATTTTCGTATGTTATCTGGCAGCGTCCGATTCGACCCTCGGAATCTGCTATTTTGACCGAATTTCACCACTGAGAAGGGCGCAAATGACTACAAGTCGTCACTAAGAATCACTGTCAGCGATGGACCGTCGAAACAGTGGCCCCTATTCCGCTAATTCGTACCAAATGGTGCCGTACTCCGGGCCGACGGTGAATGTTGCCGCACCACCGCTCAATGTGACCGGGATCTCCTTCACACGGCCGCCGCGAGTGTCCAGAACCCACACGCGCCTGACGCTCTTGTTCGCGATCATTACCGCTGCCGGGATCCCCTCAGCCAACACTGGGCCGTGCCCCCAATGGTTGCTGACCGTCGTGCGTTTCGCGTCCCATACCATGTCAGCGTTTTCGGCCTTGCCCACCAATGTGAGCAACAAGCGGGTCGACTGAGTGAGCGGCTTGCCGTCGAGGGCGTTAACAGCATAGGCGGCGAAGTTGTTGCCAAATTCTGGAAATGTGAGCGCCACTGCTCCTGAACGAATGGTTTGTCCGCCGACATAGCCCGCTCCGGTAACGGCGCCAGCTCCTTCAGCGATGAACTGCGAGCCGCTCGTCGACTTAACTGCGCGAAGTAGCGAGAGTGGCCCTGGTGCGGTGCTCTTGGTAATCGACGCGGTCTTTGCCTTAGGGTCAACGAGGCTTTCGAAGCGCGACGCGAGTAGATCAGGCGTCCTGCCCCCGTTGGCGTTACGCCACCATGTCATGATGTCCCGCGTCGATGACGCAGCGGTGGCCGGTAGGCGCAACGTTTGCCGGGAGGTTGCTGGTGCGATGGTGCTGGTTCGGAATATGAGCGCGACTGCCGGTAATAGGCCCTCCTTGGCGGGATTGCCTCGAAGCGAGAAGAACCCTTGAAGGCGATCATTGGAGCGGTTCACGCCGTAATCGCCGAAATCGAACTGAAAGATGGCGTCCCAATCCTGGAATGCGGCGTACGATGCGAGTTCAGGGAACATCTCGGCTTGATAGTCGTTTGGAGCGGGTTCGTTGTATTCGGTGATTGTATAGGGCTTGCCAGCGACCCGGTATTCCGCCATTCCTTCCAACTCGCTGCCATTTGCGGCGATGGCGTCGGTCATCGGCGTGTTGGGAATGGTCCAGCGCGTCTGGCTCCACGTGCCGCCGGGAAATTCGGGGTGCTGCCAGTAGGCGTGGTAGTCGGTAAAGTCGCTGCCCGCTTCACGCTGAAAGGCTGCCATCGTGCCGAACTGCATTTGAGAATCGACTATTGGTGTACGGACCTTGAGGTCTTCGCGCAGGTACTTGCGCATCTCGTCCGCGTAGGCGGTCTCGGTATCGACGAGGAACGATCGCCAATCGGAGGCTTGTTCGGGGCTGACGAGAAGGGGCAGGTCCATTGAGCGTGTTTCAAAGGCGCGAGAGATGTCGGCAAGGTCGTCTGCATTGGCGCGGCGGAGCCTGAGATCGCTGATCGAAAGCGTGCCTGTGGATCCACCAAAGCCGAACGACAAACGGTCCAGGCCCTTCAATGCATTACTCGGCGTGAATGTGTACCGGTAGTCGCGCCACTCTGGACCGACCTGAAATGTGGTGTCGAGGCCGGTATGATGCCAGTCGGGCTGGTTGATCGCTGAGTACAGGGAGATCGCGCGGTTCGTATCGGATTTGGCGCGGAAGGTGACGGTCAAAGGCTCGCCATTTACGAGGGTCAGCCCTTGAACGTGAATCTGCTTGTGCCACGCTGGATTAGCGACAGTGGGATTGACTATCTCAACCGACGGCGCGGATACGGACGAAGATGCGCTGCCATTTGAGAGCTTGACGTCGCCCTCTGTGTCCTCCAGACTCCACCGCGTGGACGATGTGAGTAGGTCGCCTATGTCCCTGCTGGCCGGAGTGACTTTTGGCCACCATGCCTTTCTCATGACTGCGGATGAGCGATATTTCTTCGCAAGCCAGCCGTTCCATGCGGCGACAACTTCACCGCGAAACGGCTCGGGGAGGGCGTTGAAGTAGGTCATATCTTCGCTGCCCCACCCGGCGAGTGAGTTTTCGTTGTTGATCTCCACCATTGCGACTGCTGGATCGTCGATATAGCTCATGCCAGTGTATGGGTTAACGTGGCCCAGATAGTCTTTGGCGAACTGCTTTTGCAAATCAATCATGCGCCGATCAAGTTCATCAATCCGCTTCCACGAGCCGCCGGGGATCTTCTCTATCGACGCAGGGAACCCGTCGTCGGCGGTGAAGCTGCGACTGACGTGCAGATTGAGGTCAACGTAGATTCCGTTCTTCTTGAACTGCGCTACGAGGTAGTCGAGCCTGTCAAGCGCCGCAGGGTCGAACTTGGTGTGCCCCTTAGCCGTTTTGTCCCACAACATCCCGTCGTTAAAGTCGTGGTGGTGGATACGCACAATGTTGACGCCCATTTTGGCGAGGTGTGGCGCTATCTTGTCGGCGCTTTCGTGAGCGGGGAAGATCGATTCGAATGTGAAGTTCGTCCCGAGAAACCTGACGCGACTGCCAGTCTTGGTTTCGACAAAATGGCCGCCTTTGACGACGATTGGTCCGTTGACGCCAGCGGGCATAGCGTTCAGGTACGAAAGGTCGGTTGCGGTCCCCTTTGATGCGTCGTTCCACGGGATTACGAAAGGGAACATTGCGGGAGGGGCATCGGCGCGGGCGGACGAGAGCGTGATGGGCACGGAGGATAGGAGGGCGAGAACGACAGATGTGTGGCTTCCGATCCGGGACATGAGCGATAGCATCGATATGAATCCTTTGGGCTGACAGGTTCTCGTCAACGATCAACCTCCCTAGCGTCGCGATCCGTCATAGGCGATATAGGAAGGTCGTAACTAGCCTCGCACGTAAGTGGGTGGTGGCGAGCTGATATTGCATAGTCTAGCTCTATCCGCCGATTACTGCAACCATTCCAGCGGCGGTTTTGCGTGCAAAATAGCGCAACGTGATTCTATTTTTGCGCAAAATCCCTGCTCACGCCTGACCAAGCCCCGAGCAGAGGGTCCTGCGGGTGTGCTATCTCCACTTCGAATGGACTTTGCTATACGACTAGTTCTTGGCGTGCAGGTATTGCTGCGGTTGTGGATATTTGGGCTATTTGGAGTCGCAATATCCACGGATATTGCGGATATTATTGTAATTTCCACTACATTGCAGTGTTCAGCCGATTACGAAGATGGGTTGTCAAGGTGCTGATGCGTTGGAACGCGTTAGGGCGGCCCTTTAGGTTTTTATCGCCCTAATCCTAGTTTACCTAAAGATGTTGAATTTATCAATATAGGTATATTAAAACAAATAAGTGTTTGTCTAATCGAGGGACGGCAAAGTGAACTAGCGCCAGCTTCGTGGCGTACTAGCAGGTTCGCGATTGTGGAAGCGCAACAAAGAATCTTCGTAGTCATCCCTAAAAACGCTCGAGGGGATGAGGCCCTCCCGCCTCACCCCCTCGAACTCGGTTGCTGCGATTGCGCGCAGCGTAGTTTGCCGTTAGCGCTATTTCGTCATGCGGCTTTTGAGCTGCCAGGCGCGAACATAGTCTACGACCATGGCGTCCGGAAGCTTGGAGTCGTCAACGTCGGTGGTCGCCCATCCGCCAATCTGAATGTTTAGGATGAAGTGCTCGGGGGCGGTCCCGATTCGGTCGCTTATTTGCTCCGCCTTCTTGATGCCGTCGACGTAGAAGGTCAACTTGCCCGGCTCCCAAAGCATGCCGAAATTATGGAAATTGTCGGCGGTTGGTCCGTAGTATGTGGACGAGTTGCCCCAATGCTTATGATCCGCACCGTAATCGTCCCAGTGAGTCGCGATATTGTAGCGGCCTGGGCCCCATTCGGCTAACTGCTCCATGATATCGAACTCCATGCCGTCGTTGCGAGTGGTGCTTCGCTCGTGCCGTTCGAATGACTCCCCTCTGTCGGGCATCATCCAGAACGCTGGCCACAATCCACGCGCGGTGGGGAGCTTGATACGAGCCTCAAAATACCCATATTGCTGTTTCCATTTGCCGAAGGTGTCGATGTAGTTGGACGCATAGGCTTTCGGCGCCATTTTCGGGTCGGCATTGAAGAACCCCGGTCTCTTCTCGGCAATCTGCTTGAGAAAACCGTTCTCGACGACAGCGTTTTGCTTGGAGTAGTGCTGTAGTTGTGTTTGGACACCGTTGCCGAAAGGCTTATTATTCCAAAGCTTCTCGTCAAGCGTGGTGCCATTGAAGTCGTCGTTGAATGTCTGCACCCAGTCGCCGTCAACGGGAGGCTTCTTGCCGACCCAGGCTGCTGGCACAACTGCGACATCGCGGTCGCCGCCTTTACTGAAGCCTGGCAGCGAGATGGCGTTCGGGTCTACCGGCGCGGGAGGCTTCGGGGCTGGCGGGGTGAGCGCCTCACTCTTCGGGAACGCCTTGACGTTTTTGATAACAAGAACAGTCGTCGGTTTCGGGCTCGAAAGGAAGACCTTCAGCCGCACGATGTTGGCAGCATCGAGAACGAAGCCGCGCTGATGGTAGGAGACGCCGAACGACACACTCAAAGGCTTGGTTTGACCAGGCGCGAGTTTGACAAGCTCCGTATTCCAGGGCCGCGACGCCGAATCACCCGCATTGTCGATGCGGAGCCCAACCGTGGCTTCCGTGGTACCGGTATTGGTCACGTCGAACTTCACACCCCCGTAGGCAGCCAAGTTCCAACCATCTGCTGGCGCGGGAAGGTCAAAGTCGGGCCATCCAGAGGCTGCATCGGTGGACGCTTGTAGCGCTTTGACGCCAGCGTCGTCGATGATGGTGACAGTAAACGTTTTCTTGTTGATCCCGGCCAGATCGGCGGGATTCGCTGGGTCAAACAGCACGCCTGACGCGGGCGGAATGCCGGGAGCGGCGTAGGTCGCGACCTGTGAAAAGGAGCAAGCGAGCAGCGACAGCGCTGCGATGAGGGGAGCCGCAGCACGAAGCTGGTTGCGACGCGGAGAGATCGTGGTCATTCGTATTTCCTTACCAGGCTGAGCCTGCACACACTCCGCGCGTCGAACCCAGCGGTTGTTATCTCGCATTGGTCGACCCGCATATGGCCGCAGGCTAAGCCCTGCCTTCATAAAAATTCTGTACTGTTTGTGCAGGACGTAACTAGTAAGTTACTCACTCACCGGTTACTAGAAAGAGCCGACCGGGCTGCCGGCCGGCTCGTGTTGTTCGATCTAGATGTAGCTGAACGTGAGAGTGATGGGCTGCACACCGTTGCGTCCGTTCGTGCCCGCAGCTTTCCACTGGTTGACGAGGGGCGTAAACGGAGCGCCGCACGCAGCGGTCCCGTTAGCCGACCCGCCGTTCTGGTCGCAATCTGGGGACGCGGGGAATTTCCCGGTTGATGTCAGTGTCGGCAACAGCCATTTGACGTGTCCGTCGCAGGCTAGATAGTTCGCACCTTCGTTGTGGCGGCCTTTAAGCAGTTCCTGAGTCGAGTCATTACCCTTGTAAAATACGGAGGGAATTGGCGTTTGCCCGTCCAGCCCCATCATGTAGACTCGGTTAATGCGGTTGCCGGTCCCATTGCTGTTACCACCGCGAATTGCACCAGCCCCGCCGTTTTGATCCTCGATAGAGCCAAATTCGAGAGGGTCAGATGGATCGGTGTAGGATCCAGAAACTTCGAACAAAAGGACCGTCTTCGATGACGCAGTAAATTGTGACATCTGAATAGGGACGGTGACTTGAATTGAGAGACCGTTGAAGCCGTACGAAGATTCGACGCAATTGTTCACACACGTCCGGCAACTCGCACCACTACCGTAGCAGTAGGTCGATTTACCTGCCTCGCCAGCAAGCACATCGCTGGGACAGGTGAATGCGTCCTTGCTCTTAACGTACGGATAGATCGTGTGGCCCGCCCAACCCGAGTTGCCGCAAGGATAAACCTCATCGTAATCCTGAATGTACTGCATAAAGCCGAGGCCGAGCTGTTTCATATTCGACGAGCACGTCGTAGCCCTGGCTTTTTCGCGTGCAGTAGCGAACACTGGGAAAAGTATAGCTGCGAGAATCGCTATGATGGCTATAACTACGAGGAGCTCAATAAGAGTAAATCCGCGTTGTTTCGTCGATATTCTAAGAGATTTAGTACTAGACATATTCACTCGTTTCCTTTGTGCGAATTTGTTCGCAAGCCGACCCTTACGGTCGAGTCGGGGCTACCGACATTCCCTCAACAAGCTTGACAGGCACGATACGGCAACAGTCTGAAGCCGATTGGCCGTTTACCAACTCGGCCCATGCCTCCATTGCATATCTGCCGACTGTTTCGTAACTAAACGACACATGCGTTGTATTCATCTGCGCGCTCTGGCTGCTTGAGTCGAAGCTGATCAGCGACATATCGTTGGGCACTCGCACGCCTCGTGAACGCAATCGCTCGATCAACTGTGCGCTGAGCGTCGCTGTGAAGCATAACGCGGCTGTAACCCCAGCGTCGATCAGCACATCGATATCGGCGTCGGTGACCATAATGTCGGTGTCACCGCTTACTCGAAGCACAACTCCGTCTGTTTGCCCCGTCATCCCGCGCACCGTTTCGCGAAAATAGGCTTGCCGCTGCTCGTCATCGTAATTTGACCGCCGTCCGGACAAGTCAGCGAGTAGTTGGTCGCCCCACGACGCTTTTGACGGCGGCGACAGGTAAGCTATCCGCCTGTGGCCGTCGCTGGCTAACCTATCGATTGCCAGTCGAATAAGTGCTTCGTTATCCGGGTCGACCCACGCTACACCTTCGGGCACATCGCGGCGGTAGCAAACCACCACAGGTATTTGATGCTCGGTAAGCTGCGCGAGTACATCTCGCCATTCGGTCGAACCTGGACTGATAAAGATGTACCCATCGGTCCGTCGATCGAGGAAGCGAATCTCGCGCCGGTTCGCCATCCACTCCGATTCACCACGCTGCATTAAAAGGACATCGTACGCCAACTCGGCGCTATGCGTACTGATACCGCCCAAGGTTCGAAGGTCAAGGCCGAACCCGAGAACGTTCGATGAGTGCGGCACTACACCGATAACATTCGTTCGGCTGTGATGATTCTGCATTGCCGTCCGAACCGGCACATAATTTAGGTCTCGGAGCGCGGCTAGGACTCGCTCGTAAGTTTCGCTGGTGACCTCGCTTCTGCGATCTTGCAGAACTCGCGATACAGTCATTCGGGAAACGTTCGCCCGCTCCGCCACTTGTCGTATGTTCGATCTCATGTGACTGTCACATTCCATTGTAACACGCTATCGTAAGCGTGTCAAGAATGCCCTTTTGGGGGCTCTACTTCATTGCGCGATCATGGCCCGTGCTGCCAGCGAGGGCGGACGCTTTTTCGTTCGAAACAATCGGCGTAACGCGCTGCTAGTCTCCAGCCGCAATTGACCACATGCCTTTGACATTAGCGTCAGTCGCCTTCGATGCTGCACCTATCGTCTGCTCGGGGCGCAGCCACTTGACATGGCTGTCTACGAACAGATAGTTCCATCCGCCGCTATGCGTCGCGCCCACCGCACCCGAGTCCTGGCCGCAGATGGAGTTGTTGGACATGATATTGGTCGCCGAGTTGGTCCCCGTGCATGTCAAGGACGAAATGGGGCGCGTGATCACCGAGTCGTTCTGGTTGTCCATCCAGTTATTCGTATGAGGCAACTCGACAACGGCCAATGTGCCTGCGGGATCGGGAACCTCGGATAGCTGCCGCCCGTTGCAGTAGACCTGCCCTGCGGCGTCAACCTTGTACGGCCCGGCAAATCCAAACGACGAGCTGTTCGCGGCGGCGCTGGCGGGGGCGTTTGCGACAAACCATCCGTAGCCCCACGGGTCGCCGTTGCCTGCCCCTGCCATCGCATAGGATCGAACGGATGCGCTGCCATTGCTGCGCTTCACCTGGTCGTTAGGGCACGTGAAACAAAGTCCCACTTTGCCCCAGCTAACTTTCTGCGCCATGTATGGAGAGATTTCACCGTCCCAACTCACGGCAGCACCGATGGGGTTGGGGCTCTGTAAGCGGTTAGCGAAGCAGTATTCCTCGTCATAATCCTGGGCGTACATGGCTAATCCGATGCCAATCTGCTTCATGTTGGACGCGCATGTCGTTTGGCGTGCCTTTTCGCGTGCCGTTGCAAACACGGGGAAAAGAACCGCTGCGAGAATGGCTATGATAGCTATAACTACGAGGAGCTCAATAAGAGTGAATGCTGCTCGTGATTTGGCATAAGTTCTAGCGTCGATCATAGTTATGCTCTCCGTGGTCTACCGACGTGGCGGTGCTACCGATGTGCCCTCTACAAGCGTGACGGGCACAATCTTGGAGCATTCCGCCGCTGGCTTACCGTCCATTAACCCCATCCAAGCGTCCATAGCAAGTTGGCCTACAGCTTCGTAAGTAAATGTTACATGGGTCAATCCCATGTCGCGGCTCTTGTTACTCCAGTCGAAGCTCACAATCGATATGTCTTCAGGAACACGCACGCCACGCTTCGTCAATCGGTCAAGAAGCTGCAAACCGAGTGCGCCGGTAAAGCAGACGACCCCGGTACATCCGCTGGCCAAGAGAGCGTCAATGTCCTCGTCGGTCACGATATCCGCGCTTTCGCCTGTGGCGCGCACCACGGGGGCGTCGGCAGCGACGCCATGATGAGCGATGCGCTCCTTGAAAAACTGCTGCCGCTGCACGTCATCAAAATTGGTGCGCTGCCCGGAGAGGTCCGCCAGCAGCTGTCCGTCCCACGCCACGCGCCAAGGCAACGCTAGGTAGGTGATCGATTTGTGCCCTGCGGATACAAGTGTGTCTACCGCAAGCCGAATGATTTCCTTGTTGTCGGGATCCACCCACGCGATACCCTCGGGAACGTCGCGTCGGTAGCACACCACTACAGGCAGGCGATGCTCGGTGAGCTGGGCCAGCACATCACGCCACTCTAGGGACCCTGGACTAATAAAAATGTAACCGTCTGTGCGGCGATCAAGGAAGCGGACCTCTCGTCGGTTCGCCATCCACTCCGATTCTCCGCGCTGCATGATAAGGACATCGTATCCGAGTTTTGCGCTGCGCGTACTAATTCCCCCGAGCGTCTGCAAGTCGAGACCGAAGCCGAGCACATTTGATGAGTGCGGCACGACACCGATCACATTAGTGCGTGTTTGGTGGTTTTGCACCGCAGTCCGCACGGGAACGTAGTTCAACTCCTGTAAGGCGGCGACAACTCGCTCGTACGTTTCGTCGGTCACCTCGTTGCGCCGATTCTGCAGCACTCGAGAGACTGTCATCCTCGAAACGTTCGCCCGTTCCGCTACTTGTCTGATGTTCGCTCGCATAGTAATGTGACTGTCACAGCGATTGTAACACGGAGTCCTAACCGTGTCAACCGATTTGGTTCACATATTTGTCACTGTCTCGACTGATACGCTTGCGTTGAGACGTCTGCGCGGCGGCGAATTTAAAACTAAAGCGGGGGAAGACATAAATGCCCCTCCCATCCCCCGCTTCAACGATCCAGTTCTCGTCCGGGCAATGCGGCCCGTCTCCCGCCTGGACATCTGTGTCCGAAAGCTGGAAAGTCACCCTGGGCGTCGCATTTCATGCATTGAACACCGGATGTGACTGTCACATTGATTGTAACATGAGGGCAGTGCAAAGTCAATGGGCATTTTTGAGGAGCGATTAATATATTTCTTGCCGTTTGAACAACCCCTTATAAGGGTTCCCAAATGAGCTGCCATGGGAGTCGTTGGTCGCAGCAGCCTTCCGTGAACCGAGCGAGCTTGGGAGCGTATTGCCCTCACGCGCCTAGCAGGTATACTCACCCGAGGAAAGAGTTCGACGGGTGGCCGCTGCCAATACCGCCTTGCGCGGTTGCGGGAGAGGAAAGTCCGGGCTCCACAGGGCAATGATGCCGGCTAACGGCCGGGCGGGGCGACCCGACGGAAAGTGCCACAGAAACATACCGCCTGCCTTCGGGCAGGTAAGGGCGAAATGGTGCGGTAAGAGCGCACCGGGCGTCTGGAGACAGGCGCGCCGGGTAAACCCGATCTGGAGCAAGGCCAACAGGGCGCGGGATTAAGCTGCCCGCTTAGTGATCGACGACAGCGGTTCGCCGCTGGCGTCGGTACTCCGTGCCCGGACGAGCCGCTGGAGGGCGCTGGCAACGGCGCTCCTAGAGAGATGGCCACACAAACACAGAACCCGGCTTACAGGCGGACTCTTTCCTTGCTTTTTAGCCACCAATAACAACCGATGCCGTTCGAGATGCTCAACCTGCCGCAGCCTGTTCGCGCCGTGCTGTTCGATCTCGACGGCACCCTCATCGAAACCCACATCGACTTCGCGCAAATGAGGCTCGCCGTGTTGGAACTGGCCCAGGGCGCTGGTTTCGATGCTGACTCGCTGGCCAACCTCGATATCCTCGCTATCGTCGAGCATGTTCGCCTCAGGCTGACCGCCCAATCTCGCCCCGACGCCGCATCGGCCTTCCGCTCTGCGGCATTCGAAACCCTGCAGAGTCTTGAGGTCGCTGGATGCTCCACACCTGTTGCTATTCCGGGTGCCGCCGAATGGCTGCACGCTTTGTCCGATGCAGGCATTGGAGTGGGCGTGGTCACGCGCAACTGCCGCGTTGTATCCGAGAGGCTCCTCAGCGCTTTCGACGTCACCGCTAATGTGCTCTTAACACGGGATGATGTACAATTAACAAAGCCCGATCCCGGCCACTTGTGGCTCGCCCTTGAGAAGCTCGGTGTTGAACCGTCTGATAGCCTTATGGTGGGTGACCACTGGATGGACATTCAGGCAGCCCGAAATGCGGGATGCGCTGGCGCGATCGGTGTTTTGGGACGTCACGAAGGAACGTGGTTCGCCCCAGCGTCGCCGGACTTGATTGTGCAAGACCTAGCGGTGGCGCATCGCCTGCTGGGACCGTGAGCGCAGTGGCTAGACCGATCTGATTATGCTGTCTATTTGTATCGTCAACTGGAATACTAAGAACCTACTCCGAGAGTGCCTCGCGTCAATCGAGGCGTTTCCGCCGCTCCACGAGCAGGTGCAGGTTATTGTCGTGGACAACGCGTCCACCGACGGCACCGCAGACATGGTACGCACGGAGTTTCCGACGACCATCTTGATCGCGAATTACCACAACGCCAGCTACGCCGCTGGCAACAACCAGGCACTCGCAGCCGCGACGGGCGACTATATGCTGCTGCTGAACCCCGACGTCCAGCTTCTGCCCGGCACGCTCACTCATGCTCTCGACTACCTCGATAAGCACACCGACGCGGACATTATCGGCATCCGGCAGATCGGTGCCGACGGCAAGACACAGGCCAGTGTCCGCAGCTTCCCAGAACCGGGACCTGTGGCGTACGAAGCGCTCGGTCTGAGCCGCCTGTTGCCCAAATCTGAGCGTTTCGGCGCGTACCGTATGACCTACTTCGACTACAACGAGCCCAGCGAAGTGGATCAGCCCATGGGCACGTTCTTGCTGTTCCGTCGCGAAGTTTACGCCAAAATAGGCGGCATGGATGAGGCGTTCCCTCTGTTCTTTAATGATGTCGACTGGTGCTACCGCGCCAAACTGGCAGGTTTTCGCATTTTCTACACGCCCGACGCCGAAATCATTCACTACGGGGGCTCCGGGACCCGGCAGGCGGCTAAGCCCGCCGTGATCCGCGAGTCGCATCGCTCGATGATCCGATTCTATGAGAAGCACTACGCCTCGCGGTATAAAGGTCCGTCGATGGCGTGGATGAAGGCTGCCATCAAGGCGGGCGAAGCGCTCCGCGTTGCCATGGCCCCGCGTGGCCCCAAGATTATTCGCCCACCCAAGCGAGCCCGCAAGCTCTTGTCACCGCCGCCGCCAAGAATTACGCCCGACGAGTAGGACCCGCTTATGCCTGACATTGCCGTCATCGTCGTTAACTGGAATGCCCGCGAAGATCTGCGAGCCTGCCTCGCATCCCTCTTTACCGAGCCACCGCCTAGCGTTTCGTGGGCGGTCTGGGTGGTAGACAACGCGTCCTCCGACGGCAGCGCCGACATGGTCGCGGCAGAGTTCCCTCAAACGCGGCTGATCAGAAACACCGAGAACTCGGGGTTCTCCAAAGCCAACAACCAGGCAATAGCCGCCGCGTCTGAGTACCGATACGTGTTTCTGCTCAACTCGGACGCGTTCGTCCACGGTCCCCAAACGCTCGATAGGTTGGTCGAGTTCGGTGACTCCCACATTGATGCCGCTGTGTTCGGTGCGCACGTATTGAACCCAGACGGTAGCCTGCAGTTCTCGTGCCGCAGCTTCCCCAACCTGTGGGCGGGACTGTTTCGCAACACGCTACTCGGACGCTTGTTTCCGCACAACCAGGCGGCGCGTACTTATCTCATGGCTGATTTCGATCACACAAAGCCGTGCGGAGTAGGCTGGGTGTCCGGGTGCGCAATGATCATTCGTCAGGACTTCATCGCCAAGCACGGCGCGCTTGACCCGCTCTTCTATATGTATTGCGAGGATGTCGATATCTGCAAGCGCGCGTGGGACAACGGCTTTAGCGTATGGTATTGCCCCGACGCCACCGTCACGCACAAGATTGGCGCGAGTAGCGATAAAAGCGCCGAGAAGATGATCTGGGCGTTCCACAACTCGTGGCTACAGTACTACGAGAAGCATTTTCCCCATCAGCCCGCTTGGAAGCACGCTTGCGTCCGCGCTGGACTCTGGCTGCGTGCTAAAGTCCGCATCTGGAACCGCCATCGAGCCGGGGCTTACGACGACTCCCGGAAGAAGTAGGTCGATTTGATCATCACAGCTCTCATCCTGTTCTTCGTGCTTCTTACCGCCCCACTTCAAGCCGCCATTCCCGACGAGGCGCTGTGGTCGCCGATCTTAGTCGGCGTCGTCCTTCTTGCTGCTGCCGCGCAAGGCGTCTCTGTTCTGCGGGGTCGCTCAACCGCTATGGTTCCGCGAACCGTAACGCGGCGGCTGGGCGTAGCTATCTTTTCAGCTCTCCTGTCGCTTCTGTGGCAGTGGGCTGGAGTCCACCACGGCGCGCCAGTGTTCCTCGACGTGATGCTGCGCGGTTTCGCCCTTCTGCTCGCCGGTTTCGCGCTCATGACCAGCTTCACCGGTGTTCTTATCAAGCGCCGAGCCGCGTACCTTGCGCTTGCGGGACTGCTTCTCGGGGCGACCATCTCGTCGTACATTGGCCTTCAGGACTATCTTGTGCATGTGATGGCGCACGTCCCTGAATGGCGGGAGTTTGCGACATCGACGCCCGACTACTTCGCGGCGTTTCTGGTCATGACCATCCCGGTGACACTGGCGCTGTTCCTCTCGGAGCCGAAACAGGGCGGCATGATCGGTACGCTAGCGTTTGGCATGGCGCTCCTTCCGCAAATCTTCGTACTCCCGACCACAGGCTCTCGCTTCGCGCTAATCTCCATGGCAGCAGGAATCGTTGTGATGGCTGTCGCCGCGTTCACAGCAAAGCGCAGCGGCTGGAAACCGACACGGTACACCCGGGTTCGTGTTATGGCGCTAGTCGTCGTGGCCCTCCTCGGCGGCGTGGTGGTCGCGAAGCCGATTCTTCACCGACTCAGCGCATCGGTATCGGCGGATCAGGCGCACTCTGGGCAGTTCCGCATCTGGACCTGGCGCGGAGCGCTTAACTTAGCGCAGGCGAACCCGGTGCTCGGAACTGGGCCTGGCACATTCATGTATTCGTACCAGAAGCACGCCTTGGTCGGGTTCACGCGTATGGCTCACAACTCGTATCTGCAGGCTGCCGATGAGATTGGGCTGCCAGGACTCCTGCTTCTCGTTGCCGGGTTCGGTGGTACTGTGGCCGTTGGTTGGCGGTCGCTCAAGCATCCCGAGATTGCGGACGAGCCAGAGACCACACCGGCTCCTGAGCCACCCGCGAAGCTAAAGCAATCACGCAAAAGGCAGCAACCCGTAGTCGCTCCACAAGCGGAGCCTGCTGGCGATATGTTCGGACTGTTCATCGGTGAGAGCGACAAGTTGCTGCAATGCGGCCTGCTTGGCGGATTCGCCGGAGGCTTGATCCAGAACCTGATCGACTCGGATTGGTATGTCACGTTCAACGGTCTCACGCTGTGGTTCATCGGCGGCTTGATCGTCGCGCTCGCAGTGAGGAGCCGCGCTGCCGATGCGCCTACAGTCGCGCTGCCGCGACCGCTATTGGTTGCCTACACGGCAGTAGCCGGTATCGTTGGCGTGGTGATGCTGACGTGGGGCGCGGCGGAGGCGAATGCGACCGCAGGCAAGGCCATCATGGCCAGTGGTGGCGATCCGGCGTCGGCCCAGGCGGCTTACCGTACAGCTGCAAGCTTGAACCCGCTGCGTGCCGACTACGCCAGCGTGCTCGGGTACCGTATCAATCCTGCGCTAGACCCAGCTCAAGCTGAGGCCGACCTCAAACGTGCCGTCATGCTCGTTCCCGACGCTGTCAATTATCGCCGTTTGGGCCGTATGTACGCATCTCAAGGGCGTCCGGGCGACGTCCTCGCAGTTGCTACCGATGGCCTCAAGAACGAGCCTAACAACGTCGACCTCTGGAACCTATCCGCCGAAGCGCATCTGGCGTTAGGGGACATCGCTGGTGCAACTGCGGACTACCGCAAACTCGCGACCATCGAAACGAGCCTCATCGGTACCATACGCGCAGTCACCGAAACCGTGGACATCAACTACGTCAACGCCGATCTCTATCTCGCCGACCACGGTTCCGTTACCGAGAAGCTGGAACTATACGGGCGAGTAGAGAGCACTCTGCGCGCGTTCGCAGAGGAGGGTGGTACGGCTAACCAAATGCGAATGTCCCAACTGGGCGGCCGCCGTGATCTGGAGCTTGACGCCAAACTGCGCGACCAGTACGACCACGCATCCACCGGCCTGATCGAAGCGCTGAAGTCCTCTCGCCCCGCCAATGTGGCGGCGGTCGAAGCACGACGAACGACCACCCTGGCGGCGTTCGACAACATCCTGAAGCCTACGACGTCTCGCTAGCGCGATCTGCCTTGAGGCGCAATTCCAGGCCGTCGATCATTAGGCTGAAGAGGAAGTACAGCCCCCAAAGCGCTATGCCGAAGCCGACAATCAGCAGGGCCAGAGGGGGACGAGCGAATGCTTCGGCGATTGTCGCGAAGATCGCGCCGGGGCGGTGGAGAAAGTCCCACGAGTTGAACCGAGGTATCAACCCGAGGTATACGCCCAGTGAGCATAGGATGAAGAAGAGCGGCTTTACGAATCGCGGCGGACGAACGAGGCGATCAATGGGCGCGATTGCAAGAAAGAAGGTCAGTATCCCCATCCCGGAATATACAGCATAGAACGCTGTGAGCATCAGAAAGTCAAGCATCATGTGCGGGTTGTGCCGCGCACCGGTAACGATGGTGGGCTTGGTGGTGATTTCGTCGAGATAGTGCCGCCACTCAGTGAGCAAGTAGCACGTGTTCGGTAGCAACGCCAGCCACATGAGCAGGACAGGGATGATCCACGCCTTCACGCTACGGCCCTCGCGACGTGCACCGCGCACGAAATGCGCCGCTGCGAACGCTATAACGACGGGGAGAACCGCGAGGAAGATGTTCCACAGGACGTTAAGGGGTGGCCGCAAAGTACTCAGCCTTTCTTAGCCGCTACAACGATCTGTTCCAGTGCAGTCAGATACGCCACAAACGCGGCTCGGCCAGCGTCGGTGATGGTATATGTCGTTCGCGGCTTCTTTTGCACGAACTCCTTGCGCGCCTCTACGTACCCGGCCTCTTCCAGCTTGGTGAGGTGAATGCTGAGGTTGCCGTCGGTCACACCGAGAGCTGTTTTAAGCGTACGAAAGTCAGCGTCATCGGCGGCGACAAGGGCGGACATGATCGACAGTCGAACCTTCTGGTGGACGACCTCGTCAATCGACTCTATCGTCGCCGCTATCGGATTGGTGAGTGCCATGCTCGTTGCCATCATTTACCAGTCACCCCTTACGATACCGGTCCATAGACCGTAGACGATATGAAACCCGCCAAACGACACTGCCATCATACAAAGGTTGAGTACCGGCGGAAGGAAGATAAGTGTCAACGCTCCAGCGATCACAAACGCCGCTCCCAGAATGGAGACTGGACGAACCGAAAAAAGCCCGACCGAACTAATAGCGATACCGTAGAATAGCATCCATATGCCCCACAGTGAGTCCAGGTTGCCCGATAGGACCATCAAAATGGTCACGACAAAGCCGGAGAAGAAACTCGGCCACGCAGCCTGCAACATTCGAGCTCCAAGCGGGGACACAATGCGTTTGCCAACCGTGATCGCGCGACGCTTATTGAAAGCGAAATCGGTGAGCGCCGAGAGGACGAGGACCACCGCCCACACCGCGAGAAGCCGAACGGGATGCATTTGCCCCGGTGGCGTCCCGTTAGCAAGTTGGAACGTTGCGACGACGCCGGTTATTGCCCATGCGCCGATCAAAAGCCCTGCGACTCCCGAGAGGCTCGAATGCCGCGTTGAACGGTCCATCGTCTCCCGAATCAGCTTCAGGTTTTCGGCTGCCTCTTGAATTCCGTTGGGTTGTTCCAATATCTGCATAGCTATCACTTCCACTTTGCACCGCAAAGCGCACTGGTGAAGTATAGCATTACGAGGAACCGCTGTCAATGGGGGTTGAGTGATGCTGCGCGGGGCGCTAGGTGCTCTTGATGCCGGTGTAGATCATGGTTCGGTTTGGCGCAAACGCTGGCAGGAGGACCTTGTCGGGCCAGTTTCTGTCAAACGAAGCGAATGTGCGCTCAAGAACAGTTAGGAACTTCTCAAAGCCGTCCATCTCCTCGTTCACCTCGATCACTGAGCCGTCATCAAGGACAATTTCGAAACACACGAGGTCGGTAGTGATCAGATCGCGCTTATGAGCCACAATTATCTGGATGCCTGGCCACGCTACCGACTCCAGCACAACCTTTTCCTTTACCAGTTGGAAACCCGCGCGAGTCGTCACAATGTGGCAGTCCTCAAACACGTGGGCCGTTTTCTTGGACGGGATCAACTTCGTGAGCCATGCCACAACTGGTTGTAGGGTCGGTAGGGCGTTCATTTATCGTTTCGACGCGGGATACCAATTGATTGTTCCCATTTATCATCGAAACGACGCGTTGATTCGTTTCGTTCCGCGATCAGGCCATGAAATAATGGCAATACAGGAAATATCTCGGATGACGGTGAAAGCCAAACGATGCTAGCGGGTTCTTTTACGTTCGTGCTTCATTCGCACATGCCGTACGTGCTCGATCACGGCGAATCCCCCAACGGCGCGGATTGGCTTTACGAGGCGGCTGCGGAGACTTACGTTCCGCTTCTTGATACGTGCCATCGCCTGATCGACGAAGGCATATCACCACAAATCACGCTGGGGCTGACGCCCATACTCTGCGAACAGCTCGCCGACCACCGCTTCCGCCATCGCTTTCCGCGCTATCTTGCCCGCATCCGCGACCAGGCAGCAGTGGACGCGCAAACCTTCACGGCGTTGGGCGACCATGCTCTTGCGAACGTCGCCCAAAACTGGGTTCACCGTTATGATAAGCTGATCACGACTTTTCGCAGCAGCTACGGCGGCGATCTGATTGCGGCGTTTCGCCAGCTTCAAGAGGCTGGCTATATTGAAATCATTGCCAGCAGCGCCACTCACGGGTATTCGCCGCTTCTTCTCGATGACGACAGCGTGCGTCGGCAGGTATCCGTGGGCGTCGGAGCACACGAACGGCACTTCGGGCGGCGACCGCGCGGCTACTGGCTTCCCGAATGCGCCTACCGACCTGCGGGGGCATGGGTACCGCCCCAGACTGGCGCGACTGAGTGGGGGAGCGCTCGTGAAAGGCTGGGGGTGGACGACGTGCTTGCCGAGAACGGTATCGTGTACTTCTTTGCTGAAACGCGGGGCTATGAGACACCCTATATGTCGAGCTTTGGCAGTCGCCTTGACGCTATCGCAGCTATGGGTGAACCGAAAGCTGCTACCGATGCTAACCCGTCGCCGTACTCCGCCCATATGGTAGCGTCACGTACCGGCACGTCGGGCTGCGTGCAAGTGTTTTTCCGGGATCCGGCGACTGGCCTGCAGGTATGGAGCGGTGAGTCGGGTTACCCATCGAGCGAGTGGTATCTTGACTTCCACAAGCGGCAGCCTGGTGACGGTTCCATGGGCTTACGGTATTGGCGGGTAACGGGTCGCGACGGGGAAAAGGAGCCATACGATCATTGCGCCGCCGAACGCCAGACACGCCGTAACGCCCGCCACTTTGCGAGTATTGTAACCAGTACTTTGCGCCGCGAAAAGCCGTCCGGCGACGGCATCATCTGCGCAACGTATGACACCGAACTCTTCGGGCATTGGTGGCACGAAGGCGCCGACTTCCTGTACCACGCCATCCGGGAACTACATCGGCGCGGGGCGGTTCGGCGCGTAACTTGTGGGGGCTATCTAGCAACGCCCCAACCGGCATCGATACCGATCACGCTGCCCGAAGGCTCATGGGGGGCTGGTGGGAAGCATGCAGTCTGGCTCAATGCGAAGACGGAATGGGTTTGGGAACTGATCTATTCAGCCGAAACGCGAGCACAGCACCTGCGTAAAATCTGCCGCGAAGGCGATCGTTTCCTGATGCAGGCCGAGCGGGAACTTTTGCTGCTTGAAGCGTCCGACTGGCCGTTTCTTATCTCAACCGACGGTGCCGCTGACTACGCAGCCCTGCGACTACGCCACCACAACCTCGATTTTCACGCGCTCGCAGACATCATCGAACTTCGCGCCCGGGGTCACGAGCCTACTGTCTCGAACTGGAAAGCCCTCGCCGCCAGTGAACGTCGGGATCATATCTTCACACGCCACGCCAAAACCTTTCGCGCAGCGAAGACCTAAAAAATGCCCGCCCGGCACGAGGGCATCCTAAAACCTCTTAATTGCGAGCGCGACGCGCCCCAATATTTCCACATCACTCGTGATCAGCGGCTCGAACGCCGGGTTTTCCGGCTGGAGGCGGACGGCTTTACCTTCGTGGAAGAACCGCTTCACGGTGGCGTCAGTTTTTGCGACGAGCGCAATCACGATGTCCCCGTTTTCGGCAGATCGCTGTTTGCGCGCGATCACCCAGTCGCCATCGTTGATGCCAGCGTCGCGCATCGATTCCCCGGACACTTCCAGCGCGAAGTACGGCGCCTCACCGTATTCGCCAGCTGAGCAGCACGCCGCCTGACGCTCACGGTCGGCGCGTCCAATCAGCGATGCGGGGATAGGCAGCAGTTCCGGGTCGCCGTCCTGCAGCGCTTCGATAGGCGCGCCGCCAGCGACCATGCCGAGCAGCGGGATGAGCGCGGGATGCCCCTGCAGCTTGCTCACTTCGCCGTCACCGTCGACAATCTCGATGCCACGAAACTTGGAGCTGCTGCGGCGGATCTTGCCATGCGCCTCAAGCGTTTCGATATGCTTCTGGACGCTGCAGCTAGAACGCAACCCTACCTCAGTGCCGATCTCCCGAACTGTGGGCGGTTGGCCCGTTAAGGCCACTTGACGACGAATGAACGCGAGGATCTGGAGTTGTTTGTCACTTAATGATTGCATTGTTGACTCTGAGGGTATAGGTGCGAATAACGTTAGTTACGTGTTAACAGGATTATACCAAAAGCCAGAATCAAATCAAACAATTGTTTGAATATTTTTCAAACAGGCCCGAATCCCTATTGACTCTCCCGTCGAACGTGGTAAAATCAAACAAGTGTTTGAAGCAAACAATCGTTTGCTCGCATTCTAGACAGACGAGGTGTAGTGATAGACGTGACCTGAGAGTGAGGAATAGTGAAATGGCAGTAATCTACTTACAGCGACCGCAATATATATCGATACCGGGCAACAACGCTCGCACCAAAAGATCCGCAGAGAAGCGCATTGCATCCCACGCCCCTGAGGCCGTAGGGACGGTAACCGCAACCCGCCGCCGATCACAGGTTCGCTTCCGATCAAGCGACATCGAAAGTCTCTTCTTCGCAGCAATCGCGATTTTCGCGATTGGATACCTAATCCATTCCGCCATTGTACACACGGGACCGTTTGCCTCGGCTCCCATTGTAACCAAGTCCATAACCGTCACCGTTGCGCCTGGCGACACCCTGTGGGCTCTCGCGTCCAAATGCAAGAATATCGCAGCATCCCACGAGGAGCGCATCGACCTCATCCAAGCTCTCAATCCCAAGCTCGACATGTCACGCCCCCTACAGGCCGGGCGGCATCTCAAACTTCCACTTGCAATCTCACGATAGTGACTCAAATTGAATCCTTCCTCTAGTAGACCCAGTTGAATCTTTAACGTATATCGGTCGCCTGGAGGAAGGAATCCCCACTGTTCTCATATAAAATATAAGCTGATGGTTTCGCGCTGCGCCAGATCGACCTGGCGTTTGCAACTCAGGTGTAGCCCATAGGCCGTACGCGCATCGACGATCACGGATATCATCCGCTGTGATCGAAGCGCCGAAAGGCTCCAAGCTTATCCTGGCAAGGAGTTCGGCAATGCCACTCTTCAACCTGAAGCACACCCTCGCCACCGAGCGCCTCTCATGCCGCGTCGATGCGGTTCACGCAACGTACTCTGTCTACGACGTTCTTAAGAACCAGTTCGTTATCGAGAACGCGGCGTTTGGAATTCAGCCGCCCGGCCCCCCGACGTCGCCCGCAATGTTCGCTGGCGAACACTTCGTCTTGAACGAAGAGGCCAGTGAAGGCGATTCTCGCAACGCGCGCTTTGTTTATAAGCACAGCAAGTATCCCATTGGCCTCACATTGGAAGTCGCCGTATCCGACGAAGACACATCGGCCATCACACTTCGGCTCGGGTTCACCAACCGTAGCGCCAAACCGATGGGCCTTCGGGCGCTTTACCCGATGTGGATCGACCCCCAGCGCGATGGAGCCATCGACCTGGGCGGTGTCTGGAGCCGTGGGTCCATGCTGCGCAACGGTTACATGTCGGCATCAGACTGCACGATCGAACACTTCAGCAAGCCTGATGGAACCCAGTACGATTCTCACTGGTTCACGCTTCTCCATCATCTCGTTTCCAAACGCAACCTCGCGCTCGGTTTCTTGACAGTAAAAGATCAGGTTTCCCGTATCATAGCAAGCCCCGACACCGACGGCATGCATATGACAGCCAAGTGCGAAACGGACGAGAGCCATGTCGGCCCTGGGGCTACGCAGTGGTCGGAAACGCTCTGGATGCGTGTTACCGATGATCCAAACGCACAGCTTGACCGTTATGCTCGCCTGAGCGCTGCCGCAAACTGCGGCGAAGACGCCGCCGTGAAACCGCCGCGCGTTGGATGGACGACACGCGACCTTTCCGATGAGCCATTCACTCAGGCGGACATCGAAGAAAACCTGCTCTGGCTCGTAAGGCATAAGAAACAGATACTCGCCGACTACGTCCTGATTGACGAAGGCTGGCAGATGTTGATCGGTGACTGGGGCTTCGTCGAGTCCACCCGATTCGCGGAGGGCCTTGCGCCTGTTGCCGCCCGCATCCGTGCCGCAGGTTTTGAGCCTGGCCTGTGGATCGCGCCGTTCATTGCACAACAAGATTCGGTGCTGTTCACAGAGCACCCGACATGGTTCCTGCGCGATTCATCAGGGCGCCCCGCTAACGCGGGCGAACAGAACGGCGTCATGTGTCACGCGCTCGACTGCACGAATCCCGAAGCGTTGGCGAGGCTAAAAGAAACCATTGCAACCATCGTAAACGAATGGGGCTTCACGCATCTCAAGCTCGATCACCTCTACTGCGCCGCCCTCGAAGATACCTACCGCTTCGACCCGCACATGACACGCGCTCAAGCATACCGAATGGGTCTCGATGCTATCCGCGATGCTGCCGGCGATGCCGTTTACCTGCAAGGATGTGCTGCGCCACTTGGCGCAAGTATCGGCGTGCTCGACAGCCTGCGCGTCGAACCGGCAACATCAGCATCGTGGGAGGTGATGGGAACCGGCGGCGGAATCCGGCCCGCTGGGAAGAACTCCCTCATACGTGGATTTCTCAGTGGCCACTGGTATCGCGCCGATCACGACTGCCTGCCGCTGGGCGCTGGCACAGAGCTCACGAACAACGAGCGCGTGGTCCGCGAGACTTTGCTCGCTCTTTGCGGTGACGGAGTCGCGTTCACGGGTTCACTTGCGTCGGCACTTCCGGAGCATGTCGCCGCACTGCGGTGCCTTATCCCCGCACTCGCCCCGGCGGCATTGGCATGGGATCCACTCAGCCGACACGATTCGCCCCACGTGCTTATTGCCGGAAACGGCGACGCCAAGCTGCTTGCCCTATTCAACTGGACCGATTCCGCCGATCCACTTACCATCGACTTTAATGAGCTCGGGTTCAATCGCACCGCTCCGCACCTTGTCTACGATGCGCTCGAAAGCAAGCTGCTCACCGCGCGTGCGGTACGTGAGTATGTCGGCCCGCCGGTGCCGCCGCGCTCAGTGCGTCTGCTCACCATCGCACCGACACCGGGCAGCTCGCGGCCAGCCCTGCTGGCCAGCACGTTCCACGTGTCGCAAGGCGCGGCGGAGGTTGTGAAGTCCGAATGGACTCGCACGTCACTTGAACTCGCTCTCAAACTTCCGTCGTGGGTAGGCGATGGCGGCAAGCTCACATTCTTCGCGCCGGAGATTACTGCCGCATCGGTTGCAACTGCGGCTGGGGCGGATGACGTAACCGTCGATCTCGTCCCGGATGAGCTTGGGACGCTGATGGTGGTAAACGTTAACAAAATAGCGTCGCCTGATGTGACGCTAACGATCACCCTCGCCGCAGACTAGCGTCGACGTTACCGGAAGACTCCCGCGCGATTTGCAATGAATGCAAATGTCACGCTTTAAAGTCTTGTGAATGCGATGCACCGTGTGTTACAATGACTCACTCATCGGCGAGGCCACCATCGGCTCGGCCGCATTAATCACGTAATCTCAAATCGAAGCAACAGAAATGGCCCCATAAAACGCCTCTTTTTATTTGGAGACGCACTGCCGATCTATTGCGGAACAGCCATAATCAAATGACCGACACGAACAATACTCACGACGAAGAATCCTTTACGTTTGTCGACAAGCGCCGTGTGAACACGGAAGCGGAAGCCGCTCCGGCGGACGAACCCGCCGAACCTGAAGCACCTATTGCGACGGACGAAGCCGAAGTGGACAGTGCGGCGGATGATTTTGATCCGGACAAACTGCCAGCGACCTATCAGCTTGCCTTATACGCGCTCGGAATGCTGCAGATGAACGCATTCCAGCAGCTAGGCCTCATGGCGGACCCGAAAACCGGCAAGTCGGTGCGCGATCTTGCTCAGGCCCGTGTCGCCATCGACTGCGTCGCAAGTTTGGCCGAAGTGATCGATGCGCCGGGATCGCCGATTGAAGCACGGATCAAGCAAGAGATTCGACGAGTCGTGACCGACTTACGATTAAACTTTGTCACGCAGACTCAACTCGCAGGACCGGAAGCTAAGTAAGCCGTAGCACCTCACAGTGAGGTTACATGCAGGACAGAACTTGAACAGCCGACGCCTGGAGTTCTACGAAGGGCGCAAGCAGAGCGTGAAGAGTGACTGCTAACTACCGCAGTGGTCGAAGCGCTACGAGGGTCCGGGCTCAGCCTGGTTGCAGTGGACAGCAAAATGCCAACATCTGAAGAAAACAACCCTATTCGGAATATCAAGCACGGCGCGACCGCTGGCATGCTCCCTGTGTTCGCAGCACACCAGCGTAGCAGAACCTCGGGACCGCACGGCGACATGTCTGGCAGTTCGCGGCGAAAGATGACACACGTGACGCATCAGCGGGGAAGTTCATGGCATACGTTTGTCGAGCAGTATGAGCGGTTTACCGACATGCTGTGCGCATCCGCTCAATATGGCGTAAACGAGCACCGCGAGCAGGAGTATCTCGCCCTTCGCCACTGGTTTACCGAACACTACTACGAGCACGCGCACCGAATCCGACCACTGCTGGACTCCACTCACGCCATTGCGCAGCCAATCGGCCACGCCAGCGCCGCTTCCAGCCGCACGATGGACCGGTTTGAATCGATCTTCCTGCCCCGCACACTTCGCGAAGTGCTGATGCACGACGACGGCAACCTCATTCACATCGTGTCCCAAGTCAGCCAAGCTGTCTATTCCGTAAAGCCGGGCTAATTTTTGGCCCTTCTTCGCTCTCCGATTGCTGCGGCGGTTGCATTCCTCGCTGCGCCTAGAGGAGCGCCTCGTGTTATGCGCAAGGGCCATCTGCCCCAAACGAAAGTAACCGCCTGCGCTAGTCCGGCCCGCCACCGGGACCACCACCCCCATCGGGACCGCCGCCTGGAGGCGGTCCGCCAGGTCCGCCGCCGTCACCGCCTGGAGGTGGCCCACCCGGTTCGCCATCATCGGAGCCACCATCTCCAGCCCCTGCATCCATCCCGCCTGCCTCGCTTCCAGGTCCGGTAGCGCTGGCTGCTCCCGCCTGTCGTCCTGCCATGGCTCTCCAACCGTCGCTTCCGCCGGAGGGACTGCCGGACGGTGAAGCGGGGCCATTGATCTGAACGTAATCCGCCGGGATTTCAAACAGGCTGTCGCTCAGCTGGACGCGGCTCACACCGCTGACGCTGAACGCTACCGAGGTGGTTTCCGTAGTCTGAGATCGCGAGTTGAGACGCGATGTTTCCAAGGTGCTCTTGAGAGGAAACTCGTTTATCTCCAACAAGTGTGCCTGCAACGACTGCTGCAATTCATTCGCGCCGTATGCCACCAGTGACGATAACGCTGATACAATCAGCGCGTTGGTCGTCGGTAGCTCTACAGCGTCCGATGCCCAAATCTCGCCGTTGATTTTGACGAATCCGTCATTGCTGGCATCTGAGAATGTCTTCTCTACGCTCGATTCCGACGTGCCAAACACGGCGTACTTGGAGGCTGACGCTCCTGCAATCAGTTGCCGTTTCTCGGCAGACGGGTGCTGGAAGACCACCATCGGGCTGTTGTCTCGGGTTCCCACCTGGCGCCCCGAAAAAGTATCGGCTCCATGTAAGCTGGTCGAGTAATACGTATGCTCGCGAGTGTTGAGCACATAAACTCGATTGCGTTCGCCGTTGTAGAGCGCGACGATTGACCCATTCAACTCGATCCGAGCACGGCTCCCTCGGAAATATAGCGAGAGCCGGTTCGTGTGGCGTACGGGAGCAGCCCCTGCGCGGCCAATACTCTCCTTGGTTGCCTTAGCGGGGGACGTTGATACCGACCGGCTAACGTTCATCCGCGCACTCACTGACAGGTCCCCAAAAGCTGGAAACGATGCCGGGTAAGCGCCGATGGCAAGTACTACTGTAGTTAATGCGTGCATAGCTATTCTCATGGCTTTTCTTATCTGCGCCATCCCCTTCTGATCCCGAAGAGGTCTGGTCAAAGCTCGTTCGCATTCCATGAACGCGATTCTGTTGGTACACTTCTTATCATAGTAACCAAGGGTGAAATTACAATGAAGCTCGCGGGCCTCAGATAATTTTCTTGCAAATTACGAGTCTCCCCGATTCGGCGGACATTCACTGGGACTCATTCATCGCGCTTGTTCGCGCGTTCCTCGATCTGGTATACTTCCGGCGGCATTTTCCCTCATTGCTCGGCGGCATTCACGCCGCGCAATAACTTATCAGCAACCTCAACAGGAGAGACAGATATGGCTTTCAGCAAGAAGACTATTGACGATGTCGACCTTTCGGGCAAGCGCGTTTTCGTGCGTGTCGATTTCAATGTGCCGCAGGATGACACCGGCGCCATCACAGACGACCGCCGTATTCGCGCGGCTCTCCCGACAATCAACGCCCTTGTCGCGAAGAAGGCGAAGGTTATTCTCGCCTCCCACCTCGGCCGTCCCAAGGGTACCGTGAACCCGAAGTACACCCTCGCACCCTGCGCCGAGCGACTTTCCACGCTGATCGGTCAGAAAGTTGTCCTCGCCGGTGACTGTGTAGGCCCCGCTGCCCAGGCGGCCGTCGATGCGCTTCAGGGCGGGCAGGTTGTGCTCCTTGAGAACCTGCGCTACCACGCTGAAGAAGAGAAGAACGATCCCGCCTTCTCCGCGCAGCTTGCCGAACTCGCCGACGCATACGTCAACGACGCATTCGGCGCGGCGCACCGAGCCCACGCCTCAACCGAAGGCATCGCCCGCGTGCTCGAAGCGGCTGGCAAGCCTGCAGTCGCCGGTTACCTGATGAAGAAGGAACTTGACTACCTCGGCGGCGCGCTTGAGAACCCCGAGCACCCGTTTGTCGCCATTCTCGGCGGCGCGAAGGTCAAGGACAAGATCGCGGTTATCGAGAACCTGCTCCCGAAGGTCGACTCGCTCATTATCGGCGGCGGCATGGCATACACCTTCCTCAAGGCGCAGGGCTACGAAATCGGCAACTCACTCCTCGACGAGAGCAACATCGATTTCGCCAAGCGCATCCTCGCTGAATCCGGTGACAAGATCAAGCTTCCCGTCGACGTTCTCGCCGTGAACGGCAACCCCTTCGGCGGCGATCCTGATGGCCTCGAAGGCAAGATCGTGTCGTCGAAGGAGATCCCTGCTGGTTGGGAAGGTGTGGACATCGGCCCAGAAGCAATCAAGGAGTTCACCGAGATCATCAAGGGTGCCAAGCTCGTGATCTGGAATGGCCCTGCTGGCATCTTCGAGATGGCCCGCTTCGCCGTTGGCACAATCGGCATCGCCGAGGCACTCGCTGCTAGCAGCGGTACCACCATTGTCGGCGGCGGCGACTCTGCGGCAGCTGTCGAGAAGTTCGGCTATGCCGATCGCATCTCGCACATCTCCACCGGCGGCGGCGCTTCGCTAGAGTTCCTAGAAGGCAAGGTCCTTCCGGGCGTGGCCGCACTGCAAGACAAGTAATCGGTAAGCAATCACCGAAAATAAACTCCCCTCGGCCACACTTGGCGAGGGGAGTTTATTCACGTAAAGCATTTGCCCGTTTTCGTAATCAGCACGGCCTATGCGATTACAATAAGTTTCCTTCCCGCTTCGGGAAGGTCCCGAGTCCGCGCGGGGGATGGGGCCTTCGCGCGAAGCACCCTCTTAGCCCACCGGGCGATCCGGTCGTCTCAGGCACCGCTTCGGCGGATGCAATCTGGAAGGGGGCATCCGCTCAAACCGCCCAGCTACCCGAACGGGAGCGAATCGTACACCTGAACCTTTGTCCAATAGGCTTTGCACTCGTCGATGAATGCGTGATGGTCGGCGTGATCTTGATACACGTCGTGCGCTGCTCTGTCCGCGAACTCGACGAGTAGCGCGACTCCATAAGAGTTGTCGACTACCGCTCGGTCTGTCCCGGCGGGCTTACCGAGGTTCAAGCGCAGCACTCCGGGAATACCCGCGAGGTGCTTGGCGCATCCTTCGGCGATTTTGGCGGCCGCGCTTGCATCGGCGGCCCAGAAGTAGACGTTGTGATAGAATCCGGTCGGCGTTTCGGCCATGACAAAACCTTTCATGATGCGTGGGGAGAACTAACTACTCAACGATTATACTCAACCGTAATCCGAAGCAACGAACGCAACTCCACAGGGATGTATTGGCGGCAAATTCGTGCCTTATCGACTTGCGTAATAGAGTTGTGATCGTGATTGGTAGTTTGTCGTATATAATACGTTGACGTTTTGACGCATGAGCACGACGGGCCGGCGCACTGGCGAGCTGGAGATTAGTTTCGTATGAGTCATTTTCCCATCGGGATCGGGTTGATTGGAACAGGCGGAATCGCTCAGAACCATCAACTGCCCGCGCTGAGTAAGCTGCAAGCCGAAGGCAAAGTACGCATTGTCGCGGTCGCAGAGCTGAACGAAGAGAAGTCAGCGGCTGTCGCGTCGAAATATAGCATCCCCAACGTCTACACAAACTACGCCGACCTGTTGTCGCGTCCTGACATCGATGCGGTGAGTGTTTGTACCCCTAACTTTCTTCACAAACAGCCGACCATAGACGCTCTTCGCGCCGGGAAGCACGTTCTGGTCGAGAAGCCGATCGGGCTGAATGCTATTGAAGGCGCCGAGATGGTCGAAACCGCCCGCCAGTGTGATCGTCAACTCATGGTGGGCCTCAACCTCCGTTTCGGTACAGGCCCCAAGGCTCTCAAGCGCTTCATCGACGATGGTCGCATCGGCGACATCTATCACGCGCGATGTCACACACTTCGCCGACGAGGTATCCCTTCGTGGGGAGTCTTCACGCAGAAGGACAAGCAGGGCGGGGGACCGCTCATCGACCTGGGCGTCCACATCCTCGACCTCACGCTATGGCTGATGGGATATCCAGAGCCGATGTCGGTGACCGGGCAGACGTTTACCAAATTTGGTACGCGTGAAGGTGTTCTGGGACTTGCTGGCCAGTGGGATACGAAGAACTTCACCGTCGAAGACTACGGCGTCGCCATGCTTCGTTTCAAGAACGGCTCGTCGCTCGTCATCGAATCCGCTTTTGCCGCCAACATCGAGCGTGACGAATACTACACACAGCTGATGGGCACCGAGGGCGGCGCCTATATCAACCCGCGCGATGTCGAACAACTCAAGATCTTCCGCGAGGAGTCAGGTACGCTCACCGATACGACGCCGTTCGGTCTCAAGGCAAACCTCTCCCACGAAGACGAAATCCGCGCGTTCGTCGACGCCATCGCAAATAACACACCAGTTCCAGTACCGGGCGAGCAGGGCCTCATGGTCGCGACGATTATGGATGCTATTTACAAGTCGTCCGACACGGGCGTCGAGGTCCGATTTTAATTGAAACCAACCGAAACTACAGAGACTGCCGTTGCCTCGTCCACTCTGGCGTCAAAGCCCGGCAAAAAAGCTCCCAACTGGTTGATGCTGACGCTTCCAGTGGCGCTAATCGCGGTATTCGCTGAGCTAGGCTATGCCATCATCAACAATTCGGTGCTGCAGGTCTACCTCGTCAAGGGCCTCGGCATCGACCCAGCCATCATGTCGATGGTGCTGCTTCCGTTCTTCATCAGCGAAGTGCTATTCAAGGGCCCCCTTGGCGTCGCCGCCGACCATTGGGGCCGCAAGCCGCTGATGGTGCTCGGGCCAGCTGTGTCGATTATCACGTCGGTGCTGATGGTGATGGTGCCCTATCCGTACGGACAACACGCCATCCCAATGCTGATTGTTTTCGGATTGCTTCGCCTTCTGGATGGTCTTGGAGCAGCGGCGCTATGGCCAGCAATGTTCGCATACATCGGCGACGTGGTCGACCACAACAAGCGCGCATCAGCGATGAGCTTGCTGAACGTTACCTATATAATAGGGCTCGCCCTAGGATTTCTCGCGGGTGGTTGGGTTAATGATACGTTCGGCCCCATCCTTTCGGGCGACGCGTCACTTAAGCAGCAGATGGACGCGATTGCCCACCAGCTTCGCAATGCTCTCCACCATACCCCGCATGCGGCAACCATCCACGCTCCTATTGGCGGGACGATGCCCGATGTCAGTATCGTCCAGCGAGCGCACTACTATCCGTCGTTCTACCTGGCGAGTATCCTGTTTGCGTTAGCCACCATAATCGCTGTGATTGCAGTTCAGAGCCGCGCCAAGGCACGAGCTGCTGCCGCAGCCGCTGCAGCAGCAGACGCCGCTGCAACCGGCGAACCTGTCGAGGAAGCAGCCGACTGCCATGGCGGAAAGATCACTTGGGAGAGCTTCAAGGAAGCCATTCGCCTCATCCCGGGAATGTTGACGCTCGCTTTCGTAGCGTTCGCCGGGATTGGATGTATCGCCCCATACGTCAAGCTGCTCTCGATTGACGAGTTTGGCATGACCGAAACAGATTTCGGCCTGCTCATTCTCATCCCCGCTCTGTTTATCGCACTCGCGGCGGTACCTCTCGGCTGGCTAGCCGATAAGCTGGGCAAGGTAATCGCCGTGCGCTTCGGCTTTATCCTCTGTGCCGTTGGGATGTGGACTCTCGTTATGCTTTATCAGCAGCCTCACCTCACTTCATCGGTGGTCGTGATAGCTGGCACGCTCTTGGGATTGGGTTTTGTCTGTTCTTTTCCCGCCTGGATGGCGCTGCTTACCACGATCACAGGCGAGTCCAATCGCGGAACTGTCATCGGAGCGGTTAGCACAGCGCAAGGTCTGGGAATGACTGTGGGCCTACCGATAGGCGGTTGGCTATACAAACATTACTCGCCGATTGCCCATATTTCCCACATTTCGCCATTCGTAATGAGTGCCGTGCTGCTGACGGTATCTAGTTTGCTCGCCTTTGTTCTTATGAAACCGTCCATGGAGCCGAAGCATTCAAAACCCGCATAATCGCGGGAAGTGTACGCTTGGCGAACCATAACTGAGCTCGCCGACTACCGGAGGGGTTGCCTAACGTTATGCGCTGTGTTATAATGACTGCGACTGCTAGGCATACGTGCGTTCGGCATCCGCACGTCTAGCACTTGGCGCTGTTCATTAGATAGCCGCCAACGTAGGTGGAATTTGGCCACGTTGAAAGCCTGCCAATCGCTGAATTGAAGCTAGTACCTCCTTGCTATGTCTAATGTCTGCAGCTTCCCCTGGCTTTGCGCGGTCAATGACGCGCGAAGGTATGTAAGAGATAGATTTATGAACTCATTTTGCTCAAAACGTATTATTGCCGGCGTACTGGCAGCAGCGTTGCAGTTCGCCGCCGCCTCGGTTGTCGCGATAAAAGCTGTAGATGCCGCCCCGCCACTGGCAACGCCATACGTTAGCAACCAGTTGCCTGCGTTCGTCCGCGCCAGGCAAAGCGCAGCCACCAGGGCATCGTTCGTGACCCGCTCTGTCGATGCGCTGTCTACGGCAACATTACTTTCCCCGCGCGCCACGACTGCGACCGCGCCAATTCAGCTGAACTCAGTCGTCCAAACCACGGATATCACGCTGCCCACGTACCTGACATCGACCAATCCAGCGTATCCGTTCGATTCCACCGGTGCGCCGAACAACGTGCCGACGCCCTCCAATGTAGACTCGGTCTGGTCGCATGGTGAAGGGTTCCTGGTTTTCGCATCCAACCGAACGAGCGCATCGGATCCAACACCGACCGCGCTCTATCACCTATGGGCCATCAAGGCGAGTGGGTACGACGCTGCGGATCCAGGCTCACTCATTCAGCTTACGGGCATCAAGGGTAATCCCGACGAGAAAAAGAGCCAGCGGTGGCCAAGCCTCTTGCCGCCGAGCGACGCCGGAATCGCCTACTGCGAAGCGTCGTCTGCGGGTGGACCTTACACCCTAGTCGTGGCGAACCTCGTGCAAGTCACTTCGGGCACCACGATCATCCTACAGGTGACCGGCGGAGCTTCGATCGCCACAGACCTCGACGTTCAGCATCCATCTCTGAGTGCGCAGTTTGTCGCATTCGCCGGACGACCAGTCGGTAGCGGGCAAAAGTACCATATCTACGCAGTCCCCACTGGAGGTGGCGCTCGCCAGCAGATTACATCCGGTCTTGCTGAAGAGAAGAACCCGACCCTATTCCCGTCATCTTCGGGTTCGCTTATCGCCTTCGACAGTACCGCGTCTCTCTATACAGTGTCTGCTGCTGGTCTCAATGGCCAAGCAGTGGGGGCTACACGGGGAGTTTGGGTGTCGTCGCTGTCCGGTGCAGGCATCGTGCGGCTGACCTCGCCGAGTTCGGATAGCAAGGAACCGACCTGGACGCTCGATGATACCAACTCGTTCCTGAACGCCACTGGCAACCGGCACTATATCTTCTTCTCAAGCAATCGAGCAGGAAAGTACGGCATCTACTTCCTGCGCGCCGACGCCGCGAATGTCGGAGCGCAGTGCATCCTCGACGCCGAAGGGCAGAATAACTCCGGCATTGGCGCCAATACGGCAACAAAGGTGGATACGAGCGATCCTGGCGATCTCTACGATTCCACGCAGCCCACAATTTCCAAGCTTCAAGCGTACATGCAGGTCGCGTATACGTCTAATCGCTACTTGGTCAACGGGATCAACGACAATCCCGATCCGACACTGACCAATCCTACGTCAATTTTTCCGCAGAGTACGCTCATTACCGGCACCACCCTCGTCAACGAGATCAGCAGTGAAATAATGACGTCTCGCTTATTCGACATCGACCCGCCGACGATCATGCGCTACAACGAAGCGACAACTGAGATCGTCCACGTCGAAAACCCGACCAACCCTGGCACGACTGCCAAATACATCCAGGCCGGCCAGCAAGCGGCCATCGTTGTTCGCCTCAGTGACCGCCAGTCCGGTGTGAAGGCCGTTTACCTGCAGATTAAGGACCCGGATAGCAAGTATCAGGATGCCGCGGGGCTCGAACACAAGGTGTTCACCCACGACACATATGATATCTGGTCCCAGAACAATGGCCGACTCTCGACGAAAATGGCCGACCCGCGAGGTCTAGGTCCCGATATTGCGACTGAGGCTTTCAATCTGCCTCTTGCCTATACCGGTGCGGGGTCGTTCAACCCTGCTAATAGCCGCAGCCCACGTGCCATCATTCCTGCCTTTAGCATTCTGGGACCCGCTTCTTCGTCCGTACAACTCACCACAGTTGCAGTCGCCAATAAGGCTGCCGATACGTCTCTTGTTGTTATGGATGCCAGCGGTATTCTGCCCGGTGGATATATTCAGATTGACAATGGGGCAAGCGCCGAATACGTCCAGGTCACAGGGGTAAACCTTGGTACCAACACAATTAATGTCTTTCCGGCGCTGGCATTTGTTCACCCGGTCGGTGCTGCAATATACAGCTCAGGCGCAGCGACAACTCTCCGAGCTGATATTGCAAAGAACACAATTGGCGGAGTTCTGCCAGTAACCAATGCTGCCGGTTTCCGACCGGGCGATACCGTCACCTTTGCTGGGCGGACAACTTACGTTGTCCAGGTTGACCTGACAGATAAAGCTAACACGATCACAGTATTCGACCCATCACCGGTTAATCTTAAAACCGGGGCCCCGATCATTCTCGTGCAGAGCCGCTACTTCTTTGCGACAGGCAACGAAGTCGATTGCCAGGCACTTGATCTGTCGCAGTCGCCATTTGACGCGACGCTGACGTCTAGCTATATCACGCCGCGCTACCTGCCTGGATTCGATGACGCATTGATTCTATCCGGAGACCCGACTGGCTCGACTGTTCCGAGCACAGTTCAGACCTCCTGGCTGGAACTCAAGCCTCTTGCAACAACGACGACCAGTATTGTACAATCTACGGCTACCTCAGTCGCTGTAGCGCTTTCGACTGGATATGCGGCCGGTGACGTCGTTCTGTTCGATACGGGTGCCAATGCCGAGTATGCAACCATCTCCGATGTTACTGGTAATGTCATCACGTTTAGTGTTGGCCTCACCAAGTCGCACGGACAGGGTGTGCCATTTGTTCAATATAAGAGCATCGGCGGAGGCGTTCTTTACTCGACCAACGATGCGCCGTGGACTACACCGCAAGTACCAAGCGATTACTACTTCGACGTAATCGCGTACGATAACGCAGGCTGGCCCATCTCCTACGATACCGGGGCGGGCTATTCGACGAGCGATCATCTCAACTGGCGAATATTCGACAACTTGGGCGGTATGACGACACAACTCTTCGTCAGCACCAGCGGCGTCCTGATCGTTAACGACCACGCTCTTCCGCAGAAGTTCTTTACGGGCCGCTTCGGTGGGGCGAGTAGCAACAACGTTCCGCAAAAGTACTACGGTGCCGAGTCGTATGTTACAGACATTGCGCTGTCATACAACGACGCCCCCTACTTCAGCAACAATACGCAGAATTCGTATCCGCCAGCCATGCTGCCGGATTCCGGCTACTCTACGGTCGAATCGGATGTACTCAGCGACTACGCGACTCCGCTCATCGACGGTACCAATGAATTCACTGGACCTTTCGGGCTGACCTATTCAACGATTATTCAGCAAAACCACTTTGGATTTTTTACGGCGGCTGGCTTCAACTACCCTGCGTATGAGAATGGTCTGGGCATTGGTTCATACATTGAGCCCGAAGGTGGAATGGGTCAGATTCAGAAATATGACCTATGGCGAATTCTTAGCCGGGGCCCTGTAACGGACAAGGCTCTCCAAGCATACGTGCCGACTGTCGACTTGCAGCCAGCTAACCCAGCGGTAGCAGGTAGTACGCAGCAATACGCTCTCGTGGCAAACGCCTGCGTTCTCTGGGTGAGCCCGTTCACTGGTGACGAATTTGTCGAAGCTGGATCGCTCGCGGATCAAACGACCCAATCGCTTCTGACTACTTACGCTTCCAACGGCGGACGCCTCCTTGTCGAAGGTCTTGATGTTGGCTACAGTATCGCTGGTTCAGGCACGACAGTCGGAAACAACTTCTATAAGAGTGTCCTCGGCGCAACATATGTCAGCGACGCAGTTGCCCGCAACAACGTCAACTTCGACCTGGTGCCCAAGGGTACCACCAGCGACTACGTCACGCACGATGCGTTCCTCAACAACAACGACAACTTTGATCTCACCGGCAACGGAGACAATATTGGACACCGAGGATACGCGACCAATAACGGTGGTCAGAACGCGATAACCTGGATTTACAGCCCACCGTCCCTGCAGAAGACCATATCGCTTGCGAACTTCGGCTTCCGAATCGGGAATGGTCAAATCCTTCACGCCGACGGCAGTCTTGCCGTCGACTCCAGCGTGTCTATCTTTACTGATGCGTACACCACGTCTGGCAAAACACAGTTAAGTGGACAACAGGGTAACCAACTGACGTTCCTCGGCGATCCGCTCGCCAATATACTGCCAAGCGCGTCGACGCGCAGCGGGGCTGCCATCGCGGTATACGGCTCCTTCGGTATCGAAAACCTGTCGAATGAAATCATACCGACGGGGACGGTGACGAAGGGTGTTGGTTACAGCACAATGGCCGAACAGTCGCCCCGTCCGCCTATCTTCACGAGCCTCAATCAGCGAGCAAACCTACTGCACAATATCATCTGCATGTTGCGCACGGGCTCGCTGACAGGCACTATTACGAACACGAGCACCGGTGGCCAGCCGGTCGCAGGCGCTGTTGTAACGGCAACCCTGGAAACCAACGGCACCTTCAAGGCTGCGGTCAACTACCGAGCGATCACGGATGCAGCGGGCAACTTCCTTGTCCGCGGATTGCCTCCTGGCCGCTACCGCATATCCGCCGATGTCAAGAGCAACACTGGCAACACATTCCTACATGCCAGCGGTAACTCTGTTTACATCCACGGCGGCGGTAACGGCACTGCGTCTCTCCAACTGAGCCAGCCACCAGCGGGCAGCGCTACCATTCAGGTGATCGATAGCGTGACCAAGTCGCCTATTCCAAACGCCGCTGTTACTGTTTCGGCATCGTTGACGACAACCACCGCGGACGCCGCCGTGGGAGCAACGACCATTACCGTGGCCAGCACGGTTGGTATCGCGAATGGCACTGTTATCAATGTAGATTCGGGGACGGCTGCGGAAGCGGTCACAGTGCAGAGTGTTGATATAAATACCAAGGTCCTAACGCTCACGACTGGACTGGCCTTGGCGCACGCTACCGGAGCCGTCGTCTCACTCAAGAACCCGACACCGCTCTACACGGGCACGACAGACCAGTTCGGCAACTTCCTTATTAGCAGCATCCCAGCCGCGATCTACGTCGTTACCGCCTCGGAGTCGACATACAACACGATGACGAGCCCGGTCACCATGATCATTCCGCTTGTCGCGTCCCCGTTCGTTGTCGAGCTCATCCCGAGCGCGGGAACTATCAGTGGAGTTGTGTCCGACGCAACAAGCCCGAGCCTGTTTATCGTCGGAGCCACGGTTTCGCTTCTTGACGCAAACGGCGATGCGGTGCTAAACGGATCGAACCCAATTACGGCGACCACAAACAGCTTAGGCAAGTTCTCGCTGACCTCGGTTCCTGCGGGCACGTACACGCTGCAAGTCGCCGCGACCAACGCCAATGAGGCTGACTCTACCGGCAAGGTCGTTGTCACCAACGCAAACTTCATCACAAGCCAAACATCGATTACGGTTAACCGCAAGAAGAACACTGCCGTCAATATCAGCCTGACACCTGCGCCGGCAACCGAAATCGATGGACACGTCTACAATGCGACACTACCTGTTGCGTTGACGACAACCACGGCAGCCACGGCAATCGGTGCTACCAAGGTCACGGTCGCTAGCACGACTGGTATCGCAGCAAATGACTACGTGTCGATCGGCATCGGCGTCACTCAAGAAAACGTCACCGTTCTTGGAATTGACGCAGGCACAAGCAGCATCACTGTAGCAGCACTGAAAATCGCTCATCCGAGCGGCGCGGCTGTGACGCATCTGGCCGACATCCTTGGCGCTACCGTCAAGCTAACAAGCGGTACAGTATCGCTTACCGCGATCACCGATGCCAACGGATACAAGTTCAAGAGCCTGATTGCTGGGACCTACACCGCAACCGCTTCGGCGACTGGATTCGACACTCAATCGCAATCGGTGACGATTACGGCAGGCCAAATCCTACCGAACATCGACTTCCGCCTCTATCCGGCTGGCAGCATCGCCGTCACAGTGAAGTCTTCCGAAACCGGCACGCCAGCCGTGAGCGGTGTCGTAATCACCGTAACCGGCGGCGCCGTGACGTACACTGGAACTACTGACGCAACCGGGAAGGTCACGATCCCCAACATTAGATCTGGATCCTACACTGTTACCGCCGCGTCGACATCTGGATATTCCAGCGCAGTCCAGTACAATGTCTCAGTAACGCAGGGCGTCTCAACGACCGTCGCACTGACAGTCGATCCGCTTCCTGCACAAATCTACGGCACCGTCCTTTCGAGCGATGTGCCTGCGGTTCCAGTAGCAAACGCTACCGTGACATTCACGGTGAATGGTGTCGCTGTACGCACCGTACAAACGAAGTCCGACGGCACTTACACGACAGCGCCCCTGGGACTGGTAACGAATGGGCCGACACTCTTTACAGTAACCGTGACACAGAGCAACTACGCCGCAGCAGCGTCGCAAAAGGCAACGCTTGATCGCGGTGAATCCAAGGAACTTGACTTCACGCTGACGGCAAGTTCAACCGTCTACGGACTGGTGTATCGAAACTTCGATTCGCAGCCGGTTTCAGGAGTGACGCTCACACTGTCGCAAGGTTCGACCGTGATAGCCTCAACCACATCGACCGCGACATTCACCGGTGCCGACGGACAGCCGACGAACTTTGTCATCCCCGGTATTCCCATCGGGACGTACACGCTATCTATCGATGCGCCGAGCTACTCGTCGTTCACCCCAGTGTCGATCACGGCATCGAAGGGATCTAACCGCGTATCGCTGGGCACTGGGCTCGACGTACGGCACGTCTTCCAAACATACACATCAACTAGCGGCGCGTTTAAGCTGCAAATGCTCTCGTCGCCCTACGATTTCACCACGAACCCGGCACCGCTGTCCAGCCTGCTAGGTGGGATTTCGAACCCGCTTCTAGCTGTATACGTGCCCAGCCTGAGCAACTATGTTGTGACTCCGACAGCACCGGCAGACACGCTTCACCGCGGCCAAGGCTTCTGGATCCGACTCAAACAGCCAGCGGGCCTCGTAGGGATACCGGACGCGCAGTCAACCGCGTCACCGTTCGCGGTTGCCCTTGGACTGGGCTGGAATATCGTAGGCGATCCGTGGCCAACAAGTGTGCACCTTAAGAACATTTCGGTCGCCGATACACGGGGCAACGTTTACTCGTGGGCACAGGCCGTAAGCGCTCAAGTTCACCTGGTGAATCCCGTAGTTTACTCCTACGATTCGACGGCGGGAGCCTACGTAACGCACATGGTCGGATCGCAGGCGGCCGCCGATCCAACCCTGGATCCCTATGTGGGATACTGGGTCCAAGCGTACACGACCTGTTCGCTTCAAATAAAGGCGCCTTAAGAGTACGACACGCTGTCTTTGCCGGTTGATCGGCAAAGAAGGGATATTGAGCAACAATCACGAAATATACACGTCGATTGCCCGCGCATCGCTAATCGCGAAAGCCGTAGCTACGCTATTACTCTCGCTGCATTGTCTGATCGAAGGCGGTGCCGCGCGGGTGGCGGTTGCGTCGTATGCGATGCCATCAACTGAGGCAACTTGTTTTGCACGCCAAAAGTCGCGTGATACTCTCGCAGGAGGAGTAAGTTAGAGTGAACTATTTAAAGACCCATGTGCTGGCTCGACCGCTCGGCTTTGCGCTCGCGGTTCTGATGCTTCTCACAACGAGCTATCTAACATTGGGGCTCTCTCGAATGGCCAGCGCTCAGGGCGCTGTTGGCAATCCGCGCTGGGCTGTGCTTGACTTCAATAACAACACAGGCTATGGTGGTGCTGAAATTGGTCGTCAAGCAGCTGACGCGCTTGATGTCGAGCTATTCAATGCCCACAAGACTGAAGTTATCAGTCGCAGCGAAATAGCATCAGCGGTGAGCCTCCTCGGACTTCAATACCCTCTTGATGTAATTGACATCCAGAAGCTCGGTAAGAACCTCGGCGCTCAAGCTGTCGTTTCGGGTGACGTGCTCTCGGTGAGCCGCAACGACAAGCACCAGGTTCAAGTCGTTCTGGCTGTCCGCGTGACCAGTGTCGCTTCCGGCGAGTTGATCAACGGCGCGCTTGCGCAGGGAAGCTCCGTCACTCGCGGTAACAGCACGGATGAAGATGCGTTTGTCAACGAAGCGATTCGCAAAGCAGCCTTTGCTGCTATTGGCAGAATGGCCAAATTTAACCTTCCTCTTGCTACCGTACTGAGCAACCAGGGCACCGACGCCGTGCTGCTCAACAAGGGATCTCGAGATGGATACTTCCTTGGCTTGAATATGCTTGTGCTTCGCGAAGGTCGTGAGACTGGTCGCCTTAAGGTGAGCAGTGTCGACGCCGACACGTCCATCGCCGCAGTGACGGATCGAGGAATCGGAATACGACCACAGGATAGAGCCCACGCCCTATTTACGATGCCGTCATATACAGTGGATCACGGCAAGGTATTCACTACCGAAAACATAGCTTCTGGTGTCGGAAGCAGTCCATCGGGAAAAAAGAACAACTTCTCCGGAGTCGGTGGCGTCATTCTCGCCATCCTCGCTGCAGCTCTGCTATTGAGCCTCATTAACCGGGGCGGCTCGACGGGTAGCCTGGGAGGCGCTCAAATCGGCTCCGTGGCGGCCCAGGCAATTGCAAACTTCGTCGGTTCGGATATCACGTCGCCAAGCAACGTGGGCGTCCGACTTACGTGGCAGCCAGGCAATATTAACGCGCGAGATATCGTTGCATATAATATCTACCGAGACTCGCGTCAACCGATTAACGGCCTGCCTACTGGCACGGGTTCTACCACAACCACGACCACCACGACCGGAACGTCCGGCACGGCGTTCGATCAAGGCCCCGTCAAGAGTGTTGGGAGCGATGCGCGATTTACCATCGATGACGGTAACGTCCGAACACTCACCTTCCCGTACTCGCAAAAAGGGGTGAGCGGCGGGTCAACAGGGACCACTTCTTCATCGTCAGGCAGCTCAGGTTCTGGCTCTGGTGGAGGCGGTGTTACCGTTGGTACGCTCGGAACGGGCACAACAACGGCCCCGGCGCTCGAGATTGGTGCGACCCACCCATACGAAGTGACCGCCGTCTACACCATCACTTCTGAAGTGAGTGGTACAGTGGGTTATGAAGAGACTCCTGCGTCCACGGGCGCTGCGTCAGGCTACGCCACTCCGCTCTATCCTGTGGACCCGAGTAACAAGGCGACCACCCGCGTGAACGGATCGTCAGCCTACGGAGCGACCGGTGTCAACTTCCAGAGCGTCGTTATCACATGGGCAGAAACGACCGGTGCAACTGAATATGTCGTGGACCTGGCAACCAACAACGCCTTCACCGATAAGAAGACGTTCTATTCCAACACGCCAGCGACAGGCAGTGGGGGAAATCTACTGTCGACCGCTAATCTGAACCTGAGCACAACCTTCCCAGGCGCGACTCAGATCTTCTTTAGGATTGGTGCTCGGAATACAGTAGACAAGCCCGGACCTTATAAGGATCCGATGATACCGAACCCGGACACCAACCCCAACGGCGGTAGCTACATCTATCCGCCGGTCTCCAAAGTCGGCTTCTTCTCTGGAGCTTAGCGAATATCGTCGTCCGGATGCAGCGCCGAGTTGCATCCGGACACACATCTTCGACTTACGGGCCACATAGGCAAAAAGGGATTATCGTGGGATACAACCTGGACAAAGGTTCTCGACCAGCTCGAATTGCGAGCGCACTACTCGCTGGCCTTATGGCTTGCACTCTTACCGGAGCGCCGACAACGGCGGCTCCGGCAAAGTCGTCATCGGCGCTTGCTGCCGTTGCGCCAAGCATGAGCGAGATTAACTCGCTGCTACTGTTTCCGGCCTCCAATAAGGCGGGCGACGGTTTCCAGTCTAGTGCGTCAAAAATTGGCACACTCATTAAGCTCAAGATTAATGGCATCGGCCGCTATCACGCGACGCAGTATGTCTCGACAATGCCGTCAATTCAGAGGGCGCTCACCGTCGATGAATCGCTCACCGAAGCCGACCTTAATCCTCCGTTTGAATCGGCCCCCAAAGGCCGCAAGATTACGAAAGTTGTTGGAACGGATGCGTTCATCCTGAGTTCGCTTGACGCTGAAACCGTCGACACGGCAGCAGGCACGGTCAAGATCACGGCCACTGTTCAGGTTTTCGCCGTTTCGGCAACAGACCCGATAAAGACGCTCACCGTATCCGGAAGCGCAGCGTCAGCTGGGACCGCCGATACGATGCTTGCTGTAGAAGATCGCGCCATCGATAATGCTGCTGGCAAAATTGTCAGCGCGCTTTCGCCAGGCTTTGCCTCAAACCGAACCTCGACCGCCATCCCCAATCAGGGATCCGGCAAGAAGGCGGGTGGGAGCAACTTTCTTCTGATCGTGCTCGCAGGCATACTCGCGGGAGTGCTGATTAACGGAATGCACGGTGGTAGCTCGTCAAGCTCAAGCACGACAACAACAGGCACGACGACTACGTCAACCGGGACGACAACGACGACCACCACCACAGGTGGACCGCCAGCGCCGCCAACCGTTCAATAGAGTAGCGTGTAGGTTTTAATCGAAATGCTTGGCTAATGCCAGCAATAGTTTGGGAACATTAATATAAAGCTCGTCGTCATAGCAGACAAGGGCCAATATCCGTTTTTCCACTTCCGCAGATTCAGCATCGACGCGTCGGTATCGGCAACCAGCGCGCTTATGATTTATCATTCGTTTTGAGCGTTCGCATTGAAACGAACCGTTCTATGAGGTCAGACATGCAAGATCGTTTAACCATGATACGGCGCAGCGCGGCAACGTTGTTCCTCGCGGGCCTGTTGTGGGCGTCTGGAAGTGCCCTGCACGCAAAGCCAGCGTCTGTCACCGTCACCAATGCCGATCCAGTGTGGGTTATGGCGCAGTACAATCAAGCCATGCGCACGGCGATCAAACCCACCGTTGCCGACCCAAGCTTTGCCCCGAAGGCTGCGACTGCTTCCAAACTGTCTGCTAAAGGAGCGCTTGCCCCACGGTTGATCAGTGGCCCTGTTAGCGCGCCGTTTTCAGTAACGTCCACCGTCCAAACGACTGACCTCACTCTGCCAAGCTACACGGATGCCGCAGTAGCTAACCGAATCACGCTTGATCTTGACAGTCTGCCCGCTGCTGGGACAGTAACGCCGAACAATATCGACCCTGTTTGGAGCCACGACGAGAACTATCTGATCTTTGCCTCCAATCGCAAGAGTGCCACCGATGCAAGCGTCGGTCAATACTATCACCTGTATGCCCTCATGTCCTCGGGATACGCGTCGACGTCGTCACTCATTCAGCTAACAGGGCTCGGCGCCGACGCCAATCGCGACCAGAGGTGGCCTGCGCTCATGGGCCCGAGCGACACAACAATCGCTTACTGCGACAGCCTGCAAGGCAACGGCGAGGCAGTTGACGATGATGCTTACACGCTAACAGTTGCCACTCTCAACATCACCTCCGTGCCAGCCGTGACCAATGCGGTGCAGTATCTGAGAACGCAGTACTACGTTCAGCACCCGACACTCGCTGGCGGCCAAGTCGTATTCGCCGCGAGGCCCTATGCCCCGTTCGCCGGTCACCCTAATATATTTGCCAACGACCACGAACTCTATGCACTCACCTTGTCCGGCGCCCTTCTGACTCGTATCACATCCCCATCGGGAGCCGATGCCAACGAACTCAACCCATCCTACGCGCCAGACGGCTTGACAATAGCGTTTGACACCAACGCAACAGACTATACGACAGGTGGCACAACATCCGGTATTGCCAGCACCGCGATAACGGCGGACAAGTCGCGCCAAATTTTCGTGTCCACGACAAACGGCACTCCGCTGCTTACGTTACCGAAGGTCGGCACGAATGTCTACGCTGAGCAGATAACGACTGCCCCGACCAATAGTATCGAGCCTGTGTGGTCCATGTCAGATACCAACCAGTATCACAACGCCGACGGCCACTCGTTCTATATCTATTTCGCCAGTGATCGCAAGGGGCAGCATAATGTCGAGAACGGCAACTACGACATCTACTACGTCCGCGCTGCCACGACACCGCAGACAGGAACTAATCCGACACCTACCTTCACTCAGGAAGCTGTCGGCTCAAACCCGGCCTATGCGGTAGACACGAGCGACCCCTACAACAACTACAACAACCGCTACCCTGCGGTTTCCAAGCTCAAGTCATTTGTCAGCGTAGTCTACACGAGTGACCGGTTCCTCGCCTCGCAATTGACGGATAATCCGATGCATCCCAATAACCCTGGGTACACCCGGACTACGCTCACTGGCATCAGCGATATACAGTTCCCTGACTCGTCTATGTCAGTCGATCCTTTGAGCCGCAGCACAGCGGCGCCGTCCAAGGAACTGTTCTCGTCCCGCTTGATCGACGTCGAAGCTCCATCATTGCTTCGCTTCAATGACGGAACTGGCGAGGTGCTGCGCGTCGAACTACTTGACGACACCGCGATGGCGCCCACCCACTACATTCCGGCTGGCCAAACAGCCCAAATATTCGCGCGATTAAGTGACCGCCAGTCGGGTGTCGGCAACGTTTGGCTGCAGATCAAGGACCCAGACAGCCGATATCAGGACGCAAAGGGCTTGGAGCACAAGGTGCTTACCGACGGACCCTCGGGTGAATCTGCCACCTTGAGTGGCGTTTCGAGCTTCGCTAGCATGATCCTCGGCAACGTAGTTCAGACGACTGAAATAAGCGAAAAAACTGTCACTAAGACCGACACGAATCCTGGATCGCGAATAATATCTGTATCTGCCATTGGAAACTTCCAGCCTGGCGACATTATTGGATTCGCAGGCGGACACTACTGGGTTTCAAAAGTAACGCGCCTTCCGGACGGCAGTGGTGATCTTTACGTAGCCTACGACCCGGTCGGGAGCGGTTGGAAGGCGAAGGTGCCAACAGGCACGGCGGTCACTCGGGAAAAAACCATAGCCAGCGTGGGCGACTTCCACCGATATGGTCATGAGATTGATTGCGATGCGCTTATCACCCAGAACAACCCGCTCCTCGGTAGCGCTTTTAACTCGGCAACCATGGGAAGCTATGTTATTCCTCAGTTCACCCCGGGAATCGAAGACGCGATATTGTGGTCAGGGACCAACTTCAACCGTCCTACATCAGGTGGGAGCGAAGTATGGCTTCAGATGAACCCGCTCTCGTTCACGTCAAGTGCAGCGGTGACGAGCAATACTAGCCAGATAACGCTTGATCCAATTGGTCTATCAAAAGTTGTCGACGGCCTGCAAGTCGGCGATCAGCTTCAATTGGAACCAGGGTCGGCGAACGAAGAAACTGTCATCATCAACGCGATTAGCGGAACGACTGTAACCATTCAGCGATCACGAGTCGACGATACCGCGACCAACATCGGCTTCCGCCTTGACCACCCAGGTGGGATCACGGTGACTGCGGTTGGGCTCTATACCACAAAGTGGACAACACCTCTAGACGCGCCCAGCGACTTCTATTTCGACATCATTGCATACGACAACTCTCAGTTTCCAATCCAGGCGTATACCATGAGCCCGCCTGGAAATGTACCGGACTATCGCGGGAAGTCGGCTAACTGGCGAGTCTACGACAACGTCTGGGGCATGACGACCAATAACTTCTCGTCCCAGCACGGCATTCTCGTCGTTAACGACTACAACCTGCCGCAGAAGTTCTACTTGAATACCAACTTGGGTGTGAATGGTCAGTTCAACCTGCCCAACTACTATTGCGGCTCGGAACTGTACGTCACAGACTTTGCAGCAGAAGTTTACGATCCTACCAACTTCCCGTTTGTGCTTCCCCGAGTTGCGGTGGACAACGATTCCCCAGGTTCCGGCGGACGATGGAACCTCGTTAACGGCGGCACAATCCTGCCACTCAAGTATCTTGCGGGAGTACAGGACATAGCTGACCCCTTCGATTTCGTTCGCAGCCCTGGCCTGACGTCGGAAACGAACTTTTTCCCCTACAGAAATGGCCTTGGCGTCAATTCCTATTACGACGCACAGCAAAACGGGGTCAACGCGAGAGCATATACCGATCCTGCCAGTGGCTGGCAATATTACGGCGACCCAGCTGCGAGCTATCTGCCCAAGCCCAACTCGCAGCAATACGACATTTGGCGCATTCTCTCGAGAGGTCCAATCCCGACTCCGGTGCTCAATGCGTACGTCACCCATAAGGTCAAACAGCCAGTCGACCCTGTAACCCTGAACTTGCCTGGACCAAGCGGCGACGGACTCGTTCCGGCCGCTGACGGCTGCGTGTTATGGATTTCTCCTGTCGCAGGAAAGGAAATGGTTGGGCCCGGGACTCTTGCCGACCCGAACGCCATCGCAGATATCACCGCTTTTGTGAATAGTGGCGGCCGAATTCTTATCGCGGGTCAGAGCGTCGGCGCCGCTATCCTCGCCAGTGGCAGCAATCCGTTCTATTCGAACGTCCTGCACGTGGCGAACTATCTTGGTGCCACGAACGGCTATACCAGAGGGGTAGGCAGTTCACCCACTGGATACATCGCTCACGACGCCTACGACGGCGCCAAGCACGATTTCAACCGCTTCTACTTTAGTTCGCGGGCCTATACGGACCCAGTTTCGGGACCCGGCGGGCTCCTCCTCGGTGTCGGCTCGGGAGTGGACTGGGGTCTTGCCCCTTCCAACGCGATAACTGACGGTGCCCAGAACAATAATGCCAACGACAACTTCGCCGCTGACGCCACCGTAGTCCACGAGGTTGGCGCAGCCGGCGGAGCGCAACTGATTTATGCTATCGATGCAGTCAAGGGTAGCATCGTAGCCTACGCGAACTTTGGTTTGGAATCCGTTTCACAGAACGGCGAGTTCGAAACGATCGACAAAGTCTCGATTCCCCCCGTCCTCGTCAATGCACGCTCGGCTCTGATCCATAACTCCGTCTGCTTCCTTCGAACGGGAACAATCCGAGGCCACATCAGTGTCGCCAACAACTCAAACCAGCCCGTTGTTGGTGGCATAGTCGTCGCACGGAACACCGCGAAACCAGCTAATTTCTACACAGCGACTACTACCCAATCGGGCGACTACAATATCGTCGGCGTTCCTCCGGGTGCCTACACGATCACTGCGTCCAATATCGGATTCTCTACTGCAACGGCAGGTTCTGGCGTAACGGTTCACGGTGGCGACTCCGGTCGTGTCAACCTGGCCCTCAGCCAGATCGCAACCGGCTCGATCAAGATTCAGTTTATCGACGACACAACGGGCGGCGTTCCCGTGGACAATGCGTCGCCAGCGAACCCGCTCAAGATCCCGGTGATCGCGACGCTTGCGCCTGGGTCTCCGTTCTCGATCGCGCCTTATGTCACACCGACGTTCAACGTCCCGGGGACGACCAACTTCGACGCGTTGCTCGTCAACGACTCCGCGACAACCCAGTACACGCTCAACCTTGAGCCGTCAACGACCACGATCCCGACCGCAAGCGCTGCAGGTGCTTCGACTCTGCTCGTAGCTACGATTGGCAGCATCACAGTCGGCCAGACGCTCACGATAGACGTCGGAACCAAAGCCGAATCGGCAAAGGTCACCGCCGTTGACGCTGTCAACAGCATCATTACCTTTGGTACCCCACTGGTTATGGACCACGCGGTCGGGACGGTTGTTACCGCCACCAACCCGCAGTCGCTGACCGCTAACGGCTACCAAATCATGAGCGTATCGCCAGCGTACACTGTAACGGTGGCGTCGGCGCAGCAAACGGTCGTCACGGTCCACGTTCGGCAGGTAGCAAACATCCAGGTGAATCTGGTTGGCACGCCATCGCAATGGGGACTCGTTTCCACCTCAATAGTCTCATTCCCCGGCGGCGTAACCGCCGCTATCGCAGCCCCGCTGCTCGACGCCACCGCGACTCCTACTATCGTCCAGGTGCCAATCTTCACGAACATCCCAGCTGGGACTGTTTCCGGGACACCGTACCAGTACGTCGCCACCGCAAGCAGCAGCCTCGGGTTCGGCGGCACGTCCGTCCCAACCACGGTCCCGCTCGTGAAGGGCTCAACGCAAACGCTCAGTATCAACATGACACAGGTGGCAAACCTCACGGTGAACCTGGTTGATACGGTCACTGGTGCCGCCATAACGGTGCCGATAGCGCTGACATTGACGGATACTGCCGTTGGAACAACAACCGCCCCTCAAACGCTGCTCAATGCAGTAACAGGCGCAACGACGTTCACAACCAACTTCGACACGTACGACATCACGCTCGGTGGTCTTGCAACATACTTCTACAAGGATCCCGGCGTAACATCAATCACGTTCAATAGCAATCCGCAGCAGGTGACAATCAACCTGACGCCCTACGGGATTTTGCTCGTGAACGTCTATGACAGCACGACAAAGATTCCCCTCAATTCGAAGCCGGTGAAAGTAACTGTCACCGACGCGAACAATGTTGTGCAAGACCTGATCGATAATGGCCCGATTACCATTGGCGCCATAAAGTACGAGCAGTACACCATCCCTCAGCTGACATCGGACACGTCCTACACGATCGATGTGACCGCGCCAAACTATGCGCCAGGAAAAGCCAGCGTCACTGCTGCAGCCTACAAGCGTGGCACAACACTGAGTGTGCCAATTGCGATGGTGCCAACAGGTTCGTTCCAAGCGACGATGCTTGACAACGTAGATCCGCTGTCTCAGGTCCTCGCGTCCGTCGTCGCGACAGGAACAGATGGTACGAAGCTGCAAGACCCGGCGCCGCCCGTCGGCAATGTAACCTATGACCTTTCCGTAACCCCCGTCGTTGCAACGCTGGCGACTGCGACCGCCGGGATAAACTATACGTTCACGTCTCCGGCGTCGACGATCAACGCATACGTTCTGTCCAAATCTGTCGTTTCGTCTACCATTCAAGGCACGGCGACCCCGGTTATCATGAGCTTCACGCCCATCGGTAACCTGACAGTTACCGCCTACGACACGGTCACGAAACTGCCGCTAACGGCTACGACATCCTTTACGGTTAAGTCGCTGGATGCCCGCCAAATCGACCCAGGCGTCAAGTCCACGACGTCTCCCGCCAATGCGGTTGTCACGTATCCGAATATCATGCGTGAGATCTCGTACTCGATCACCGTCGATGCGAGCGGAGCCAAATACACCTCGGCTGGTACCGGCACATACAAGCTAGCGCCAGCGCACGTCATCGCGCCCACCGGGAGCGTCCCCGCAGGCGCAACAACCGTGGCAGTCGACGACGCGTCAATGCTTGTTGCTGGAACTCAGGTGATTTTCGGTCAGGGTCCTACTACCGAAATTGTCACTGTGAGCGCAGTCGATTCGGCAAGCAGCCCGAACACCATCACATTCTCGCCAGCATTGGCGGCTGTTCACCCAAATGGCTCGCGCCTCACATTTGCGTCATTCAACATCAATGTGCCGATGACACCGCCAGGGACGCTTGCCGTCTCCGTGGTCGACTCATCGAACAACAACGCTCCCGTGTCTGGCCAAACGGTCACCATTACAGGACCCGCGCCGCTCACAACCCAACAGACAGCGGTTACGGTTAATGGCGTCGCAACCTTCAAGGACGTCATTCCCGGAGACTATACGATCACCGTTGCGGGAGGTTCAGGCTACAGCACGGGCTCTGGCACCGTCACCGTCACACCCGGCAACCCAGGCACCGCGACAACGATTTCGGTCACGTCGGTCGGCAGCATGGTTATCACCGTCCAGGATGTGTTCCCGACTATTCCGGTACCCATCGTAGGAGTTCTGGTGACGGCGGTTAACGGTGGAATAACCGTATCCGGCACAACCGACGCAAACGGGCAGGTCTTCTTCTCGAACATTCTGGTCGGGTCATACACCGTCTCCGTTCCAGTTATTGCAGGGTATGGCTCCACGGCTACCAGCGTAATAGTCCAGGTAACGCGAAACGCCACGACGAACAAGATCCTACCACTGGTGCCGAAGGGCGACTTGGTCATTACCCCGGTTGACAACATCACTGGTAAGACAATCACAGTCCCGCTTACCGTTACCATTCGAGCTAACGGAAAGCCGACGCTGACCGCGACCTCCAATGGCACGGCGACGTTCACCGATGCCCTTGCGGGCGTTGTCTACTCGGTGACGATATCAGATCCGTTGGGCCTCTACCTTCAGGAAGGCGCGCCAACAATCATCATTGGCAAGGGATCGACAACATCACTCACCGCATTGATGGACTCAATCGGTGTGCTGAACGTTTCCATCCTTGACTTTGTCACTGGCACCGCCGTGACGTCGCCTGTCGTCGTCACACCGACCACGACGTTTGTGACGCCAAATATCCTCTCGCCTGCGACAACCAGTAGCGGTATGGTTTCGTTTTCGCCAGCTCCGGCAACTTCGTACACGGTGAAGGCCGATGGGACGGCGTCCAATTACGATGCCCAAACAACCGCTACCCCCGTTTCGATCGTCGGCGGCACTCTCACACTGAAGGCGGCTTCCCTGGTTGGCGCGACCACGCTTTCGGTGTCGAATGTATCACTGCTGTCAGCTGGTATGCAGATGTACATCGATACCGGCGCCAAGGCAGAGCTTGCCACTATATCGAGCGTCGATAAAGCCGCATCGACAATCACGCTAACCATAGGCCTGGCGCGCTCCCACGCCCTTGCGTCCACGCTGCACTCTGTCTCGGCAACGGTGACCCTCACCTTGAACCCGCTGGGGACCATCAACGTCCACCTCATCGACAAGGTGACCAACAAGCCGATCCTGGTTCCTATCAAGGTCTACGGGAAGAACGATAACGCTTCGTGGGTCGCCACGAACTCGAAAGCGACGCTGCCTCTGCAGACCGTATCGATCGGCACGGCGACATTCAACAACGTCCTCGCCGGTGGAACGTACACAATCATCGCTGACGGCAACGCCTCACAATATGTCGGTTCGCTTGCCGACGGAACAGCCTCCGCGAACACCACCGTTCAACGTGGTCAAACTAAGGACGTCACAATCGTCCTGGCTCCGGTCAGCACGCTGACAATTAAGCTGGTTACGCCGTCGAACGCCCCGATTACGAACACGACGACGCTCTTCGCGATCAACGACTCAGGTGGCGCAACCATTGCCTCTCAGGTCGTAAGCAACGCGTCGACCGCCACGTTCTCGAACCTGCCTACCGGAACCTATACGGTGACGGCAACGCAGCAGACGAATACGCCAAGCACATCGCTCGGAGCAGCGGCTGCGGTTGGTGCCACCAAGCTAACGCTCGCAACGTCGTCGGGCTTCGTGTCCGGCATGGTGCTCAAGATCGCTGGAGCGGCAGGCGTCGAATACGCCACCATAGTCGGTGCGCCAGTGGGCAATGTGGTCACAATCTCCCCGGCCATGACCGTGGCCCACGCAACGGCTGCGGCTGTAACCGGAGCACCTGTGCCCAGTTACTTGGCAACCCCGATCACGGTGTCCGTTGTCCCATCCGTGACAACACTGGTCCAGTCGATTATCGGTAAGCCCGTCGGCCAAGCCACGGTGGCAGTCAACGCTACCCTGGCATCCGGAGCCAAGATACCGCTTACCTCCGGCGTCAAGGTCACGCTGACCGGCGCGAGTGGCTCGCCAGTCTATGGCCCGTTGCCCATCGGTACCGACGGTACCGTAACCATACCGAATGTGACGCCTGGTAGCTACAACGTTGCAATCGACGCTACATCCGCCAACTACGGAGTTGGCTCAGCCACCCTGGCCGTCGTCCAGGGAACACCTGCGTTCGTCACTGTTAACTTGGCGGCGAGCACCGGGTCGATCAGCGGAACCGTCAGCATATCCGATGCTGGCCAGGCCGACAATGGCGACCCCATCCCAGGAGCCACGGTAACCTTGACTCCGACGACGGTCGGCTCAGTACAAACGACGACCACAGCGTCCGATGGTAGCTACTCGTTTACAAATCTGGCAGCTGATAGCTACACAGTGAAGGCAACAGCAAAGGCTGGAGGCTATAGTGACAGCACGGCGGTTAAGGTCACACTTAGCCGAGGACAGTCGTTCACACAGTCGTTCTCGCTGACAAAGGGCGCGGTGGTAACCTCTCCGCACACCTTCTCGGCTGGTCTGCAGTTCATATCGGCGCCCTACGACTACTCGTCAACCGGCCTTACTCTGGCGTCCATCCTTGGATACGCGTCGCCGAAAATGGCCGTTTGGGTTCCCGCTTCGAGCGTGTATCGCGTGACGCCAGACAGTCCTGCGGATACGATCCGCCTGGGCCAAGGCTACTGGGTGCGCTTCCCGAACGCTGCGCCACTTGCTGGCGGTGGCACAGCCGCGCCGATTGCCATCGCGCCGAACGTCACCTCGTTTACGATCAACCTGTCCGCAGGCTGGAACATGATCGGAGACCCGTATCTGACCGCACCGAAGTTCTCGAATATCACGGTAAGCAGCGCTGGTGGCGTCAAGTCGACCTGGGCAGCGGCGACTGCGGGTTCCACCCCGCTCATATCGCCGACGCTCTACAGCTACTCGCAGTCGGCGAATGCATACGTTACGCACATCGTTGGCAAAACAGGGGAAGCAGCGCCGACGCTCGATCCATACGTCGGCTACTGGATCTACGCTTCCGCGTCATGCGCCCTGCTAGTACCGACAAACTAAGGCGACACCCATTTCTGGCTCCCTTCCCCTTATCCTAGGGGAAGGGCTGGCGATGAGGTGTTCGCCATGACGTCTTATAGACGGCTTTTATCGCACCGCGTTTCCTTCTTGACAAGGGGGAACGTGGATGTTATCATACAAAAAGCAAGCCCGGTCGGCTGCGCGTCGCTACCAGAGGACGTGCGACAGCCTCTGACCACATCTGAAGTCAGAGCGCCCTCAAACCGGTAACAGCATCCAATACACTGCCAAGAGCGCGGGCTGTTGTGCCGCGCTGTCCACACGAAGAGTCGCTCCCATCGAGGGGCAGCGGCCGTCTACCACGTAGGTACGACGACCGATGAAGTGAAGTATGAGCGTTCTCGTCTTCCGCGCGCAAACAAGCGGCCCCGGCCACCGCGACCAATTGCGCCTATGGAAGTGAACGTTCGAAGGGTTCGTTATGCGTAGATTATCAGTAGCCAATGCCATCGTCTTTTTGCTCCTTATCATGGCCGCTCTCCAGATCAGCCTCGCTCCGGCGAATGCTCAAACTGGATTTGATGCAACCATATTTATTAGCGCAAATCCCTCGGGGACAACGATGACATTGACTTGGCCCACCCCGACGGCTGGCGATGCGACAACGGTCTATACGGTTAACCGAACCGATCCCGACAACTCTGTTCACACGCACAATACGTCAGCTGGGCAAACCGTGTGGACTGATCCGGACGCTATCGTCGACGGATCCAAATATACCTACACCGTTTCTGGTGGCGGCGCTTCCGGCCGTATATATGCAGGCGGCAATATTCCTGCTGTAACCACATCGCGAGGCACTGTCGTCCTTATCTCCGAGAAGACGATGGATGGTTCCGACGGCAGCAACCCCGCCATGCTCGCCCGTGTGCAGCGGCTCAAGGCTGACCTCGTTGCCGATGGATGGAATGTAGTCTACGACGCAAACCACTCGGTAGCACGCGACCCGGACATGAACGCTTCCGGCGTCCCTGCCGACATTCCGCCAGCGTTGCCCGGCGACTCTGTTAAGGCAATCAAGGACCTCATCTTCGCCGACTATGCAAAGCACCCCGACCTAAAAGCGGTCATCTTACTTGGTCATGTGTCTGTCCCGTATTCTGGTGTCGTCGCCCCCGACGGCCACACTGGTCACGTTGGCGCCTGGCCCTCGGACATCTACTACGGTGACGGCGTTGCGAGCACAGACGCGAGTTGGACCGATACCAGTGCCAACAATACATCCGGTTCGGAAAGTCGACACTTCAACGTACCCAACGACGGCAAGTTTGACCAAAGCAGTGCACCGCACACAATAAAGTTCGCCGTCGGTCGCATCGACCTCTCCACGATGTCGACATTTACGCAGAGCGAACAATACCTTCTTGCCAACTATCTTGACAAAGATCATGGATATCGCCATGGGGTACTAAGCGCCCTGCCGGAAGGACGAATATCGTCGCCAATTTTTGCCGCTGGCACGTCTGGTGTACAGATGGCTTGGCAGGATATAGGCTCAATCCTTGGGGGCTCCGCAGTGAGTTCCGCAGAGCCGTTCGGAACCTCTGGCACCAACTATAACATTTTCAAGGACATGCAAAACGGTAGCTACACGTGGATGTGGGGCGATGGACCGGGAAGCTATACCAGTGCCGGCGGCATCGGGCAAACATCTGACTTCATAACCTACGATCCGCACACGTTCTTTACAATGCTTTTCGGGAGCTACTTTGGCGACTACATGGGGCCGAACGACTTCATGCGCGCCGTCCTTGCCAGCAAGACCTACGGACTTACATGCTTCTGGGGAAACCGGCCAGCTTGGATGATGTTCCATACGGGCCTTGGCGAACCTATTGGCGTCGATGTAACAAAATCGATGGATATGGATCGCTCAAGCTGGATGGGGTTCCTTGGAGACCCAACTCTGCGCAGCTTTGTCGTCCTGCCCCCAAGCGGTCCTATCGCCGTGACCGATGGCGTCGATCCCAACACCGCAAACATCACTTGGACAGCATCCGCCGACACGGCCGTCAGTACCTACAATATATACCGAGGCACGTCAGTTGACGGTCCGTTTACTTTCATGACGTCCGTTGTCGGTAACAGCTTTCAAGATACGTCCGCTAATGGTGGGACATTCTTTTATCTGATTCGATCGCTCAAGAAGCTAACAGTCAATAGCGGCAGCTACTGGGAGCAGAGTCAGGGAGCCCTGGCAGCTTACAGCCCGTCGTATGCACCTCCCACAGTTAACTTGATTTCGCCGTTCTACGTCAGCACAACCTATACGCATTCAATTGACTTCCCTGCTGGCGCCCCAGTCTACGCACCATTCGACGCCAACGTCATGGCAACTGCTGCAGCCAGTGCCGGTCACTACCTGACCAACGTTTCTCTATACGTTAATGGCGCTTTGCTAAAATCGTTCGACAATCCTGAGTCGGTGACGGGCGTCAATGTCGCATCGCTTATCAAGAACGGGCCGCTCTACTCGTATCCTCGCTACAAGTCGACTGATGGCGTTGACGACACCGCGCTTCTAGCGCTGCCTGCCGGGACATATACCTTCTCAGCGTCGGCGACAGATGAAACGGGCACTGTAGTAACATCCAATGCCGCCAACCTCTATGTAATTGACGGCGGAGCCACTCCAGGCTACCTGCAGGGTAACGGGGCATACATCCTCCACTCGATATTCGATGATGGTCTCGTGTCGCCCTATGCAAAGGTGCAAGTCACAGGCAATACAGCAAACATAATCACCAGTGACTCTGGAACTTACACGCCGCCCGGACAAACTACTCCGGTTTACTATAAGGTGCACGACCCTGCAACGGGTGCGGTTACCGGTACAACCGTGGCAAGCGGCAGCAGTATATCGGTGACAGCTACTGATCCTAACAAAGTGTCGGCCCGAGGGACGACATCGGAATTGATCTTGCTGCGTCCGGTTTTTGACACCAGTCACATGTGGCCGTCAACCCTCACCATGTTCCTTAATGGTGGACTCCTTGGTGGTCAACACCTCAGCATTTATGCTCCAATCACCGGCGCTGGCGCGCAGCTGATCAAGGACATTCCGTCACTTGCCGCCAACAAATGGACCAAGGTTGAGGTTGCCATTCCCGGAGTTACCGGTCCCGGCTACAATGGCATCAACTTTGACGGCATCAGAATCGTCGAAGACACTAAGTCAGCTGCCTATGGCGCTGGTGCGACGGGGCCCACCTGGTACATCGACGACATCGACTTCATGACCAGTAGCCTGCTCCACGGAGAGCGTCCACCGACGGTTGACATGCACTTGCCTGTCGACGGCCAGGTAGTCAACTACTCGCCGACCAAAACCATCCAGATCAGCGCCGATGTTGCCGAACAGGATGGCAAGGTCCAGCATGTCGACTTCATCGACCTTACTAACATCCTAAACCCCGCGACGGGACTGCTCGAACCTCACTACGTGCTGATTGGCTCATCCGACACTCCCGGCGTAACCTTCAGCGGTAGCACTTACACATACAACTGGACAATTCCCGGTGCTGCACCTACAGTGCCCGTCACCCATTCTATATTCGTTCGTGGGCAAAGCTCTCTCGCCACAACGACCGTATCCGGCCCGCGCACAGTCACAATCCAGCCTATCGGCAATCTGACGCTCAATCTGGTAGACGGATCCACCGTACCAGCCAACCTACCGATCACATCGGCGGTTACCGTTAGCATGGTCTCGTCGCCGCTCACCGACAAGGGTGCGCTCACCGATGCCAACGCCGACGCGAAAACCATCGATACTCGGCTATGGAACAATGTCGGCGCTCTGCTTAACTACACCTATAGCATCGACGGTCGCGCCAACGCTTACGGAGACATCAACGGACGCAACATCGTCACAGGTATTCTGAATCCGCAAATGGCGGCGAACTCGAACACGTCGTATACCATTCCGCTCTACGAGTACGCCGAGCTCAAGGTCAATGTCGCCAAAAAGTTGACCCCAGCATCCACAGCTGTCGCCGTTACAGCAGCCGATAAGGTCAGCGTCCAGCTGAGTAATCCGGTGCCCGTGGCGCCGACGGCAACGCCTGCGCCCATCACCGCCAACGACCTCGGCGTCGCTGACTTCCTGTCGGTCGCACCTGCGACTACATACGATGTAACAGCAAGCGGCCTGCTGAGTAACTGGATATGGAAGGCGACACCTGCGGACACGACGACCACAGCAGCGTGGAATGGCGTGTCGAGCAAGAATATCACAGTCTATCCGGCCGCGACTGCCATCATCCAGATCGTCGATAACACACCGGGGCACAGTGTGGTCACTCTGCCTGCCGCTCTTAATATCGTGCTGCGAAACAACACCTGGAACGCTACACTGCCAGCTAGCTCCACGGTCAGTGTCAGCGTACCGGTCGCCGGTACCTCCGCAGGCACGCTTGTGCTTTCCGGCGCAACATCGATTGACACCGCAGAGCTTACAAACAACAGCTTCCACGTCGATGGTATGCTGGTTGGCGGAATTGTGGTGCCGCTAGCTGCCTTCCCGACGACGCACTTTACAATTGCTCAAGGTAATACGCAGACGATTCAAATCGTAGTCCATGCCGTTGGTACCGTGAATGTCGCTCTCACCGCCACGCAGGATACACCGACCACACCGCTCTTCGCGGGCGCCGATGTTCACATCAGTACTGGCGGGTCTATTATTGACACCCGTACCGGCGTGACCGATACAACAATTCCGCCGTTCTCAGACCTTGCGACCGGATCCGACTATACGATTACCGTCGACGATAACGGTTGGTACTATCAGGACCCATCGGCTATGCCGGTGATCATCACCGCTTTGCCGTCGGGCACGACGCTATCCACCGTGAACATGGTCCCGTACGGATCGCTCACAGTTCCTGTGAACAACGCAGACACTGGGACTGGCGTAGCCGATGCGGACGGTATCACCGTTACCTTATCTCCTGCGCCGGGCCTGCCGACAAACCCTGCGGCAACGTCCGCTGGTTCTGCAACGTTCGCGAAAATCACCGCGACGACTCCGGGCATCGATTACACGGCAACTGCTAACGTTAGCGCGGCAAGCTGGTTCACAAGCCCGCCGACCGTTGTCGCGACCGCAAAGCTCCATACTGCAGTAACAGCCCCAGCGATCACGGTGACGCCCGCAGCAACACTCGGCGTCCAATTTGTGGATACCACGGTGGCTCACAATCCGATCGTGACGCCGTCCATTGCGGTGAAACTCATCAGCACCAATTGGTCGCCGCTAACATACACCATTGCGTCCACCGGAACACCAGCACCGCAGCAAGTGCGGACAAAGACATACACCCTCGACCTGTCCGATGCGCTGAACAACAGCTATCGCGTCGGAGTCGTCACTGCAATTATCAACGGAACGCCCACCGTCCTTACCTCAGCGTCGAACTACTCGTTCACCTTGGCGCAAGGTGATGTCTGCACCTTGCAGATGGAAATGACAATCGTCGGAACGGTGTCGGTCAGCTTGACTGACAACATGGACACCCCGACCCATCCGCTCGCCTTCGGTGCTACCGTTCACCTGAGCACCGGCGGCACGATCATTCAGACGCTTACCAACGTCACCGATACGACCATCCCGCCGTTTGTCGACCTCACTCTCGGCCTTGATTACGTGGTCACTGTCGACGACAATGGTTGGTACTATCAAGATCCATCAGGCATGCCTGTCACCCTGCTGAGCCTGGCTCCCGGAGTGACGCCCGCTACCGTCAACATGATCCCGTACGGCACTCTCAAGGTCCCGATCATTGACGCGGACACATCCGGCCCTGTGGCCGATGCGGGTGGAATCTCCGTAACACTCGCGCCGTCGCCTGGTCTAGCCACCAACCCGTCCGCTACGTCGGCTGGCACCGCGACATTCGACCACGTGACCGCCGATGTCCCAGGCATCCTGTACACCGCGTCGGCGGCTGGCCCTGCGGCGTCCTGGTTCCCGAATGCCAGCACCGTTAGTGCGACCGCGACACTTCACAATACTGTCTCGACCGCATCGTTGACCATGACCCCAGCCGCGAGCCTGGCAGTCCAGTTCGTGGATACCACACCGGCCCACGCGCAGATGACCACTCCTGCTATCGCGGTCAAGGTTAACAGCACAACATGGTCGCCGCTTTCGTACACGATTACTACAACAGGCGCACCTGTATCGCAGCAAGTGCGAACAAAGGTCTACACGCTTGACCTGAGCGACGCGGTTGCCAACTCCTACAAAGTGGGAGTCGTCACCGCCATCATTAACGGCGTGCCGACCGTGCTTACATCTGCGAGCAGCTACTCCTTCACTCTCGCGCAGGGAGATGTGTGCACCATCCAAGTGGAGCTCACTCTCGTAGGCACTCTTAAGGTAACTCTTCAAGACCTGCTCGACTCGCCGACAACGCTCATTCCGCCCGGCGCGACCGTCTCCATCAGCCCAGCCGACGCCGCTCCCCAGTCGGGCATTACAAGCAGCGCCAGCTTCATCAACTTGACCGTCGGAACGGAGTACACCGTAACCGTAGCGGACAATGGCTACTACTACCAGGATCCAGCGGGCATCCCCGTCAAGGCGACGATCCCATTGACGGGCGGCCTAACTAATGTCTCCGTTGACATGATCCCGTACGGCACCCTGAAGGTTCCCGTCCTTGACGCGGACACTTCCAAGCCTGTAGCTGACGCAGGTGGTATCAATGTAACGCTCGCACCGTCGCCCGGCATCGCCACCAACCCGAAGGCGACATCTGCTGGCACGGCGACATTCGATCACGTCACCGCCAATATCCCGGGCATCCTCTACACAGCCTCGGCCGATGGCCCTGCTGCGTCCTGGTTCCCGAATCCCAGCACAGTAAGTGCCACGGCAACGCTGCACACTACCGTCACCACGGCATCGTTGACCATGACCCCGGCTGCCAGCCTTGGCGTCCAATTTGTGGACACCACGCCGCTGCACGCACAGATGACCACCCCGTCGATCTCGGTCAAGCTCAACAGCACGACTTGGTCACCGCTGTCCTACACGATCACATCGACAGGCGCTCCGGTCCCGCAGCAGGTGCGAACCAAAGTCTACACGCTTGACCTCAGCGACGCGGCGACCAAGTTCTACAAAGTGGGAGTCGTTACCGCTGTCATAAACGGCGTGCCAACCATCCTGAAATCTGTCGGCAACTATGCCTTCACCCTCAAGCAGGGCGATGTCTGCACCATTCAAGTTGAGCTCACCCTTGTAGGAACCCTCCGGGTTACCCTGCAAGACCTGCTCGACTCGCCGACGACGCTGAACCTGCCGGGCGCGACAATCTCATTGTCGCCAGCAGACGCGGTTGCACAGACTGGCATCACCGGCTCTGCAGACTTCACTAACCTGACGGTCGGGACCCAATATACGATCACAGTGGACGGCACGATGGCGTCGTACCACCAGGATTCCTCAAAGGGCGTTATCAAGCGAACCATACCTTTGACCGGTGGACTAGTTGCCGCTACGGTGGACATGATCCCGCATACGACCGTCAAGATCCCAGTCATCAATTCTGATACCGGTGCAGCCGTTCCCGACACGGCGGGCGTCAAGGTCACCCTTACGCCCGATCCCGGTGCACCAGGCAACGGGCTCGCCACATCGGCTGGCACCGCGACATTCGCGCAGATAACAGCTGCAGTCGCCGGTACAGCGTACACCGCCACAGCCGCAGGACCAGCGTCCGCTTGGTTCACACCAAGCGCAACCGCCAACTTCACGGCAACGTGGAATACGCCGTTAACGCTCGCCACTCCAATCTCGCTCGATCCTGCTGCGACCATGACCGTCAAGCTAATCGATGGCGTAACTCTTGCTCCGATCAATGATCCCATCAAGGTCGGCTTGATCAGCACGAACCACTCCTATCTGAAGCTGGTGACTGTCAACGGCTCTATCAGCCAAAAACTCAGGACCGGAGATTACACGGTAGACGTGTCTGATGCGATCAACTACTCGTATCAGCTCGCGGCGCCGCTCACCGCGACCACAATGGTCCAGGGTGCGACCACAGTTGTTACGATCAAGCTCTACAAGATCGGCACCCTGACGGTCACTACCCGAGACTCGATAACCAATGCCTTGATAGGCGGCGTAAAGGTAACACTTAACGCCAAAGCCCCGCAGGTCGCATTGACCGGCACCACCGACAACACAGTCGGCGGCCCGTCCTATGGCAAGGTCGTCTTTGGCTCCTATCCGGCAAGCGGCGTCTACGCGAACCTCCAGTACACCATTGACGCCGACGCAACCGCAATCGCCGGATACACAACCGCCACCGGAACCGTGACGGTCCTCCCTGGAGCTACGACCACGTCGTTGACCATCCTGATCAACCCCTTGGGAACACTTCAGGTGAATGTTATCGATAAGGTTCTCGGCACCGGACTGGGCGGCGCGGTTAGCGTTAAGGTCTCCGGCAAGGCAGTCACCGCAGGAGTCGCCGATCTGGCGTCGCAAACGGTCCCAGTCGGTAGCTCCGCAACTTACAAGAACGTTACTGCGACCACCTACAACGTGTCAGTAGACACGAAGGGAACTGGCTACGCGACACCGGCCACGCAATCGGTGGCCATTCCTGTAGGCACCACCGCCAAGTCGATAACCTTTGCGATAGTGCCGCTTGGCACATTGGCCGTCAAGCTCGTAGACGCCGTTACTGGCAAAGCCATTACGGGCGGCGTTACCATAGATGGCACAGCGACCTTCGACGGAACCGCGTTGCCTGCGGGTACGAATACCTCGGGCACATTCACCTATTCGAACATATTGGCGAACACGACGTACTCGTTGAACGTCGACGGTACGGCGGGCTACTACAGCTCCAAAACTGCTTACACCACCGGTCTCGTGCCGCTGGCAGGAACCGTAACCGAGACCATAAATCTCATTCCGATTACGACCCTGAAGATTAAGTACTTCGACGGCTCCAACACTAAGAATGTTATCGATGGCACCGTTTCCCCGATAGCGGTAAGCGGCACCAGTAACACGTCAAGCCTTCCCGGTGGACCATACAACCTCCCGGCAACCAATCAGGACGCCAACGGCATCGTGACGTACTCGAACATTCCGGCTGGAGTGACGTACACCATCACCAGCGATGGCAGCGCGGTCGCCTACACGAGCAAGACCACTCAGTTCACGCCAGTGCAAGGCCCGACACAAGCCCTGAACGTCGTCCTTAACCCGCTTGCGAGAATTGCGGTCAATCTGATCGACTCCGTCACCGGCAAGCCAGTGACAGACTCCATTCTGGTGAGCGCAACAACCACCACGTCAGGTCAGATCAGCGTTGGCCCGCTGAACTCGGCGACGGGTACGCCCATCGGTACGGTCCTCTTCGGCAAGGATGGCGATACCGCAAATCCCATCACTGCGGGCACCTCGTACACCATCGTCCTCAATTGCGGGAGCACAGGATACGTCGCGCCATCTCCTTCGGTGGTCGTGATACCTGCCTACGGCAAGACCAAGCTGACGACAACGCAGACAATTAGCCTGACACCTCAAGCTAGCTTCAGCGTCGCCATTATCGATGCTGCGACCTCGCTGGCGATTACCGCGCCGCTAGACGTAACCGCGACGAGCAGCGCCGGATCGACAACCGTCAAGACCGTGAACGGCATTGCGCAGTTCACCGGCATGCTGGCCAGTTCGACAGTCTATACCATCTCCGTGCTCGTCCCCAACACGGGCGATACTGCCGGATATGTCGCGCCGGCACCGTCAACGCTAACCTTGGTTCGTGGTACAAACGGAACCAAGACCATAGCGCTGACTCCGGTCGCCGCCCTTACCGTGACTGTGCTCGACTCCGTAACGCATAAGCCGATAACATCCGGTGTCAACGTCAGTGGTATCGACACGACGGGCAAGTACACTCTGCCTGCCACATCAGTCAATGCCAGCGGCATCGTGAGCTTCGCGAATGTCTCCCCTGGCTACTACACCATAAGCGCGATTGACAGCGCGAAGAAGTACAAGACCGCCACGGGACCAGTCAACCTCGTACGCGGAGCTCAAGGTACCTTGATCCTCTCGCTCGTACCCGTTGCCACCCTGAACGTGAAGGTCAACGGCCTCACCGGCTCCAGTACGGTCGCCGTCACCGCAGTAAGCAGCACGACCACACTCGGCCCGCTCAGCACCGATACGACGGGCGCGCTAACGTTCACGAATGTGCCCATCGATACGTACACCGTGACCGTTGACGGTTCAGCGAACAGCTATCAGGCCAGCGCGGCTCAAACCGTGACGCTTGCGGCTGGTGATACCAAACTGCTGACATTCACCGCTGTTGCATCCGGGAAGGTTATCCTCTTCGTTCAGGATGCCACTTCGAAGGCGGCGATTAGCACGACAGGTGTCAGTGCATCGGCCCAACTGAAAACTGGGGGCGCTATAACCGGACCCATCCCTGTGGCCGCCGACGGAACCATCACATTCCCAAGCTTGCCCACAGGTATTTACAACATCACGGTCAACGCGACATCTGCCGGATACAAGAACGCGACCATTGCGGCAACTGTATCGCACGGCGCGACATTGACCCTCACCGCTCCGCTCACCGCACTGCCGGGATCTATAACGGGTAAAGTGCTCAAGGTTGACGGCAGCGCAATTGCCGGTGCGTCGGTTGTGCTCTCGGCGTCAGGCGCGGCAGTCAAGACCGCAACCACCGCTTCGGATGGTTCATACACCTTCGCTAACCTGGTGCCAGGTGCCTACTCGGTGTCCGCAAGCGCTACGGGATACAAGACCAGCGCCGCAACGACATTGACCGTGGCGCCAAACGGCACGGGGACGGCTACCTTCAACCTTGCGGTTGCCGACACATCCGCCACCGGCCTCATCTCCGGTACGGTGACCATCAGCAACGCCGGGCAGTCCGACGACGGTAAAGCAATTGCAGGCGCTTCCCTTGTTATCTCCAAGTCAGGCGTCCCTGCTTTCACTGCAACAACCGACTCGCTCGGCAAGTACACGGTTGCGTCGGTTCCCGTAGGAACCTACACCATCGCCGTATCGGCTTCGGGCTTCATCACCGCGAATGCGTTGACCCCAGTCATAGTGACCTCGGGCGCCACGACACCTGCGTCGTTCAGCCTCAAGAAGGTCACATCGACGACCCCCGTCCACGTCTTCTCGCAAGCCGGTCTGCAGATGATATCGGTCCCGTACGACTACAGCAGTTCCGGTATGACACTCAGCCAGGAACTCTCTGGATACGCATCCCCGAAGATGGCCGTTTATCTGCCATCCGCTGGAGCCTATGCGGTAACGCCAGCCGCGCCTGCCGATCAACTGCGGCTCGGTACGGGCTACTGGATACGCTTCCCGAACACAGTGAACCTCATGCCAGGCGGCACGACAGCACCGACGAATGTGCCGTTCAGCATCGCGCTGAAAGCTGGCTGGAACATGATCGGCGATCCGTTCCTGACCGCCTTCAAGATCAGCAAGATCAAGGTCCAGGTGGGCTCCGGCACACCAGTCAGTTGGACTGCGGCGGTAGCGGCGAATACAGTCTCGTCTCACCTCTACAGTTACGTCAACTCGGGTAACTACTACGCTATGTGGACCGTCGGAGCCGCTGGCGCAGCAGACCCGACACTAGACCCGTACGTTGGCTACTGGATCTACGCCGGTTCCGACTGCTACCTCAGTCTCGACCCGACTCTGTAGCACGATACAACGGACAAAGCTCCCCGCCAAATTTGGCTCGGGAGCTTTGTTTGTGTTAACCTCGTCAAGTGAAGGCGGCTGACGGGACGCGTATCTAAAGGAGTCCAGCAGCCAACTCGCATAACAGTTCAGAAATGTGGAAATCGCATTGTTCGACTGCCGAACTTGGTATGAAGAGCACAGTTTCCATCCCGTTGCGGGAGGGACCCGCCATCTTGGGTGGGAGGGCAGGTCTCTTGACCAAGAGGGTGCCGAGTCTTCGAGGCGGGTGGGTCCGAAATTGCGTACAACAAGCCCGAACTCTTACCACTTGTCGGCACATTTGCCCGTTACACTGGTTACGCTGTATAATAAAGCCGTCTATCGACTCCAATTGTATCGTTTCAGCTAGGTTGAATGTTCATCCGCCACCGTCCACTATTACCAGACACGTCCCGTGCCCTCGCAGCGCTTCCTGGCGCGTCAGTGCGAAAGGCACAGGCTTTGGCGGCTGTCCTGACCGCATGCTTCCTCACCCTTCTTGCCCTTCCCGCCGCGCTACTTGCCGATGAGCCCGCCGCCGTCACCCTCACAGCGAACCCTGGCATCATCCTCGCCGACGGGAAAAGCACAACCACCATCGCCGCCGTCGCCACCACGCAAGGCGGCCACGCCGTACCCGATGGCACTGCGATAAACTTTTCCACAACTGCAGGTTCGCTCTCGGCGCAGTCCGTGAGCACTACGGGTGGCATCGCACGCGTCACCCTCACCAGCGCCCCGATAGCACAGCGCGCTATGATTGCCGCGCGGTTCCTCACATCGGGTGCTGGCGCGAGTGGGCAAATCACCGTCGAGTTTACCAACGACTCCGCCATCGCGAACACCGATCAGCGATCCGAAGAGTGGGTACAGATCTCCAGCAGCGACTACCTGGGCTACGGTGGCGATAGCCGCATCGTCGACGCGTTCGGAAAGAAGCAGGGCGCGCACTTCTCCTACCGCGGCGTCACTATCGATGCCGACGCGATGCAGGTTGACCTCGGCGCCAATATTGTCCGCGCCCGTAAGGCGACCATCTACCACAACCGTACCACCGTCACCACTGCCGATTCGCTGTATTACGAGTACCTCACGCACAGCGGCACAGCTGTCGTCGAGAACGCGTCTAAAGGCGGTTCGCTTGAAGCGGTCCGCATCATCGGTGTCGATCTGACCGTCTCAATCCTGGCCGACGATCAAGCGCCAGCAGGGGACCGCTACCAGTTTGCCGATACGTCCGGCGATCACCTCAACGTCACCGCCTCGTCGCTAAGCGTCAAGCCCGGCGACAAGATCCAGTTTCGACGCGCCGCTGTGTTCGTCGACGGCAAGAAGATCATTGGCCTCCCGATCCACATTATGCCCATCAATACCGATCAGGTCTTCGGGCAGCAGGTGTTGGGATACGGCACCGACGGCATGTACCTGAACATGCCTTACTATATTGGGGCTACCGCACGTACGACCGATACGTTCTTTGTCCGAAGCCTGTCCGCTTCTCGCGAGAATGGCACATTCTCCACCCGGCCAAGCCCCTTCAGCCTGGATTTTGAGCACAGCTACAAGCTAGCGAGTGGCGATGGTGACGGCTCATTCCAGGTCCTGGGAATTCAGCGCACCGGCGAGGCTGGCCTGCGATGGCGCCATAACCACCTGATCGGCCATGATACGCGGACCTATCTCTACATCGACCGCCCGAACTCGTCAAGCATCTTCTCGACTGCGACAGTCAATCACCAGTTCAAAGGGTTTTCAGCCAACGTTTCCAACTCGCTTTCCAACTCGACAAGCATTTTCAACAGCTCGTTCCAGGAGCGCCGCCTGACGGCTTACGTCGAAACCGCACAGCGCAAACTCTTCGGCTCGGAGAAGACCGGCGTTCGCCTCGTGACCGACCTCACAACATCGACGGGCACACGGACGCAGAAGTTTAATGGCCAATCTGTCTCGACCCGCACGGATACGCGCGGTGCCGACATGCGGTTCTTCACGCCCGCGATTCAGCTAACGAAGCGAACGACATTCAGCGATTCGTTCAACATCGGCGCCTCGCGCGATGACTACGCCAACCGGTCAGCTGTCACCATGAATAGCTCGCTGGGTCTGCAAACGCGCGTCGGAGCGACATCCAGCGTCAACTTCTCGTATGAGTACCGCCACGACCCGCTGAACCAGACCTTCCGCATCATCAACAATAACATAACCCTGCAGAACTTGGCTGACGTTCACACGTTCGGCATGTCTCTCTATACCGCAGCCCCCGACAATAAGTGGGACTTCAGCCTATCCTCCAACATCGCCGCCCCGACCAGCGACCTATCCACATTCGCCGCGCTCAACTTCCGCGTAGCCAACGCCTGGCGGTTCGGCTTAACGAACACCATCGGACGCACCGGTGGCCTCTTCTACAAAGACTACGGCCTCAGCCTCGGCCGCCGCATAGGCCAACGAGAAATCGCCGTCTCCTGGGGCGCCATCGACCACCGAGTACGAGTAAACCTCGACAGCGCAAGGTTCTAGAGTGCCAAGTGAGTTCGATCTCAATGCTTCACCATGTCCTGTGCATCGCTGAAAGTGGCTCGCGTCCCAATTCGACGATGAGAGGATGTACAGCGATAATGGCTATCGACTAACGCGCCACCCTCGGCGCGGCAACGTAGGGGCAGAGCTTGTCTCTGCCCTCCGCTCCGCAACGACCTATTCCTAGCCCAAAGGGCGATCCGCTTTTCACAGGCACCGCTTCAGCGGCTGCGCGAGCCGCGTGCGGTCACCCATCACCTCAGTTACCGACCATCCCCCGGCAGAATCCCCCAAATCGACGGTGCCGCGCCGCGCCCACGCGAGTATAATGGTCTCATAAGGCAACGCTGCCTGCTGGGAAGCAGGTCTCGCGCCTACTACCCCCGTAATCGCCACTGCCAACAGTCTGTATTCACACGCAGCGAGCAAAGAGGAGACCCTCTCATTATGGCTACCGATTCACACGCCACCCTTGCCGAGCCCACCGGCATTGAGCAGCATGGCATCGAACGCGTTTCGCCTTCCGCGCGGCACGATGTACGCATCTTCGATAACTTCACCATGTGGCTTTCCGCGAACCTCGTCCTCTCGACCATTGCGGTTGGGACGCTCGCTGTCGCGATCTTTCAAATGGGCTTCTGGGACAGCGTTCTTGCCATCGTCCTCTTCAACATCCTTGGCGTTCTCCCGGTCAGCTTCTTTTCGACCCTTGGCCCCAAGCTCGGCCTGCGCCAAATGACCATTACCCGGTTCTCGTTCGGCTGGATAGGCGCTGGCATCATGGCGCTGTTCAATGTGGCCGCCTGCATCGGCTGGTCTGCTGTCAACGTCATCGTCGGTGCCGAACTCCTCAGCCACATTACAGGAGGCGCAATGCCGCCGTGGGCAGGCATTCTCGTGATCGCATTCCTGACTACGGTGGTGAGCCTCTACGGCTACAGCCACGTCCACCGGTACGAACGTGTCGCTTGGATCCCAATGGCCCTCATTTTCGCTGCCCTGATGATCGTCGCGGGGCCGCACGCTAAAATCGTCGCCACTCCCGCCATCAACCTGGCGTGGCTTGCTGGCTTCATCTCCTTCGGCGGCGCCGTGTACGGGTTCGCCACCGGCTGGAGTTCGTATGCCGCCGACTACAACGTCAACCAGCCCGAGAACACGTCCCCCGCACGCGTCTTCTGGCTCACCTTCTTCGGCGTCACCATTCCCTGCATCGTCCTGGAAACGTTCGGCCTCATGCTCTCGACCGCCTTCAAAGGCCACAGCCCCAGCGACCTGCTCGTCGCCGCCGTCGGCCCAATGGGCGGGTTCGGGACCGTCGTGCTCGGGCTTCTCGCACTCAGCATCGTCGCCAACAACATCCCCAACGATTATAGCCTCGGACTATCGATGCAAGTACTGGGAACGGCATTTCAGAAGATCAACCGCGCCGTATGGACCGTCCTCGGTGCCATTATCTACGTCGCCATCGCCATCCCGGCCGTTGGCAAGTTCAACCAGACGATGGAAGGCTTCCTGCTGCTGATTGCCTACTGGCTCGGCCCTTGGACCATCATCCTCGTAATCGAACACTTCGTGATACGCAAGAAAACCTACAACATCGACGATTGGGACACCCGCTCCAAGCTCCCAACAGGCTGGGCCGCGATGACTGCCATGCTGGTAGGCCTCTTCGGCGTCTACCTCGGTGCTGCCCAGGAGAAGTTCGTCGGCCCGCTAGCCATGAAACTCAACCCGCCCTACGGCATCGATATAGGCTTCGAACTCGGCATGATCCTCGCCGGCATCGTGTACCTATTCCTGCGCCCCATCGAGCGCAAAACCGACCCGAAATAAGTCACATTTTTACACTAAATGGCAACCATGTCACGACTTGTCGAAGGATACCAGCCTAAGCCACTCACAAGTTTCCTTCCCATTTTGGGAAGGTGGCACTCGTGTCAGCGAGTGACGGATAGGCTTATTCTGATCCTCAGTGCCCAAGGGGTACTTTCAAGCACTTAAGAGCCGTAGGTTTCAACCTACGGAATCGGCGGGCCCACCGCCATGACATGGAACGCAGGTCGCGTCTGCATTTCGCGGCAAACGTCGCATCACTCGCACCAAGGACACCAAAACCATGGACCCATTCATGCAGCTAGCAATCGAGGAGGCCCGCAAGGGCCTCGCGGAAGGCGGTATCCCCATCGGCTCCGTCCTCGTCCGCAACGGCAAAGTACTCGGCCAGGGCCATAACAAACGCGTCCAGGACAGCAACCCCGTCGTCCACGGCGAGATCGATTGCCTGCAGAACGCAGGCCGCGTCGGCTACTACGGCGACACCGTCCTCTACTCCACCCTCATGCCCTGCTACCTCTGCGCCGGCGCCGTCGTCCAGTTCGGCATCAAGAAGGTGATCGCCGCTGAATCGGAAACCTTCGCCGGCACGCGCGCCTTCATGGAAGAGCATGGCGTCGAAGTGATAGACCTCGATCTCGACGAATGCAAGCAGATGATGTACGACTTCATCAAAAACAACCCAACCCTCTGGAACGAAGACATCGGTGAACTCGACGCGGCAACGTAGGGGCAGAGCTTGTCTCTGCCCTCCGATCCGCTACTCATCCCTGCAATTTACCTCCACAGCAACCGACCATTTCGATCCTCTGCCTACGTCATGCTCTACATGAAAACGGCAGCGCCTGGTCTCCATTCCATCCCATACCCTCGTCTCGCATGTGCAATCGCTCTTCCCAACGCCGTTGGGCTTATCTGCGCAATCTTGTTATCGCTCGCCACTAATGCCTCCATCCCTCACTGGTTCCCCGTGTTGCCAGAAACATCCTTGGGTTGGTTCGTCGCGATGATGCTGCCGTTATGGCTGGGACCATTGCTAACCGCCTATGGCTGCGTGAGCAATCCTCGCCCGCCGATGGCCCTTGTGATACTGATACCGGTCTCCATGGGAATCTGGGAGACGCTAGCCCTTGTGGAATTCTATGACTATCCTGGAATTGCGCTGTACATGGAGCACTTGATAATACAATTCCTACTACCCAGCGCTCTCGCTTCGCTTGCTGTCTGTGTTGGGCTCTCACGTTTCATTGACTGGAAGCGCCGCGAACAGCCGCGTGACCGTTGGTTCTATTGGGCCATCGCAGGAGCCGCATTCTTCGCCGCGTTTGGCTTTTTCCTGGGTGTTTATGCGGTGCAGCAACTCAAACCGCCCGAACTCGGCCTGCGTACAGACTTTAGCTATGGCGACGCTGCCCCGAGCCTCGCAATCGCCATGTTCATTGCGCTGTTCGGTTTCGTCGGTGGAGCATTGCTCTATTGGCAGCGGGAACGTCAACTCTGTGTGTGGCTGATCGAACGCGTTCGGCTAGGTCGCTCGCCAGCGATTTGCGGATTTATCGTTGGCATGTTGATTGGGCTGGCTTGGTATTCGAAGCACTACTCATATGACATGGAAGTGCCGTTCGGGGTCCGTGAAATCCAGCTATTGATTCAGAATTACGGCTCAGTAGAGTGCATTGTCTCCGGTTCGCTCGTGGCGGGCTGCTGCGCTGCAGTAGTCGGCTTTGCCGCTGGAAACGTGCGCAAATGGCTACCCCGGTGGCGTCGCGCCAACAGTCCTGCGCCGATATCCTTGCTCAATAAGTGCGCTGTTTTCGGATTAGCCACGATCATCAGTACTCTGCCCGCCGCAGGCTACTACGTTCATCAATACCTAGAAACAAATTTCGGAATGATCAATATTGGCGTTATGGAGGAAAGGTCTCCAGGGGGAGAATATGTTGCCACACTTGCGACGCGCCTCGCTGAATCGCATGAGTTCCAGTATGTTAGCCTTGCGGCGACGAGAGGATGGCGTCACACCCGATTGAATGATATGATGCCTCCCAACATTGTCGCGGAGCTAAATGGGGGAGGTAGTCTGAAGCGAATTCTGTGGCTGGACAGCCACACACTAGCAATCCAATTCGATCCGGAACCGGAGGACAATATGGCAATACAATTAACATCCTGGCGCGACATCAACATCGTGTGGCAGCCTCCTGCCGCTACCACACCGACCGCAGAACCTAACGCAAAGTGATCACGCAAGCCCGCTCACGGGTCTTGCCGACCCAGACAGGTCACTAACTGCCCGGATCTGCCTTTATGGCATATAGAATAGCGACCAAACGTTCCTTATCGTAACTCAAAAATGGAAATTATAATAATAAAGTATTTACAATAAGAGGTATCTGTGATATACTAAATCTAGAGGCCACAGACCAGCCAAAGAGCCGCCTCCGTACCTTGACAAGCAACACGCGACCCGCTTCTCGTATGGAGTGGTCCCAACAAGCAACCACTATGCGCATGCATAAACGCCACTATGCAGCCCGCATATGCGCATACCCGCAAGTGGGCACCAAGCACGACCTTCGCATGTGTGCTAAACTCCTCTCAAACGGCCACAAAACGCATAATATGCGCCGTCATTTCGGCCCCGTATGCGCGTTATCCACCAGATTCATAGCCCTCACGAGGAAACGCATACCCACCTCAGTTTTTGTGATTATGCAAAGGCAAAGGAAAAAAGGCCGTGTGGTAATCGAGGCTGAGATTATGGCTACGCTATGTTTCCTTCCCGTTTCGGGAAGGTGTCACTCGTCTCAGCGAGTGACGGATGGGCTTCAGAACTCTTAGTGCCCTGGACATTCTTATGTCCGGTACTTTCAAGCACTTAAGAGCCGTAGGTTTCAACCTACGGAATCTGGTGGCGAGTACTATCGCCCGCAGCCCCCGCGCACCCCAGCCGCCCTAGCAGATCCGTGGCAGCTGCTCGCCGCTCAGCATGTCCAGTATCCGCTCAACGCCGATCATCCCCACCAGCGTCACCTGGCCGCCCGCGTCGCCCACCTCGCCGATCACCGTCGCGCCCTCGCTCACCGAGACGCCCCGCAGCACTTCGACGGCGCGCGATGCGTCTTCGGGGGCAACAAACGCCACAAAGCGCCCTTCGTTGGCCACATACATCGGGTCAAGCCCCAGGATCTCGCAAGCGCCGCGCACATCGTCGCGCACCGGGATATCAGCCTCGCGCACATTGATCCCGAGGCCCGTCTTCTCCGACAACTCGCAGAGTGCCGACGTCAACCCGCCCCGGGTCAGGTCCCTGAGGCAGTGGACATCGATTCCAGCGTCGAACAGCCGCGAAACAGCGCTCCAGAGCGGCGCACAGTCGCTTTCGATAGCGCTCTCGAACTCCAAGCCCTCGCGAACAGCCATGATCGCCATCCCGTGCCTACCAACATCGCCTGAGACGATAATCGCGTCCCCAGGGCGTATTGCCGACGGCGCGATCACCCGATCATGCTCGATCACACCGATACCGGCGGTGTTCACATAGATGCCGTCGCCCTTGCCCCGGTCCACCACCTTGGTGTCGCCGGTCACAAACGCCACCCCGGCCTCAGCCGCCGCAGCCGCCATCGACTCCACCACTCGGCGCACATCGGCAATCGGCACACCCTCTTCGAGAATAAACCCGCAGCTCAGCCACTGGGGACGCGCCCCCGCCATCGCAAGGTCGTTCACGGTCCCATTCACCGCCAACGTCCCGATATCGCCGCCGGGGAAGAAGATGGGCCGCACAACGAACGAATCCGTCGTGAACGCGACCTTCCCGCCCCCAATCGCCAACCGAGCGGCATCGTGACGCTCCTCCGACGCATCCGTGGTAAAGAACGGCGCAAACACCTCATCGATCAGCCGATTAGTCAACCGCCCCCCGCCCCCATGGGCCAGCGTAACAACATCGTAAGAAGCCTTAGGAATCGGACACTGCAAACTAAACTCATCCATCATAAATCTCTCTCTAACTCCCCCTCTCCTTTCCAAGGAGAGGGGGCCGGGGGGTGAGGTATTTCATTTCTGACTCCCCCCTCTTGCTCCCCTCTCCTTATCTTAGGAGAGGGGCCGGGGGTGAGGTGTGGCCCGATCTTACTTCGCCATCGCAAGCGGCTTCCCCGCCACCCGCCTATACCGATAATACGCGGAACAGGCACCTTCGCTGGACACCATCGGCGCACCAAGCGGCCGCTCGGGCGTGCACGTGGTGCCAAACGACGGGCATTCGGCAGGTTTGATCACGCCCTGCATCACTAGGCCGCTCTGGCATGTCGGGTCTTCGTCGGCGTGGTAGTCCGCCACGCCAAACTTGGCTTCGGCGTCGAACCGAGCATACTCGGCTCGAAGTCCGAGCCCGCTGGCGGGGATGCTGCCGATACCGCGCCACTTGCGGGGGACGATCTCGAAGATCTCGGTCACCACACGCTGGGCGATCTCGTTGCCCTGCTTGCGGACAACCCGCGTATACTGGTTTTCAACCTCGGCGCGGCCCTCTTCGAGTTGCTTGACGCACATATAGATGCCGTGGAGCACATCGAGCGGCTCAAAGCCGGTCACAACAATCGGCACATGGTATTTGGCCGCGATAGGCTCGTATTCGGTATAGCCCATGATGGTGCAGACGTGGCCAGCGGCGAGGAAGCCCTGCACCTGGTTGCGCGGCGACGACAGGATGGCCTCCATCGCGGGCGGAACGAGTACATGCGACACCAGCATGCTGAAGTTGGCCACTCCTTCGACGGCCGCCTTCTTCACCGCCATGGCGTTGGCCGGAGCTGTGGTCTCGAAGCCGACCGCGAAGAAGACGACCTCCTTCGACGGGTTCGCCTTGGCTATCTCAACCGCATCGACGGGCGAGTAGACGATTCGAACATCACCGCCAGTCGCCTTGACGCTGAACAAGTCGCCGCCAGTGCCGGGGACACGAAGCATGTCGCCGAACGAGCAGAAGATCACATCGGGACGCCCCGCGATGATCAGCGCCTTGTCGATGTTCTCGACAGGTGTGACACAAACCGGGCAGCCGGGTCCATGTATGAGCGTGATCTCGGGGGGAATGATGGAGTCGATACCAAACTTGACGATAGAGTGTGTCTGCCCGCCGCAGACCTCCATGAGCGACCACGGCTTAGTCGTGATCTTGCGCAACTCGGCGGTCAGCGACTTCACCGCTGCTGGGTCTCGGTACTCGTCGACGTACTTCATACGGCCTCCAGCTTGCGCGCGTCGTCAGCGTCGGTGAGCTCATCGAGCTCGCCCATCTGGCGCAGGTACTCGAACACCTGAGCGGCCTCCTCGGGATCGACAAGTTGGAGAGCGAACCCGACATGCACCAGCACGAAGTCGCCGACGACTGCTTCGGGGACGTAGACCAGCGAGATGTCTTTGGTAATGCCGCTAAAGTTGACCTTGGCGGTCTTGGTCATGTCGTTGCCGTTATCGACGATGCTGACTATTTGACCTGGAACTGCGAGACACATGGCGTTATCCTTAGTTGTTGCGTCCGCGCTCATCGCTGAGGACGGAATGACCTTCGACGACGGCGTCGTTAGTCGCGGGAGTGGACTGAGCGTCCTGGATGTTGGGAGCGCTGCCGCGAGTGGCGGCGCGAGCGGCTACAAGCTGACCGAGAGCGATCCCGCCGTCATTGGGTGGCACGCGCTGGTGCCAAAACGGCTTGAACCCGGCGTCCCGGAGTTTTAGCACGGTCAATTCGGTGAGCAATCTGTTCTGGAAGCAGCCACCGCTCAGGACGACCTTCTCGATGCCAGCGGCTTCCGCAACCAGCGAAATCGAGTACGCCAGCGTGTTATGGAAGCGCCGCGAGATGGTGGCGATAGGAGTCTGGCGGCCGATGTCGGCAAGCAGAGTGTGGAGCATCGGCTCCCAGTCAAGCACATTCGGGCCGTTGACGGCCTCCAGCATGACCGGGTAGCGCGACGGCGTGTGGCTGTGACGAGCGGCGAACTCCAGCTCCATGGCCGCCTGACCTTCGTGCCGCAGCGTTTGGCGAACGCCGGCGAGCGACGCGACCACATCGAACAGTCGGCCCGCACTGCTCGTTAGCGGCGAGTTGAGGCCCGTGCGGAGCATCGATGCCAGCACCTTGAGGTTGGAGTCGTTAAACTCCATCAGAGGCGCGAGGTCCTTGCGCGTGAACGCCTCTTCGCCGAGCACTTCATAGAGCGCTCCAAGGGCGCAGCGACGCGGCTCGCGGACAGCCTTCTCCCCGCCAGGGAGACGGAAGGCACGCAGGCTGGCGAACCGGGCATAATCGGTCTCGCACACCGTGAGGAACTCGCCGCCCCACACGGTGCCGTCCGGGCCAAACCCGCTGCCGTCCCAAGCGACGCCAAGCACTGGGCCAGTGATCTGATTGTCGGCCATGCAAGAGAGGATGTGGGCATGGTGATGCTGCACCTGAACGATTGGCAAGCCCGCTGAATGGGCGTAGCGAGTTGATGTGTAATCAGGGTGCAGGTCGCAAGCAATGGCGGCAGGCGACGTGCCATACATCGTGCTAAGGTCGTCGATCACGCGCTGAAATGCCAACTCCGACGCCAGCGTCTCAAGGTCGCCGATGTGCTGGCTCACAACCGCCTGGTTGCCCACGGCAAGCGCTACGGCGCCCTTCTGGTGCGCGCCAACGGCAAGGATAGGTAGGCCGCTATCGGCAAGCCCAATCGGGAGCGGAGCGTAACCACGAGCGCGACGAAGCACCATCTCGCGGCCAAGCACGACGCGCACGACGCTGTCATCGACGTGCCGCGCTATTGGCCTGTCGTGGACCAGATAAGTGTCCGCGATGCCCTTGAGGCGCTCCAGTGCTTCCTTGTTATCGATGCAAATAGGCTCGTCGCTGATGTTGCCGCTTGTCGCCACAACAGGCCGACCGATACGCTCCATGAGCAGCAGATGCAGAGGCGAATAGGGGAGCATGACCCCCAAATCCGGATTGCCGGGTGCGACCGCATCGCAGATGGTCGGGTTCACCCCGGGCTTGTGCTGCTCGCGTTTGCGGTGCAGCAGTACGATGGGCGCTTGTGGCGACCGTAGCAGCCGCTCCTCGCGCTCGTCGACGATGCAGTCGCGCTTGACGGCCGCCAGGGATGGATGCATCACCGCGAACGGCTTCTCCATGCGCCGCTTGCGCTCGCGAAGCCGCTGGACGGCCGCTTCGTTGGACGCGTCCACCAATAGCTGGAAGCCGCCGATGCCCTTGACCGCGACAATGCGCCCAGAGAGGACCTCAGACGCCGCCAGGGCCAACGCTCGATCGCGCTCCGCGACAGTCTCACCGCGTTCGTCTAGCAGTGTGAGGTGGGGACCGCAATCAGGGCAGGCATTGGGCTGTGCATGGAAGCGTCGATCAGCCGGATTGTCGTATTCGGCTTTGCAGGCGTCGCACATCACAAACCCGCTCATAGTCGTGTTGGGGCGATCATATGGGACTGATTCGATGATGCTATAACGGGGGCCGCAGTTGGTGCAGTTGGTGAACGGGTACCGATAGCGCCGATTGGCGGGGTCCGCGATCTCTGCTGCGCATTCGGGACAGGTGGCGAGGTCGGGCAGCACGAACGCGCTCCGCTGGCCGCCGTCTTCGCTGGGCAGGATGAGGAACTCCTCGTAGCCGCGCTGCTCGAGGTGCGTCGGCTCGACTCCGTGCAGATAAGCCGCTTCAGGCTTCTCGCGCTCCAGCCGCAGCAGGAACTCGGTGGTAGCGTCGATCAGCCCTTCGACCTCAATGACGACGCCGCCCGGGTTGTTGATCACCCACCCGGTAAGCCCTAGCGACTTGGCGAGCCGAAAGACGAAGGGACGGAACCCAACACCCTGAACGGCGCCGTGCACCACCAACCGTAGCCGCTCCCGAGCTTGTATTCCATACACCATGACAATCGCCTTTACTGCCGCTCACCCACGCCCTGGCCTGTTTACGCTCGAAAGAGCGAGTACGTCGCGTAGCGACACCTGCACGGAGTGCGCGGTGACTTTGCCGTCTTCGGCCAAGCGTACTTATCACCAAAGGTGAATCTTCAAGTAGCCCGGTACTTCAGTGCCGGGTGGTCAGCCTAGTGCATCTGGCCCTCAAGCCATGTGCACCACTCGTCAACGCCCTGTCCCGTACGCGCGGACAGCTCGAACAGCTTTGCCTGCGGAGCGGCCTTTCCGAGAGCAAAATGAGCCGCCGCGCGGTCCCAGCCGACGATCTCGCCGATGTCGATCTTGTTGATCACGGCGGCGTCAACCCGCGCAAACAGCGACGGGTACTTGAGGGGCTTATCTTCACCTTCAGTGGTCGAAACCAGCCCGATCTTCAAGTCCTCGCCGAGGTCGAAAGTGGCCGGACACACCAGGTTGCCAACATTCTCAATAATCAGTATATCGAGACCCTGAAGTCCAATTCCGCTTAACGCACGCGCGATCATATCCGCATCGAGGTGGCAGTAGCCGCCTGTGGTGATCTGGACCACTTCGGCCCCATGGCCGCTCAGGCGCTGCGCGTCGTTATCGGTTGCTAAATCGCCGACGATCACCGCCGCCTTTTTGCGACCCTCGAACCGGGCGAGCGTGGTCTCAAGCAGCGCCGTCTTGCCGGAACCAGGCGACGACATCATGTTGATCGTGAGCACGCCCGCATCGTGAAACATCTGCCGGTTTCGGTCGGCGCGCTCCTGGTTCTTGCCCTGGACCGCCTCTTCAATAGCGATCACTCTCGGCGAGGCATGTGTGGTCATTTTACGTTACCTCAATGGACTTGACCCGCAGGTCGAAGCCTTCCTTTTCCAAAATTGAGTTACCGCCGCAGTTCGGGCAAACCGGCAAACGGTCGGGGAGGGGGAACTCCCGCTCGCACGCATTGCAAGAGTATACCGCAGGGACATTGACCATCTCCAACTGCGCTTTCGCGGCCATAGTGCCCTCGGTAAGTACACCAAATGAGAACGAGATCGCATCGGGCTCGACGCCGCTGAGTTCGCCGATGCTCAGGCGCACCAAACTGATAGTCTCAGCTCCGCTGCGCCGCGCGTAGTCAAAAGCGATGTCCAAAGCCTGCTGAACTAAGCCTACTTCATGCATAATCGTTTACCACCAGGCTGACCCTGGACCCGTGCCGCGTTGCGGATGCAAACGCTTAATCGTCAACCCGCGTACGCTCTGGGACTTTGCTTGCCAAGAGCTTACTCTTACACAGCCGCCATGAGGCGCTTCACCTCGACCAATGCGTCTTCGTAGCCGCGGGAGGCGATGGGACTCAAGGCTTCGATGAACTCGAATTCTACGGCAGGGATATCGACGGCAAACGCCGCAGGAGCAGATCCGAACAGCCATTTGGCCATCCCGAGCAGCTGGCTTGGATCGGCGTGGTGGGTGTTGCCAGCGTTGGGTGTGTCGGGGAGGATTTCCCGGACCCGTACGCCAGTGGGGACAACTTCTTCGCAGGCGTCGACGAATATTGCGAGGTCAAACTCAGCCAGATCGGCAGCGAGATCCGGCGTGTACTGCCCAACAGACATCACGCGGACTCCATCGATGTCGAGCTTTTCGATAGCGTCGGCCACCAGTCGACCGACCGCGTCGTCACCGCGCAAGTCATTGCCGCATCCGAGAACGAGCACTTTGTGAGAATCGTTCGTGTTCATAATGGTACAACTTTACCAGCGTATCGCTGGCCCCTTGTCTCGCTAAGGACGCCCCCGCGAAAACTGGGTGGATATCCTTCCCGCCTACCGTTCGGTAAGCGGGAAGGCGAGAGACTAACCGAGCCGCTTGAGCTCTTTGACGAGCGAGCCGTCGGATGCGAGGATACGCACCGACATCGGCATGGAGCCGACCGCGTGGGTCGAGCAGCTAAGGCACGGGTCGAAGGCGCGGATACCGGCTTCGATGCGGTTGAGGATGCCCTCAGTAACCACGCCGCCCTTGATGTAGGCCTTGGCGATCTGGCCGACCGTTCGGTTCATCGCCAGGTTGTTCTGACCGGTTGCGATGATGAGGTTGACCTTCTTGATTGCGCCATTCTCATCGACCACGTAGTTGTGGATCAGCGTTCCTCGCGGCGCCTCACTCACTCCGACACCTTCCAACTGGTTCACACCGGCATTTGCGCGGATGTGGTTGCTGTTGATCTCGGGATCGTTGAGGTGCTGTTCCATAGCTTCCAGCGCTGCGGTCATTTCGATAATGCGAGCGTAGTGGTACAGGAACGACGAGTTTGCGATTCGTCCGAAGCGCTTGCGGAACTCAGCAAGCTGCGCGTCGGCCTTCGGTGTGCCGATGTACGAGCAGATGTTGATACGAGCAAGCGGTCCGACCCGGTAGATGCCCTGTGGGTAGCCGTACTCGCGGAAGTACGGGAACTTGAGGTAGCTGTTGGGTTCGACTGCTTCCCCGATGTAGTCGCGATACTTCGCGGGGTCGAGGTTGTCGCCGACAATCTTGGCTTCGCTATCCACGACGCGGATCATGCCGTCGTGATGCTCCCACTTGCCGCCAGGGCCAACGAGGCCGAAGTACAGCGAAGGGAACTCGCCGAAGTTGTGGATCTCATCCTCGTGAGTGTCGAGGTACGCCTTGAACGTGTCCAACGCGACCTTGACGGTGTCGAGCTGTTCCGGGATGCGGCGAAGGATCGCGTCGCGGTCTTCGACCGAGAGCGGGGTTCGCACGCCACCGGGGACGGCCCAGGCGGGGTGGATACGGCGCGCGCCGAGGATCTCGATGACTTCCTGGCCGAACTGGCGAAGGCGGATTCCGCGTCGTGCAAGGTTCTCGTCAGCCTTGATGATGCCGACAACGTTGCGCATCGCGGGATCGCTGTCCCAGCCCAGAAGCATATCGGGAGCCGACAGATAGAAGAAGCTGAGCGCGTGCGACTGCACGATTTGGCCCAGGTTCATGATTCGCCGCAGCTTCTCAGCTGTCGGCGGGATTCGTGTCGCCAGGATAGCGTCGCCTGTTTTGGCGGACGCCAGCAGGTGGCTGACCGGGCAGATGCCGCAGATGCGAGCCGTAAGAGCTGGCATTTCGGCAAAGGATCGGCCTTCGCAGAACTTCTCGAAACCGCGGAATTCGGTTACGTGGAATTCAGCGTCACGGACCAGTCCGTCGTCGTCCAAATGGACGGTGATCTTTGCGTGACCCTCGATGCGAGTCACGGGATCGATGATAATCTCTTGTCCCATGGGGCTTGAATACCTTTCCTTAGCCGAACTTCGCCTTAGATTCTTTGATCAGCTCCGGAGTGCCGGCGAGGACCTGTTCGAGCGCCTTGCGGATATCCGCAGCTGACGGCGGGCAGCCGTGCAGGTAAGCGTCAACCTTAACCACTTCATGCAGCGGGCGGACCTTTTCCATCAGTACCGGCAGAATGTGCTGGCGGGACGGAATCTGCTGCTGCATGTCGGTCGAGTCTACGTAGACGCTCTTCAGAATGTCGGTCGCAGTGCCAAGCGGGTTGCGCATTGCGGTGACGTTGCCTGTGACGGCGCAGTCGCCGAATGCGATCAGCAGCTTGGAGTTCTTGCGAATCTGGAGCAGCACTTCGAGGTTGTCCTCGTTGGCTACGGCTCCTTCGACAAGAGCGACATCGACATCTTCCGGGAAGTTCTTGATGTCGACTACCGGGCTGTAGACGATGTCTACCATGTTCGCCAGGTCGATGATCCATTCATCGATGTCGAGGAACGACATATGGCAGCCGGAGCAGCCTCCGAGCCATGCGGATGCGAACCGGGGCTTTCGCGCCGTTGTTGGTTCGATTACAGTCTCCATTGTTTCTTCTCCCGTGCCGTGACCAAGAATTCGAGTTTGCCGCGGTCCTTGCGCATCTCAGCAACCGTCGTACCCTTGCGGAACAGCGCGCCGGTCGGACACGACTGAACGCACTTGCCGCACGATGTGCAGCTTTCAGCTTCGCCCCACGCCTGGTTCAGGCCGTGGATGATCATATCCTTGGAACCGCGTCCGCACATGTCGATCGTGTGCGCGCCTTCGATCTGGTCGCATACACGGATACAGCGGGAGCACAGCACGCAGCGATTGTGGTCCATGCCGTAGAGCTTGTGCGTGACATCGCTGCCGCGCTTCGGGAACTTGTAGTCCCAGCGAACATGGTCCATACCAAGCTCGACCGCCAGGTCCTGAAGCTCGCATCCGCCGTTCGCGACGCAGACCGCGCAAACGTGGTTGCCTTCCGCGAAGAGCAGTTCGAGGATCATGCGGCGATACTCTTGCAGCTTGGGCGTGTCGACGTTAATCACCATGCCGTCGTTGCACTGCGTGACGCACGAAGCGTGAAGCTTCGGGCTGCCTTCGACTTCAACGAGACAGAGGCGGCAGGCGCCGATGTCGCTGATGCCTTCCATGTGGCAGAGCGTCGGAATGTTGATCCCGTTTTCCCGGGCAACGTCGAGAACGGTCTGGCCGTCCTTCGCCGATACTTCTTTGCCGTTGATTGTGAGAGTTTTAACCCCCATTGGAGCCCTCCTTAGCGGCGGCTGCAACTGCAATCGGCTGCGCATCTGCCGTCGACTTCACACTGTGTCCGTTTATGGCGTTCTTGTTCTGTGCGATCTTGTCCTTGTACTCGTGCTCGAAGTAGCGCAAGGTGCTCAGGACCGGGTTTGGAGCCGTCTGGCCCAAACCGCAGAGGCTGGTGTTCTTGACTACGTCGCAGAGCATTCGCAGCCGATCAATATCCGCGTCGGTGCCTTCGCCTTCGGAAAGCCGCGTCAGGATGTCGTACATCTGGATGGTTCCCGCTCGGCATGGGACGCACTTACCGCACGATTCGTCCATGCAGAACTCCATGAAGAAGCGGGCGATGTCAACCATGTTGTCCCGCTCGTCCATGACGATCATGCCGCCGGAGCCCATGATGGACCCGACCTTCGCCAGGGATTCGAAATCGACGTTCGTGTCGAACAACGAGGCCGGGATACATCCGCCGGACGGTCCGCCGGTCTGTACTGCCTTCACCGTCGCGCCTTCAGGAGCGCCGCCGCCCATCTCTTCAACGATGGTGCGAAGCGGGGTGCCCATTGGGACTTCGATAAGGCCGGAGTGGGTGATCTTGCCGACAAGCGCGAACACTTTGGTGCCCTTGCTCTTCTCGGTGCCGATCCCAGCGTACCAGTCTGCGCCCTTGCGGACTATAGTCGGAATGTTAGCGTAGGTTTCGACGTTGTTGATCAGCGTCGGGCAGCCCCATAGACCGGACACCGCCGGGAATGGCGGGCGAGGTCGCGGTGTTCCGCGCTGGCCTTCGATGGAAGCGATCAGGGCCGTCTCTTCGCCGCAAACGAACGCGCCGCCGCCGATACGGAGGTCAACGCGGAAGTTGAATGCGGTGTCGAATATCTGGGTGCCGAGGATGCCATGGAAGCGAGCCTGCTTGATCGCCGTCTGTAGGCGCTGGATGGCCAGCGGATACTCGCCGCGAACATAGATATAACCCTGCTCCGCGCCGACGGCGTAGGCTGCGATGGCCATGCCTTCAAGCACGCGGTGCGGATCGCTCTCAAGGACGCTGCGGTCCATGAACGCGCCTGGGTCGCCTTCGTCACCGTTGCAGAGGACAAACTTGCGAGGACCGGAAGACTTGTTAACCATGCCCCACTTGAGGCCGGTCGGGAAGCCTGCGCCTCCGCGTCCACGGAGGCCGCTCTTGGTGATCGTCTCGATCACTTCGGTCGGCGTGTGGTCATGCAGAGCTGCGTAGAGTGATTTGTAGCCGCCAACAGCGATGTACTCTTCGATCCGATCGGGGTCGATCGATCCGCTGTTTTCGAGCACGATGCGCTCTTGCTTTGCGAAGAAGGGGTGATGGATATCGGACTGTCCGATGGAGCACTTGCCGCCTGTCAACGCCGCTGCGATCTCGTGGGCGTTCTCAGGGGTCACCTTCTCGAAGACGAGGCCTTCAGGCTCGACGCGAACCGATGGACCCTGGCTACAGAGACCCATACAGCCGACACCGACGACCTGAACGTCCGCGGCGATGCTCGACGCTGCGAACGAATCCACGAGCGCCTGCTTCACTTCTTTGGCTTGCGCGGAAACGCAGCCTGACGAGACGCAACACAGAACGCGCACCTTCTTGCGTGCCGCGAGTTCTTTCGCAGCCAGTTCATTGAGTTCGTTAAGATCCATTCTCGAACCAGCCTTTCACTTGGTTAAGGATGCTTTCGGACGACTGCAAGCCCGAAACCGTGCCATCCATGACGACCACCGGGGCGATACCGCAGGCTCCGACGCAGCGTGCGCCCATGAGCGAGAGGTTGTTGTCCGCAGTTGTTTCGCCCGACTTGATGCCTGCATAATCGCCGACCTGCTTGAGGATGTCGCCGCCGCCCTTGACGTAGCAGGCGGTGCCGATGCAGACAACGCATGTATGCTTGCCCTGCGGCTTGAGCGAGAAGAAGTGGTAGAAAGTCGCCACTCCATAAACCTTGCTAGGCGGAATCTTCAAGCTGTGCGCGATGTGCAGAAGTACATCGTCTTCCAGGAATCCAAAAAGCTGTTGGGCCGAATGGAGGACCTCGATCAACGCATCTGGCTGATACTGATGCCGCTTCATCGTGGCTTCAAGAATCTTGAAGCGGTTGTCGCCGCTCGGATGCGCTTTCTGTGGTGTGCTCTTCGCCTCCGGCTTGGCGTTTACTGTTACCATAATGTCCTCCAGCGCTTGAGCGAGCCGATTTGCTCTTCAAACGCCTCCACCTCATCGTGCGCTCACGACGCCTGCCGCCGGGGAGCTTTCCCTGCGCTGCGTCTGAGTTTGATGGGCCGAATATATGATAGTTCGATGGCTTACGGGATACATCCCCTATGCGGCGGATTGCCGCATGACCGCCCATGATTCGGGCAATATTAGAGCTAAGATAGGGGAAATCCGGCGAGTTTGCCGACTCTTTGTGTTCGTTGCGGCACTCGGACGCCACTATGTCGATAGCGCCATGCGCATCGCCCATGAGCGGATGCGGCGGCCAACAGGTGGTGGAAAACAAATTCTTTCGAGGTTGTTGACAACGGCAAGTGGCTATGATATACTGGGAAACAGATTAGGGGGAACGTTCCCCCGAGTTGTTTGATTTGGACCAGACAGGCCAAAAAGCGTTAACAGAGCGAAAAGCACTAGTTCGGCGCTGAGAGGGTTCACCACCAGTATGGCTGCGACTATTTTTGACATAGCCAAAGCGTGCGGCACATCCAAGACGACCGTGTCAAAAGTCTTGACTGGCAACGACGAGCGGATCAGTGACGCCAAGCGTATCATGATCCACGAAGCCATGGAGCGGCTCAATTACCGTCCCAACTCGGTCGCCCGCGCCCTGTGCACCAAGCGCTCCAACGCCATCGGCTTTGTGACATCCCGTGTTTCGCACATGGTGAGCCGCCCGTACTACGCAGCGCTCCTGGACGCCGTTCTTGACGAAGCTACCGTCGCAGGACAGCGACTCACTATGTACAACACGCACGGTGCCAACAGCGCTGAGATGGACCCGCTCACATTCTCCGATGGCCACTGTGGCGGATTGATCGTCCTCGGCGTACCGGACGCGGCGACACGCATCGCAATCAAGATGTCAAACCTGCCGTGTATCGTCGTGAATGGGGGGCACCCGGAAGAGGCCACCGTCTCGATTCAGGTGGACAACAAGCAGGCTGGTTACGATGCGACGAAGTACCTGGTAGACCTCGGTCATACGCGGATCGCTTATGTCCATATGAACGGCATTGCGCTCTCTAACGAGCGCCTCGAAGGATATCGATTGGCAATGCGCGATGCAGGACTTCCGGTTCCTGATGACCTTGTATTTGCGGTTGACTACGATCCCACAGCGGCGTACAGCACTGCGGGGGCAATCGCGAACAGCCCCGGGTTGGGGATCACCGCTTTGTTCTGTGTTACGGACGAGTATGCGCTGTCGGCTATTCAGGGCTTTCGGGACGCGGGCCGTCGGGTACCGGATGAGTTCTCGGTGATCGGTATTGACGGAGTTATCGAGGGCGAACGGTGCTTTCCTCGATTAACAACATTAAGCCAATCCCTACATGAACTGGGTAAGGAAGCAGTGAAGCGCTTATTGGCGAGTTTTGAGTCAACAGCAACAGAGCCTCTGCATGTGGTTTGGCCGACAAAGCTGATCGAGCGGGGCTCGACATCGGCGCAACGGCCAATATGACCGGTGCTCATGGGTATATGAGAAGTTGCGCATGCGGCTTCCTATGGTCCACCCGTAGCGAAAGCGATGGCTTGGACCGGTATAGAAGGGACATTTGAAATGTACAGCAAAATATCGCGGCCTATCAAGAAGTGTGGATTTACTTTGATAGAGTTGCTCGTAGTTATAGCTATCATAGCGATTCTAGCGGCTATTTTATTCCCGGTGTTCGCGACGGCACGCGAAAAGGCGAGGCAGTCCTCTTGCACCGCGAACCTCAAACAGTTGGGGTTGGCTTGGCTACAGTACAGTCAGGACTACGACGAGAGCGCCCCTCCCATCCGCCACATTGAGAGCGGAGTGACTATGTGGTTCTCCATTCGCACCGAACTCGATCCCTACGCCAAATCCAAAGGGATCTTTGTGTGTCCGTCAGCGACCGCGACAAATAACCCGACGATTACCTATGCGTACAACTGGTATGTGGGGCAAGGTGTCAATGGCTCCGAGCACCATCAACTCAACCAATTCATTTTGCCATCGCAGGTACCATCGTTTGCCGACTCTGGTCCCTATGCTTCGACGAACGCCACATACACCTTTTCTGTTGCGGCGGGACAGACGTGGGGGCGAAAATGCGTGGTGGGCGACTCGAATACGTACCAAAACGCGAACGCCACCCCCAAGATGGTGGCGCACACCGATGGCGGTAACCTGCTCTTTGTCGACGGGCACGCCAAGTGGTACCACTATCAGGGTGGCATGGCCCTAGAGCCAGCAACGTATACGGGAAGCGCGGCATGGTACACCGGCACCACCAATCAGCCAGGTCCGCCCAGCCTTAATCTCGACTGGAACGCCGACGGCGATGTGGGGACCGCAACGGTCTACGACTAGGCCCGACGCAACGCACGACATTGATGGACAGTGATCTATCGGGGTCACTGTCCGTCTTAGTTTCAGGACAACCGCCCCCGTTGATTCGGGCGGTCCATAATACAAAACAAGAGCAGCAATATCTATGAAGAGATCTATCGCATGCAGTCTCATGGTCGCGGGACTCCTTACGCTTCTGGCAACCGTGGGGGCAACGGCAAGCACCAGCGCATTTGACCTCAACTCCGGCCGCTTGAGCGGTGTGCGCGCGACCGCCGATGGCGACGGGCTCAGTGTCGCATTTGGCGCCAAAGAGTTATGGCCGAATATCGAATGGCAAGCGCCGGACGCTTCAGGCTGGGATTGGAGCAAATCCGGGGCTCTTGTGTTCACGGTGCGCAACCCAGGAAAGACCGACGCGTCGTTCCACGTCAAGTTCGTGGATCACCTGGACGATGGCAAGAAGCATGACGTGACAGTATCGGGGATGGCGCATGCGGGCCAGACTGAAACGTTCTACATGTCCCTTGAGCCTCGCACCAAGCGCGCTGCGAGCGGAATGCGCGCGCTACCGAGACTGCCCGCTGACCCGACCCTTGGAACATGCATGGGTTCTGGGGTCGAGCCGACACACATTGATCGCGTCCAGATCTTCCGGTCCAATCCGAAGACGGAAGCCACAATAATCATCAAGTCCATCGAACTGCGCGGCGAGCCGTCCAAGGAGGACCTCGTCGGCATTGTCGACTGCTACGGCCAATATACTCGCTACGACTGGCCGGGCAAAATCCACGTCGACGCCGATATGGTGGCTCAGAAAACTGCCGAGGAGGCGGACCTCAAGATTCACCCAGGATCTGCGGACCGAGACCGGTGGGGTGGTTGGGCCAGCGGCCCGCGTCAGGCCGCAACGGGTTTCTTTCGATCAGTGCAGATTGATGGCAAGTGGTGGCTGGTTGACCCCGACGGCGCACTGTTCATCTCGATCGGCATGGACGTGGTCCGACCCGACCTTGGCACAACCGTCGAAGGGCGCGAGAAGATGTTTACGTGGCTGCCAGACGCGTCCGACCCTCTCGCTTCGTCGTACCCGCCAAGCTTACCCGGTAACAAGCGAACGATCAACTTCCTCCGCGCGAACCGTATCCGCAAGTATGGCTCCAACGACGATGTGCTCTTTGGTGACCGCGCTGTCGCACGCCTCAAATCTTGGGGATTCAACACATTCGGCAACTGGTCTAAGGAATATTACGCAAAAGAGCGCTCATTTCCGTATGTCGTAGCTATAGGTACCAAGGGCGGGTTCGCGACGGTGCCGACAGGTATACGCTTCGGCGGCGGCAAGATGCCGGATCCGTTCGACCCCGCGTTCGCCGTCGATGTGGAAGCCAATGTTCGCGCGAAGGTGGCCGATGCGAAGGACGACCCTGCGTGTATCGGCTACTTCTTCGACAATGAACTCGGCTGGGGTATGCCGAGCGTCGACAAGGAGCATTTCGGGCTCTGCTACGGTGCTCTTGGCCTGAGCCGTGAGGCGCCCGCGAAATACGCGTTTGTCGGTATGCTCAAAAGCCGCTATGGCACAATCGAAAAGCTGAACGCGGCATGGGGAACAAAGGCGGTAACCTGGAGCGACGTTGAAGCGCCGTTTAAGGCGCCGGATCCGCTAATGTCGACAGCACAGCGCCGCGACTTTAGCGACTACTTGAGCTTATTTGCCGACAAGTACTTTGATGTGGTCAGCAGCACCATCAAGCGATACGATTCAAACCACATGTATCTCGGGTGCCGCTTCGCATACTGGTTCACACCGGAAGCAGTAAAATCGGCGGCCAAGTATTGCGACACGATCTCGTTCAACATATACACGTGGAACCGCGAAGCATATGCGTTTGCGGAGGCGCTCGGGAAACCGTGCATCGTGGGCGAGTTCCACTTTGGCGCCACTGATCGCGGCATGTTCTCGGGCGATATCACCGTCGCGACTCAGCAGGAACGCGCCGCACAGTATGCCAGCTACGTTGCCAGTGTCCTCGCCGAGCCCGCATTCGTCGGCTGCCATTGGTTTCAGTACTTCGATGAGCCCACCACTGGTCGTTCTGGCGACGGTGAGAACTTCAATATCGGCTTCCTATCGATCACCGACACGCCGTACCCGGAACTGATCGACAGCGCGCGGGCCACCAACTCCCAGGTATACGCGCTGCACCAGCATCCTGCTGGCGTGAAAGCGGGCAAGTAGCATGGCCCGGTAATCTGTCCGTAGACAGACGAAAGCGCCCCGCACTCCTGATGGAATGCGGGGCGCTGCTATTAATCACCTTGGGTACTGCCGAGTCCTTAGTCTGACCCTCAGCGCATCCTGACCGGGGCCATCGCCGCAGTCGTGGTGAGCACCGCCGTATCGTATGGCCCCATAAGGGTGCAGGCTCAGCCTGCCTGACCGGGGCCATCGCCGCAGCCGGGGTGAGCACCGTCGTATCGTATGGCCCCACAAGGGTCCAGGCTCAGCCTGGTGGCCCCATATGGGTCCAGGCTCAGCCTGGTGGCCCCATAAGGGTCCAGGCTCAGCCTGGTGGCTAGTTGAGGACGGGCTGGATCGGAGTCGGGACAGCGGCGGCGACGGCGAGCATGACGCGCTCGTCGAATACCGACGGGACGATATAGTCCGGTGTCGGGTTCTCGACCAGGGCGGCCAGGGCTTTCGCCGCGCGGAGCTTGATATCGGTTCCGATCTTGGGGACGCGGTTGTCGAGGGCGCCACGGAACAGGCCTGGGAACACGAGCGCGTTGTTGATCTGGTTGGGGTAGTCCGAGCGGCCCGTCGCAGTGATGAATGCGCCAGCTTCCTTGGCCAGGTCAGGCTCAATTTCCGGCGTCGGGTTGGAAAGGGCGAACACGATTGGGTTCTTGTTCATGCTCTTGACGTGCTCGGGCTTCACCAGCCCTGCGCTAGCGAGACCGATGATGACATCGGCGCCACGGATGGCATCGGCCAGGTTGCCGGAAACGTTGTCGTGGTTAGTTGTGAGCGCAAGCTGCTGCTTGTTCGGGTCAAGGTCGGTGCGGTCGCGAGCGATGATGCCACGGCTGTCGACCATTAGGATGTTGTCGTTGCCGTACGCTGCAAACAGGCGCGCAGCGCCGCTAGCGGATGCGCCAGCGCCGAGGATGGCAATCTTAAGGTCGCAGAATGTGCGGCCAAGGATCTTGGCTGCATTGATAAGACCGGCGAGGCAGACGATCGCGGTAGCGTGCTGGTCGTCGTGCATCACTGGGATACTCAAGCGTTCCTGAATCTTGCGCTCGATTTCGTAGCAGCGAGGGGCGGAGATATCTTCGATGTTGATACCGCCGAATGATGGCGCGAGGGCGCACACGATCTCAACGATCAGATCGGGGTCCTGCGTGTCGAGGCAGATCGGATAGGCGTCGAGGCCAGCCATCTCGCGGAACAACATGGCTTTGCCTTCCATGACTGGAAGCGCACCGTACGGGCCGATATTTCCTAGGCCGAGAACGGCCGAGCCATCGGAGACAACGGCTACGCAGTTACCTTTGATGGAGTACTCGTTCGCCTGTTCAGGATGCTCTGAGAGAAACATGGAGACGGCGCCGACACCGGGAGTGTAAAACAACGGGAGTGTATCGGGCGTACATTTGGAGAGGCTCTGGGTAGTGATTTTGCCGTGGAGCCGTTTGTGTATTTCTAGAGAAGCTGCGTCAAATTTGGATGCCATGAGTTTTGCCTTCAGAATGCTTGTGAATATTTGGGGCGGATCTTAGCGATAGCTAGTCGCATCCGCGCGCCTGTTGCGGGCTAATGAACCGGGATCGATTTTGCGAGTGATTGATCATGCCAGCTTGATGCCGGGCGCAGTGTCGGTGAGGTTCGCCTCCGCACACATTTTCTGCCTCGCTCACGCCGCGTAACCGCAACCACGTTAACCATACATCCAACGCAAAAGGCAATACATCCACGGAAAGATGTATTCTGGGCGAATAACGCGCTTATGGGCTTCTCCAGGCTCCCAAATGCAGGCAGTTTTGCTTGCCGTGAGCTCTCAATACGCCAAAGTGTGGATAATTGGCGACCAAGGCCGTGGAAAAGTCTAAGCATACAAGCTCAGAGATTCATTCAGACGTGAATAAATGAATTTGTTGATTAAAAAAGACGAAGAACAACGAAGAAATATCTCCCTCATTCGATTTATGCAGGTTTCCGTAATGATTAGCCTATTTAGACACTTCCAGCCATATTGCAGGTCGCTGTGCGATTCACGTTTCGGTCTTGGTGGCGCGGGTAAATACGAACAGGAGCCACGCCTTCTCGCCTAGTCGCACGATTATGTTGGCTAATCTACCGAATAGGAGCGGAGAGGCAAGGGCGTGTCGTCTGCTGCCGTACTATCCATTTACCACGAGGCATCACTATGAAGCAAGATAAGAGCATCTATTTTCCCCGAGAGACCACTGCGGACATGACGGATCTGGTTGGTCTGAAAGCGGTCAACCTTGCCGGAATGATGGCCCTCAAGCTACCGGTGCCTCCGAACTTCACCGTATCCACCAAGTGCAGCGCCGACTTTGCGGATGGACGCAGGCCGAAGAGCTGTGGGTTCATGGATGAAGTGCGTGCCGCAGTGGCGGTAATCGACCACCAGGCTGGCCGGGCCTTTGGCGACCGCCGGAACCCGCACCTCTTTGCCGTTCGTGTCGGAGCGTCCGTTCCCTCAACTCATCTGATGACAGCAATCCTCAATGTTGGCCTCAACGATGAAACCGTCGAGAAGCTAATAGAACTGACCGGTAACCCGAGATTCGTGTACGACGCTTATGGGCGCTTGATAGCGACGTTGGGGTCGGCGGCGTTTTCCAACGCTGTGACAAGGCTGCGGTTGAGCGACTTCAAGCACGATTTTGACGAGGTCGCAGCATCGCTTGGCTGCACGCGCAGTTCTGAAATGCCGATTGAGGCTTTGCGCCAGATGTGCTCAATATACAAGGCTCGAATCCGGGCGGAATCAGGGCACGAGTTCCCGCAACACGCTTACGTGCAGCTTCAGCTTGCCATAGAGGCCGGATTCCGGTCGTGGCATGGCTTCCAAGCTGTATCCCAGCGGCGACTGGCGAACGTCAGCGACACGCCGGGAGCCGCAGTCACCGTTCAGTCGATGTCTTTTGGGAACATGGGCGACGATTCGGGGGTGGGTGTGTGTGTCGCGTCTCCCTGGGGCGGCGCGGATGACACGATCTATGGCGAGTTTGTTCCAAGCGCGCAGCACTTGGAAGCGGCCGATTTTGGCGCGGTGTCGATACCGTTGGCGTACATTGACCGCGACGACCCCAAGATCGCTGGACAGATCCGGCGAGTTCGGTATACGCTCGCCAAATCTTCAGAGAAGGCCCGCCTCTTTGAATTCGTTGTAGAACGTGGCAGCCTCACGGTTCTGCGCTCTCGAGATAGCGAGCTGACTGCTCCTACGGCCATTTTAAGCGACTACCTGTCATGCTTGAAAGCAAAACAGGTTGGGGAATTTACAATGTCGCCGGGCGGACGCTTTTCAGGTGCGACTCAGGGAAACATACTGGCTGCGGCATAGCTAGCCGTATTCGCGCTCCGCTAGCTAGGTACTCCCGATCTGGACCAATACGCTGCAAAAACTCCCAACGCTTCTTGCAAAGCAATCCTACACGGGTTATACTGAGAAACTGTAATCAGTTCCATTCTTAGTAGATATTCGTTGGGAGAATCCATGGAAAAACAGTTTTTCAGGGCCGTGAAGGCAGGCGACCACGCTACCGTAGCTGAGTTACTCGCGGCGAACCCCTCACTCGCAACCATTGCCGACGCAGAGGCGTCGACCCCGCTGCATTACGCTGCTTGGAAGGGCCATAGTGAGATTGCCAAGCTGCTGATCGGTAGCGGTGCCGATATAGCGGCACGAAACCGCAACGATCACTGGGGCACGTCGCCGCTGCATGCGGCCGCACACGCCAACAACACCGCTCTCGTCACCCTCTTGATCGATAGCGGCGCGGACATCAACGCCACCGACGATAACGGAAAGACGCCGCTTTTCCACACATCGTTTCACAAGGCAACAGCTGCGGCCAAGCTGCTTCGAGCGAAAGGCGCGACCGAGTAGCATAGCCTCGTTGGGCTAGCGTTTGGCTTTCACCGCTGGTGCAGTTGTGGATGATTGCTTCGCCACAATCTGAACCGCTTCGATCAGCTGTGTTCGCCATAGGTCCCACGAGTGCTTGCCGCTTGACGACCTTAACACGCATGGCACCCCGGCGGCTCTTAGGTCGCGAACAAGCGTGTCGGCCTCGTTGCGGTAGTGCGAGCGCTCGTGCGTCCCATACGCGATATAGAAGAACGAATTGCGCCACTGCTTATCGGGAGCGCTTGTGACATAAGCAGCGGGGCTCTGAGCCTGAAGCTGCTGGCGCGTCGGATGGTAACCCCACACCGGACGCGCATCACCCGAATCGTCGGCGGTATAGTAACCCGATAGCGATATGGCAGCGCCAAACTGCAGCGGATGCTGCAGAGCTATATTCACCGCGCCGTATGCGCCTGTCGATGCGCCCCCAATCCACCGCTTCGAAGGCTCCGCCGCGACATTGTAGTTAGCATCCACCCAATGAGGAAGGTCTTCGGCGATAAACTCCATCATCCTCGCCCCTGGTTTGTTCGCGGTAGCAGGGTTCACCGCGTCAACGTACTCCGAGTCGCCGAAGCCCCCGACGCCCTGTCCACTCGGGGCGACGACGATAATCGGCGGGATTTTGCCATCAACAATCAACTCGTCGATCAGTTGTGGCGCTCTGCCGAACTTCACCCAGCCCATGTCGCCAAAATCCGGGTAGCCGTGCAGAAGGTAGAGCACAGGGTACGTACGGCTCTTGTCGCCCGCCTTGTATCCCGGCGGAGTATAGATGTACGTTAAGCGAGGAGCTTTGAGCGCGTCGTTAGGAACGTTTACCGAGCGCAGTTCACCGCGCAGAGTCCACATGCGACCGGTTATTTTCAGCAGCAACAGCTCGGCATTCTGCCTCACGAGGTCCACGGTGAAAAACAGGGTGGCGAACAGCAAGACGGCTGCAGCGACTACAGCTGCAACCATGCGAAATCGTTTCATAATGAGTTTCTCAACCAGCGCGCCTATTGATTCCCTGCCGCAGGCAACAGATCTTCGAGCCCCTCTGAGAGAAGCTGAGTCCACAACAACCACCCATGTTTGCCCGTGATGAGATCAAGTTTGGCGTCGACGCCAATCAATTTCAACGCATTCGCAAACTGCTTCGTCTGGTCTGTGTATGTTTTCTCGTGAAGCCCTGCACCGAGAAAGAACCGCACTTGCCGCAACCCCGCAGTGGTCGCATTCGCTTTCCCCGAGATTACCGTGAGGGGAGAGTTTGCGTCGAGCCACGATTGATCGTGCCCCATCATCGGGCGAGCCCAGCCGGACCCATCGTTCGTGAAGTAACCCGACATCGAGAGGACAGCGCCGAAAACGTTCGGATGCTTAAGCGCGATGTTAGCCGCTCCGTAACCGCCCTCCGAAACCCCACCGATCACGCGGTGCTGCGGGTCGGGTAACGAACGGAGATGACTGTCGACGTAGCCTACCACTTCCGATGCGACAAACTCGTCGAACTTATCTTTCCCGTCGGGCGAGTTTACCCACTCCGAGTCGCCGTGGGCTTCGCCAGCGTAGTTTCCGTCGGGCGCGACGATAATTGCTGGAGCCACCAGCCCGTCGGCGATCAGCTTATCGCATAGGACGTTCAGCTCGCCGAACTTCAGGAAGTTAAAGGCGTTACCGGGCGACCCGTGCAGCAGGTAGACGACAGGGTAGCGCGTTTGCGCGTTCTGCGGCGCATTATAGCCCGGCGGCGTGTAGACAACGAGATCACGGTCGCGGTGACCCTTAACCGGCCTCACCAGCTTGGTTGGTATTCGGAAAACGTCGATTGACCCGTGCATCGTCGTCTCTGACTTTGCCTGTGATGTTGTTACAGCGGCGAGAATGAGGCAACATGGAACTAACACCATCAGGAATGTGGATATATCATCAGCGATCTTTCTCAAGTACGGCTCCTCCATTTACATTCATCGGAATAACGAACCCGGATGGTTCCTTTGCCCTGGTCAATATCTGTAGAACACGGTGCCAACAGCTTGTGGGAAATAGTGGATAGCTACAAAGACGTATGCAAAAACAGTCCGATAGTATAAATCCGGCCACGGATCTCGCCGAGCTACCAATCGCGCCGACAGCAGTGCATTCCGACTTGCCCATTGCGGATCCAACCGACGGAGCTGTGCGCCGCGAAAAGCCGGCGTCACCCGCCGGTAAGACCGCTCCGCGCCGCCCGTCAGTTGGGCGATGGCCCGTGTGGGTGGTTCTTGCCTCGCTGTTGTGGATCATGCTCACACAACGTGAGCCGCTGAAACTTGCGCTTGCCGCACTGCTTAACGGCGATGTGCTATGGATGATCCCAGCCGTTCTGCTGCAAGTACTGTACTATTGGCTCTATGCCGTGCTTTACTGGTCCGCCTTCCGCGCGGTAGGCGTGGCGTCGCGCCCGCGAGACCTCGTCCCAATCTTGCTCGGCTCAATTGCCGTCGGCGTTGCTGCGCCGGGCGGCGCTGCCGTTGGTGCCGCTCTGTTTGTCGATGATGCGGTCCGACGTGGCCAATCTGGCGCACGTGCCGCAACCGGTGCCCTGCTCGTCGTGATCGTTGAGCTTCTCGGTGTCGCGATCATCTCCGTTCTCGGGCTGAGCGTGCTTCTACAAAACGCGCACGCCGCCCGCACTGCCATTGCCTGCACTGGAATCCTGGTAGTCGTCACCGTCCTGCTCATCGCTGTGATCGCAACGGCGCTGGTGGCTCCGCAGCTTATCCGCACCGTCACCGAATGGATCGAATGCAGCGTCGGGCGGATTGCGGCGGCCATGAAGCGACCCTCTGTGCTCAGCAAAGGTTGGGCTGTGAAAACGGCGGCCGATTTCATCGATGCCGCCGATGCGTTGCGCAGCAATCCCTGGCAAGTCGCGTTCACCTTGCTGCTATCGCTGGCCATGTTTGGCGTGATGCTCGCAAGTCTCGCACTTATGTTCCCCGCGTATCACCATGCCCTCCACACTCTGGGCGACTGGTCGACCCTCATCGCGGGCTTTGTGGTGGGAATGCTGCTTTGGATCGTTTCGCCAACACCGCAAGGCATCGGCGTGGTAGAAGGCGGCATGGCCCTTACGTTCATCGCCGCTCACCTTGACCACCACGCCTCATGGTCCATCGCCCTGGCCTTTCGCGCCTTCGCGTTCTGGATCCCGATGCTATGCGGCGTGTTCTGTCTCCGAGCACTTGGCCGCGACAAGCGCCGACGCGGCAAGACGCACTCCAATAACGTCCAGCTCAGCGCGCTGTTGATCGGCATCATGGGCGTCGTCAATGTCGTTTCCGCAGTCCATCCGACCCTGCGCTATCGGTTTCACATCCTGCACCATGAGCTAGCGCTACCGCTCGATATCAGCCACGGCAGCCGGCTGACCGCTGCCCTCGCAGGCTTCTTCCTGCTCCTCGTCGCGCGCGGCTTGTTGCGGCGAAAACGGGCAGCTTGGGTGCTGGCTATTGTGGCGCTGTTCATCTCGGCGATCGCGCACCTGGTGAAGGGCCTCGACTACGAGGAAGCGTCGCTCGCCACCATTATCATGATCTGGCTTGTGACCCAGCAGGCCAAGTTCTACGCGGCATCGGATCCGCCCTCGATCTGGCAAGGCGTGCGCGGTTTGGCGGCGGCGGTCGTCTTCACGCTGGCGTATGGAGTCACAGGATTGTGGGTGCTCAACCACGAGTTCAAGGTGAACTACGGCCTGATGACCGCGATAAGCCAGACCATTGGCATGTTTACAACTCTTGGTCCCGATCTCGTACCGAGGACCCACTTCGGCACCTACTTTCGTGACTCGATCTATGCCGTCGGCGCGTCCACCATGACATTTGCGGTGCTGATGTTCCTGCGCCCGGTGCTGTATCGCGGCAAGGCGACCGCCGACGAGCGTATGCGTGCGGCCGATATCGTAGCCTCTCACGGTCAGTCGCCGCTCGCGAATTATGCGCTATTTGACGATAAGGACTACTTCTTCACACCTTGCGGTTCTGTTGTCGCATATAGCGTCATCGGGCGAACAGTAGTAGCCCTGGGTGATCCCATAGGGCCTGCCGTCGACGCGTCAAACGCTATCTCTAGCTTCGCCGAATATTGTCGGCGTAACGATTGGCGCATGGGCTTTTACCAGTGTCGCCCCGACTACCTCGACGACTACGCCGCTGCGGGATTTGAGCAGCTTTGTATCGGACACGATGCGGTTGTCACGCTGAGGGACTTTACGGTGCTTGGCGGATCCAACAAGCAGATACGCTGGAGCCTGAACCGCTTGACGAAGCTGGGCTATCGTGTGCAGGTCCTCAACGCGCCACACTCCGAGGGCCTCATTTCACAGCTCCGCGAGGTGTCCGACGAGTGGCTCAGCGCGATGGGCGGCAGCGAAAAGCGCTTTTCGCTGGGCTGGTTCGATGAGGCGTATTTGCAGACATGCCGCATTATGGTCGTGCTCGATCCAGACTTGAAGGTGACGGCGTTCGCGAACATTCTGCCGCGATACGGGCAAAACGAAACCAGCATCGATCTCATGCGACGCCGCGCAGACGTCGAATCAGGCACGATGGAGTTCTTGTTCGTGAAGCTGCTCGAGTGGGCACGCGAGGAAGGCTTCGAGCGCTTCAACCTCGGCCTCAGCCCGCTTTCGGGGGTAGGGGACGCACCCGATGACCCGGCAGTGGAGCGTGCATTGAACTATATCTATCACCATATGAATCAGTTCTACAGCTTCAAGGGACTGCACACGTTCAAGTCAAAGTTTCGCCCCGTTTGGGAGCCGCGCTACCTGATTTATCCCAACGCAACGCACCTCCCCCAGATCGCGCTCGCAGTTATCCATGCCAACTCCGGAGGTGCCTACCTCAAAGCCCTGGCGACCAGCGCATTCGCTACATTTGAAGCACGCCGAGAAGCAAAAAAGCCACTCGGCAAAACACCCGCGCCAGACGATGCGACGTAGAGAAATCTTGTCGAATTCACCGGTTCAATTACTTTGATTCGGAAAGGTGTGACGATAGACGGGGAGACGGCCTCATCTGGCCAGAAGACTGGCCCGAGCCCCTCGCCTACGATAATGAGAGGGGAGAACTATTGCCTAGATTCTTTCTGGCTCCCTTCTCCTTATCGTAGGAGAAGGGTTGGGGATGAGGTTTTGCCCTTCCAGCGCTCTTGATTAGCCTATCCAAGTCCACATTCCATACCTTTCCGAATCATAGGTTTAATTAATTGCATGCAGGATGTTAGGGCGCCAGTAGCCAATCCCCACAGCAACACTCACTACGGGACCACTACAATGCAAACATCCTCATTTACTCGCGCACTCCCCGTCTGGCCCAGCGGCCGCACCGAAGAGCTGAACCTCACCGCCGGGTTCCGCGCTGTCTTTACAGCGCCCGATGGCTTCGGCGTCACGCTGCGTGTCGCGTGCTCGCCCGTATACAGGGTGACTCTTGACGGCGACTTCGTTGGATACGGCCCAGCGCGCGCCTCGCATGGCTCGTACCGAGTCGACGAATGGAGCCTGCCAGTGTCACCGGGACAGACCCACGTGGTCGCCGTCGAAGTCGCGGGCTACAACATCAACAGCTACTACCTGCTCGATCAGCCGTCATTCATCCAGGCAGAACTCGTATCGGGGAGTACCATTCTGGCGGCGACCGGCAAGACGGGCTTCACCGCTCACATTCCAGGCGAACGACGCCAGATCGTTCAGCGCTACAGCTTCCAGAGGATGTTCGTCGAAGATTACGACATCGCTCCTGATCACGACGCCTGGCAAATCGACCCCGACTGGAGTGGCGACGCCACGGAATGCGAAGTCGTTGCCCCGCAGCTCCTCCTGCCGCGCAACATCGAATACCCCGCATTCACAAAGCGAGCGCCAGCGCGACGGATCGCCAATGGAACCGTCGCATCGGGAGAACTACCTCCAGCTCCCTGGCGCGACAGGTCCCTGACGAAAATCAGCGACAAGCTGAAGGGCTTTCCTATGGACAAGCTAGAGAGTATCCTCTCCGATGATGTCCAGCGAATCGCTACCCTCACGCGCACCGACATTGCTGACCCGTCGCCGAACGCCAGCACTATTGACTTGCCCCCAAACGCGTACGAAACCGTGGATTTCGGCGTCAATCTCACCGGCTTTATCGGCGTTACGGTGACCGCAGCCCAACCCGTAACGCTGTATCTAACCTTCGACGAGATCCTCGTGAACGGGGAAGTGGACTTCCTTCGGATGTCATGCGTCAACGCCGTCCGGTTCAACATTCCATCTGGCACGTTCGCGCTTGAAGCATTTGAGCCATACACCTTGCGGTACGCCAAGCTGATTGCCATCGGCGGCTCGTGCACCATTAGCGATATATACCTTCGGGAATATGCAGCGCCAAACGTGTGGGAAGCGCAGTTCCACTGCTCGGATACGCGCCTAGACAGGCTGTTCGAAGCTGGCCGAGAGACCTACCGCCAGAACGCCCTCGATATCTTCATGGACTGCCCGTCACGCGAACGTGCCGGTTGGCTCTGTGATAGCTTCTTCACTTCCCGCGTCTCGAAGCGCCTCACCGGGGACGCCGCCGTCGAGCGCAACTTCCTCGAAAACTTCGCGCTTGCGGCGTCCTTCGCCGGCCTCCCCGATGGCGCGCTCCCGATGTGCTACCCCGCCGACCACTACGACGGCGTGTTCATCCCGCAATGGATGCTCTGGTTCGTTCTGCAGGCCGAGGAGTACGTCTCCCGTAGCGGCGATGTGGGGCTGCTTGACGTCGTCCGTGCGCGCATATTCGGCATGTTCGACTACCTCAAGCCATTTGTCAACTCCGATGGCCTCCTCGAAAGCCTGGAAAGCTGGTGCTTCATCGAGTGGTCGAAGGCCAACGAGTTTGTGCAAGATGTCAACTATCCCACAAACATGCTCTACTCCGCTGCGCTCGACGCCGCCTCGCGCATGTACGGGCGCGACGATTGCGCACGCGACGCCGCCGAGATCAGGCGGGCCGTAATCGCCCAATCCTTTGATGGCGAGTTCTTCGTCGACAACGCCCTTCGTGTCGATGGAAACCTGGTGCGCACCGAAAACCGCTCGGAAACATGCCAGTATTACGCGTTCTATTTCGACCTCGTGACGCCCACCAGTCACAAAGCACTCTGGAATACCCTCGTCAATCAGTTTGGCGCCAAGAGGCCAGCAGACTCGATGCCACAAATCCATCGGTCCAACGCCTTCATGGGCAACTTGATGCGCCTGGAACTGCTGGCCCGATATGACCTCGTGGGCAAGATGCTGGACGAGTGCGCGGAATATTTGCTGTACATGGCAGGGCGAACCGGAACGCTCTGGGAACACGATGTAGAGCACGCCAGCTGCAACCACGGCTTCAACTCGCACATCGTCCACAGGCTCTATGCCAGCGTCCTTGGAGTCGAATCCGTGGACCAGCTTGAGCGGTCGATCAGCATCAGTCTGCCAGATATCAGCCTCACGTTCTGCGAAGGTCGAATCCCGCTGCCGGATGGATTTGTGGAACTAAGCTGGCGACGCGACAGTGGCGCGATCAAATATCGGTTATCGGTGCCTTCGGGCTACACCGTGACCGTCAGCGGTCCCGAGACAGCGGAATTGGTCCGCGAATGACGCGTGGCTGGCGTCCCACGCACATCAAATAATGTGGTTCGTCAGCCCTGAGGACAGCGCGGTCAGTTGCCGATAATTATGCTGTTAAGTCTCTCAACAAGGAGGGCACGACCATAACACGCGGTGTATATATCGCGGCAACCGGCATGATGGCCGAGGATGCCGCCCAGCAAGTCATCGCGCAAAACCTGGCAAACGTTAGTACCAACGGATATAAGCAAGACGTTCCGATCTTTAAGTCGTTTGAGGAAAACCTCATCGCCGTGGCCAATGAGTCAGGCGAGATGCAGTCGGATTTAGGCGCAATGGGAAATGGCGCTGAGTTCCAAACCGCAATCACCGACTTCAGTCAAGGGCCGCTCAAGCAGACCGGAAATCCGCTCGATCTAGCACTCACAGGCAATGCGTTTTTAGGCATACAGACAGTTAGCGGGACCTGTTATTCACGTGACGGGGCGTTAACAATCAGCAGCGGAGGAGTATTGGTGCAAGCAGGCACTGGTCTTCCCGTTGTGAGTGATCGTGGCACCCAGATTCAGGTGCCAGTCAAGGCTGCGTCGATACGCGTCGGCCCCGACGGGACCGTCGAAGCCGATGGCAAAGCCGTTGCGCGTATTGGCCTCTTCGCTATCACCATGGCCGAAGGTCCCAAGAAGATCGGCGCAAACCTGGTCGAAACGACCATCGCTCCCCCCCAAGTCGACACTCGGCTTGACCCAAGCGCGGGCGTCCGGTCCGGATACATCGAAGGGTCCAACGTCAACATCATCAAGCAGATGGTCACCATGATCGCTGGCCTTCGCGCCTACGAAGCAAACTCGAAAGCGCTTCAGTCTCACGATACCGTCGAAGACAAGAGCGTCAACCAGATCGGCAAAGTCTAGCCGTTCTTAGCAAAGTGAAGCGCCCCTTTTTCAGCTGCGTGCTGGACAAAGGGGCGCTTTGTTGCGTCAGGTGCTTGTCCCGTCTGGCTTTATCGTGCGAACATGTCCCTTACCCAGTTGAATGTCCCATGCTTGGGTTCCGGGGCGGGTTCGGGTTGCACACTGGGCCGATTGACAGGCGGCGGAGTGGTGTCAGGTCGGGATGTTGGACCACCTTCCTGATCGGGATGGTGGATAGCGATTCGAAGGCAATCGATCTTCGCGGCGATTAGTTCATTCTCGGGGTCAAGCCCCAATGCGGCCCGGTAGCAGGCGACAGCGCGTCGCAATCGTCCGTCTCGAGCCAGAATGTCGCCGAGGAGTTCGAATCCAACCGCCGTCTCAGGGTGGTCTACGCACAGCCGCGTGCACAACGCTTCGGCATCAACCCACATCTGCATGCGAATGGCGATGCGAACCTGCCCGATTGCGTCTGATACCGCACTACGCGGCTGGGAGCTATTCGAGAGTAGAGTCCCCTCAGTGAAGTTGATTTTTGCATCCTGATCGCTATTCCCCAAATCGGGCGTGCTGATTTGAGCCGAATAGTAGGAATCGCTTGTCGTCGGCGGTGGGCATGTGACCTTCCAGTTCCAGCCAGGCATCTGCGCTCGCGCTTCCATGGGGTCCACCGCTTGGGGACGCCGCTTGGGCTCCTCGATCGGAGATTGCCCAGGGGAAGACTTAACCGGCTCTTGAGGCGGTCTGGGTGATAGCGGTCTCGTGGCCACCTGGGGTTTGGGTGTGGCGGCCAGATTCCTATCCAACCTCGCGCGGCGATCCGCGTCTTGAAGGATTCGATAGGCCTCGTTTATCTCTGCGAAGATGCGGCCGGCTGCTTCCTTGTCTGCGGCCACGTCTGGGTGATATTTGCGAACCAGCTCATGGTAACGCTGGCGGATTTCACTTGCTGAGCATCCATGCGGCAAGCCGAGTGTCTTGTAGTAATCTACGGTTTCGGCCATTGCAATGTCCTCAAGTCTCAGGTAGTTTTGCTGGCTAATTGTTACCCTTGATGATTATTATCGCCTATAAAACCGCTTTATCAAACATCGCTTAACAGAATTCTTTTAAACTAATTTATACTATGCAGTCCGCCCTGGTTCTCATGAAATCCGCGCTATTGTTGCCTGTGTTGAGGCACAAAAAATTGCTCTCCGGCAGGGAGACCGGAGAGCAATGGGGAGTATCGAACTGGGATGAGGGAGCATCCCAGTTCGATGGGTGAGCTTAGGATTAGCCCTGCAGGAGCTTCAGAACCGACTGAGGCTGCTGGTTGGCGTAAGACAGAGCGGATGTGGCTGACTGGACGAGGATCTGATCCTTCGTGTAAGCAACAACCGTGGCCGCGAGGTCGGCATCAGTGATCGAGCTTTTCGATGCGCTGAGGTTCTGCGATGCAACATTCAGCGAGTTAGCGTTCGACTGCAGAATGTTCACCTGGAAGGCGCCGAGGTCAGCGCGGACCGTCGATATGTCGGAGATCGCTTTGTCGATGACCGCGATAGCGTCCTGAGCGCCCTTGAACGAGGTCACGTCGATGTCGGCGATGGAACCGGTATAGACCGTCTGCGATGCGCCCGAAGCATCGTTGTAGCTCGGCGAGTTTCGGCCAAGCTGATCAGCCGATGTGCTTCGGATGGAGAGACTTGCGGTCTGTCCCTCGTTGGCGCCGATCTGGAAGTACAGGTCGGTTCCCTTGGTTGCAGTGCCCGCCGCCGATGTGAGGCTTGCCGCGCCGCCGGAGCCCGTGACTGCGCCAGTGACGTTCGATGCGACAACGACGAGGCCGTTATCGAATGAGTACGTCGCGGTACCGTCGCCGTTATCGACTGACGAGGTGCTCGAGTAGTTCGACAGAGCGCCGCCGCCGGTCAACGTGACCTGAGCATCGGTACCAGCTACAACTCCGGCCGGAGGAGTAAGCGCGTCGGCAGCGCTGCTTGCATCGAGGGCGGTGAGGCCTGTGATGTCAAACGTCTGCGCCGTTGTCGGTGCGCCAGCAACCTGCTGGGTGAAGACGAGGCCCGCTGCACCTTCTGATGCCTGGTAGCCGCTGGCCTTGATCGCCGTGTTGAGGGCGTTGATGCCGTTGGATCCCGACGGGAGGTTGTAAGTCGTACCGTTGATAACCATCGAGCCAGAGTACTGACCGTTGACCAGCGAGGAGGCCGATGTGACCGTGTACGAACTTGCCGTCGCTGCGGCAACTGTCGCGCCGCCGTAGTTGCCAGCGTTGAGACTGGTCCACGTACCGGCTGACTTCAAGGTCATACCCGAGCCGCCGACCGACGCTGTGCTGGCGCCGATGGTCGTGCCGGAGTTGGCCGAGCCGTCGAGAAGTTTCTTGGTGCCGAACTGAGTAGTCGCCGAGATGCGGTTGATCGACTGGATGGCCGAAGCAATCTGAGCCTGGTCCGCAGCGGTAGCGGTGCTGTCGTTGACGCCAGAGTTAGAGGCGTGAACTGCGAGCTGACGCATGGACATGAGCAGCGAGTGAACCTCGTTGAGGGCACTTTCTGCCGTCTTCGTCATGTTGATCGCGTCGTTGGTGTTGCTCGTCGCCTGGTTCAAACCGACGATCTGAGCGTTCATGTTCTGGGAGATGACCAAACCGGCCGCATCGTCTGCTGCGCTGTTGATCCGGAGACCTGTGGAGAGGCGCTGAATATCGGTGCTCTGAGCATCGCTATTCTTGTTAAGGTTATGAGAGGCCATAAAGGCCGTGGTATTCGTCGCAATACGGGTTGACATTACATTCCTCCGTGAGTTCACGAAGACGGTACCGGCGTGCATACGTTAAGTGTTTTTTATGTCACCGGCTGTCGCCCCTGCAAATCGCTTCCTGCTATTACAGAGGTGTATTCAATTATTGCGGCGATGCATCCGAGCGTTTCGGCCCGGTCCAGCCAACCGCACCTACCATGAGCCGTCTATCTCAAAGTAGGTTCCCTGCGATAACATAGGGACAGAGTCAATTGTAGGTTGCTTGCTCGATATCTTTAGGGTATTTTTTTATAAAGTTTGCTTGTTCACGGGTTTTTGCTAAACCAAGGCTGATATTTGGTAAGGTGATATACAAATCATGAGGCGAGCAGGCATGGAGCAAATTCCGAAAAAGAATCGTCTAATCAACACACACGCTGTCCGGATGGGTAATAATCGGGACATGCCACCTTTGAGGGGAAGTTGAAAATGAAAATAAACTGCAAACAACTGGCAACGAAATTGGCGGGTTTCGCCTTTGCGATTAGTATGATCACCGCCAGCGGAGGCGGCCAAACTAACGCATTTATGGCCCCCGCGCACGCGGGATTCTTTAGCGTGAGCGGTTCTGAAGAGATTGACTACGGCAAAAAGGCGGATCAGGAGATTCGTAAGCAGTACAAAATGAGCAACGACGACGCCGCGAATCGACTCGTTCGCAGCGTGGGGGAAAGCCTGACCCCCTATACGGATCGCCCGGACATCAAGTATGAGTTCCGCGTTGTGAACGATCCGTCCGTCAACGCCTTCGCGGTACCCGGCTTTGTCTATGTGCACACGGGGCTTCTCGACATGATTAAGAACGATCCCGACAAGCGCACCGAGCTTGCGGGGGTGATCGCCCACGAACTTGGCCACACTGGCGGGCGTCATATCGCAAAGCAGCTCGCCGAGCAGCAGCAGGCGCAAGTTGGCGCAAGCCTATTGTCCATCCTTACTCGCAGCCGCTACGACCAGGTGCTCAATATCGGCGCAAACCTGTTCCTCATGGGCCACAGCCGCACGGACGAGTATGACGCCGACCGACGGGGTGTCCGAACCCTCATGCGCGCGGGCTACGATCCCAACGGTATGATCGAGTTCTTCAAGAAGCTGCAGGCCAAGAGCAAGGACGGCGGTAAGCTTCAAGAGTATTTCCAGACTCACCCAATGACCAGCGAACGCATCTCACGCGTCCGTGACGAGATCAAAGCCGACGAACAAAACGGAATCCCGGCCGCCAAATCGGGGTAGGGTTCGGTGGGCACCGCGGTGGAATCCGGTGGGGCAGGCGTGTAAGGTCTCATGTCCGGGGGTGAGGTACTCGGCTCCCCCCGGGTCAAATAGAGCTTGATTTTCCCTTTATCGAATTACGAAGCACGATCACCCCAGCCTTCGCCATCGCAGGGCGGCGGTGTTGAACACGAACTCGGATGTGTTAGCGTATTGTCGCTCGCCGCTAGGACCCTCATCACAGATCTTTCCGCCTGATACTCGAATCTCGCCGTCATCAGCGACCATCGCTTGATGGTCGTAGATCCATCCAGGGTTATCTCCGTGCGTTTCTAGCTTCTCTAGCCGGAACGTCACAGTATCGAGCTTATACACAGGAGTGACTCCGTATTGGCGGCATCCAAAGTAGCCGAGCGCACCGATGAGATAGATTTCGTTTACAATCAATGTCGCCGTGTGAAAGTCCGTTGGCGGAAACACATCTTCCGGGTAGCCATAAATCTTGATTGATCCATCAGGTTCGTGGACAAATACGTCGTTGAAAATGCAAAAGTCCGGATCGGTGCCATCTTCGTGCTCGCCCGCGACCTGAACGATTCGACCATCAGGCAGCATCGTAAAGCTTTGCCCAAAGCGGTCAGCACACCAAACCGGTGTGAAGTTGGGGGAATAGGTCGGTGGATCGTCAAAGTGGATGCCGGCATTGTACGAGTTGACTCCGGCCCGTATCATGGCCTCCCAGAACGGAGCAACGATGAGCTCGGGGTTATAAACGCCAAAACGCCGCGCGCGGTCCGATTGGTATTCCTCCAAGGTGATACCGTAAAGCTCGGTAATGTCCGGATCCTTTCTCAAGCCTAGAACCACGCGGCTGCTTCCATTTTCAAGCTCGGGGAGTGCCGCGCCCGCCTGCAAAAGTTTTATTCCAACATCTCGATTTTCCACTTCCTCGATCGGAGAAAACAAGGTTCCGCAGGGGGAAATGTCTGCGCCTGCGGCGAGAAGGGCGTCAACGCATGCCAGTGCAGACCGCTGGGAAGCATAAACTAATGGAGTGTTTCCGAAATCGTCCGCTTGCTCGACGTCAGAGCCGCTGTCGAGGAGCCATTTCACCAACTCTGCCTGTCCGCTCTCGACGGCCAATATGAGTGCCGTTTGGCCATTGTAACCCGTAGCATTCGTGTCGGCTCCACGGGATTGTAGCAATTTGGTCTTTTCAAGGTCGCCAACGAGACACGCTAAAAGCCATGGCGTAAGCTCATCACTTGATCGGGCCTCCATATCGCAATCTTGGGATAGGGCGACTTGAACATCATCACTCGTCCCAAACACGACAGCTTCCATGAGATCGGTGAGCCCGAGGCTGCTAGGGTCCGATCCGCACGACACGAGATATTTAACCGCGTCAAATCGCCCGACCCACGTCAGCCTTTTCAGTGCAGTTTCACCCGTACTGGACACTCCATTCATGTCGACACGACTTGAGACGAGAAGAGACAGGAGGCTCATTAGTCTCGGGTCGTTTCGTAATTCACGACCGCTCACGGCGTCGATCAGCGCATCGAAATCGTTATCGCGTTTATACGTGATATTTCCGCCTGCTGAAATAAGCACCGCAACCTTACGCGGATCACCGTGAAAGAGCGCCACAACGAGCGCCTTGTTCAGGTTCGCGCCGCTATGGGAGAGGAAGCGGACGATATCGACGCTAGCTGTGGCTCGCGTGACCGCATACATCAGCGGCGTCCACCCTTCTCCGTCAAGATTGTCAACCGGATGGCCCGCCGCGATGAGATCTTTGACCCGCTTCAGGTCCCCTGTGATGACCGCATAGTGAAGGTCGTAGCGTGGCATAGACTCTCTCCGTCTAATTAGTCGGGCCGCCCAAGGAGGCGACGATCTCTCTCGCCAACCTACTTGGCGAACAGCCTCTCCAATAACTCGTTCGCCAGTTCGAGCCCTTCGTCGCTGAACACGACCGACTTTGCCTTGTTTTTCGGATCATAGATCAGGCCCTTCTCATATAACCGGTTGAGCGCATCCCAATCCATTCCCTTCCATGCTCGAACTTCATCAAGGCCGCGCCGCCCAAACTGATTGAGGGCAAGCAACGCCAGGACGACATCATCGATTTTGTCATGATCCAATTCCACAGTTGATTGTCTCCTTCTCTCCAAGAACGAGCCATCCTAGAGTGCGATATTCGCTGCCTCGTCTATTACAGCATTTGGCCAACATTTCCTTTAGCCTTAGGTTCGATGCGTGCGATTCATGATTGAGGCACTCGATCACTTCTGCCACCACTCCGAACGCACCCAGCCCTGGGGACTGCCCCGCAGAAGGTGGCACCACTTGTTCGCGCCGTAGAAGCAGCCAAGCCTATCGTCACATTCCCAAACCCGTCATCCTAATCGTGGCGTATCGCCAATGTTTGGGGCCGCCTTCGAGGACGCTGTCCCCGAAGAATTTGTCGCCAACCCCCGCCACGGAGCGGCGGTCCCGCGTGAGCGGCTGCGGTCGGCAAGCCACAATCCTTTATTGCATCCGCTGAAGCGGTCCTGTGAAAACCAGGTCGCCCTACGGGCTAAGATATAAGCCCATAGCCACCACTCCGAACGAGCCAGGCTTAAACACTGGACTCTAGAAGGCGACACCGGTCACGCTAATCAGCCCGATCTCGGCGTAGAAGCCAGCATGCGCGTTGACGAAATGGTAAGTAACATATGCGAAGCGCTCCCTCAACGCAATGATCCTGGGCTTGCCGACCGAAAATGGCTCTTGAGGTGCGCTCAAAATACAGACATAAATATTGACAAAATAGTATAATCGTGGTACAATAATAGTAAGGTGATGAAACCCAAAGAGGCCGCCTTGATGCGTATGGACGCATCCGCACCTTCACAATCATCCCACAAACCTTTGGGGCCTGAATTCCAGCGCCGCATAGGAATAATATTCGTGAATATTGCGATTCTAAATTGCCAAAATATTCACACCCGCCACGAACCCGGTCACCCAAGCGGTAGTCGGTGACCTCGCTTCTGAGCGCAACAACAGCGTCCCTACGAAGTGTGGACAGCGAGCGAGCCTGTGCTCGCGGCTCCGCCAAGCGGTGCGAGCAGGGGCCGAGCAGGGAGCATTTTGCGCAAAAAATAGAATCGCGTTGCGCAACGCAAAACGCGCAATACGGCCACGTACCTGGCCAGCCAAGCGGTGGTCGGACAACAGAGTCCCTACGAAGTGGGGACAGCGAGCCGTGCGAGCAGGGGGCCCTGTGCTATAATGACCGCATGAGCAACGAGGAAAAAAGCGCTTACGCCGCTGCAGGCGTAGACATAAATGCGGCCGAAGACGCTGTGAGCCGCATGAAGAAGCATATCGCGTCGACCCGGATCGCGGGTGTGCTGACCAGCGAAGTGGGCAGCTTTGGCGGCATGTTCGCCCTGCGCGATGCGAAATTTGGCGGCGGCACTATGGCCGACCCGGTTCTCGTCAGCAGTATCGATGGGGTGGGGACAAAACTTAAGGTGGCATTCCTGGCCAACAAGCACGATACGATAGGCCACGACCTCGTGTCTCATTGCACTAATGATATTCTGGTCCAGGGAGCGCGCCCCCTTTTCTTCCTCGACTACTTTGCGACGGGGAAGCTCGAACCGCATGTGGCTGAGGCCGTAGTAAAAGGCCTTTCTGAAGGCTGCGTTGAAGCTGGCTGCGTACTGATTGGCGGCGAGACAGCCGAAATGCCCGGACTCTACAACGGCAGCGAGTACGACCTTGCAGGCTGTATTGTGGGCATTGTCGATCGGGCCAAAATAGTCGACGGGAGCACGGTAAAGGCTGGCGATGTGCTAATTGGCCTCGCTTCGGAAGGACTGCACACCAACGGTTACTCGCTCGCTCGCAAGGTTCTCCTGAGCGATAACGGCTGGTCCGTAAGCACCAAGCTCGACGACCTTGGCGTCACCGTTGGCGAAGCGCTCTTGTGGCCGCATCGCTGCTACCTCAAGGCGATGGTGCCGCTGCTCGATTCCGGGAACACCATCAAAGCCATGGCGCACATTACGGGCGGCGGGCTCACCGACAACGTACCCCGTACCCTTCCCGCCGGGCTCGGTGCCCAGATCGATCGCCACACCTGGCCCGTACCGCCGCTCTTCGAGCTGATCGGCCGAGCTGGCGATATCGACGGCCTCGAAATGATGCGAGCGTTCAACATGGGCATTGGCTTCGTCGTGATCGTCTCCGCTGAAGATGCAGGCACCGTGATCGGCAACCTGCGCGACTCCGGCGAAACCGTCTACCAAATCGGCACCGTCATTGAAGGCTCGGGCGTCTCTTATCGTAATTAGGCACCGTCGCGAAGCGACCAATAAAAAAGGTCAGCCCGGCCCGAGGGCATCCTAATAATAAACGCCCCTCGCTGACACTCAGCAAGGGGCGTTTAGCAACACAGTGACTAGTCGCGCAGGTCAGCGAAGAGCGGGGTGCTGAGGTAGCGCTCGCCGTACGACGGGATAATCACGACGATGGTCTTGCCAGCGTTCTCAGGCCGCTTAGCGACTTCCGTAGCCGCCTTGATCGCGGCGCCCGATGAGATGCCGACCAGAAGGCCCTCTTCTCGCGCGGCTCGGCGAGCCGTTGCGAATGCGTCGTCGTTGGACACCTTGATCACTTCGTCCACGAGGTCGATATCGAGCACCTTGGGGACAAAGCCCGCACCGATGCCCTGGATCTTATGCGGACCAGGCTTGAGTTCTTCGTGGTTCTTGGTCTGGGTCAAGATAGGAGAGTCGATGGGCTCGACAGCGATCGCCTTGAAGCTGGGCTTTCGCTCCTTGATGACCTGAGCAACACCGGTGATGGTGCCGCCGGTGCCGACGCCAGCGATAAGAATGTCGACCTTACCGTCGGTGTCGCGCCAAATCTCTTCCGCAGTGGTGCGGCGGTGGACATCCGGGTTCGCGGGATTGTTGAACTGCTGGGGAACAAACGAGTTCGGCGTCTCAGCGGCGAGTCGCTCGGCTTCGGCGATTGCGCCCTTCATACCGAGGGGGCCAGGGGTGAGAACTAACTCAGCGCCATAGGCACGGAGGAGCATTCGTCGCTCAATGCTCATCGTTTCGGGCATGACGAGCTTGATCTTGTAGCCCTTGGCGGCTGCAACAAACGCAAGGGCGATACCAGTGTTGCCCGATGTCGGCTCGATGATGATGCTGTCTTTGGTGAGAAGGCCTTTCTTCTCAGCGTCTTCGATCATCGCGACGCCGATGCGGTCTTTTACCGAGGAAGCAGGATTGAAAAATTCTAGTTTGGCAAGCACGTCAGCGGGTGCGCCATCGGTTACTTTGTGAAGTCGTACGAGCGGCGTATTGCCAATAAGCTCAGTGACAGTGTTATATAGGGCCATAGCGGGTCTCCTTCGTCCAGATCTCCGAAAGCTATTCCGGGAGTACGTGAATCCATTGTACCGCTATTAGCGCATAAAACAATAGTATTACATAGTAAGCAGATAGACTTTAAGTAGGAGGATGCTTCGTCCGCTTCGCTATTACAGCCTATCGCTCCACCGGGCTCCCCGGCAGCCACGCGTCGGGTTGTGACCAGCGGTCAAAGCGGAGGGTGCGCTTGGAGTCGGTGGGTAGCATCAGGTACTGCGCTATCTTTCGCATGGCGATGAACTTGGTGGGCGATTCGAGGGCGCGGGCCATTTCCAAAGCGCGATCAGTATCGACTGCGGCCATGGTGAGGACGGGGACGAGTGCTTGCGACGAGTCGTCGGTGGAACGAGTGCTCAGCCTTGCAATGGCATACTCCTTCTCGGCGATCAGGCGCGCCTGACCGGGGTCGAGTTGGCTGTAGTAGAACTGGAACGCCGAAAGGCCGCCCGGGATGCTCACCTGCTTCGACAATGCGCCCCACGCCATCGCAAACAGATTGGCGCTGAGTTCGGGGCTAACGGGGCGGGCCATAGATGCGACCCAGCCAGCCAGGGCTGAGCGCTGCGGCGATGCGAGCGCGGCGGTCATGGCGCTGGTCCATACCGCCGACGATGTCCCGACAGGTTGCGCACGGGCGGCAAGTGCCAATACCACAGCCTTGTGCTCCTGATCGGTTACCTGTTGAGCCAACGCGAGCGCGGCTGCGGGGTCGGTCTTGGCGAGCTGCTCTACCACGGCGACGGCTGCTTGACCAAAGATCGGCGCGCCCAGCTCCGACGCTGGCGAGCGCTTCAGCAGCGACGCCGCATCGACAGCATCGAAACGGGCCATCGCAAACGCTGCCCGGATACGCGGCATTGTGCGCGGCGAGAACTTGACACCGGGAGCCAGTGAGTCGGGAAGCTGGTTCACCACACGGTCCACCATCTTCGACCCACCCGGAGCCACCGCGACTGCATATCCGGCGAGCATGGAATAGACCACTTCCGATGCACCCATCGGGTTGCCCTTGTTGGCGCTCTTAGCGCCGTCCTGCATGGCCTTGATCGTGTCGTCGAGTAGCTTCGACGCCTCTTTGTCATTCAGTCGTGCCATCAACGCCGCAACCTCGACCCGCTCTGTGCCGCCCATGCGTTCAATCGGGCTCAGCTTGGCTGCTGCCTTGGCTTTCTCAAGAAACGGCCGAGCGGCTTCCGGGTTGACACGGGCCAACTCTAGCCCAAACACAGCCGCCCCAAGCGCTTTCTGGCCCGGGTCCACGATGCGGTCAAGGATGCCGTTCACCGCAGCCGCCGACTTCACGACATCGCCCCCGGCTGCGGCAGAGACGAGGCCAAGCAGCACCGCGTCGCCCCCTGCGGTATTCAGGTTGGCGAGCTTGAGAGCCTCATCGATGTCGTACGGAGCGGGTTCGAACGCGATAGAATCACGCGCTGCGTAGTTGGTTCCGTAGCTGGCCTGCTGCACATCAGCCAGAAGCGCCGCCGCCTGAGGCACGTTTTGCACAGTCGGAAGAATGACAGGCTTGAGGGTAATCGAAAGGGCGGGCGCGCCAGTGTCCGCTGTGATGCGACCATAGCTGGTCTTCGTGAGCGCGAATAGCTCGGTTCGGCCTTTGGGCAGCCCTTCAAGCACGAAGTGCCCGGTCGGATCTGTGGTCCCCTGCAACTCGAGGTTGCTTCCCGGGGCGATTACGGCTGCTGCGGGCACGGGGTTCCCTGCATCATCGAACACTTTGCCTGCGATGATCTCCGTCGGCGGAGCGACCACAAGGTCGCTTGCACGGTAGCTGTCAAAACCGCTTGCAACCACGCCACCGGACACGTACCGAAACCCTGGTTTGGTGACGAATATCGCCACCGTATCTCCCGGCTTCACACCGACCGCCGTGTACTCACCCTTAGCGTTCGTCGACAGCGTTTGTCCGTTAAGCTGCGTCGTGAACCGCGTCTGATGGGTCGCGGGGTCGGTTGAGCTGACAGGGCTCTTCACCAGAACGTACACTGGCACATTCGCGAGCGTGCTACCATCTGGCCCGACGACTCGGCCAAACAACGGCAGGCCAGTCACTGCGAACGGATCGGCTTGCGCATAGGCAGGCGCGGAAAGCTGAACGGTCGCGACAGGGGCAATCAACGCCCCAAGGGCGAGGCCGAGAAGGAGTGGGTTGGGTGTTCGCATGTGATTATTGTATGCTCCAGTGAGCGTGATGAATTTGTCTTAAGTGCCCAGCGGATACTTTCAAGCCCTGCCAAGCCGCTGTTTTTAACCTACGGAAGCTTGGGCCGCGCCGTCTGGACCTCGCTACCCTATAATCGCCAGCCCGCCATCGGGCGCGATGTTTGCTCCAGTGACATTGCCAGCAAGGTCAGACGCGTAGAACAGCACGACTCGCGCGACATCGATTGGCTCAGCCAGCCGCCGCAACGGGGTTTGCGCAGTGACGCTCTTCTTGGTCGCTTCCGGCATGGATGTCGAGTATTCGGTCATCGTCATGCCCGGCGAAACGGCGTTCACTGTGATATTGTACGGTCCAAGCTCCTTAGAAAGTGTCCGCGTAAACGCCAGAACCGCACCTTTCGCTGTCGTATGCGCTCCGAAGCCGACTGCGGGTCGGTTGACGAGTGTCGCGACAAAGTTCACGATGCGCCCGCCCCCATTGGCTTTCAAATGAGGCACGGCAGCCTTGGTGGGGTGGAACGTTGCGCCGAGCACTCCGTTGAACTCTTTGATGTACGACTCCCAGGTGTCGTCTTCAAACGGGATATCGTGCACGAAGCCGGCAGCGTTGTTCACCAAAATGTCGATCTTGCCGAAACGATTTACGGCGCTTTCAATGAGCCCTCTGGCGGCGTCCCCATCGGTAAGGTCTGCCTGTAGCGCGATGGCGCTGCCCGGAAGCGATGCGGCGAGCGCCTCGGCCGCTTTGCGGGACTTGTTGTAGTGAACCACCACCAGTGCACCCTCAGATGCAAACAAGCGGGCGATTTCGGAGCCAATTCCGCGGCCCGCGCCGGTTACGATAGCGACCTTTCCCGGTAGCATAGGCATAAATCGTGTCCCTTCCCCGTCTACTCGTGATCGATCCGGTGAAGCTCCCGTATAACCGCCGCACCCAGCCGAAAGTAGAAGAACGAAACCACGATGATAATGGCAAAGCACGCGGGAACTATCACCCATTCAGCTCCATGTGGGAAGTACCCGGGTTTGCCAGCATAGTACAGTGCCAGAGGGGCAAAGGATACCGCTATACCCTGTAGCGCCGAAACAGCGCGCCACATCGGCGACCGGACTATATTTACCCATTTTGCGTCTAGCTCGATAGTGACCTTGGCAGCAGGCTTCATGCGAGGCTCATTCCTGTCGCCGAAACGCTAGCGACTCAGCGATTACTTGACGATGGCGTGGATTGCCTTGAACTCTGGCTCCGACGCGGCATAGAGCAACTCGAACACAGCCCCTTCGCTTGCACACGGGACAACGCCAGCGTCGCGCATCTTCTCCATGCCCAGTTTGTGGCGCTCCAAAGTGCGTGACGATACCGCATCCGGGGCGACATGCACCTGATAGCCGCGATGCAGCAGGTCGAGCGCAGTCTGGTTGACGCAAATATGGGTCTCAACGCCGCAGAGCAGCACCTGCTTGCGCCCGCTAGCGGCGACTGCATTCGTGAACTCGTCGCTGCCGCAACACGAAAAGACCAGCTTGTCGAACGATTGCTCAGCCGTGTCGGCGAACAGTTCGGCGATCTCGGGCACCAAGCCGCCCATTCGAGCGGCGTATTGCAGGGTGGTGATTACTGGAACGCCCAATGCCTGCGCCGCCTTGATCAGTAATCGGCTCTGCGATATGACACGCTCTCGCTCGTGTATTGTGCGAAGAAACGGCTCCTGCAAGTCGACGGCGACGAGAACGGTATTCGTGCGATCGAGCAGATAAGGGTGACGGGATATCATGGGTGGTACCTACCAAAATGGGTTCGCTCGTTGATTGGTGAGCGCCATGTTTATGGTACCTCGCGAGAACGCATAGGATGCTAACGACCGTCGCCGAGGCAGCTCACTGCAGTCGCATTCTTGTGGGAGGTGATGATGGCAGAGATACCTAAAGACGCCGGACTAATCCGCGACTGGGCCACAAGACGAGCGAATCACCAGCTCTCCGGGGTAAGCGATGTCACGGCGATGGTCGCCGAGGCCGTACGAGCGCTCTTCTTCGGCCTCCCGATGGAGCGCGTAAAGCTGTGCGATTGCGGTCGTCGCTAGCTGCACCATTGGTGCGCGCACTGTGGTGAGAGCTGGGCTAAGAGCCTCTGACCCACCCGGTGTGTCGCCGAAAGCGGCCACCGAAACATCGACTGGTACCCGCTTCCCGGCAGCCGTGAGGGATTGGATCACATAGGTGGCAACGGCTTCGTTAAAGCACACAATGGCAGTGATTGCCGCTTCGGGGTCGGTGGGATTGAGAAGCGCAGTGACCATCTTCTGGACTTGCTCTTTGAGCGACAGGTTGCGGAACGTATCGTACGGCGCGGGGACGCACCAATCTGTCGGGGTGCCCTGATCGACCCAGACCGATTGTATGCCTTGCCATCGCTGGCGGGTCACTCTTGCGCGAGGCTTGGCGCTGGGGGCAACAAATGCGACGCGTCGGTGGCCGAGCTTCCAGAGGTAGTCGCCGATTGCTCGGCCTCCGGAGAAGTTGTCCATATGGACAGCTACCATCTCGCGCGGCGTGTCGTCTGCCTCACCGAGGAGTACCGTGGGGGTCGTTGCGGCTGCTGCAATGCGGGGAAGAACGGTATCGCCAACCACGATGAGCCCCATGACGCCCAACATATCGAGGCGGGGGAGATCCGTGTCGCTAATCAGGCGGATCCCGTAGTCGAAATCCTCCCCGGGAGTCGGGCCGTGCTGCGTACAGTAGACATGGAGCGCCTTTTGGAGTGCTTGCACGTTGAGCGCTGCCTGGGTGTCCAGTTCAGGGGTCCAGACACCGATAAACTGCTCCACTCGCTGCCTGCGCAATCGTCGGCTGCCACGGGGGCGTCCCGACCGCACTGGGATATAGTTCAACTCCTGCGCGACATGAAGGACACGTTCCCGCGTCTCTTTGCTCACGAATGTGCCGTTGTCGCGACCGCTGAGCACGGTCGATACAACGCTCGGCGAAACTCCGGTGCGATCGGCAATGTCTTTTAGGGTAATCGGCATGAGAATCTTGGTTGCGATTCGGGCCTGACGTCGGCTGCACGCGGGTGGTCTATTTTTGCGATTAGGCGTTGTATTCTAACGTGGCGCTAGGCCATGCTCAATCAGGTGGTCTAACCCCTACAGGGATAGTATTATTGCGCCTATTATCCTACAGTTTCATAGGAAAAGTCAAGGTTATTAACTGGCATCAATCCTATTGCAGGTATCAATGCCTGCGAAAATGAGTCACATGCGCTACTGTGTCAGGCGAAGATGCGCTTGAGGGGAGCTGTGGCGCGAAAATCGCCCGGCGGGTATAACAGTAGTCGCAGACAGAATCTCGTCGTACCCGTTTATCCCCACATGGCTCGTCGCAAACAATCCATCGTTATCGCTGCCGCCATCGCGCAACTGCTTGCTAGCGGTTGCGCTTCCTCACCAGCACATTCCGCACCTAAGCAAGCTTTGTCTGCCCAGGTAGAATTTGACCTTCCAGAGGAAGCAAAAGTATCGATCAATATATACGATTCCGATGGTCGTCTCGTGCGCGATCTTGTTCATGGCGAAACCAAATCTGCGGGCTCGAATACCGTCCTTTGGGATGGGCGCGATAACGCCGGGCGGCGCCTTCCGCGCGGCGAATACACGTGGAAGCTGCTTGGTACCAAGGGGCTGCGAGCCACTTATCTTACATCGCTCGGTACTAATCCCAACATGCCTTGGGAATCGTGGCCGGGCAACTATGGCGGCATTTACGCTGTAGCGTGCGATGGTCAGTCGCTCTACTTTGGGAGCTGTGGCCAATCAACCATTATGCTTGTCAAGCAGTCGATGACAGGGAAGCGCCAGTGGGCGGTGCCATCGTCGTACCAGGAAGCGCAAGGGCCGATTGCGCTTGGTCGATCGAACGACAAGCTGTTCATGCTGCAGCCCAACGGAATGGTCTACCGCATCGACGCCGATACCGCAGACTATGTGGGACGGTTCAACGCTGCATGGGTGGAGCGCGACACCTTGATCCCTTCAGCGCTGACGGGACGTAAGGCCGTTGTCAAGCCGCCTCCCCCGAGGCCTGCCCTCTCTCCCTCAGCAATGCCTATGGATCTGGCATCGAACGATGATTACGTCATCGTGAGCTATTACGGCTATGATGCGATTCGCTGGTTCCAGCCGTCGACAGGCCGACTTGTCGACGAAGCTGTGGTCGCGAAACCACTCGGCGTTGCCATCGACAAGCAAGATCGGGTCCTGGTAATCACAGGCGGTACTGTCACAGCCCTTGGCAAGAGCGACAAGAAGGCCAAGGTGATCATTGACGGCGTGCCCGATGCCTACCGCCTCGCGATCAATGCTGCAACTGGCGACATTTTGGTCGCTATGCAAGGCGCGACGCAGCAAGTGAGCCGGTACACGGCGGACGGCAAACTCATTCGTACATTTGGGCGCTATGGGGGCCGTCATTCAGGCGACTACGTCCCCGAGGACTTCTCCAACGTCACCGACATCGCCCCCGATCCGAGTGGAGGGTTCGTGATAAGCGAGGCCGATGCGCCGAGACGCGTCGTGCGCTTCAACCCCGATGGCACCATACGGCGAGAGTGGGACGGACCACAGTCCTATGCCCCCTATGCTCAAATCGACCCTGCTGGCGCCACCAGTGCTTGGGGCGATAGCGAACTCGACCACCTGATACGCTACCGGCTGAATCTAGCCGCGAAATCGTGGAGCGTCGCCGGGGTCTACTCCTATGACACTATCCTGGGTGGTCTCTTTTCCGACCCGTCGGCGCGACCGAAAGGCTGGCGCATCCTCCACCATGGTGGCGACACGTTCTTAGCACGGGCCAACCCGTTCCGCGTCGTACGCGTCGATCCCGAAGGCGTTCTTACACCTGTCGCCGCCATCTTTGCTGTCGATACCACCACGAAGTCGCCAGTGTTAGCTGCGGCGCTCAAGGAGCGAAAGCTGAACCGAGCGGCGTTGCTTTGGACCGACAAGAACCGTAACGAGAAGCTCGATAGCGAAGAACTCATGGCGCTTGATGAACCCGCGTGGCTCGACGGCAAAAACCAGACTGTTCTCGACGATTTTACCGTCGCAGCGATTGATGCTGAGGGCCTTCACAAACTTCTCGTCGATCGCTGGAAGCCCGCTGGTATTCCGCGTTACACCACGGCAGCCCTGTTGCCGTTGGGCCACGGGAGTATCCGCAATATCGACCCTGAAGCCGCCGCCGTTGACGAAAATGGCGCAATATGGTCCATCTACAACGCCGATGACAGCAACGGCCAGCGCGTTCGCGGTTTAGTCCGATGGGACAGCGACGGTCTGCCTACTTTCAAAGTCGGCGTTTCCACCGTGACTGCGACATCGTCGCGCTATCTGTCACATATCGTTGGCACGCCGCATGGATGCGTGGCAGTCGCCGACCCCGCGAACGGCACCGTGGACGTATGGGACGAGAACGGCCTCTGGGTGGGACAGTTCTTCGAGTATCCGGATTTCGCCGCAGCGCCGCGTCCCGCCTATCGCCTTAACCCGCACTTCCTGGGACATTCTCTCTATGTCGACCCACATGAGGGCGATGTTTACCTGGTCGGTAGCAGTGTCAACAATAACCCAGTAATCAGAATTACCGGGTGGAACGACTGGCTCCGCCAGGGCGGCGATATCACCTTGAAGTAGCGGTTGTTATCAATCGCGCGCTTGATCGCTTCGTGGTTGCGTCCCCTGCCGTAACAGAGCCAAGCTCCGGTGACTGACCAGGCAACAATTCGCCATCTCTTGCCAGACGAGGTATCATAATCGTCGAGGATATTCTATGCTGTCCCGACTCTTTGGATCAAAATCTACCCCCGCGCCCGAAGACGATACGCCCGTTCAGGAACTCGTGGCTCCGTGGCGGCGGATCGTTATTCCAGCCAGTAGCGCCCCGTTTTCTCTCCGCTCAATCGATAGCGCGGCAAAGCTTGCCGCGAAAAGTCCCGGCTGCGATGTGCGCCTGCTGTACGTACTTGAAGTGCCGCGCGCTTATGCTCTGCACGCGCCAATGCCTGGCGAAGATTCCCAGGCACAAACGGTGCTGGCGGATGGTTTGGAAGAAGCCAGGCGCTGGGGCCTCGACGCGGTCACTGATGTGCTGCGCGTTCGAGATGCCATTGAAGGGCTGCTAAAATATATCGAACAGCAGAATGTTGATTTGCTTGTGCTCGGGGCGCGACCAGATGAGGTGCGCGGCATCAGCAAAGAGATGGTAGGCGAGCTGTTCCGGCGCGCGTCCTGTGAAGTGGTCGTGGACTATATCGCCGAGGAGCAGTAAAGACTACCTACGCCTCTTCTCCGCTGTCCAGAAAAGCGCGGATATCCCGTGCGAAACCAAGCGGGTCGGTATCCATGGGCACATGCTGGGCGTGCGGGTATACGATCAGCCGCGAACGGTCGCTTACACCATCCCGCTTACTCAAGTCATCCCACAGCTTCCGGGCCAACGCCACCGGCACCACCGTATCCCGCTCGCCGTGCACGACCAATACTGGCAGCGAACCGGGAAGCAAGAGGGGCGTAAACGGCGACTCCACCATGGCCTTGAGCTGATTATGCATCACACCAGCTTTGTTGTGATGGTAGACGTATCCGCACCGTCGCAGCCAGGGACGCCACGTTCCTCCAGAATTTCGTTCCGGAAACAGCACGCTGATGCTGTTTGCTATCCCCGATCCGATACGTGCGAGTTCGACAACAAATGGACCGTGTCCGGGAGCGACATAGGCGCGCGTAACGGGAAGGCGGTCGGAGTAGACGGCGGCGTTCACGAGGATGAGCTTCTCGATACGCTTCGGTGCGAACAACGCGGCATGCGCCGCAGTGTTGCCGCCCATGGAATGCCCCATCAGGGAAAACCGCTCAATCCCAAGCCGGTCTGCGGTCTCGAATAACCATCCGACTAACTGCTCGCTGCCCCACGCGTCCAGCGGCGTAGAGCCCCAAGTCCCTGGCATGTCCAGTGAAACGATGTAGCGTCCATGCCCGTGAAGAGTGAGGAATCGTCGCCAGATCTCTTTGCTGCCACCCCACCCGTGAAGGCATATCAGGGCTGGCTCGGTGGGATCTCCGATCGCGATACCGCCGACTCCCGGCAGGCTTAGCGATCTGATCGTGGCAGGATCGGGAGGCTGATTCGAAGGATGACGTGACATGCGATTGTTACTACCGGGCATACGACTAAAGACGCTACTACGTCCCAAACCTCGTGGAATCCGGCCAAAACGAGCGACGGTGCCAAGATAGACGCGCAAAGGGCCGCGAGGGCACCCCACCGGACGCCAAACCGCCACGCAATCGACGTCGCCACACTGGCCGCGAACGCCTCATGCCCACTTGGGAAATACGGGTGACCGGGCCAAACTGGTTCCGCACGGAGCAGGTGCACCCCGGCGACACAGATCGCAACGCCAAGCAGGCTCGCTAAAACCCAACGCCAGCGGCTGTTATCCCTGCTACGAAATAGCCCGACAACAAGCCACAGCCAGAGCAGAACGAGTGCGGGATTGATGACGTCTGCCAACAGGTTCGATACGAAGAGCAGAGCGTCATGCATAACTTCCTAGCGCCCTCTGGATATCATAGGAGAGGGTTTCGCCACGGGATTACGAGTTATCCCCGCCTCCGCCGTCGCTATCGCTCCCACCAAAGAAGCCAGCGCCACCTGCGGAACCGCTGCTGCCGTAGTCGGATTGATCGTATCCGCTGCCGAAGAACCCTGCACCACCTGCGCTGCTAGAATCGACTGGAGGTCGCGAATAGCCGTCGTTGAACGCGTAATCGTGCGCCTGTATCCGTTCCCCGTCCAAGAAGCCGCGATCATATGCTCCCCAATGGCTCCAGTTGTCCCATCCGGGTGCGTACCCATAGGGAGACATCCACGAGCCGCCGTAAGCGGGCCGACTGAAGAGGCTATCGAGTAACTGTGCCCCGATAAATCCAGCAATCGCTCCGTTCACAGCGCTGGACCAGCCGTTCTGCTGATATGAGTAGTAGTCACGATAGGGATCGTACGCATCGTACATGTACCACGGCACCTGGCGTCCGCCGACCTCGAATGAACGCACTGCCGGGAGTTGGCCGCGTCGAATTTCCGCTGCTTCGGCGGGAGTCGCCAATACCTGTCTGTCGACTCCGCCGACATTGATCGTTACCGGCACAAGCTTGTCGATGGGAGCGGGGCGGGACGAGAAGAACGACACACCGCGCTCGTTCTCCGGGATATTGGCGAGGTCCTCGACGTCCGCAGGAAGCGATGCTGCGCTGACAGCCGCATCGCCCGGGATATTGCCCGTGCCACCTGTCGCGCGATCCAGATACCGCTTGGCGTTGACGCTGTCTTCTTTCGCCTTCTCCAGAAGGCGTTGAGCGCGGACCAAATCGCTGGTTTCCGTTGCGCGGTCGATAATCTTCGTGGCCTGTTCAAAGCGCGCCGCCGATGCTTGCCGGTACGCTTTCACCTGATCGGTGTCGGCGTTGTTCTTTGCCAGCGCGGGGATATAGCCGTCAAGGTATTCGATACTCGCCTCTACATCGGAGCGAAGCGCATTGACTGGCCCGCGCATCGCATTGAGCTGAGCCGCTTTGCGACGCTTGCCCTTGACGATGATCACAGCGATCACGAGAACGATGATGAGCGCGACAAGCCAGATGATATTCTGCTGCATACGGTGTGCCCCGTTGATTTCGCTAACAAATTCGTGCGCCATCGGCGCGATCACCGCATAGTCGCCTGCTTGAAGCTTGGCGACATAATTGCGCGCGATACGTGTCTCGGCTTCGTCGGAAAGATCAGCCGACTTGAGAGCCACTCCAGCACCATAGCCGCTCGTGCTTACGACAATCACACCGTTCCGTCCAAGATTGAGGTGCTTGTGGATACCTTCGGTGAAGTGCGTGATTGCCGAGTCGCTGCTGTATCTCTTTGAGCGTGCGAGCTTCTGGTACCAAGACGGTAGGTGATCGATCAGAGCAATCTTTACCGAAGTGCGAGGGTTTTCGGCGGCGACAGCTTGGAGAGCGGTCTCGTCGACCTTGCCGCTGAACGACGAGTCGACATACACATTTGTGGTGGCTAGAATCTGCGCCACATTGCCGCTATCACCGGTCGACACTGCTCCCGACCCGGTGGAAGCGGGGGGAGTCGCTGTTCCCTGCGCGTATTGCGAGTCGCGAGCGAGTTTGCGGCGGAAGCCAGCCTTGTTCTTGGCAAAGCCAAGCGTGCCGTCGATTCGCTGAGCAACCTCAAAACATTCAACCGCCTTGGCGTAGTTGTCTAGCTTCTCGTAAGCCAACCCCAACTTGTAGTAAGCCTTTGCTTGCTCGTCGCCAGTGACTTTGCCGAGGGCAGACGTGTATGCGGTAACGGCAGCGGCGTAGTCCTTTGCCTTGTAGGCAGTGTTGCCCTCGTCAAGCGGTCCACCGAAAGCGGCAGGCGCTACAACCAGAAGGGCCGTCAGTAATGCGGTAAGTTTTGAGATTTTCATAACGCCCCAATATTACCCCATGGCGTTGAAACGCGTGCGCTGATTAGGACCTCACCCCCGGCCCCTCTCCTACGATAAGGAGAGGGGTGAAAAGAAAAATCAACTGCCGACAATCTTTCTGGCTCCCCTCTCCTTATCTTAGGAGAGGGGCTGGGGGGTGAGGTCTTCCTAGACTCACTGCCCCTATGCGGCGGCCTGTTCGGCCAGGAATCCAGCAAGTTGCTCTGCGGACGGGCTGACTGCGGTGCGAACATAATAGCCTGATGTGCCTACCGCGACTGTCAGCGATTCGGCGTCGGTGAAGCCAAGCAGCTTGCCCAGGCAGAAGCCAGCGTTGAAGTGGTCGCCAGCGCCTGTCGAGATCAGGGGCTCTTCGACGAACGGCCCGTCGACGTCACCCGTCAGCACGCCGCGCGATGCCGCGACCGCATAGGCGCGCGGGTGGACAACCACCGACTCAATGTCGAGCGCGTTGCTGATGTAGACTGCCGTAGCCTGGACATTCTGCCGACCGCTCTGCTGGCCCTTGTACCCGAGAGCGACGGCGATACGGAACGCTTCCTTCTCGTTCAAGCCCAGGGTCGTTGGCCCGTATTTCTGGAACTGCGCCAGAAGGCGACATCCAGCAGCTACCTTTTCGTCGTCATGCCGTTCGGGGTCGGCGAGATCGAAAAAGAACCGGCCGGACGGTGCATTCTTGGAGAGCACTTCGAGCGCTTTGACCCATATGTCATTCATATTGGGGATCATGGTCCAGTTGACGAGGGCCACAAGGTTCGATTTCGTCAAACCAGCCGTAAGCGCATCTGCACCCATTCGCTCGACAATACGATCCCACGTGATATCGAGCAGCATGGATTGTTTGCCCAGCATGATCTTACCGTCGTCGAACTCGAGCGCATCGGTGTGCCCGGGGTCGCCAAGATTAACCACAGTGGCGCGGTCTGCGATCTCAGCGAATGCCGGATGCACCGAGCCTTCGCCGAAGGGACCTACGGCCGTAACCCCAACTCCAGCCGCAGCCATCGCATTCGCCATGATCGGGCCGTTACCGCCAAGTTTCGTCTGGTTAACGATCAGCTCGACATTGCAGCTCTGCCCCGCAGCTTCGGCGATTTTCCCGGCGAAGTCGCTCATGCGTGGAAGCGTTGTGTAGGTGGTGGGCGACGTCCGCTTGTCGACGACGCGAATGATCTCATCCACGAATGCGTCCACGCCGACGAGGGCGGTTAACGAACCGACGCTTTTGGCGGCGGCGCCGAGCTTGATGGCGGTCTCTTTAGTCAATTGTGCCTGCATAAATCTCTCCCTTGTGCAGCCGTCGCAAAAGTGCGCTCGGCCGTGTTTCGCGCCATTCGTTAGGCGCAATCATGGCAATAAGTACAGCGGGTTTGTTCGTTGGGAAGCCGGCAATGCGAGGGTGCTGCCGTTCGTCCTAACAGCCGCACGCCAAAATGAATGTTTCGGCGGCTTGGTATGAACATTATACTGTGGATGTCTTGGATTTGCACGTGAATGGACGTGGTGTAGGGAGTAGTTTACGGGGCGCTCCCGACCCGCGTTGGCCATTTTTCTTCCGCCTTTGCGAGCGGTAAGGTTCAGCTTGATGGAGTTCGCAGAGTGCTGTTCGCCATCTAGACCTGGAGGCATGCAGCGGGATACGCGTCCAACGAGACTCTGGTGACTCCAGCATATCGCCCAAAGGTCGCCGCGCCCTTCTGCAACGGTGGATGGGGAGTTGACGTCAAATCTCGAGCTATAAGTTGACGGCGGTCGAAACTGAGCTTTTGATCACTTCATCTACGGATACTTCGCGCGCGAGACTGTCCGACAGGTAGATGCCTTCACTGATCAACAGGGTTTGGAGCGCTATTTCAGCAGTAGGGAGCAGTGGCGCGCGCCCTTGAAGCACCGCGATCCAATGCTGCTGACTGCTGTCGTATACGTCGCCACTGCCATGCACGTCGTGCCAACGTGTGTAGGCGTTGCCCAGGTTGTAGGTGGAGTCGACAAGAATCTCGTCCTGGGTGGTGTGGAAGCTGAAGGGCTCGAGCCTAATTCCACCTTTCGAACCGACGACGCAACTGCCCTCGAATGCGTTGAGGTGAATGGCCCACGCCTCGATGATGTCTAGCGTAAGTCCACCTTCGAAGCGCACCAAGCCCAGGCCAAGTTCTTCGACGTCGTAGCGGCCACTCTCACGCCTGTTCGCATCCATGTCCGTTTCTTGGTAGGTTTTCCCGCTGATACGCAGGGGTTTTGGCATGCCCATCAGGTAGAGCAGCTGGGAGATATGGTAAACGCCCATATCATAGAGGGCGCCCCCAGCAGCAATGTCCTTTCGCACAAAGTTCAACGTACCGTAGCCATCTACATACGGCCGACCGCGCCGCCGATAACCTGTAGAACGAGCGTGATACAGCTTGCCGAGCCTGCCGTTTTCAATCAACAGTTTGGCGGCTCTCGTCTCTCTAGAGTACAGAAACGCTAGCTGAATGTGCAGCTTACGGTCGCAGGATTTCGCCGCTTCAAGCATTGCGGCCGCATCCCGATAAGAGCCTGCCATGGGCTTCTCGCAATAGACATGCTTGCCTGCTTGGAGAGCCGCTATCGCAACCGGGGCGTGCAGGTTATTGTGCAGGCAGACATCCACCGCGTCGATATCGTCACGCATGATCAGTTCCCGAAAGTTGGTCGTTGTGCTCGTTACCCCGTACAACGATGCAACCCGAGCTAGCTCCGCTTCGTCAATGTCGCAGAATGCGGCGAGTTCGGCACCAGGGATTTTTGAGTAGTTTTCCAGATGCTGCTTGCCGATTTGGCCAACGCCCACGACACCTATGCGTATTCGATCCATTTGGAAATGTCCTTTTGCAGCCTAAAGTGTCGCCAGCACACGCCGAACGGTCGCGAGTTGCCACGCGACTTCGGCGTGCTCATTTTGGGCGGAATGATGCTCCACACCCCAATAGCCAGTGTAACCGCTATTCATCAACAGCTTCATCTTGTCTACCAGGCATGTCGAGGTGATCCGAGCATCTACATGCGTGTGCATCGTGTGAGGGGCGGCCCATCGGTCGCCGTCGTCCTCCTCGCCGGGAACCCAGTGTCCGATGTGCAGTAGTATCCCGTAAGCCGGGTTATCGACTGCCTCTAGCACGCGCTTCATATTGTCAAGAACTAGGGCAGGGCCATAATGCGTTTCGGGGCCTATGCGGTAACCGTTGTCTGCGGCCCGTCGCGCGAACTCACTGTAACGCTTTACAAGTACATCGAACTGCTCGTTGCTCATTTCCGAATCGCGGCCGCCGAAGTCGATCCGTACCGTAGACGCTCCCAGCTTTTCAGCGACATCGAGATGCTGCAGCAAAATCTGATAGTTACACTCGCGGATATCGGGATCGGGGTTCCATACGCACGCCTCGTCGATGTGGTAGTTGGAGACACCCAGTTCTGCCTCTTCTATGGCTGTGCTTACCTTGCCGATCACGCCAGAGTCGGTGGTCCCGATCATCCCTGACCAGATGTCGGCAGTATCTAGCCTGTAGCGGTGCTTTATGCTTTCAATATAGCCAAAAATATTCATCATGCCTGCGCCATGCAGGCCATGGAAGGAGTAAGACGCGATTGAAATGTTCATAAGGTCCTCGGTGTAATGGTCACTTTTAGAACAAGATAGTTGGGGGATTTGCGCCGTCGGTCAGCGGGCTGGCGCATTGCGGTGCGCACAGCCCACGCGCTTGTCGAGACTTGGAAATAGTCGCAAATGGAACGCTAGCACCTGGCCGTTCGACTATGCTACCGGAGTACTTTCTCGATAGCAGCCAATAGATCCTGCGGCAATTTGATTCCGCTCGCGGCAACGTTTGCGTCGACCTGCTCTGGGCGCGAAGCTCCCACGATCACGCTTGCGACAATCTTCTTCCGCAGGCACCATGCGAGCGCCATTTGGGGCATCGTCAGGCCAGCTTCAGCCGCTAAGGGGACGAGACGCTGGACGCGTTCGAGCATCGCATCGTTGGCAACGATCTGATCGCGGACGTACGCGTCGAGCACGCCGCGCTCAAGGAACGGGTTTTGCTTCGGGTCCGCAGCGCGACTGCCAGCTGGAGGTGGCTGGCCCGGCTTGTACTTGCCGGTCAGGACTCCCTGAGCAAGCGGAGAGAAGCAGACCTGGCCGATACCCTCTTTCTCACAAAGTGGCAGAACATCATCGTCGATACTTCGGGCGAGCATGTTGTATTGCGGCTGGTTTGACACGATAGGATGCAGCCCGCGAGCCCGCACAGTGTCGACAGCGCTGGCAATCTGTGGGGCGCTCCATTCGGAAACGCCGTAGTAGAGGATTTTGCCCTGCCGGCACAGGTCATCAAGTGCCGTCAGCGTCTCCTCCACCGGCGTGTCGCTGTCGAAACGATGGCATTGGTACAGGTCGATGTAATCTGCATCGAGCCGCTTGAGCGATGCGTGGCACTGTTCAAATAGGTGCTTGCGGGAGAGGCCATGATCGTTCGGTCCGCTGCCAATGGGGAAGAACACCTTTGTTGCCACCACATAGGATGAGCGGTCATACTTGGCAAGAGCTTTGCCCATGACCCGTTCAGCTTCTCCCCCAGCGTAGGCGTTCGCGGTATCAAAGAAGTTAACGCCAAGCTCATATGCCCGGTCGATACACGCTTCCGCGACCCCGTTCTCCGTGGCGCCGCCGTAGGTCAGCCAGGATCCCAGTCCGATTTCCGAGACTTTCACGCCATGTTTGCCGACTTGTCGATAATTCATCCCTTACTCAGTCCTTACTTTGGTATACATAGGAGTTCCATCTACTTTGTGGTTTCAAGGCAAGCGACATTTGAAAGTCGCACTCATTGTTCTTCGCTGTGGAACGATTTATCTAGCCGTGCGATTTGGCTAATGTTAAGAAGAACGAACGCCGCCCCAGCGCTATTTTCAACGCTAGACACTCGACTCACGCCCGGAATCGGTATAAGCCGATCATACTTCGATAAGAGCCAAGCCAAAACAACCTGTTGTGCGCTCGCTTTTACCTCGTTGGACACAGCTTCGAGTTCGCCTTGCTTACCTATCTCCTTCGCTCCGCCCCACATACCACCCAATGGGCTGTAGGGCAGAAACGCTATGCCGTGCTCGCGGCACTTGTCAAGAACACCGTCGCTCTCGGCGCTGAGGTCAATCGGGCTCAAGCGGTTTTGAACCGATGCTATCGGCACAATCTTAAGTGCTTCTTCGATTTGAGCCGGAGTAACATTGCTCAATCCGACAAACTTGACCTTACCAGCCTTGCGTGCTTCTGCGAATGCTCCGACCGTATCCGCGAACGGCACATTCTCATCGACACGATGCAATTGGTAAAGGTTTATTGAATCTACACCCAAGGCCCTTAGGCTCGCATCCACTGCGGACCGGATATGCTCAGGACGCCCGTCATGGACCCACTCACCATCCGGGCGCGTGTTTCCGCCTTTTGTTGCGACCACAATCGTGGATCTCACTGCTGGAGGCAACTTGAGCAGCGCCTTGCCAAAAAGCCGCTCGTTGTGACCGATCTCCGTGTGGTCGAGGCAGTACGCGTCCGCAGTGTCCCATAGCGTAACCCCTAGATCTGCAGCACGCACTAGAAGTGCAACGCTATCTGCTTCTGCGGGCCGTTCCCGCGTAATTGACATCGGCATTCCGCCCAGTCCTATTGCTCCCACAAACAGGCCATTCGGCCCGAGTTGTCGTTGTATCATGGTTGTGATTGTCTCCTTAGCCCATCGTTGAGCTAGTGGGTTGGTGTCGCTTCGTAAAGTCTAATTCCGTTATTCTTGGCGACTGTTGTGATATGGTCGCGCGCGACCGCATATTCACCCCGTTGCAGGTGCTCCAACATCAGGGGCGTATCACGCGGCAATTCAGAGATAGCGGACAGGAATACCGCATAGTCAAGGTTGCCTTTTCCAGGGATTGTTTCGTCCATATGGAGCGCTAATCTGTCAACCAGGGTAATGTCTTTCGCGTGGCAACTCACAACCCAAGGACCAAGTACGTCAAAGCAACGACGGATCAAGTTGCCGTTGTTGAAATAGTCGCGAGGAGTGAGAATGATATTCACCGGGTCGAGATGAACCCCAAATGCGGCGCGGTCAACGGCCTTGACGATATCTAGGTAGACCTCGGGACTGTCCGGTAAGAGAAACTGCATCATTTCCAGGCAAAACTTTGTCCGCGTAGGTTTCACCGTATCAATCAAGCCTCTGATCGTATCCACACATAGTTCGAACCCGTATTTTGTCAGGTTGTCAGGATGGGGACCTCGCCTTTCGCCGGGCGCTACGGATCCGATGAAATTGATGCAGCATAGTGCGCCGACCTCTTCTGCCAGCGCAAACCGTTCGCATGCGTATTCAAAATTTGCCTTTCGAATGTCGTCTTCGGGGGCAATCATGTTCTTCCAAATGCCCACTTCCGCGATCACGATGTCCTTAGCGGCAAAAGCCTTTCGATAGGATCTAATGTAAGCAGTGTCAGAAACGGGCACGTACGGGCCGTACGCAGCGGTATATCCGAACTCAGTATGCATAGCTGCGAGGCGGTCTGGATCTGTCTCCCCGCCGATATCTAGGTCACCTCCAAGGCGTATCATACGGCGTACACCTTTCCAAATTCTTCTGGGCCGCGAAGGAGAGCGTGCGCTAAGATGATTTCCGCAGCCTGCATCGTTTTTAGCGCGTCCCCGAAGTGTGAGGATGGTTGATCGCCGGTCCGGAGGCAAGTGATGAACTCCTCGTGCTTGGCAAGGTAACCTCCGTAAACGTGGTAATCGCTGCTGCCAGCTAGCGTCATAGCATCGAAGTCTTCGCCAGCAGCCACATCATAATAGGCACCTTCTTTTGGCGTCGCGCGATAAATACGCCCTTGCCCTTCAAGCTCACCGATCGCACAGATATCGGGGCAATGAATTTCAAACGAGAATGTCCTGCGCCCGCTGATGTGGTTGTTCATCAGAACGCCTGTCGCCCCGTTGTCAAAATGAATCAGCGCGAAAATAGCGTTGAGATTCGGAATGCGCATCCGACGAGCGACGCTGTCAATATTCACGATCTCCCCGCCGCAAATCGCGCGCAATGTGTCAATTGCATGGATTGTAATGTCGTACATTTCGTCATAGGCGCGCATCATCGGGCCCTCGTCCTGCTTAGTAAATGTGCAGACCGCATGGACAACCGGACCCGACTCACGGCACTTTGCGAGCATAGATCTCACCATTGCGGAGTTTCTTCGCTGAAATCCGACCTGAGTGATGCAGTTGTTTACCTCGGCAAGGTGCGCAAGGTTCATAGCCTGGTGAAGATTGACGCCCAGTGGCTTTTCGATAAAAAGATTCAGCTTTTGTTGCAAACACCAGACCCACGCATCATAAAGTAGGTGTGGCTGGCCAAGTACGTAGATGGCATCCGGTACAACGTCTTCGACCATGTTCCGGTAGTTGGTGTAGCGCTTGGCTATGCCGTATCGGTCGGCGGTATCCTTTAGCGCGTCGCCATTCAGATCGCATATACCGACCATTTCGACACCTGGTATCTGCCCCAATGATGGATAGTGGACGCGATTCGCCATAGCCCCAGCCCCCACGATCGCAACCCTAGTTTTGTCTCCAGATATTTTCCCCATCGTTCAGACTCTTCTTTCGCAATTACTCACCATCGAAGTACTCGTCAGACGGATCAAACGGTGGAGAAACCACATTGATCAGCTCCAATTCACCAATGGCTCTATGTCTCACGCCTGGAGGGATTATGATCGTACTGCCTTCCGAGATAGGAGTTATCTCCCCGTCAAGATAGATGCTTCCGTTGCCTTTGAGAATGTAGTAGATCTCGGTCATCTTCTTGTGATAGTGGACTTCACTATCAGTCTTAATTGTCACTACATGAAAACTCACGGATGCCCCGTCGTCCTTTGTGACGATACGCTGCGACCATCCGCACGGACATGCGTCCGGCACGATATTGGCGCGTGATTTGACGACAGCTTTCATTCGGTTTTCCCTTACGTCGGCAGCAAGTGACCTAAGCTCGTTCTAAGACAACGAGGCTTACCGATTGCCTCACTAAGGTTAAGTTTAGACAAATGCTTCCATTACGAAGCGGCAAGTCAGACAGATGAGTCGTATGCAGTTTTGCTGAGTCGTGCAACTTTGCCGTCTGCCGATCATCGGGAGCGGCGGGAGAGCCCATCGCCTTCCAGACTGCAAACGCGTTGCTGTGGTCTGTGTCAATAAGATACTGCGTGGCCCTTACCTTGCTCGCCTGCCATGGGACTCCGTCTACCGTGATATTGGCCGCTATCGACGGCCCCGGCACATCGTCGTCGTGATAGTGCCAAGCGAGCACGTAGATCCGCTTCTTGTCAATCGACGCCAGCGCGCTCACGTCGGCTTCGCCCCTGACGCCATTCGCGGCTACCTCAGCGAGCGCTGATTGCGCTGGTGCTGAGACGGCGAGACGCTTGCCAGCCATCATGCTGAACATGCGTAACGTGTTCAAAATGGGCAAATCGATGCCATTGCTCGAAAGCTGACGAAGCCCAGGAAACAATGGCTCGTTTTCGAACTCAAACGACCACGTTATGGCACCTTCGAGGTTCATGTTGCGCTTCTCGGCTAATTCATGAATTCGCGCAAAGCTCGCTGCGGTGAACGATGCGTAGAGCGGCCCGTCGCGGTAGCCGTAACGTTCCCCTTTGCACGCAGCACAGCCGTCGGGGTCGGCTTCGCCTATCACGATTGGCAATCGCGCATATTCGGGGAAGGATGCAATAACATCGAAGGCGCCCGCAGTGTCCTTTAGCTCTGAAGCGATCCCCATCCGGACGTGGTCAGTGACATACGAAGGTGATCCTTTGGCGTGGAACGACACGAAATCGAGCGGGGAGCCTATCTTTCCAGTGGCGTAGTTTTTCCCGCGTGTGCAATGCTCGAGGAAGTCGTGGAGGAACGTCCCTCCAGCCCCTATCGCGGTCTCTGGACCACCCACGCGGGCTTTGGGAAGCACCCGCTTTACTGCATCGACTGAGTAGTCGTAGAGCTTGAAAAATTCCTCTCGCGACCCCTGCCAAAAGTCTATGTTTGGCTCGTTCCACGCTTCCCAGTACCACGTCAGCACTTCAGCTTCGCCGTACCGTGCCAGGCAGTGCTTCACCCACTGGTACACCAGCTCAGCCCACTTTGAGTAATCCTTAGGGGGATGCGCCCACCCTCCGAAAAGGTCTTCATATTTGACCCCAGGAAACCACGGCAGGCCATAAGGTTCCGGCTTACTTGATAGTGCTTTCGGCATGAAACCGAGCTGGACGTACGGCTTAACGCCGCGCTTTAAACCCGCATCGAAGATCGCATCGACCGTGCTCCAGTCGTACACAGGGCTGCCGTTTGCATCTTCCGTGTAAGCATTGGTCGTGCCCCATTTGCCCGAGTTTTTTCCGTCATGAGTGCAAAGGAGGTTATGAGCCCGAAAGTAGACGTTGCCGCGCGACATATCCCCAAGTTCGCCAAGAAGCGCTTTGCCATGCGGTGTCGTTAGGTATGTCGGGTTGTCGCAGCCGAAAAACCGCCAAATAGGCCGAAGGTCAGCCAGCGGCTTGCTCGCATCGATGCCGAGGCTGACAGTCTTCAGGGACGGCGCTGCTGCCGTAGCGTCGGCAGCAGCGGCTGATCCTACTTGCATTGCTACAATGCCTGCCGCCATGGCAGCGAGGACGTCGCGACGCGACAATTTGCTCGATTCACTCATAGTGTGAACTCCGATTTATAAAGTGAGTGGGAGATTCCAGTACAGGTTAACCGCTTACGGTAAGCGGTTACTCATAGTATCACAGATTGATACAAGTGTCAACACTGAAAGGAATTTTGCCAAAATTTAGCAATGCGGCAAATATTTGTTGACAGGCATAAGGGGGTATGTTAACATAAGTAAGCGCTTACGGTAAACGCTTAACTAAGCAACGATAGCTTCGCATTAGCCGGTTAGTAGTACTCCGGAAAACATGAAGCGAAACCTTTATGGACCTTCATCGTGGAACCGTCGCGCCAAATCGCTTCATGAATTGTGCAACGCGAATGCATTGCGGCCGCCGCCGGTCGGCGTTGCGCGTTTAAAGGATACAAAACTATGCAAAATCTATCCCGCAGGTCGATTGCTACGTCACTCCTGGCGGCCGCAGTCGTCCTTATTGCCCCGCTGCATTGTGCCGTTGGCGCCCCAACAAAGTCCCTTGTCGACCTAACCGTTCCTGGGGCCGAAAGTCGTTTCACGCCTTCTGGTGGATCGAACGGGCAGGTCACTATTACAGCAGTCCCCGACAAAGCTGCCCCCGGAGTGGTCGTTAACATCGCGCCAGGTTCTGCAGGATGGCCCGCCGCCGTTCTCAAGCCTGCCGACGGGACACCGTGGGACCTGTCTGCCTATGATCATATCGATGTCAAGCTGGTGAATATGGGGCAAGCGCGCCTGTTTGCCACCGTGCGTATCGATAATGCGGGAAACTGGCAGGATAATCCGTGGAACGCTGAAATGGCTGATCTTCAACCGGGCCAAGGCACCACCGTCCACGTTATGTTCGGCCGCTCGTATGGTCACAAGCCGGGCTTCAAGCTTAACCCAGCGGCTGTGACGCAGGTTATGCTCATGACGGGAAAAACAGACATCCCGGAAGCAATCCGTATAGTATCGATAGATGCGGTCGCAGGCGGGCTAGATATTCCTGCCCCCTCAGCACCTGCCCCGCCCGATGTGCGCATCGCGCCTGCTGGCGGTGTCATGCTAGGAGGCGCGGCGCCATTTGACCCTGCGGTGCAACTCATGCAGTCGGGCGCAGTCGTGAAATACGACCCTTCGGGCAACAGCCTAGAGGCGGCGTTTTCAAGTCAAGGATCCGCCAACGCATTCAGCATAAAACCGCTGAAAGGGATGTGGGACCTCGGAAACACCACACAAGTTCGTGTTAAGCTAACAAACTCCGGCACGCAGCCGGCTATGCCGTATGTGCAACTCGTGAGTAAGGAAGGCAACTCGATTGTATTCGCGACTAGCGCCCCAATCGCACCCGGGGCGACCACGGAAATTGTCGCGCCTTTCGCAGCAAAGACATCGTTCGTTGGCACATTTAACTCCGAAACCAAGCAAAGTCGCCCCGTTGACGGAACTGGCACGAAATTCGTTAGCCACGCGGTGACAAGCATCAAGATCGGCCTCACTCAGCCTGCCGACACGAAAATCGTCGTTCAATCCGTACTGGCCGACGCGCCATCAGTGGAAGTCCCCGCATGGCTGGGTCGTCGTCCGCCAGTCGAAGGTGCATGGGTCAAGACCTTTGACGAATCGTTCACCTCGCCTGTAATTGACAAGTCGCGCTGGAACATCGCGGGGATCAATCCGTGGGACAAAGCAACGCATTTCAGCAAGGATAACCTTGTCTTAAGCCCCGGATCAGCTACTCTACACTTTGAGAAGAAAACAGGCTACCACAACGACGACCCTGCACAGTCTCTTCTCCACAACGCGGATTCGGCACACTCGACCGATTACGTTTGCGGCTACCTCGATTCGTCACAAAAGTGGAAGCAGCGATACGGTTACTTTGAAGCAAAACTCAAGCTGCCGACTGCGCCGGGACTTTGGCCCGCGTTCTGGATGATGCCCGACGGATGGGACATCGGGAACAACGGTATGGAGTTCGATATCATGGAGCACCTCGACCGCTGGGGGCCGCATCGCTACAACATCGCGATGCACTGGGATGGATATGGACAGAACCATAAAGCGCTGGGCTACGGAAATGTCTACGCGGCTCACGACAAGAGCGGCTTCATGACGGTTGGCCTGCTGTGGACCCCGGGATCGGCAATCTACTACTGTAACGGTACCGAGGTTGCCCGGTGGGAAAACGCCCGTATTTCGTCGGTGCCGTCGTTCTTCATTGTTGAAATGACTACCGGTGGATGGGATAACGACCCTGTAGACGACTCAAAGCTGCCTGCTGACTTTACCCTTCAGTACGTGCGCGCTTGGCAGCGAGCAGACCTCGCATCGCCTCTCGACAGTCCTCCAAGCCTGTCCAAGTAGGATACGCTTACCGCAGTAAATTACCGGCGAAGTTGACCGCATTACAGCGCGCACAACTTCGCCGGCCATCGCGCCTCGTCTAGCGCGCTGAGCTATAATCAAGATACGCCCATCGCGAGTGCAGGTTTGCCCCCAATGCCACAAGATACCGATGCCACTATCCGCGATACTGTAGATACAGCAACGTCCGAAGCACGTCACCCCCGGCGCGGCGTGCCGGTTCGAGCGATGGTACTGAGTTTGCTTCTGGGCCCATTCTGCTGCTACTGGGCGCAGGACCAGGTAGGTGACCGGATATTCTCGATCATGGTCCCGCCGGTAATCTTGACCCTCGTCCTCGTTCTCGCAAATGTGCCCATTCGCCGCTTCGCGCCTCGTTTCGTGCTAACCGAAGGCGAGCTGATTGTGTTCTACGGCATGCAGGCCGTGATGTGTGCGATGGCGTCTGAGTGGGTGGACGTGACCCACCCGTACATTTACAGCTATGCTGCAACATTCTTCCCGGAGCCAAAACAGTACGTCCTGCCATATATCAGCGAGTGGCTGTTCTTCAAGTCCGGCAAAGGGTCCCTTGAGGGCTTCATGTACGGCGGCCGTTCGGTAGCCTACTTCTGGTCGCATCTGGGGCCGTGGTGGCCGAAGATCCTCGGATGGACCACAATTACGGGCCTCGCAGCGTTTGCGATGCTTTGCATCAATGCGCTTGTCCAAGACCAGTGGACTCATCGCGAAAAGCTTTCGTTCCCACTCGTTCAGCTCCCCCTTGCGATCACTCAGGGCGGTGGCGATTCTCCGTTTTGGCGCAACAAATTGATGTGGTTCAGCTTTGCAGTGATGTTCGGGATCGACATCATGAATGGGCTCAACTACATCTATCCATCACTGCCGTCGCTCAACGTGCGGTTTTTGGGTGATATCGGCAAGTGGGTTTCGGGGCCGCCTTGGAACGCGATTGGATGGATGCCTATCGGGCTTTTTCCGTTCATGATGGCTATCGGCATCTTTATGCCCATCGATCTACTGGGCTCGCTTCTCTTCTTCTACTTTTTTCGAAAAGCAGAGCAGATCGTCGCCGCCAGCATGGGATACGCACAGGGGACATTTGGCGGGGGAGCGCTGGTGCCCAGCCCTCCTTACTTCACGGAGCAGTCATGGGGCGCGTTTATTGGGCTCTTTGTCGGTGCGGTCTGGGCGGCGCGGCCGTATTTAAAGGAAGTCTGGGGAGAGATCCGCTGCGGTAGTCCCGCAGGGTCCGAACGTGTCTCGCCAAGAGGCGCACTCGTTGGCCTCATTTCAAGCGTTGTCTTGCTCGGCCTCATCGGCACCGCACTCGGGATGCCGTTTCTTTACGTCATCACCTACGTCACCCTGTTCCTGGTGTTCAGCACGGCGCTCACCCGCCTCACCGCACAGTTGGGTGCGCCGACTCATGAAATGGCGTTCATGGGGCCGACCCAACTCTTCGCCGATTTTCACGGCACGGCTGGTTTTAGCAACGACCTCATCGCCCGTACAGTCACCACTTTCCACTTTATGAACCGACTCCATCGCACTCACCCGATGCCCACCCAGCTCGATGCCCTTTATTTGGCGGGACGGTCCAAGGTGAGCCCGAAGGGGATGTTCTTCGCGCTGGTTGTTGCGACCATCGCTGGGACGCTTATCGGTCACCTGGTGCGGACGTACCTCGACTTCCGCCTGATACCGGTAGACATGAGCGGCGACACAACGAACCTCGTGCGCAAGTTGGTGAGTGCCAAGCACCCTCCCGACCCGAGCGCCATGATGGCCGTAGGAGCGGGATTTGGAGCTGTAATGCTCCTTGATTTGGTGAGATTTCAAATACCCGGATTCCCGCTGCACCCTGCGGGATTCGCGCTCGCGATGAACTTCGGCGTTGACTATTACTGGTTTGGTCTGTTGATCGCACTCATCGCCAAGTCGGCCGTGATGCGCTATAAGGGCATGGGTGGATTCGAAAGCCTGCGAACCGTTGCGCTCGGCATCATGCTTGGCGAGTTTGTAGCGGAAGCGGTTTGGGCCATATTTTCAATGATGAATTATGACCAGTTTACGTACACGATATCAATCAACAGCAAGATGAACTGGATGCAGTAAGATCCAATTGCGGCGTGACCACCCTGACGAGCGGGGACAAAGTCGCCGGACAGTTTAGCGTGGACATATCCGCTGTGCTGTAACATTTTGCCAACAAATCGCCGTGCGGTCTATTGACAACACAAGGTACATATGATAGGATAGGTAAGGGTTACGTAAGCGCTTACCGTAACCGATTAACGAGGAATTACTAAGTGGCTGTATCGATCAAAACTGTTGCAGAACGTGTAGGTGTCTCTGAAGCAACTATCTCCAGAGTGCTTAACAACAAGCCAGGCTTTCAGGCCTCTGAGGACACCCGAAAAAAGATACACAACGCTGTTGCGGAGCTTGGTTACGTCGGCAACAAAATGGCGCGCAGCCTTGGGAAGGGGCGCAGCGAGACAATTGGCGTAATTGTAGACTGCTTAACCAACCCGTACTTCGCAATGCTGGTCGAGTCTACGGCGACACTGTCGGCCGCCGCCGGGTATCACGCGCTCGTTGAGATTACACCGTCGGTCGGCAGCGCATCCGGTCGCGTCGGGCAACTCAGCGGATGGCCCGTGGACGGCATGCTCGTCTGGACAAACCACTGGACCATCCTACAGGATGCATCAGGCAATGCCTACAAAGACAGCCCGATTGTCTATCTTGGGTATCCGCGTACAGACGGCACCGACTGGGTAGCGTCAGACCTCTACGATGGTGGACGGCAGATCACGGAGCACGTGTACGACACTGGTCGCAAAAATGTTTGGTACTTGACGCCCTACGATTTCGATATACCGGTGCGCAGCGAGATGCGAATGCGCGCTTACACGGACGTTACCAAGGAACGGGGATTTCAGGACCATGTCATAGCGACGCCTCGCTGTGAAGAAAGTACCGACGTTGGCGTTGCCGTGGGGCAGCAGATTGCCGCCATGCCTAAATCTGAACGACCGGACGCGCTCGTGGTTCAAAACGATCTCATCGCAATCGGCGTCTATCGAGGCTTGCGAGATGCGGGGCTCCGCGTCCCTGAAGATATCGCCTTAACTGGGTTTGACGGTACGTTGGAGGGGCAGAACCTGGAGCGACCGTTGACCACACTGAGCACTCCGCCTCAAGAGATGGCGCGTGTGGCACTTGAAATTCTCTTTTCTAGAATAGCTGGCAACGATGCGGGCCCTATTGGTCGAATGTTGAAGGGCACGCTATTAGTAGGAAAAACGACCTAATATATATCATCGCAGATTGGGGACATTCAGATGGTACACATTACACGAAATAGCTCGGGACAACGAGCATTTACTTTAATAGAACTGCTCGTTGTTATAGCCATTATCGCGATTCTCGCAGCTGTTTTATTCCCTGTTTTCGCCACAGCGCGAGAAAAAGCCCGGCAATCAACATGCGCATCTAATCAAAAGCAGCTTGGTATCGCCTTTCTCTCATATGTCAATGACTATGACGAAATGCTACCAAGCGGTATACCCGCGACTAGCTCCGGTTCTGGCTTTTTTGCTACTGGTCAGATGGGATGTGGCTGGGCAGGCGAAGTATACGACTATCTTAAAGCACGTGGCGTATACGGGTGTCCTAGCGACGCCAACGTAGTCACCACGGGGAATAACCAGTCCTGCAGTTATTCCTACAATTCGTATATTGCTGGGCTCAACGTTTCAAAGATACCGGAGCCGTCACGGATCCTCTTACTGTCTGAAATCGTCGGGTGGCAGGTGAACGTGACGCTCCCCCTTGAGAGCACCGGAAATCGCTCTACTATTGACAAGGGAACATGCATTGGCTATATGTCGCCTGGTGGAACGCAAATATTTTCCGTCTATGGTCCAGGCAACAAGCAGGGGCTCAAAGTTACGGGTAGCTATATTGACTACGCTCTCGACTCCAATTACGGCACGTTGCCCCGCCATTCCGAAGGTGCAAGCTATTTGCTTACAGACGGACACGTCAAGTGGTTTCCAGGCAAAGCTGTTAGCGCAATTAAGTCGATCTCTACTTGCGTGACGCCAGTGTGCTACAAGTACCAGTAGCGAATACGGCCCGTCGCATAGAGACGACATAGCCCCGGTTTTCGAGGGCGCATAGTCAATTGGCGCACTCAACTCACGTTGGAAATTCCTGGACGACACCTATCACTCTTCGCGTCCCCTAAAGCTCGCTATTCGCGTCCCGCACCGCCCCACCAATAGAAAGACCTTTATGAAATACTTCGGCTGCGCCTACTACCCTGAATACTGGGGATCTGAGCGAATCCGCGTCGACGCCGCTCTCATGCGAGATGCGGGAATCAATACGGTGCGAATAGGCGAGTTCGCATGGACACGCATGGAGCCAGCGGAGGGTGTGTTTACCCTCGATTGGCTTCATGAGTGCGTGACGACCATGGCAGGCTTCGGCATCGACGTCATCCTGTGCACGCCGACCGCGACGCCGCCTGCATGGCTCACATCGCAGTATCCCGACACGCTTGCGGTGCGCATGGATGGCAAGCGCTGCGTGCACGGGCATCGGCGCCACTACTGCATGTCATCTGACACATATCGACGCCACTGCGCGCGAATTGCTACCGCTCTCGCCACCGAGTTTGGCCATTACGACAACGTCATCGGCTGGCAGATCGACAACGAGCTTGGCCCAGAAAATACATGGTGCCACTGTGAGAACTGTCAGTCCCGCTTCCGCGTTTGGGTTCAACACCGCTACTCGACTCTGGACGAGCTTAACCGCGCATGGGGCAGCGGTTTCTGGAGCATGGACTATACGGAGTGGAGCCAGATCCGCCTCCAGGATATCGACGATTGCTATGCGAGCCGATCCCTGGACTCGAAGCGTTTTTGGAGCGAGCTCACGGTCGATTTTTGTTCGCATCAAGCCACCATCCTGCGCCACACAGATCCAGGTGCCATTGTCACGACCAACTGCATGGGGCCGATCTATTGGCCTATCGACTACTATAAGCTTTACGCCGACCTCGACGTGGCCTGCGACGACCTCTACTTCGATGCGACAACGATGGCCGGGAACACCTGCGCGCTCGACGTGTTCCGCAACCTCAAGCCGAAAAGTGCGTTCTGGCTCACCGAGACGGGAGTCGGAGCGCTTGACCACAACAAGCCGCCGCATCCCGACCAGTTTCGCGCGTGGATGTGGAGCTCATTTGCCCGTGGCTGTGAGGCATACATGATATTTCGCTGGCGCACTTGTCCGTCGGGGCAGGAACAGGAGCTGCAGGGGATGTTGGAGCACTCAGGGCAGCCACGCCATCGCTACAACACGGTCAAACGAGCCTTCAACGAAGCCATTTCGCTTGCACCGAAGCTAGCCGACCTTCCGCTTCCCACGGCGAAAGTAGCGATTGTGTCCGACTACGAATCACTCTGGTCGTATATTTCATCGCGCGTGAATAAGTCGATCAACTATGAACGACACGTTCTCCAACTCCACGCATGGTTCTACGAAAGTGGCATCCAAGTAGACGTCATCAGCAAGGATGCGGACTTCGCGGGATATAACCTGATTGTGTTGCCGTCTATGGTAACGATCACGCCTGACTTCACCGCTAAGGTGACCGCCTACGTCACCGCAGGCGGCGCAGCATTCGCTACCGGCCAGCTTGGCATGCGGGACGATAACTGCAACTACCGTATCACCCCTGATCCCATACAAAGCCTGTTTGGCGCCACCATTGAAGGCGGCATGTATCTGCGCGACAATGCCGACCCTGAGGGCGGCTTGGGTCGCTCGACTTCAGAAGCAAAGCACATTGCTCTCCCCGTCACGGCAGATGGATTGCCCTCCCACGCTTCAGCCATGATGGCGGAAGTTTGGGCTGGCGACATCACGCTGAACGGGGCCGGGGTGGCAGATATGTCGTTTGCCACCGATCAATACGCGGGGCAGCCTGCTGTAGTGTCGAACAGGGTAGGGAGCGGTCACACATGCTATGTGGCAACCACAGGCGCAAACAATGCGCTTCTCGACACCTGCTTGCTTGGCATCCTGCAGAAAGCGGGAATCAGCCCCGGCCCCCGAACCATGAGAAACGTTGACGTTGTGCACCGAGGCAACGTGACTTTTGTGATCAACCACCGAACGGAGCCAGTCGATGTTCCGGTTGGCGCTGTTGGTGCCTCAATCATCGGAGCAATCGAAGACGGTGTCGCCCACCTCGAGCAATTTGGGGTGGCAATATTCGAAGGGATGCAAACTGCGTGACAGCCCGGATTGCGGCGTACGACGTGTCGTAATGAGAGGATGAATACGTGAATCTGGTATTGGGCGTTGCCTCCCGACTAACAGCATATTTCCGCGGGACCTCCTGGAGTGCACTCTGCATCCTGTTGCTTACCAGTTCCGTCCCAACCCAGGCGCTAAGTGCGCCACAACAGACCGCTTGGCGCACCGCGATCACGATTTCGGGAGACGATTTCCTCATCAATGGGACGCCAACCTATGCAGGACGCATCTGGCGTGGCCATCGCATCGAAGGCCTTTTGCTGAACTCGCGCATGGTGCAGGCAACTTTCGACGACATCAACCCAGCTACTGTCAACAAATGGGTCTATCCCGACACCGGAAAATGGGACGCCGAGCGAAACGTTAGCGAGTTCATTCACGCGATGCCCGAATGGCGTAAGCGAGGCCTACTCGCGATCACGATCAACTTTCAAGGCGGCTCGCCAACGGGTTATCTCAATGGCCTGCCTTGGACTAACTCAGCGTTCGAAGCCGATGGTGCCCTACGACCGGATTACATGTCACGAATAGAGAGAGTGATCAAGCGAGCCGACGAGTTAGGGATGGTCGTTATTGCCGGTTACTTCTACTTTGGCCAAGACAAGCAATTCACTGGTGATGACGCGATTCAACACGCGGCAGATGTCGCCACGAATTGGCTGCTCGACAAAGGCTTCACCAATGTGCTGGTCGAGATTGCTAACGAAGACGGTCCCGCGTACCACCATCCCATACTTAAAGCCGAGCGGGTTCACGAGCTTATCACACGAGTGGCGCGGATCCACCGAGGGGCTCGCGGCCTACTCGTCGGCACATCTTTCGGTGGCGGGTGGATTCCCACCGAAGACGTTGCCCGCAGTTCGGATTTCATGCTGATCCACGGTAATGGAGTATCGGACCCGGCAACCATTACCCAAATGATCCATCAAACGCGAGCGCTTCGGAGCTACACACCAAAGCCTATCGTGTTCAACGAGGACGACCACTTCGACTTCGACAAGCCGACCAACAACTTCGTCGCTGCCCTCGCCGAACACGTTTCGTGGGGCTATTTTGACTACCGAAAGGCTGGTGAAGGGTTCGACGACGGATTCCAGAGCGTGCCCGTGAACTGGACAATTAGCAGTCCACGAAAACGCGCATTTTTCGATCTACTCGCCGACGTCACCGGATCCTGATGCTAAAGGCCGGCCCAATATTGTACGGTACAAGCAGATATTCCCAAGGAGTTGAGTAAGTGACCAACGATCAGCAGACGCCGTTTATCGGGGCACAGGTTTTCATCCAACCTGGTCAAACTCGCGCCGACATCGAACGGTGGTTTCGCCTGCTTCGCGACAGCAATATGACCGCCTGTCGGATCCGGATGCACGAGGAACACCTGCATCGTCCTGATGGCAGCTGGGACTTCTCGCTCTACGACTATGCGTTCGAGATGGCGGAAAAATACGACATTTCAGTCTTCGCCACGCTTTTCCCGTACGAGAAGGCCGTTTGGCCAATGACCAAATACCCTTTGAGTAAGGAGAACCTCGACGAGATCCGCTACTACATCCAAACCGTCGTATCTCACTACAGCGACAGCACTGCCCTATACTGCTGGGTGCTACAGAATGAGCCGGGCTCCTACGGTGCGTATCCGCACAGTGACTTGTCCGACGCCCTCAAAGCCGAGTGGATAGACGCTCAGCCGGCGGCTTCATACCTCAGTCACGGATATGTCCAGCAACAGGCGTTCGAAGAGCAGCGATTTCAACGATACTACACCAGTTGGTTCTTGGCCTGGATCGCATCCGAGGTCAGGAAACTTGACCCGAAACACGAGCTTCACACTAACCCCTATGAGATATTCGCCAACGCCGCTGAATACGATTTCGTAGCTTGGCGTAACTTCCTGACCATTTTCGGCGCCTCCTGCCATCCAGCACACCATTTCGGCGATTTTCCTCGACGTCAGTTCTCCCTGGCACTGTCCATGAACTGCGAGATGCTTCGTGCAGGCGCCGGAAAGCTGCCGTTTATGGTCACGGAGCTGCAGGGAGGCAACAACACCTACAGCGCCGATGTTCCAATGTGCCCCACCAAAGAAGAGATCGCTCAGTGGTTATGGACGGCCGTCGGCGCCGGTGCGAAGGGGGTCATATTTTGGACGCTAAACCCCCGTGCGGTGGGTGGCGAAGCGGGCGAGTGGGCGATGGTGAATTTCCAGAACAAGGCGTCGGATCGTCTGCTCGCAGCATCGTCGGTTGCCGTGGCGCTTCAAGAAAACCATAAGCTTCTGAGCGCGGCAACGCCTTTGGAATCGTCGATCTATTTACTCTACGCCAAGGAGGCGTTCTGGACCGAAGCCAAGACTGCCGCAGGCACCGACGAGAAGGCTGAGTACGAAGGTAGAAAAACGCGGTCTGGGATCAAGTCGGTGATCGGGTGGTACGGGGCCGTCACGGACCTAGGCCTCAGCGCTAATGTGTGCGAAATGGCTGAGTTCGATTGGGACTCCAGCGATCACTCCGGACGTACAATCATACTTTCTCATCAGATCGCAATCGGGTCCACGTACTGGCCAAAGCTTCGGCACTTCGTGACTACCGGTGGCAAGCTAATTGCGGACGGGCTGACATTCTTTTTTGATGAGAATGACTTCTCCGTGATGCAAACAGGCTTCCCACTCGAAGATGTTTTCGGCGCGTCGTTGGAAGAAGTGCGTACCATAGCTGGCGATTTTAGTATCAATATCCACGACGATCCGCTCGCGCTTCCCGCTCACCTGTTCAAAGGAACGCTGTCTGTGTCAACTGCCAGTGCCATCGCGGCCGATGCTGACGGCGTGCTCGCTACCCGGAACAGCTACGGCAATGGCGTTGCCGTCTGGATACCATCGATGCTAGGCTTTGGAGCACTTCGGCTCGGAAAGTCATCCCTCTGCGCCTTCCTTACGGCAGAATTAGGAGACTCTCTGACTACGGCGCCAATCCGGTTCGCACAAGTACAAACGGACGTAACGATGCGAGTGATGAGATCAGGAAGCAGCCTCATCACGATTATGGTCAACAAATCGTCAGGTCCAAAAAAGATCAACCTCCAGTTCGACCGTTGCGCCTTGTCGCCAAACGTGCTCTACTCCAACAACGCTTCCACTATCGCCGGGGCGGACTTCGTCATACTGCCCGAGGAAACGATAGTTATCGAGTGGCGTTAATCCACTGCGGCTACTAGAGCGCAGGCGACAAGCCTTCCCAGCGTACCGTCCACGAACCATCCTGGGGAAAGCCGGGCGCATGGACCGCTGGGGCACCATCCCAGCCTGCCGACATCATGGCGACGGCATAGAGCAGCCCTCCGTTGCTAGGGAAGTAGGGATGTGGACCGCCAGTGGATAGACCTGCATCGTCAAAGTCGAATTGAGTGTTCGCATCAACAAGAAGGCCCACGGCTTTCGAAGGATCTCCGAGGCGCGCCATACACATCGCCATCATGGGCAAGTCCCATCCCCAAACATGCTTCATGTTCCATGTCGCAAAAACTCTGTCAACCGTGCGACGCTCAACTTCGACATCGACACCGTCTCCTGGAAGCCAGCCGTATACACCCGTAAGCGCTGGATGCTCGAACGCGTAGTTAGTCCACATGTCGTCGACCCCCTCGTACAGAACGTAGACTCCATCTTCAATTGGTAGCGGCGCCAGGTTCGCCTGAACGTTCTCCCACGCATCATTACGAGCCAATCCCAGCCGCTCGCGCCACGTCTGAGCGATACGTAGACCAAAACGCCAGTAGCTGAGCTCGAACGCCGGATTCACCGTGATAGTCGGATCTGTGTTTTCAGACACGACGTACATCGGAGGGCCTAGCACAAACTGCTTGATCGATTCGTCCCAGAATGCGTACGATGCCATAAAGTCCGCAGTCTCGAATAGAACGTCCTTCCATTTCAAAAGGGTCTCGCGGGTTGGTCGCGCGCGGTACTCAAGTTCGGCAAAGAACATCGGGTGAGGCTGCTGCCAGATGACGGTAGCGTTACATGGATGGACGGACTCCCAGCCTTCGCGCGTTGTCATTTTCGGCCATCTTGCTCCTCTGCACCCTTGGTTCTCCGCCCTAAGGCGCGATGTGGGGAGGAATGTCTCGTAAATTCCCGTACTGCAGTCCAACTCTGGCCAGCGGTTCCAAAGTGCCCAGTGAGCCGCATGCCACCAGTACATTTCCATGTGGAACTTCCCCATCCAGCCGTTGTTTACCAAGCCACTTTCCTGCGGCGGCTGCGATCCTACTTCATTCACACGCATCACATACTGTGAGAGCACGATCCGCCGCTCAAGCTCTCGCCAGCGGCTATCTTTGCTGTCCGAAAGGTCGATTGCAGCGCCCGATAACCAATAAGCTTCCCAATGCTTCGCGGATGAGACGAGTGTGTCATCCACTGTTGGCAGAGTGCCGGGCGTTGCGTCGGGAGCGAACGCAATTATCGCATCAAGCTGATCTGATCTACCACTGAGCGTGAACCTGTGCGAATCCGAGCTACCGCCAGATCGACTGCGCTTGAACTCACCATGATGTTGCCACTCGACCGACGTTTGGTACGACGACGCGTCGAGCGTGTGCGTGATATCCACCCGATTTTGCGTTTTCTGGTCAACTGTCGTCTCGTGCTTATCCCCTTGATCGAAATCACCGACGTATTGGCTTAATTCGGTCAGGTTGGCGTACGGAAAGTCGATAAAAAGCGAAAGACGATCAAATGAAATTAGGGCCGACTGGATACGTATCGCTATCGCGTCCATGTCTTGCGCCGCACACGTTTCCACGACAACCTGCTCCCCCTCCAAGGTGAACTCACTACGAAGGGAGCCGGTCCACAGGTCCAGCGTTTGAAGCGCGTCTCCAATGTCATCAGGTGTCGCTTCCCGTCCGCTCTCCGTCGTCAAACTGAGTCCTATCCGCGCCAGATTGATACGATGTGGATTTTGATACATCCAGCGTCCTAGCTCAGCCTGTTCGTCGTTTGGGCTGCTGTACATGACTCGGCGTCCATGGCTATCCCAAGCCGTGCCTCGAAAGTCGGATGGCAATTCTCCCGCAGGCAAAGGGAAGGAATGCCAGCCCCACTCTGACATCGTATTGAATGGAACAAAGGTCTGCAGTCCTGTGATGTCGGCGCTGAACGCAAACTGTCCATTGCCAACCTGAAGCGGAGCCTTCGCGTCGAGCGTGCGACGCGTAACGTTATGTCGGCTAACTACTGCTCGCCGATCTATCGGCGATTGCAAACCAGTGAGATTGGCATGAGTGGTAGCTTCGAACTTGGTGGGCGTGCGCAGCATGCGTGGTGATTCCTCTCAAACTCTTTGTATCCGGACTAGCGGCCAGGAGGGCCCAGATGGAAAACGGACGCGCGACTCATCATTCCTGTTTTTTAATAAAGTAAGCGCTTTCCGTAAGCGATTACCTATTTTACAATTCAAATCGTGCATTGTCAACGATGATCTGGCGACGGCAAGCAATCGAGTAGCGCTTCGCGGTCGCCGAGGGCTATCCATTCCACAATTTAGCTGACCGGCTATACTCACCGCCCCCAAGTGGCAATACCGCGACCGTGCCGAGTAGCGCTGAGTCTGCTTAGGCGACCCATCACAAAAATCATCCCATTCATCACCGCCAGCAACGGGTATAACACCCCTGAGGTACACCAGATGAGCCACATCGACGATCCCATATTCCAGGCTGCGCTCGAGCAGAGCCTTCAGCGCGACTTCGGCGGCGCGATTGCGTCGTTCGAGGACCTTGCGGCGCGTTATCCCGATGTCTCCGAGGTGCACTACGAGCTTGGACTTGCATACCAACGGCGCGCGGAGTCGCAGTTGCCGGGTGCGATGCGCAGCGAACCAGCCTTGGGCGCAAGTGGCGTAGTCGCGGCGCTGGGAGATGTGGCTAATGCCCTGTTAGGGTTTGCAGCGGTGAGCGCATCGAGAGCGCTTGGGCGTACCGATTGGATCGTGTGCTATCGTGAAGACTTCCGCAAGTCGATCACGGCCTTCCGCCGGTCCCTGGAGCTTGACGACAATTTTGCGGACTGCCACTACGCGCTCGCGAACTCGTTGAGCCGGTTGGGGCAAACCGATGCCGCCGCCGATGAGGCGAGGCGGGCGTCGGAGATCGCCCCCGCTGACCCTATCTATACGGCGCGCGCCGAAGAGCTCGGGGACGCGGCGAACGCGCAGCCGTCCGCCGTTGAAACGTCGCAGACCTGGGACGACGTTGTCCTGCCGGCACGTACCAAGCGCGAACTGCGGCAGATGCAGTTGTTGCTTGAGAACCCTTCGCTCTCACGTGACCTCGGTATCGACCCGCCTACAGGCCTGCTGCTGTACGGCCCGCCTGGAACGGGCAAGACCACCATCGCCCGCATCCTGGCCAGCGAGGCCAAGTGCCAGTTCTTCGCATCCACCCCCGCAGAGATCAACTCGATGTGGCTGGGCGAGTCCGAGAAGCAGGTCGCTCGTCTGTTCGCGCAGGCGCGTGCCAATGCACCGTCTATCGTCTTTCTCGACGAAATCGATGCGCTGCTTCCGGCCCGCAGCGGCGGAATCAATCAGTACTCGGACAAGGTTGTAAACCAGTTCCTACACGAGATGGACGGTCTTGTTCGCAACCGCCGTGTGTTCGTGATCGGCGCTACAAACCGCCGAGATATGCTGGATCCAGCGCTTCTGCGCGGCGGCCGCCTGGCGCGCGAGATCGAGATCCCGCTGCCCGACGAAGTTGGCCGCAAGGCGCTGTTCGAGCTAACAACACGCGGTGCTAAGCTCGAAGACGGGATCGACTTCGATGAGCTGTCGCGGCGAACCGCAGGCTTTTCGGGAGCGAACATCAAGGCACTCGTCAACGAAGCGGGCCTCCAGGCACTGATACGACTCTCATCCGGCGACCCGAAAGCCGAGCGCCACCTCACCGCTACGGACTTCGCCCAGGCGCTGGAGAACACCGCTCCGCCGCAGCAGGAGTATCGCCCGCACTGGCCGTTCCCGACATCGAACTAGGCGACTCTAAGGGCGCTACTTATTCCCATCCGCGCCGATAAATCCACGTGGACCTAGATATATAAAATATATAACTATTGCACTGCAAAAATGTTGGCGTGCAATATTTATTAATGATATATTATTTGTAGCGATACCAAAGGTGCCAACCGGGACACAGGCCTTTTAGTCGTAGAGAGGTCTCTTCCGGGCCGCCATGTGGCGGTCACCAGAGTACTCACCTGCACCCAGTCCCGGAGGGACGATCTTTCGACCCTAACCTTGGAATTCACTCCGAGGCCCACCGGGTCCGGCAGTGGCCGCCCTAGCCCGCCGCCAGTTTCGGCACGATCACTCGGCGCGTCGATATTCCGGGGCACCGTACTCTTCCGGTGTATCCTAAACGTCCCAAACACTAACCGAAGGACTCGAAGATGAGCGACAACGCCAAAATGTCTCGCCGCGAAATGCTAGCTGCCTTGGAGGCAGGGCTGGTGTCGACCCAGGCCGGGCACGATGATCCGGCCCCGCCCAATGGCGACCCATCCGCCGCCATTACCCTCGGCATCGACGCCAGCAAGCCGCTCGGCGTGCTCAAGCCCATCTGGCGCTTCTTCGGTTGCGACGAACCCAACTACGCCACCATGCCGAACGGCGAAGCTCTCCTTGGCGAGCTTGGCGCGCTCTCGCGAGGAAACGTCTACTTTCGCACCCACAACCTGCTCACCACTGGCGATGGCAAGCCGTCGCTCAAGTGGGGGTCAACCAACGCCTACACTGAAGACGCGAGCGGCAACCCGGTCTACGATTGGACCATTGTCGATGCCATCTTCGACGCCGGGCTCAAGCGCGGGGTCAAGCCCTACGTCCAAATCGGCTTCATGCCCGAAGCCATGTCTACCCATCCAGAGCCTTACCGCCACCGATGGCACCCAGGCGCGAAGTACGAGGAGATCTACACCGGCTGGGCCTACCCGCCGAAGGACTACGCTAAATGGGCCGAGCTGGTCTACCAGTGGACCAAGCACTGCGTTGACAAGTACGGCGTCGCCGAGGTCGAAAGCTGGTACTGGCAAGCCTGGAACGAGCCGAACAGCGGCTACTGGCGAGGGACACGTGACGAGTACTTCAAGCTCTACGACTACTCCGTAGACGCCGTCCGTAGAGCGCTCCCGACCGCGCGAGTCGGCGGCCCCGAAACCGCTGAGGGCCCCGGCGGCACGCACCTGCGCGCCTTTCTGGAGCACTGCGCGCGGGGCACAAACCATGTCACCGGCAAAGTCGGCTCACCTCTCGACTTTGTCTCGTTTCATGCCAAAGGCGCGCCGACATTCGTCGACGGACACGTTCGTATGGGGATCGCGGCGGAACTGAAGACCACTGACGACGCGTTCGCAGTGATCGCCTCGTTCCCCGAATTCGCCCACCTGCCGATCGTGATCGGCGAAGCCGACCCGGACGGCTGCGCGGCCTGTCAAGGCCCGTCGCTCGGCTATCGCAACGGTCCGCTCTACGGGTCGTACACCGCCGCGAGCTTTGCGCGGCTGCACGAGTTGGCCGAGAAGCGCTCCGTGAACGTCGAAGGTGCCCTCACCTGGGCGTTCGAGTTCGAGAACGAGCCGATCTTCGCAGGCTTCCGGCAGCTCGCGAGCAGCGGCATTGATTTGCCGGTGCTCCACGTCTTCCGTATGTTCAGCAAGATGGCCGGTAACCGCCTGGCTGTTTCAATGCCATCGCAATCAACAGTCGAGGAGGTCACCTTAAGCGGCGTCAGAGGCGATGCCGATATCAGCGCTCTTGCGTCGATCGACACGCGGCGGATCTACGTCCTCGCGTGGCACTACCACGACGACGACGTACCTGGGCTATCGGCGACGGCGACCATCGCCATCGACAACGTCCCGTGGTCTGATAGCTTGCTTCGCGTCACGCAGTATCTCGTCGATGCTGCCCACGGCAACGCGTTCGCCGACTGGCAGGCGATGGGCTCGCCCCAGCCGCCAGATGCCGCCCAAATGAGGCGCTTGGCCGAAGCCTCGCAGCTTTCGGTGAGGACGCTGCCTAAGGCCCCAGTCCACAACCGCCGCGTGTCTGTTGATCTCGTCCTAGCGAGGCAGTCAGTCGCGCTGCTGGTTTTCGAGCGAATGCCCCAATAGCCAGGCGCTAGAGGTTACGCGTGCGCAGAACAGCAGTAGTTATTTATAGTCGCCCAGTAATTGGGTGCCACGTTGGTGCTCTATTGCCCCGCATATCCCTTGGCGTAGCAGTTGGGTGTCCCTGGCAATGATCCCCCACCAGGCTTGTATTAGCGCATCATGGAAGCTCAATCTCAAACGTGAGGCTGTCCTTTCCACCTTTAGCTTTGCCGTCTTCCGAGAACAAGCCGAAGTTCACCGAGGTGTCGTTGAAAGTGTAACCAGGCTGACCGTAGTTGCGAAGCCGAGAGTCGAAAGTCACCGCTCCGCCGCCGCGAGTGAAGGGCATCACGGCGCACGACGAGTCATTGGCAACAGTGACCTTCCCGTTCAATGCTTCCTTGACGGCATGGACACCAAGAAGCAAACTCGTTGACTTGCCTTCCGGGAAGTCGTTCAATACCGCGAACTTATACTCCACCTGAACGGATTTGACGCCGCACGTGATAGTTTTGGACCAATCCATGTACGGGCTGATCGCGTGCGAAATCGAATAGACGGCTGCCCCCGCACTGTTGGTCGTTTGCGAGATTGTCACTTTCTGGTCGTCTTCATACCCTCTAAAGTGAAAATTTGGCGGTGAACTGGCACTTTCTCTGGTCATTCCTTGAAGGTACCAGGACCCCGCCCGGTCGATGAGCACGTTTCCGTCAGGGTCGTGTATCGCCGCGATCACACCGCTCTTAAGCAAAACAAGCCCGTAGTTCGCGTTCTGGAAGTGCGCAAACACTTGACCTGGGTCCGTTTTCGGGCAGACTTTCGACAGGGGGACTAGCGCGCTGCCAGCTCCCTTTCGAACGGCGGCCGTTATGCCAACAACGAAGATCTCACCCGTTCCGACAGTTCCGGGCGACAGGATATCGATGGACTCGATGGTTTTCTCCGGATGGGGGTTATCCCAAATCATCTGATACAGACCAACTCCCATATCCATGGAATGCGAGCGGATATTCTCGCCCCACCACGCGACGGTGCAACCTGGCGCGAACATCTCGCCCTGCTCAACCTTTCGCGCGAACCAGAAGTCTTGAATGTTCTCGCCAGGCTTGACGGTCACATCCACATAAGGATCTGGTTTGCCCGGTATCCAGTTTTTGCGGTCCTCCGCATAGTACACCCTGTAAGTGAATCCCGGCAGACCCCACGCCGACGCATGCAAGAAGTACAGACGGTCAGCTATTTGGTTAACCGGGATACCCTTCACTTCCCTTGGAAGGCTGCCCAGGTCGTAAGTGCACTTGAGCCCAATGCACCCGTTGCCGTTCGCCTTATCGGGGTCGATAATGTCGTACGTGACGCCCTTGAACGCCTGCCGCCCGAGCGGAATGATCCGCATGTCATTCTCGGCTCCGCATCCATGCCATCCACGACGCCCTGTGGGATCATCCTTGAACGGGAGGTTCACCTTGGTTGTCAGATCGATTGGTGTGTATGTGAAGTCCTTCGACTCATCACGCGTGCGTCCAATCTGCCCTGGCATGCTTGCTCCGGCGTTCGTCAGTATTTGCGCCAGGGTTCGCGTAGCTACTGGTACCGGATAGGAAGCGCTGCGTATTTGGCTCACAATCACTCGCCCCGCGCCACGATGGACTTGTCCAAGGTACGGCGGCTGGATCGGAGAATCGAACTGGCTCCCATTCACACGCACATAGCCAACCTGATTGACGGCGCGCTTCTGAGCAACCCAATGCGTCAAGTTGGAGATGTCGCCCCAGAAGAACCCGCCGCTCGTAAGCCCGGCGGTCAGCGGGTCGTAGCGCATTAAGTAGGCGCCACTCTGCGGAAACTCATCGACGCTCAAGTCGGAGCCGATTAGTCGGTTTAGCCATTCGGCGCTGATAGCATCAAGATCTTGCACGAAGAGTGTGCCACCCTTCTCGAGCCACGCATTGATCTCGCTCTTTCGTGCCATCAAGCCGGACTGTGCTGTGAGATCGTTGCCTGCCAAAATAATGAGCTTCGATGCGGTTATCTGGTCTGTGGTTGGGTTAGGGGCAACGATGCAATTGAGCCCAAACCGTCCCTGCATTGTGTCGATGAAGCCCTTGTCCGAGCTTGCCAGGAGCGCAGGCGTCAACGAGAATGGGGACGATTTCCCAGTCCACGTCAGGATATTCGCCAGGACCCGAGTAGCAACGGGCTCCACACCCAGGGCGTCCGCCATGTTCAATTGGCAGAACAGGACCTCACCTGCGCCTTCGCCGAGTTCGAGCAGCGGTGACGCTCCGTTAGCGTCCAGGTGCGACCTGAAATTTCCCGTCGACGGTGTTATGATGGGGTTCCAGTACACAATCTGGTCGCCCTCGCGATTCGTCCAGCTACGGAAGTCATCGTTCAACAGACCTTGCGTGAGGCTAGACAGAGGATCGATCACCGCCGTTGCGGTGGAACCACGCACTTTTTGCACGAGTCTCTTGGTCAGGAACGTTGGGAGTGTTCGATGGTCAAGCAAAACCACGCGGCCGCCAGCCGCTATCTTCTTCGCGAGAGATGCTAGCGCGTCGGGTTTAACTCGGTTCAAACCCTCTGACCCCACAAGCAGTGTCCCGGTGTCGCGTCCGGCCCACGCGTCGAGGCGTGCGATGGATTTGAATGCTGCTCCGCGGGCCGTCAAGAACGCTGTAGTTCTTCCGTCTGGATCAAATACGCACAGCCTAGCAGTCGCAGGAGCCACAAGCTTCACGGGAGCGAACACAGTGATCGGCTGATCGTCGTAGAACCATCCTTTGCCGTCCTCTGTCCACACCTCGACATGGAGCCGCAACGTTGTGTCTGTCGTAACGGCAGGCAAAGGCATATGAAGCGGTACCCGCTGAATATCGCCACTTGCCAAAGTCCACTGCCCCGCCATTTCGCCAATTTTGGTGTCACCGCGCCACAGTTGGAAAAGACCATTAACAACGTGCGTGTCATAGAGATCTTGGTGAATGCCCATCACTGTGGACAGCGTTTCGCCGGATTCGTAGCGCACTTTGCGGTCCCACGAGAATGCTGCAAGCGGGCTTACCCAGCGTCCCACGCCGCGGTCGACATGGATCATCGATCCTGCCACTCCGCCCTGGCGCACATTCTGCAGGGCTAACTTGCGCTCCGCGATCATATTCAGCATGTGCTCGGCGATCCCAAATGTCCACTCGTTCAACACGTTCGGCACGGGAGCGTAGGCATATTGCCCAGTCAAATCGGACGGAATCTCGTTCTCGTAATAGTATCCCTCGGACGCCAATATGGGCTTTTTTCCCATCTCATGGAGTTTGCCGTGGGGATCAACCGCGCTTCCGCGAAGCAGCCAATCGGATGACGACGCAAAGCCGCTGTCCGTAACCCAATTTGCCGGTAGTTCGGACGCGGGACGGTACCAAAACCCGCCTTCCTTCTTGAGGTAGCTTGGGCGTTCTTCAGGATGGTAGAAGTAGTAGTCCGCTCGCGTCGACCACTCTCCCCAGCCGTGGACGTCCACGACCTCGGGGTCTGTCGGTACCGTGCTGCCGCCGATAGTCACAAGTCGCGTCGGATCCATGGCGCGTATGCGCTTGAAAAGCTGACCCATACGATCCGCTTCACCGGCCCCGGGATACGCGAGTTCGTTCCCCACGTCCCAGAATACACACGATGGGTAGTTCGGCTGCGTGCGGTACGTGGCGTAGATTTCACTGTAGAGTCGCTCGAACATCAGCGGGTCGTTGTAGGCGTACCGATCCTGTCCGGTGGCGCCGTGATCGGACATCTCGTTTTTGATCAAGAATCCCATCTCGTCGGCGATATTGTCCTGTATCCGGCCGCCCATAAATGCGGACGGCAAATGGTGCATTCCAATTCGAATCAGGCGATAGGCATGCGGTAGCACGGGCCACAGGAGGTTCGCAAGTACGACATGGCTTCCGCCTTCCATCTTGAACACCTTGCCGTTCAGCGTAAAATGGCCATCGTGATAGCCGAACGAACGGAAGCCGAATCGTTCGCGCCGCACATCAAGTACCTTGTTCGCCGACGATTTCAGTGTGAACCGCATTTCGTACAAGTCAGGCGTATCCGGCGACCAAAGCTTAGGATTCGACCAAGGTAACTTGAGCGACACCCGTGTCATGCCAGGTGCTAGCGTCACGGTTTGTGCTGGCAAAGTCAACGCTAACTTGCCGCGGTCGAATACCTCACACGCTAGCGTCGCTTGTGCCGTATTCGGACTGTCATTTTGCACTTCAGCCTTCACTGAGATGCTCTTACCGCTCGGTTCGATTGTCGAGGTAATCGCCGCCCAATCTGTGCGGACCACGGGCACCGCGACTAGCTCGGGAATGGTGGCTAATCCAGCTTTGATGCCGTCAACCGGTGCCACCATGGCTCGTCCCGTATTACGCTGAGCAGGTGTCAGGTCCGAACGAAGGCCCACAACCCAGTCGGTTATACCGACGACTACGGTGTGTGGAGCGCCGTCGTTGATGCTCGGGGGCAGGTCAAAATACGCTGGCAATTCCCAGTTGAACTTACTACCCGCAGGCTGGCCGTCGACGTAAACGTCCGCCTTCCAAAGCGCTCGGGGAATATAAAGCTGGATTTTCTTGCCAGCCCAGGACGCCGGGACGGTGACGGTTCGTCGATACCACATCCCGTGCGATGAATCCAGAGGCGAATCATGCTCGTCCGGGAGATTGACCCGCGCCCAGCCTGTTGTTGGCACATCCGAGTATGCCAAAGGTGCTTTGCCGCTCACCCGTTCCCAACCATCCTGTAGTTCGACAACTTCAGGTCGGACGCGGCTCTCACGAGTGCCATGATTAAGTCGCCAGTGATCCAATGTAGACAGGTTGCCTGTCGTTGCCCAAACGCGCAGCTTGTACCAGTCTCCACCGGGCAGCGGAACACTCACTTTGGTTTGTTGATTGCCGCCCAGATTGACGGGCTGGTCGATGGCCGACAGCTCGGCGCCAAAATAGTCTTCGTATCGGGCATGTATCACGACCGACGTGGCGCCCGGGGCGTGGTTGAAGACGCTCACCGTCGATCCGCCGTTGTCCGTAATCCCAATGACTTCCGATAGGGTGGCGGGGCGCAGCGTGGCTTGGCCAAATCCGTTCTCGTACAAATGCGGCAGCAACGTGCTCTTGATCACGATATCCGAGCTCGGTGCAGCCTTCGTCAGCGGCAGAATGATGCTTCCCTCTCCACCTGACCAGCGGCTCGCCACACTCTCGTCCCATCCGGTCAGCGGCACACCATTCGCCCAGATCCTTTCGACAAGTCGGTGCTCATCGAAGTCGAGAACAACTGGCCAGTCCTGCGCAGCCGCTGGCAGCGACACCTTGACCCGCCACCAGAGGCGGCTGCCGTTAGGGCTGTAGGCCGATGCGCGGGCGTGTCGCGTCATAGCCTCGGCGTACGGAATGCAACGCGCTGACAGCGCTTCGGCGGGTGATGTTACGCTGTCCGTGACCAATTGCAGGCGCGACGTGATGTCCGTGTGCCAGTCCGGACGCTCTGCCAGGTGCTCGGCATAGGGGGCTGGAGGAGGGGACGCCACAGCAGCCGTGCTCGATTGCGGAGCCGCGATGAGTGTCAGTGCTATGACGATAGGCGCGACATAGGGCAGAAGTGTCCGCCGAGTACGGCGGTTTCGGGTATCAGCAGTCAATGACTTTCTCCTGATCAGTATTCTATCAATATTGCGCCTCAATTTCAAAAGCAGGCAGGCGTGATTGAGCGCGGAAAGGTCGTTCGTGAAAAGAGATGGAGAGGGGAAGTGGCGCCGACACTGTCAGCGCCACTATAACGAGCTACTAGAGGGGACTGAAGGTCAAGATGAACGGTGCGCCCGTGCACTGGTCCGTACTGGCTGCATTCGCGTTAAGCGTAGCCCCGACGCTTGCCGGAGGGCTCCAGATGTTGCAGGGTGTCGTATTTTGAGCGCAGCCGATGTTGGGCGGGGTAGGACCGCCGGATACACGCTCGCCGAACATGAACTTGACGTGGCCATCACAGCACAACCAGTTGGCGCCCCCTGTATGGACACCGGGAATCATCGCAAGGTTGGTCGCGGTCATGAGCGACCCGTTGACTATTTCTTCTCCAGCAATGCCGCCAATTTGGCAGGCAAACTTCCGCTTGTCGGGAACTCCCCCCGCCGTTGGCCTGTTGCCGAGGGGTTTGAACTTGCCCTGGCTCGCGCTGCCGGTTGAAGAGTCGTTACCCTGGCCAGCTGGCGACTGAAAGTTATCGCTTGTCGGGTTGAAGTTGAACCCTTGACACTCTCCAACGAGGACCGTAGTTACCGAAGACGTTAGTCCCGACTGGCTTTCGGCATGAGTGGCTCCGAGAGGATCAAGCAGTTGCGATGCAAGGTTCTGATTGAAGAAATACGAAATGACGCTATATCCGGCATCAGGGAGCGTTGTATCATCTGGGCATGCAAATACGCCTGTCGCCTTGACATATGGGTAGATTAACCCCGCCCAGCCGGTCCCAATTGTATTCGATACCGGCGCAATGCTTGGGTAGCATTCATCGTAGTCCTGGACATACTGCGTAAACGCCAGGCCCATTTGTTTAAGGTTCGACTGGCAATTCGCTTGTCTTGCCTTTTCACGCGCCTTGGCAAACACGGGAAAAAGTATCGCAGCTAAAATTGCAATAATTGCTATAACTACGAGGAGCTCTATCAAAGTAAATGCTCGAGAACTAGATCTATGAATGGCCATGGATGTCACCATTATCCTTTCTTACCTGTTATTTAACCTTCTTTTGAACTACTGCCACTGTCTCGCCCGTTACGAATCCAAATGGGAGACTTTCAACCGTGTGTTGTTCCATTCCACTGGCAATTTTTGATCGTAGAATGGCGCAAGCTCGTCGTCCCATTTCGTATTCCGGTATAGTGAAGTGGCTGTATTCTGATCCACCAAACCTGCACGACTTAGCGCCAAATGTCACTATTGACAGGTCTCTGGGGATCAGCAACCCGGCATACGCAGCGGCAAGCACAAAATACTCGGCATCCAGATCGCCGTAGCACACAACAGCAGTGGGAGGTGCTCCGCCGTTCAATGTCTCGGCAATTGCTTTTCGCGGCCCCTCACCGCCCCCATCGATCACGGAAGGGTCCAGATGCGAGTCGATCATCGCTCTTTTGTAGCCAGCCAGCCGCTCCCAAGCGCTATAGTGAGTTTTGCCTTCAACCATAATGTTGTGAAAATCGGCGTACAGCACTTGGCAGTGTCCCATATCGACTAGTAGTTTGGTAGCGCGATATCCTGCGTCGAAATCGTCTGGTTTTACACAGTCGAACTCCCTATCTGTATTGACATAAACTGCAGGAAGCGCGCTACTCTCAATCACATCGTACAAACCTTGAGGAACGTCGTGAGTATAGTCAACGATCATTCCATCGGCCATCCATTCGCGCAAGATTTTTGGCATCCGATTGGGATCGAGCAACTCGTCATCGGGCATCCGGAAGAGAGTCAGGTGTAGGTTATGCTCCAGAAGGTCGTCGCAAATTCCCTGCCATACTTCTTGCGGAAGCGTCGACGAATTCTCTTTGGTTGACACAAGTAATCCCACGCAGCCAAACCGGCCGGAACGGACGGCCTTTGCAGCCCCGTTGGGCTGATACCCCAAACGCGTTGCAACTTCGCGAATTTTCGCTGCTCTTCTGGCCGTGCTGCCCCAGTTCTCTTTGTTTGTGCGATTGAGCACGTTAGCAACGGTTTGCTTAGAAACTCCAGCCTCTTGGGCAATCTGTTCAAGTGTTACAGTGGTCTTTAACATATTTTGGACCGATCTAATTTTGGACCGATCTAATTCTATAATGATTCATTCGGGAAGTCAAGAGGAATTTGAAAATTGTCTGAACAGAGTTTTCGGCGATCGCTCTTCAGCACTGACCTCCGCGCAGGCATCAACTATTGTGCGCTTCCCTTACGCCTTTAGCAACGCGACCACAGTGGGCGATACTGTCCTCTGTTATGCCCGCCGAAGCCGGCTGTTTGTGGAACGTTGAGCCGTTGGTTAGGGTTATTATTGGAGGCGCGCTGGGGTACTATTAAAGTGTCGCAAGACAGCGGCTTAGGGGTCCTAAGTCCCAGCCGAGGAGCGCCATAAACAGGTTTCATGACAGAAATAACAACTGGCTTATTACCGTTCACTTTACCGACTCCATCAACCCCTGCGGAGGAGACTCTCCGCGATATTTCGACCGTTGGCGCACATCAAATGCGCGTCACCGACAATCTGGGCCAGCTTTTGGCGGTGATACCGCCTGATATCCGTAAGGCCGTCAGTGAACTCGAGAGCCTATCCGGCCTGATCGAGATCGTCATGGATCTTGGTCGCGATGCCGAAGCACGTTTCCCCGGCGGCAATGTCGTCTGGCTGCGTGAAGGCACCTCGGTGACCGCCGAAGATATCGACTACGTTGTAAATCACATCGGTTTGTTCGGCAAGGACAACCGCGCTGGTATCGAACGAACTCTTCACCGTATTTCCGCCATCCGCAACCGCACCGGACGTATCGTTGGCCTTACCCTACGTATCGGCCGCGCTGTTTACGGCACCATCGATATCATTCGCGACATTGTCGAGTCTGGCAAGTCGATCTTGATGCTCGGGCGGCCGGGTCGCGGCAAGACCACCAAGCTTCGCGAGATGGCGCGCGTGCTGTCCGACGAGTTCGGCAAGCGTGTCATCATTGTTGACACGTCCAACGAGATCGCAGGCGACGGCGACATTCCTCACCCGGCCATCGGTCGCGCTCGCCGCATGCAGGTGGCTGCTCCCGAGAACCAGCACGCGGTCATGATCGAAGCGGTCGAGAACCACATGCCTGAGGTGATTGTCATCGACGAGATCGGCGTTGAAGCGGAAGCGTTCGCTGCCCGCACCATCGCCGAACGCGGTGTCCAGTTGATCGGCACCGCTCACGGTAACACACTCGACAACCTGCTGATGAACCCGACACTGTCTGACCTGATCGGCGGCATCCAGGCTGTGACCCTGTCCGACGAAGAGGCCCGAAAGCGCGGCACTCAGAAGACGGTGCTCGAGCGAAAACAGGCACCGACATTCGATGTGATCATCGAGATCATCGAAGTCGATCAACTGGCCATCCATCACGATGTGCTGCAAACCGTCGACCGCCTCCTTCGCGGCGGCACCCCGCGTCCCGAGATACGGCGTCGGAACGAGAACGGCGACGTCGAGATCGTCCAAAAGGGCGATGTCGACGCGCACGCTCCGCCCAAGGGCGCGGGCTCTGAGCTTCGCGGCGGCGCGTCGAATGAACGCTACCCGAAGCCGACCACGGGCCCAATGGAGCACAGCAACGGTTCGAACGGTGCTGGCGAGCTCAACGGTGTTGGCGTCCCCGCCAAGAAGGTGATGCCTTCGGTGGTTCGCCTCTTCCCGTACGGGGTGAGCCGCAGCCGCCTTGAGCGCGCTATACGCAGCCTTAAGGTGCCAGCATACATCACCCGCGAGATCAGCGATTCCGATGTGATGATCGCCCTGAAGGCCAACTATCGCAAGGAACCAACGCGCCTGCAGGAAGGGCTCAACCGCAACCTTCCGACGTATGTGATCAAGAGCAACACGTACATCCAGATCGAGAACGTGATCCGCGAGATCTTCAACCTTGGCGTCACCGCCTCCGAAGAGGAGCAAGCGTTGCAAGAGGCAGAAGATGCGATCGAGGAGATCAAGGAATCCACGGCTTCCGGCCTCAACTCAATCGAACTCGCGCCGCAAAACTCATACACCCGCCGAATGCAGCATCAGCTGGTCGAACGCCACGGACTGCAGTCCGAAAGCATTGGTGTCGAGCCCATGCGCCGCATCCGCATCAGCCGCTCGTAGCGTCCCGAGCCCGTTCCCGGTCGACGGGGGCGGGCGGCGGCAGGGTGCGGCCCACAGTTTCCGAAGGCTGATAGAAATAGCTATTAATCCACACGGTTGTCTATGGCCGAAGCCACCACGGCTTAAAAGCCATGGCTAGTAATTGCGTACAGGGTCTCCGACCCATAGGAACTTGGCTGGGCATGAGCACATATTTCGCTTTGCTGCAGTTGTACGGATTTATAGGGACCATTCGATAAATCCGGGCTGTGAAAGTCATGCGTTGAGAGCGGAACCATAGCGGCCCTGGATTGAAATCAGGGCTATGAAAGTTATTCTGTCCATAGGAATGGACTACCAATTGCTCAAATTAAGGATTGTCGCTTGTCACCTAGATGTGTCGTCGAGGTGATCGGCAGTCGCTAGTCTGGCTCGTTGCTCTCCAAAATGGTTGCAATAGCTCGCGTCGCCGCATCCGCGATAGAGCCCCCTGTGTCAATCACTGCGCTGTCATGCTCCGCGAGGTCTTTGAGCGCGGCAATCGCATCGCTAAAACCCGATACGCCAATGACGTCAATGGCCCAGTACCGAACTTCGGGCGATGTGTCGCGTAGGCATTCTAGAAGCGCTGGGATTGCGACATCGATGTTGTGATAGCTGACGGCTTCGATGGCCATCTCTCGAACAAAGCTGGCTTCTTGTAAGTTAGATATGGACTCTACGAGAGGCGCTGTGACTGAGTCGTCTGAAACCCATCGAAGCGCACTTGCGCAACGCTCCCGGATGTCGATATCCTCGCCATGGAGCAGGCCCTCGATCAGTGTATCTATCACACAGCGATCTGTCGCGGTGTCGCGTCCCTGCGAGATCAGCTGACGCTCAATCTCGAGTATACGGTCCAGCTTGTCGCCCATCCGAAATGACCCTCTCTTCCAACCTGAACGATTACTTTCGGTGCTCCCCCCAACCACCCCGCCGATCACATCGGCCGTTCCCTCACCTGCCTGGCCGCGACCATGGTTGAGTTCGGCTGGCTGATAAGGACGCGCAGTGCGGAGCCGGGGGAGGCGCACTCACCTGCGAGGATGTCGGCTTCGGTGATGCGGGCGAGCAGAATGTGACCCTCTTCGCCCCGGTTGTAATCATAGGAGATGCATATTCGCCCATCCGCCGCCTGCGTTCCGTCGGGATAGCTGATTAGCGCGCGATCATCCAGCACCAGCCCGCCGAGCCATGTCTGCCCGTCGTCTTCGGATAGATAGGCGGTCAGGTGCGATCGCGACGGCGGACGCGAATCGACAGGCTTCCCATGCTTGACCATCAGCAGCCGCCCCGATTGCAGACGGCGCATGAAATGGCGCGCGCTACAGTGTGCGAGGTACGGCTCCGGGGTGGTCCAAGATGCGCCGCCGTCGCGCGATACGCTGTGGTACATCCCGAGGTTCCCGCCGGTGCGCGCTGTCATCCACAGGGTGCCGTCGCGTCGCTCGATCAGATTGTGCTCATCGAAATCCGGCGACGGAAACACGACACCACCGCGCCGCGACCACGTTTCGCCCTGGTCGCTGGAGACGAGCACATTGGCCATGCGGTATGGGTCGAGTTCGTGGAACAGCTCGGTGAACGGGTTCGCGGGCCAATCCGGCATCGGGACACCATCGACGGGAATCGTTTTGTGTATCTTGCCCCGGTCCCAGAGTGAAACGGGAAGCAGCCATTCGCCGGTTGACAGCACAATGGGTTTGTTAAGCGAGCAGCCGTCCCAAATGCGCCGAGGGGCGGTCCATTGCGGCGTGTTTGCGTCGGGTTGGTCGCAACGCGTGTACCATGTTCCCGCGCGCCCATCGAAATAGGTCATCGCCTGGTCAAAGAAGAGCCACAGCCGCCCCATAGGGTCAAGCCACAGGTTCCCAACAATCGTGCGCCGAGGGAGGGGCAGGGTGTTGTCGTGCGGGTCGATCACAAGGCGGGGCGATGACCATGTCGCCCCATCGTCGTCGCTCGACGCCAGCACGAAGAACGCGTTCTGATTGTCCCCGCCACCCACCCAGCAACTCCAGAGGCGGCCACCTTGCGTGCGCTCGATACCGATGGTCATGCCGTAGTCGAGCCGGTCATAGCCGTACTCGGGCAGTGGATTCGTGTTTAGCGCCGGTGGTATAAGGGCGAGGTCAGCCAGCTCGCGAGCGGATGGGTTGGTCATTGGTGGGGCTTTCTAGCGGTGGAAAGGATGACGACTAGTACGTCAACTGCCTCCGGAATTCCTGCCGAATCGAACTACTAAGCCAAGCCTTAAAGCTCAACAACCCGGAACGTCAACCCCTGGACCGCGAGGGCGTCGCGAAGGATGCGTAGGGCGTTCGGTCCCATCCCATGCAGCTTGCCGACTTCGGCTTCGGTGGCATTGGCGAGGTCAGCGATGCGCGTGTATCCGGCGGACGCGAGCGCGCGACGGGCGGGAGCCGCCAGGCACTTGAGCGTATCGAATTCGGACTTCATGGTTCCTTACAGCCCTTACAAAGTGTGCTAGATCAAGTCTAGAATTACCCACTGGTCATGGTAGCATAGTAAAAGAAATGGTGACTTTGCAGCAAGAGCCCACCCATCATGAGCCTCAATATCAAAGATGAAGAAGCGCATCGGCTAGCTCAGGCCATCTCGCGAGAAACCGGTGAAAGCATGACGCGTGTCGTAATCGAAGCCCTTCGTGACCGAAACGCGAAAATCGAAACGCGGAAAAGCAAAGTGACGGTGGGCGAACTGCTGGCTATTGCAGACAGGCCCGCGATGCACCTACACAGGACGTACGTCAGTCACGACGAGTTGCTCTACGACGAAAACGGGCTTCCAAGGCGATAGTCAATATTCCAGCCTTTGTCGGCGGGTTTGCGTCCAGGATGTGCTCGATCACTAGCATCGAGGTGCCGCCGCTGAAGAGGCGCTGCGGGCGCGCGATCAGCTTTTGAATGCTGGCGAAGTGCAGGCCGCGTCGAGATTCAGTTGGGTAGCTCGTCGACAATTGTGGCTACATCTCGGCTACCGTGCAACACTCGCAGTATCCTAATTGGCTGTGGGATAGGGTCGTAGACTACAAGGTACGAGTAGATTGGCCAAAATCGAACAGCCTTGTCAGTAAGATCCTCGCGGACGTGCCCAGCTCCCGGGGTCTGATTGAGAAACGCGCACCCTGATTTTATACTGCCGATAACCTTGCGTGCCACTGCGACACCCGCCTGTTCGACTAGGAACGTCACGATTTCGGCCAATTCGATCTTTGCCTCGGATGTGAACGCGGGAAGTATTACCGTTGTTCGGTGCGCTCCACCGCGTCTAGTTGTGCTTCAAGTTCGGCAAACACTTCGTCACCAGTATGCAAAGAGCCAGCAGTAGCGGATGCCCAACCCTCATCAATTTTTCGTCGAATTTCAGCCCGTCGGATTGCTTTGTCTTGGTCACGCTCATCCATTAGGCGGAGCGCCTCGCGCACAACTTCACTTGCGGAGTTGTAGCGCCCCGTCCGCACCTTCGCGTGCACAATATCTTCCAGTTCAGGGGTCAGATTAACGTTCATGTCGGACTCCTATCGGATCACTTGCTAGAGTATACGGCGCTTGTCAATCATTGTCAATGTTGGACAATGCATCCAAGGCGCATGGTGAGCTTGAGCCGACTGGCGTCTTCGCAAACCTTCCCTCCGCCACCATCACCCCATCTGCGTCATCGGCGTCTCGCCCGCCAGCACTCGTGGGCGGGGCCGTTCGGTGCGCGACATTGGTATCCAAACGCACGTGGGCCAACGAATGCGCCTTACTCTTTCTTCTCAGCACCAACAAAGCAACAATTGAATTCCGGTAATATGTTCTTGATTAAGTATCTAAATTGACATAATAATGGTACTATAGCTATATAGTCTCGTAGCTCAAAGTAGCGCGACGCCGCTAACCATGCACCTTGACAATTCATCGCTTACGCTGCCGAAAGCCGGTCGGACAGCGGCTCGCTTTTATCGTTTTATCGCGCAAAGCTGTCATGCGCCTTACAGTTTTGCGTCGAAGAATCGCCAGGTCGAACCGATTTCAAGCACAAATCGTATTCGACCACACAATTTTGCGTGCAAAAAAGAGAATCGCATTGCGGATTTTGCATGCAAAACTTTGCAGGCGCCTCGATTAATTCGCTCGTCGCGAGAGCGCTGTGCCTGAGATATGTGCGCGTTGTAACGCGTTCAGGTAAAAACGTTCTGTGGGAAACGAAGCGCGTGCGCGAAATTAGGCTCCGCGACGCGCGCTGTTTAGCCCGAAGGGCGTTCTTCGTCAGACCGGGAGTTCAGTCCCGGATGACTGTAGGACACGCAAAACGCCTAGCCGACCACAGTTTCCTTCCCGTTTCGGGAAGGTGTCAGGTGGACCCGAGCTAGATCGGGTCCACCTGACGGATGGGCTCTCCCCACCCATCACCCCATCCGCGCTGTCAGCAGCGTCTCGCCAGCGAGGACGTGCTTCAGATACCGCCCGGTGTGCGATTCTGGGGTCGCTGCGATCAGCTCCGGCGAGCCTTCGGCGACTACCGTGCCGCCTTTGTCGCCGCCTTCCGGGCCCATGTCGATCAGCCAGTCGGCGGTTTTGATGACGTCGAGGTTATGCTCGATCACAAGCACAGAGTTGCCGCCGCTGGCGAGGCGCTGCAAGAGCGCGATCAGCTTCTTGATGTCGGCGAAGTGCAGGCCGGTGGTGGGCTCGTCGAGGATATACATCGTGCGGCCAGTCGCTCGCTTAGACAACTCGCTGGCGAGTTTGATACGCTGCGCTTCGCCGCCGGAAAGCTGGGTCGCGGGCTGGCCGAGCCGGATATAGTCGAGGCCGACTTCGTGGATGGTGCGCAGCTTGCGGATGATGCTGGGGACGTTCTCGAAGAACTCGACGGCCTGGCCGACTGTCATATCGAGGATGTCGGCGATGGTCTTCCCCTTGTACTTCACCTCAAGCGTCTCGCGGTTGTAGCGCTTGCCGTGGCACACTTCGCACGGGACGAACACATCGGGCAGGAAGTGCATTTCGATCTTGATGATGCCTTCGCCCTTGCACGCTTCGCAGCGGCCGCCTTTAACATTGAACGAGAACCGGCCAGCCTTGTAGCCGCGCATTCGCGAGTCGGCGGTCTTGCTGAACAGATCGCGGATCATGTCGAACACACCCGTGTAAGTCGCCGGGTTCGACCGCGGGGTTCGGCCGATTGGGCTCTGATCGATATCGACAATCTTGTCGATCTGGCTGATGCCCTCGATCTTGTCGCACGGCTCCCACGCCGTGTACGTCTTGTTGATCGCGCTCTGCATACGCGGGTAGAGCGTCTCCTGGACGAGGGTGGATTTACCGGAACCCGAGACGCCGGTGACGCATACGAAGAGCCCGAGCGGGATCTTGACGCTGACATTTTGCAGGTTATGGCCAGTTGCGCCCTTGATCTCAATGAAGCGGTCGCCTGGGAGCCGCCTCTCGGCGGGCACATCGATCTTCTCGCGGCCGGAGAGGAACGCGCCCGTGACGCTGTTCGGGTTCGCGAGGATGGCGTCGATTGGCCCCTCGGCGACCACTTCGCCGCCGTGTTCGCCAGCGCCTGGTCCCATGTCGACAATCCAGTCGGCGGCGGCCATCATCTCTTCGTCGTGTTCGACCACGAGGATGGTGTTGCCAAGGTCGCGCAGCCGGATCAGCGTCTCGATGAGCTTGGTGTTGTCACGCTGGTGCAGACCGATACTAGGTTCATCGAGGATATACAGGACACCCATCAGGCCCGAGCCGATTTGGGTGGCGAGACGGATGCGCTGCGCTTCGCCGCCTGCGAGCGTACCCGCAGACCGGTCAAGCGTCAGGTAGTTGAGGCCAACATTGAGCAGGAAGCCGATACGCGCCTCGATTTCCTTGACGATCTGCTTAGCGATTACGGCCTGGCGCTTGGTGAGCTTCAACTCACCGAACCAGCCCGCGATGTGCTCGATACTCATTGCCGTGATATCGGCGATGTTCTTGGTGGCGATTTTGACGCTGAGCGCTGCCGGTTTGAGGCGGCGTCCGCCGCACGCAGGGCATGGCTTATCGGTCTGGTACTGGCCCAGCCACTCTTTGACGTTCTCGCTTTCGGTCTCAGCTTGGCGCTTCTTGAGGAGGCCGATGATGCCTGCGAAGTCCGATGTGAAGTTGCGCACCTTGCCCCAGCGGTTGCGCATCTCGATGGTTACGGTGCCGTCGACGCCGTACAGCAACGCTTTTCGCTGCTCGTCGCTCATGTCGGCGATCTTGGTATCGAGCGTGAAGCCAAAGCGTGTCGCGACAGCCTCCAGAAGGCCGGTCATCCACTGTTTGGTGCCGCCGCCTTCGATGGAGTAGGGGGCGATAGCGCCCTCGTTGATGGACAGGTCATAGTTGGGCAGAATGCGATGCGGGTCGAATTCGGTCTTCGTTCCGAGGCCATGACAGTCCGGGCACGCGCCATAGGGCGAGTTGAACGAGAATGTGCGCGGGGCGACCTCTTCGATGCTGATATTGCAGTAAGAGCACGCGAAGTTCTCGGAGAACAGCATCTCGGTACCGCCAATGACATCGATAGCGACTGTGCCCTTGGCCTTTTGCAGCGCGGCTTCGAGCGAATCGGCGAGGCGGCGTTCGATGCCGGGCTTGACGACGAGGCGGTCGAGGACGATGTCGATATCGTGCTTCTTGTTCTTGTCGAGTGCAATGTCTTCGCTGGTCTCGTGCATTTGGCCGTCGACGCGGACACGCACGAAGCCTTCCTTGCGCAGGTCTTCGAGCTCTTTGCGGTACTCGCCCTTGCGGCCCTTGATGATGGGCGACATGACCTGGATCTTGCTGCCCTCGGGCATCTCCATGATGGTGTCGACCATCTGCTCGACCGTTTGCGACGCAACAATTCGCCCGCAGTTGGGGCAGTGCGGCGTGCCGATACGCGCGAACATCAGGCGCAGGTAGTCGTAGATCTCGGTGACGGTGCCGACAGTTGAACGCGGGTTGCGCGACGTGCTCTTCTGGTCGATAGAGACCGCTGGCGAAAGGCCCTCGATGTGCTCGACGTCGGGCTTTTCCATCTGCCCGAGGAACTGCCGCGCGTAGGCGGACAGCGACTCGACATACCGGCGCTGCCCTTCGGCATAGATCGTGTCGAACGCAAGCGACGATTTACCGGAGCCTGATAGGCCAGTGATGACGACCAGTTTATCGCGGGGGATTTCGACGGTGACGTTCTTAAGGTTGTTCTGGTTCGCGCCAACGACGCGTATTGAATCTGGCATGTTCTAGTTCTTCCCCAGTAGAAACAAAGAAAGTGGGCCGATAGTTCGGCGACGGCTATTTATCCGTACGTTTGTTTGTATATTTTACCTTAAGGCAACACGCCGTCGGACTAGTCTATCGAAAATACAAAAGTGACAGCTAACGTTCGATGGAGACACTAATTCAAGCTACTCAGATTACCTGATTTACACTTAGGAATAATTACCCATTGACAGGCGTGCTTTCTAAACATATAATCCCATATGCGTGTCCCTATGCAAGCGTGGACACGTAGGGTGCGGTATCGTCTTCCGTACTTCGGCGTTTTCATTTCTCGTCGCCCTATGTTGTCCCGAAAGGACGTGTTTCGTGAAGCTATTCCGCATGGCCCCCCAGGTTGTAATCGCTACGATATTTCTGCTTCGTTTGTGTGCTCCGAACGCCGCAGCAGCGGGAATTTCAAATACGGCACTTTCGCCTATGGCTCTGCCTCAAGCAGGTGGGCAGCTTACAGTATCCGCTACAATCGCGTTTTCAGCGAGCGGCGCGGCTAGCGTTACAGCGGAACTCTATGCGAATGGCGTTGACCTTGGCTATGGCCTATGGTTTTACAGGTCGGCTGGCAACGTATGGACGGGATCGACGACCATTTACCCGAACTACACGAGTGCCTTCAATAATATAACCGCCAAGATCACCGCCGTCGACAATAACGGATCCACATACACGGCCACTACGAGCACCGCCAGCGTGCAGGCGTTCGACAGTGTCGCGCCCACAATAGGCAGCGCTGCGGCATCCGCGACGACCGTGACGGCCGCCTCTCAGAATATCACCATAACCGCAAAGGTCTCCGAAACTGGAGCCGGGCTGGCGAATGTCTACGCTGACCTCGCGGGCCAATATCCAACGGCAGCTTATATGTCGAGGGTGGGCACATCCAACGTATTCACGGGCTCTGTTTATGTCCCCGCAAACTCGACCGCAAATCCGATCATACTATCGCCAAGCGTCACTGCCTACGATTACGCCGGGAACCACTCGTCCGTCACACTTCCGCAAATCACGCAATTGGCTTCGACTGTGAACCTGGCACAGGTCACCGCTGCCATCAGCGGCGCGCCTGTGACTACTGTTCCTGCCGCTGGCGCAACGCTGACTGTTGGCGGGAACGCTTCCGCAGCTTACGGAATATCTCAGTTTACTTGCAGTCCCTATTGTGGAACGGATGGCGCTGGGGGGACCTACCTCGACTATGTCTCCGGCACTCAGTATCAGGGATCGATCACACTGCCGCCCAACCGGACAGCGCAAACACGGACGTGGACGCTCGTTTTCTACGCCGCTGCTGGGGCTGCCCATTCATCGAAATCCATAACACTCACTCAACCGCCCATTGGGATAACGATTTTGAATCCGACGCTGAGCGTGGGGGGCGTGCCTGCCACCACCGTTGTGGCGAACGGCGGCCCAATCACTGTGAGCGCTGATATAATCAGCCCGGCTGGCATTGGCTACTGCTTTGCACAGGTTTTCAATCGAGGCAATATCGTCACGCAGGGCGAACTCAACCTTACCACCGGTGATACGTACAGCGCGACGCTTGATCTCGGTCCAAACACAAGCGTTCTTCCGGCAAACTGTAAGGTGTTGATCTTCGGCAGCAATGACAAGCAGTATTCGACCGCGACTATCCCGTTCACACAGGAGCCGGATACGGCAACCGTGACCGATGTTGCCCTAGACACCAGCGCTGTTGACGCAAACGGTGGAAACGTGTCCATCAACGCGACCGTCGTCTATGCATCGACTGCGAATGCTGCGGTTTACGCCGAAATCCACCGCAATGGATTCTACTACCAGGCATTGCAGTTGACGAATGCTGGGGGCAACACATGGACGGGATCGTTTGCAACCGAACCGAATGCGGACGGTTCGCCTGCAGAGTGGACAGTAACGGCAATAGCGTCTCTAGCGTATGCTAGCGGGGCGTGGAAAACGTCAGCGTTCTCTCAGCCATCATCGGAAGCGATCGGAACGCCACCGACATTGTCAAACCTTTCGGTGAGATCGCTGCGATCAGTGCCACCTGCCGTATCGTTCGGGGCGGCGGGAGACACCGCCACATTTACCGCCACGTCTACCAACGAGGACGGCGTCGCGGTGATAGCGTACGCCAACGGTCAATGGCGCGGTCAACTTGGGCTCACTCCTGTCGGGTCCACGAACACGCTTACCGGTAGCCTTCCGATCTCTGCGAACGGAGTCGGGAGTCCTCTCTCGTGGACCTTTGTCTTTGTATCGTACAAGTATGGCAGTAACACGCATACCATGACCGCTGTCGGCCCCTATACTCAGGCGTACACGCCGCCCACGCTGGCTGGCGTGTCCGCTGCGCCGTCGGCCATTCCAGCCACGGGAGGTGCCGTGTCCTTCGTGGGGAAAGCGTTCTCTAACGTTGGCGCTAGCGGTCTCGGTGTAGCCATTTGTCGTGACGACATATGGTACGACTACGTCAACCTGAGTCTGCCAGGCGGAAACACAAACGGCAACGGTCCGTATACCGGCACCTACACGCTTCCGGGAAATACGACCGGCAAGACCAACAAGTGGACATTTGAATTCCAAACGAACGACAATTATGGCAATGTGATTACGTCGACCGTCGTTACCCGCTCGCAAGCGTTCGCCCGGCCAACGATAACCGGCATCTCCATTACGCCTACGCCCTTTGCGGCTTCCGGATCGCTTGCTACGGCCACATACACGGCGGCGGCGAGTGACGGAAATGCCTCATATGGCAACGTATACATGTTCAGAAACGGCCTGTATGTGGGACCGTTCGATAACCTCCATCAGGCAGGCGGCGCCACGTCGGGCAACGGTACGTACTCAGGAACCGCAACCATTGATCCAAATGTGAGCGGAACGAGTCAGATCTATACGTTCCTGCTGCAGGTGTTTGACAATAACGGCACTGGCTACGCTAACGAGATGTTTGGTCCGATAACGCAGCCCTATAGTCCGCCCGCTGTCACCGGCACGTTGACGCCATCGATTCTTGCAAACTCGGGTGGTGATTTGACGGTAAACGTTAATGCGACTGGAGCGGGCATCCAAGGTGTTTACGCCTATTTGTATCAGGACGGCTCGGCGGTTCCAACGCCCAGTTATTCCTCGACACTGTCCCAGGCGGGAGGTGCCACATCGGGTCCTGGCGCATACTCCGGCACAATCACCATTCCCGCGAACGCTACTGGCACCGAGCATCATTACACTGTCCTAGTGGTCACGACAGACGGTGGCGCGATCTCAACGACCAACCTCGGACCAGTCACTCAGGGGCCCCAACTCCTATCAGTAACGCCCACGTCTGCGGTACTGGGAACGTCATTCCCGTTGACCGTAAACGGATCGGGCTTCGACGCGGCGTCGGTTGTGTATTGGAATTTGATACCGCTGACGACATCGTTTGTGTCGTCCACTCAACTCAATGCGTCGGTGACACCAGCGGCCAACGTCCCTACATCGCCGTTTGCCCCATCGGCGTCGGTGTTGGTGATAAATGCTGACGGCACACACAGTCCAATTGCGTCGGTAAGCCTCTCGAATCCGACACCGATTCTCACGGCCCTTCGGCCTGTGGCACCCGCTGCAGGCGCTGCCAACGCATCTCTGACAGTGAGTGGCAGCCTGTTTGTGCCTGGGGCCGTCGTCAAGCTTAACGGCACCGCTCTCAAAACGACATTCGGAACCTCCTCCTCACTTGTAGCCGTCCTTCCAGTTGCGGCATTAACAGGTGGGGGTGCGGTCACTGTCACTAACCCGACTCCCGGCGGGGGGACTAGTGGGTCACTGTCGCTTCCTGCGCTCAGCATCAATGCCGCAGGATTTGTTGTCCAATCCCGCTCGAAGACCCTTACTCAGGTGGTGACGATCACGAACAGTTCGCCAGTGGCGCTGAACGGACCGATTGTCCTCAGTTTGCAAGGGCTATCTTCGAACGCAACCTTGACGAACGCGTCCGGTTATGTTGGGCCGACACCCTATGTAACGCTACAGGCTGGTAGCTTGGCGGCAGGAGCAAGCGTATCAGTCACGCTGACGTTCAGCGACCCCACGCTGACACCGATCACGTACACGCCAGTCGCAACGCACGGCTAAATCGCTCACCTGACGCGGCGTAATCGAGCCTTTGGTCTCGATTACGCCGTTCTTTTTTGCGGCGGAACTCAGCCTCCGCTGCCTGACGCCCCGCTTGGTGCTCTTCGATGGAATAGTGTCCCCCTTTGAAGTATCGTGGATTGTGTAAACAGAGGGCGCTTCGTATAATGCTAGGAGTATCCACGAGGAGCTTTCATATGGACTTTCAGAAGAAGGCCGTGATCATCACTGGCGCGGCGTCCGGCATCGGGTTGCTGAGTGCGCAGAAGTTTGCTGAACTGGGCGCAAGTGTCACGCTCACCGACATAAACGTCGACGCCGTGACGGCGGCGGCGGACGAGATACGGAAGATCGGCGGCAGGGCTCTTGGCGTTCAGGTTGACGTTCGGCAATACGATCAAGTCAAGCATGCCGTGGAGGTGACCGAATCTGAGTTCGGTAGCGTGGATATCCTTATTAACTGTGCGGGCGGCGCATCATCGCGGGTGTTCGGACGATCCGAGGGGTTTCACGAGCTTGATATCGAAGTGATCGATTGGGGCATTGATGTCAACCTCAAGGGACCTGTGTATTTCTGTCATGCTGCACTTGCTCCCATGATCCGACAGGGGAGCGGTGTGATCGTCAACTTTAGCTCCGTGACGGGCATTGCCGGCGACGGGTGGGGAGCTATCGACTACAGCACCGCGAAAAGCGGCTTGATCGGGTTAACGAAGTCGCTGGCTCTTTACGGCGCGCCGCACGGTGTCAGAGCCGTGTGCATAGCTCCCGGCCCCGTACTCACACGTGAAGCTATGGCGAACATGAAGACCCCGCTGGGCCGCGCGGCCGAGACGCAGGAGGTGGTTGACTTCGTGCTCTACCTGGCGTCGGAAAAGGGCGCGTTTATTACCGGTTCGACTCATTTGATCGACGGCGGATTCTGCTGCGGTGGCTGGAAATAAGGTTCGCTATGGTGCCAAAGTGGAGAGTTGGGATCGTCAAAGACCGGTCAAAGCCCATGCTGGGCCTGCATGGGCACCATGTCGCTTTCAGGGGGTTGCCCGGAGTCGAAATTGCAGCGCTTGCTGATTCTAACGCAGATGGAATTGATGATCTCATTGCGCTGACCGGGGCCAAGAAGCACTACAGGACGTTCGAAGAGATGCTGGACAACGAGAAGCTAGACATTGTCGTGCTTTGCTCCCGGCACCCTGGCGACCACTTTCAGCAGATCCGGCACGCCGCCGAACGAGGTGTTCACGTCTACACCGAGAAGCCGATGACTGTCAGTTTGGCGGAAGCTGATAAGATCGTTGCCTTGGTTGAGCGATACGGAATCAAGCTCCTTGTCGCCCACTTTGCACGCTACGACCTCGGCTTTCGGACAATGAAGAAGATCGTCGAGGCCGGTGAAATCGGACGGCCGCTCACGGCGTATGGCAAAGGGAAATGCGACCATCGCGGCGGCGGAGAAGATCTCGCCGTTCTCGGGGTACATATCCTGGACATACTGATATTCATTTTCGGGGAGCCTACGGCGGTTCGCGCCGAGGTGCTGACCAATGGGATCCCAATTGTGGCCACCGATCGCACAGCCACGATCGAACCGGTTGGGCCGACTGCGGGAGACGATATCTTCGCCACCTTCCGCTTTCCCGGTGGTGTGAGAGGTATCTTTGAAAGCCGTCAAGGGTTGCTTGCCGAAAGCGGCGGTAGCGTTCACATGGGCGTGACCGTGCAGGGAACAAAGGGGTCCGTCACGCTTCGTTTCTGCGATGGTGTTCCCGAGGATGAGCTGCGGATCAGTCGAACTCCTGGACCAGTTGAGGATCACGCTTCCTACGAGACCGTACCGCTGATCGAAGATCGCGTGATACCCAGAGCTTATCCGCTCGACTTCTCGCTTTGCGGGCACACGGATATCTGCTCGGCCCGCTGGATACTGGAGGCGAACCGGTTTGCCGCCTGGGACCTACTGCAAGCCATCGAGGGCGGCAGCAAGCCAATCTCGAACGAGCGCACCGCCCGCCTCGCGCTGGAAATGATCTATGGAATCTACGCGTCACACCTGTCCGATGGAGCAATCCGTTTTCCGCTGCTCGACAGGGCTAACCCTCTTGGCGGATAGTCTCAAGAAAATCGAAGAGGTATACGATGAAAGCCGTACTGGTTGACCACGATAAGAAGCTGAACTGGGCGGATGTGCCTGATCCCGTTATTAAGAGTGACGAGGTATTGGTGCGCGTCCAAGCTGCCGGGGTCAATCGAGCTGACCTTATGCAGCGCAACGGCCAGTATCCACCGCCTCCCGGGTGGCCGGCCTGGATGGGGCTCGAAGTCGCAGGCGTGATCGAGGCGATTGGCGACGAGGCGCACGCGGAGAGCTCCTACCGTGTCGGCGACCGAGTGTGCGCACTTCTGGGCGGCGGAGGCTATGCCGAGTTCGTGGCGGTACCGTATCAGCTACTGATGCCAGTGCCCGCCTGGCTATCGACTGAGGAAGCCGCAGCGGTCCCCGAGGTGTATGCTACGGCGCACCTTAACCTGTTCGGCGAAGGACAACTGCGCAACGGAGAGACATTGCTCGTTCATGCCGCTGCAAGCGGTGTGGGCATCGCAGCGACACAACTCGCTCATGCCGCCGGGGCGCGCGTCATCGCAACCGTGAGGAGCGACGAAAAGGCGGATGCCATCCGACAGCACGGTGCCGCCCTGGTCGTCAACTCAAGTAAAGTGGATGTCAGAGACATCTTTGCCAGCAACGAAATCAATGTCGTTCTCGACTGTGTCGGCGGCCGGTTAATGGGCGACTGCTTTGCCAGCATGGCGCGGTTCGGTCGGTGGATTGTCATCGCGACGCTCGCCGGGGACGTGACCCAGCTTGACCTCAAGACGCTCTTTGTCAAACGGCTTAAGCTCATCGGCAGCACTCTTCGCAGTCGTACAGTCACTGAGAAAGCCGCTGTTCTCAGTCGCCTGGTCAGCGACGTTTACCCTGCGTTCGATAGGAATACGTTTCGCCCCGTGCTCCATAAGATCTTGCCAATTGCTGAGGTAGAGGCGGCTCACGAAATCCTGGCCCGCAACGAGAATATCGGCAAAGTGGTATTGAGGGTGGGGAGTTAGCTGCCTGCACGCCTTGCGCGATCCTGAGGTCGCACCCAGATCAGTTGAGTTTGCGCCAATCGAATGCGACTCCGATTGGAAAACCTGCGGGATCTGCGGCGAGGTGCCGGTAGATATCCGGCGCGTCTTCTGGTGAGATCGGGGCCGAGAGGAGTGGGCGGATGTTCAAACGACCACCTGCGATCAGGCCCAAGATCGCGCCGTAGTCGTCTGACGCAGTCCAATTTCCAGGAGACGACTCGCGGATTGGGCGTGCGAAGTTGTTCGCCCCCACGATAGTGACTCCCGGATAGTGCACCTGGTGGTAGAAGTCTATCGGTGCCCCTGGAGTACGCGAGCAGCCCAGTAGCGCGACTCTGCCGAAAGGGGCAGCGCAATCGAGAGCCTGAGAGAGGGCGACCGAGACACCGGACACCTCGATTATGGAGTTGACTCCTTTGCCATAGGTCAGTGCCTTGACGTTGTCTATGAAGTCGGGACCGGTCGGGTCGAGCGCGTGATCGGCCCCATTCTGGAGAGCAAGGGCACGCCGCGCCTCGTTGGGATCGACAGCGATTACTGGGACCCCGCCAGCGATGCGACAGAGTTGGACGGCCAGAATACCGAGGATACCCAGCCCCATGACCATCGCGGACTCCCCGATTTCCAGCCTGGTCTTGCGGATCCCTGCGATAGAAAACCCTGCGATTACGACGAACGCTGCTTCAAGCGATGTGACACTTTCGTGAACGATCTTGTGAACTTGACTCTGGCCGACCAGATTGTACTGGCGATGCAGCCCGAAGCTGATCACTACTCGGTCGCCAGGCTTAACGTTCGTGACGCGCGAGCCAATCTGCTCGACCACTCCTGCGCCACTATAGCCCAAGGCGCGCGGGAATTTGACCTCGGTGCACTGCTCTCTGACTCCGCTGATGTTCTTGTCGCCAACAAGGTTCGCGCGTTCTGTGCCTGCGCTTATCGCTGTGAATTCGGTTCTTACAAGTACTTCGCCTTCGCCGGGGGCAGCGAGTTCCGTGTCTACGAGCCTAGCCTCATAAGGTGCGGTAAATAGTATCTGCTTGGTGTTCATGCGGTGTACAATACTCCTACCAGTCTGCGCCAAGGTGCGCGGGGGACCGCGAAGTCACCCATTTCCGCAGGCTTAACCGGGACCATGTTCAGTTTGTATAGACATTCACCGCGTAGGTAATTATGTCGAGAATGCGGTTTTCGTCCGGCGGATGCTGGCTCTTTGCATTTGCGAAAAGAACGAGGTCTTGCCACGGGTGCGCTTGCCAGTAATGGTCAACCGCTCGCTGTAATTCAGGACTCTGTAAGACAGTGTTGCGCCCTGTCGATGTCGGTCAATTTAGCTTACCAATCGGGCATCAGCACTACAAGGCACTTTACACCCCAATATGGATACTATTCTCCTGCCTAATGCGAATCGTCGTGTCGCCTCGACGTTTGTAGCCCCGTCGTTCTTCCTGTCTAGCCTCAAAGTCGCGAAGTACCGGTACAGGGACACGAACCAATACGATGGGCGTATCGGCACGCCGCACTACAGTTTAGGCTATGTGCTCAAAGGGCACGCAAGGTTTGCTTCTGAAAGAGAGTGTTTTGACCTTACGAGCGGTGACTTCGTATTTGTGCCGAAAGGCGAAAGGTATGTTTCAGATTGGATCGGCTCTCCTGATATTGAGTATTGGTCAATCCATTTTCTGTTCAATCCAATCGACCAGATTGGCGATGTGACGAGAGCGGTGCGCCGCTACAAACTCCAGAAAGTCACAGGGTGGGACAATTCAATCAAGAACAAGTTTGACGAGATACATGCAGCGTACGCCGAGGGCGGGGATTCTATGCTCATTGCGCTTGGCAACTTTTACTTGATCTATCGCGACCTCGTGAACATTCTTGCTTTTGACGATGTGCCGATGGTAAAGAACCCCGTTCAAGCGGCTGTCAACTATATCGAATCTCACCATACAGAGGAGTTCCACGTGGCCGACCTGGCCGCTTTATGCGCTATGAGCGAGTCAAGATTCTACGGGGCGTTTCTCCAAGCTGTCGGATGTACCCCTATCGGCTACAAGAACCGCGTCCGAATCCAGCATGCTGTCGAACTGCTTACCGAACACGAAAATACTGTCGAGAAGATCAGTAGCGTGCTTAACTTCAGTTCGCCCGCCTATTTTAGGAGAGTCTTCAAGCAAGTTACCGGTCGAACTCCTCGCGAATCCAGATATTCGCTTTGAACCTGCGCGCATCGCTCCCGCGGTGTTTGATTTCGCCGCCACACTTCCCATTCGACAGAATAGTGTCCCAAATAGGCGGCATCGTGGCTGGTGCGCATCCCATGCAACCCGTACAATAGGGAACATTGCACGCCAAAGGGCAGGGGCCTTCCACTCCGCGAATTTTCGCATAGCATCTGGAACAGTGGCCTTTGCGTCCGGAGAGGGGCCAGCAGATGAGGAAGATCAATTTCGGAGTTTGCGGTGTCGGGCGGTTCGGGGATCAACATTGCCACTATTTTTCGCGTGACCGGGAAAAGTATGAGCTGGTTGGGCTTTGTGACGTCGATGACGCGCGAGTGCGGGCCAAAGCTGTCGAGTACGGCGGGATGGCGTATACCGATTTCGCAGCTTTTCTCGCCAACCCCGACGTGGAGCTTGCGATCATCGCGACCCCGTCGCTGGATCACGCGCGAAATGCCGCGCAGGCGCTCGCGGCAGGGAAGACGGTTCTGCTCGAGAAGCCAATCGGTGTCACAGCGGCTGATTACCGGCTCTTACAGCAACTCGTCCACGACTATCCCGGCAAGCTATTCTTCGGTCATAACCACCGGTTCGAACCAGCTTTTTCGAATACCCGGGCGATTGTTGCCGAGGGCTTGCTGGGGCATATCAATATCGTAAAGCTGTCCAAGCATCATGCATTCATGCGGCGCAACGATTGGCAGATGCGCCTAGATTGTGGCGGCGGCCAGCTGAGTGTCTGGGGTCCACACCTGATCGACCAGGGGCTCCAGCTCCTCGGCACCCCGGTGCGCGACATGTGGAGTTACCTCCGCCGTATTCTGACACCGGGCGACGCCGACGATCACGTTAAGGTCACGCTCGTTGGCGAGAACGATATGGTTGTCGAAATCGAGATCAGCAATTCGGTAGCGCTTGCGTCGCCGTACTGCGCGGTTTACGGTGACCGGGGCACGCTGATCTACGGCCAAGACCAGCAGGAAATCCAGCTCAAATACCTCGATCCGCAATTCCGCTGGCCTGTCGCCGCAGCTCGTGCGGAAAGCCCGGCGGTGGGGCAGGCAATGTGCGCCGAGCCGGAACTCCCCTGGATTGTGGAAACGCGACAAGTGGCGCCCGAGACGAATATGTGGGAGCATGTTGAAATCGAGATTGTGCGCCATATATACAACGCGCTACGTTGCGACGTGCCATTTCCGGTTAAGAGCTCGGAGGGGCTTGAAGTTGTCCGCATCACTGAGTTAATCAAGAAGCAGAACCCGCAGTTTTCGTGGATAGTTTAGACCGTGAAGGGGTGACCGATGACCAAGGTAAGTATCGGACAGATCGGTGTTTGCCATGAACACGCAGGGGCCAAAATGAACGCCCTGCGTCTCCGCCCCGACGTATTCGAGGTCGTGGGCGTCGTCGACGACCGCTCCAGCAAGGCGGCGAGGTTTGCCGGGGACGACTTGCGGCCCTATGAGGGGCTGGCGTGGATGAGCGAAGAAGAGCTCTTCGCATTTCCGGGTCTGCAGGCGGTGATGGTCGAGACTCCGAACCACGATCTGGTGCCGACCGCCATTCGCTGCATGGAGCGGGGTCTAGCAATCCATATGGACAAGCCAGGCGGTGAAGACATGCCGCTGTTCGATAGGCTTCTCGATGGATGCAATGCACGCCATCTGCCGTTCCAGATGGGCTACATGTTTCGCAACAATCCGGCCATGCAGTGGACGATAAACGCGGTGCGGCAAGGGTGGCTGGGAGAGGTCTTCGAAATCCAGGCGAGCATGAGCCACGACTACGGTGGCGACGCGTATCAGCACTATCTGGGGCAGTTCCCCGGTGGCATCATGTTCAACCTGGGCTGTCACCTCATCGACCTTATCGTGGCGACTATGGGGCGACCACAGCAGGTTTTGTCGTTTTTGAAATCCGCGCCTGGATTTCCCGATACCATCAAGAACAACTGCCTCGCGATTCTGGAATACCCTTACGCGACTGCAACACTGCGAGCCAGTAGTTTAGAGGTCGGTGGGCTTGACCGCCGTCGGTTCAAGCTCTGCGGAACCAACGGTTCGGTTGACCTCTGTCCGATGGAGCGTTTCGATGGCGAGCCATTGCTTATGAGCCTCATCTTGAAAGAAGCCATTCCGGGATACTCCGCAGGGTCGCACACCGTTGACTTTGGGGTGACACGTGACCGATATGAGTATCAGTTGCTGGAGTTCGCGAAAATCGTCAGCGGCGAGTTGAGCAACCCCTACACCTACGAGCATGACTCCCTAGTGCAGGAGGTGGTGCTGGCGGCGGCTGGTAAGGTGACCTGGAAGGCATAACAAGCACGAAATCGAGCGGTTCGGGATAATCGTCAATCGGCCTATTGATGATGTCGCTTACCGCAACGGGTTTTTACGAGCTTCAAACGAGCGGAATGGAGGGAGAACAGCATGGGTTTTCACGGCAAGACTGCCATCGTAACGGGTGCCGCCAACGGCATTGGCAAGGCGACGGCATTGAAGCTAGCCAGCGAGGGCGCTGCAGTCGCGCTGGCCGACATTGATCGCGACAAGGTTGAAGCGGTGGCGGCAGCTATCCGCAGATCCGGAGGCAACGCTTCAGCGTTTGGCGTGGACATTACAAGGAGTGACGACGTCAGGCGCGTTGCGACCGAGGTTTTGGCGGAGTTCGGCAAGATCGATATTCTTGTCAACAACGCAGGAGCAGGCTGGCAAAATGCTTGCCTGTTTCAGGATATTCCCGATGGTTCATGGGAATGGATTATCGACCTGAACGTCAAAGGGACGCTCTATTTCACCCATGCCGTATTGGCGAGCATGGTGGAGCGTGCATACGGCAAGATCGTCAACGTTACGTCGATTGCCGCAAGCGTTGGGATACCCCGATTGGCAGTCTACGCCGCCAGCAAAGGCGCGCTGGTGTCGTTCACGAAATCGCTGGCCATGGAGGTTGGCCCTTCGGGTATCAACATCAACTGCGTATCGCCGGGTCTGGTGGCCCTTGAGTCCGAACCGCTCGTACCCTGCAACGGCACATTCCTCGGTCGCAAGGGCAGTCCCGATGAGTTCGCAACAGTCATCGTCTTCCTTGCATCAGATGAAGCGTCCTTCATTACCGGCGCGGAATATCTGGTCGATGGAGGACGCACGCTTGGCCCGCGCGGTGTCTGAAAATGGATCGTTGCATAAACGCGAGGCTATGCGGATTGTTTGCTGCGCTCGCGCGACGACCAAGGTGATCTGAAAGCCGTAGTTCAGACCTTTGTGTTGAAAGTAGCGTCGAGCCCTGCCAGCGCGCGCAGCCTGTCCGCGACCTCCCCAGCGTCGGGGAGCCCGGAGAGCTTCCAGATGCGCGCGGGGGCATCGGGGGCGGAGTGGATGTAGATATCACCGCGCCGAATGGTAACACTGCCGATAGACTTCGGCTCGACGCTGTCGAAACCGCCTTCGCCTATGCCCTGCATGAGAATCAACCGTCGCTCGGTAATCGCGTACAACGTTCGCTCGGCTCGTGCTCGCGCTGAATATGGCGCGTGGAGCAACAACGCCGTGAACACGATGTACGGGATACCGACGAACAGCAGCGAGAGCGCCAGAATTCCAGCGTTGTCTGCGTGCACAGCGAAAGCGTGGACCGTCTGCGCGACCCAGCCCACCATCGCCACCGCCGCCAGAGCCCCAAGCGCCACGAACGGCTTCGTACGCGACGCCAGCGTTGCGCCATCCGGCGCGCCGGTCCATTGCGGCGCTTCGCCGGGATCGAGACGAGAACGAAGGACGGACGGCAGGTCAAGGGGTTCAGGGTTCACGTGTAGAGTTTACCACGGCGAGCGCTCAGGCAATCTCCATGATCGCGCACACTTACATTCCTGCCTGATAACCTGCGCCATTCCGAGAGAAATAAGCAAAAGATCGTCAGATTTATCAAAGACGTATGAGTGCAGACGACGTACAATGAGGAAAGTATGCTTGCACGCCAATTCTCGCATTAAGGATAGGCGCCATGACAACGACTCTTTCCCTTCCGCCACACATCGCCGACACTTCGCGGCTCGGTCGTCTTCGCGAGGAGATCATGGGCCGGAAGGGCTCGTTTGTCGACAACGATGCGTTTATCAACGCTGTCTCGCTCTTGAGAGCGTGTACAGGTGGCCGATCTCGCGTTCAGGTTCGCGCCGCCGCACTGCTTGAGCGAGTCAAACTCGCGAACATTGTCGTTGACGAAGAATGGACGCTGGCAGGAAACCACCTTCCGGATCCGTGTCGCTTCGACCTGCCGGACCCTGCTTGCCCCTCTGATGTCAATCGCTGCAAGGCACTGGGAGTAGCTATCGACGACATTCCGGTACTACGCGAGACCTGGCTGCACTGGACAGGCGCTTCGTGGAACTCGCCCAACCCTACGGGACTACAAGCGGTGGGGGAATCGGCGGTGGGTCTATCGGCGACACCGACTGGCTGGGGACGCCGATCTACTGCTGCAACATGGTCAATGGGCTGGACGGAAAACCATTCAATACGGGACTACGCCAAGGTGCTCAGGATGGGGTTCGAAGGCATTCGGGCCGAAGTTCAGCAACTGCTTACCGAAAGCGTCCCATCGGACCCGGAGTACCCATCGAAGGAGAACTTCTGGCTCGCGGCACTGAATGTGTGCGACGCTGGGATATTACTGGGTTCACGCTATGCAGGTGTAGCGGTGGATAAGGCATCTAGGAGCGATGGCATTCAGCGCAAGCGTTTAGAACGCATTGCCGACGCATGTGCTCAAGTTCCTGCCCGTGGAGCGCGAACGTTCCACGAAGCGGTGCAGTCTCTCTGGCTAGCGCACATTTTGACTTGTGGCGAAGACGGAATCAACGCCAACTCAATCGGGCGATTGGATCAGATCCTGTATCCGTACTACCAGGCAGACAGGCTTTCAGGCCGTCTCACTCGCAACGACGCGGTCGAGTTGATGGAAGAGCTGGCGTGTCGCCTCTACCTGGACTACGATGTCCAGGCGATTACCATAGGTGGCGTCGACAAAGACGGTCATGATGCAGTCAATGAACTGAGTGAAATCATTCTGGAGGCAACCCGCAATGCGGGAGTGATCCGAGACCTTTCGATACGCGTGGGGACGGCGACATCACCCGCGTTCATTGAGCACGCGTCGGAAGTGATTGCCCGTGGCGGCGGCATCCCGTTCATATTCAATGATGACTGCTTCATCAAAGCGCTCACCGACAGGGGGATTGCGGTAGCCGATGCCCGCGATTACGCCCCGATAGGCTGCGTCGAGCTCACCATACCGGGGCGCGCTATTCCGCACGCTGTCTCCGGATGGTTCAACGCGCTCAAATGTGTAGAACTGGCGCTGTTCGGAGGTGTGGATCCCCGAACCGGTGTGCAGGAAGGCCCACGGACGGGAGCGTTGGAGACACTAGAAACGTTCGAGGAGTTTTACGCGGCGTACTCTGCTCAGGTGGCGTACTTTGCGGAGAGGATGGTCTACCACTGCAACCGGTGCGAACTTGCGCAACGTGAACGTGGCCCCCTTCCCCTCTGGTCTGTCCTCACCGACGACTGTATTCAGCGTGGGCGCGACATCACGGACGGTGGCGCCGTCTACAACTACCACTCAATTTGCTTTATGGGCACCGCAAACGTCGCCGACAGCCTGGTGGCTCTGAAGCACCTCCTCTTTACGGGGACGAGAGTGAAATCCGACGACCTGCTTGCTGCGCTACGATCCGATTTCGATGGCCACGAACCCCTTCGGCGACTGTTGCTTAACGGTTCGCCGAAATACGGCAACGACGATGCCGAGGTGGATGCTCTCGCCGCGCGAGTTGCGAATGATTTCATTACGCTGATGGACCAAATGCGCAGTCCGCTCAATGGACGCTATTTCGTCCACCTTTTCTCCTTCCTGGTAAACCTGGAGTTCGGCAAAGCGGTCGGGGCGACACCGGATGGCCGCAAGGGCGGTGAGCCTCTGGCCTACTCGCTATCGCCGCATCAGGGACGGGACACGGAGGGCGTTACGGCCATGCTTAACTCGCTGGCACGCCTGCCGCACGACCGGGCTGCTGGAGGCTCAGCCGCGATAGTAGAGATTGACCCGGACATGCTGGACAATCCAGGGGGTGTGCGCCTGCTTGCGGACCTTATACGATCCGCGATTGCGATGGGGGTGGGGCAGATGCAGTGGAACGTCACAACGGCGGAGCGTCTGCAACTGGCTCAGGACGATCCCGAGCATTATGGCAATATTCCCGTGCGCGTCGCAGGCTACTCACAGATGTTCAAGCTCATTCCCCGCGACCTGCAGAACCACATCATCGCCCGCACCAAGCACCGACGATAAAAAGGCCTGGGTGGGGTCGGGCAAGGAGGGGGCGCTGGGTAGTCAACGAAAGAGCCAGTGCAGTGCGGGCCTCTGGCGGGCTAGATGGTATAGTATCGTACCGGGCATTGCTGTTCGGAAGTCCCGATTGCGATCGATCCTATTGTGTTAGCTACGCTATGACGCCAATCGATAAAACCGCTAAAGTCTTCGTAGCCGGACACCGCGGCCTTGCCGGATCCGCCCTTGTTCGCGCACTGGAGCGGCATGGGTACGGCAACGTTGTCGTCCGGAGCCGCAACGATGTGGACCTGCTGGACCGAGGCACCACGCGCGCGTTTTTCGAGACTGAGAGGCCAGCGTACGTTTACCTTGCTGCCGCAAAAGTCGGCGGCATCAAGGCCAACGACACATACCCTGTTGAGTTTCTCGCCGAAAACCTGACCATACAACAGAACGTGATTCAGGCCGCCCACGATTATGGCGTCACGAAGTTGATGTTCCTTGCCAGTTCGTGCATCTATCCCCGGCTCGCGCCGCAGCCTATGCGCGAAGACGCGCTGCTGACCGGGCCCCTTGAACCGACTAACGAAGCGTATGCCATCGCCAAAATCGCTGGGATCAAGATGTGCCAGGCTTATGCCCGCCAGTACGGCGACCGCTTCGTCAGCGTCATCCCGTGCAACCTGTACGGACCCGGCGACAACTACGACCTCACTCGCTCCCATGTGCTTCCTGCTCTGATCCGCCGCTTCCACGAAGCCAAACGCGACGGTCTTGCGTCGGTAGCTTTGTGGGGTACCGGAAAGGCCCGCCGCGAGTTTCTCCATAGCGATGACTTAGCGGAAGCGTGTGTTCTGTTGATGGAGCAGTACGAAAGCGCTGACACGATCAATATCGGCAGTGGCGACGATATCGCGATTGCCGATCTCGGCAAGCTGGCGGCGAATGCGGTCGGATACACCGGCGCGATTGGCTTCAACTCCGCTGTAGCCGACGGCATGCCGCAGAAGCTGCTTGATATAACCAAGCTGACAAGCATGGGTTGGAAACCAGCGATTTCTCTAACGCAGGGCATTGACTCCGTTTATGAAGAATATAAGTCGCGACCCGAGGCAACAATTAGCCGATAGGACTGCTTCGAACTATGCACATTTTTTACATCTCGGCGACTACCGGCAACGCAGCTGTTCAGTCTAACCTGTGGGGCGATAACTGCGTCGCGGCACTTCGAGGTTTGGGCGCGAAGGTGACGGAATTTCAGGGAGATCTGACCGAGACATTCAAATACCTCGACACCAGAAACCGCGAACATGTAAAGTACATCGCAAAGAACCGGCCAGTGTTGTCGGCGGAGATAGTGCGCCAGGTAAAGGCTGCCCATGCCGACGATCCTGTGGACGTGTTTTTCGGAGGCCTGTACGACGCCTGTATTTCCACGGAAGCGGTGCAAGAAATCAAGGCACTGGGAATTGTCACGGTCAATTTCTACCTGAACGCGTCCTACCAGCTGCATCTCGTTGAAACCATCTCGCCCGTGTATGACTGGTGCCTGACCGTAGAGCGGTTCCGCATGGACGACTACAGAGCGCTTGGGGCGCGGCCAGAGTATTGCCAGATGGCGGCAAATCCGGCTGTTTATCGGCACTACGACGGTCCCTACGAATTCGATGTCGCCTTCGTAGGGCAGCGGTATGGGCAACGTCCCGAGTATATTGCGGCAATTGCGGATGCTGGCTGCGACGTTCACGTGTGGGGCCCCTTGTGGATCCCTGAGCCGCCAATTCCCGAGCCCACTCCGAAACGCATAGCGCGACGGCTATTGAAGCTGTTCACCGCCAGCGGGGTAGATGCGGTCAAACGGCGGGTTGGTTTGGCCCCGGCAGTCGTGGCGGCGGATCCTATCGCCGCGAGTGCGCGGGTACACGTGGGTCCGCCGCTCTCGGACGATGACATGATACGGCTGTATAGCCGCGCGAAAATCAACCTCGGCTTTGGTGGATGCGGCGAGACGCACCTCGATGGTACGAAGATCTGCCAAGTGAAACTTCGCGACTTCGAGGTCCCCATGAGCGGCGGATTTTATCTGGTCGAGCACTGTAATGAGCTAGCAGAATTCTATGAGTTTGGTCGCGAGGTGGAAACTTTTTCGAGCTGCGACGAGCTTGTAGACAAGGCGAAATACTATCTTGCGCACGATAACGAGCGCGAGAAGATTCGCATCGCAGGCTATGAACGATGCCAGCGGGATCATACGTGGGAAAATCGCTTCCGGGACGCGTTCCGGGGAATGGGATTGGCGATCTGATTCGCCGGCCCTTATCGAGTTAACTATGGAAATCGCAACGTGGGAAACCGCACTCGCAGCCGAGTGGGATCACAAACGCGCCGCTGACGCGCAACCTCCGCTACTGCCCCTCGCATCGCTAAGTATTGGTCACGAAGAACTGATTGATGCGGTGCGTGTTTTGCTTAGCGGCCAATTGACCATGGGCGCCGTGGTGCGCGAGTTCGAGCGCGAGTTCGCCAAGTTTATCGGATCACCGTACGCCGTGATGGTGAACTCGGGGTCGTCGGCCAATCTCCTCGCCGTCGCTGTCGCGTGCAATTTCCGGCGTGAGAACGCGCTCCAGCCCGGCGATGAGGTGCTTGTGCCATCGCTTTGCTGGTCGACTTCGGTCGCGCCGCTGCTTCAGCACGGCTTGAAGCCAATTTTTCTCGACATCGATCCACAAACGCTGAATGTCCAATCGGGTGAGATCGCTAGGAAGCTTACGCCACGTACGCGAGCCATTTTTGCCGTCCACGTCCTCGGAAATTGCGGCCCGATGGACGAGATCCTACAGGCTGCGCGCGACCACAACTTGCTGCTTATCGAGGACACGTGCGAGTCGCTTGGATCAATGTGGCGCGACAAATACCTCGGGGCTGCGGGCCAACTCGGGACCTACTCGTTCTTCTTTTCCCATCACATGACTACGGGTGAAGGCGGCATGGTGATTTGCCAGGAGAAGGCCGACTACGAATTGCTGCTCTGCTTGCGTGCGCATGGGTGGACACGGGAACTCAGTGACCGACCCGCTTGGGAAGCTGCAAATCCCGGCGTTGACCCGAGGTTTTTGTTCGTCAACGTTGGTTACAATGTGCGTCCTGTCGAGATCGAAGCAGCCATTGGACTTTGCCAGCTTCGAAAGCTACCCGCGATGAACGCCGCGCGTGTCGCCAACCGAACCGCGCTAATCGACGCGCTTCGCGGGCATAGCGCATGGCGCGGCCAACTTGAGTTTCCGCACGCAGCAGAGAACTCATCCCCAGTGTGGTTTGGATTTCCGTTCATCGTTGCTGGCGATGAACGTGTCGATATGCGCCAATTTGCGCAACGGCTCAGCGGTGAGGGCGTGGAGAACCGGCCTATCGTGAGTGGCAACTTCGCGCGGCAGCCCGTACTGCGCGACCTAGGCCTTGATATTCGAGCAACCGACTATCCAGGAGCTGAACGCGCTACCGATAGGGGATTGTTTATCTCGCTTCCCTCAACCATCCTTAGCCCCGACACAATCGCGCTCGTTGCGGATGTGTTGCTGACGAGCCTCTAGGTGGCGCTACAGTTTGGCTTTGAGTGCGGTACTCTCGACGCAGCATGGCTTTCCGCGTGCGCTAAATCAAGGTCGTGGGCGACCATCCTCTGCACAAGCGCTTGGAAATCCATCTCAGGTCGCCAACCCAGGTCATTCGCGATCTTAGAATAGTCTCCGCGAAGCGCGTCCACTTCCGCTGGACGATAGAAGCGTGGGTCGGTTTCCACATACTTGTCGGGGTCGAGATCAAGCGCTGAGAACGTGGCGTCGAGAAACTCGCGGACGCTGTGCGATTCGCCGGTTGCGACGACGTAATCGTCGGGCGTGTCCGCTTGCAGCATCATCCACATCGCCTTGACATAATCACCCGCAAAGCCCCAATCCCGCTCCGCATCGAGGTTGCCCAGGGTGAGGCTTGATTGCAGCCCTAACTTGATGCGAGTTGCGGCGCGGGTAATCTTACGCGTGACAAATGTTTCGCCTCGTCTTTCGCTTTCGTGGTTGAACAGGATGCCGTTCGACACGAACATCCCGTAGCTTTCACGGTAGTTGACGCACTGAAAATAGCTGTAGACCTTGGCGCACGCGTATGGGCTACGCGGGCGGAACGGCGTTAACTCGTTCTGCGGCGGGGGAGTAGAGCCGAACATCTCCGACGAGCTTGCCTGGTAAAAGCGGACATCACGTCCCGTGCGGTCGCGGAAGTCGCGCACAGCCTCGAGCAGACGAAGCGTGCCGAGCGCATCAACTTCAGCCGTGTATTCCGGCAAGTCGAATGAGACTCGCACATGTGACTGAGCGCCGAGGTTGTAGACTTCGTCGGGCTGCACATGATCGACAAGGTGGCGCATGCCCCCAGCATCTTGCAGGTCACCGTGATGCAGCTTGAGGCGTTCGGCGGACGCTTGCGGTTGATCAAATAGGTGCTCGATACGTCCCGTGTTGAAGCTGCTTGACCGGCGGATGATGCCGTGCACCATATAGCCCTTGCCTAGCAAGAGCTCCGCGAGATACGAACCATCCTGTCCAGTGATCCCCGTAATCAAAGCTGTTTTCATAACTCTCCATCGCCTCCGTTGGCCGCTCGCTCATTTTACCACCCCAAGCATCCGGCCATACGTCGCTCAATTGCGATATAATGGCGGCATGTCACTTGAAAGAGCTGCCATTGCGCCATACATTCGCCTTGTCCATGATTTCGAAACGCCGCTGGGGATGACCTTTGGGCCAGCTTACACGCTCGACCATGCGCTCCACTACTTTAAACGCGGCAGCGGCGACTATCATCTCGATGGTATCGACTACAAGATCGCTAGCGGTGTCGCATTTCTGGTCCGCCCCGGCGTTCCGTTCCACTTTAGCAGCGTCGCCGGATCCAGCCTCCACATGCTTAACATCCACTTCGACGTGATCGAGCGCACGGACAGCGCCGCGACCCAGGCGCCGTACCCACAGAACGGCGAGCGACGCTGCTTCGATGAGCACGAGGTGATCGGAAGCGAGACCGCTGACCCGCATGCTCTTCCCGGGAGGATCGAGGTCGCGTCCACGGCGGATTACGAGTGGCACTTTGCGCGTATGCTGAGCTGCCATGGTCTGCAGGATATGGCGAGCTTCCTGCAAAAGCGAAGCGCCATGCTTGATCTCTTGGCGCTCCTCTACCGCGCATCGTCCAGCGCCAGTGCGGACATCAAAGACACGCGGCATCAGCAATATGTCGCCGATGCGATGCGCTATATACGCGCCCACTTCCACGAACCTATCCGGCTGAGCGATATCGCCGACGCTGCCTCTGTCAGCCCGTCTCACCTGTCTGCGATCTTCAAGGCGATCCACGGGACGTCACCGCAGAAACTGGTGGTCCACATGCGGATCGAGAAAGCCAAGGCCGAGTTGACTATGGGCGATACGCCGGTGAAGGAAATTGCCCGCGCCGCCGGGTTCGAATCAATTCACCACTTCACGCGATCATTCACTCAGAACACCGGGACGTCGCCCGCAAGATTTCGGCGGATGGCTGCACCGGCCGGAAGATAGGTCAACCAGCGTGTCGCTTGCCCCGTGTCTCGCCTAAGACGGCTCGGTTGGGATCGGGCCTATCCGTGCGGTATATTCGCCTCGTTTGCGTCCTAGCGGAAGATACTGCAAAAGATCGCGAGATCTATCAAAGACGTCAGCTGGCGCAATGTTTATAATGGCTCCTAGTTAGTTTCTACTCTTGTTTGGAGGAGCATTATGGATTCGCTAGAGCAGTATGAATTTGACCGCACCGGTTATCTCGTCCTTCCCGGCATGTTGACAGCGTCGGAGGTCGCGGACTTGCGGGTCGCTGTTGACCGGCTGGAGGAGCACGCGCTACGTCACGTCGACGCGGCTCCGCGCAAGGTAAGCCCGTGGGGCGCGGAGTACCACCGAGACGCAGACCTTGGCTACCACGCGCAGGGGTCTAGCGCTGACGGCAAGACGCTTATTATCGAGGACTTTTTTAACGCCGACCGTGCATTCGATTTCCTCGTCGATCACCCGCGAACTATGGCGTATATCAATGGCATTGTTCAGGGACGCGTTCGCATCAATAACAGCGAAATCAGACTGCGATACCATGGAAATGCCACCGGGTCGCACATGGGTGGACCAATTGCCCATAAGTACCGGTACGCTTTCAACTCTAATGGCCCCGACTGCATGATGGTCCGCATGATCTACTTCCTGCACGATGTATCCAAGGACGATGGCGCATTTTGCGTTGTGCCCGGCACTCACAAGACCAACCTCCCGCCGCCGTATGGCAGCGATCCGGACACCGAGCCGGGAATGATCCCGCTGGAAGTCAAGGCTGGCGATGCCGTCCTGTTCACTGAGCACTTGCGGCACGGCGGCTACGTCAATCGGTCGCGCGCCACGCGCAAAACGCTGCACATCGGCTACGGCCCAAGCTGGATGATGTCCCAGAATATCGCAACGATGGACGAGCCCCAGTACTTCTTGCCCGAGACACTGGAGCGATACACCGAAGCGCAGCGAAAGCTGGTGGTGCTGTAGTCGACTGGGGCGACCGCCTGCTTTCCGGTCTCAGGGCTGGCGGCGGGCCCAGTCGCCCTGCTTTCTAGCGGGCAAGAAATGGCGGGATGTTTGTGGGGGGGATTATTTTGGATACATATACCTTCTCATTGAAAACACTTTTCTCGCGCCTAGTGGTGTTGGACATGACCGTAAAGGATGTTCTATGCCACTTGAAAACTTTTCGCAAGACATTGTAGACACACTTCGCGAACCGTTGCTCATGCTTGATACGACGCTACGGGTTCACTCGGCGAACCAGGCATTTTATCAAACATTTCAGGTGTCGCAGGCTGACACGGAAAACCGACTGATCTACGAGCTTGGTAACGGCCAGTGGGATATCCCTGCGCTACGAACTCTCCTGGAAGACATCGTTCCTAAAAACTCTGTTTTTAACAACTTCGAGTTGGCGCATACATTTCCGTTCATCGGTCGAAGGATCATGCTGCTTAACGCAAGGCAGCTTAAAGGCATCGGCCACACCGAGCTCCTTATGCTCGCGATGGAGGATGTCACCGAGCGTCGCCGCGCCGAGGACGATGTCAAGGCGATCGAAACGTACGCGCAAAACATCGTCGACACTGTACGTGAACCGTTGCTGATCCTCGATACCACACTTCGAATTCACTCCGCGAACCTCGCGTTTTACCAGACGTTCCACGTGACCTCCGAAGAGACGGAACACCACCTTATCTATGAGCTTGGAAATGGTCAGTGGGACATACCCGACCTACGGCGGCTCCTTGAGGATGTCGTGCCGAAAAGCTCGGTGTTCAACGATTTCGAACTCGAACACGACTTTCCGCTCATCGGCAGGCGAGTGATGCTGCTCAATGCACGAAGGCTGCTCGAAGGGCCTCATGGTGAGTTGTTGGTATTGGCAATGGAAGACGTGACTCCACGCAAGCGGGCAGAAGAAGCTCTGCACAAGGCTGGCGCATTGCAAAGCGCCATCTTTAACAGCGCGAATTTTTCAAGTATTGCCACCGACGCTAAAGGGGTGATACAGATCTTCAATGTCGGGGCGGAGCGCATGCTTGGCTACACTGCCGCTGAGGTAGTGAACAAGATTACTCCTGCCGACATCTCGGACGCGCAGGAAGTAGTCGCTCGCGCTATAGCCCTCAGCGAGGAGCTTGCCACGCCGATTACGCCGGGATTCGAAGCGCTGGTGTTCAAGGCGTCGCGTGGTATCGAAGACATTTACGAGCTTACGTACATCCGCAAAGATGGTTCCCGGTTTCCGGCTGTCGTGTCGGTTACGGCATTACGCGACGAGCAGGACGCGATTATCGGATACCTGTTGATCGGTACCGACAACACGGCTCGTAAAGAAGCCGAGGACGCGCTTGTTCAGGCGGGAGCATTGCAAAGCGCCATCTTTAATAGCGCAAACTTTTCGAGTATTGCCACCGACGCTAAGGGCGTAATTCAGATCTTCAATGTCGGTGCTGAGCGGATGCTAGGCTACGTCGCCGCCGACGTGATAAATACGATTACCCCGGCTGATATATCAGACCCGCAAGAGCTTATTGCGCGGGCGGCGGCTTTGAGCTTAGAACTTGGCACCCTCATCACACCTGGCTTCGAGGCGCTCGTATTTAAGGCGGCGCGTGGTATCGAGGATATTTACGAGCTAACGTATATCCGCAAAGATGGCAGCCGGTTTGCCGCGGTCGTGTCGGTTACGGCACTGCGAGACGCCCAGGGCACGATCATCGGCTATCTGCTCATTGGAACGGACAACACTGTTCGAAAGCAGGTTGAAGAAGAGCAAAAGAAGCTTGACCAGCGGTTGCGCGATCAGCAGTTTTATACTCGTTCCCTTATCGAATCCAACATTGACGCCCTCATGACAACCGATCCCCGAGGCATCATCTCCGACGTCAACAAGCAGATGGAAGCCTTGACAGGCTGCTCGCGCGACGAACTCATTGGCTCACCGTTCAAGAGCTACTTCACCGACGCTAATCGCGCTGAAGCTGGGATTAAGCTCGTATTAGCGGAAAAGAAGCTCACCGATTATGAGTTAACCGTGCGTTCAAGAGATGACCATGAAACTGTGGTTTCGTACAACGCGACAACGTTCTACGACAGAGACCGCAAGCTCCAGGGTGTGTTTGCTGCCGCTCGCGACGTGACTGTGCAGAAGCAGGCATCGCAATATGCCCGATCTCTCATCGAAGCATCGGTGGACCCGCTTGTGACGATTAGTGGCCAGGGAAAGATCACTGACGTTAACGAAGCATCGGTTCAGGCGACAGGTGTTCCGCGTGTGGAGTTGATTGACACTGACTTCTCTGATTACTTCACCGAGCCGGACAAGGCGCGCGCGGGATATCAAAAGGCATTCTCCGAGGGTTATGTGCGCGACTATCCGCTCGCCATTCGGCATGTCAGCGGACGCATCATGGACGTTCTGTACAACGCCGCAGTATATAAGGACGACAAGGGCAAGGTGTTGGGCGTTTTCGCTGCCGCTCGCGACGTCACGGAGCGCAAGCGCTTTGAAGCGTCGCTTCACGAGAACAACGTCGAGCTGGAACTCGCTATCGAATCAGCAGCAAAGGCCAAGGAGTTGGCCGAAACCGCAAACAAAACGAAAAGCCTCTTCTTAGCGAATATGAGCCATGAGCTCCGAACGCCTCTGAATGCGATACTGGGCTATTCTGAAATGCTGCAGGAGGACGCCGCCGATAAGGGAGTTAGCGAGTTCCTCCCGGACTTGCAGAAGATTCACGGCGCGGGCAAGCACCTACTGTCACTCATAAATGACATCCTGGACCTTTCGAAAATCGAAGCAGGCAAGATGGAACTGTACTGCGAGACGTTCAGCGTTCCCAAGCTTATCGCAGAAGTGGTTGAAACAATACGCCCCCTAGTCATCGCCAATTCGAACACCCTGAGTGTCACGTGCCCGACCGATCTCGGCACAATGTACGCCGACATGACTAAAACTCGTCAAAGTCTGTACAACCTGCTTTCCAATGCGGCAAAGTTCACGAAAGAGGGTTCAATTACGCTGGACGTTTCGCGGCACGAGATGGAGGCGCGCGAGTGGATATGGTTCCGCGTTTCCGATACAGGGATTGGAATGACTCCCGACCAATTACTAAAGCTGTTTCAAACATTCAGCCAGGCGGACACGTCAACGACCCGCAAATTCGGCGGGTCTGGCCTGGGCCTCGCATTGACGCGACGATTTTGCCAGCTAATGGGGGGCGATGTTACCGTCAACAGTGTCTCCGGCGAACGCAGCACTTTTACGATCAAGGTTCCCGCCGAAGTTCGCGAACAAATCTTTGGCGACCCTTCTGATGTCGGCCGCGCTTCGCAGGTAACGCTTGACTCCGGCAACGATACCAACGGCACGATGACTGTTCCCGAAGGAACCTGTGTCCTTGTGATCGATGACGACCCCACTCAGTGTGACCTAATGAGCAGATTCCTTACTCACGAAGGCTACAACGTTCAGACTGCAGGAAATGGCAGCGATGGAATCCGAATGGCTCGCAAATTGAAGCCCGTGGCAATCACGCTTGACGTAATGATGCCTGGAATGGATGGATGGAGCGTACTAGAACTCCTCAAGGCTGACCCGGAAGTCGCCGCAATCCCCGTCGTGATGCTCACGATGATGGATGACAAGAAGCGCGGGCTGGAATTGGGGGCCTCGAACTATCTTACGAAGCCGACGGATCATCGCCGGCTGGGTCAGATTCTGAAGATGTACAGCTGCCCGGACGACCCGTGCCCCGTTCTGGTCGTGGATGACGACACCGTAGCTCGCAAACTTACGCGACAGATGCTGGAACGTGCTGGGTGGACGGTAACCGAAGCCGCAAATGAGCTGGAAGCTCTACAGAAAATCGCCGATTATAGGCCCTCACTGATCCTCCTTGACCTATCGATGCCTGATACGGATGGATTCGCCTTTGCGGCGGATATCCACGCGCGCGAAGGATTGAGCACCATTCCAATCGTGGTCTTAACCGACCACGAGCTGACTCACGAAGACGTATTACGCTTGAATGGTAACGTTCACACGATTTTGGATAAAGGACGCGGACCGCGCGAAGACCTAATGCTGGAGGTGAGAGACCTCCTGGCACTATGGGCCCCACGGAGCTGTCCTCAGAGGCCAGCCCCCAATGCGACATCTACCGATGCAACGAAGGACGCTCACAATGCCTAGAATCCTCCTTGTGGAAGACAATGAAACAAATCGCGACATGTTGTCACGCCGCCTGATCAAACGGGGTTACGATGTGGTGCTGGCCGTCGACGGGGAAAGCGGTTTGGAATTGGCATCAGCCGAATCACCCGACCTCATCCTCATGGATATGAGCCTGCCGGTGCTTGACGGTTGGGAGGCCACTAGGCGACTTAAGCTGTCCGCTGCGACCCGACCGATCCCCGTTATCGCGCTGACCGCCCACGCCATGTCGAGTGATCGGGAAAAGGCCCTCGAAGCGGGCTGCGACGACTACGATACCAAGCCCATCGAACTACCTCGGCTTCTCGCAAAAATAGAGGCCCTGTTAGGCGGAGCCTCCGCCGGGGCAGCGTCATAATGCATCAAAAGAGACGCTCCTCTCTCGAGCATGCCGCCCCGTCCCTCAGCGCTCGTGCTACCGGATCGGGCACTCCTGGCGACCACGATGATCGGGGTTGCATCGATCCCGGATTGTTGCATGATTTGCGAACTCCACTCAACCAAATTATAGGTTACAGCGAGATGCTGGCTGAGACGGCGCAAGAGGAGGGCCTTCAGGACTTCGTGGCAGACCTCAGTAAGATCAGCATTGCGGGTCACCAACTCCTGTCGACGCTGAACTCGCGTTTCGATATCGCAAGCGAGATGCGTTCGGGTGGGGCACCACCGCTCACCACAGCAGTCAATGCGAATGTCTATGCACATAGGTCGCCTACGCCATCCGGTACTCTCGCGGGTGCTGTCTCGCCAGCCTCTGCGCAAACTGGGACGCTGCTGGTGGTCGACGACAATGAGCTCAATCGCGACGTCCTTTCTAAGAGGCTAAACCGTCTAGGTCACATAGTGATCGCTGTGGCAAGCGGGTTAGAGGCTTTGGGCGAACTGCAATCGCGGGCGTTCGACGTAATTCTACTGGACGTCATGATGCCCGACATGGATGGAATTGAGGTATTGAAGCGGATTAAGGCCGACTTCAACTTGAGCCACATACCAGTGGTTATGATATCGGCGGTGACGGACCTAGAAAGCATCACTCACTGTATCGAATTAGGGGCCGACGATTATCTTCCCAAGCCGTTCGATCCTCATCTCCTGAAGGCTCGTGTCGGCTCTTGCCTGAGCAAGAAGTTGGCCCACGACCGCGAGGCTCTGCTGTTCGGCCAAATTCGAGACAATTATCACCGACTTCAGATTTTGGAGAAACAGCGGGACGACCTTATGAATATGATCGTCCACGATCTCCGCACCCCACTTACGTCGGTAATCGGCGGGCTACAGACCCTCGAATTGATTGGTCCTATGAATGCTCCTCAGCTTGAGATGGTTGAGATCTCAATTTCCGGGACGGACACTTTGTTAGGGCTAATCAATGACCTTCTCGATGTCGAGAAGCTAGAGTCCGGCGTGATGCAGCTCGATTATGCCCCAATGATGCTTGCGGATGTGACACAGAAAGCTGTGCGTCAAGTGGTCAATCTCGCCCACAACAAGCAGATTGCAATAGAGTGTCACGTAGCCGACGATCTCCCATGTATAGAGGGTGATGCAAGCAAACTGTGTCGAGCAATTGTTAATTTGCTCGGAAACGCGCTAAAGTTCACACCTTCTCTGGGAACGGTGGTGCTCTCGGTCATTTCCGACGTTCCTCGACACTCGGTCACCGTGTCTGTGGCTGATAGTGGAGAGGGCATTCCAGCTGAAGCATTCGCCACTATCTTTGAAAAGTTCGGTCAAGTGGCCTCTCGCAAAGGCGGCCGACTGATGAGCACGGGACTTGGTCTCACGTTCTGCAAGCTTGTGGTCGAGGCACATGGCGGTCAGATTACTGTGCGAAGCGAAATGGGTAAGGGCAGCACATTCAGTTTTGAAATTCCTGCTTGCCGAGAAGTTGGGCAATGAGCACGCGATAAGGATTCGGTAAGCCCTCGCGGCTAGTTCGTAGATCGCGCGAATCGTCGCAACTCTTGCTCGCGGTATAATCCGTCGCATGTACAATCAGACCGCAGCAACGATCGATCTTCATGCCCACACGACCTCATCCGACGGCAGCCTTAGCCCCACGCAGCTTGTGGAGCTTGCCGTCGACAGCGGGCTAACCGCGCTCGCGGTCACGGACCACGATACCGTCGCCGGACTGCCCGAAGCCATCAGCGCGGCGACCGAGCGCGGCCTGGAGCTGGTCGTTGGCGTCGAACTGAGTGTTGAGGATGAAGTCGGGCGTTATCACATGCTCGGATACGGGTTTGATCCCACCGATGCAATACTGACATCGACGCTTGTTGATCTTCGCAAGGTGCGGTTGGAGCGTAACGAGCTGATATTGCAGCGAGCCCAAGAGCTTGGGTTTGGCCTGACATGGGATGATATCCGCAAGCACGCAGGCGACGACGGCGAGGTGATCGCACGCCCGCATTTCGCTGCCGCGCTGATCGAAAAAGGAATCGTGTCCACGGTTCAGGAAGCGTTCGATAAGTATCTGACGCCCGGCAAGCCCCTCTTCTTCCGCAAGTCGGGTTTGTCGTCGGTGGATGCAATTCGCCTCCTCCACAACGCTGGCGGAGTCGCTGTGATGGCGCATCCTGGGCTGAGCAAGTGGGCGGACCCAATATCGCTGGAGCGCCGCTTACTGGCGTTGCGCGATGACGCCGGGTTGGACGGTGTGGAGGCGTACTACAACAAGCACAGTGCTGAGCAAACCCACGCGTATCTCGCCATCGCCGCGCGGCTGGACTTGATTGTCACTGGTGGGTCGGACTTTCACGGCACACCCAAACCAACTGTGCGGTTGGGTGACGTGTACCAGGGCCATCCGACGCCCAATACTGTGCTAGAGGTCCTCAAGACGGCAATCGCAAGGGTGCGGAATCGCTAGCTCGCCGCTCGAGCAAATGAATAGCCCTGCCGACGATACGGAACCGCCACCGATGGGTATACGGTATGACAGCGCTCCGTGATGTGAGCGCCCGGAGGATACCGAAATGGCAGACCGAAATCCGTACATACCCAGCGAACGCGTCCAGGATGTTCAAGAGCGAAGCAGCGATATCGAAGACAAAGCGAAGCAGCGATACGACGACGAGCAAGCCCAGCTGCGAGAAGAAGCCATAACCGCTAATAAGCGATTCGACAAAGCCGAGGAAAAAGAGAAGGTGCCCGCTGACTAGGTCTCCGAAATCGGCCTCTACTGCATCGTCATTTCCCTAATCGCCCGAGCACCTCGCTGATGGCGTCGGCGGTGAGCTTTGTAGCTCCCTGGCTGCGCTCGAACAGATCACGTGCAGCGGCACCCATGGTGGCGCGGCGTGGCGGATCGGCAAGGAGCGCGGTGATCGTCGCCGCGAGTTCATCTGCGCATCCCGGGACTGCAGCGTCGCGTTCGGTCTGCGCCATCGCGCCAGCCTCGACAAACTCGTCGGCCATGTTGCCGAAGTTCTGCATCCGTGGACCAACGACAATCGCTTTACCGAATAGCGCAGGCTCCATGATGCTGTGACCGCCCACCGGAACAAGGGTGCCGCCGACGAACGCTACATCGGCGAACTGGTACGCCGTCGCGAGTTCGCCCAACGTGTCGAGGAGAAGGATATCAGCGCCCATCTTTGGCGGTACGACAGTGCGACGAGTCAGCGTAAATCCGTGCTCGATGGCAAGTGCGGCGACAGCGTTGGCGCGTTCAATATGGCGTGGTGCGAGCAGAATGCGGGTCGCTTCCAGTCCGTCCGTGCTGCGGATCGTCTTTAGCGCTGCAAATAGCGCCGCCTCCTCGCCTTCGTGTGTGCTTCCCGCGACAATGACCGGTCCTGGCGACGATGTTACGCCCAGCGCCGCATCGAGGGCGTCACGCTGGTCGGCGGTAATCGTCTTGGTTGACACATCGTATTTCATGTTGCCGGTCAAACGCACGCGCGATGGTTGCGCGCCCATGCGGACGATTCGGTCGACATCCACCTGGTCCTTCATTAGAAGCATCTTGTAGTTGGCGAGAACCGGCGCGAGGAATGGGCGAAGGTGCTGGTACGTGCGGAACGATTTCGCGGAGATTCGACCGTTCACCAGCAGCACTGGGATATCTCGGTGGCTCGCTTCCCGCAGAACGTTTGGCCAGATCTCGGTGTCGACCACGATCAGCATCGCAGGCTTGATCTTATCGAACACATGCCTTACGACGGGTGGTTCGTCTACAGGGAAATAGAACACACCATCGCCAACTATCTTTCCGTACTTCTCACGAGCCACTTTTTGGCCCCCATTGGTGATAGTCGAGATCACAAGCCGCGCATTCGGGTATCGCACGACCAGCTCGTCGATCAGCGGTTGCAGCGATAACGCTTCCCCCACTGAACACGCATGCAGCCACAGGGTCACGCGACCGTCGTGCGCCAACGCGTCTGGGAGCTGGCCCAGCCGCTCGCCGAGACCGGGCAGCTCTTTGCCCTTGAACTTAGCGCGGTACCAGAGCACCGGTGCCATCATTGCGAGCCATATGCTTAGCAGTATGCTGTAGAGGAAGTACATGGTTTTTAAGACGGCTCGTGCCGCCAGGGCATTCTTTAGATCGCGCTGCAATGCCTGCGATTTGTGGCGATATGCCGTCGACACGCGGATGGCCAAGAAAACAAACCCAGGGCGACCCTTTTATAAAAATGGCCCTGGCGGCCCGAGCCATCCTAAAACAACGTCCTCACCCGCTCCAAGTCAGCCAATGTGTCGACGCCGACCGTATCGAACGGCGTCTCGTAGACATGGATTGGGATGCCGTTTTCGATTAGTTTGAGCTGCTCAAGGCTTTCAGTCACCTGCAGAGGCGACGCAGGGAGGCTATGGAAGCGTATCAGGGCATCGCGGCGATACGCGTACAGCCCGATATGCTTGAACCGCTGAACACCGCGCCCGTCGCGGTCGTACGGGATCGGCAGGCGTGAGAAATAGATGGCGCGATTGTCCACTCCCGCGATCACCTTGACGACGTTCGGATCCAACGCGGTTTCGTCATCGATGGCTACCTTCAGGGTGCTCACCTGAACGGAGAGATCAGTCGTGAACGGAGCTACGAGGGCATCGATGTGCTCGGCTTTGAGCAACGGCTCATCACCCTGGATGTTGACGTACACGTCCGCGCGCTCTGCTTCCAGCACTTCAAAAAGCCTGTCGCTGCCCGACTGGTGATCGGGCGACGTCATCATGGCGGGGACGCCGTGTTCGCGGCACGCATCCACAACCCGCTCCGAATCGGCGGCGACAATGACCCGCGTCAATAGCGGACTGCGTGTGGCGGCTTCGTAGACGCGCACCACGAGCGGTTTGCCAGCTATGTCGCGCAGCACTTTCTCAGGAAGACGTGTCGATGCGAGTCTGGCGGGGATGACTCCAAGAATGTCCATACTTATCCTTCTGCCGCATCACGATAAAGACCGTGCGCCTCAATGTAATCGGCTACTGCGGGCGGCGTGAGGTAGCGGATGCTGCGACCCTGCCGCACCCTCTCCCGGAGATCGGTTGATGAGATTTCAAGCGCTGGCGTGGGCAGGAAGCGCACTCGCCCCTTGGCGACCGCGGGGAGCGTAGATTCGAGCGCCGCGAGGTCGTAGCCGGGCCGCGTCACTACGACAAATGCGCACAACATCACCAGTTCCTCGTAGCGTCGCCATTTATCCAGCGCCGCAATTGCATCGGCGCCTGTCACAAAGTACAACTCGTCGAGATCGGGGTATTCCTCGTGGTACGACGTAACCGTATCGATGGAATACGATACACCGCCGCGTTCGGTCTCCATAGCAGACACCGAAAACGCGGGGTTGTCCGCGACCGCCAACTGCGTCATTTCCAGTCGGTGCTCGTTTGACGCCAACCCGTGTTTGACGAATGGTGGTCGGTTGTTTGGCACAAACACAACCTCATCAAGGCCAAGAGCTTCGCGCGCCTGTTCTGCGTCCAGCAGGTGGGCATAATGTATAGGGTCGAATGCGCCCCCCATGAGCGCGACTCGTCGCTTCCGCATGCCTTTATGGTACCCGGCCCCCGTTTCCCGTATCACCTAAGCAGCGCACTTAAGCCTTATCGGCGCCTAGATTCGACCACCCACATGATCAACCCAAACCCAACCCACCCCAACCCTTACCCAAAAAGCCTGTGCCGAGGACGGCAAAGTCACCCGGCGGGTCGAGCCGTCCTAAAATCTTACGCCCTACGCCTCCTCCCCATCCCGCATAGTCCAGTTCTCGTCAAAGTCTGGCGCAGCGAGTTGAGTAGCAGGAGTTACCATCGTATCCGTCAAATAGGGTCTCGTGAGCGATTCGCAGTGTGGCTAAGGCCGTGTCGGTGGGCTGTTAAGGCTATGTCTACGTACGCTGTATTTGGCTTAACGAGAGGTCTGTTATGATTCGCTTTTTCAAGGGGCAGCCGTCGGATTTCATCATTCACTATCGGTCGGGTAAGCTTGCGCGATCCGGTCAGGGCATTGCTTTTCTATACCTGCCTTTCGATACGCAAATCGTGACAATTCCTGTTACGAGCCGCGACACATCGTTTATATTTAACGAGACGACCAACAACTTCCAGTCGGTTACGATCCAGGGGCAGTGTACGTATCGCGTGAGCGATCCCAAGACCGCTGCGGGATTGCTGAACTTTACTATTGATTTGCGGACCAGGAGGTACGTGAGCGATGACCCGGAACGGCTTGCGCAGCGTATCACCAACGTCATCCAGATGCAGACTCGCGCGGAAATTCAAAGCCGATCGCTTGAGAACACGCTTCAAGATTCGGAGGCGATTGCGTCGGCTGTTTTCGCGACCATCCAGAAAGACGGATTGCTGGCGAGGTCCGGAGTCGAACTGCTCAGTATCTATTTCATTAGCGCAAAGCCGACCCCTGAGGTGAGTAAGGCGCTTGAGGCTGAATACCGCGAAACGTTGCTGCGCAAGGCCGATGAGGCCGTATATGCCAGACGCGCGTCGGCGGTCGAGGAAGAGCGCAAGATCAAGGAGCGGCAATTGAGCAGCGATGTGGCCCTTGAAGAGCAACGCCGCCAGCTGATCGACTTACAAGGCGAGAATGCCCAGCAGGAGGCCGAATATCGCGGTAAGGCACTTGACATAGAGTCTGAATATCAAGCGTCGGCGCTGCAAAAACAACTTGCCGTCTACGACAGTCGGGACCCGAAACTCCTCCTCGCGCTTGCGCTCAAGGAGATGGGTGCAAACGCCGAGCGGGTGGGGAATTTGACGATCACGTCGGAGATATTAGCGTCTCTTCTCAACGACAAGACCTCGCAAAAGTAGGGCCCAATGGCAGTCGTCGAGAAAATCGTCGTCGTCACCAAGAAAACAGCGCTCGAGGAACTCGTCGAACGCCTGAATACTCGCGAGCAAGCACGCTTCTACATAGAGCACATGAATGAGGCGTTCGATGAGTATGAGGCCGCTCATGACGCCTACCATGCGGCTCTCAGTCGACTGCAAGGAAGCATGCCGGATGGGGTTCGCGTGCAGTATATTGAGCGCTCATTCCTCCCGAGCTTTGTGTTCGGTAAGGAGGACCTCGTGGTTACGCTTGGGCCGGACGGCCTGGTAGTCAACACCGCGAAGTATCTCGATTGTCAGAAGCTCCTCGCGATTAACCCGGACCCCTTGCGAATGGATGGTGTCCTGATCCCCGTGAGGATTGATGCCGCACATATAGTGCTTAAGTATGCGGTTGCGGATTCGATCCCCGTTCGGTCTATCACGATGGCTCTTGCGACTATGAACGATGGCCAATCGCTGTATGCGCTCAACGATTTCTTCATCGGCCACCGCAGTCATGTGTCGGCGCGATATCGTATCACGCTCGGAGGACTGACCGAGAACCAATCGTCAAGCGGTGTCATCGTTGCCACTGGGGCAGGGTCGACGGGATGGTATCGCTCACTCATGACAGGAGCTGCCAATATCGTTGGGAGCGTTATGAGCGATACCAAAGCAAAAGCCGCTGCACTCGAAGTCGCAACGAGTTACGAGTTCGACCCTGAAGCTGCCTGCCTGAAGTTCTGCGTGCGGGAGCCGTTCATCAGTCGCATCTCGCAGGCGACGCTCATTCACGGTGAAATTCCACGCGGCGAGAAACTCGCGATCACATCGCAAATGCCGCAAGGCGGTGTCATTTTCAGCGATGGCATCGAGGCTGACTACCTGGAGTTCAACAGCGGCCTGACTGCAACCGTTGAAGTCGCTGATCGGCGGCTCAATCTCCTTGCCTTTTAGCCCAGACGCCCCATAAAGGCGCGGTAAGTATCCATAGTAACTGCTCTACCAAGCATTCCGCCCCGTCACACCAACCCCAACCCACCGCCACCCTTACCCAAAAAGCCTGTGCCGAGGACGGCAAAGTCACCCGGCGGGCCAAGCCGTCCTAAATCTTACGCCCTACGCTCTCTACACCTTCTCGCCGTCGAGCATAGTCCAGTTGCCGTCAAAGTCACGCGCGACGCCGTCCTCGAAGACGATCAGCCTTGTGGCGACCTTGTCAAGGAAGAAGCGGTCGTGACTGACGAGCAGCACGGAGCCAGGAAAGAGCATCAGGGCCTGCTCCATTACCTGGACGCTGCTAAGGTCGAGGTGGTTGGTGGGCTCGTCGAGGATCAGCATCGGCTCGCCCGATAGCAGGCATTTGGCAAGCGCCACACGCGCGCGCTGCCCCCCGGAAAGAGTGCTGATACGCTGCTGCATCTCCGCTTCACTGAACCGGAGCAGGGTGAGGAATCGATACACCTGCTTGCGTGTCGCGGCAAGGCCCAGCCCGAAGACGTTGATAGCGTGGATCACCGTATCTTTGGGGTCGACAGCGGCGGCGATAGCGTTAAAGTCGACGAAACCCGATCCCTTCTGCCACTGCACCGTGCCGCTGTCTGCCGATTCAGCGCCGGTGACAATCTTGAGCAGCGTCGACTTTCCGATACCGTTCGGCCCGACAATCGCAACCCGTTCACCACGTCCGACATGGAAGCTCACGTCGCTGAACAGAGCTTCGTCGCCGTATGCCTTTGAGATCTCCTGCACGTCGACCAGCAAGTCGGGGGCCTTGAGACCCTGATAGATATCGGTGATTATGTTTTCGGTAGGGCGCGGCGGTCGGCGCTTCTTAATATCCGCCAGCTTGCGTCTCGTCTGCTCGCTCGGGCTCTTGGCAAGCTCCTGCCTGTCTGCCGCCGACTCCGCCTCCATCAGCAGCAGTTCTTCCTCAAACTCGAATGCGCGGCTCTGGTTCTTGATTCGAAACGGCTTGGTTTGGACATAGTTCGTGTAGTTGCCGGGATAGTCCTCAATCCTGTGGTTTTCAAGTTCGACAACTCGGGAGACCACAGCGTCCAAGAACTGCCGGTCGTGCGATACCAAGAGGAGGCCGCCGCGGAACGATTTCACCCATTGCTCGAGCCACGCAAGGCCCTCGACATCAAGGAAGTTCGTCGGTTCATCCAGCAGCAGCACATCGGGCGCCTCAAGCAGGATCTTCGCCAGCGCCGCACGGTTGCGCCACCCGCCGGACAGCTCATCGATCGGCTGCGAGCGCCTACGCTCATTGAAACCCAGCTTCGTTAGCGCGGTATCGATATGGCGTGGATATTCCCACCCGTCGCGCCGGTCCATCTCCTCCAGCAAGTGTGTCTGCCGTTCGAGAAGCTTCTCCATTTCGCCGTCATCGGTGACTGTTTCAAACTTGCCGCCGATAGCCTCAAGCTCAGCCTCGACCTCCCGTATGTCGGCGAACAGCCCTTCGAGGATGGTCTGGATCGATGAGGCGGCGTGGAGATCGGAGAACTGCGAGAAATAGCCGAGCTGGACGCCGCCGGTCACATCCACCTTCCCCTCGGTAGGCTCTTCCTGCCCCAGCGCCAGCCGCAGCAGCGTCGTCTTCCCGGTCCCGTTGTCGCCAACAAGACCCACTCGGTCTCCTGCGGCAAGGCGGAACGATACATCGCGCAGAATGACCCGGTCCCCGTAGCGCATAGTCACGTGTTGCAATCGAATAAAGCTCATAGCGCTTAGTGTACCAGCGAGGTTGGCGAGCGAGGAGGAGAGATTAAGGACGGCTCGTGCCGCCGGGGCATTTTTTAGTTAGGGGTGGCAGTTGGCTGGGTTGCTTCGAATGTGGGTTGGCGGTGGGATTGCTAACCTCGCTGCGGAAGCGCTATGCGGCTTTGGGCGTCGATGTAAGTAGCTCCCGTTGGAGTTGCCGGTAATGGGCGGGTAGGAATGGACGCTCGAAGATAATATGGAACACGATGGCAAACATGATGATGGCTGGGATAACAGCGACCCAAGTAATTGCCAGTGGGGCCAATCCCTGAAACGTATGGGTTTTGAGGAACCAGAGTGCCTTGACGCCCAAAATCATATGGGTTATATAAAGGCTGTATGAAATCGTACCGAGGAGGAGAACTGGACGTGCTTCCAGGACCTGTCGGATCAGATCTGGTTTGCCCGCATGCCCGGAATGCGAATGGCCCGCAAGCCAGATGATACACACTGCTGTGGTTAGTCCTAGTAGCGGGTCCATCACGTACCATTTTTGTCCACCTGCAAAACAGACTGCTAGCCAAATAGCAATCATTGCGGAAGCGAGCGTGCCCCATGGCACTCTCACGCGTAAAGCAGCATATCTCCCGTGCCCGCCGACAGTCAATGCGGCTATGCAGCCGAGTGCGAACAGGCCCGGGTAAGCACCAAAATGGTTTTGGAATGTGAGCGGGAAACATCCTACAGCAAATCCTGCAATGACCATGCCCAAAGGACCAGCCACCCTCAAGGTCGGCAACAGCAATACAGGAAACAGAATATAGATTTGCCACTCAGTAGCGACACTCCACAAGATGCTGCTACTTTGGAAACCCGCAGGAGGCGCAATGAGATTATTAACAAGCACAATGAAGGGGACAAGTGCTCCGTCGCGAATATGGTTGATGAGCGTGATGAATCCCCCGCCGTGCTGGCCGAAAACGCTGAAGGCGACGCAGAGGGCGAGGGCCGCATAATAAGGAGGAAGTAGGCGGCGTGCGCGTCGCTTAAAGTACGAAAGCCAACCGCCCGGCATAGTGACGCTCGTGGTAGCGGCGACAGGCATCATTAGCACAAAGCCAGACAAGACGATGAATACACCAACCCCGTAATGGCCGAAGTTCGCCCAATTTGTGAGAAAGCGTAAATCATCCGGCAGGCGAGCACCTGCAGCCGGAATCAAATGTGAACACACAACGTAGATCGCCGCCACGCCACGCATGCCGTCCAGAAAAAGCAGACGCCTGGGTTCCGCGTTCTTTCCTGCTGTAGCGTCGATTTCAGGCTCTTTTGTCGGCGTCATCTGTTCCTTCATTCATCGCCACAATCTTGGACTTCGCTTGCAGCTTAAGGTGCAAGACTTCAAGCAGCCGTGCAGGCTCTCGAACACTGTCCGACTGCATCTTGTCAAAGCCACAATGTGCAATAACTATCTTGACTTTTGGGAACAGGTGTTCTATAATGCTCTGGCAGAGTACCACACCCTCGGAGGATTAACCCATGTCGCAAATCGAACGTTACCGTGAGCTCTACGAATACGAAACCGACTGCAACTCCAAGATGCTCACCATGATCGAGTCCGTGCCAGACGCAAGCCGCGCAGATGCCCGCTTTCAGCGCGCTGTCACGCTCGCCGGTCACCTTGCCGCGTGTCGCGAGAACTGGCTCGATTTCATGACCAGCGCTGGCCCCGCAAAGGCGGCGTGGTTCGATCCCGAGTGCGACCTCGCAACCCTGCGCGACCGGTTCGCTGCGATCGAATCCCGATGGACCGACTACCTGGCAGGGCTTGACGACGCAGCGCTGCCCCAAAACTTCGAGTTTGTCGACGGCGGCGAAACCTGGGCGCTCCCAAGGCAGGTCCAGATCGAGCAGCTTGTCGGCCACGCCTGCTATCACCGCGGCCAGGTCGCGCTCCTCGTCGACCAACTCGGCGGCGAAACCGTAGACACCGACTACGTCGACTGGGCGTTCGCTAAGCTTAGCGGGTAGGATTTAGGACGCCCCGAGCCGCCGGGGCCTTCTTTGGCTAAGGGTGGCGGCATGTGTTGTTGGGACAGCGACGTGCCTCACTGGTCCCTACGCCGCAAACTTAGCAGTGCCTCCCCTACAAGGATGCAACGTCACGTTGCCCCCAGCCGGGGAGGCTGCCTGCGCGGCGAGCGCTCTTTTACTTCATCTTCATTCCCACTCCACCTGCGAAGCGTCCAGCCTGCATTTGACATCCCTCCCTTGCTTGCGCCATAATACACGGACCTTTCCACGCCATCATTATCCGATTCAGCGCCAACGAAGGACTCCGGACGCCGCGATTGCATCTTAAACGACTCCAACTTACGGGCTTCAAGACGTTTGCCGACAAAACCGAGGTTCAATTCTCGCAAGGTGTCACGGCGATTGTTGGCCCCAACGGCTCCGGCAAGTCCAACATCGCGGATGCGCTCCTTTGGGCCTTGGGCGAGACCAAGGCGAGCGCGGTGCGTGGCGCGAAAGCGTCGGATGTCATCTTCAACGGCTCGTCCAAGCGCAAGCAGCTCGGCCTCGCCGAAGTCTCGCTGACCGTCGACAATAGCGACGGTTCCCTGCCGCTGGCGTTCGATGAGGTCACCATCACCCGCCGAGCGTATCGCAACGGCGAGGGCGAGTACTTCATCAACAAGGCCCATTGTCGCCTCAAAGACATCTACGAGCTGTTCCTTGACACTGGTGTTGGCCGCGAGTCTTACGCGCTGGTGAACCAGAGCGAAATCGACGCCGTCCTTTCCGCCGACCCCGAAACCCGCCGCGGGCTGTTCGAAGAGGCGGCTGGCATCAAGAAGTACCGTGTCAAAAAGCGCGAGGCTCTCAAGAAGCTTGAAGCCACCGAGGCGAACCTCACCCGTATACGCGACATCCTCACCGAGATCGACGCGCAGGTCGAGCCGATGCGCGAGCAGGCTGAGATCGCGATACGATACAACTCCCTGAAGGCGAACCTGGGCAAGATCGAGCGCGACTTTATGATTGTCGAGCTCCGCGCCGCAGAGCGCGAGCTTGCCGCCGCGCGCAGCGGGCGCACCACCGAAGACACCACCGCCGCCGAACTGGCCGAGCAGCTGGCTATGGCTCAGCGCAACTCTGAGCGGCTGGAAGGGCTTCTGAACGAAGCCGAGACCGTTCTCGACGATTACCGCCGCCGCCATCAGGCCGCCCTCACCGGGCTGGAGCGCGCGCAGAGCGAGCGCCAGTTGGCCGTCCAGCGCGCGCAGGGCCTCACGGCGCAACTGAGCCTGATCGAGCAGGACCTTGAGCATTTGGCTTCCAGCCACGCCGAAGCAGCCAAACAGGCCGCCGGTCTGGCCGTCGAAGCCAAGACCGCCCGCGAAGAGCAGCACGGTTTGAACCACAAGCTGGGCATCGGCGACAACGCCACCCAAGACCTGACCCGCCGCATCAACGACCTCCAACGCCGCGAGGAGCAGCGACGCGCCGAGGCCATGCAGCTAGCCCGCAAGCAGGCGATGAAGCAGGCCGAGCACGCTCGCGCCGAGGCCCGCGCTGCCGAAGCGGAGTCGTCGCTGCCGTCGCTCAAGGAAGAGCAGGACCGGCTCGAAGCCAGTGTCAAAGAGCTGTCCGCAGGCGCCGAGAAGGCTGGCCGTCTCGCCGAGGAGCGAACCGCCGACCTTCGCGATGCCGAAGCCGCCGTGGTCGACGCGCAGAACGCAGTCAAGGCCGCTCGGGACGAAGCTCGCACCGCTCAGCAGCAGGCCGACTCGGCTCGCGGCGACATGGTCTCGCTGTCGGCACGCATCCGCAGCCTCGACGAGCTAGAGGCGTCGCAGGAAGGCTACTTCCAGGGCGTCAAAGCTGTCGTCCAGGCGGCCAAGAGCGGCAAGATCGACGCATCCTACACCGTTGTCGCGGACTCATTCACCGCGCCCGCCGGATACGAGACCGCGTTCGAGATCGCCCTCGGCGGATCCATCCAGGACATCATCACTTTTACCGAGGCAGAGGCCAAGGACGGTATCGAGTACCTCAAGCAGACCCGGCAGGGCAGGGCAACGTTCCTTCCGCTGGAGCGCATGCGGCCATCGCGCGGTGGCGTTTCAATCGGGCGCGCGCAGTCGATGCGCGGCTTCCTGGGACCGGCGCTCGATCTGATCGAGTTCGACCCCAAGTTCCGCCCGGCGCTCGAGACGCTACTGGGCAGGGTCCTGATCTGCGAGACGCTCGACGATGCCCTTGCCGTCTCCCGTGCCGCCGACGGCTGGAGCCGGATCGTGACCCTCAGCGGCGAAGTCGTTTCGCCCACTGGGGCTATGACCGGCGGCTTCCAGCAGCGGAAAGGCGCTTCGCTGCTTGGCCGCAAGACAGAGCTAGCCGAACTGCGCAAGCGCCTCGAGAGCCAGACTGGCCGCGAGGAAGCGTCCCGCGCCGAGCTCGAAGCTGCCCGCAAGGCAATCGGCGAAGCAGAAGCCGCCGCGAACGCTGGCCAGCAGGCAGTGAACGCCGCCCGCCTCGCCGTCGCATCCGCTCAGCAGGACCGCGACCGACTGAAGCGCGACGCTCAGCGCTCTACCGAGCAGCTTACCGCAGTGCGACGCCGTGTCGAGCAAGCGTCGGTCACCCTAGCGCAGATCAAGCAGACCATCGCCGAACTCGCCGCCGACCTCGCCGATGCGCAGGTCGCCACATCCGATACCGAAGAGGGTGCCCGCCAGGAACGCGAGCAGCTTGCTGCATTGGTCGCCGAGCAGGAGGCGCTCCGGTCGGGCCTGACCCAAGAGAAGATCGCAGTCGCTGGCCTTACCGAAAAGGCGAACGGTCTTGAGCGTGCAGCTCGCTCCGCTCAGGGCGACGCCGACCGACTGGACGCGCAGATCAAGCGGCGACGCGAGCAGTACGACCAGTCGCGCCAGGAACTCGGCCAGCTTGAGGCGCACTCGACACAGCGCGATGAAGCGTGCACCGTCGCCGACGGCACCCTGGCGAAGGTCAAAGTGCAGCTCGAAAAGGCGCAGGGCGAGCGTACCCGGTTCCACGACGAAGCGTACAAAGCCGCCGCCGAAGTGCGCCGCTTCAGCGACACGCGCGCGCTGGCGCTGGACGCCATCCGCAAGCACGAGCTTCGCGAACAGCGCTTTGAGATCCAGACGCAGCAGTTGTCGCAGCGTCTGCTGGAAGAGTACGACACGACTGCCGAGTTTGCCCTGTCGCTTGACGAAGACCCCGAAGTGCCCAAGGACACGCCCCGCGAAGTCGCCCGCATGCGCCGCGACCTGCGCGCCATGGGCGATGTCAACACCGGCGCCGCCGAGGAGTTCGAGCGCCTGGTGGAGCGTCAGACGTTCCTCGTTACGCAAAAGCAAGACAGCGAAGACGCCAAAGCCAAACTGCTCGCGGCCATCCACGAGATCGACGAGAGCACGCGTGGCGTGTTTATGACATCGTTCGAAGCCGTCGGCGTTGCGTTCAGCGAAATCTTCAAGCGCCTCTTCAACGGCGGCGAGACTCAGCTGGTCCTCACAAAACCCGACGACCTCCTCGAAACCGGTGTCGAAATCAATGTGCAAGCACCCGGCAAGAAGAAGCAGAACCTGATGCTACTCTCCGGCGGCGAAAGAGCACTCACCGCTGTCGCGCTCCTCTTCGCATTCCTCAAGGTCAAGCCAGCACCGTTCTGCGTCCTCGACGAAGTGGACGCCCCGCTCGACGGTGTCAATGTTGAGCGCTTCGCCGAACTGCTCCGCGACTTCGGCACCGAGACGCAGTTCCTGGTGATCACCCACAACCCCAGCACCATGGAAGCCGCTCCGATCTGGTACGGCGTAACGATGACCGAACCCGGCATCTCGCGCATCCTCTCGCTGGAAGTGCCCGCGATTACGGGGTAGGGTGGCGGCGGTTAGCTTGTAAGAGCGCTCGCCGCTAAGGCAGCCTACTCGGCTGGAGCCAGCGTCCCGCTGGACCGCTATTGGATTTTGCGTGCAAAATCCACGCAACGCGATTTTTTTTGCGCGCAAAACTGTTAGCCTTCCCACATTTTGAGCTTAGTTTCAGGCATTTTGCTCGTCTCAAGTTCCTTTCGCTTGCGCAAAACTGTGCGTCAGGTTACAGTATTGCGCGGTTCATTTTGCGCTACGCTGCACGTGCCGCATTTGCCGGGACTGAAGATCCCGGCCTGATTAAGAACGCCCCTGCGGGGCTAATACGGTTGCATGACTGTAGAGACTTGTCGATAGCTTGACTGCAATTCGCCTGCGGACCTCTTGCCACTTTCATTACTCGCACCAACCGATCACCAGGGTGCGAGCCGCGATGGCTACTCGCTGTCGGGCTAGCTACATGTCAATTGTACCACAGGTATGATTATTTGTCAACATGTTGTCTTCGTGGTGTTTTAGTCAGTTCGTATGTTCTGATTCGAATTGATCGATTAATACTGTGCGCTGGCGCGAGCCCCAATGATGCACCGGGATCGCCTTGGGGCACAGTCGCTGTGGGAGGGTTGACGAGCAAGGATATCAAACTCTAGGCGTAGCTGAGGTATTGTATTATCGACGATTTCGGCTATGCCCGGGAGCGACAACTATGGCAAACACGCAACTTTTCGACAGTCTATTTCTGAGGGACTTCCTTTCCTATGCACCAGGCACCGAGATTAAGCTGGGCCAACTCAACGTTCTAGTTGGGCCAAATGCATCTGGGAAATCGAACCTGTTGAGCGCAATTCGTGTTCTCCGTGATCTTCGCACAGGTTTGTACGCATCGTTGATTTCAGGGGGCGGAGTGGCTGAGTTTGTCCGCAAAGTTGACGGAGCAAATGAATTTGTGTTGGGCTTTTCATCTCGATCAATTAGGGACGACTGGACCGTCACGTATGGTATTCGTGTTTTCAATGTGCAGAATACCGCTGTGATCGCAGGTGAAACGACCGCAATGAAAAAGCTTGATTGGCCACAGGAGCAGGAGAAGGCGATCTATGAGAGCGGATATCGCGAGCACAAGGTGGCTGTAGTAAGCGATCCGTTTAGTGGAAAATTCAATCAGCCGGGTGATGAAGACGACTTACGAGCGTTCGCTGCCGAACCGGCAAACGCCTCCGAGTCGGTACTATCCTATCGCACGGACTATTCCTTGTATCCCACACTAGCTCGGATCAGCCAGCAGTTGTCTCGGATTGCGATCTATTCTGATGCGTATAGCGGTGCATCGGCCCCATTTCGAGGGTACCAGCCGCTCGGTCTTCCAGACTCCGCTTTGGCTGAAGACTATAGCAACTTAGCACACGTGTTACATGACATTGACAATCGCCCTGGTGGTTTAAATACAATAAATGAGCACCTATCCGAGTTCTACGAAGGAGCAATTCGTGTGACTGTTCGCGTACTTGGGGGCGCGTTGCTGTTGAATATCGAAGAGGAGGGCCTAACTCAGACAATTCCGGCGTATCGGTTATCAGATGGCACTCTTCGGTATCTGTGCTTGCTAGCAATTCTGCTTCATCCGAGTCCGCCTCCTCTGATTTGCATCGAAGAGCCTGAAGTTGGTCTACATCCAGACATGATTTCATCTTTGGCATCGCTATTGCATGACGCAGCGACTCGCACGCAGGTCATCGTGACGACCCACTCGGATTTGCTGGTATCTGCGTTTTCCGACACGCCAGAAGTTGTGCTGGTTTGCGATCGGACGGTGGAAGGCACGCAGGTTAAGCGGCTAGATTCTGACGAGTTGAAAACGTGGCTCAAGGACTATTCCCTCGGCGAAGTATGGCTGAAGGGAGCGATTGGCGGGACGCGATGGTGAGTCGACAGGCGGCGAAGAAGGCCGCTCGGTCCGTCCAATTGAAGGAAATCTTCGTTCACGTCGAGGGCGGCAGGAACAAGTCGAAGGATGTGGAGTTTCGGCAGGGGTTTGCTACTTTCTTTCGCGACTTGAAGGCGCGGGCGAGTTCAAAAGGGATCGTGTTGCATTTTGTTCTTGAGCAAGGGCGGCAACAAACCTTTGACCGGTTTCGAAATCTCCTCGGCACCGATGAAACAAAGCTCCGTCTGATGCTAATCGACGCAGAAGGTCCTGTTGCCGTCTTTGGCGAAACTTGGCAGCACTTAGGTGATCGACTTGGTGATGGTTGGACCCCGCCCGAAAATGCCACAGATGAGCATGTACACCTTATGGCTCAAACAATGGAGGCTTGGTACTTTGCCGATCCCGAAGGCCTCGAGCGATGTTTTGGCACCAATGGATTTAACCGGGCCGCCCTTCCGAAGACTCATGACGTTGAAGCAATCCCAAAGGCCCGGCATGTTGAGAGTCTTAACGCGGCAGTCAAAGGCACCCCGTCCCGTGAATACGACAAGTACCGCGACGCCCCGCGAGTGCTGATGTCAATAGATCCCGCCAAGGTCCGCGCTCGTGCCGCACACTGCGAGCGGTTTTTCGCTGTTGTCACGCGGATGATTGACGAAGCAAACGGCTAGCCCCGCAGAGCCTCGGTCGTTAACAGCACCAAACTCAGGATAACCCCCCATGAGAAAACGAAAGATCTCCCCTAATGCAACGTTTCAACTGCACATCGTACTGAACGACATTCAGCCGCCGATCTGGCGACGGATACTGGTGCCAGGATCGATTTGGCTTACCTAATTGCACGATGTGATACAGGCGGCGTTTGGGTGGACTGATTCGCACTTGCACGAGTTCAAAGCCGATGGATTTACCTTTACGATGGTCTATGAGGACCAGGATAACGATCCCAATGATATGCATGAAGTCGGTGTCAAGCTGTCGGCGATTCTTAATCGCGAGGGAGGGAGCATTGTATACAATTACGATTTTGGGGACGCGTGGCTACATACGATCACCCTCGAGGCAATAATCTCGTCCCCGATCGCTCTTTGTGTTGACGCGGCTCGCGCGTGTCCCCCTGAAGATTGCGGCGGCGTGAATGGGTATGAACAGCTAGTAAGCACTCTGTCAAATGCAAAGCATCATCAACACGGCGGATACGTAGAGTGGGTACCCCGAGGATTTAAGCCCGAAGCGTTCGGGGTGGCGAGAGCAAATACGCGTATTCGGGAGTGGGTTCCGCTCCTTCAGCGGTTGGACAAAGATGATGTTGACTACTAGCCTTGGTTTGCGGCTCACTGGCCGCGCCTCCGATCTGGTGCGGTGCCACGATGACCGAACCGCGCATCTCGCTCGCCTCTCACTCGACGTGCCAGCGCTCTCGGGATATCGAGCCGGGCGCGCGAATAACAGCCCGCAATCCCCTTTGGCCCTCTCATTCGCACCCTCTTCCTGTTAGAATCACGTGTTCTTTCGTGTTGCGAGACTAAGTCGTTACAGGGCACGCGTCATTGGGTAAGTATCCACCAGTCAAGATTTGTGGAGTTCACTGGCGAACTCTCCACACCAACGAGGTCGTTGAGATGTATGAACCTTCTTCGGATCGTCGTCACGCATTGCATTCCGCCCCAGTAAGGCCTGAAGATTGCGGAGACGGGTATTTGAAGCAGCGGCCATTCCCTGTAGTGGGGCGGCCGGAAGTCCTGCGCAATGCCTCCGATATTCGGGCCGACGACAACCGGCGGCGCCTTATAGCGCATGTTGCGATGTTGCTTGCCGCCGCTATTTTTGCAAGTGTCTTGATGGTGCTGATGCTATCCTTAGGTAGTGGTGCACCTAAGGTGACTCACTAGATACTGTGACTCACGAAACATGTACAACATGAGTCAAGTTTCTGGCCGAAGACAACCGGGCCTTGATCGATACAGCCACCACGCACTGAAGCACGTGGCTAGTCATTCCAGATAGGGTCTCCGACCCACAGGAATTCTGCGGGGTGTACAGCCACCACGCACTGAAGTACGTGGCTAGTCATTGAGGATAGGGTCTCCGACCCACAGGAATTCTGCGGGGTGTGGACCGGGTCTTCCCTTATCGGGACTGGTACGGAAAATGGAGAAATCCACAAAGGGACTGTTCGACATGTCTCGTTGGTCTGAGGCGCAACCTCACTAGGTTCGTGTCGTTATATGCCCAGCGCGTTACCATCCTGACGCATGGATGCCGCTCTTACCGCCTACCGCCATCTGCCGTCGGGAACGCTCGCTTCAGCGACGCCACGATGATGAAGCTGATTACGACCAGTAGCGTCCACGAGCCGATTTTGGATCCGTGGACGATGGTCCACGCGTGGTGCTGGTTTGGGTATTGCCAAGCCCCGCAGTAGGTCGCGATGTTCTCCGCCACCCACACGAATGCCCCGATGGATAGGAATGCCGCAAGCAGCGGCATTCGGCGGCGAGCCGTGCTGATCTTGTAATCCACTTCCGTCCGGCAGAACAGCAGTGCGACTGCTGCGGCGAGGGCCAGTCGGAAGTCCCCGACAAAGTGCTCCGTGAAGAAATTGACATAGATCGCCGCGCAGATCAGAATGCAGACTGATTGTGGGGGAAACCGATGCAAGCGAATATCAAAAATGCGCCATGCTTGCATGATATAACTGGCAACGGACGCGTACATAAACCCGCTATAGAGCGGTACAGTCATGATGTGAAATGTCGAATGCTCGGGATAGCTCCATGACCCGATCCCTGACGATGTCTTGAACACCTCCAGCCCGAGCCCGAGCGCGTGAAACGCGGCGAGCGCGAACACTTCGCGCAGGGGTTCTAGCTTCAACTTGATCAGCGCAACCTGAATACCCAGTGCACCGACGAGAAGCAAATCGTAATGTGCTAACCACGGGACATGGACGTGCCGTGCGACAAGCAAAAGCAGCAGAAATGGCCCCGCGAAAGCACATGCGCGCGCTTGCATCAGCGCGAACGGGCCGATCTCGGCTGGAATGGTGTGCACTCGTGAATGCGTGGGCGAAGAAATGCGTGTTGTCGACATGGGGGCAGTAGTCATGATTTGAATTATACCAAAGTGCTTTGTATATTAAAGCATACAGGGCATGATTGTTTTGCGACGATTGGAAATCCCGTTCTGACCCGCAAACTTAGCCATCTGCTTTCCTGTGGCGGTGCACCACATATATTCTTTCGCGTGTTATTACACGTAATGTATTTACAGCTTTTTCCTCTTATTTTAGAGGAGGTTTGCCGTCCCGTAACGCATTGCCTTTCATACCACTTGGAGCTCGGCTGAGCAACGCGCTTTGGCCGACATCGAAAGTAATGCCATGCACAAGTCTATCCGATTGAACCGCGTCGTTGCGGTGATCCTCTTCTTCGTAGCAGCGACGCTGCTGCATGCGAGCGAGCCTGTCAAGTACGATCTGCGTGTCTACGGCCCTGTCTCGAGCGCCGAGCAGTCAGTGCCAGCGGGCGCGTCGTACCGTATCGTTCGCCTTACTGCGCAGGACCACGCCAAGGCAGTCATTGTCATGTCGAAGGCGCTGGCAGATTTCACGACCCTTCCTGTAGTCGCGCAGTCCGATATCATGATCGGCAAGCTGAAGCTATCGATACTGCGTTTCGAGAGTGGGCGAGCGTTGCTCCCGGTACTGCAGGGGCAAAACGCCTACGTCGACTTCTACTCGTTCCCAACGGCTGATTCGCTCGCCGCATTTATTTCGGCGCCGCACCCAGAACTCGCTAACGCGGCATATTTCCCTACGCGCCAATACCCGCTTTATCTTGATCGGTGGGACCGGCACGCCATGGGCTCGTGGTATTCGCAGGGGAGGGGGCCGTGGTTCCGTCCGGATTTGAGCGACGATGCCGATTTCGCGTTCTTCCGCGCCAACGGCTTGAGCATTAACGGGATCGAAAACGTCTACGGCACCGCAGCGCGAGCGGCTCGCTCTGACATGACTTATAAGATGAACCGCTGGTTTGACGTGTCCAACTACGCCTATGACGGAGCGCCAGGCGCGACCCTCTCCGGCGACCCTGACCTAACAGCGATTTACGACTATTACGGCGAGGTCCCGTTCGCCGAAAACCCCAACGAGCGCGCGCAGATCGCTGAGATGGTGCGCTACCTTTCGCAGTTCACCAAGGACGATCACTTCGAGTCGATCACGTCGCCCCACGGCGAAACCGGTCCGAGCTCGCTGAGCTATCAGGGGTTCCGAGACCGCGACGAATACTCGCGTCAGGATTTTATTCATTACCTGCGCGACCTGCGAAAGCTTAGCCTCACAGATCTTGGCAGCCGGTGGTACGGCAACGCGAAGTACTTCGCGGCATGGCAGGACGTTCGGTTTCCGCGTGAACGCGAGTTCTACGGTTGGAAAGACAGTGTCAGCCAATCGCTTTCTGGCGAGTGGCGTATGCGCTATGTGGACCGAGACGCCGGAGTTGCGGCGAATGTGTCGTCGCCAGCTTACGATGACTCGAACTGGTTCCAATTCAAGACGGGCGCGCAGCCGCTTGCTGGCGCTCGGAAGCCGGGCTGGGTGCGGCGTTCGTTCGTAGTTGACGCCGTCATCGCGAAGGCGTTATCGGCGAAAAAGCCCGTCTACATGACCGTATGTCCGTTCGCTGGCGCGCCTTACGCAAACCCGTCGACTGCTTACCTTAATGGGACGAAGCTAGGGGATATGACGCTTGGGTACGGCAACGAGTGGGCGCAATACGATGTGAGCGCGCTGCTGAATGCGAAGAAGCCGAATTATATTACGGTGTACTCGCCTAACGCGTGTGTTCACGGTCCCGTGTTTCTCACCGTCAATAAGGCTGAGAAGTTCCCGACCAGCGACGATGGGCTGAATGCGCGACTTTACGATGTGCGAGAATGGGTGGCCGATTGCGTCGCCCGCGCCAACCTGCGCTATCTTGAGTATCTGCGCGGTATCGACCCGGCAAGGCCAGTGAAGATCATGGCGTTCGACAGCATGATCGACGTCATGATGCCGTACGCCCAGCTCGAAGGCGCATACCCGCACTGTACCGGCGAGAGCGCGTTCTTCAGGCCGTGGTTCAAGCGATACGGTTACCTCCGGGGAGTTAACGATTCGTCGGAGCCGAGCCAGCCCGCGAAGAATGTCAATGAACTGACCAACCTCTTTTTCTGCATGACGATGGAGGGAGTCAATGCGCACGACTACTTCATCCACCTGCACAGCATCACCGCGGATCCGGCCATGAAGGCGTGGTACGTGTCGCGCCTCGCGAACTTCCAGTTGATGGGCAAGTTCGACCTGAAGAAGCCTGAGATAGTGCTTGCGCGCTCGGTGAAGGTGGACCGCGTTTCGCCGCAGGGGGAGAATTCGAGCTATGAAAACGACCCGGGTCGCGGCGATATTCAGGAATCGCACAACGGCTACCTGTTTTGTTCAGAAATCGACCTGCGTCAGGGGCTAGTCGATAACTATAAGGTGATCGTCGACTGCAACTTCCACTCGCTCGAACCTGCCGATATCGATGCGCTCACGAAGTACGTTCAAAACGGTGGCACGCTCGTATTGAACCAGCGGTCGGGCCGGGACGCGTTCATCAAACCGCTCACGTGGCCGATATCGACGCTCACCGGCTGCGAGGCGACTGTTCGACCGATGCGCGGGAACGTGACGTTTGAGGCGAACCCGTCAATCCTGAAGAGCTACGCGGGCAAGTCGTTCCCGAACAAGGACAACCTCTACGACTGGCAGAAGCGAGACTATTTCTCGGACTGCATTTCGCTTAAGCCGCGCGGCAATGACGTTCAGGTGGTCGCTCGCTACGACGACGGCGCACCGGCAATCGTTACGCGCAAGGTCGGCAAGGGACTGGTGGTCGTCCTAGGCAGCAGCTTTTACCGCGACTCGCACGACACGGCCGGTTACTTTGTGCCTGCGCCGTCGCAGACCGTGTTCTACAAGGCGCTCTTCCGCGATCTCGGCGTCTCCCCGCTTATTGAAAGCGACCAGGATAAGCTCTGGGCAGAGCGCTTCGTCGCGAACAACGGATCCACCGAGATGCTCATCCTCGGCAACAAGAATGCTGACGTGCCCTTGGAGGACGCATCGGCGACGTGGACGCTCGACTTTACGCCCTCGCGCGTGTTTGACCCGGCGACTGGGATTACGGTCCCTGCGAAAATCGACGGGAACCGCGTCGTAATCTCGCACCTCACCCTTGCGCCGCTCGATATGCGCTACTATGCCGTTGAACGCGCTAATGTCGACGCGGTGGACACTGTGAACCACTGGCTGTTCCGTCAGAGCCAGCTCTGGGCGGCGGTGCCCGAGGGCCGACCGATGCCGAAGATGGACCCCGCGTGGCCGCTGTACGCGGTCGGCGAGTTCCAGGTCAAGCAGTTCGAGAGTGAGTCCGAAGCGCTGGCTGCGGCTGCGCCGGAAGTTACAACCGATGGCACGTGGCGCTCAATGCTGCGAACCGATTGGGTATCGGTGGGCATGAGGCTCGGCAAGAACATAGCTGCGACCTATCGCAAGACCATCGATGTCGATCCTGCGTGGCTGAAGGGAATCGCTGGCGCTCAGTTGATCCCGGGCCGTTTCGATTCCGGCATCAGGCAGATGGCTATCAACGGCCTCACGATTGTGGAAAAGAGCAACGTGGTCAACCAGGACAAGCTCGCCGCCGCAATCAAGCCCGGTCCTAACCTGCTGACCGTTGTATGCACCGCGAACAACGAAGGTAATGGGGGTCTTGCAGTTGACTTCTGCATCCGCCGCATTCCCGGGGCCGATGGCGTTCAGCTTGATATCTCGAAGGGGTGGGACATCTATTCGTCCGACGTGGACAAGACGGCTGCGGATTTGCCGTGGACTGGCTCGTGCATGTTGGCCCGGAAATCGGTAATAGTCCCCGAGAAGTATAAGGGGGGCGACGTATGGATGAAGGTGGAAAGCGGCGGCTTTGTGGCCGTCAATGGCCGCTGGCGCTACTCGGCCAATGGCTACGGCGCTAAGTACACGGGGATGCAGCCGCTGCTCGTGAACATAACGCCGGACATTAAGTTCGGCCAAGCCAATGATATCTGGCTCGGCGGGCCGTGGCATGACGGAATTCGGTCAGGTCCCTGCACCTTCCAGTCGGCATCCCTCCTGTTTACGGCGCGTACCCCGTCGCCGTAGGGTGGAAGCTTCGACAGATCTAGCAAGGGGCGTCGCAAATTGAGTGTTGCGGCGCCCTTTTTTGGTGCGTCAGTCTATGGTCATGCGAGTTGTGTCTTACAGTACAATGCAGAATTTCGCGGAACATTTCGCGCGCCTCGATTCTACGTATCTCGACGCCTATACGCTTCATCGGGCTATTATCCTCCGATTGGGGGATGACACTTCGAGAATTATTTCACAAAGAGGGTGGCAGTTTTCTTGACAAGGGGACGGTCGATAGGTAGAATAGGGGATGCCAATTCATGCGGGATTATGGACTCGTGAGTCCATTTTCGCCTGCGGAAAGCTGTGAGATATGGGCCTCGATGGGGGGACGATCTACGCGGTCGTCATCGGAGTCATCATTGGTACCATGGTCCTCGGCGTCTTTATATGGGGCGCAACAGCGGGAGCGTTCGAGCACGCAGAGGATGCCAAGTACATCCTGTTCCGCGACGATGACGATGATGAAGACTAGATCCAACGTGTCCGAAGCGGTGGTCGCCGGGTGAGCCTGGCAACGGCGTCGCATCTCTATGCGCACTCCAACTGAGTGGCCGTTCGAAGGATAACGATTATTAATGGCAATCAATTACGATCGTGAGAAACAAGAGCTAACGCGGCGCAACTTCATGTCGCTGGGTGGCTGGACTATCTTTGTCGCCGGGCTCGGCGGAGTCGGTGCGCTACTTGGTCGGTTCTTTGTTCCCAATGTGCGTTACGGTCCGCCATCGAAGTTTAGTATCGGCAAGGCGGCCAACTATCCCGACGGTGCCCAGATGACTATCATGGACCAGAAGGTCTCGGTCATCAGGCACGGCAACAATATCGGGGCGATCTCGCTTGTCTGCAAGCACCTCGGGTGCACGGTCGGCGCATCGTCCACCGGGTACGACTGCCCTTGCCATGGCAGCAAGTACGACGCGCTTGGTCAGGTGACGCACGGTCCCGCCCAGGCGAACCTGGACTGGTTCGGCATCAATCTGTTGCCGAGCGGCGAACTGCAGGTCGACAAGAGTGACATCAAGCAGGTCAGTTCGTATTACTCAGTCAAGTAATACCCTTTCGAGATTTTCTACGGCCGAGAGAGCCTAGCGAGTGAGAGCGTGCTACTTCTTCATTGAGCACACCGGGTGATCCCGAGGTTGCTGAAGTATCGCAGGTGAGGCATGAACACAGAATGAGCGTTCAAACTACGGAACCGAAACCCGAAGAGCCAAAGGTAACCCCGTTGCAGCGGTTGAACCGCGCAATTTACCGGCAGGCGCCTGAGGTGATCGACAATATCAAGCTCCTCCCGTACAACATTTACAAGTCGATCTATCGGACAACCGCGTTCCCGAAAACGGAGCGCGAACGGTCGGAAGCGTTCTTTAACTCGTTCCTGCTGCACATCCAGCCTGCCAAGATCGAGAAGCACGCGCTGCGGTTCAGCTACACGTTTGGCTTGGGTCTGATTTCGTTCTATCTGTTCCTCCTGCTGACGCTGTCGGGCATCCTTCTGATGTTCTTCTATGTGCCGTCGGTGGAGCAGGCCTACAATCGCATGCTCGATCTTCGGTCGGCGGTGTCGTACGGAATGATCCTTCGCGGGATGCACTTCTGGAGTGCGAACTGCATGATCGGCGCGGTGTTCTTCCACATGTGCCGCGTGTTCTACACCGGTGCCTATAAGCCGCCGCGCGAAATGAACTGGGCGATAGGTGTCATCCTCTTCGTGCTCACGTTGGTGCTCGGTTTTACGGGCTACCTGTTGCCGTGGGACCAGTTGGCGTTCTGGGCGATTACGGTCGGTGCGAATATCGCGGGCAAGGCTGACTATATCAGCGACCACCTCGCGATGATCCCGGGCGTGCCGAACGTTCACATGGGCTTGATGATGAGAGGCGTGCTGCTGGGAGGCGATGTGGTCGGTCAGGAAGGCCTGATCCGCTTCTATGTGCTTCACGTTGCGCTGCTGCCGAGCATCCTGTTCTTCCTAATTATCATGCACTTCTGGCGCATCCGAAAAGACGGCGGAATCTCTTCACCAAAGGAGTCGCCGGAGTAAAGCCATGGCAAAGCGAATACGAGAAGAAGAGATATTTCCGAGGAACCCGAACAAGACGTATGGCTTGATGGAGCTCGTCAAGGGTTCATCGCCGCGTGTTGATCGCGGACCTGACGATATGGTGTCGTCGTGGCCTCACCTGCTGATTCGTGAAGCGTTGATCTTCGCGGGCACGTTCCTGGTCATCCTGGCGTTGTCGGTGTGGTCCGTTCCGCCGCTCGAAAAGCAGGCCGACGCTACCAAGCCACCGAACCCTGCGAAAGCGCCCTGGTACTTCCTTGGCTTGCAGGAGCTGGTGTCGTATGACGCGTTCTGGGGCGGCCTCGGTATCCCTGGTATCGTGATCATCGGCCTGATGGCAATCCCGTATCTCGACCGCCACCACAGCGGTATCGGTCGATGGTTCGCCAAGAGCCGCAGCACATCGATATTCTTGTTCACTGTGTTGTTTGTGGTCCCGACCATCGTGTTGATTATTCTCGGCACCTACTTCCGCGGTCCAAACTGGGGCTTCTATCCGCCGTGGAGTATGCCGGTGGAACCGCAGTAAGATTTTAACAGCCACATCCCGGTCGAGAGGCCGGGCGGGCTCGCTTCGCGTTGGTATTCGATAGCGAAAGACTTGTCTATGTCATCACTAGTGTCAAAGATCTCTTCGTTCATGTCCGGGATCTCGATCGTCACGAAATTTGTGTTCTGGAGCGTTCTTCTGCTCGTGCTGACCATTTACGTGGTCGCAAGCTCGGCATGGAATAACCAGGCGACGACGACTCGCGACTATATTTACTGGCAGAACGAATATAAGAATGTCGCTGCAGCACTCGCACCGGATGCTGAAGTGAAGCAGGCGACTTTGGACACGGCGGTGACGGTGAATCAGATCACGGTCTTGCAGTTTCCTTTCATGCAGGCCGACGGTACCAACCAGCAGCGTGTTGACCGATGCCAGTCGTGTCACACCGGTCTCGAAAACCCGTCGATGACGGCTGAGAACATCATCAAGACGATTACTGATGGCAAGGTGAACCTCAAGGCCGATCAGGTTGAGGCTTACCTGCTGGACCCCAAGAACAAGGAAGTGCTGACGGCGGTGAAGGTGCTTTCCGCGCACCCCGGCAAAACCGGCGGCATCATCAAGGGCGCGCTTCCGTTCGCTCTTGCTACCGGAACCAGCGCCACGCCGGGCGATGCCGACAGCAACAAGCAGCTGACCGAAGTGATGTCCAAGCACGCGTTTGCGACGTATGGCTGTACGACCTGCCATTACGGCTCGGGTCGCGAGCTTCAGGAAGGCAACGCGCACGGCACCGCGAACGAAGCGTGGCTGCAGCCGCTGATGCCGTCCAAGTACATGGACGCCGCCTGCGCTCAGTGCCACACCACGCACAAGGGCACCGATTCGAAGGCGGTTTATCTGCCGCAGATGAAGACTATCGCCCAGGGCCAGGATTTGTTCAAGACGAATGCCTGCTGGGGTTGCCACAAGGTGGAAGGCTTCTCTAAGGGTAATGTCGGTCCCGAATTAACTCTCGAAGGCAATATCGCTCGCTACGAGACGATCGAGCACCAGCTTTGGGATCCGCGCTACAAGGTCAACAACTGCGTGATGCCTTACTTCTTCTCGAAGAAGATCATCACCGACTTTGATGCGCAGGGCAACGCTCATGACTTCTACTTGAACGACTTTGGCGATAAGCGGCCGCTGAGCGAGCTCAAGGCTGCGAATATCGAGTACGAGCACACGAAGGCGTCGCTCGAAGCGCACGGCTATGTCGCGGATGCGGCGTACGAGCCGACGGTGACGGCGCTGGTGACATACATCCTGTCGCAGACGGGCATGAACTACGCCGAGAGCCAGGGCCAGCGGATCGCGCGGATCACGTCGTACAACGTCGCCACGCCGCCTGATGTGCCGAAAACCATTGAGCAGGGCAAGCTGCTGTTCGAGCAGAGCGGCTGCTACGCGTGTCACTTCCTCGGCGACCCGCAGAAGCCGCGCAACGGCAAGGGCGGCGGTATCGCGCCTAACCTTTCGTGGGAAGGCTCGCGGCACAGCTACCAGTGGATAGAAGAGCACTACCGTAACCCGCAAGAGTTTGTGCCGAAGTCGATCATGCCGATCTTCCCGTTCTCGGACTCGCAGCGAGCTGCATTGACGCTGTTCGATGCATCGCGGATGGCTCCCGGTGCGCGCCCTGTGTCTGCTGACCAGGATATGGCCGGTGTGCGCTATCCCAAGGATAAAGCGATCACCAACAAGACTCCGAACCCGCAGGTTCGGTACATGACGCGATAGGAAACGGGCAGCGCCGCAGTGAAGGCGAAGGCCATTCGGCAGTAAGCGCAACTTATTTAGTGCCGATGGAACCGTATTTGGAGACACCTTAATGGCTGATACATCGAAAGAGACACACGTGGAAAAGAAGACCACCGAAATCGATGAAGTGCAGAGCTTTGGCGGCGGCGACATGAAATCGGTAGAGCCGGTCGCCGAGGTCCACGAGGAGTTTCACCACTACTCGGGCGGGCAAATTGTCGAGCATGCGAGCACGACAGTAAGTCCGTGGCTATGGGCGTTCTGGGGCATTGTGATCGTTGTGATCATCGGCACAGTCATCGCCGCAGGTGGCGTTCCCGGCCTGCGTCTCGGTCAGACGCAATACGCGTACAACCCGGAGCGCACCGCCACCGGCTATGAGCAGGTCCAGCAGGAGATGTCGCAGGTGATCACGACGACCCCTGCCACCCAGCAGACCTACTTCACCATGTCGTCGCTCAACAGTGCTATTGGCGGCGGTCAGAGCCTCACGGGCAACATCGCTTCCGGTGAGCAGCTTTACCAGCACTACTGCATCGGCTGCCATGGTCCGAATCAGGACGGCGCCGGTCCCAACGCTGTGAACCTGAACCCCGCACCGCGAAACCTTCGCAATGCGCCGTTCATGCAGGCCATGTCGCTGCAGCGCGTGGAAACGTCGCTCCACAAGGGCGTCCCCGGTACCGCGATGCCGCGCTGGGAGAACTCGCTGACTGATACGCAAATCAACCAGATCATTATCTACGTGATGAGCCTTTCGTCGCCGGTCGATGACAAGGGCAACTTTGTCGATCCGCTTTCCGGCGCCGGTTCTTCGTCGGCGTCGCCGTCGGGGCCGACCGGTGGCCCGTCGAACGACAAGATTCACGCTGCGCCGCCGTCGATGTCGAACTCGCGTGTCGCTCCTGTAACGCCGACCTTCAAGGCCGGTGCGGGGCAGCCGACTGTCGGTTCGTCGCCGTCCGCGCTAACAGCGCCGCAAGCGCCGTCTGGTCAGGTTGGCACACCGCCGCCTGCGCCCGCAGACCCGAAGCTGTAGGGTCGAGTGGGGTCGAAGGACGATCTCTCTCCCCAGGATTGGGTCCCCTTCTGAAGTCGAAGAGCGTGAGGGTGCGACGCGTGTAGTTCGAACTGGCAATGCCAGCGAGGTTCCGGGTGAATTCTGGCGTTGTCCGCGTGTCGACGAGTGCAATATAAGAATCGCGGTGTTCGCTGCGCGATAAGGGTCCAGGCTCAGCCTGGTCCTGGAGGAGAACGTTAATGGCTGTCCAGCAAATCATGCAGATAGCGCCAACTGATGCAGGGGAGAGAATTCGACATTCCGACGATGCCGCCAAGTGGTGGGTGGGAGTGTCGCTTTTCAACGTTATCCTCTTCGGTGTGCTCGGCTTGATTGCCGCCATAAAGATGGTGATGCCTGGCCTCTTTGATGGCGTTAGTTGGCTCTCGTGGGCTCGCGTCCGCCCCGCCCACGTCAACGGTGTCGTTTTCGGTTGGCTGGTCCCGATTGCGATCGGCCTGTTTCAGTATTTCATCCCGCGCTTGTCGGGTACCACGCTTTACAGCGAAAAGATCCCCAAGATCTCGCTCGTGTTCTGGCAAATCGGCGTTTTGATCGGCACCATCTCGCTTCTCAACCCTTGGGGCGGAGAGCTTGAGGCGGGCACGCTGAACCCTTGGTTGATGACCAAAGGCAAAGAGTGGGAAGACTATAACGTCATCTCCAACGTCTTTATCACCATCGGCCTCCTGGGTATCGACTACAACGTTTTCCGCACTATCGCAAAGCGCCGCTATCGACAGATTTACGTTGCGACGTGGTACGCCGTCGGCATGATCCTCTGGACGTCGCTGGTGTACGTCATAGGCAACTGGCCCGGTCAGCAGATCGACTGGACACTGCACAACTATTTCGGTCAGGACGGTCTCCCGCACTTTGGCTTCACCGGTTCCAACGACATGAACGTGAACTGGTTCTATGGCCACAGTATCGTCGGCCTTGTGGCGACGCCTGGTGCCATTGCGCTGGCGTACTACTTCCTGCCCAAGTCGATCAATGCGCCTCTGTACAGCCACAAGCTCAGTATCATCGGCTTCTGGACACTCGGCGCGATCTACTTCTGGGTCGGTGCGCACCACATGATCTACGGCCCGATCCCGTACTGGCTGCAGACAGTTGCGACAGTGTTCTCGTTCCTGCTGTTTATCCCGGTGGCCGCTGCGGTGATCAACTTCCTTGGAACCGCCCGTGGCGAGTGGCATCAGCTGCGATACAATGTGCCGTTCAAGTTCTTCATGGCCGCGACTGTGATGTACGCGCTCGTGTCGAGCCAGGGTTCGTTCGAAGCGCTCCGCCCGGTTCAGGCCGTAGTTCACTTTACGGACTACACGATCGGCCACGCCCACCTCGCTCTGTTCGGCTTCGCGACCATGTTCGCGTTCGGTGCCGTGATCTACGCTGCCCCCCGAATGTGGCGACGGCCTTTGTATTCGGAAGGCATGGCTGAGTGGTCGTTCTGGTTGGCGTTTATCGGCATCACAGTTTACGTCCTTTCGCTCACGGTCGGCGGCATCTACCAGGGCAAGCTCTGGATGGATTACCCGCACATGCCGTTCATCGAGACAGTTGTTAAGATGACTCCGTTCTGGCATGCTCGCGCTGGCGGTGGCCTGCTGATGGTACTGAGCATGGTTCTGGTGGCGTTCAACGTCTATAAGACGGCAACGACACCGGCGCCGGTCGATGAGGCCAGCACCGCGACTCCCACTCTGGCGGCAGTCGCAGGGTAGTACGGGACGTAACTCAAAGTCAGCGCAGCCAAACCGGCAAGCGCGAAAGCCGCTCAGGCGGCGTGTGTAGGACATAGATGAATGGCAAAGCCTAAAGCTGAACAATCCGTACTCTGGCTCGGGATTTTCGCATCCTTAACCATGATAGTGGCTCTCGTATTCACTGCGATATTTCCGGCGTTTAATAACCGCTGGAGCACGAATACCCAGGATGGGGCCGAGTACTTCAAGACCGCGAAGTTTGATGACAAGGGCGCTCCCAACGGCGGCTACACGCCGCTGCAAGAGAAGGGCCGGCTGGTCTATCAGCGCGAGGGATGCTCCTACTGCCACTCGCAGCAGATCCGCCCGTTGAAAACTGAGATGATCCGCTACGGCATCCACACGTCGCCCGCGCCGCCTGCCGACGAGCGCGAGTACATCTACGATGAGCCGCACTTCCTGGGCACCAAGCGAAACGGACCCGACCTATCGCGCGTCGCTGGCAAGTACAGCGACGACTGGCAGTTCTCGCACCTGTACAACCCGCAGCAGATGGTCCCCGGCTCGATCATGCCAGCGTTCAAGTGGCTGTTCAGCAACGCTAACCCCGCCGACCCGAGCCAGACTCCTGTGCCGTCCGGCGAATGCGTTGCCCTCGTCGCCTACCTGCAGACCCTCGGCGCTGACCGCACCGTCTGGGATTCGAAGCTTAACGGCGGCAAGGGCGGCTACCGCCCCTGGCTGCTCCCGCAGGACAAGCAGAATAGCCTGCAAGAGTCGCAGTCCGCTGTGAACCGAGCCGAAAGGCCAGTCCACGCACCGCGAATGTAGCCCGAGTCACGCGATGCGGTAAGATCAACCGAAGTAAAGGACGAGCGCGCTTTCGTGAAAACGACACGCCCGCTCGTCCTTTTTTTGTTGTACAGTAGGTTGACAGGGAGCAGCGGATCAGTTGTCGTAACGCGCAAAAACGTATGCAGCGTACGCCGCCAGTCAACGGGGATACGTTTGCGGCGAATGCGCGCATGTTTGATGCCTCTCATATCAATTACGCTACGGTTGCTGATGTATAATCCGTGTTGGTAATGCCTGGGAAGGCTAATCCGGATTCTGGGCACGAGCCATGTTTAGATGTCTCCCTCACCCCAAGCCGTACTCATTGGATTAGGCCAAATAGCATGCCAGCGCTATTCCAAAATCAGGTCTTACTCCGAGCCTATAGACCCGGGCGCTGAGTCACTCGATATGAAGATTTCGCTTACGAAGAAGTTAGTTCTTGTGCTTTCAGTAGCGGCCACGGTCGTTGTCATCTCGCTGATGCTTCGTCATTTCGTTGAATCTCATCCGGTCACCGCATATCAGAAGACAGCGACGGGACTTACCGCATCGCTAGGCGGGAGTACATTGCGGCTAGACGCACTTGCACCAGGCGTAATCCGAGTACGCTACAGCGCAAATGGAGCGTTCCCACCCGACAGAATCCCCGTGCTATTAGAACGCACAGTTGCGTCACCGTTTACTGTTAGCGAGCAACCTGACACCATTACGCTGGCCTCCGGTAGCTTGCACGCCGTGATTGATCGAGCAACAGGAGCGGTCAGGTTTGTCGACGATTCCGGTAAGCCTGTTGTGAGTGAAGCACCTGGCGGCCGAACTCTGGTTGCCACAACGTTTCCCGGGAAGAAGCCAGTTGACGCTTACACTGCTCAGGGCAAATTCGAAATAGCGCCAGACGAATCGCTCTATGGATTGGGGCAACACCAGCATGGCAAACTGGACCAGAGAGAGACTGTCGTTAACCTCCAGCAGCTCAACCGCGAAATCAGTATTCCTTTCCTCATATCCAGTCGCGGCTACGGCATACTTTGGAACAACGCGTCGCGAGCCGAAATCGCTCTTGGGAGCGACGCCAATGTTATTCCGTCGACATCACTTTCGGACGATAGCGGTCAGGTGGGCGGCTTAACAGCTCACTACTTCTCGGGTACAAATTTCGAAAAGGACGTGGGTACAACGCTTGATCCACAAGTTGATTTTGCTTGGAAAGAAGGGCCAATGGGCGGCCTCACGCACGACAACTACTCCGTGCGCTGGACGGGCTTCGTTACGGCAGACGAAGCTGGGTCCTACACGTTTCAAACTGCTTCCGATGATGGCGTGCGGTTATGGATAGACGGAAAACCTGTGATCGACGACTGGTCGTTCCATGCAGTGACGAACAATGCTGGCACAGTTCATTTCGATGCGGCAACGCGCCACGCCATCCGGTTGGAGTATTACCAGGCTAACCGCGGGGCTTCCATAAAACTCAGCTGGCAAAAACCAGGAGCGGTATCGACGGTAGCGTGGAATTCCGAGGCCGCCGACATCATCGATTACGTCGTGTTCTATGGCCCGTCAGTCGATACTGTGATTGCGAAGTATCGAGATGCTACCGGGCAGGCCCCCCTGATCCCGAAATGGGCGCTCGGATATTGGCAAAGCAAAGAGCGGTACAGTACCCAGCAAGAACTACTCGATGTCGCCCGGGAGTATCGCAGCCGGAAAGAGCCCATCGATAATATTGTTCAGGATTGGTACTATTGGAATCCGTATCCATGGGGCTCACACAAGTTCGATCCCAAGCGCTATCCTAACCCGACAGCAGCGTTCAAGTCGCTTCACGACGAAAATCTGCATGTTATGATCTCTGTGTGGGGCATGTTCCATTCTGGAAGCAGCGGTAATCCTAATGCGAACTACGACGCTATGAATGCGAAGGGTTACCTCTATCCGCCTGCCGTGAAGCGTGATTTGCAAATATACGACGCCTTCAATCCACATGCACGAGATCTTTATTGGGACTTGATGCGTGACCAACTCTACTCGAAAGGCGTCGACGCGTGGTGGCTGGATTCGTCGGAGCCGGAGGTTAACTTGAGTGAGTTTCGGCACACCGATACATCGGCTGGCTTAGGCGCGTTTGTTCTGAATGCGTGGCCGCTCATGCATGCCACGGGTGTCTCGGACGGACAGATGCGAGATGCTCCCAACAAGCGCGTGTTTATCCTAACGCGCTCCGCGTTCGCTGGTCAGCAGCGAACTGGAGCCGCGACGTGGTCTGGCGACATATCGGCGACATGGGACGTTTACGCGCACCAAATTCCTGCGGGCCTGAATATCTGTTTGTCCGGCATCCCATACTGGACCACCGATATCGGCGGCTTCTTCGTGGCTCAACCTCGCGGGTCAAACAATCCCGCATACCGTGAACTGTACACGCGCTGGTTTCAGTACGGAGCGTTTTGCCCGCTTTTCCGGTCTCATGGATCGAACACGCCGCGCGAGATGTGGCGATTTGGCCCAGACACCGAAAAGATTTTGATGAAATACGACTCGCTTCGATATCGGATGATGCCCTATATTTATTCCCAAGCCTGGCAAGTGACACGGAATGGCGGGACGATCATGCGTGCTTTAGTGATGGACTTTCCCAAGGACGCTTTCGCAAGGGTAGTCAAAGACGAGTTTATGTTCGGCCCCTCCCTACTCGTTTGTCCGGTGACGCATGCTGGTGCTATTTCCCGGTCCGTCTACTTGCCTGAAGGCGCTGGGTGGACCAATTTTTGGACGGGGGCCAAGTTCCAAGGCGGGCAGTCGATTACGGCATCCGCTCCAATTGACAAGATTCCGCTATACATTAAGGACGGCGCCATATTACCCCTCGGCCCATCGTTACAGTATGTTGCTGAGAAGGCAGCCGATCCAATTGACTTAAAGGTCTGTGCTGGTGCCAATTCTGACTTACTGCTTTACGAGGATGAAGGTAGCAACAACGACTACAGGAAAGGGCAATACTCGACAATCCCCATTTCGTGGAGCGACAGCGCGCGTACCCTTACGATTGGTAACAGGATGGGATCGTTCCAAGGTATGCTGAAGTCCCGCACGTTCAGGATTGCTTGGGTAAAGCCCGGAGCTGGAGTCACCACATCCGCCGCTGTCGCAAAGACGGTAACGTACGATGGAAGTGCGATTACGGTGCAGGAATAACTCATTACTCCGTTGCCAGGCTGTAAAGCCTTCCTAGCTGTCTACAACATCCCAACGAGCGAGCATCAATGCCAATCGATTTGACTGACAAAGTGATACAGAGCAACGGTGCGCCTAAGCGTCCCGTGAAGCTTCACCCGATACGACGCGCCGTGCAGCTGCTGCTCGGGGCGCTGATTATCGTGTGCCCGCTGTTCAACATCATGCGTCTCGACCTCCGCGCCGCAGACTTCTGGGTGCTCGGTCACCGCTATAGCTCACAGCATGTGATCCTGTTCTTCTGGGGAGGCGCACTGCTTGCGTTGACACTGTTCGCAGTGTCGCTCATCTACGGTCGCTGGTGGTGCGGCTGGGTGTGCCCGCAAACGCTGGCATCTGACTTCGGCGACAGTGTGAAGACGCGGCTTGTGCGAGCGTTTCGTGGCAAAACATCACCGCAGCGCCATCGAGTCGCGCTTGGCGTGTGGGCGGTCGTCATGGTCGTCGCATCGGTGGTCACTGCCGCACTGCTGGGTTCATATTTCATCGCGCCCGCCGTCGTGTGGAGCTCACTCGTGCATCCCACCGACAACCCCGGGGTCGCCATTGGGACTTACTTCACGGCAGCGTTGATGGCGGGCAACCTGCTGGCTGTACGGCGAAAGTTTTGCGCATCGGTGTGTCCCTACGGCCTGTTCCTGTCCATCGCGGGCGACCGAAACACAATGACGGTGCGCTACCTCAATGAGCGCGCGAGCGACTGCATCGAGTGCGCGAAGTGTGTCACCATCTGCCCGATGTCCATCGACATCCGCAAAGGTGTCAATCAGCCGGAATGCATCGGGTGTGGCGAGTGCGTCGACGCGTGCAACGACATCCTGCCCCGTCTGAAAGAGCCCGTCGCCGGGCTGATCGAGTACCGCTACGGTGAGCAGGCGGATCGCGTCACGCGGTCCCTGCCGATCGCAAAGCGACTCGGTCTCTGGGACGGGAAACGCGGCCTGTTGATCGGCTCGGTAGTGGTGATGGCTGCGGGACTTGCAGCAGCGGCATTGGGCGTCTCGCCGACCACGCTTTCCGTCACGCCCTCCGGGCAAATCCAGCGTGTCGGCGGCGATGTGATCGAACACTACACCGTATCAATTGACAGCGGATATCCCGGGGACGTTCGGTATCGCCTGCAGATCGAAGGGCCGTCAAATGTTACCCTCGTCGAACCCACCAGCACCGTGGCGGCTGAGGGGAAAGCGCGCACACAGGTGACGCTCACTCTGCGCGCCAATATAGCCGGATTGTCCAGCGGTACACGGCTTCCGGTGCGCTTGATTGCGCATTCATCTGGCGCCGGTAACACCGGCGCCCTATCTGCGCGTATAATTGTCTATGTGCCGTGACCGGCGACGCACGGTGTGAGTTAACCGGGATGGTCCCGTGAGGAGAAACCTATGGCTCGAACTTGGAGCTACCGCAAGCGAGAAATCGTGATCAATGAAGTCAAGCCCAAAGGCGTCCCCCCTGTGGCCATCGCCTTCTTGCTGCTCAGCGTCACCCTGCTCACCATCGTCCTCTCCACCGCGATCTACTTCACACGCCACCAGCAGCCCGACCCCGTGATCACCGGCCCCAAGAGCGACAGCTACCGCACTAAAACCCCCGACTCAGGTGGCCTTACCGACAACGTCCACTAACCCCAGGCTGAGCCTGGACCCTTATCGGCCCATCCGTGACGGCGGTGCTCCACATGGCGACGGCGATGGGCCGGGTCAGGATGCGCTTGTAAGAGTTGTAGTACGGCTTCGGTTGGACCGGCAAGCCCATGGTTATCACCTTTCGCGAAGCGAAGATATAAGAATGGCCCGCCCGGCCTCAGAGGGCATTCTAAAAATATCCCCAACTTACGCAGGATTCCCCGCGCCGTCGCCGGAACCGTATAGCTGGCTAAAGCGTGCATTCGTCGCGAGCACACCTCCACCGCAGGAAATTGCGGGACGCGTCGGGCAATCCCACTAACGCAGCCACTCTTTTGAGAAAAAGGAACCGTTATGACTGATATCAAGAGCGCCGTCGGCGTTCAGAGCTACTGCTTCCGTGGCTTCAAGGACAATGCGAAGGTTGCATCCCTCGTTCGTGAGATCGGCGTCGCCGCTATTGAGCTTTGCGGCGTTCACGCAGACTTCAACGCACCCGCCACATGGGACGAAGTAATCGCCACCTACAAGAATGCGGGTGTTGAGATCGTCTCGATCGGCGTCCAGGGTTTCAACGGCGACGAGGCCAAGGAGCGCCAGTGGTTCGAGTTCGCGAAGCTTGCCGGGGCCAAATATATCAGCGCCCACTTCAGCCTGGACACAATCCCCGGCGCGTTCCGTGTTGCCGAGAAGCTATCCGCTGAGTTCGGCATCAAGGTCGCGATCCACAACCACGGTGGCTACCAGTGGCATGGCTCCGCCGACGCGCTCGACTGGATCCTGCGCAGCACCCGAGACAGTATCGGCCTCAACATCGACACAGCATGGGCGCTTGATGCCCGCGAGAACCCTGTCAAGTTGGTCGAGCGATTCGGCCCGCGAGTCTACGGTCTGCACATCAAGGACTTTACCTTCGACCGCGCCCGCAAATCGTCCGACGTGATCGTCGGCACCGGGAACCTCGACCTACCGGGTCTCCTCGCCGCCGCGAAAGCTGTCAACTTCGACGGTTTCGCCGTGATTGAGTACGAAGGCGATGTCGAAAACCCTGTCCCAGCCCTCGCCGAGTGCGTCAAGATGGTTAAGAACGCGTAAGCGTAACCGGTAACCCTCACACAGAGCATCCCCTCGCCCCAAAATGTGGTGAGGGGATGTTTTTTTGATGGTTGCTAGACTAAGCGTTTCAACGAAGCTCAAGAATTTAGGAACGCTCTGGCCGCTTGGCCTTTGTTATAAAAGGGTGGCGACACCTGTGTTCACTCCTACATTGGGTGATTGATCCATGACGGGTAAGAGTTACTCGCTTATAGTTGGGCTGCGCTACTCTTGGCGTGACGTTTTAAAGGTCTCGGGAAGAACGCGCGACCGATAAGCCCGCTAGAGAAATGGCAACCCCTTTCTAAAGAAGGCCACGCGGCCCGAGCGATCCTGAATCTTTGAACTGAGCGCTGAATAGCTACCCGATACCCCCGAGCCGCTCGGCGGCGGTGCGGCATGCGAGAGTGTCGAGGTTGGCGTCGGCGCTTTCCTGCCAGCATTGGCGCGCGCGAATCGTGTCGCCCAATGCGGCGTGGGCGTCTCCGGCACGCAGCATAGCTCGTGCCCTCCAGCCCGAGTACGGTTTCAATTCCATATACTTGTCGTGGTACTTGAGCACGAAATCGTAGCGCTTTGCGGCCAGGCCCGCCGCCATGAGATAGGCGAAATTGTCCATCAATGAACCGCGGCTGTGGGAAATGCTTGGGAACGCGCCTTCCACCTGCGAGATGAGCGCATCCATGTCGTCAAACCGCCCGAGTTGCGCAGCGATCCAGACTTTCAACGATCTGCCGTGTATCGACATCATGGCGTCGTTCTTGAACTGCTCCATGGCCGCCGTATGCGCTGCCAGTGCCCTGTCTGGCTCACCGATTTCGGCATAGTAGCTCGCCGCTAACATATCAACGATAGCGGTTTCTCGAGCGCGCTGCCCCGGGAGAATGCTAGGTTCGCAACCGCGAAGCTGGTCGATATCATGCTGCGCCGCAGCGAAGTCACCCGCCAGTAGATGCGTAAAATAGGCTTGTACGTAAGCCTGCCGCTCCTTCGGGTTCACCTGGATTGCCTGAACCGCAGCCTCAAGCGAGCCGCGCATATCGCCTAGGTTGCGACGTATCCCGGCAAGCTTGGCGAGCAATCTGCTTAGCTCCGTGGAATCGCCCGTTGGGCGAACGCAGTCGAGCGCCTTTTCGGTGTAATCAAGGGCCTTGTCGATATCGCCCAGATTCTCGCGACCGGTCGCGGCCATGCTATACGCCAGCACCAGGTATTTGCCCGATGCGCCAGCCGCGATGGCCTGCTCTGCAAACGCAGCCGCCTTGTCCGGTCGCGCCGCTTGAATCGCCGACGTTGACGCATGGATAAGAACCTGAACATTCTCCTCGCCGGTGGCACCTGCGATCTGCTCAGAGACCGTTTCGTAGATTGCGACCGCTCCGGCAAAATCCTGCTTGTTGTAGAGCAGCTTAGCTTGGGCAATCATTGACGTGGGCGTGCTGGGGCCAGCGTTGATCGAGCTCTGTGCCTTCTCTGTCAACGCCACTGCCTCATCGTGCTTGCCGCAACCTTCGAGGCACTCTGCAAGCTTCCGCTGCGTGTCAGCCAGGAGGCCGTGAGGCATGGGGACGCTCACCGCCAGTTTGTACTGGGCCGCGCCTTCGGCATAGCGTCGTGTGAATAGGTACTTGTGCGCGAGGAGCAACCGTGCTGGCAGACGTGAGAAACTTCCGAGGAGAGCGGGCAGCTTGATCAGCCGCTCAAGTTTCGCAATGAGTTCGTCATCGGATCCAGTGTAGCCCGTTGAATAGCGGCGAGGCAGAACCGTCCAAACGTAGTATTCGTAGGCACCGGCAACGACGACGAGCGCAATTGCTATTGTGGGGTAGGGGATGTGGTTCATGGCAAGCTGGAACGAGCCGAGATTGCCCCCTCGTCGCACGCTGCGATAAGGGGGGCATATCCCGATTGTGTGGACTACTTGGCGACGTGGTCACGGACAGTCTTCAATGCCGCGTCGAGCGATTTTATGGCTGCTTCGAGCGCTCCCATTTTCGCCGTGGCGCCTCCGAGATCTCCGGCGCGCGCGGCAGCTTCTACCGCGAGGGCGGCCTTGCCAGCATCGGTTGCGCCGAGGGCAAGGACGGAACCTTTGAGCTTGTGCGCGCCCTTCTGGAGGTCCGATGTGCTGCGGGCTTCGACGCTGGCGCGAATGGCAGCCATCAGTTGGGGCGTCTCGGCAAAATACAGGTCGATCATCTCGTCGAGCAACTCGCGGTCACCCTCGACCTGCGCCAGCGCGGCGTCGAGGTCGAACTGGCTGTTTGCGGGCGGCGTATCGGTCACGACCGCTGCAGTTTCCTCGTTGTGCTTGCGGATCTGGTCGCCGAGGCTTTCAATGGCCTCAATCAGCTGGCTGATTTGGAGCGGCTTTGGGACGTACGCGTCCATACCGTTCTCCAAGCAGCGCTCACGGTCGCCCTTCATTGCGTGGGCGGTCATGGCGACGATGGGGATGTGTCCACCGACTTCGGCTTCCTTCTCGCGGATCGCTGCTGTGGCTTCGAAGCCATCCATTTCCGGCATCTGGATATCCATCAGCACTAGGTCGAAGGGACGCGACTCCCACATCATCACGGCTTGCTTCCCGTTGTTCGCGATGGTCACCTTATGGCCCCGCTTTTCAAGCAGCCGGAGCGCAAGTCGCTGGTTGACCGTGTTGTCCTCCGCCAGCAGAATCTCAAGGGGCATGTCAGCGATCTGCGGCGCTGGGTGCATCGACGGCGCGCCAGTCAGGTGGAGCTGCTCGCCCAGCACCGAGATGATGCCGTTGAACACGTCAGATTGCTTCAGTGGCTTGGTGAGGTATCGCGCGACGCCGATTTCGCGGCAGCGCGCAGCATCGTCGTGACGGTCGCCCGATGAAAGCATCATCAGCGTCGCCTTCGCGAATTCGGGGTGCTGTTTGATCTGGTCGGCCAACTCGAAACCGTCCATTTCGGGCATCATGCCGTCGAGCAGCACCAGCGGGAATGGTTCGCGGGCATGGCGCATCGCTTCAAGCGCCGCAGCAGCGCTCTCGACCAGCACTGGCTTCATCTCCCAGTTGGTGAGCATGTCCTGCAAAATGCGACGGTTGGTGGCGTTGTCGTCGACGATCAGGACACGGAGCCCCTTGAGGTGGACATCGCTCTGTCGCGCCGCAGCGGCGTCAGACTGCACCCCGACACGCGCCGTGAAGTGGAACACGCTGCCGTTGCCCGGCTCGCTTTCCACCCAGATGCGACCGCCCATGAGGTCGATCAGCTTCACCGAGATAGCGAGGCCCAGTCCCGTTCCACCGTAGCGACGTGTCGTCGAGCTATCTGCCTGCGCAAACGCTTCGAAGATGCGTTGCTGGCGGTCAGCGGGAATGCCTATGCCCGTGTCACGGACCGCGAAGTGGAGCAGCACATCGTTATCTTCACGCTGCTCGACTTCGACGCGTACCACAACCTCGCCTTTTTCGGTGAACTTGATCGCGTTGCCGACCAGGTTCACGAGAATTTGACGGAGCCGTCCGGGATCGCCGATAAGGTTCTCCGGCACATGCTTATCGATGTCCAGCGCAAGCTCCAGGCCCTTGCCATGCGCGCGCACCGCGAGGCCGTTCATCGCATCGCCTAAGCGGTCGCGAATAGGGAACGGGATCGGGTCGAGGTCAAGTTTGCCTGCTTCGACCTTCGAGAAGTCGAGGATGTCGTTGATGATGGTCAGCAGCGAGTCGGCTGACGATTTGACCATCTGCAAGTATTCGCGCTGCTCGTGTGTGAGATCGGTGTCGAGCGCGAGTTCGGTCATGCCAAGGATCCCGTTCATTGGGGTGCGGATCTCGTGACTCATGTTGGCCAGGAACTCGCTCTTGGCGCGGGTGGCGGATTCGGCTGCGGCTTTGGCCTTCTGAAGCTCGGCCTCGGCCAGCTTTCGCTGGGTGATGTCCTGCATCTGCGAGACGAAGTGGATGGGGTTTCCTTCCGTGTCGCGCACAAGCGAGTCGCTTTGAAGTGCCCACACGAGGTGACCGTCGCGGTGCATGTAGCGGATTTCGTTCTGATACGTCGGCGCTTCTCCAGAGAGCACCATCTGCTCGCACTTGAGTTCGCCGAGCACATCTTCGCTGTAGACCAGGCTGCGGCGGTTGATGGCGCGCAGGTCGGGCTCGGGATAGCCGAGCATGGTGCAAAGCGCTTCGTTCACCTGAACGATCTGCCCGCCGGGCTCGACGAGAGCCATGCCGGTCGCCGAATACTCGAATGCACCCTTGAAGCGCTGTTCGCTCTCCTGTAGCGCGCCGAGGGCCGCAGTGCGCTCCGAGAGAAGAGCTTGCTTTGCCTCGTAGTCGGCGGTGTGGCTCATAGCGGCCGCGATAAGGCCAACCATGACATGCAGGACGTGCATATCGGAATCGCCGAACGCGTACGGTTCCGCGGAGAGCACCTTGAGCACGCCGACGACCTTGTGGTCGTAGTAGAGCGGCAGCACGATCATGGAACGAGCGCCAACGCGGCGACACTCCTCGATGTCGACACGCTGGTCTGCTTCGGCATCGTCGGCTTTCATGATCTTACCGGAACGCACGCTCAGACCCGAAAAGCTGGTGGCAAGCGGCCGCCGGAAGCCAATATGCGACGCTGCGCGGCCCGATGCGGTCCGATAGACTGTATCGTCGCCTTCGACAAGCTCGATGACTGCCCCGCTCGCCGCTGTGATTTGCTGTGTCCGCTCGACAATCAGCGACATGACAGCGTTCAGGTCAAGCTCGGCGGTGGCGATATCGTTCTGCGTAGCGATGATGGCTGTGAAGCGCTCCCGCTCCTGCTTGAGCGTTTCCTCTATGCGCTGCTTCTCTAGCTCGGCTTTCTCGATGTCCATCTGCCGTAGCTTGACGCTGGCGGCCAGCTGCCTCTTTTCAGCGCGAAGCGTCTCGGTCTGCCGCTTGATGCCTTTGAACATCGGGTCGACCATGACCACGGCCAGCAGTATGAGCAGCGATACGGCAAGTTCCAGCACTTCCGACGGCCTGTCGAAGCCATTGCGCGGCATCAGCAGCATGACCGTTCGCAGCGCCATGCATCCGACACCGGACGCAATCAGCGTCCATGCCCATTGACGCCCATAGACCCAGTTCATGCGAAGGGCGCAATAGATCGCGGCAAGCTGACAGATCAGCGCTATGGTGAGCAGAATTTGGCCAAAAAGTGAGTGCATAAGACGACTGTGTCCCGTTCCGGCGATGCTAATCGACCGGCTATATATTAATCACAATAACAACATTATGGCTAGTTTTCCAAGCAATACAACGATGCTAGCAAGTCTTGGAACTATTTCTGTCTACCAGAATTGGCGATCAATAAATGCCTTCGCGTCAAAGTGCGGTATCACGCTCAGTCCGGTGAGTTCGCTCGTTACACAAGAACTGTAGTTTTACCCGCCATGTTGTCGCCTTAAGGGCTTTCATTTGTCAGTTTTACGTCCATCTGGTATATTCAAGGTAGCTTGGTCGCGTTCATCGGTCCAGCGCTGCGGCGTTATACTCTTTTGCCTGCGCGCGCGTCGCAATTGACTGCAATGTCCGCCAAGCGAGACTGGATGATACACTGACTGTACGTCCTTGAAGCCACGAAAGGATTCGCCTTATGAAACTCCCCGCAACATTTGCCATCGCTGCGGCGCTGATCGCCATCTTATGTGCCGCGCCCAGCAACGCCGCTCCTTACGCCGAAACCTTCAGCGCTGCCGCAGTTGGAAGCGCATTCCCTGCAGGCTGGAATATCCCAGCCGCCGACTTTACACTCGTTCCGGGCGCTCTTGTCTCTAACGGTAACGGTGCCAAGTCTTTCGCCGTATGGAACACCGTTCCTGCGGGCAACTCGGTCACCTACACCGCGACCATCACCGCTGTCGAAGCGCCTGGAAAGGGCTGGGACGCGGCGGGTATTGGCATATGGGTAGACAACGATAACTACTGGCAGTTGGCGCTTATTCAGCCTCCTGCGGAAATGACGAACCTTAAGAATTTCACCGAGTTGGCAGAAATGTACAACAAGGAGTGGAACTCGCAAGGTGCCGGTGCTAAGGCCCTCACGGCACTTCCGGTATCGTCAGGGTTTGAGTGGAAACCCGGCGTCCCGTATCAGTTCAAGCTGGTCGTGAGCCCGGATCAAATCCTCGGGACGATTTCCGATGCTGGCGTGGTCAAGGCCCAGCGCGGCTTCAAGTTCAACAACCCTGCCGTCACTAAGGGCAAGCCAGTGCTTATCTCTGGCGGGTTCAAGGCTCGCTTCACCGATGTCAAGGCCGAAGTCGCCCCGTAACCATTACCCGTAACAGAACTCAAACAGCCCGGCGACCCTTGTAAGGTTCGCCGGGCTGTTGATTTGTGCATTGTGTCCGCTGGGCGCTACTTCGCGCCGGAGATGTCGAACTTCCACTTCAGACCATTGGCCGCCTGATACGTGTATTTCACAAGCTGGGCAGTTTTCGGCACCATGAAAATGTCACGAACCGTATAGACCTGCCCTGGCGCGATAACATGCGACGACTCGGGCTCCTCGTCGGCTTTCGCCTTGCGGACGCCCCAGACTGAGTAGTTCTCACCATCAGTATCGGTCAACGCCACGACGCTGCCATCCTGGGATTCGTAGACCGTCAGTTCGTGTTTGGCAACCGTCGTAAGGGCCAAAGTAGCAACTGCCCATCGCTTACCGTCATCAGCTGGCGAATCGTGAAACTTGGCGTCGTCTGGTAGGAACGTGAACGAAACTAGCTTTACGCCATAATCGTTCGACACAGCGAGCACGCCTGCCCCTGGCTTGCCGCCGTTGAGTTCGTCGGGCACCACAGAGCCCGTCTTGTCCGCCGGGTCTCGCTGCCCTTCGGGAAGTGGCGTGATCACGTTTGCGGGGTCGCCAGCGGCACCGGAGTTGGCGAGGGTAGCATCGGCCATGTAGTAGCGTATGACGTCCTCGGACGTGCCCGCTCGTCCCTGGTTCACGATCACCTTCACAATATGCGCATCACGAGCCACGGCAAATCCCAAGCGGAGAGGATCGTTCGCTGCGGGTTGACCATATCCCTGGCCCGGCTTCAAGTTTGGTGAAAACTCCTTGTCGCCAGTGCTCTCGAGCGCGAGGCATCCAGAGCCGACATCGTACTTCTGCCCTTTGTCGTCGAATGCTGATATCAGCCCACCAAAATCGCCAATATAGTTGTCGTCAGAGCGAGCGTTCTTCACCGCCAGCGTAAACACGAGAAGCTTTTCTGACGTTCTCGGGTAGATTTTCGTGTAGCAAGCAAACGGTGTGATCTGATAGTTCGCCGAAAGTATTTGGAAGTTGATGGTGCTCTTGAGAGTATAGATGGTGCCGAACTTGCCGTTGCCACCATTAAGCTGTCCCTGCCCTTTTGTTTGGTTCACAACGGGCTGCTTCTTGGCTGTGGGCTTCTTCGTGGCGGCGGCGCTGGCAGGCGTGTGTGCTACTGCGCCAATTGATGCCCCGCACGCTACGACTGTTACCAAAGCACCTATCATGCGACGCGAGCGAAACAGACTCAACTGTGACGATCCTTCAAACATGGAACTACCTCCAGAGAATCATTCTCTGGAGGTAGTTATGCTACTTTACAAGCGAATCCTTCCGCTTGTGTGCAGAAGTTCACACTCAACAGCGGTTCAGCCTAAACGCGCGGCGCAATCTCCTCGTCCGTGAAGTAGCAGCTCGGGTCCATCCCCAGCCAGTCGCCTGTCGCGGCTTCGGCGCGGGTGCGGAGGTTGCCGTTGCACATTGCCACAAACCGTTGAAGTCAACGGTGTCATTAATACGGCTATTGGCTAGCGTCGCCCTCATTCAGCTTCCCCGGTCAAAATCCGCCACAGAGCCAAGTTGACGTAATAGTTAGATCGTCCGACCTTGCGTTTGTCCAGGATGCCGCCCGCTGCGAGTTCGTCGAGATACTTGGTGGCGGGCCGACGTGTGACGTTTAGGTCCCGCATGAGAAACTCGATTTTTGTATACGGATGTGTAAAGAGGTTGGTTACGAGATCTTGACTGTAGAACTTATAATCGGCGCGGATCCGGCGCTTCGTTGCGGTCAATGCTTCGTCGATGGCCCGAACGGTACCAATCGTGTCTGCCGCCGTCTCTTCCACCGCAGTGAGCATATACTCGGCCCATGCTTCCCAATCGCCTTCCTCTCGAACCGCCCCTAAGAGTTTATAGTATGCGGCTTTGTGCTTAATAATATAGCGGCTGATATACAGTATGGGAATATCGAGCAGCCCTTCTTTCACGAGGTAAAGGATGTTAACGATGCGTCCAGTTCTACCGTTACCATCGTAGAATGGGTGGATGCTCTCAAATTGATAGTGCATGATCGCCATTTTGATCAGTGGGTCCGCATCGAAGACCGACGCGTCGTTAATAAATCGCTCTAGTTCCGCCAACAGGGAGAGAATCTCGTCGGGATGCTGGGGAGGCGTATAAACCGTGTTCCCGGCGCTGTCCTTGAGAACTGTTCCGGGGAGCTTGCGAATCCCCGCTCTGTTTTGTTCGAGAACTGATTGTATCTCGACAAGTTGGTTGATGGTTAGCAGCCCGCTCTTTGTAACTCCCTCGAACCCCGTATAGAGCGCTTGACGATATCGGTTCACTTCCTTCGCAGCTGCATTCAATACACCGTCTGCTCCGATTTCATCTTTGAATAGCTCATCGTGCGTGGTAACAATATTCTCGATTTCCGAACTATCCTTGGCTTCTTGAATTGCGAGCGAATTGATAAGGATGGCCTGATTGGGAATAGATGCTGCTAACCCTTTGAGTTCGGCCAGCTTGCGTCCTGCCGCTACGAGGCGCTTTGTAATGCGTATCTCTTGAAATTGACCGGGGGCAAGATTGCTAAGGGGTTGTAAATTATCCATCCAAAGACTCCTCTTCCGCCAATATATGGTCACAGATGGTCTGTTTTGTGTACATGTTACCAGGATATGCGCACGATACACCAGTTTTGTGCATATATTTCAGCGGGGTGCACACAGCCTCATGATTAAGGGACTCGCAAACAATGTTATCGTGTCGCGCGTGTGAGCCTGGATATTGGAACAATAAAGACCCAGGGCGGCTGCCCTGGGTCTCGCTATCGAATGTTTTGCTCCTCGAACTACGCTCGCGGCGCAATTTCCTCGTCCGTGAGGTAGCAGCTCGGGTCCATCCCCAGCCAGTCGCCGGTCGCGGCTTCGGCACGGGTGCGGAGGTTGCCGTTGCACACGTCCACAAACCGGCACGCCTGGCAGCGGGCGGGTAGATGGCTACGACGGTCCCGCAGGATGGCGAGGCGAGGGTCGGTGGCGTCGCCCCAGATCTGGCTGAACGGCGCAGTGCGGACATTGCCGCAGTCGTAGTGCCAGCTAAACTGGTCGTAGTGTACATTGCCCATCGGGTCGACAGCAGCTATGTTGCAGCCAGATCGATTGCCTCCGGTGCCAGCGAGCCGCTCGTGGACAACTGCGGCGCGTGCCGGGTCGGTTTTCTCCAGCGCCAGCAGCGTGTACGCGGCGTCGGCGTGGTTGTCGACGGTCAGCACCTCAAGGTCCACACCACGAGCCTGCAGCGCACGTGTGCGCTCAAAGATGGTGTCAACGACTTCGCGAGTTTCCTGAGCAGTCAGGTCGACCTTCTGCATTTTTCCACCTCGTCCGGAATAGGCGAGGTGGTAGACGCACAGCCGCTGCACATCGTGTTCCACACAGAGGTCGATAATCGGGTCAAGGTCTTCCTTGTTCAACGCATGAACCGTGAACCGCATTCCGACGCGAATATTGTGGCGACGGCATCGGTCAATGGCTTCGAGCGTCTTGTTGAATGCGCCCTTCATGCCGCGGAGCTTATCGTGCCGCTCAGGGACACCGTCGACGCTGATACCCGCGTACTTGAGGCCGACTTCAGATAGCAGACCAGCCATCTTATCATCGATAAGCAGCCCGTTCGTCGAGAGCGTGCATTGGAGCCCGATAGATCGTGCGTAGCGGATGAGTTCCGGCGTATCTTCGCGAGCAAGTGGTTCACCGCCGCTGAAAAGAACGGCGGGCACATTGAACGCACGCAGGTCGTCGAGTAGCTTGATGCCCTCTTCATGCGTCAACTCGCCTTCGGCCGGGCCGGGGGTGGCGGATGCGTAGCAGTGAACGCACCGCAGGTTGCATGCGCGCGTGACCGCCCAAACGACGACAGGACGAGGTGCGCCTTCCGCTGATCGGTGTCCGTATCGCAGGCGCTCATTGCCTGTTTCATGATCGCATAAGAGATTGCTAACGCTTAACATGGTCTACATCCTTTATAGCGCCATCGCTGACTTCAAAATCTATACGTTTTCAAGTGCCCATGGACATTCTTATGTCCGGTGTTTTCAAATACCTTGCCGGAATCTCTTTACCTTTCCTTCAGGAGAGGAACGGACCCGCGAAGCGGGAAGGAGAGGTCTTCTCAGCCGTATTTCACTATCGCTCGCCTAACCTGCAGTGGCAAGCACCTTCGCTTCGTTCGCTTCTCGTATCACCTTGGGGAGATACACACAGTCTGGCTCAGCGGCCAGCGGGTCGCGGGTCAGGCCGAACGCCCTTGCCCGGCTTCCTCCGCAGATTGACCGGTACTCGCAGATGCCGCACTTGCCGCCCAGCTTGTCCGGGTCGCGCATATCGAGGAACGTTTGCGACGTTTGGTAAATATCGACGATGGACTCGTCCGGGAAACGACCGCAGGCGATGGCCATAAATCCGCTGGGATACACCGTGCCCGTGTGGCTAACAAACATCACGCCCTTGCCATCATTGACGCCAATCGGAGCACGCTGGATGCGGTCTTGGAGCGGACGACTTATAAACTCTGCGGTGGCGGTCGGGGTAGGAATGTTCTGATCTGGAGCGGGAACTCCCATCTTCTGCATCACATAGCGGCGATAATGATGCGCCTCGGTGGTCTTGATGGCGTACGACTGCTTCTGTGATTGGAGCCACAGGGTTTCGAACACCTCTTCATACTGATGCGGCAGGATTCGCTCTTCGGCAAGCCCGCGGCCGATAGGCACCAGGAAGAACACTGACCACAGGACTATGCCCTGACTGGCGAGCAACTCGGCGATCGCGTTGATCTGGTGGACGTTGCGCTTCGTGACCGTCGTGTTGATCTGCACTGTTACCCCGGCTTCACGAGCATCTCGCAGAATTTCGAACGTTCGCGCGAAGCTTCCGGGCACGCCGCGGAAGTTGTCGTGGGTTTCGGCGTCAACACCATCCAGGCTCACCGCGAGGCGGCTAATGCCTGCGTCCCGCAGCCCTCGGATAGCCTCGGCGGTTACTAGCGGTGTTGCCGACGGCGTCATTGCCGTCGTCAACCCCGCATCCGTGGCGTAGCGCACAAGATCAAAGATATCTGCGCGCTTCATCGGATCGCCGCCAGTGAAAACGAGTGTCGGCTTCTTGGGGAAAGAGGCGAACTGATCCAGCAGCATCTTGGACTGCGCGGTATTCAGCTCGTGGACGTGACTCTTCGGCTGAGCGCACGCGCGGCAATGCTTGCAGACGAGATCGCATGCCCTCGTCACTTCGTAGAACGCCACAAAGGGCCCAATCGGGAAATCGTCCTTGGTGTACATCTGGGGCATGATCGGATCTGCTGGCATTATTTCCACTCCTGGTTCAGCGCTGAATCCTGCTTGTCGAGAACAGCCCTGAGTGCGCGCCTCGTAGAGCATCGGTCGGCGGATGCCGGGCTGTCAGGGTCGAGGCCGCGCCGCATGGCCATTTCTCGGCCAATCATCGCGATCTCCAGCGGCGCCAATATGTCGCCCGCAACCCTGAAAATCACATCGTCTTCTATTGCGATATGGCTCTTGTACGTATCTCGCACGGCAACGAGAATTGCACGCAGCGTCGCGAGTTCTTCGTCGCTGATTGCCTTCCGGTTAATCCATTTGCGCCCGATGCGCTCAATCTCGTCATGGGCTCGCGTTAGCGTTCGGTGCTCCTGCTCAAGATCGCGAATGGCCGCTACTGCGTCCCGGGCAGATACAGAATTATCCGAGAGCAGTCTGGGAAATAGCGAGACCTCCTCGTCGGCTGTATGGAGGGCAATAGCGGAGTGAAAGTATCGTAGCGCTAGCTCAAAATTACGCCGTGTGTCGCCGTCGAGCTCGATGCCGCCATGTTCCTCCACGACACCGATCAGCACACCTAGAAACCGTTCAATTCGCCGGTGGCAATCACCCAGAAGCCGCAAAGGTTCCGCGAAATCGTTCAATTGGTCTTGTTCAGATTCGGGCATGTTTCTGATCGCTCTAAGGTCGACATGTATACGGTCTCAGAGCTGACCGGCTGTGTCCATCTTGCGAGACGCAATGATCTTTCTATTAGGATTGATTCTTACAGGAGCGCGTAACCTAGGTAACACGCTCCGTAACTGACTGCGCTGTCGGTATCCATGAATCATAACCTAATGGGACACTTGACCCAATCCGCCAAATGGCGGATTCAAGTCATTCGCGCAGACCTATTTCTGGACAAATAGGTCTTTTGGCTCGCGGAGGGGGTGTAAGGGGCTGAAAGTGGCAAAATTGCGGCCCATGACTGGCCGCATAACGTACTAGAAGTCGCGCTCGACCATGAAGCGGGCCAGAGCTCGAAGCGGTTCGGCCTCGGGGCCAAACGATGCCAACGCCGCAATTGCGGCGCCGACTGCGTCACGAGCGACCTGCCACGAGCGGTCGATCCCGAGTACCTTGGGATACGTCGCCTTGTCGTTCTTGATGTCGCTGCCGATGGGCTTGCCGAGCCGTTCCGCATCGCCTTCGATATCGAGCAAGTCGTCCGTGATTTGGAACGCCAGCCCTATCTGCCGACCGTATTCAGCCAGGGCCTCGTAGCGCTCACCGGTCACATTCGCCAGTCGCGCCCCGGCCAGCAGAGAAGCCGACAGCAGCGCCCCGGTTTTGCGGACGTGGATCGACTCCACGGCGCGTATATCGATATCAGACAGCCCTTCGCTCTCGATGTCGGCGACTTGACCGCCCACCATGCCGAACGTCCCCGACGCCGCCGCGATCAGCGTGATTGCATCAAGCGTGGCGTCAGCGGTCGCCGTTGCCCTGCAGCGCGCGATCAACTCGAACGCCACCGCGAGCAACGCGTCGCCAGCCAAAATCGCCACCGCTTCTCCGTAGACCTTGTGGTTTGTCGCCTGACCGCGCCGAAGATCGTCGTTATCGATAGCCGGGAGGTCATCGTGGATCAGCGAGAACGTGTGGATACACTCCACGGCGCACGCCACCGGCATCACATCCTCGGCTGTAGCGCCTCCGACCTCCGCGCCTGCGATCACCAGCAGCGGACGAAGCCGCTTGCCGCCGCAGAAGATCGAATAGCGCATCGCCTCGTGAAGCGTACTTGGCGACGCGTCCGAGGGCGGCAAAAGCCGCCCCAGTGCTTCGTCTACCAGCTTGCGCCGATTATTCGTATACTCGCCGAGGTCGAAAGCCATAACTATCCGCCAGTCCCTATCTTGATCTTTCCGGACGCGATATCCTGAACAGCCTGCTTGATCTTCGCCTGCTGATCTGCCGTCAACAGCTTGGCGAACTTCGGATTGTCCTCGACGCGCACATCGCCCGACGCCATCCCGAGATGCTGCTGCTTGCCTTCAAACTTGCCGTCCTGTGCGCTCTTGGCGACGTCGACGAACGCCTTCGGGATATCCAGAATGGTCGACGATACCACGTTCGGAGCCGCATCATTCTGGTTAGAGTTCACGCCGAACGCATAGACACCCGGCTTTGCCGCTGCCGCCTGAAACAGGCCAGATGCCGCCGCGTCGCAGTTGTGTGAGATTACATCGGCGCCGTTTGCGATCAGCAACTCGGTGAACGATTTCGCCTTCGCGCTGTCCGTCCAGTTACCGATATACATAGTCGAAAACTGTGCCTTCGGGTTCGCCGCGAGCATGCCTTGCTTGAACGCCGCCGCTGCGACCTTCACCGGCCCGAGCTCCTGCCCGCCCACAAAGCCGCCCTTACCGGACTTCGACAGGAACCCTGCCTCCATCCCCTGAATATAAGCGCCCTCTTCGGTCGCAAACTTCAACGCCGCCAGGTTCGGAGCCGTCTTGTTACCGCCAGTCGTCACAAAGTACGTCTTGGGAGACTCGGCCGCAACCGCCGCCGCCGCGTCGGCGTATTCGTCGCCGTGAGCGAACACAACGTTATAACCCTGCTGCGCGTAACCCTGAAACGCCGATTTGAACGTCGACGCGTTCGGTGTCTCCTGCTTCGACGTGTCCGCCTTCAAGTCGGACTTGATCTTCATCAGCCCGTCGTACGCCGACTCGTTCCAACCGTGGTCCGTCACCGGGCCGGTCGTGAGCAGCGCTACCTTGAACGCCGCCGCCTGAGGCGCCTCCGGTCCGGTCTTCGTCTCCGTACAGCCTGCAAGCGCACCGGCAACAAGCGCCGCAGTCAGCGCCAACGCCGTCGTCTTCCGTGTTCGAGTAAGAGTAAGTGCCAAGGTCCAGGGTCCTCCCATAGCAAAATTGAGTGCCGTCGCAGTCCAGACGCGGCACAACTTGAAGGATACCCGTCAGGGGGGCGAAATGGATAGGGGGCGGGATGTGCTTCACGAAAGTGGCAAGCGGCCAAGGTGCGGTCAGTTTGATTGGCCATGGCCTCAATTGGTGCGGCTCCGGCACACACTTAGCCCCGGACTTGAGTTCGCTCGCGAAGAGGGGGTGTTCTTCGTCAGACCGCTTGCGTCCGTCTGCGGACTAGGAGTTCTAGTCCCGGTGAACGCGGCGCACTGGTTGCCACTCTCGTGACTCGCACCAAGGGAATAAGGAGGAAAGGATTAAGATGCCCTCTGAGGCTGTGCCGAAGACGGCAAGGTCGCGGGCGGGCCATTTTTATCCCGTCGAGGACGGCGAATTGTGGCGGTGGGTTTGGCGGGGTAATCTGGGCGTGCGGTTGTAGTCTTCCAACCCCTCTCCACAACGCCGCTCCTGCGGCGACAAGTATCCAGCGTCACGCTGGTGCCTCCCTGGTATGAGGGTAAGTGGCAGTTATTTGCCATACGATTCTTAAAGTATGGTGATTCGGTCGAGTAGCTCTTTGCGATTTACATCATGTTAAGTCGGCTTCACGAAGGGGTTAGATTGCGGAGACCCGACGGGCGGCTCCAATTTTCAACCCTAATATCGATTTGCGTCGCGGACGTAAACACACTTATGGTGCCACTCAAGGCTCGAGTGCTAGGTTAGGTGGAGGTTGACGCGTTCTGTCAATGATCATGTGGCACCATACCACCATGGTGAACCGTTTGCCGCACGGCTGGCCGCCTTGCAGTGTTGTCGGGCATTTAGTCCGTACCAACCTCGTGGTAGTTCGGCAGCGGCCGTTCCACAGGTGGCGAATCCCTTAGCGCCACGAGGGTCATTGCCTATAGGTGGGCGGTCGATCTTCTCGTCCCATTTCCAGCAGTACGCCCATCTAGCCGCGTTCATCTCAGAAGAGCGAAAGAACCCGAGCCCGGTCGTTGCCAGCTTAGCCTTGGGATTTGCCCTCCGACGCGGGTATTCGAGTTCATAATTAGTCGAATTACGGAAAACGGGGCACCATGTGCCCCATGCCAGAAATGACCAAAGTTTAACCGCTCAGTGAGACGGTCTGGCAATTCTATCCCACAGCCGTCTCTAGCCGGTTGACTAGATCTGGCGCAGGATCGAAGCCGTCTAGCATGATGGGCTTCCTCTCCAAAGCGCTCTGGTAAACCGCCAGGACGACGGCCCACTCATGGAGCGATTGACGTAAGCTTGTGCCAGGTTCGCACCCCGAATCGCCCAGCCAATCGAACATCGCCTGGTGAAATCCTGCTTGGGCGACCTTGTTGCCAGCCTGCCAGTCCTTCATACCCGAGAAGGCACCGCCTTCTACCTCATCGCTACCGGATATTTCCCAGTTGCCGAACTCCTCGAATAACGCACGACCTCGGTCGCCGTAGGCAGCGATACGGACGTGCTGCCATGTCGTCGCGGGATCTCCTGCGCGCGGCGAAACAATTCCCGACGTCCAAAGGGCGCGAAGGCCGGTGTCGAATTCGAGCGACGCGACCGTTGCGGCGGGTGCTGGATGGCCAGGGTCAGAGTCATCCCAACCAGACGCATTTGCAAAGACGCGAGTGACCCTTGGATCGCCAACGAAGGACCGCCCGTAGTTAAGGGTGTGTGTTCCCTGGCCCGTGATGTTCATTCCAGCAGACAGGTGCAAAAATTGCGGTTCTCCACACACGCCTCGCTGGACAGCGTCACGGCATTTGATGATAGTTGGATGCCATCGAAACTGGTGACACACCGCGAATTTCGTCGCCGAAACATCATTGAGACGCTGCAATGCCTTCCAATCGTCCACGCCTGACGCGATGGGCTTTTCGACGGTACATAGCGGAACGCCAAGATCGGACACCAGGGTCATTAGTTCGACGCGTGTCTCCGGCCACGTGATAAGATGAACGATATCGGGACGTTCGGCCTCGATCATCGCGGTTGGGTCCTCATATGCGCGCAAGCCGTATTTGGCTGCCAGCGGATCTCGGCGTGTAGGCGACGGGGCACAGCACGCAACTACTTTGGCGTCCGGTAGCAAGTCGTAGGCTTCAATGTGGGCAGCAGCGCGGCTACCGCAACCGACGAGTGCGGCGGTGTACGTCATAGTCTCACAAGCTTTCCGCAGGATGGAGGATCACCTTGCCGCAGTTGCCAGTTAGCTGAAGATCCCAGGCCTCCTTGAGATCGTCCATGGCGAATGTGTGGGTAATAAGTCGATCAAGCGATGGCGACACGGCCTCGATCATGCGCATCATGTTACTAGCGTGGCGCAAGTTCCAATGCCAAACGCCGTGCAGTGTAAGGCCCTGTGGCACCATGTTACCGAGTTCGATATGGCCGCCCCAGCCCACAAACGCCACCTGACCGCGACGACGTGTTGCCGAAATCGCAAACTGCTGCGCTGCCGGAACCGCAGTACAGTCTATGCTCTTATCGACTCCACGACCATGCGTAAGCGATTTGATTTGCGACAGCGCTTCAGGATCATTCGGGTCGATGACGGTTTCCGCGCCAAGCTGTCGCGCCAATTCGGCTCGGTACGGGTGGCTGTCAATGCCTATCACGCGTGCGCCCCGAAATCGGGCATTGATTACTCCGCCGAGGCCAACGGGACCAAGACCGCAGACCATGACTGTATCGTGCGCATCAACGCTCATTCTTTCCATCGCACCGTAGGTCGGACCCAAACCGCAGCATGCCATCGACGCGTGGTCATACGAAACGCTGCCCGGTATCGGCAGAAGCAGCCAATCCTGCTTGATGCAGAATTCTGCATAGGTGGCTGTGCCCGTTTCCGATCCGCATATGGCTTTGGGATTCACGGTATGCTCGCAATGAATGTAGTCGCCGTCAAGGCAGAGCGCGCACTTGCCGCACGGATACTGCGGCATCACCACTACCCGGTCTCCAGGCTTCACTCGTGCGGAGGAACCAGCCTCGACGACTTCCCCGGCGGCCTCGTGTCCAAGGCAACTGCTTGCGTTGCCGCTCTTATAGTCGCGGTACTCGGTGCACATCGGTGCTGCGTGGATCCGCACGAGGGCGAAATTGTCTCGCACTCGGGGCATTGGTTGCTCGACGATAGCGGCTTGTTGGGGGCCAGTGATGCTTGCTACTCGCATAATGAAAGTACTCCATCCATTTGCCGTCTACTTGTGACAAAGGGTCGTGAACCGAGATGGTCCATGATAGTCTATCCTGCGTCTCGCGTTGTTGCAATGCATAATGCTTGCATACTTATGTATAATCCTTGTATGCCACTAATCCAGACCGCCAGGCAGTCGGCCTTTGATTGCAGCGTCGAGCTGCTCGGCATAGACACCCCGCATGCGCCCGGCTTCAGCGTTAAACGCCCAAACAGACAAGGCACATGGTTGCTGATGTGCTTTAGAACGCCGTTCTTCGTGCTCACCGCTGGCGGCGTTGAGACTGGAAATCCAGGGGACGTCATATTGCATGATCCCACTTTTCAGGAACATCACGGTTCGGTGAGTTCCGACGGCGACGGCTTTCGTAATGACTGGATCCACATGCAGGGCAGTGGCGTAAACTATGTGGTTGATCGATACGGCATTCCGACCAATTCGCGGATTGAGACGGGACAGCCTGACTTTCTCGAAAAGCAGCTGCGCCAGATTGATCACGAACGCGTTACTGGTGCCGATTACTGGGAAGATGCGGTGGCGGATGGGGTCGTATCGATGCTGCGGGCAGTCGCGCGCCAAGTTCCTGACGCCTTCTCGCCGCAGGATACTTCGCGTGGCGAGAGTTCACACCGAAGCACCTTCGTTGAAATAAGGCGAATGGTGCTCGCAAGTCCGGAGCAGGACTGGTCCGTTAAGATGCTGGCATCCAACGCTGGCCTCGGGGAAAATAGGTTCGCGGTGCTCTACAAGGCATTTTTTGGCAAAAGCCCGATGGACGATGTGATTTCCGCCAGGATGACACGAGCCCAGACCCTCTTGCTCAACTCCGATGCAACAATCGACGCCATTGCGTATCAGTGCGGTTTGACGGACGGCCCCTATCTTAGCAGGCTATTCAAGAAGCGATTCAATGTCACCCCAGGCGATTACCGCCGCCATGGCAGTTATCGATAGCATCGCCGCAGATTCGGGAATCGGGTGCCCTCCGTTTACTTGGACGCCGCAGCAGTCATCGCTCTTTCGCCTTCTGCAATCATGCCTTGCCCTAACTCACCATCGGGCCCTTCATCACCATTCACGCCATATATTTCGTTGCCGCCCTCTGTTTCTAGGCGCAGTTTGTGGCGGGCGTCAAGCTGTCCCCGAACGTCATCCATTTGTGCCTCAGTCATAGAAAACTTCAACGTTAGCAGGAAGCTGGTAAGGGCGAAGAGGATTGTTGGAACGAGACCGATCAGGAATAGCTTGTGAACAACATGAGGCGCTTGATTGACCAGCTTTACGTTCACACCGGCAAAGCTTACCAGGTATCCGCTCACCAGGGTACAAAGCGAAATCTCCATTTTGGCCATAAATGCCATGACCGAAGTGAACAATCCCTCGCGCCGCTGACCAGTCTTAAGCTCGTCCATATCGCAAATGTCTGGCACGATTGCGCTGCTGATGGTGAATGCCAGGGTCGACAAAGGCGCGATAAATATTGTGGGAATGAGCGACCAATACGGATGGCCCGACGTTAAGATGATTGGCGACATGAGAGCGGCTATAAGGCCAACCGCCGACCCCGCGATTAAAGCTGCACGCTTGCCCAATCGGACGCTCAAGGGTTTCACAAACGGCACCATAGCGAAACTAAGGACTGTACCGATCGTTCCCCCGATACCGGTGAGAGTCGTCGAAAGGACTTTGTCGCCATTACAAAGCATGTAGAGACCAAGATAACCCATGAGCGTTCCGCCGACGCGGCCACCCAACGTGTCGCTCAGCTTTATGAGCAGCAAAATGACGAAAGGCTTATTCGTCATAGCTGTCTTGATCGCAGTGCCAAGAGGAACATGAACTCGATTAGATTGGGTGAAGCGCTCCTTGCAGTACTTGGTTGCTACAAATGCGGTGGCGACGACGACGACTGCCACTCCCGCCGAAATCCAACGCATACCGCTCACTGCGCCGCCGAATATGGGCATCAGAGCGGCGCGGAAGCACCATGCCGCGCACAGGTTGACGATAGCTATCGCGAACGCCGCGGCCGCCATTACCCGCGACCGTTCGTGGTACTCATCGGTAAGTTCGTAGCCAACCGCCGTCCACGCCATCGTGTAGAGGCCATAGCAAATGAAGAATAGCGTACCGACAATAGTCAGATACGCTAGCTGAGCTGTTTGGCTCCAGCTGGGACTGGCCCACCACATTGCAGCCATGAAAATGGCGCCAAGGACCGATCCTACCACGAGATACGGCTTGCGGCGGCCCCAGCGTGTATGGGTTTCGTCAGACCGGTGCCCGAGGTAGGGATCAACGAGGGCGTCGACGAAGCGCGGCACCATCATCGCCCAACCGATTACGACTGGGCTCAGCCCAAAGCCAACGGTAAATATGACTCCTGCTTGCAGGAACGTTTGTATCAAAAAATGGCTGGCAAATGCCCCAGTAGCCCACGCGTAGATCTGCGAATTCGGTGCAGTGTATAGTTTCTTGGTCACAGTTGTTTCCACTCTCATGAGGATGGCAATCAGACTCGAATGCGGAGAAGATTTTCCACCGTGTACCGACCCCGGTTGTATCGAGTCGGGCTGTTGCGATAATGGTCGGGCAAGACGCCCCCCGGTATGATTAATCACAGGTAGTGTAACTTTGGCGAGCGTTAAGCGCAATGAACAAAACTTGCGCCTTCATGTACGATACTTGTATTTATGAAATGGACATGTTTGGAGGTGGTCGAGACCATCTTTGGGGGCTTCCATAGGAATTAGGGGTGAAACGGCATCTATTAGAGCTATCGAACACGAATTCAGTCAGGTACTTCAGGCACGCGGAAGTTCGCGGCTTTCAACAGGACGGTCACCCGTGGCACAAGGCTCGCTATTATGGATCGTGGATCTTGAACTATCCCACTTTACACCAAGAGACGCATTCTGGTGCGGGGCACATAGTTTGATTACATCAACCCATGTTTCGTCGGCTATTAGGCGCCGTCGCCCCACATTGCCGGAAGGGTCGTATCGTGGAGCCAAAGTAAGTTTGAAAAAAATCGTACTATCCATTGACACATTTTAATCTGCGTGATAGACTGTCCTAACATTGATTTAACGACAGGTCATTGTCAAAACATGTGCAATTAGCAAAAACCTAACATTAGGTCATTCGCGGTAGCCAATATAATTAGAAAAATATTGGAATTTCGCTCGACCTGTCGGAAAGTGTCCTATGCAAAATGTATCCGCATCCAAAATGACAAATCGTTTCAGATATCTAGCCAATGCCTCTGACCTTAACTCAGCAGAGGCAGTGCACGGCCCGTCTCGGGTTCTTAACCTCAATGGTCGGCAGGGCATCAATCCGACAAGCATCCATACGACTATTCAGCTCGCAGGAGGGCATACTCTCAATGAGCCTCGCGGAACCGTTGTTTTGTGGTTTTTCGCTCTCGAAGATCTGGCTGCCAGCTTCCTCGCGGGCCACATGAAGATCGACAACGAGTTCTTTGCCAGCTATCCGTTTTTGAGCGACTACTCGACGCCTCGCGATGTAGCGTCGGCCAACTTCAGCTTCGAGTGGAACCGGTTCAACGAGTTCCGAGCCAAGTTCTTCAAAGGCACCATCTATCCCAGTCTTCTCGGCTTTGCCCCGCCTCAAAAGGCGTGGGTCCAGGCGGTCCCGTTCAATTACTTCCGGCAGCACAAGTGGTATCAGCTAGCGGTTACTTGGGACGACGACGCCAAAAGCGCATCGTTGTTCGTGAACGGCGTTTTGCTCGGGAAGAGCGACACGTTTAACAAAGACTTCTACCGCGACCAGTGCGGCGACACCCTCTACATGGGGTGCCCGGCGCTCTGTCACGGTGAGGTCGCATTCTACGATCGCCCGCTCCCCGGCAATCAGCTTTACGAGATCTATCGAGATGGTGCCACCGATTACGACGAGAGCATTGAGCGCGAATTGCGCCACCATTTCGAGGGAACCGAGCTTGAGGGGTTTTCGTTCATTCCCGGACCGACTTGGAACAAGCAATTTGATGTAGACTTCAAAGACCCGGTCGAGCAAATCAAAGAGTTTTATATCCAAGGACAGGAAGACTCGATCAAGCCGACTGGCCATCAAGAGGGGCTCCTGATCGAAACGCCCGATGTGCCATACGGGACGCCCGATGCTTTTCCAAAGCAGGTCTATATTTGGAGCCATAAGACATTCGAGGGCAATGTATACGTCGAATTCGAATGGAAAGCACTCAAGCCGAACGGGTTGGCCCTCCTGATGATCCAAGCCACAGGGATGACGCGCGAAGACTTCATGGCCGACTACCCTAAGAAGACATCGGGCATCATGCAGACTGTCCACGAAGAAAACGTTCGCAACTATCATTGGGAGTTCTATCGCGAGATGAACGATGTGCGCAATGATGTCGGGACCGCATTCAGCCGCAAGAACCCCTTCGCCTACCGTATCGGCTTCGGGAGTTCGCCGGAGCCATTTGAAACCAATGTGTGGCACAAGGCGCAGATCGTCCAGCAGGGCGGTAAGATTCGCGGGGCCATCGACGGCAAGGTATTACTCGAAATCGACGACGATTCGCGGCACAACTCTGGTTGCGTCCTTAACTCCGGTCACATAGCAATCCGCTGCATGGTGCACACGAAGATGGTATTCCGCAATCTTAAGGTCTACACGGAAGCGCCACCATTCACTGTCGTGGAACCGTCTTACTGACGTTCGTGAGCCTACAATGAGCCTGTTTCTTACCAAAACCGAACGTGAGACTCTGAACGAGTTGCCAGCCCACTCGCAAACCTTCGCGCTACTCGAGGCGCTAGTCGGGCGAGTCAACGACCGCGCGACATCGCCTGGCCTGAGTGACGGCTCATGCACCAGCCTTTGGTGGCACCATGCTGCGGAGTTTTTAACCGACGCGGCTTTTGTCCATGCCATTCGTCCAAGCGAGCGCGTCGCGTCGTGGCTACGCTCCAACGGCCTGTCCATAGCACGACGCCCTGCTGCGGACTGGGCTGGCCCGCCGTTCCGTGGCTACAACGGCGGCGACGCTGTTGGCTCTCTCGAAACCGCGCACCTAACATGGGGGCTTTCTATAGTCATAGATCTGGCACCAGATGTGTTTACAGCGTGCGAGTACGATGAGATTGCCTCCGTAATCCGATCAAACGGACTAGTGCCGTGTGGCCGGTTTCTCGATACCACGACGTTTTGCCATAACTGGAACCTCGTTCTGCTTGCCGGTTACGCAGTTGCTGCTGCGGTGCTTGATGACGCCGACGCTCTCTCAAAGGCGACCGCATGGTTTCCGCTCTCTGCCGATCATTTTCAACCCGACGGTAGTTACGGAGAATCGCTTGGGTACGCGAATTATGCGGCGTATAGCCTCGTTCTTGCCCGCGAAGCGATCACGCGCCACACGTCGACCGTAAACCTCACGCTTGAGCCGTATGCTCGAATGGTGCAGTGGGAAGCTCAGGCGCTGCTGTATCGCAAGCCACTCGCTGGCTGGGGCGCTGAGTCGCGCTCGCGAAGCGCGAATTTTGGCGATAGTCCGGCTCTGTTTCGTCCGTCCGGTGACGTTCTCGCGCATATCGCGACTCATGCCCGTGAATCGATGCCAGTGGAGGCGGGGCTTGCTCGGTGGCTGCTCGACACGCTCTACTTTCCCGCGAACGAGCCGCCACCGCACGACCTGGCATCGTTCGGCTTTCTTCCCGGCTTCGGTTTTCTCACAGTGGTCAACCTGCCAAAGGCAGCCGAACCGTTGTCACCAGCCGCAGCAGCTTCACCGACGCTGCAGGCGTTCTCGTGCGGCGACGTCTATGCCCGCGACGCTTGGAACGGTCGTACAATTCTCGCAATGCGGACGCCATCGGAACCGCGCCACGCTACAGCACATAGTCACGGCGATATAAACAGCTTCATACTTGCGCATCGCAACGAGCGCTTGTTGCTTGACCCAGGGCATAGTTGCTACCGCAATATCATTCATGAGTTGGAAGCTTCAACGGCTACTCACAGCACGTGCACTTTCGAGACCCCGGCTACCGCAATACCACCGTCGGTGAAACTGACCCAGCGAGGTGGCATAAATCGGCCCATTATCAGAGACGGCGCGTCTGTACGAGGCGGGGCGGCGATTGATCTCGGTGGTAGACGGCTGTTTGCGGGGCAGATTGGTGCACTGTCGGCGGTTGTTTCCGAAGGCGCTCCACTGTACGGTCCGCCGATTCGCTCATTTACTCGCACTTGGCTCCTCTGCGGCGAGAACGCGCTGTTCATCATTGACAAGATCGAAGCCGACGTTCCAATTACGACGACCTGGAACTGGCTGTTTAATAATCGGGACGGACAGCTAGACATCGACTACCAGTCGCAGCCAAGGTTAATCGCTCGTCGCGGCGATGCCGGTCTATTGATGTCGACTTCATGTGCAGCAGTAAGATCAGGACCAATTTATGGTTATGTGCATGACTGCTATCACCCCTTGCCTGGTCAACTGGGCGAGGGGGCTCCTGGGTCCGGAATTTTGATGCGATGGACCGAATTGGAGCCTGCGCGTTCTCGAATGGTCGTGCACAGCCTATGCTTTGACTCACGTGCGGCAATCAGTGCCTGGAAAGTCGTATCAGACAGTGGCAAGCATTCCATTCTGGGCCCCGGCAGCAAAGAGTGTTGGACCGTATCTTTTGACAACGATAAGAACAGTGTCGAGTGCAGTGAGCACCTTAGCGGCTGTTTCTACAGCCTTGCCAAATCTCTCGAGGGCGAGATAAGCTTGACGCGGACGGGTAACCGGTGAAGCAGCGGCATGTCAGGTAAATATTTTCGAATCACTATTGACACCGCGCGCGGCGCATGATAGACTGACATATCGATTGATTTAACGACAGGTCAGATAAATATTTCATAGTTCCAAATCTGACCTAACATTAGGTTTACAGTACAATAGCCCAATGGCAAACGAACGACGAATAACACTTACCGAGATTGCTCGGCGGTCAGGAACCAGCCCAATGGCCGTATCCGTGGTGCTGAATGGAGCTCGCTCCAATACGCGAGTTTCCGAGGCAACCCGGACCCGCATCATGGATGTCGCATCCGGCCTCAACTATTCGCCCAATGCCATGGCGCAAAGCTTAAAACGGCAGAAAACGAATACTCTTGGTGTTCTTTTTGGCTGGGCCGGTAGAACCGCTCTCAACAATATATTCTCGATGGTCCTGCTGGATGGCATCGTCGCCGGAGCTTCGACCGCGGGCTATCAGATCTTGCTCTATACTCAGCGCTGGGAAAACGCTGCTGTGTCGTCAAGCAAATTCTCGGACTGGAGAACCGATGGAGTTATTCTGATATCGCCCAACGAACACTCAGATGTCGTCTCGGGCCTGTCTGATCTTGGAGTACCCGTGGTCGTGTTGTCATCGTTCACGGACGTGCCTGGGATCCCGTTCATCGACGTCGACAACCGTCGTGGCGTCAAGCTAGCGCTTGATCACCTATGGGAGCTCGGGCACCGGCGAATCGCCTGCCTTGGTCATACAAGAGTTCGATTCAACATGCGCGAGCGGTTTGACGCTTACCGTGAATGGATGGCCGATCATGAGATGCCGATCAATAGTCGCTTGGTCGTCGATGGACTTGACGTCATCCCGCCTGCCGAGCAAGCGGAACGGATTTCAGAACTGCTGAAAATGTACGAAGCGCCAACTGCTGTGTTCGCGTTTACGGATGACCTTGCGACTGTTGCTATCGATGTTGCACATTCGCTTGGCCTAACGGTACCCGGCGACCTCTCTGTCGTGGGCTTCGATGACGCACTCGGCCGGTCGCTCACTGTCCCGAAGCTAACAACGATACGCCAGCCGCTGACCGCCATGGGCGAAGAAGCAGCCCGCATACTTGTCGAGCAGATCGCTAATAAGGGTGCGCGTGAGGGTGATCCCGATAAGCATATCATCGCTCCAACATTGATCGTTCGAGAATCGACAGCCAGCGTCTAGTTGGGCAGTGGGCGAGAACCTGCCTAAAGACGGCCTGTTACATTAAATGGAACCGTAGAGGATTCTGAAAGTTCACTACTACAGAACTGGTTGACGCTGCTCACGTATCAAATGCAACGATAGCAATTTTGATGGCGTCTTTTGAGCGGCACATGAAGATTATGATGAAAGCTAGGCAAGTAACACGATGAACCGATTTGCTACGTATGTCGCCGCCATCGCGGCACTCTCTGCTCCCTGCCATGCGGGCTCGCTCTACTCAAACGACTTCAACTCGCCGCGCACAGCTGCCAGTGAACCGTGGGCGGCGGAAGCCTCGGATACGTCTGTTAAGAGCAGCGTGTCGTTTGGCCCTGTCGGCACAGTTGATGGCGAAGGGAGCACGACATCGTCCGATGGAGTCCAGTTCCAGGTAACGCCTGCCGCAAAGTCGGCCCGCTGGACTGCGACTGCGATCAGTGGCAAGTTCCCGGTCAAGACCACCGAAACCGACCAGGGCAAGCTCACACTTGGATTCATGTTATTGGCATCGGAAGGACGTCCCGTGATCGTCAGCATCGCGTCGTTGGCCGCCGACGGCAAGCGATCGGGAGGATTAGAGACGACGATCTACCCAGCGGCTCCGAACTTCTATCAGCGGTACTCGCTTGACCTATCCACGATGCGTCCAGCAGGCAAGGGCGCATTCAAGCCCACAGATCCGTTTATTCGCATATCCTTCACAGTCGACAGTGCCGCGTGGACTGGCAATACAGTCAACCTACAAATCGACAACGTCAGCTACGCAAGCCCTGCCTTTTATGTCAGCCCAACGGGCAGCGACACGAACGATGGCCGAACCGAAAAAACAGCTCTGGCCGATCCGCAGAAGGCTGTAGACCTGGCCCAACCGGGAGACATCATTCTCATCGCTGATGGGACTTATCATCGCGGCGCCAAGTCGTCGAAGCAGAACGGTGTCATCGGGTTTGTTCGTCCGGGTACACCATCAGCATGGATCGTCGTGAAAAACTATCCCGGCCAACACCCGACGCTGAACTCCGACGGATGGCACGCAATCAAGTTCGGTATCGGCACTAGCCAAACCCGCTATACGGGGCCGGGAATTGCATACATCGAGGTGCGTGGGATGCATGTCCTTGGGAACGCGCTTGAAACCAAGGAAAAGTTCCCTGACGACATAGGCAAAGCCCTGCCCAGCTCCAACGGTAACGGGATTAGCGGCGATGGTCGGTACGACACCCATATCCCGCACCATATCCGTATCGCTGACAGCATTGTCGAGCACTGCTGCGGTGCCGGGATCAACTTCCTGCAATGCGATTGGACCACTGTAGAAAACAACATATCGCGTGACAACTGCTGGTGGATGAAGTACGCGGGGTCGGGCATTTCCTTCTTCACGACCGCCAACTTCGATAACGTCGACAATGTCTACAAGGACCTCATACGCAACAACGTATCCAGCGGCAACCGGTGCTTCACTCCCTGGGGTGTCGTAAAGCGAATTTCCGACGGTAACGGGATTATCATTGACAGCAACTGGGAACCGGCAAAAAACGAAGCGCACCTTGGGCGGACCCTTGTGCAGAACAACTTGACTTTCAACAATGGCGGTTCCGGCATTCACTCATTCCACAGCCATCGCGTCGATATCGTCAACAACACAGCCTACCTGAACGGCGTTTCGCCCGAACTGAACTGGGGGCAGATATTCGTTCAGATGAGCGATGACACTCTCATAGCGAATAACATCCTCGTTTCTAAGCCAGGGCAGCCGATTAATACGGTGGGCCAATGGAGTGGCGATCAGAAAAGCACTAATGTTGTACGATCAAATAACGTGTACTTTGGCGGAATAGCACCTAAGCTTATGGGCGACAAGGATGTTGTAGCTGATCCTCTCTTCGTTAACCCATCAGCGGATCCAGCCGTCGCGGATTTTCATCTCAAGCCAGGCAGCCCTGCAATTGGCGCTGGTACTCTCGGCGTTCTCGTTCCATGGCTCGATTTAGACGGAAAGCCACGAGTATCAACCGGCCGACCTGATATCGGCTGCTATCAAAAATGATTGCACACCTGGACCGATTTCGCAGTATTAAGCCACGAAGATTGGGCAAGACCAACAGGCTATCGCAAGCCAGAACAGGATAAGTCATGAAATCGACACGCGGATTTACTTTAATTGAGCTTCTCGTCGTTATAGCCATCATAAGCATCCTCGCAGCTGTACTTTTCCCAGTGTTCGCGACAGCACGGGAAAAAGCGCGGCAGACAACCTGTGCCGCGAACGAAAAGCAGCTGGGCTTGGGCTTTGCTCAATATTGCCAAGACTATGATGAGGTGATGCCAACAGCGAATGCCAACCCAAATGCGGGAAGCTCCTATAACACAAGTTGGGTCAACCTGATCGGACCCTATGCAACGAAAACGACGATGTTTTCGGTGTCGAACTTTGCTAGCATCTACCAATGCCCCGACGATACAATCGCACGCTCAGGAGGCAAACTGGCGCAAACCTACGCCATCTCAGCTGACTGTGGCGTACAAGGCGACCCTATCGGCGTCGCGGCAACATGTAACCAGAGTGGCGATGATAGGTTCGTCAACGGACAGGCCTATGGTGCGATAGTTGTTTCAGACGACGGATTGGTCAACTATCGGCCAGGCAAACAAATATCTACCTTCGTCGCCCCATCGACGCTCATTATTGTCGCCGAAGACCCCGGCGACGCAGTTAATTATCTCGGGAGCAACCACGGCTACGTCGCGTCACCGTCGGCGCAATATCCGGCAGGCATCTCACCCTTCCATTCCGGCGGCTCCAACTACCTATTCGCCGACTATCACGTGAAGTGGCTTCTGCCAACGCAAACGTATACAACACCGGGTGCCACTTGGACAAAGAGCACACGCGCCAACTCTTGCGCACTGACTGCGCCGTGCGGCTATTGGACAAACCGGACCGACGACTAAGCGTAGATGTGATGCCCCCGTACCAGCCTTTCGACAAGGCCGATGCGGGGACTTTTTTTGCGTAAATCACTACAGGTCTAGAGTCCGCCAATAAATCAATAGAGAAACCTGTTGATTATATGCTCCAAATGAGGACCGGGTCTTTTAGCCTAGTATGAGGCCGTCCTAGGTTTGTGGGAACGCTCAATTCGTGGTCCATTTGTCCGTACGCTGAATGTGGGCGGAGGATCTGAGCCGCAGGGCCATCTGCCAGATATGGTTCAAATGAGAACACACCAAGCAAGCGCAGCCCTATCTCGACTTGGCACATCAAGTGCCTAATACCCCCCGTTATAGCCTGCTCATTCGAGCTCGCGGTCAGTAATTTACCTCTTCCGGCAAGGACAGAAACCGGCCATGATTTCATCTTCGCATAGTCTCGACAACGTTGCTCCTGGTTGCCAAGAGAGTAGTGGTCGTCCGTGCCCTGCTCGCGCGTCGAAACCCGGCAGTAAACAAACCCGCACATCGCCTGATTGGTAGTCATCCCCTCAGTATAGCGATCTGTATTGCAAATAGATGCGTCTCACCAGGGCCGGCGGAGCCATCCTAAATCCCTCGCGCCCTCCCGCTTCTCGATCACAAACTCCTGCACTACCGGCCCTGCTGACTGCACCCTGGGCTCGATACCGCGCCCCCATTGGAATGCGGCGATACGCACCTTCACCGGATACCGAGTTCGCGGCGGGATGGGTAGAAAAGTCAGCGTGCCATCGGCGTTTGCTTCGGCGGGTCCCGAGACGACATAGTATTGGATCGGCAGGCTGGCGTCAGAGACCGCGTTCAGCTTAAGAGACTTCACTCCCGCCACCTGGTTCGCGATTTGCGGCCACGTGATCGTCTGCGGAGCGCCCGCCGTGTTTAGCAGGCTGATCCAAACGTGCAGTGGTCGGTCTGCGGGACGGTATTCGGCGTCGCCTGGGTGGAACGCCATCACCCACGGTTCCCACGGGTTGCCCTGGCGCTGTATTCCGCCCTGGCTGAGGCCGACCTTGAATGTGTCCGGGCCAGTCTGTAGTAGCGCGCCACTGCCCACGCGGAACTGGATGGGGCTTGCCGAATGGCCCAGTGCCTCACCGGGAAAGAGGGTGGCGGAAGGCGACTGGGGCAGGAACGCGGCCTCGACCTTGAACGTTATCCCATCGGGCTGCAGCTTAGCACCCACATCCGCGAAACCGTTCTTCTCCATCGTGGCCGGCTTGCCGTCAACAACAAAGCCTATCATCTGCGGCTTCTTGGCGAACCTCTCGGCGGCGAACTTGTTGCACGCCGCTGCCATTTCGGTGTCGATATACCAGTACGCCGCTTTCGTGTCCCCTTTGTAGGCGCTTACTGGATACGCCGCGAAGTTCGGTGTGCCCAGTGTCGACGCGTCTACGAGGACTCCCGCCGACTCGGGGTATGCCTTGAGCGCGACGGGAGCGTCAAGGGGCGCGTTCGCGGGAATCCGCGCATCAGCGGCCTTGCGGAAAAACATCCCGATCACCTTTGCCGAGTCGGGATTCCAATCGAAGTGCCCCGTGCCTGCGTCGACAAACTCGCCCAGCTCACGCTCACCTGGATCGGCGCGCATCCTGAGGATCGCCGTGCGCTCTTTCTGCCATGTCAGGCCCCACTCCTTTCCCCATTCGGCCCACTCCGACGACACATGCAGCACTGGCATATGCTCCGGCGCGTGACCCGGTATCCAGCCCTTGTATGGCAGCACGGCGAAGACACGGTCGGGGCGAACCATGCCCAGGTTCCATACGAACGGCGTCGCCGCGGAATGGCCGACCGGTAATAGGGGCGCGTACTTGATCTCAGTGTAGCCAGACTCTGCGGCGAGGTCAGCGAGAGCCTGGTCGAGCGCATCGGCCCCCTTGTCGGATGGCGTGAAAAGGATATTCAGCGGGGGGCGGACAGGCTTCTCGTCCCCGGGAGCCACCCAAACGATGCCAAGGCTGGCATCGGCACAGGCCTGACGGATCCCGGCGTCCTCGAACATCGGCTTTTCAAGCATGTTCTGAACGCCAACCACAACCCCGCGCACATGCTTGCACGTCGGCGGTATCCACAGATAGGCGCGCTGCTCGACGGTACCAGGCATTGGGACCGAGTACTGCCACACACCAGCTCTAGCCACATTTGAGCCGCCGAGTAGCGCTAGCGACAGAAGCACAACTACTCTCGAAGCCATCGTAGAAATCGTCATTCGTTTGCCTGTATTAATGATTTTGACCCCGCCCACTGCGCGGTGAGCGGGGCCATTTGAAGTAAGAACAAGGGCCTAGACGGGGCTGAATGTTGCAGTATATGTGTTGACTGCGGTGCCAGCTGCAGTTGGAACGTTGCCAGCGTAAACATGTGCAGCTTGCGCATCATTTTGGTCCCACGCGCACGCTCCTGGCGAAACCTTCTCGCCTTTGAGCCATTTCACATGCCCGTCGCATAGCAGATAGTTGGCTCCGTCCGTGTGCCTTCCAGTAGCGGAAACAGGTGCCCACCAGGTCGAGTAAGCCGATGAGAAAACGCCACCTAGATAGCCAGTGTCCGGTGTGCAGTTCTTGTTATTGCCAGCTGCATCCTTGCCGAATCCGCTCACATCCGAAAAGCTGCCAAACCCTGTACAGTCGTCCTTTTCAACATTGGGCGCGGCAATTGTTGCGCAACTGTAAGCTACTTCGTAGAGGGTTACAGTTTGCGGGCTGGATGTGAGCTTGGACAGGTTAGGAACAGCGGACCCACCGGACGAGAGTAGCTTTGTAAGCGCCTCATTGTAGCCATATGAGAGCCGATAGTACTGATAGTTAAAGAATGTCTCGCCGGAGTTCGCATCATCGGCACACTGGTAGGCCCCAACCGATTTGACATAGGGATAGAGCTGTTGCGCCCATCCTTTGCCGCTGCTCGCGTAATTTCCAGTCGCGTAGCATTCGTCGTAGTCCTGAGCGTACTGTGCGAAAGCAATTCCAAGCTGCTTCATGTTGCTGCCGCACGACGTTTTTCGCGCCTGCTCACGAGCCTTCGCGAACACGGGGAAAAGTATAGCTGCTAGTATAGCTATGATGGCTATAACTACGAGTAGCTCTATTAAAGTGAAACCTTTTCGGTTATGACCAGTCATCGTCGTTCTCCGTTCTCTTGTATCAGTCGTCTGTAAACGTACCGCTCACTATTTGTGGGCAGGCGGCGCCGTCGTCTCGCGTTCAACGATCGTCGGCGTAAAAACTATCGTCCGGCTTGCGTCTGGCGCATTCGGTCGCGTAAGCAGATCTATAGCGGCATTGACCTGAAGCTCAATCAGGTGGTCGACAGTGGACAGCGACGGATGCATCCGCGCTCCTTCATCCAGGTTATCGTATCCGATCACCGAAACGTCGGTGGGAACCCGCACGCCCGCCCGGCTAAGCGCATTGACCACCGAAACCGCCTCTCGATCATTCCACGCCGCAATCGCGGTTGGCCCATCGGCACATCCTACAAGATCCCGCACGACCACCGGATCCGATGTCCAGCGACCAACGTCGTCCCCGTTCGCAAACGAGTACCGAACATCGAAACCGTTCCGCTTTGCCTCTGCAAGTGCCCGCAGATTGCCCTGCCAGCGCGCCTGGTCTAGCAAGACGCCATCGAAGTTCGTGAAAAGGATGTTGCGGTGACCCAATTCGATCAACCGCTTGGTAACAAGGTAGCCGCCGTGCTCCTGGTTGCCGCAAACGCATGGCACACCAAACACCTGGTCAGGACCCGGCGCGCCGACAAGCACGACACGCTTCCCGGCATCGTGCAGGCGCTTCGCGAGCGGCGCGAGGTCGCGGCGAAATACAATGTAACCCAGCGCATCACCCAGCGATTCCGGCTGGATAGACGATATCTGCTCTGGACCAAGCAGGCGGCATGTCACATCAATGTCGCTGGTGCACGATTTAGCGTACAGCAACTCCATGCACCGGTCGAAAATGGACTTGTCGGGGCGCGCAATGGCCACAATGGTGCGCGATGCGGTCTGCTTCTGGCTCCAACCGATCCGCGCAGACGATGCGCTCTGACGCTCCGTGACATACGTCCCTGCGCCTTGCCGACGCACGATACGACCCTGCCGCTGAAGCTCGTCCAGCGTCTTCAGTACGATGCGCTCTGATGCTCCCAGTTCCTTCATCAAATCCGTGTGGCTGGGGACGCGTCCCCCTGGCCCGAGGGTTTCGCAAAGTTGGTCCAGACAGTTCTGCACACGAATCGCTTCAAGCTTCTTGGCTGAAAGCGCAGATGGTTCCGATTCCGGTTTTGTAAGGGTAGACGTTACCATTTTAGAAATTGTCTAAATTCAAAGTCTTGTCTAAATCTTTACCGAGTATAACACGCTCGCTCGAATCGCGCAAGGGGTTTTTGACAAAAGTTTTGTCATTATCTTTTTGCCGCTTCGCTACCGGCTATCCGTCCCAGTCTGACGTAGACGGCGAGAAATAACACAAACCACACGAGGTCCGGGGACCCGACGAGGAACGTTTGCAGCGAAATGCGGCCCTGTGCGAGCAGCGCTGCGAGGGCGACCACAAACGACGCTTTCTCGATCAACGCCGCCGGGATAGCCGCGCGGTACTTTGCCGGATCCGTCGCGATCACCAGAAACAGCACCTGCCACGCCACCGCGACACCGATAAACCCGTAAAAGTACTCCGGATGCGCCAACCCTTCGGTGCTTATCTTGTGCTCTAGGAAATACATCGGCAACAGCACGATCAGCCCATAAATACCAGCCGCCCTGAAAACTCCGCTCGCAAACTTCATCCGCGCTCTCCCTTCCCGCTATGCTATCGCACTCCCCACGGAGCACAGTGAATGAATTTGGATGCCCTCTGAGGCCGGGCGGGCCATTTCTAGTCCGCCGAGGACGGCGAATTGTGGCGGTGGGCTTGGCGGGGTTAGCGAAAAGTGTGCTTATACTCTTCCTGGGTAGAGTGCGGGATGTTTTCGGTACATTTTGGGCGCAGCCCAAAATGTACCGAAAACATCCCGCACAGTCCAATCCGCGCCACCCACTCACCTTCGCCATCCCATCCCAACCCCTCGCCACAACGCCGCTCCTGCGGCGACAAGGGTCCAGATACTGTGTTGTCAACCCCCTGCTAGAATTGATGACAGGGATTGAGTGGCACAGATTTATAGTCAGGGTTAAACGGCTGGCGGTGCTTAAGGACACCGTAGACAATTAGTAGCAGCTTCCGCATGACC
>DASXUY010000015.1:0-36769 GCA_036504535.1 Capsulimonadaceae bacterium
CAACTATCCGAAGTCGCCACTACCGGGAATCAAGATGGTATGGGCCGGACAACGCAAGCTCACCGACATGATCGCCGGAGCAAGACTTATGGGATTCATTTGACGAGATATGACTCATCGTAAGCCACTCGTGGGGACAGCGAGTAGTGCGAGCAGGGGGGCCCCCAAGCAGGAATCCCCGCCCGCATTGCGAATATCTTGCCATGAGCCTCATACGACGATTCGCCGTTTCATCTATCGCGCTGCTGGCCATCGTTCTCGGAACTGTTCCAGCGAGCGCCAAGCCTGTCGTTTTCTATGTCTCGCCTGCGGGTAGCGACAACTGGACCGGGGTGCAATCAATGCCTTCGGTGTTTGGGCATGACGGGCCATTCGCGACTGTCGCCCATGCGCTCACGGTGATGCGCAACCTCGATCCGGCGCTTCGCTCGCGCGGCGTCACCATCAGCATCCGTGCTGGCAACTATGCTCTGGCGGATCCCCTGCGCATTACCGCCACAGATTCCGGGGAGTCGGCACCGCTGACGATTGAGGCGTATCGCGGCGAAGCGGTGACCCTGTCCGGCGGGCGGGTCGTCGCCAAATGGAAGCCGTATAAGGGCGCCATATTGCAGGCGGAGATCAGCAAGGGAGTCGATCCAATTGCGCAGGGATGCGAGCTCTTCTATAATGGCAGCCGCATGGATCTTGCTCGCTGGCCGAACCGCGCGGACAAGTTCCCGGGTGGGTGGTCGTTCAGCGCTGGTGTGCCCGAGAAGGGCGCACGAAGCCAGTTCCACTATGACGGCGACTCGCCGGAGGCATGGGCGCATCCGGAGAAGGCGCAGGTGCACATATTCGCGTCCTACGATTGGCGCGACGATCACATTGCCCTGGCGAGTGTCAACCAGGCCCGCCGCCTGTTCACCTTAGCCGCGCCGACATCGTACGACATAGTTCCCGGCCACCGGTACTATGTTCGGAACGTGTTCGAAGAGCTCGATGCGCCAGGCGAATGGTACGTCGATGGCAACGCCGGAACGCTTTACTTCTATCCGCCAGACGGCAACGTCGCCGCGACACCGCCAACCCTGTCAGTACTGCCGTCGGTCGTGAATGTGGACGGAGCGGCCAATGTGACTCTTCGAGGTTTGCGCCTCGAATGTGTCACCGGCGACGCCATCATAATCAAGGGCGGCAAGAATGTGCTCGTGGACACGTGCGAGGTCCGGAACACGGGCCGGGGCGGCGTCAGGGTGGATGGCGGCTACATGAACACCGTCCAGGGCTGTGTTATTCACGACACCGGCACCGTTGGGGTAGCGATCAGTGGCGGCGACCGGCTGACGCTGACATCGTGTAAAGGCGTAGTCACCAACAACCACATCTACCGCTTCGGGCGATACCAGATGTGCTACACCCCAGGCGTCTCGGTGAACGGTGTCGGCGTGAGCGTGACCCACAACCTGATCCATGATGCGCCTCACGCTGCCATTCTGATCAGCGGTAACGACCACGATATCGCCTACAACGATATTCACCACGTGTGCCTGGAGACATCCGACTGCGGGGCCATCTATACTGGGCGCAACTGGACGTTTCGGGGCAATTCGATCCGGTACAACCGGATCCACGATGTCCCCGGATTCGGCTTCGACCGCTACGACGGCGCAGCACACGAAGCGCTGTACTCGTCTATGCACGACGCGCAGGCGGTATACCTTGACGACGGCGTGTCGAGCTACGATGTGGTCGGCAACCTGATCTATCGTATCGGGAGGCTGGGCATTGAGCTTGGCGGGGGCCGCGACAACCGGCTGGCGTACAATGTGATCGTCGACACGCAGGGCGGTATCGGGGTCGATGCGCGCTATATCACGTGGGCCGTCGATAAGAGCGACGTGCTGCGGGAGCGGCTCAAGGAGATGCCGTACCAGACGCCGCCGTGGAGCACTCGCTACCCGAAGCTGGCTGCCCCGATGCGCAAGGATGTCTGGCCGGAAGGCACAGAGGTTGTCGGCAATGTGGTGGCGCGGACACCCGAGTGGAACCACGCGATGGTGCCGGGTAAGACGATGCAGCCTGCGTGCAAGTACGATGTGCCATCGGATGCCGTGACTATCGACAAGAATGTCTACTGGAACTCGGGAGAGGCAGTGCTGATTCGGTCCTGGTTGGTGGATCGGCCCGCGAAGAGCCAGACATATGCCTGGGACGACTGGATCAAGACGGGCCTCGACGCGAATGGCATAGTCGCCGATCCGCTGTTCACGGATCCGACGCGCGACGATTACCGCCTGCGCGCGGACTCACCGGCTCTGAAGCTGGGCATCCCCGCCATACCGGTCGCCGATATCGGCCTGCTGCCGACGTTCCCCGACCGCTGGCGCCCGGCAGCGGACTGGTGGGACAATGGCCCCGCAACGAGAGAGTTCTACCGCGTCCCGCTGACGATGGCCGCGCCGAATCCGTAGGCGGCGGACGATAGGCATCAAGATGCGCGAGGACGCCGGCACTGAACTGCCGGCCTGACGCAGAGCGCCCGCAAGCGGGCTAAGTCCGCGAACAAATGTGGCGGCTTACCGTCGGTTTTGCCTCAATTCACGCGGTATGCTAAGCCGTGCTTGGACAACAGAGTCCCCGCTCGCGGGACAGCTCGCCTGAGCGAGCAGGGGCCTTACTTGATCGTGCGGCCGACAGCCTGCGCGATGGGTTCGAGCTCCTTGAGCATCTGGGCGAATGCTTGTGGGAGGAGCGATTGGGCACCGTCCTTGAGCGCCTTCTCCGGGTTTGGGTGGACCTCGATGATGATGCCGTCGGCGCCAGCGGCCACAGCGGCCTTGGTGACTGCTGGCACCAGCGAGGCTCGCCCGGTGGCGTGGGACGGGTCCGCGATCACAGGAAGGTGGCTGAGCTCTTTCCAGGCCGGGATGGCGTTGATGTCGAACGTGTTGCGGGTGTACGTCTCAAAGGTTCGGACGCCGCGCTCGCAGAGCATGATATCGTAGTTGCCACGGCTGGCGATGTACTCGGCAGCCTGCAGGTACTCTTCGTACATAGCCGCCATACCACGCTTGAGCATGACCGGTGTCTTCGAGTCGCCCACTTCCTTAAGCAGCGTGAAGTTGGCCATGTTGCGGGTGCCGATCTGGAGGATGTCGGCGTACTTGCAGACCATCTCGACATCGCGCACATCCAGCACTTCGGTGATGATGGGCATGCCGAACTCTTCGCGAGCCTCGGCCAGCATCTTCAGGGCCGCTTCGCCGTGGCCGTGGAACGAGTAGGGCGATGTGCTCGGCTTGAACGCGCCGCCGCGGAGGATCTGCGCGCCAGCGTCCTTGACCGCCTTCGCCGCGATGTGCAGCTGTTCGGGGGTCTCGACTGTGCACGGGCCAGCCATGACGATCACCTTGCTCTGGTCGCCGATGCGGACGCCGCGAACGTCGATGACGCTCCGCTCGGGGTGGAACTGCTTGTTGACCAGCTTGTAGGGCTTCGCGACGGGGACCACCTTGTCCACGAACGGCAGCGACTCAAGCTGCTCCATGAAGCTGGCCTTCTCTTCGGGGCTGGCGATGACGCCCACCGCGCCAACGATTGTGGTTTCGACGCCCTTGGAAAGGTGCGCATCGTACCCGCGGTCCTTAAGGATCCCGGTCAAATGGTCCAGATTTTGCGGCGTCGCCTGTGACGATAGAACGATAATCATGTGTTTGTTCGAACTCCCCAGGCTGAGCCTGGACCCTTTTTCGCGCCTCGGAAGGCGTATGTCGCTGCATCGCGAGCGCTAAACTGTACGTGTAATAACGTGATCGTGACCTTGCTACTCTTCACCAAGATCGATTTGCGCTGGTTTGTGCGGAAAAGTATACCTCGCGTGACCGCTTGAAATCAAGGGAGAATCGTTCTCTAACGCGCTTGACGTGTTCTAAGAGCTTTGCGAAATGCTTGTAGGGAAGACTGCTCGCCGCAGGGGCGTCCTACGCGGACGGCGCCAACCTCACGTTGGATCGGTGTAAGGGGCGGCGGTGAGCGTGGTGCGATATGTGAAGCGTTTGGAAGGCGGGCGAGGGGTTATGTTGAGCGGGAGTGAGGTGTGAATGTATTACTCGCTTATGTCAGCGGACCGTTCGCGATTCACGTGCGTGGTGGTACGAGTTATGCGTTATTGAAGGTGCGCGTCGTCATTAGGCGATGGGCAGTATCCAGTTGTAATGGAGTTTGATTTCGACGTTCTTCTTTTTATGAAAGTAGGATAATATGTCGACATTTTCCAGGAAACTGACACGGTGGGTAGCGGCGGGGCTTGCAGGGACCGTGACGCTGTTTATGTTGCCCGCTAACGATGCAAGTTACGCCAGCACGGGGTTGTGCCCCTCAACTACAAGCTCGACTAACCCTGAGACTGTCGTGATCATATTCGGTGGCGTTATCGTGACTGGAGCTTTCTTCGGGAAAACGGTCCCTATCGTGGCGCCTCGTCCGTCGCGAATACCGGAGCAACCGGGTCCATCCAACCCCCCCGCGAGCAATCAGAATGACCATGGCACGTCCGGCGGGTACCTTGGCATTCGTGGCTAGAGACAACTGCGTTGGCGAGGGAGTGTCAGGTTGAGCGCTGTTATCCACGCCCGGTCGCGTTATTCTGGTTGACGCGCGGCAACAGTTCTGACGCAGCTTTTTGCTCTCAATCGGGGTGCGCTATTCTATGCCTCTATTGTAGTATGCGGAGGGAAACGCTAGCCCTGTGGCGAAGGTGACTATCACGGCGGCGCTGTCGCCAGAAGATTGGTGAATTGGAGAGCTCTTACTTTGGCTAATAAGCTTGATTGGTTCAACGAGGCGCGGTATGGGATGTTTATCCATTGGGGCGCTTACTCGGTTGCGGGGCGTGGTGAGTGGGTGATGAACCGGGAGAATATCTCGGTTGCCGACTACAAGCGCGACTATGTGGACAACTTCAAGGCGGAGAACTACGATCCGGCCGAGTGGTGTCGCGTGGCGAAGGATGCGGGGATGAAATATGTCGTCCTCACGACACGCCACCACGACGGTTTCTGCCTGTGGGACTCGAAGACCACTGACTATAACGCGGCGAAGTGCGGGCCGAAGCGGGACCTGGTGCGTGCTTATGTAGATGCGGTTCGTGAAGCGGGTCTCGGGGTTGGGCTGTACTACTCCGTCGCCGACTGGCAGAGCGACGATTACCCTGGCGCCTACTTCCGCGACTGGCCGACCGAATGGCCCGACGAGGTGAAGCGCAAGCGGTTTGTCGAGTATTATTTCGCGCAGCTCAAGGAGCTGATGACCGAGTACGGGGAGATAGATATTCTCTGGTACGACGGCTGCATCCCGGACCCCACCGACGGCGACATGGTAAACACTTGGATCAAGGCGACCCAGCCGAACATATTGATCAACAACCGCAATGGCGGTCCGCACGACTTCCACTGCTCAGAGCAGGCGATTCGACCGCCAGCGGATCCCGCGCAGGCGTGGGAAGCGTGCATGACGCTGAACGACAACTGGGGCTACCATGCGGGCGATCACCACTACAAGAGCGCGAAGGACGTGATCGTCATGCTCACCGAGACTGCTCAGTGGGCGGGCAACCTGATGCTCAATGTCGGCCCCATGGCAAACGGTGTCATTCCCGAGGAATCGGTGAAGATCCTCGCCGAAGCGGGCGACTGGATTCGGCGTAACGATGAGTTCGTGGCGTCGTCGACTCGTTCGCCCTATAGCTGGAACAACTGGGGACGTGTGACCACTAAGAGCAACAAGATCTATCTCCACATCTTCCACAGCCCGGGCGATACGCTCTGTGTTCCCGACATCGCAAACAAGGTGCTTGGCGCGAAGCTGCTCGATGGCGGCAAAGCGCTCTCGTTCGATCAGCAGGGTGATCGGCTGTTCATCAAAGGCGTCCCGAACCCGCTGCCCGATCCGCTAGTGACCACAATCGTGCTCGAACTCGACGGCGAGCCGAAGTCGACGCGTGCGCGGGGGACGTTCTGGATCCCCGGGTAAGCGGGCAAGGATCGACGACAATGTCAACTGCCGGGACCAACGTCCCGGCAGTTGCGCCGTTTGAGGTGCCATGAATTTTCGCGAGCGCCGCGACGTGCGGCGACACGCAGATGGTGCCCTGACGCATAAATCAGCTTGCGTGACGCCACGGCTGAGGACCATGGTTATCCTCATATAATGAGGCGCGCGAGGTCAGTCGGCTGGATCACGATCTTGGGCTCAAAATCAGTTGAGTGAGCATAGGCGAGGAGGCTGTGACGGAATTGTCGCGCCACCAGTCGCTCATCAAGTTTGCTGTGCAAATCCATGCTGGTGACGAGTATCTTGCCGCGCCCGAGTAGTGCTTCAATCACCAGGCCGAGACGACGATTCTCGAACCACGTGTCGATCGGCTGAACGAGCGCACGCAGATCCGTCGGCATAGGGTCGAGCGTCATGGCCGACGCGCCGTGGATCAACTCCCACCATTGCCAGTCGGTGTGACTGTCCGTTGGAAAGTGCTTGAAGACGGGGTGCTGCGGATCGCAGAGGATACCCAGGGTGTGGGGAGCCTGATTTCGGGTCCATGCTGTGTTCCAGAAGACCGTCGAGAAGCCTGTGACGCTGTCCACCTTGACCTGAGACGGCTCAAGCATAAGCACTGCCGTTCCTCCACCTTCACAAACTCGCACCGCTTCATCGACTTCGGATGTCACGACAACGGAACTGGAGCTTTTAGCAGGAACTGCATCCGGCATTACCCACAAATCCCAGTCGTTGGACCTATCGTCAACGTTAACGATCAGTCGTACTCGCATAGGCTCGACGTTGTCGAGAAATACGTGGATGGTGCCGACTTCGGTGACCGTACCCTGCCGCACGCTTGGCGCGGCAATGGTGCCGCCCGCTAATTCGGCACAGGATTCGTCGAGAAGCCGCCATAGGACGTTGGTGTCGTTTAAGTCTCCCTTGCCATAGTTAGCGATATCGATTCGCGCGGTAATGGGCTCACTCTGCGCGAAAACGCGCTTCTCAAGGCGGGCAAGAATTGTAACGTCGCTACAAAACCGCGCAAACTCAGGCGCGGTGATGTAGCCTTTTTCGTTCCAGAAGGGGTCAAGCCATCCGACCAGCGCAGTGCCCTGTCCAGGGAAATCGTTCGCTTGCAAGAGGTGAAATCCACCGAAACCAGGTGTCCGGAGCGCGCTCTCGATTTCCTCCTTGTAGCAGAGTATCTGAAGCTTGCCGGACGCGATAAGGAAGTCGCGCGCCTGATCGCCCATGTGGTTTTCGGTGAGCGTCTCTTGGAATATCTCGAAGTTCATTGGCTTCAAGACCCCCTCGTAGCGCTTGATTTCGTCGAAGTCCGGGTAGACACACCACTGGCCGATTTCATGGCTTATGGTGGGCTTGTCGGTGGTCGCGACATACGCCGAGTAGTCGGTCACTGTTTCCGGAGGAAGGGCATTGATGCGCGATTTCAACTCCTCGCCCCACGCCTGGATACGCGGCTCGGGCAAGTTATGGTAATCGCTCGCAGGGATTGCTGGCCACCCTCCTGCGGATGTGTATAGTCGCCTGCGGTCGAACTCCTTGAAGTGGGTGACCCACTTGCCCAGGTACTCCTCAATCTTGCCTGCGGGCTCGTTTCCATAGGCCATCAGGACAAACGACGGGTGGTTACCATATGCCTTGAGAATCCCATAGGCTTCCGTGTACAGCCAGTCGTCTATAGGAAGGCCTTCACCGATTGCCGTCGTCGTGTTGGCCCATGACGAGCACTCGATTTGCAAGTAAACCCCAGCGTTGTCCGCCGCTACAAAGGCCGCTTCGGGCGGGCACCATGAGTGAAATCGGACATGATTGAGCCCATGGGCTTTGCAGATTGCAAAGATGCGTTCCCACGACGCCAGATCAGTGGGCGGATAACCGGTGATCGGGAACACGCAGCATTCGAGAGTGCCCCGCATAAATGTGGCTCGACCATTGACAACAAATTGGGTCCCTTTTACCGATATTTCACGCAAACCGAAGGCGACGGCCCGCTTATCGACGACACCGGTTTCTGCTCGCAGTTCAACAATGATCTCTTGAAGGTGCGGCTCGAACTCGTCCCACAGCGCAGCGTTCGCACCGAGTCCAATGGTTACATCGGCATGCCCGTTAAGCCCATCCCAGATGATCGCAGCTTGCGCGGAACGAGTTTCGCCGTGCTGGACGTTGACGTGATGCGACTCGTCGGATAACGAAACTCGACGTGTGCGAATGTCCAGTCGAACCGATCTCTCATCGATATTTGGGTAAGCGCGGATGTCGTCGAAGCATGTCTCTGCCTTCGTCGCCAGATCGATGGCGCCGATGATGCCGTTCCAGTTCGACTGCGTGTGATCTGTGACGCTGTGCGAGTTGATACCGACATCCACGCTCATCCGGTTGTCAATGCGGATCGTGAGTGTGTGCGAGCCAGTCGGTACGCACCCTAGGTCGTAGGTGTGAGCGGTCGAAAGGCTATCGCATGAGCCGAATTCGGCACCGTCAAGCCAGACCGTGCTCTTGATATGCGGCCGTTCTAAAGTAAGAATCACGCGACGATCAACCCAGTCAACCGGAATGTTGATCTCTCTTTGGTACCATGCGGCACCGACGTAGTGCTTATCCGGCTGAAGCCAAAATGGCACCTTGACGTTGCCGGGGCGGTGGTACCGGTCATATTTTGCGTTCGTATACCAGCTCCGATCAACGATCTGACCCGTCCATTCGGTCTCAAGTGCAACATCCTCGCCAAAGCCCTGCTCCTGAAGCGAGCCAGGGAGCCTAATATCGCCGCAAAGGGGGCGGCTAAACCATTGGGCGGTTATACCCACATCGGGGGGATCGATTTCGAACTTCCAATCGCCGTGTAAAGAGATCTTTTCGTTGTTCATCTCAGAGTGCTTTCCAGGTCGAGAACGTCAATTTCCCAGGTCAGACGCGATGGCGTTGTTTGGGTCAAGGTCAAGGACTTTGCCGAGGAGCGACTGAGCTGCTTGCGCATTTCCGAGACCCAGTTCGGCGAGTGCCTCCAGAAGCGTTGCTCGTATAGCTTGCCGTTTGTCCAGATCGTCAACGAAGAGCAGCATCGTTGGCAGCGACGTGGCGAAGTAGTCAATTCGGCCCGGTTCGAGCGCCAATTTTTGAGCGTACGCGCGCAATCCCTCGAACATTGAGGAAGCGTCCCTTTGGTGGCCGAGGCGCTGGAGCGCGAGGGCTTGGTAGTAGGTCATCTCGGAGTAGTTAAGCACTGCCATATCCTGGAAGTCGCCCTTGAACTCCGACGCTGTTTGCCAGCTCTCTTTGGCCTTTGAGAGATTGCCAGCTGCACTCTGGGCTTCCCCAAGCCAGTAGTAGATATCACTTCGGTTGGCGAGTGGATGGACCGACTCCCCGAGGTTTTCTGGGGGCGAAAGCGCCGCAAGGAGATGTTCAATCGCGCGGGGGACATCTCCCGACGCCATGCTCTCGCGCCCCAGGTTCACATGTGCCCTGCTGTATTGAGCGAGCACGGTTCCTTCGCCACCTTCCCACGGCTGAAAGGTCCGGCTAGCCAGGATATCGAGCGCACGAGCGGAGTGGCCCAGTTGATTGCACAAAGCGCAAAGCTCAATTGTAAGGTCGTCGCGACCCTTTACCAAGTCGCGAGCCTTTTCAAGCTCCGCGAGCCGGACACTCGGCGTAACACCCGTGCGCTTCATCAGTTGATCTTGCTCGAAGAGCACGCGGGCATCATCTGGCGCGGCGTTACGAGCCGCTCGATACGCATCGAGCGCTCCATCTGCATCGCCGTTCACGTTGAACAGCCCAATGCCAAGATTGCGCCAAGCGATTGAATTGGTGCTGTCGATGGCGACGCTCTGTTGCCAGAGTGCGATAGCTTCGCTACGTCGGCGCTTGTCGTAGAGCAGGTTGCCGAGATAGAACATCGCTCGCGCGTCGTGCGGATCAGCCGCCAACGAGCGCTGTAGTAGCGTCATCTCCTCAAGACGGCTGGGGAAGCAGTAGTCTTTTGGGCATTGCCGTGCGTCGTCCCGATAACGTTTTGCCGCTTCAGCATCACCGCGTCGACTCGCAATATCGGCTAGCAAGTACTTTACAATTGGTCCCGTGCCCGTTTCAGGGATGCCGATGTCGGACAATATGGCGGTTGCTGAATCCAGCAGGCCAGCGGCTACGCAGTCTAAGGCTACGTCCAGTCGTGTCTGTGTCGAACACTCCAGCGCACCGGTCGCCTGGAAGCGTGCCCACCAGTCGAGCGGGTCTACGGCGAGGATGGCCGCTATCTGGGCATTGGCTTCATCGTTTCGTCCCAGTTTTCGCAGGATCGAAGCCCTGAGGTTCCTCGCCCGGTTATTCTCGGTATTGGCGCGAAGCGACCTGTCTATATGCTCCAGTGCCTTAGTCCATTCGGCGCGCGTGCCGTCAATCTCCGCAAGGGCGTGGTAGGCTGGTCCTGCCCACGCGGCGTTCCACGTTGCCTTGTAGAATGCGGAATATGCCTGGTGATCCTCGCCAGAGAACCGTAGCGCGAGCCCTAAGTTATAGTAGGGCTCCCCGTCGGCGGGATTTGGGTTTCGCGACGTGAGCCTGGTGATGGATTTTCTAAAATAACCTACCGCCGCGTCAAACTCGCCGCGACGCAGGCATCTGCTTCCAAGAGCGTTGTTGCAGCGGTAGTCGCCTTCATCCCGCCCCAACGCCTCAAGCCAATAGAGCTCAGGGTCTCGTGTTGCGTGTCGGTATTGGTCTAGATGGAGACCAATGAGGTAAAGCTCATCATTTGAGGTTACGTCCTCTGGTCGCGGCGGCTCAGTGGCTGGCTCGGGCGCTTCAGCCTGCGAAGCGGGCGCGGGAGGTTGGTGGCACACAAGGGTGCGCCCATAGGAGGTGACGACATCAATCGCCAATTTGTCGCGGTCCGCAGCATCCACCAAGTCTAGATCGAACAAGAGAGGCTTGTCGGGAGCAATGTTTCCTCGTGTCTCCGAGACCACGCGACCGTTCAGGGTTACTCGTGTAATCACGTCGTCCTCAACCGCCGTTGTCACCACGCCAACGTGCGCGACGGGGCCATCCCCGGTGAGGCTGATGGCGGCATCGATGGTTGCTGAGATGAGAGGGCCGATCTCCTGGAACGGATACCAGTACTGGCTAAACGATTTAGTTTCACCTGGCGACAGGAACGAAAAGTCTGGCTGGTTATCGGTGTAAACTCCGGCCATCAGCTCGATATAGGGTCCATCGTTGTCTGTGAGATGACGGTACCAACGGTGCCCAAACTCGCTGTCACCCCAGGTCCACTGCTTCTTGCCTGGCGAAATGTGGTGATTTGCGACATGAACCAGGCCCGCGCGGCTTCGATCGTCGTAACCACCGACGAAGTCGTGCACTGAACCTACCGCCATGTATGATGTCGGTACAGGTATGTTCTTGAACCAATCGAGTCGCGTACCGGGGGAGTAGTCAACGCCATAGTAGTAGCCACGGCACACCGGGAACTCCGAAACTGCTCGTTTGGCGTGATCGGCCACAAAGTGAACGTCGGGCGGAAAGAATGACTGGTAGTCATCGTGAACCCGAACGCCGAGATTTGCCCACCAGAGAAATGTTTGGGTAAACAATGTTCGGTTGTAAAGACGCACCTTGAGTTCGAGGTAGCTTTTGCCTGGGTGAATGCAAACCCCATGCATGCCCTTCATCCTCGTCATCGGGTCGTGATCCGAGAACCACGCCGTTACCGAACCATCTTCATGCTCTTCGATAGCGACGTCGACTGGCATGTACGTTGCTGGCCTATGATGCTGCGGCCAGTTGAACTCAACGCCTCCGGATATCCAGGGACCTGCCAGACCCACGAGCGCCGGCTTGATCACTTTCTGATTGTAGAAGAAATCGTAGCCGTTGGTTCGGTCTCGCCCCACATGAATACGACCGCCAAGTTCGGGCAGAATGACCACCGAAATGTACTCGTTCTCGACGCGCACCGAGTCCCAGAGCTTATCGGTCGGACACTCCTCAATGCGGTCGTAATAAGGCAAGGGATAGACTCGGCCGCTTGAGCCCTGATACACTCGCTGTTCTAGGAACATCGGGTTTCGATCTGGAGGCATGGGCTCGTACGTTGGCATCGAAATGGCTTCGCGTATAACGGTGACTTTGGTATTAGTGGGCATATTTTTATAGAGTTCTTGCTTCGATCTGACCAATTATACAGCACCTGTGACTTGCGATCAATCCGTTCATCTGCTAATAAAATTTAGGTATCCTGCTGTATAATGTTGTTCGATTGTTCTACAAAGTCGGCGGGTAACTATCATGATCAAAGACAGAGAAAAGCTCGATCTGCCAGACTATCTACACGTTTTGACCGGCCATTATGTGCGTGACGAAACGTATTCGTCCGTTCGAACCGAGGGCACTGACGACTTTCTGCTCATTTACACGTTACGCGGAAGTGGACGATTTCAAAGCGCAGGTCAATCGTTCACAACTGAACCCGGCGATGTGTCGCTGATACGGCCAGGAACCGGCCACGATTACCACACGGCTCCCGGCGCGACTACCTGGGAACTGCTATGGGCCCACTTTCATCCACGCGCCCATTGGTACGATTGGCTGACTTGGTCAGAATTGATACCGGGGATCGTGAACATTTCAGTGATCAAGTTGGCAGAACGCGACTTGATCGTGCAAGCCTTCACGGACATGGATCGCTACGCCAACGCGTCGCAGCAGAAAGGGATAGAGCTGGCAATGAACGCGCTTGAAAAGGCGCTACTGTTGTGTGAAATGAAGCAAGAGGGGAGCAAGTCCGAGCTTGACAGCCGGGTTACCTCAACCATGGCGGCCATAGAAGCCAATCTGGCGGAACGGATATCGGTGGCGGAACTCGCTGAGAAGACGCATCTGTCTGCGTCGCGACTGGCGCACCTGTTTAAAAGCGAAACGGGAAACTCGTTGATCGAATATCTGTCCATCAAGCGGATAGAACGCGCCAAAGTGCTGCTGGCGCGCACGTCCAATCGTATTAGCGATATCGGTGCCGCCGTCGGAATGGACCCGGTGACATTTGCGATCAGGTTCAAGCAACATACCGGCATATCCCCGCGCACATTCAGATCCGCATACCGGACGCAACCGCGCGAGTCCGAACGGCCCAGCGACATTGATCGTCTTGGGTGAACTGGGGGCGACGCGTGCGCGGGGGACATTCTGGATCCCCGGGTAGGTAAGGGGTAGGAACGCTCGCCGCTAGGGCAGCCTATCCGGCTGGGACCAACGTCCCGTTGGATCGTTGTAGGGGACGGCATAGCGCTTGATGTGTTAAACGAGGCGTTTTGCTGGCGGACGAGGCGTTGTATCGAGCGGAAGCGAGACCCAAAAATCGCCTGGCGGCCCTGGAGCCGTCCTAAACCGCGTCCTCCTCTAAATGGCCGATGTTACGCACTCGGCCGTAATCGTGAACGGTCGCTATGTTACAATAAACCGTCAATCCGGTCACACGGATGGCGGATATTGTAACGTAGCGCCGCTGTAGTCGCCCGTTCGAAACGTTGAGCGTCGCCGGCGCACCAATTAGGTGCAAATGGATTTTAACCACCGCCTCTTTCTGAGCGGCGACGAAGCTGTCGCTCTCGCTGCCCGCCACGCTGGTGTCGCCCTTATGACGGGCTACCCCGGCACTCCCTCCACGGAAATCGTCGAATCGTTCGTCCAGCTTGGCGGCAAGGGCCAATGGGCGCCAAACGAGAAGGTGGCGTTCGAGGTCGCTATCGGTGCATCCTTCGGCAACGCGCGAACGATGGTGACGATGAAGCACGTCGGCCTGAACGTCGCCGCTGACCCACTATTCACTGCCGCCTATGCCGAGGTTGCAGGCGGTCTGGTGGTGGTCTCGGCCGACGATCCCGGGATGGCATCGAGCCAGAACGAGCAGGACAACCGCCACTACGCGGTCGCCGCCGCTGTTCCGATGCTGGAGCCTGCCGATTCTCAGGAAGCGTACGAGTTCACACTGCTGGCGTTCGCCATCTCCGAGCGCTGGCGCGTCCCGGTGATGCTACGCATGACCACGCGTGTCTGCCACGCGAAGACGGTGGTCTACGCCGACAAGACGCAGCCGGAGCGAATTGCCGCGTTCTACGAGCGCGATATCGCTCACCGCGTGATGATCCCCGCCAACGCCAAACCCGCACATAGGCGATTGCGCGCCAAGCTGGCTGAGATGACCGCGTGGAACGAGGCGGAAGGGCCGAACAAGGTGATCGACGTCGATAAGTCGCTGGGGATTATCTGCTCCGGCATTTCGTTCATGCATGTTCGAGAAGCGGCACCGGACGCGACTGTGCTTAAGCTGGGCATGAGCTACCCGTTGCCGTTCGACACCATCAGACAGTTTGCCGAGTCGGTGGATCGCTGCGTTGTGATCGAAGAAGGCGACCCGTGGCTGATCGAATCACTGCGCGCCGTCGGCGTCACGGCTGAGAGCAAGCCGGATATGTACCGGTTTGGCGAGTTGAATGTCGAGCGAGTTCGCCGTATCCTCAGCGGCGATGTGTCCCCGGAGTTCGTCCCGCCGCGTGGCAAGCCGCCCGAACTCTGCCCGGCGTGCCCGCACCGCACCGTTTACACCGTGCTCACCAAGCTGAACTGTATCGTTCAAGGTGATATAGGTTGCTACTCTCTTGGCGCGCTCCCTCCATTCGAAGGAATGGAATCGCTGATCTGCATGGGCGCATCCATAGGCATGGGCCTTGGTTTGCGTCATGTTCTGCCCGCCGATGAGGCGAGCCGTGTCGTGAGCGTCATCGGCGACAGCACATTTGTCCACAGCGGCATCACCGGCCTCGTCGAGATGGTGTATAACCCGCCGCCAACAGGGCATGTCGTGCTGATCCTCGACAACGGCACCACGGCGATGACGGGCATGCAGGAGCATCCCGCGACTGGCCGCAAGATCGACCACCAGCCGACCGGGAAGGTGATCCTCGAGGATGTCGCGCGAGCCATTGGTATACGCCGCGTCCACGTCATCGACCCAACGCGCGATCAAGCTGGGCTGGAATCGCTGCTAACGGAATGCCTCGCGAGCCGCGAACTGGCGGTGATTATCTGCCGAAAGCCCTGCGTGCTGGCGGCGGGGAAGATCATGAAGGCCGAGCGGGAGTTGGCCGCCGCCGCGGGTTAAGAACCTGCCTTCCCGCAAGCGGGCCCCACCACGGCTTGAAAGCCATGGTTAGTTATTGAGGATAGGGTCTCCGACCCATAGGAATTTGGCAAGCCATGCGGTCTGCACATTTCCCTAGGAACCCAGACCTAACGCGTAGAGGACATATGCAAATGGTTAAAAATGTCGTGTTTGCCGGGCTGGGCGGGCAAGGGGTGCTGAAAGCGTCGGATATTACCGCGAGCGCTGCCCTTATAGCGGGGTTCGACGTCAAGAAGAGCGAACTTCACGGAATGAGCCAGCGCGGTGGGTCGGTGACAAGCGATGTACGATTCGGCGATGCTGTGCTGAGCCCGATGACGCCCCCGGGTGAGGCCGATTACCTCGTGGTGATCGCGCCCGATCAGGTGGAGATCAACCGGTGGCAGCTGCGTCAGGGAGGGGTGCTGATCGAGCCTTCCATCATCGACATGGGCGCGCTCACGAACAAGAAAGCGGTCAACGTCGCGCTGCTTGGTGCGTTAAGCGTTCAGCTTGATATCGACGGGGTAGCGTGGGCGCAGGCGATCCGCGAACACCTTGATGAGCGCCACCACGAAGTCAATTTGGCCGCATTTGAACTTGGGCGCAAAAGCGCCGAACGGAGATAGCTGATGAGCACGATACTCAAGTCCGTGAACTACAACCCGGTCTGCGCGCCTGACTACGCACAGCGTTGCGACATCATGGAGCTTCAGCTTGAGCGCCTAAAGGCGACGGTGAAGCGAGCGTACGATCACAGCGATCTCTTTCGCAAGCGAATGGACGAGCGTGGTCTGGAACCGTCGAGCATCCGCAGCCTCGGCGATATCGGGCTGATCCCGTTTACCGTGAAGACCGACCTGCGGGACACGTACCCGTTTGGCATGCTAACCAGCCCGATGAGCGACGTTGTGCGCCTGCATGTGTCGAGCGGTACGACGGGCAAGCCGATCGTTGTGGCGTACACCAGAGAGGACATCGATGTCTGGACCAATGTCATGGCGCGAAGTCTGGCGGCATGCGGGGTCACGCGCGACGATATCGTGCAGAACGCGTACGGCTACGGCCTCTTCACAGGCGGCTTGGGTGCCCACTACGGCGCCGAAGAGCTTGGCGCGACGGTGATCCCGATCTCCGGCGGGCATACTGAACGCCAGATCATGATCATGAGCGATTTTGGTGTCACGGCGATCTGCTGCACGCCCAGCTATTTTCTCCACCTGGCCGACCGCGCCATGGGCATGGGCATCGATATGCGCGATCTGCCGATCCGTGTCGGCATCTTCGGTGCGGAGCCGTGGACCGACGCGATGCGCAAGCGAATCGAGGCGGACGCGGGCATTGAAGCGTTCGATATCTATGGCCTGTCCGAAATCACCGGTCCCGGTGTCGCTATCGAGTGCTCCGAGCACGATGGCCTCCACATTTTCGAAGACCACTTCTTCCCCGAGATCGTCGATCCCGAGACCGGCGAAGCGCTTCCCGATGGCGCCGAGGGTGAACTGGTCCTTACGACTCTCAGCAAAAAGGCGATGCCGATGATACGCTACCGAACGCGCGATATCACGGCGTTGATCAGCGAGCGATGCTCGTGCGGGCGAACCCTGCGCCGAATGCGGCGGGTAGGACGGCGCAGCGACGACATGTTTATTATTCGCGGCATCAACGTGTTCCCGTCCCAAATCGAAGCGGCACTGCTCGTCGTCGAAGGGACGCTGCCGCACTACCAGATCGTGCTTACGCGCCGCAACGGCCTCGACGAAATCGCAGTGAACGTGGAGGTCACCGCCGAGGTGTTCAGCGACAGCGTTGGCGCGATGGAGACGCTGGCAAAGAAGCTGGAGCGCTCGCTTGAGCACACGATCGGTATCCGCGCCGCCATTCACCTGGTCAGCCCGAACACGTTGGAACGAAGCGAAGGCAAGGCGAAGCGTGTCAGCGACAGGCGGAATATGGACGCGTAAGTAGAGTTAGGATCGCGTGCTGACCTCACCCCCCAACCCCCTCTCCTAAGATAAGGAGAGGGGGAGCCAGAAAGACCGTTGGCACTGTCCTTCTCTTTCTCCCCTCTCCTTATCTTAGGAGAGGGGGGTGGGGGGTGAGGTTTTTCCGCAGCCTTGAGCTCAAAATGAGCTGAATGTCCCCAAGAGCACAAAACATATGAAGATCAATCAGCTTTCACTGTTCCTCGAAAACAAGCCCGGTCAAGTTCTGGGCGTCTGTAGGGCGCTTAAGGACGCGTCCATCGATATCCGCGCGCTCACCCTCGCCGACGCTGGCGAGTTTGGCATTCTGCGGCTAATCGCATCCGACTGGCGGGGCGCATCGAAAGTGCTCACTGAGCGCGGGTATGTCGTTATCACCACGGAAGTGGTCGCCGTGGAGGTCCCCGATAGGCCGGGCGGGCTCACCGATCTCCTGGAACTGCTCGACGGCAGCGGGGTCAACATCGAATACATTTACACGCACACATTTAGCCAGCGCGACAGCGCCGTCCTCATCTGCCGCTTCAGCGACATCGACAGCGCCGTGGCGCGCCTCCAAGGTAGCGATATCAATGTGATAAGCGCTGGCGATATCTATCAGGGGTAGGGAATTACCTCATCCCCGGCCCTTCTCCTTGGAAAGGCGAAGGGAGTCGGAAATGCGATAACATTGCGCTAGCCGATCGCCGGAGCCACAGGCCGTAAACGACTTTTCTGAGTCGAAAAGACCCGTGAACGGGGCTGATTGGGCAAGGGCGAGACCACAAGATGGGCGAGTTCCGAATGACGAAGCAAAACAGATGGGCGTTTTTGGCAGTTGCCGCGATCCTTGGTGCCCTGGTGCTTCTGCCGGGTGGCGCAATCGCCGACGTAACCCCGATCCAAGCTCCCATTGTCGCGATCCAGGGCGCTGATCTCTGGCTGTACAATCAGACGCCTGGTGCATCGCCAGTTCGGCTCACACGGCGCGCCGATATTGTAGGCATGGCCGTTGGGTCTGGCGGGATTGCGCTGGATATCGATCCGGCGTCGACTGATCGCGGCAACATCCTCGTGTACAGTCGCGGTTCGATCTCCATCGTAGGTAAACGGAAGTTTTCGCCATTTTGTGAGTGGGATACTGATTTTGCAAGGTATCTCTCGTTGGGTCCGAACTTGTTCCGAGGCTTTCCAGCGTGGCTGGATTCGAAGACGGTGATTGCGGGACGCGAGAATCTCCACGAGCAGCCGGGCGTGGATGGGTGGTATGACGGCGGTGTTTGGCTTCTGGGGCGTTCACGTGAACCGAAATGCGTGATTCCGCAGGAGGACCAGGACGCTATCGTCGCGCAGAATATCGCGGTTTCGCCCGACGGGTCGAAAGTTGCCTACGGATTCTACCAATTAGTTAGCCTCTGGCTGAAGGTTGCCAACACGCACAGTTGGCGCGTGGTGACTTGCGGAAGCAAGGAATATGGTTACGAAGCCGCTAGTGCCTTTTGTTGGCGGGACAATAGTTCGCTCCTGATTGGCGTTGATATGGGCAGTGAAGCTTCGACGCCGCTTAAGTCCGCTTTGATTTGGTCACTGAGTATTCCATCGGGGAAGCTCACCCCTTGGTTTCCCAAGTCGCAAAAAGCAGTGCGATACATTGTGCCATCGCGCTCATATAGGTATTTCGCGGTCGAACTTGCGCCCACGCCTCTCGTTCGGAGTGAAGAAATGCTGCCGACAACGGTGGACATTGTCGATGCTCAGGGGAAGCTGTTACGCTCTATTGCGGCCAAGGATGAATGCATAAGGCCTACCGACATATCGGACGACGGTCGCTACGTCCTCGCGACAGTCGTGAACGTGAAGCGTGAGCACAAGCGAACCACCGGTTACATCATAGATACATTGACCGGCGAGCGCACCATCCTTGGCGCTGGTATCGCCGCGCTGTCGTGGGCACGGGACTGGCCGCTGCCATAGGGCGCGGGGTGGTGAGAGGAAATCTCTATTCTGCCAGAAATGAACGTGTCGGGTTCGTACCATGTGTCGGAATTTATTTTGACATCAGTCTAAATGATTTAGAATATTTTCGTTGCTATGGGGTACATTCCATTCTATGGAACTTATGTCTGTACAGGAAGCGGCTAAGAAGGCTGGCGTGACCGCCAAGGCCATTTACTACTCGATTCACAACGGTAAATTGACGCCGCATCGCCAATATGGTCGTGTGCTCGTCGACGTGTCCGAGGTGGAGAATTACAAGCCCCGCGCACATCCCCTTCGGACAGTATCTCCGGTCAAACGCGTTCTAACGGGACGCGGGTTCCTGGTCGGCGAGCCTGGAGTTGTTGACGACTTTATTGCGCGTAAAGCTGCTGAGAAAGCGCTTGATCGATAATGGCGCAACCCACCCATGTCGCTGACGCGTCCGCACTGCTTGCGTACCTAAACAATGAAGAAGGTGCTGACGCGCTCGAAGCCATCCTATCCAACCTCGCCAATTCCGTAGTCGTCCACGCCGCAAACGCGTGCGAGGTCTACTACGACACGCTTCGTAGGTACGGCGAAGCCACTGCGAGCGCTACCATCATGAAACTGCGGAGCGACAGCGTAGGTATTCGCGAGGACATGGACGATGCGTTCTGGATGGAGGTTGGGGCATTGAAGGTAAGCCCAGGCGGCCTCTACTTTGCTGACTGCATGGGGATCGCTCTTGCGCGCCGGACAGGCTGCCCGCTGTTGACGGCCGACCACCACGAGATGGACAAGCTGGTCGGGACTGGTGTGGTAGAGATCGAGTTTGTTCGGTGAGCGTTTGGTGCACTGCTGGCGACGAGGGCTCACATCCAGTCATTCAATATATTGCCGCCACTCAGCCTACGCAGATGCGACGGCCCAGGGAATGCATGCATGAAATCGATTATCGCGGTGACTCGCATTGTGTTCCTCATTCTTATCAGCCTTGCTGTCCCTCCAGTGAGCGCTACTCCCGCACAGTCCATCCAATCCGGGCAGCTTTCCGCGACCTGCCTTCGCGATCCTGACGTGCGGCGCTTCTCCCTTCAGCGATTATCACTCCTTAATAGCCTTACCGGTCACGCGAACTGCTTTCCTTTGTGGCATACGACATTCAACGAAGTCACAGCGCTTTTTCCGTATGGCAGTTCGAACGAGGTGTACCTATTGTGCTATTACGCGTTGCCGGGGCCACCGTACACAACGCGGCATGTTTATCTCAAATGCTATCGGCGGTTAGGTTCCAAGGTCAAGCTTGCGTATTCGGTGGAACTAAATTGTCCTCGGACAAGCCCCCGGCACCGGCCAAGGGCCAGACACAATTTGATCGACGCTTTGGCGCTGGACGGCTATTTTGTTACTGGGCGTCAAAGTCGTGCTGCACGTAATGACCTCAATCGGAAGCGCCGCTACGTGCATTATCGAACCGAGCCAACTATCGATTTGCTTATAGTGGAGCCATTCTCTGACGTTGAAGGTAGCCCGGACGCGTCAATCTACTCTCTGGGGGAAGACCCGATAACGTGCAAATCCTTGAAGGAAGGAACTACCGATTCGCGGGGAGTCACTTCCATTGAGCCAGGACAACAGGAATTCTACAAAATATACGGGATGCCTCCCCTCAAGGATGAACTCAAGTATATCCCGCATCGGTAATTTCGAATGCGATTACGGTGTCATCGCATCACATCAGCGTTCCCGCTAGTGCTCTCCGGATACTTCGCCCTGATGGCCTCGATCCGCTTTACGAGAGATGGATGGGTGCTGAACGCTTCGTCTTCCGGGGTTAGTTTGGACGGCGATTGGTTGAGCGCGTGGATTTTGACTATTGCGTTGATGTAGAGATCAGGGTCGCCGATTGCCTCTACTGCGTATGCATCTGCGACGAGTTCGTCGCGTTTACGATAGTGCGATAGCACGGCAAATAGTGCGAACATTGCCAAAAACGGTACAGCCCACCACCATGCTGGAAGGTGGAGCGGATGCGGGATGCGGTCGGAACTCATTACAATCAACCCGGCAGTGCCTATGTATATCGGAAGGAAGGTCATAACCGCCGCGAGTTGCACTTTTTTCATTGCACCGCTTTGCAGGTGTCCAATCTCGTGTGCGACGATGGCTCTTTGCTCTTCTGCGGTCAGCTTTTCGACGAGACCAGTTGTCAGGTTGATCGTTCCGTTAGGATGAACAGAAGCATTCGCCATTGGTAGCTTGACAACGGTTACCTTTTTGACATTAACCCCTGGTTTCGCCCCCATTTCCTCGCACAGCTTAAATAGCGGGTCATCAATTGAAAGAACTTGCCGCTTTCTTCCGATTGACAAGAAGAATATTGGAGTTAGGAAGGTAGGTATCACTGTTGGCATTAGCGCGTCTCGATACGGTACTGGCACGAGATAAGATACCAGAACTGTTACGCCGAGAATCAGAGCCAAACCCGCCCAAAAGAAGAACCCGAAATCAATCAAATCGTTGCATGTTTCCTGCGGAGGCGGTACTCTGCCGCGCTTGGTCGCCCAATTCACGTATATACGGCTGCCAACGGTTGATATCAGCAGCAAAGCCTGGCCACCGATGACGGACGCGACAAGAGAGTACTTCGAGACGAGAAAGGCGGGCAAGCACCACATAACGGGCGCCAGATAGCTCGGAAGGTGTGCGAATGGTTGAGACGCGAACACCGCGAGAACAACAAGCGGTACTAGTGCTCCCATTAGTCGCGACCACCGACCTTTTAGGTATTTTGCCTGAGCGTCGTTGAGGCTTGTTGCTGGCTCCTCTTTCTTTCTCTTTAGCGCTACCCGCCACGGCAGAATCGTCACTACGGCTAACATACCAACAAAGATCGCTACGATGAGATAGGCGGCGGGCTTTGCCCATGGTGGCATCGAGACAGACAGGTTGAGAGCACGCCAGTCCTTCACGTCGGCCATGGAATAGAGCGACACTCCGTCGGCAATATGACGCGGCGGAAGGCTTTGAGACATCACACTGGCATCAATACTGTCGGCGTGAATGCAGAACACGATCGGGGTGGGGAGGTCGGATTCGACTATCGCGCGCCGCAACGCCGCGAAATCGAGGGCGTAGGCGGTCGCGGATCCATGCCGCGTCAGGTAGTTGTTGAGTTCGATGTCGACGTTGGATGTCTTGCGACCCTGAAGCGTGCGCAATGTCGCCCGTGGTGCCTTGAGAGCCCGCGCAATCTTTGTACTTGAGTCGATTAGACGGCGTTCCGAGTAATCCAGCGCCGTAATCAGGCTGACGTCGACGTTGCTCGGATCAAACGTGATATGCACCTGTGTGCCGCGTTCACCGTCCATGACTTTGGGCCATTGGGCAAACTTCTCCTCCTTCGCTGCCTTGTCTCCCGCGCGCCGCATGCCGACAAACGCTCCCCGCTCTGCGGCGACAATTGATTGTGCGGGAGATCTCTCACTACAGCAGAGACCAAGCCCGATGGCCGCAAGCGCGGCTAAAGCGATCACCCGGATGTGGTATCGAATACCTAAATTGATGACGAACTGGCGCCGCAGACATTGTGATTCCGTGGGAGTGCTGACACTGCTACGGCTTATTCCCGATATTGGTGTTTTCATAGGGTTCCGATGGAATTATTAAGGGTATCTAGTAAAGACGTTGCCTAATATACGATAATATTCCTTTTTAATCTGCATTTTAGGGCAATTACTACCTGTATTTTCCGCCATTCAGGGGACTGGGCCGAGCGATAATCACATTATCCTCGCCTGCTTCTCCCCCAAAAAAAGAATCTTCATCTCCCAGTCACATTTCCCTAAAGAATGCCTGGCAAGCGTCCGAACATTACCTTGTATAGTTTTCGGTATCCGGTAACGGAGCCGAGCGATTTCATCGAATAACGGCTGGACTGTTTGTAATCAACTGCAAATGGAAGCCGATCGAATAGGCGGACTGACCGAAAAAACGGTCCGCTAGGAGACAGCAGCACTATGATGCGCGCACTCTTCACATCGGCGACGGGCATGATGGCCCAGCAGTTGAATATGGATGTCATCTCCAACAACCTCGCCAACGTCAATACCGTCGGTTTCAAGGGAAGCCGAGCCGATTTCCAAGACCTTCTTTACCAGCAGATCCGACCCGCCGGCGCTACCGTAGCGCAGGGTGCTCAGTCGCCCACCGGCCTTCAGGTTGGTCTTGGTGTTCGCCCCGCCTCCACCGAAACGATGTTTTCGGAAGGGCAGATGCAGAACACCGGCAACCCCTACGATGTGGCCATCGAAGGTGACGGCTTCTTCAAGATCCTGATGCCCGACGGCACCACAGGCTACACCCGTGACGGTTCGTTCAAGATGGACAGCCAGGGTAAGCTGGTCAACTCGTCCGGTTACGCTCTCCAGCCGGAGATCGTTATCCCGGCCGACGCGAAGAGCGTCTCGATTGGCGCCGACGGCACCGTGAGCGTCACTCGTGGCAGCTCGACGGCGAACAGTCAGGTTGGTCAGCTCACACTCACCCGCTTCGTTAACCCTGCAGGCCTCACGTCCATCGGCGGAAACATCTTCAAGTCGACGCCAGCATCAGGCGATCCGCAGGACGGCACTCCCGCACAGGCCGGTTTCGGGACGCTCGCTCAGGGCGAACTCGAAATGTCCAACGTGCAAATCGTTCAGGAAATGGTCAACATGATCGTCGCCCAGCGAGCTTACGAGGTCAACTCGAAGGCTATTCAGGCGTCCGATGACATGCTGAATACCGCGAACGGACTGAAGCGATAACCCATTTTTAGAGCATAGCCTGGCGTTAGCTGGGTCGAGACGAAGTTAATGAAACATGCATTCTCTACAATCTTTCTTACGGTTCCCGCGATAGCGATGGCGGCCCCGGCGCCTGCCCCAATCGTGGTCACCCTTAAGCCTTCGGCATCGGTAAACGCGGAGTCGTTCACCTTGGCCGATATCGCCGAGATCAAAGCGCCGGCAACTGCCGTCGCCGCTCTCGGTGCCGCGACCATAGGTCGCACGCCCCTCGAAGGGGCTTCTCGTACAATCACGAAAGGCGACGTTTGTTTAAAGCTTCGCCAAGCTGGTTTCGATCCTTCGACGATTAGGTTCGTAGGAACTGAGACCCTCACCATCACGAAAGCACCCGTCGAAGCAGTACAGACGGCGCCTTCAGGCAACCAGGTAGCAACGACGACAGCGGGCACGGTTCTCAAGACCTCGGCAACGGGGACAATCTCCACTTCCGCCGCCTCCAACGCTGCGATCGTACCGGTTAAGCCTCTAGTAACGAAGGCCGGTGATCCGGTCTGCGTGCAATATGTCGATGGACCAGTATTCCTCACAGTGCAAGGAGTACTGGTCACCTCGGCTGGTGTTGGTGACACGGTGACTGTACGAACCAACTTTTCACAGAGGATGCTACGCGGCACCCTGGTCGACTCTCAGACTGTGAGGTTGTAGGATCATGAAGAAGCTAGCCGCAACAATCGTGCTTCTCGCAGTCCTCGCACCGGCTACGGCGGACTCGCTGTACCCGACCGAAGCCAACACCGGTTTCGTCCCCGCCATCTCGCTCTTCGCCGACAACCGCGCTCACAAAGTGGGCGATCCGCTCACGGTGGTGATCACCGAGACGGCATCGGGAACGAGCTCGGCAACGACGACAACCACGAACTCGGACAGCGGGCAGGTGAACGCAGGCTTTGGCCCTATCTTCCAGCTGATCAAGGCATTCGGCATCTCGAACAGCGGCGCAGCGAAGGGCACCGGATTGACCACACGTAGCGACACATTGAACGCCAGGGTCGCGGTGATCATCAAGGAAGTGTATCCGAACAACACGTTTAAAATCGAAGGTACTCGCCGGGTCGGCAACAACGCCGAGACCCAGATCATGACCTTCACCGGTATCGTCCGCCAGCAAGATATCGCCGTAGACAACACGGTGCAGTCCCCGCTGGTTGCCGATGCGCAGATCCAGTACACCGGCAAGGGGCCGGTGAGCGATAAGCAGAAGCCGGGTCTCATCACCCGTATCTTTAAGATCTTCTTCTAGAACGTCGCAGCGACTAATCGCTACAGAGCCATACGACAATGAAAAAAGTACTCGCAGCCATCTTCATAGCCCTGATCATCTTCACCGCCCCAGCGACCACGCCGGTTTCGGCAGCGCGCCTCAAGGATATCGCGACGGTGCAGGGTGTACGCGGCAACCAGCTGATCGGCTACGGTCTCGTGGTCGGCCTCGCGGGAACTGGTGACAGCCAGCAGGTGAGCGTTACCGTTCAGTCGGTGTCTGCGATGCTGCTCAAGCTCGGGATGAACGTTCCCCAGGCTGGCCTTCGCCTCAAGAACGTCGCCGCCGTGATGGTGACCGCCGACCTTCCCGCATTCGCCAAGAACGGTTCAAGCATCGACATCACCGTCTCCAGCCTTGGCGACGCGCCTTCGCTGCAGGGCGGGACGCTTCTGCAGACGCCGCTGCTCGCGGCAAACGGTCAAACGTACGCTGTAGCACAGGGCAGTATCTCGGTAGGCGGGTTCAGCGCAGGCACCAGCAGCGGATCGGTTTCGCAGAACCACGTAACAGCGGGCCGCGTCCCATCCGGCGCCATTGTCGAGCGTGACGTTCCCACCACCCTCGGAACGTCGACCAGCATGTCGGTGACGCTGTTCCAGCCCGACTTTACAACCGCCGCCCGCGTAGCCGCCGCAATCAACATGGCGTTGCCGAACGGTGTCGAATACGCTCACGCAGTTGACGCCGCTACCGTTCAGCTTGGCCTCAAGCCAACGACAGATATGATCGGTATCCTGGCGCAGCTGGAGAATGTTGAAGTGGCTCCGGACATGGCGGCCCGTGTTGTGATCAACGAGCGAACCGGCACAGTGGTGCTGGGCGGCGATGTCACCGTGACCGCTTGCGCTATCGCTCAGGGCAACCTCACCATCCGCGTTGCCGACGACACGGCGGTCTCGCAGCCCAATCCGTTCGGCAACGGCACAACGGTGGCCGTCCCGAAGACCAATGTCAGCGTCTCGACTGGCGACGCACACCTGATCGGCATCCAGGCCAGTCCGACCATCGATAAAGTGGTCAAGGCGCTGAACGCCCTCGGCGTGACGCCTCGCGATCTGATTTCAATCCTGCAAGCTATGAAGCAGGCTGGCGCACTTCACGCTGAAGTGGAGGTTCAGTAGCCATGAACACGTCCAGCGCACTCTCAATGCAGCAGCCCACGATGGGACTAACCAGCTCGATCTCCACCCGAGACATGGAAGCCAAGGTCTCCGGTGCCGGTAAGAACGGCGAGGACACCAAACTGAAGAAGGCTTGCTCCGAGATGGAGGGCATCTTCTTCAACATGATGCTCAAAGAGATGCGCAAGACGGTCGACAAGAGCAAGCTTATCGGCGACAGCCAGCACGAGCAGGAGATCTTCCAGGGCATGATGGACGAGCATGTCGCCAACCAGATAGCGACCGACGACCGGTCCGCCAATGGGCTCGCAAACGTGCTCTACCGACAGCTCAGCGGTCGCAAGGCTTACGCCGGGGCCATGAAGATGGGAACCAGCACTGTTAGCAGCGAGCAGGCTGCCCAGGCTGCCGATAATCAGAAGGGAGCGATCACGCAATGAACGCCGAGATGACGAGCACGAGCCCTAAAGAGATCCTTGGTCTGCTGCGCTCGGAGATCGCCATCCAGCGCCGCCACCTGCGCCTACTGCTGGAGCAGCGTGTTGCGCTCCTGGCAAACGACCAGGAAGCATTCGCAGCCGCTCATGTGCACTACGACATTTTTACCCGCGAGCTTGAGGCTCACACGGTGGCCCGCCGCGAAATGATGGGCGGCGAGACGGTCTCGCTTCGCAGCGTGGTCAACAGTTGGCCCGCCGCAGAGAAGGCGGCCGGGACGCAGCTGCTGGACGCTCTCGCGCAACTGATCGAGCGAGTGAAGGTGGTCGCGCTTCAGAACACTGATATGGTGTCCAACCACCTGATGTATACGCAGTTCATGCTTTCGGTGATGGTGCGGTCAGGTCGCCGCAATGGGGGATACGCTTCCCCGGCTTCGAGTCATTCGGCCTACACGGAGAATATCTTTATCAACCAGACCGCCTAACCTGGCGATCTACTGCAAATGAAGAAAAGACGGCCATGTCTAATGTCGGAACATTTTTCGGTCTAAATATTGGTCGCTCAGCTCTCTTGACATCATCGGCTGCTCAGGACATTGTCGGCAATAACATTGCTAATGCCGACACTGATGGGTACTCGGTGCAAAGCGCGGACATAGTTGCCGGGCCAGTCACGACTACGGGCTTGAGCGGATCGTTCAACAGCATGGGGCAGTTTGGCAATGGCGTCGCCATGGCCAAGATCAACCGCGCTCGGGACATGTATCTGGACCAGAGCTTACGCGATGCGCTTTCCCGCCAGGGTACTCAGAACGGCGCCAAAGCGGGTCTTACGGAAGTCCAGAACAATGTCAACGAGCCTAGCTCGACGGGCATCAGCTCTGCGATGACCAGCTTCTTCAACTCGCTGAGCGATGTGCAGAACAATCCTGAAGACACGGGTATCCGTGCCACAGCCGTTGGCAAAGCGCAGCAACTAGCGCAAGTATTCTCGTCCACTCAGGCGGGTCTCGACTCGACGCGAGTTCAGATGCAGGCGCAGGTCGATAATGACGTGGAGAACGTCAATTCGCTCGCCACTCAGATCGCCAACCTGAATGTCGAAATCAACCGCGCTACCGCTCTGGGGCAGCAGCCGAACACGCTGCTCGATCAGCGGGATGTCGCTCTCGACAACCTCTCGAAGCTGGCCAACATCAAGACGAGCGCGCAGCCGGACGGCAGCGTAAACGTCAGCATCGGCGGCACGCAGATTGTCTCTGGCAGCACCACCAACACGGTCACCCTGGCGAGCCTGACAGCGAACGGCGACCTCAAGGACGGTTCACTTGCTGGTGACGCCAGCGCGCTTACCGATTTGGCGGACTACCAGACCAAGATGGACGATCTCGCCAACGAGATCATGGGCCAGGTGAACGCGGTCCATAAGACGGGGGCCGGGCTGGATGGAACGACCGGGCTTGACCTGTTCACGGGAACCGATGCACGAACGATGTCCGTAAACAGCGTTATCGTGGCCGACCCGAACAAGCTAGCGGTCGGCGTTCCTACAACGGCAGGTGGAAAGCCTGCTACGGGCGACGCATCGAACATCCTGGCGATGTACAACCTGAAGGACAAGGTGATCACGGCAGGGCCGCTTTCAGGGCAGACGATGCAGGGCTTTTACACCAATATGGTGACCGAGCTTGGCCAGAAGGTGTCGAACGCAGCCAATATGTCGTCAGCGTCAAGCGCTTCCGTCAAGCAGCTCACAGCGCAGAAAGCGTCAGTATCGGGCGTCAACCTCGACGAAGAGATGACGAACATGATAAAATATCAGCGAGCCTATCAGGCCGCTGCCAAAATTATCACGACGAACGCTGACATGCTCGACATGCTTATCGGAATGGTCAAGTAGTACTTTTGGGTTCATTCTTTGAATGGACCGGACACCAGGCAGGCCTATTATGCGAATAACTGAAGCTTTGATGACCGAAAATCTGATATCGAACACCGGGTCGAGCAGCGCGAGCTACAACAATACGCTCAACCAGCTGTCGAGCGGCAAGCGAATCAATCAAGCGTCGGACGATCCCGCTGGCACAGCCAAGGCTCTTGCTCTCCAGGGCATGATTAGCGACATGGATCAGTACTCGCGCAACTCGGACTCGGCGAAGTCGTTCCTTCAGTACAGCGACTCGCAGCTGGGCAGCGTCACGAACCTCATCCAACAGGCTCGTCAGGTTGCAGTTGCGGCTGCTAACGGCGCTACAGGAGACTCGACAACCCAGGCGGCATACTCCGCCCAGGTGGACGCTATAATCAACCAGATCACGCAGCTGGCGAACTCGGATATCAACGGCCGCCGCCTCTTTTCGGGCACAGCGACCAACACGGACGCGTTCGACGCCAGCGACGCAACTCACGCCTACAAAGGCAACAGCGGGGCATTAAATGCCCAAATTGCCCCCGGAGTGAGCCTGCAAATCAATACTCCTGGAGATTCTGTATTTTCCGGCATCTTTTCTTCGCTGGAAGCCCTAAAGAGTGACATCCAAAATGGCAATTATACTAGTATCTCGAATAACGGTATAGCAGGCATGGACAGTAGCCTGAATGCCGTGCTCACCACAAGAGCAACAATCGGGAATAAGCTCAATCAGGTCAGCGACACGGCGGATCGCATCCAAACGTCGCAGCTGAGCCTGCAAGACCAATTGAGCACTGTGGAAGACGTGGACCTTGCAACGACTTACGCTAACTTGCAACTCGCTCAAAATGTATACCAGGCCTCGTTGTCTGCTACATCGAAAGCTCTACAATACAGTCTCGTCGACTATATTAAATAGGTGATGGGACAATACGAGGAAAATCATGAAACTGAATACTAGTCGCTTCGGCGAGATCTCCGTGGACGAGAAGGCGATAATCACTTTCCCGGACGGAATCCCCGGTTTTGAGCACACTCGAGAGTATGTGCTAGTCCCGCATAAGACCGCCCAGGGTCAGAGCAGCCCGTTCCGCTGGCTGCAGAGCCTGGAAGAGCCCAACCTGGCGCTTCCGGTGATCAACCCCTGGTCAGTCCAGCCCGATTACGCGCCGACAATCCCAGGCACCATGATTAAGATGCTTGGCATTGGCGACCTTCGCGAGCAGGCCCAGTTCTTGACTGTCGTGACCATTCCGGCGAACAACCCGAACGGTATCACTGTCAACCTCTTGGCGCCCATCCTCGTGAACCGCGATACGAAAATCGGCAAGCAGGTGATCGTGCAGAACGAGAACTACTCGATCCGGACGCCTCTGCTTAACGGGATGACGCCCGAAGCGAACGCAGTTCGCACAGGGCGAGCCCCTGCAGTCTTGGCGGCAAGCGCCGCGTAAGGCTGCCGATATAGCAGCCAGCGGGTATACGTCACGAGTTACGGTAAAGCAAGTAAGTCCCAGAGCCGGAGATGCCGATGCGAGCATCTCCGGCTTTTTGCTGCGTGGGGGATGGTGCCGCGTAAGGCGAAGGCGAGCAGGCAGTGAACTGCCCGCCTGACGCGGAGCACCCGCTGCGCGGGCTAGAGGAGCGGGTGGCGAAGGGCGGAGTTCTGCGGCGCTGGCGGGATGTCATACGACGCCCTCGGGGATCGGCTGACGTTGCCGACGACGGGGACGGGGACGGGGACGAGGAACGCAGGGCTGACCGGTTCGACGGCGCTGGCGAGCAGGCACTGAACTGCCCGCCTGGCGCAGAACACCCGCTTTGCGGGCTAGAGGATCGGGTGGCGACGGGCCGAGTCCGGCGGCGCTGACCGGTTCGACGGCGCTGGCGACGGGCGAATTGTTAGGTTTTGCGTGCAAAATCCGCAACGCGATTCGTTTTTTTGGCACTAACATACTTGGCTAACCCCTGAGTGTGGGTCGCTCAATAAACAACCCCACGATACACTGCCGTATCGCGGGGCAGTAAAACGGGAACGGCAGGATTTGAACCCACGACTACAACCCGAAGGTTGTCGCATACAGCCAGCCATGCTGCGCCCCGTTCCCTTCCGTAGGAAGGGTGCCGTTATAGTTTTGCAGTGTTGGGCTTGCGTCCGCGCTTCTGCGGTGGTTCTGGGTGATCGCGTAACCGCTCGTCAAGCTCTGACTTGGGGACGCTGAATATCGCTTTGAGCTTGTCGTGAAACTGCTTCTCGGGGATTAGCTTCGTATCAAGCAGCGGGGACTCTTTCGGTTGTTCCGTCTTTAAGTCGCTCATAGTTACCATTATACAATATTGGTGACCCCGGATTGCTCCGGGGTCGTGGCCGCTAATAAGGCGAGATGGTATCGAGGTTCGCCCATCGCGTCTCCTTGCGTTGTCGCCGGTAAGGTGTGGACTTGAAAACCGTTGCGCCTCATGCTATCATGAGGGTGTGTATGCGTGGGCCTTCAGCCTTACCGTATCAAGGGGTCACCGCTCGTAACGGTGGCCCTTAATCTTTGTCAATCCGTCGGATCTTCGTCATAAAGGTCAAGTTCGGCTTGAGTTTTGTGATTGGGGCATGCCCTATCAAGGGACCGCTTGAAGCCACTCCACGTAGAGGACGCCCTCATTAACGCGATAACAATGCTTAGTTGCGTATCTAGGTGAGGGTTACCCGTGTCCTCTGTGAGGTACTGGAATAGCTTATATTTGCGAACCCCAGGCCGAATAGTCGGGTTCTTTTCTTGAAGTGCCTCTAGAACTCCGTCTGGCAGGCGCTCGTACACGATGTCGAGTGTAAGTCTGCTCAAAAGCTTTGGGCGCTTTAGGGAGTGCGGGTCAAAGGCCCAACCCTTCAACCTAAACAAATGTTTATAAAACTCTTGAGGAAAACGGGACTGGTATGTCATTAAGCTGGGCGAAATATACGCAGAGAGTATTTTCTCAAGTTCTGTTCGTTCTCTAACCTTTTCATAGCCAGTGGCGGCGTCTACCAACGCAAATATCGCCACTACTGCTAGCCCCCTGACAAGTAGATTGCATCTTTCGGCTATTAGGTACTGGGATGGCGCAAGGACTCCCGCGTCTCGTGCCTCTAGATATACATTGCAGGCAGCGGGAAGCAACTCGGCGCGGTATCCAAACGCCTTGCGCCCGGAGAGAGTTCGGAATATTACGGGGTCCTTTATGTCCATTAGCCCCGCGCAAAACGGTTGAAGGTTGGCGGCGGCGAGAAACGCTGGCATAGAGGACGACGTTGCGCCGTGCCCCCCTTTTGCCTTTGACGCCCTACCTAGCGCCGTCAAAAATCCGCCTTGAGTGAGCACCCTCATACCGTTATCAAGATTGGCACAAGGTATTTGAAATCCAGCAATTGTCAATACTCCCTCATGTAGTGAGCGGGGCATTGGAGGCATCGATTGTACTGGCACGTTACTAGGTGCAGGTTTCACGTCGACCGTCGATTTTTTGTCTTGTTTATTCACAGTTAGCAACCCTTGATATTAATTCACGCTGCTTGGCGTCTTTCATTGAGGCTAAAATCTTCCATTTCATTAAGCTTGCTGTATTCTTGTCGACTGAGATTTCTAGTGCTATATCGCGGCAACTGATTTTTAATCTGCCATTTGAAGTTTGATGGATTAGCCAAAACCATTTTTGAAGCGGGACCTTTGTCCGTTCAAAAACGGTTTTGCATGTTGTACTAAAAGTCGTATTGCACACATAGCATCTGTACCTGCCATCTTTCGTGTAACCAGTCTTGTTTTTGCTTGGGCAGTACGGGCATAGTGGGCGGCCATGCCACCTTGCTTTGGCAAGGTGCTTAGTACACGCTTCATCTGTAGGAAACAGTCTGTACAATTCTTCAATGGTCACGTATTGAATCTAGCATATAGCTTAGGACAATGCAAGAACCGCGAACTAGGACAAACGAATCTTTATACCGCCAACTAGGACACGAGATCACTTCCGCCGTCTACCATAAATACATAGGTGGCGGGTTGCGCTCGTATTCGGCATCGTTCGGGTCAAAATCGGCAGGGTCTACACGCGGCATGAACTCATCGTAATACGCCTCGTGTGAACTCGTGAGAGCTTCATACGTGAGGCGCTTACCACTGACTTGCGAGAGAGCATCAACAAACCGGTCGCCGTCTGTCTCCGACCGAGTATTGAAGCGATACGCTTGCTCATCGATATACTTGGTTAGGTGGAACGGTTCGCAGTGTGTATACGTTCCCTTCATCGTGCGCTTCATCAAGCTCCAGTAGTTTTCCATGCCGTTGGTGTGAACTGCGCCCTTGGCATAGGTTACGGCATGATCAATGAAGTCGTGCGCGAACATGGCGCTTATGCCCATATAGCCCTTGTGCGCGTCTGTGTAGAGCGTTGAGCCTTGTTCGATGTTGCTTCCTAGTAAATTGTGAAGAGTGTCTTTGGAGCGGTCAACACCGAGCTTGACGCGAACCTGGCTAACCTTGTGCGCTGAACTTCGCTCCAAGATACCAAGAACAACGGACTTGCCAGCACCGCCCTGTGTGCCGCTGGACTTCTTGTCTTTGTGCTTGTTCTTTTCGAGTCCGCCTATAAACGTCTCATCGGCTTCAACCACACCGGCCAACTTCTCGAATGTCCCAGTTGCGAATATGTGGCGGATACGGTGGAGCATGAACCAAGCCGTCTTTTGCGTGACGCCTAGCGCACGGTGAAGCTCGTACGAGCTAATGCCGTTCTTGGCGCTAGTCAATAACCAAAAAGCGGGAAACCACTTAGTAAGAGGGATTGGGCTATCTTCTAAAACAGTACCGGTCTTTAGGCTGAACTGTTTGCGGCAAGAGTAGCACTTAAACCGCTGAACAGACTCCATGAACTTCGGGCCAACAGCGCCGCAATGCACGCAACACACACCGTTAGGAAACCGTGTAGCGAGCAATAGATCATGGCATACCTTCGGGTCCGAGAAGTGAATGATAGCTTCTCGCAACGTTGTAGGAACTGTAGTTTCGGTACTCATGTGCATAGTATAACACTATCACGTGGGTTTGTCAACTACTTATTTAATTGGAGGGGATATGGAGCGAAATGTATCTGATGGTGGTAGTGATTCAATGAATGAAGAACAGCATTATGTTGCGGCGGCGTGGGCGTTAGGGGATCGCCGCCGTTCGGACTTCATAGTCTCAGTAATGGCAGACAGGCCAATCGAGGTAGTAGATGCGCTGCGCCCCGCGTTGGCCCGCCTGCTTACAGATATGGGACTAGATATTAAGAAAAACGGTATCTAGTTTCTTCTTATCATTGTCTCGAACTGCTTCAAGCCCTTCCTTGAGCCATTTGCGTACGCTTGTGTCACCGATGGGTCGCATATCAAGGTCTTTTACCTGTGCTTGCAGTTGAGCAACTTGATCGCTTAGAACGGTAACTTGCTTAGAGAGATCGTCAACTTGCTTCGTAAGAGCGGCTACACGCTTATCTTTGAACCAGTTACACATATCCCGCGCCTCCTTGACGCTTACTCGCAATTCGCCGCGCTTTCGCGTGAATCCTGCGGGTGGCTCAAATAGCGGGGTTAGTCAAGTATGTTAGTACCGTTTTTTTGCGCGCAAAATTGTAAGGCTGCCAACATCGTGAGGTGGCGGCTGATTCTCGGATCTGCGTTGCGTTAACTTACAGCGGTGTCCGCGTTGGCCCGTTGGCCGATCTTGGTTGTTAAGGTACAAGTCCGGCAGTGGGCCGCGCGCATTTGCGCTCATTTATAAGTATGACATGATAATGTCTACAAGTCAATAATAACGAACATACGATTGATTTTTCCCGCTCCAAGCGTGTCAGCCGTCGTTAGCCCTCAGCTACTCCAGCGTCCGATATACACTGTGTCCGCCGCTACGGGCACCTAGCAAGCCCGACGGGAAAGCCGCTGGAGAGCGGATCGTTGGCCAACATCAAGTCGAACTGAGGGCGAAATAAAGCTCACTTCGCATCTGATCTCGTGTAATATGCTTGGCCCTGCTATAATCAACTCAGAACTGGTATTTACATGGATTCATTATTAAAGCTATTGGAAACCGCTACTACCACGCCGCTCTCTCAGGAACGCGTAGTCAATGGTCGGATTGCTCAATCTGAAGCTGGGGGCAATGTTGATCAATTGGAGGCGCTCCTGAAGCGACGCAATGGCTTTTACGCTTTCGGCGCCGCGCTGCACGTCTTCCCGCTTGATCCAGCGTCGTATGGCTATGGACTGAGCGAGTGGAACGCACGAGACCTTTGGAAATGCGAATACAAGCGACTTTCCGGCGATATGCTGTGCTTCGCCGAAGACGCGTTTGGAGATCAGTTTGCAATTCAAAGTGATCAAATAGTTCGATTCGTCTCCGAAGAGGGACGATGTGACCCATTTGCTGGGTCGCTTGACGAGTGGGCGGCGAGGATCCTTGCGGATCCGGCGGTTGAAACGGGATATCCGCTCTTGAGCGAGTGGCAATCTGCAAACCGTTGTATTGACCCAAGTGAACGATTGCATCCGACCATTCCCTTTATTACGGGCGGTAAGTATGAGATTGGCAACTTGCATGCCCTGGATGCAGCTACTGGCATGAAGCTCTATGGTGAGGTTGACAGACAGATCGGCGACATTCCTGACGGCAGCGTTGTTCGGCTCAAAGTGGGAGACTAGCGTAGTGCGCGCAATAGGTCAGTGGCTCTTATTGGGGGCGTGGCCGCGTGGAGTGCTATGTATGTCATATGCAGATCGATATAACGACGGGCTTTGAAATGTGCGGCTTCGGGGGCGACTTGACATGGGCTCATTTAACATATTGAATGCGCGAACAGCGTGCGCCGTATGCCGCAACGTGGTTGATTTCGAAATCCAGTTTAAGTACGGGCATACTCGCCAGATCGGATATAACCTTGGAGATAAGCTGGTCTGGAATGGTAACAATGTCGGCGAACCCGGATATGAAAACGTCCTAATTGCTGGAATCGCAGGGCCGTGCCCGAGCTGCGCCACGGATTACATTTACTTTCTTATTGAAATCGCTAAAGATCGCATTGTGTCGGTCGTGTCCGTTATAGACGACCCAGAGGAAGGGTTGACCGGACGAGAAATGGATGACGATCCCACGCTTGCTATGCTGGCAGCGCCGGATTTCGACGGTGGCGGAGGAGAGCGGTATAAGATCGAAGCTGTTGATGACGGCTTTGTGGTGTTCGTCAATGCTGCGGCGAGCAGGAGGATTGCGTACGATTTTTACAGGCTCGCCATTAGTGGCCCAGAAGGCTCCGATCTTTCGTTCTTCTGCGATAGTACGGGTGATATCTCCTATTGCGAATTAATGGTTATTTCCGACGAAGCCTATTCAGCACGGTCGGAAATCTATTCGCAAGGTTATCGGGTTATCCGCGATGGGTTAATAGGCCTTGGGAGTAGGTCAGACGTGATCGCAGCAACGCTGGGCATTCAGCGTTGGAACCGGACACGTTCTCGAAACCGCTTGAAGCTACTGCCGTATCTTTGGTGTGAGCGGATGCCGCGCACGGCTACGAAGTGATGAGGCAGTGAACTGCCCGCCTCACGACGAGCACCCGCTGCGCGGGCTAGAGGAGCTGACGGCGGCGCTCTGACCTGCTTCGGTGGCGCTGGCACCTATGCCGAAACGTACGACGCCTACGGTACGAGAACGACAGCGCATGTGGATCCGTTCGGATACGGCGCTCAGTTCGGGTACTACACTGACAGCGAAACGTGGACGAACGATTCGCGGACCACAGCCACTACAATGCGGCAGCAAAATGGGACGTGGTCAAAGATACGGTCATCTATGAATGATCAAAGTCAACTTTCTACTCATTGGCCCTTTGAAGATACAGAAAACACCGCTGTAGTTTGCATGCGCTCGATAATGGATTCCAATGCTGCAGTGCTGGTAGCGTCCCGCGATTGTGTCGGTTGGGGCTTCACGGATGGGTCTGATCCTACCGCCGATAAGGCGATTGTGGTCGCTCTAGGGACTGTT
>DASXUY010000016.1:0-3595 GCA_036504535.1 Capsulimonadaceae bacterium
AAATTAAAAACTAAGCCTCCGACGGGTCCTGAAGAGTGACTTTAAGAAAAGTCAAAGGGACCCGCCTCCGGCAGTAGGAAGTTTTTAATTTTTGTGCTCGAACACCGGGTTCTTGGCCAGATTAGGAACAGAAAGGTCCTCTGGACCTGCCTGAGTAGTTACTGAGCGTTAATAATCCTACAAATAGCGGAGACGGTAGTAGCAGCCCACGAAGGCGAGAACGATGGCTACCACGTTTTGAGTCAAACTGTAGGACATGATATCCGGATCGACCCCGTTTGCTCCATGTGTTGCCACGATCACGAGTATTTTAGGGGCGAGGTCGATTATGGCACCGAGAGCGATACCGCCGAACGCGACGGCTTCCACCGTTTTACCACGCTTCTGACCGGTTGCCCGAAGGACTACCTCGGCGACGAATGCTCCATACGCCAGTGCGATAAAGAAGATGAATGAAGTGAAGTTGTAGATGCCCGGCCCAACAAGCCCAAGCAGCGCGGATGCGGCGATAGCCAAGGCGAGACGACCTGGCGTAACTTTGAAAAGTGGGTTGTTCTTCATCCCGGCGCAGTCCTTGCACCGCACTCCCGCAGGACCAATCACCATACACTTGGTGCAGATCGGCCGCTCGCATTTGCCGCACGACAGGCCCGTTTCCTCTTTAGGATGTTTGTAACACTGCATCGTAAGCAAATCCCCTCTCGCGACTATCGTACGTTGATATCATCGGCGACGTCGGCTAAAGCAACGTCCGATGCAAAATCAGCGGCGCTGTCAAAGTCAACTCGGATCACGGCAACGGTGTTCGCCAGGTCATTCACCGGCAGATTTTTCAGGCGAAGAAGCGGCTTACCGTCCTGCCACTCGCTGGGGACCACGTCCACTGTGAACTCTACCGGGGCTCCCGTGTTCAGGAGCGTTGCCGAGCGTGGAGCCGTCGAAATCGGCTTGAGCTTGACGGAGTCGACAATGGCGTCACGGTAGCAGTGCACATAAAGTGTCGAGCCACGCCGTGTCAGCAGAATATCGCGGTTCGCGGTCAACTCCGATGCAGGGGTGACGTCAATCAGGGATTCCTTTACGATGCCATACCATTTGCCAACGCGCCGCAAGATATCGGCGGAGCGCTCTGGAATTGTACCGTCTGGCTTTGGGCCGACATTGAGAAGGTAGTTGGCACCAACCGCCATAAACTTGTCGATGCTTCGGTACAGGTGCCGGTCGGCGTAGTATGAATCGTCCTCACGGTAGCCCCAGCTCTCACAGCTGACTGACTGGCATGCCTCAGTCGGTCGCGTTATGCCCGGAGCGCTGTCGGGGTCGAGGTCAAAGTCGCGCTCCGGCGTTCCGAAGTCGCCGTTATCGTAGCCGCGATCATTGATCACCGCGCTGGGCTGCAGCTGTCGAATGAGATCATTGATAGAGGGGTCCACATGCTGCTCGACATTCATGTCCCACCAAAAGCCAGAGATTTTACCGTAGTTGGTACACAACTCGCGCACTTGCTCGCGTAAGAAATCCATATACTTCGCGTGGTCTGGCTGGCCACCGGGAACGGGACCAGGCAGTTCGTGGTGCCGTCCCTGATTCGGGTAGTTCGGCTGGTGCCAATCGACGCAGGAGTAGTAGAGGCACAGCGGCACATTTCGGCGGTGGCACGCTTCGGCAAGCAGTGCGAGGATATCCCGGCCGTATGGCGTGTTGACCGTGTTATAGGCTGTCTGCTTCGTATCCCACAGGCAGAATCCATCGTGGTGCTTTGTGGTGAGACAGATATACTCCATCCCAGCCTCAGCCATCAAGTCCAGCCACGCATCGGGATCGAATTTTACCGGGTTCCACTGTTCCGCAAGCTTGACATAATCGTCATAGTTCGCACGAGCCCGCATCTGGTGCTGTTCGTGAAATCCAGGAATGGCATAGAGGCCCCAGTGGACGAAAAGGCCGAACCGCTTCTTGAAAAACCAGTCTCGCTCATCGTTGAAGTGTTGCATGGTGAAGTGTGATTTAGGGAGAATTGTCAGGATGCCCTCTCAGGCCGGGCTGGCCATTATTGTATCGCTTCGCGGTGTGGCGAGAGGATATTATTGGCTAGCCCGTACGTCAGGGTGGTATGTCTAGTCAACCTCGAAGATGAGGCACTTGAGATATTCGCTTTCCGGAGCCCAGAGGGCGACGGGATGGTCGGCAGGCTGGCCGCGCTGTTCGATAAGTCGCAGGCGTCGTCCGGCATCTTTCGCGGACTGCTGAACTATGGCTCGGAACTCGGCCCCGTCGACATGGTGCGAGCACGAGCACGTCACCAAGACCCCACCGGGTCGAAGCAGCTTAATGGCTCTGCGGTTGATGTCGTTGTAGCCTCGGAACGCGCCTTCACGCTGGCCGCGGGACTTAGTGAACGCTGGCGGGTCAAGGATGACCATATCATACAGCGCCTTTTCCGTCTCTTTAGCGCGAAGAAGGTCGAATGCGTTGCCGGTCACGATCTCGTGCGTGCACTTTCCGGTACTGTTCGCGACCCACTGGGCCTCGTTCAGCTCGTTGAATGGTGCCGAAATCTCAACATCGATCACCGACGCTGCGCCGTTCATTGCGGCTCGAACGCCGAACAAGCCCGTGTACGAGAAGCAGTTCAGCACGTTGCGTCCACGAGCGTAACGCGACGCCGCTATCTGATTCTCGCGCTGATCCAGGAACAACCCCGTTTTCGCGCCGCCCGTGAGGTCGATACGAATCTTCGCGCCTTCGTCCTCAATGATAAGCGGCGATGGTGCTTCTTCGCCCTTGACCAACCCGGCTGCAGATTCCAAGCCTTCCAGCTTGCGAGCAGGGCTGTCTGACCGCTCGTAGATGCCCTTGGGCTTGAAGATAGTCCACGCAGCGTCAAGAATGTCGTCCCGGTGGCGCTCCATACCGAGCGTCAGTATCTGAACGATTAGCCAGTCGCCGTATCTGTCGATGATCAAACCGGGTAGTTTGTCCGCCTCGCCGTGTACCAGGCGGTACATCTTCGGCAGCGGGCAGTAAAACTGACGGCGGTAGTCTTCTGCGGCTCGCAGCCGCTTGCGCCAGAATGCGGGATCGACGGGTTCACCATCGGGTAGGTCCAGCAGACGCACACTAATCTTGCTCTGCGGGTTAAAGTATCCCGTTCCGAGGGATTTACCGTTGTGGTCAATCACAGTAACGAGGTCGCCGTCCTGAACATCGGCGTCCGGAACTGCGGAGATCTCATTATCGTAGACCCATGGGTGGCCATAGCGCTCGGGCCGCCTGGGTTTTAAGCGTATCGTTGACAATGTCATAGGCGCTATTGTACCAGAGTGAGTGGCGGGGAGAGCCGAAAACGCGATATGGAGAGACGTATAGGAGCGCTCCGAGCCGCGCGGCCTTTTCTATATAGGGGCGGCGGCGGGGTAATGATCCGATGCGCTGAGCCGCACGGGACCACGTACTGAAGGGCCTGTGAAAGAATAGTTGCCACGAGCTTTCCATTGTGGTCAGGCTTATATTTGGTTCCGTTGTAGCCTGTTGCCCATTGTTAGGTCGTTTGATGGTCCAGCGACCGGTTATCGTCTCCATTTGTCCTGGCGAG
>DASXUY010000017.1:0-17469 GCA_036504535.1 Capsulimonadaceae bacterium
ATGATACTGTTCGAGATCATTAGAACACCATAAACCGAGGGCGCAATCTGGACCACGAGGTCAAACTCAAGCGACACAACGCGCTTCTCTCGATTTGGCATACTTGGGAAACAAATCCCAAGACGTTATAACATATAAGCGGCACGCTGGCGCTCCCCGCGTAGGGGCCGGCGGAGCCATCCTAATCCATCCCCATCCTCCCTAACCCTCACGCACTATCCACTTCAAGCGACGCGTGTTCAATATCACCGACGCGCTCGACACCATCATCGCCACTGCTGCCCAGATGGGCTGGACAACGCCGAACATGGCGAGCGGGATACAGACTGCGTTGTACGCGCACGCCCAGAACAGATTTTGGTGCATGATACGGGTCGTCTGGCGCGCCAGATCGAGGAGTTCGGGGATACGTCGCAGGTCGGCGTTCAGAAGCGTGATCTGGGATGCGCGTGATGCCACATCGGCTCCCGACGCCATCGCGATGCTGAGGTCGGCGATTGCAAGTGCGGGCGCATCGTTCACGCCGTCGCCGATCATGCCCACAATGCCAGCGCCCGCGAGTTCATCGCGGCGCTGCTTCACATACGCCGCCTTGTCCGCTGGCAGCGCACCGGCCAGTCGTCGCGTGACGCCGAGGGTTGCGGCGACAGCGTCCACCGTCTCGCGGGCATCTCCGCTGAGCAGTTCTACTGAGACGTTGCGGGCAGCGAGCAGCGATACCAGCTCCGGCGCCCCCGCGCGAATACTGTCGCCGAGCGCCACAAAGCCTGCGACGGGCGCCCCAGTGCGTCCCCAATAGATTACCGTGAGCCCGGCGGATTCATGCTGTTTGGCGCGCGCCAGCAGATCGCCTGAGATTGCAGCCTCCTGCTGGTCTGCATAGCGCAAACTGCCCGCAAACCAGCACTGTCCGTCCACGATACCGGCGACGCCCATTCCGGGCACCGCCTCGAAACCGTTAACCGGAGGGAGTTCAGCTGCGGCAGCATGGCGCACTATTGCGCGACCGATCGGGTGCTCGGAACGTGTCTCCAAGGCGGCAAGTACATCCAGCGCAGCCATCTCCCCGCTCACCTCCCGCACAGCGAACTGCCCTTCGGTAGCGGTGCCTGTTTTGTCGAGGACAAGCACTTTGAGGCGGCAGAGAAGCTCGAACGCTGTTCCGTCTGCGATCAAGATACCTTTCGATGCCGCCGCGCCGACTCCCGCCGCCATCGCCATGGGCGTCGCGATTCCCAGGGCGCATGGGCACGCGATCACAAGCACCGCAACGGCGCGGGTCATCGTCTCCGCAGCTGTGTGGCCGGAGAGTAGCATGACGGCGACCGTTGCCAGCGCGAGCGCGATAATCGATGGCACAAACACGCGGCTAATTCGGTCCGCCCACTGTTCAGCAGGCGTTTTGGTCCGCATCGCCTCTTCGACCAGCGCGATCATCTTGGCAAGCGCGCCCTCAGGTCCGATACGCGTGACGCTCACATCCAGCGCACCGTCGAGCACAATAGCGCCGCCGGTCACGGGATCGCCGACAGCCTTAGGCGATGGACGCGACTCGCCGGTCAGCAGGCTTTCGTCAACTCCCGCCGACCCGGCCGCCACGATGCCATCTGCGGCGATACGCTCACCTGGGCGCACTCGGAAGATATCACCGACCGCAAGTTGCTCAACTGCGACGGGCCGTTCAACTCCGTCGTGAAGCACCGACGCCTTGCGCGGCAGGAGACCGTACAATGTCGTCAGCGCATCGGTCGCCTTCGCACGCACACCGCTCTCGAGGAATTTACCGACCATGACAAGCCCGAGCAGCATGCACGCCGTATCGAAGTAGACATGGTGCGACCCGGTTAGTAGTTGTTGGATTGAATACGCGAACGCTGTCAGCGCCCCGAGACTCACAAGGGTGTCCATGGTGGCGTGAGCATGGCGCGCAGCTTGGTATGCCCGATTGAAGATGGGCCACGAGAGCCCGACGACGATAGCGGAAAGCGCGCCGAGGAACCAGAGCACTCCCTGTCCGCGATAGCCAGCATACTGGACGATTTGGAACATCATGACGTTCATCGCGAAGAAGAACGTGAACGATGTCCTGATCAACTCGCTCCGGCGGCGACGCATCCTCGGATCGGTCACATCCGCCTCGCCCATAGGGTGGGCATGGTAACCGAGACTATCGATGGCCGCGACCAAGTCGTCCTGGCCGATTTTGGCCGGACGATACGTTATTTTGGCTGTATCGGAGAGGAATGAGACCTCGGCAGCAGCAACCCCACGCCGTTTGAGGAGAATGTGGGAGATCAACCACGCGCACGACGAGCACCACATGCCATCAACACGAAGCACACACTGGCGCGCATCATCCACCGCCCCGCCTTCCCCCTCGATTTTAGCTTCGGGGGTGGGAGACGCGTCGATTGTAGCGCTCGGGTTTCCGAGGAGTCCAAGCGCCTTGGCCTGTACGAAAATGGGGTTTGTCGATGGATCGCCGCCGGGAGTATACGACCCGCTTTCGACAAGAATCTGGTAAACGTTGCTACACCCATGGCAGCAAAACACTGCGTCGGTCCCGTCAACCGTCACCGGCGAACGCACGGGAAGGCCGCAAAGGCTGCAAGAAATCTCACTCATAGGGTAGCTAAGGGCGACGACGCGTGTCGGAACGACGCGAATACCTCACCTGGCCAGCGGACTGGCCCAAGTCCGGCCCCTCTCCTACGATAAGGAGAGGGGAGACCAAGAAAAGCCATTGCTTACAGTCCTTCTGACCCCCTTCTCCTTATCCTAGGAGAAGGGTTGGGGATGAGGTCTCTGCCTTACCCGAACCAGCGCATCCCGACTCGGCCCATCGCCGCCGCCATGGTAAGCACCGGCGTAGTGTTTGGGCCGATAAGGGTCCAGGCTCAGCCTTGTGAGGTCATTGCTCAGACTTAACCCAGCGTATCCTGACCCGGCCCATCGCCGCCGCCGTGGCGAGCACCGCCGCTTCGAATGGGCCGACAAGGGCCCAGGCTCAGCCTGGTGGGCTGACAAGGGTCCAGGCTCAGCCTGCCTAGCCGCCTTTGTGACCGGTTCGTGGGAGACGCGTTCCGCCGACAGCGTGGCTGGATGCGCGGTTGGCGTTTGTGCCGCCCGTGCCGCGGTTGCCGGTCGTCGGGGCGGTTTTGCCCTTAGCGGCGGCGCGTCGTTCGGCGCGGTTCATCGGTGCGGTTTCTGCGGGGGCTGCTTCGCCTTCGGTTGGTTTTGTTTGCTCTTCGGACATAGTGTGGCCTCCTTTGCACGCGGCGCCACTATCGCGCCCCGTATCCATTACTTCTATTATATCGATTTTGTCGCAAAGGATGCAAAAGAAAACCCCGCCGCAGTAAATGCGACAGGGTTTTCAACGTGATTGACCGATCTCAGGCTATACAGCGCCGCCCTAACGAAGCTATCTACCTCCCCTCGCCTTTCCAAGGAGAGGGGCCGGGGGTGAGGTAATCACCCGCACTGCGCGCCTTACAAGGGTTCAGCCTGCTTAGGGTTTTGAGATGGTGTCGGACGCTAGCCCGAGCGCTTCCTTGATTGGGAGCGGCTTCAGGTTCTCTTTCGTCACCGTCTGAGCGATGATCGCAAGGGCGCGGCGCGTCTGCTTCTCTTGCGGTGTCAGGTTCTTGTTCACCGCGAGCTTGTGCGTCGTGCTTTCGACTTCCTTGAGCGATTTCAGGGAGTCGTCGATCTGTTCCTTGAGGCTCGGGCCGGTGGCTGGTTTGTCACCCAGGTAAGCAATGATCTGCTGCTTGATCTCGCCGCCCACTTTCTGGACTGCTTCGGGCTTAGCGCCTTCGGCTAGAACCGTCTTGATCTCATCCTTGTGCGACGTGAAGTACTCATCGAGCCGCTTGTCGAGCGCACCGGATGTGGACTTGGCGTACGCCGTCAGGTCGGCTTCGACTTTCGCTTCAAGCTGCTCACGGTAAATGGGAAGCTGCTTGGCCGCATAGTCGGGGGCCTGGTGGATCATCTCAGGAATCTTTTCCTTGATGCTGGCCGCAAACTCGTCGCCGTGGTCGTCGACCTGCTGCTGGACAAGGCCGGTGACAATCATCGCGGCGTTTTCGGGCTGCAGTGCGCTCGAGAACTTGGCGGTGACGACAATCAGGTAGATGCAGAGGACTCCGACGATGATGGAGCCATACAGCTGGACGTTCTTAAGAGTTTGACGCGCTTCGACGAGTTCCTTGGTGATATACTCGGAGGCCGTTAGCTCTGTTGTGTTTGTTGGTTCAGTGCTCATTGTGATCCTCCTTATTTCTTCTTCGCCGGGGCCGGTGTAGCCGCCTTCGCGTCGAGTGCGGTCATGTCGGCTCGTGCGATGTCGGCCAGTAGGAACGCCATCTGCCACGTCGGCACTTCACCCTTGATATTGGGCGCTTCAGACGCTTCAATCTTGCTCAGGTCCACCATGACATTGTTGAGCGTTTCGATATGCGGGTTGAAGAGGCTGTCGGCGATATCGGATACCTGAGCATGAGTTTCCGCCGTCAGGTTTGTAAGAAGGGCAGTGACCTGCTCGTCGGTGGCCTCAGGGAACTCCTGCTTAAGCTTGTCCTTGCGGCTGCTAAGCACGCTGTCGAACTCGCTGGAGAGCACTTTTCCACCTTTTTCTGGGAGGTTCTTTGCGAGTGTCTGCAACTCTAGCGCTGAAGCGTTTGCAAGCTCCGGTGCTCGGTCGTTCAGCTTTTTGAATTCGCTCTGGAAATCGATCTGGTGGAATGCGGAGACGCCAATTTGTTCTACGTTGGGGAGGATATCTGTCTGCAGTTTGTTGCTTGCAGCTGTGATAAATTTGGTCTGCTGCTCGCCATTTGTTGCGAGTCCGCTAATAGCGCTCCACATGACGACCAGTGAGATGACGGTAACGATTCCAAATGCTGCTGTCAGGCTAGTGCGCCAGACGCGTATTTGTTTGCGAAGAGACTCCAGCTCCTGGATCTCAGCGCTTACTTCGTTGGGCATGTGATCACCTTTGTTCTTTTTGGGATTGGCCGAGACGTCCTTGGGGGGCCAGTTTAGATTGTAGGACAGATAATCAAAAAACTGTAATACCTTGTACTTTTACCGGGTCGAATTTCTCCTAATTTTGATGATTCACTTAGTGTCTGCGAGGCAAAAAATATTTTTGACCGAATTGACGAACATCGGGCAGAAACGGGGCGCATTAACGCGAATTTAACATCAATTTAACGATGCTGGCGCAGTACTGCTACATAATCAGAATGCTCACTCGCTTAAATGCAAGCCCCATTACGAATTCATCTCGCTCAATGCGAACGTCTCCTACTTACGTGTAGTTTTTATATGCGGATTGGGTATGAATTACTCGGGCGCAAAACAAGACCCAATTCCATTCCGGAATCGCGGTGCTTCGCCGCCAGTTAGGTGTGCCCAAAAAGGAGTTATCCCATGAAACTATTTGTAGATACAGCGAGCCTGGACGAAGTGAAGAAGGCCAACGAGTGGGGGATCCTGGACGGAGTCACAACCAACCCATCATTGATCGCGAAAGAGCACGTGCCCTACAAACAGCGTGTCGTAGAAATCTGCGAAATCGTGGGGCCTGGCAAAGCGGTGTCGGCGGAGTGCGTGGAGCTTGAATACGACAAGATGCTCGCCGAAGCGCGAGAAGTGGCCACGTGGCATCCCAATGTGCACGTCAAAGTACCGCTCACCGCCGCTGGCGTGGAAGTCATGGCCAAGCTTGCCCCGGAGGGAGTCCGCTTTAACTGCACGCTCATCTTCTCGCTCCCGCAGGCCCTCATCGCAGCAAAGGCGGGCGCGAAGTTCATTTCGTTCTTCGTTGGCCGCGTCGACGACATGGGGAGCCGCGAAGCCATGGATGCGATCCGCGACGCTGTCCACATGGTGAATACCTACCACTTCGAGCAGCAACCCGAGGTGCTCGTCGCGTCGATCCGATCGCCGTTACAGGTAGTGGAGTCGGTGAACGCTGGCGCACAGATCGCGACGGTGCCGTTCAAGGTGCTCGAACAGCTTTTCCATCATCCGCTCACCGATCTCGGTATCGAGAAGTTCGAGAAAGACTACCACGAAGCCCTCGCCGAAGCGGCGAAAGCTTAATTGCAGGCTCCTCGCATTTTGCTGCTCCCTTCTCCTTATCTTAGGAGAAGGGTTGGGGATGAGGTTTCCTCTACTTCTTGCCCACTCAGACAGGTCGTTCACGGCATGTGGCGCTCTCGCAAGGTTGGGCTAACTCCCCCGCCCCTACAGCTTGCCCAGCTTCCGTCGCGCTGGAGTGCGGCGGACAGCCTGACGCCGCACCGGCGGCTTTGCGACGCTGTCGCCGATATTCAGCGCATACCACGGTCGCGCCCCGTGGCCATACGTCGTTGCATGAGCACCCGCATGTGCAACCACCGTCATATCCGCCTCGGCTTCGTAGTACCGATCAATGTTCTCGGGCAGCCACGTCAGTGGCTGCCAACACGCCACCAAGTTGCTGCCCAGCCACGTCCACTTCTCCCGTTCAGCTGTAAAATAGTGGATGTACGGATTGTATTCGAGCAGGTCGTACCATGGCACGACGACTCCGTTGAGGCTGAAGCAGCGGACGGTAGGCGGGTGTCCGGCGTCGATCAAGTCGACCTCGTCGGGGAACGCGTGAACGGTTCGGTAGGCGCCTGCGATGGGGATGTCGATATCGATCAGGATATCGTCGGGTGCAGGCATCGACGTGAAGAATGACAGCCGTCGGTGGTCGACGGGGATCTCATCGACATCGCGCTGAGTCGCTGGTATCCCCTCATAAGACAGCTTTCGCCGCAGTTCGCTCTTCACATAGAGCGCATACGATGTGTTTTCGGTCTCGTCGTTATCGGTAAAAGAGAGCTTATAGCGCTTGAGACGCCGTTCCTCGCGCGCCTTTGCTTCTGCATCGGCTTCCATCGCGTTCCTCACTTCACTCAGCCCGCAGCTGATCCCCTCCCGCCTGAAACGGCTAAGCACGAGGGGCCTCGTGATATTTTCCCGCTATTCGGTTATTAGTTCCCTGGACATTCTTATGTCGGTACGTTCATGCCCTTCTGAGGAACAGTTCTCTTTCTTAGTGCCCAACGGGTACTTTCAAGCACTTACGAGCCGTAGGTTTTAACCTACGGAATCCTCAACCAACGCCTTCCGCCGTACTCCCCGCCCGCAATCACCGCGTCAAATACTCCCAAACCTTATCGCTCGCGCCGGGTGCCCCCTCGTGACCAAAGTCGGGGTAGATGATCATCTCTTTCGGCGCTGTGATCTTGTTATACGCCGCGAACTGGGTCGACGGCGGGCAGACGCTGTCCATCAGGTTGGTCACAAACAACACGTCACCCTTGATACGCGGCGCCAGATGTTGCACATCGACATAGCCCAGCCGGTTCCACAGCGCATCCTCCTGCTCGTGGAGCGGGTCGAACGTGCGGAAGTATTCGCGGATCTCGTTGTACGCTGCAACGGCAAGGTCCATCTCCCACACTCGCTTGTAGTCCGAGAGGAACGGATACCACGCCGCAGCACGACTAACCCGCGGCTCCAGCGCTGCGCACGCGAGCGTGAGCCCACCGCCTTGCGATCCGCCAGTAGCGTAAACGCGAGCCGGGTCGACTCCGGGCAGCGTGAACGCTAACCCGGCGAGCTGTGCGCAGTCGAGGTAAACCTGCCGGTACAACATGTTCTCCGCGCCGCCATCCACACCGCGGATAAAGTGGCCCGACATTGTGCGCCCCAAGTGACCGCCCACATCCTGCGACTTACCGCCCTGTCCGCGAACATCGAGCGCAAGCACCGAGTAACCCTGCGCCACAAAGCTGTACTTGTCGTTCCATTCGCCGCTGTGCCCACTGTAGCCGTGAAACTGCACAAGAGCTGGCTGCGGCGTCGACAAGTCCTTAGGCCGAAGATACTTCGCGTGAACCCGCGCCCCGCCATACCCGGTGAAATACAGATCAAAGCAGTCAGCGAATTTGGCATTCGTGGACCGTCGAATCAGCTCCACATCCGGGTCAATCTCACGCATCTCGGCGATCGACTCATCCCAGAACTCGTCAAAATCCGCAGGCTTAGGATTAGTCCCCTGGTACTTGGACAACAGCTCCAACGGCATATCTGTCAACGGCATGTCTCTAATATCTCCCGTCCAGCCCAACACCGCGGGCTGTGTAAATCAAATTATGTGCCGACACTGGCGATCAACGCTATGCGCTTAGCTATCTCTCGCTCAGGCGACAGCCTGAGCATAGGCCCGGAGGGCTGTTCTGCGTCAGACCGGGAGTTCAGTCCCGGTTCGAATGGCCGGGGCTGGTCCGCATGGACCTGAACCTCGGTCTCGGTTCACTGAGGCGTGCATATGCCACCGATATCCGTCGCATACTCCGGCTACAACCATCACTACCTCGCGCCGCGCTACTCTGCCGCCGTACGCGCCGCCTTGAGCGTCGCGAGCACTTCCGCGGCCTGATCGGCGACACTGGTCCATGCGCCTTCCACCGAAACGCGGCCGTCGTAGCCAGCCGCAAGAACCGAACGGAAGTAGTCGGTGATAAACTCAGTATCCGCAGTTACCGGAGCGCGACGCCCCTCTTTCGTGGCAACATGCACGTGGCGCAGGTGCTCACCCGCGTCTGCCGTCTCCCGGTAGCTCTGCTCATCTGTCGCGACATGGTAAAGATCGCTCAGCACCTGGATCGACGATTCCCCGACACGCTCAACAATCTCCATCGACTCCGCGACACCGTTCAATATGTTGCACTCGCCAGCACACAGCGGCTCGATCACAATCGTGACCCCATGCCTGGCCGCGATTGGCGCAATCCGCTTCAGGAATTCCGTGATCTGATCATACGCCTCGTTCTTATCGAAGCCTTCAGGGACACGGCGCGCGCCGCCGCTGCCAAACACGATTGTGTCCCCACCAAGCTGCGCGACTCGCCGACACGCCACTTCCGCGTACGCTTCCTGACGCGCCTTATCGATCACGGGGCCCGTGACACGCAGGTCGCCGGGCAAAAAGCCATTGTACGCTTCCGGCTTGATCGTGCTCCCCGCGAACGCTGCCTCCAGCGCCGGCATCACTTCGCTGTCCGGCTTCTCCGGAGCCAGGTGCCCGGCAACGCTCAGCTCGATATAATCGTAGCCAGCCGCCTCAAGTACTCCAATATTTTCGATACCCGTGCAAACGCCAAATCTCATAATCTACTCCAAACCTTAGTGCGATCCTAGGAAAAATCGGCTCATTTTGAGCACGGCTCAGCCTGGTTTTCAGATAGGACCTACCCGGCTCGTTCCTCGCCACCCTCTTGGTCAAGAGACCTGCCCTCCCACCCAAGGCGGCGGGTCCCTCCCGAAACGGGATGGAAACCTTTTTGGGCAGTGGTTGACTTCGCTTGGCTTGGCCGCAATTGGTTTCCTTCCCGTTTCGGGAAGGTGCCGAGCTTGCGAGGCGGATGGGCCGCGCGAATCGCGCATCGTCACGTCTCCAAACCGTAGTGCTCGCTTAACATTCTATTTCCCACCACTCCTCACCTTCCCATTTTTGGCCGATTCCTTCGCGCACGACAAAACTTACCTGTCCTCCGCTAATTCCTCTCCAACCCCCGACCCGCACCGCGAAGCGACCCAAAAATGGCCCGCCCGTGACCTTGCCGTCTTCGGCACAGCCTCAGAGGGCATTCTAAATCCTCTCCACAATCCCGCCCAATATGCGTCGACATCGTGCGCACCCCGAAACCGACGGTCGACTGCCAAAAATACGCCTGCCAGATCCCGTAAGGAAGCTGGCAGGCGTACCAATCGCAACCGACCGTCTGTCGCTATAGAACGGTGAGCGTTCCAGCAGCGAGACCGGTACCGGCTACACCCGTGGTAGCGTAGAACGTATACGCCCCTGCTGCAGCCGCTTCCGTTGTCTGGATATCCAGAGAGACTGTTTTGTCGCCTGGTGCCACTGTGACAACGGCGACGACAAAGCCGCCGAATACGACCGTTACCTTCGTCCCTCCCGCAGGTGCGGGATAGTTGAGCGTGACGGTGCCAGTCGTTGCGTCCCCAGCCACAATGGTCGGCGGATCGAACGTCAGCCCTGTCACGCCCATCGTACCGGTGACTGTGAACGTCGCCGATGTGGTGGATGTGGTTCCGTCAGACTGCCGCACCGTCACCTTGGCGGTTCCTGGCGACGCGACCAGTGCTGCCGGAACTGCAGCAGTGAGCTTGGCTGAGCTAACGAGCGTGGTCGTCAGATCGGTGCCGTTCCACAGGACCGTCGCGCCAGCCGCGAATGCGCTGCCGTTGACAGTCAGCGCAAAGTCTGCGCTTCCTGCGGGCTTCGTTGTCGGACTGAGCGTCAGAACCACCGGCATTGCATTGGTGATCGTAAACGCAGCCGACGTCGCCGACAGGACTGCGTCGGGCTGCTTCACAGTGACCGTCGCCGTTCCCTTTGCCGCCACCTTTGCTGCCGGGACAGCGGCAGTCAGCTTTGTATCGCTGACGAACGTTGTCGTAAGGGCAGCGCCATTCCAGAGGACAGTTGCACCGCTCAGAAATGCGGATCCGTTAACGGTCAGCGTGAACGCCGCGCTGCCCGCCGCCGTTGTCGACGGGCTGATCGTCGTCACGACAGGAACGGCGCTCGTGATCTTGAACGTTGCCGACGTTGCCGAGACAGTTCCGTCTGCCTGCTTGACCGTAATCGCAGCCGTTCCCGGTGCCGCAATATACGTGTCGAGTACTTCGGCGGTGAGCTTGGCCGAGCTCACAACCGTCGTCGGTAGCGCTACTCCCTTCCAGAGCACAACTGCCCCTGCAGCGAATCGCGATCCGTTTACTGTCAGCGTAAACGTGCCGCTCGACGCTGCTTTCGAAACGGGACTGATCGCCGACAGAATCGGGAGAGCGCTCGTAATCGTAAACGTCGCCGATGTCGCTGAAGGGACGCCGTCAGGCTGCTTAACCGTGACCGTCGACGTTCCCTTTGCCGCGACTTTCGTGGCCGGGACAATCGCAGTCAGTTTCGTCGCGCTGACGAACGTTGTCGCAAGCGCGGCACCGTTCCAGAGCACCGTCGCGCCGCTCAGGAACGCAGAGCCGTTGACCGTGAGGGTGAACTCAGCGCTCAATGCGGGCGTCGACGCTGGCGCAATGGACGAGACCACGGGCACGACACCGCTGACCGTAAACGGAGCTGACGTTGGCGATACGACGCCGTCCGGCTGCTTTACAGTGATCGGAAACGAACCCGCAAGCGTCAATGAGGCGGCAGGAACCACCGCTGTCAGCTTAGCGGAGCTTACGAACGTCGTCGTTAGCGGTGTGCCATTCCACAGGACGGCCGCTCCACTAACGAACGCGGACCCGTTAACGGTAAGCGTTAATTGCCCACTACCGGCCACTGCCGTGGACGGGCTAATCGTCGATACGACCGGATAGGGGTTCAGGACAGTAAACGTCGCCGAAGTTGCGGAGACAACTCCGTCGGACTGCCTGACGGTAACCACGGCAGAGCCTTTGGCGGCGACGTTTGCTGCGGGAACGGTCCCCGTGAGCTTTGTCGACGACGCTACCGTTGTCACGAGAGCGTTTCCGTTCCAGAGAATCGTCGCACCTGCGGCAAAGCCAGTGCCGTTAACAGTCAGCACAAAATCTGTGCTCCCGGCGACGGTGGACGTTGGGGCGATCGATGACACAGCGGGCACAACATTCTTGATCGTGAAGGTTGCCGAAGTGATCGATGCTACATTATCGGGTTGCTTGACTGTGACCGTTGCGGTGCCTGCGGCAACGATCTTGGCTGCTGGCACAGCCGCTGTGAGCTGATTGGCGTTCACGAATGTTGTCGTAAGCGCCACCCCGTTCCAGTATGCCTTTGCACCGTTCACAAACTCCGCTCCATTAACGGTCAGCGTGAACGCTGCGCCGCCTGCCGTCCCCGATGAAGGGGCGATTGACGTCACAACTGGCGTCTGGTTGACGGCGACAAACGATGCCGTGGCAACTGGACTGACATAGTAACCTGGCGCTGTTGCGATAGCCGTAACTTTCTCGCTGACGCCTATTGTTATTGGCCCTGCATAGAGGTCAGCTGGATCGCCCGGAACGGTGCCGTCTGTAGTGTAATAGATCGAGCTGTTCGGCGTTGTTGAAGTGATTGTGGCCGTCGAGCCGATCACGACACTTCCACCGTTAGGACTGATTACGGGCTTAACAGCAGTACCCGCCGCCGTTCCGTAGTCGAACGCCCCCATACTTACCTTGTCTGGGCGAAAGACGCCGCGCTGATCCGTTAGGGGAGCGCTGGCTGGGTCGCCGCCTTTATAGCAAGGTGAAACGATCTGCAATGCAATGGTTTTTGTAGGCCCGCCATTGTTGGTGAGCCCGGCAGCCGCAAACATTGGATCACGGTCCGTGTTGCCCGTTCCTGCCCAGCCGCCCCCAATAGCGCTGAAGTCTGCGCGTAGTTCCCCGTTCCAATCAGTAGCAAACTCGCTACCTTTATTCCCGTATAAAATGCAATTCGTTAGCTTGGCAACACCCGGCCAATGGTTAGAATACTGACAGAAAACTCCAGCGACATTGTTGCCCGTAATCGTACAGTTCGTAATGAATACCCAGATCTCCCGTGCAATCCAAATCCCGCCGCCTTGCGGGGCGGAATTACCAGACAGCGTGCAATTGGTGATCGTGCTCGTAGCAGTTTCGGCACGAACGGCACCACCGGTGGAAGCGGCAGTGTTCGCGCTGAGTTCACAGCTCTGGAGTACAAGGCTAGCGCTATTGTATACACCCCCACCGTTGCCCGAGGTGTTCCCGGACAAAGTGCAACTAGTGAGCGTTGCCGAGGCACCAGCGCTATTTCGGACACCGCCGCCTACAAATTGTGCATTACTAGGTGTGCTGTTTCCGGAGAGGGTGCAGTTCGTTAAGGTAGCGTTACTACTGTTGGTATTGCTCAAACCGCCGCCATCCGCGTTCGACGTCGTGTTCGTGGATATGATCGTATTCAACATCAACAGTGTGCCACCATTGTCGTTGCTAATTCCACCGCCGAAGCTGGCCGTTGCAGTGTTCCCCGAAACTGTACAGGTTGTCATGGTCAACGCACCGCCATAGTTTTCTATCCCGCCTCCGTCAAGGGCCGAGTTGCTCGATATAGTACAGTTTGTGAGCGCAACTTTACTGAGGTAGTTATAGATCCCGCCACCCCCAGCAGTCGTCGTGTCTTTCCCGTTCTGGATAGTTATCCCGGAGAACGCAACCTGATCGGTCGGCGCATCTGTGTATATATAAAAAGGCCGGTATAGCCCAGCACCGTCGACCTTGATCGCACCCTTGGTTGCGCATAATATTGTCATCGCCGTCGTGATTGGGGGCAATGCGCTGCCTAAAGTGATTGTGCCAGCCAGGCCAGACTGGAAGGCAATTGTGGTGCCTGGGGCCGCGTTGGCGCTGGTGATGGCGGCACGGAGTGTTCCTGCGGATCCGTCGTCAGCAAGGCTGGTGACCGTGATCGTCGCCGAAAACGCGCTCGGCGTGCAGGCGAGCAATGAGGAGAGAAGGATGAGCGGAAGAGCCCATCCGGCGCGACAGTGCAGTTTCATTTTCGTGAATCCTTAGTGACGGCCAAGCTGGCAGTCACTGTAACGCGAAGGTCGTTACAACGCACCTCGTGGAGCTGTGAGGTGGAAACGCGGATGTACTCAAGGGCTAGAGTACATCCCCGTGTTACCCACTTTTCTACACTTCAAACCTAATATGTATAAAATTTTAATAATAAATTATTGAAACTAATTATCGACGTAATTGTCCATAAATCACATTCACTATATGGGCCGCAGCGCCCAATCGGTCGCTGGTCCCGCCATAACAACCGCCAAACATACTCCGCATCCCGCCCCCAACCGCGAAGCGACCCAAAACTGGCCCGCCCGTGACCTTGCCGTCTTCGGCACAGCCTGAGAGGGCATCTTGAATCCTCCCCCGCACCACCCAAAATGCAGGAACCAAGCGCCACAATCGCGAACCGGCAACCACACTGCCCCATTTTCGAGGTTCCCATGACCCCTGACACGTTCACTACCGCCCACTGGATCGGTTCCACCTGGATGCGCGACGCTCGCCCGGTCGGCGGCTGCCCGCTCGCGTTCCGCAAGGACTGGACCGTAACCGCCGCCCACGGTGCCCAAATACGAATCTGCGGCTGGCCGAAATACGCGCTCTACGTTAACGGGGCCGCCATAGGATACGGCCCCGCGCGCTCATTCGCCGCCGATGTGCACTACGACACGTGGGACCTCGCTGGTCACGTCCAACTCGGTCGCAACAGTATCGCCGTCATCCTGCTGCCGTTCGCTGGCGTCACCGGCTATGCGCCCGTCACGCGGCTCGGACTGATCGCGGAAGCATCGACGGCGGCGGGGGACATTGTGGGCACCGACGCCACCTGGAAGGCGCGCAACGCTACCTGGTTCTCCGATGACCCAATGCTGATCTCGCTGCCTGTGGGTTCGCAGGAGCATTACGATATCAACTCCGAACCGGCAGGATGGAAGACTGACGAGCCCGGCGACGGGTGGGAAAACGTGTTCGTGCTCGGCCCCGTCGGCACTGCGCCGTGGCGCAATTTCAGTGCACGCCCCATCCCGCTTCTCGCCGAAGCCCCAGCGTCGCCGCCGCTGGTGTGGCGCGGGACCGGTCCCGAGGAAGCTGTGGCGATACGCGACAACATCGCGACGGCATTCAACTCATCGACCGTCACTGGCGGACCGTGCAACGATTCGCATGGTTGGGTCGACGCCAACGGTGGCGACATCGTTACCTACGACCTCGGCCGGACTCGGCTCATCCGGGCCGGTGTCGACATCGACTCTACAACCGGTGACATCCGCATTGAGACCTTCTACGCCAACGGTCTCGGCGACCGGCCAACCGCCGACCGCGGCTTCCAAACCCCGCAGGAGGGTGGCGCGGACAGCTTCACGCCTTCGACCGATGGCCCATCATCCTGGCGCGCCCTTGTCCCGCGAGGCTTCCGGTTCCTCACGGTGCGTGTCGCTGGCACCGGCTCCTGCCGTATGCGCCTTGCCGCAAGCACAGTGGACTACCCGTTTCCGCCAAAGCGCCCATTCACAACCGCCGACCCGCTGCTGGCACGGATCTGGGATGTCAGCGCGGACACGCTTCGCTCGGCAACCAACGACACCCACGTAGACACTTGCTCTCGCGAAAACGTGCTCTGGACATTCGACGCTTGCGTTGCTGGCGAAGCGGCCTACCACACGTTCGGCGAAACTGCGATGTGGCGCCGCTGCCTCCTGCTCGTGGGGCAGGGGATCGACGACGGCGGCGACCCCAAAGCCGTCGTGCCAGCCGAAGTCAGCTTCATGAACCTGATCGATCAGACCCTCAGCTGGGTGGTCGCGTGCCGCAGTTACTGTACGCTCTCCGGCGATAACACTCTCGCTGCCGAAGTCGCCGAAGCTGCCGCCCGCCTGCTGGCGATGTGCGAACGCAACATCACAGTCGACGGCTACTTCCTGCCGCCATCCTACTCCTGGCACTGGGTGGACTGGGCACCCATTGACAAGCGCGCCTACTCGCTGCCCGTGAACGCCCTCGTCGTCCTCGCCGCCTCAGCCGCCCGCGACCTCGCGAAGCTGGCTGGCGACGGCACGCTCCTAGCCCTCGCGACGCGCATCCACGACGCCCTCGCCCCGCGCCTCGCATCGTTCTACGACGACACCGTCGGCGCTTTCCGCTGCCACATCGACCCCGCGACGCCGCCCGGTGTCGAAGCCCGCACCATGAGCGGCGGCGATGTGGTCACCTACGGCATCCACACCAACAGCCTCGCCGTCGCCGCCGGTGTCGGAACCCCCGACCAGCGCCGACGCGCCATGGACCACATCGCCGCCAACCTCACCTGGCCGGTTCCCGAAGAAGCCAAGTTCGGCCCCGGCTGGACCCACCTGCTGCTCGATCCGCTTTTCGACCACGGCCACGGCGACACCGTCATCGAGTTCATGAAGCAGCTCTACGGCCAAACCCTGGCCGTCGGAGCGCCCACCTGGGCCGAAGGCTTCGGCCCCGCCAAACACAACACCGCCCACGGCTGGGGGGCCGCCGTGAACACGCTACTGGCGACGCGAGTCGGCGGGGTGATGGGGATCGACTATGACTGAAAATATGGCAGCAACCTGGAAATTCTGCGGACCCGTTGTGACAATGCTCATTTGCGGCATAATTGGCTATGCGTGCTCAAAGCCGATCGTTACGCGACTCCGCTCTGATTGGCGATGGATTGGCATATTGTTAGCATTAGACGTCGTGATTGGTTTGGTAGTGTTTACGCTCTCACATTCTCGTTGGCTTGCTACGCAGAGTTCAAGCGGCATGAATATTGGTATGGTAGTCGGTGCCTGGGTACTGGCATTGCGCGAAGAAAAGACGAAACTCGCCGCCAACGGTACTGAAGCTCTGGACCCGCCGCAAGACAGTTGAGCGAAAGTATCACAAACGCTATTCGCCGAATGGACACTTATCGTGACCGAATTACACCATAGCTTTCACGAACAATGGTCAGCGTTTCAACGCAATGGCGATATTGCGACTGCTGTCGCATACGTGCGCCAATTGCAAGCGACGGACCTGCCGTTTTCGGATCAATGGCGGCTTCTGGCAGCACTTGGAACGTTAGCCACGAACTGCGGTGCTCTGGCTGTCGCAGAACAAACCTACACGGATATGCTCGAACTGGACCCAACTGACCCTGGTGCGATGATGGGGCTGGCTTCAACTCTGCGTCTGGCGGGCCAGCCAGCCGACGCTCTGGGGTTGCTCAATCGGTTGATTGAGAGTCCTGATGACGTAGCCGAAATCTCAAGAATAGTCATCGTCGCGCTAATGGCGAGGTGCTTGTTTGACCAAGGTGACTACGATGAGTGCGAAAGGGTAGGCAGGTCGTGTGTGGAATACGTTTCCCAATATGCCCTGGGCTGTGAAACCGTTCTAGGCGCTGGTGCCCTCAGGACCGTCGCCCTTTCTTGTGTGGCGCGAGGCGACCATCCGGGGGCCGACAGCTACTACCAGCAAGCGATCGATCGTCTGCACCCGATGCGACCCGAGTATGCGTTTCTCAAAGACCTCCTAATCGACGAACGAGCACATTTGGGAAGGCAACCAGATCGCGTTCCGGGCTGCTAGAAGTGGCCATCGCCGCGATTTCTTACAAACCAAGCCTGGGGACTGGCCCGCAGAAGGTGGCACCACTTGTTCGCGGTGTAGAAGCCGCCGCACCAATCGTCACAACCAAAACCCATCATCCCAATCGTGGCGTTTTGCCTCCTATCCTAGCCGGCGAAGGCCGTCGATCCGTACTTTACAGCCGTGGCTTTAGCCGCCTGGGTCCCCGAAAAGAATCGCCAACCCTCGCCACGGAGCGGCGGT
>DASXUY010000018.1:0-48915 GCA_036504535.1 Capsulimonadaceae bacterium
GATGACTCAAGTTTCTGCGCGGCCCAGATTTTCATTCGTACGAGCGCGATGGCGTCGGCGAATGTTGCGCCTTGCTTGTCATACCATGGGGTCGCCGACGGCGAGGCTGCCTGTTTGAGCAAATGCGGTTGAGCGATCAAGGTGACAAGCGAATACATTCCCATCAAGGTCGGCGTTGATCGTTCGATTGCAAGGTCGCTCCATTGCCTTTGTCCTTCTACGCCCAAGTACTTGCGCACCTCTTGGAAAGTCACCTCAATGCTCCACCGCATGGCATACCAATCGAGTATTTGATCGGGGAGAGCGTCTTGGTCGGTGCACATATAAGCTAAGAGGTTGTGATCGGTCTTGTCCTTGTGCACGACGACCCAGCGGATCGCGACCGGCGTTCCGTTTTGCGGGTCCCACAAGCACTTGTCCGATACGTAGAGCCCTCCGCGCTCAACATTCCAATATTTCGTTTGCGCGGATCGCCACTTGTTTTTGAAGCGCATGCATTTGTACTGCCTAAATAGGTTGAGCAGACGTTTGCCGCGTTTTGCTTGCGGTCCGCGTTTGCCCGCCGGTTTGGGATCCGGCTCGGCGCATAGCTGCGAGGTGATCTTCATCCTCGTAACGGCGACAATATCCAGCTTGGCGCACGCATTGAGCAAATCGCTGGCAGCGTACCCTCCGTCGGCCACCACAACTATTCTGCGATCAGGCAGCCATCGACGCAGGCAGTGAACCATTTCAACTGCGACATCAATCGTCGTCTTGTGCTTCTTCCCATGGCGCTCGGCATATTTCGCGCTGTATGTGAGCACCGTAAGGAACGGCAAGGACCAAGGATGGGGCGACCACGGCACCTTGACTACAAGTGCCATTACTACCCACCTGAGGCCCAAACTGCTCACAGCCTTGGCTTTCGACCGCGCCGAGTCGTGCCACCAAGCTGCCGCTTTGATTTTTCGCCCCCAACGCCGTTCGAGGGTATCGTCCAGAGCGACGACAACCTCGTCGTCGCGGCCAAGCAAACGGCTGACCAGCAGGCACAACAGTATCCCTGAGAGAATTCGCGAACTCCAAGCGTTGCGTCGAAGAACGCGGTGGTATTTCTGGAACTGCGGATCGTCGTCCCGTCCCATCGCGCGCAAGCAGCCTGTAACCGTACGTGGCCCGATCGACAAGATCGCTCCGGTCACAAGAACCTTGACGTGCTCGAACGAGCGGCGAGAAAGCTGTGAAGCAAAAGGCGACAAGATGGATATAATCTCATCAGGCGGGGTTACCATGTCCGTTCTCCTTTTTAGGGGTTTTCACACCGGATGTGGTACCCAGCCTTTTACTTTTTGACTCCTAGTTTCAACAGCAACGAATGGACCAAGTCCTGGTAGTTACGCAAAATCGTATTTTGGCTTACAGTTTTGCGCAACGGAATGCCGTTTTCTTAGTAACAAGCGATATTAAACTGGCAAGGTCTACAGGTAATACTATATGAGAATTATACCACGACTAAAACTAATTGAGATATTAACAAGCTGGGTGGGGCAGTTATTTTTCTGACTGTCGAGGGCACTAGTTAGTTGCCATTTTGCGCTGGCCAACCGCAGCAGGTTTATTCAGAAAAATAAGCCAAGTATTTGCGATGTTTGCATCTCATTAATTGCCTTGTCAAGTTCGTCTGGCCGCTCCAATCCTAACACTTGATCCCTATATTCGGGATGATAAATCAACAGTAGAGCCATAAAGTGTATTCGAGTTGATTTCGAAAGCGTTGACGGCAATTCACGTAACAGAACACCTGGGAAGCGCATCGCCGCAACGCGCGTACCTATGGCTCTTATGAAGGGGTTCATACTTGCCATGGACTTGGCGACCAAGCGTTGCGATTCAGCTGCTTTGAAAAAGTACAACATATTTATAACTTGTAGGTCATTAAATAATGTGATTGCTGTTTGCGTTTTGCTTACTCTGCTATCGCGTTGTAGCAACGTGATGTCGTTAACATGATCGTATCTGTCAAGGATTGCGTCAATCTCATGAGTAACGGTTGATATTAATGATTCGTCTTGAGCAGACAGAGCAATTGCGGCAGCGATTCGAGCGAGGCGATCCGTCTTCGAATCGCTAATCAGGGTACTTGCAGTTCGCTTTAGATCGCCATCGGTTAACCCAAACTGCGATTCTGCGAGCCAAAAACCGGGATGACTTGGGTCTTTGATCAATAGTGATCTGATCAGATCGCTGTCGTTTGCATCATTGTTATACGCAACTATCACAGCTGCGCTATCTACGTTTGATGTGGCGGCGAGTGGCACCTCGCTGGTCAAACTGTCAGCTTTGTAAAGATCGAGCAGGGTGCGGACGAGACCAATTGATCGTTTTGATCCGTGGCTCTCTATATCGCTCGCCGCAAATCCGAGGAATACGTTGGTCGCCTCATAAGACCATCGCGGCATCGCTTTAACAATTTGGTCCAGTACACTTTGAGATGGATACTTCAACAACTCCTCAGCAGCGTAAACGGAGTACATCGAATTGGAGTGCCCGAGGACGGTGAGGAGGGATCGCGTTAGTATAGGCTCCGGAATAGCCAGTAGGCGTTCAAATGCGCTACTCTGCTCACTCGGCATAGATGATCGTGATTTTATCGTAGTCAAGCACTGTTCCGCAATGCGGTCATTATTGGTAACGACCACTTCCGTGTTGTCTGCGATGGCTGGGGAACTCAGCGCGGCCATCAGGACCAATAAGGTAGCGAAAAGGCTACGGTTACTAGGTTTGAGTATCTTCATTAGGGTACCAGAGGAGTGAGGAACGCGCTTGACGCTGCCTGTATCGTGGCGTCTGTTTCGTATTGCTGGATCTGCAGAAAAGCCGCGATCACCCAAGTTCAGCGGCACTAGATCCTAAAATCCAGTCGCGACTAGCTACTAAGACAATCTGGGGTTGTGGGCAATTTGCTCCTGTAGCGCCTCCGCGTTCAATGTCACGAGAACCTGTTGACCTTTTAGTGAGGATACGCGTTGCCGTTGGGCAATCCTAAGTCCCTTCGGTGACTTGCAGCACGTGAGCCGAGCCTGGCCTCTGGTTGAGCGCGATAAACCGGCGTGCGCTAGCGGGTGAAATGGACGGGAACGATTCTGGCTGATGCGATAGGGTCGAATTCGTGATGGTCGCTGGTGATCACACTGCCATCGAACTTCGAGGCGAGAGCAACGCAGAAGCAGTCCGACAGCTATATTCGCCCAGATGATTTTGAGCTGTCCCACCTTTCGGCAGAATGATTGCCCTAAATCACGACGCGTCACTATTCCTACTAAAGCCAGATCCGAACGCGCGTCGCTCGCCCGCTGCTCACTCGACGCGCGTAGGAAGTCGTAGTAAACCTCAATAATGTTGACGCTATGGGCATAGGATACGATAGATGGGTTCACCAGAAGCTGCTTTACATTCCCTGAGCCGGGTTCCCCGCGAAGTAGTGCGAGCATTGCGCATTCATCGCGGACGTAGATCATGATCACGAACGATCCTCAAACTCAATTTCAGCCTGTTTAGCCGATGCGAACGCGTCCGTTCCGCCGGGAATGTCGGCGTACTTGCCCAGGACTGCGTCGACGGCTGCTTCGCGCGGGGAATGCTCTGACGCGTGCCGGGGGCTATGTACTTGTGGCAGTACAGTGACACGTAGCGTCCACCCAACAAGCTGCGCCTCATGTTGTTTGATCTCTTCCCAAGTCCCTTCGATTACTTGCAGCGACATCTGATGCCCTCCACTCTTGCCATTATATCAGTATTAATGATTTCTGCCACCACTCCCCAGCAATTACCGCCGCGACGGGTGCTGTCCTAAATACACAAAGCCCCAGCCAGTATATGGCGGGGGCTTTGGGGGGCTTTTGTTTCGCCTACTTGGACGCCACCGGGATCCTTGGGGTGACGGCTTGGCGGATGGTTTCCTTGGCTTCGACGTTTTCGATAGCGGGGGAATTGGGTGTGTTCGGCTTGTTGCGTCGTCGCAGCTCCAGAAGCGCTTCGACGAACAGCTTGTTGAACATTTCCTGGCCCTTGACCGTCTGGGCGTCGAGGAACTTGACCCAGCCGCGCAGCTTGCTCGGGGCGGTGAAGTCTTCGTCGCGGGCTTCCGGAAGGGCGCGGACCTCGTCCTTGGTCATTTCGAGAACTTCGGGGTTCACGTAGCTCGCGGCTTCGATTAGTTCGAGGCGGGCCAGCTTATAGGTGCCGAAGACGCGATCCCAGAAGTAGCAGAACCAGACGGAACCGACGACGCCGAGGCTGGACTTCTCATTCATGTGATGGAAGAAGTGGAAGCGGTATACCGAGCTCCACCACCAACCCATGACGCTGCCCTTGATACGGGGCTTCCACCATTCGTTGAACGGCTTGTGCATGATCGCATGGCTGTTCTCGTAAACCCAGACCTGCCAGCTCATCGCAAGTGTTGCACCGAGGATGATCGGGATAGTCGGGATGCCGAGGGCGTGCGACGCGGCGTTGGCGATCACCTGCATGACAGCGGTCAGCGGGAGAAAGAACGCCCAGAAGCCGAGGATCGAGAAGTGCGGGAACACCGCATGCTCGGTCTGATCGTTGCCGACGATCTCGTACTTGTTGATAATGGTATAGAGCTCGGCGATCCGGCTCGGGTTGACCGGGGTGACATCGGTGATCTTGTGGTGTGCGCCGTGGCCAAACGTCATCTTGGCGATATAGTAAACGAGCTTGATCGTGAGCGTGTTCTGGGCATGGCGAATGGCGCGGATCGTTGGCGAACCCGTCTCCTCGCGCATTTTCAGCCAGGGCAGGGCGCGGAACGCCAACAGGCCGTGCAGACCGAAGCGGTGGAAGAACCACTCAAACGGGCCGGTCACGAAGAATCCCAGGCCGACGAACGTCAGGAACAGCACGAGCGGCCCACCCGACATCTGGCTCTGCCAGAAATGCGGCGCGAACTTATGGACGGCGAGCAGAAGCAGAACCTGAAGGCCCCACACTTCGATGGCGTTGGGCAGGTAGCGGAACTGCGGGATCTTCCCCGCTTTCTCCTCTTCGGGAGTCAATATTTCGTAAGGGCGAAACGCGTGGGAAACCTTTTGCTTCCAGGCTGGAATGGGCTTTACTGTAGGTCGTATGGCTGCGAGAGATGGCATCTGTGTTACTGAACTCCTGTGTAGCGTGTAGCTAAAGGCGGCTTTCCGGGTTGCTGTCTGCCAGGCTGAACCTGGACCCTATCGCCGCAGACGGCGCGGGGATGGTGTTCTACCGAATTGTCAACGTACAATGCCGGGGTACATGATCACAAGGATCTACCGACCAAACTAACTCGAAACCATGCGACAGCATCTATGATTCTTATCCAAACGCGGCTATTAGCTTGCAATAGCGTTGCGCTCCTATTAGAGAGCGCAGTTCGTTCTCAATACTATACATCATGTTCGCCTCCAATAAGACCATTTCGGCGAGTAGATGATAACAGATTTTACTTGCGACAAAGTGTCCGCTTGGATGGATACTTGGTATTACAAGGTACCCATTACTACTTTACCATTTAAACGGTAAAAATAGTTCCTGTGGCAATTTCCTTTTAAATAATATTTTTACGCAGGTGGATGAACTCTCAGCCACTCAGTTCACTGAACTGCCCCCGCACTTCGACGGGTACAATGCGTCCTAATGTCTTACGCGACGCCCCGGGGAGTACGAAAACCGATGAAGCTGACCACACCTGCCATTGCCGCCACGGCCCTCTTGGCCATTCTCGCCGCCGGATGCGGCGATAAGCCCGCTACGCAAACGAACGAGCCCGCTGGTCCGCCGCCGATTTCCGGACCTACAACCGCTGCCGACGTATCAAAGGTTCCCGATACGACTGTGGTCGACGGCAAGACCGTCAAGCTGAAGTCGACCCCAGACGGCCTCAAGTACTACGACATTAAGGTCGGCAAAGGCGCCAATCCCAAGGTGGGCGAGACCGTCTCAGTGCAATACTCCGGCAAGTTGCTCGACGGAACCGAGTTTGATTCGTCGTACTCGCACGGTGGCGTGCCCATCGATTTCCCAATCGGTGTTGGCCAGGTCATCAAGGGCTGGGATGAGGGCGTTCCCACCATGAAGATCGGCGGCAAGCGACGTCTGGTTATCCCTGCAGACCTCGCATACGGCGCGAACCCTCCGACGCCGACCATCCCTCCGAACGCTACCCTGATCTTCGACATAGAGCTTGTCGCCGTAAAGTAGGCGCCGTTACTGCTACAAGGAGCCGCTCATGTTTGCTGTCCGAATCCTCGCCGTCGTCGCGTTAGCCTCACTCGCCTTCGTTGGGCCGGTTCGCTCTGCGCCGGCCGCCGATTGGGGGCGGATCGCGAGCCAGGTGGACAACCCGGCTCAGGGGGTCCACGAGACCCGGCTCGCCAACGGGCTGACCATCTTGTCCAAAGAGGTCCACACGGCTCCTGTTGCGTACTTTAGCGTCTGGTACCGCGTCGGCTCCCGCAACGAGATCAGCGGTAGGACCGGCTTATCGCACATCCTTGAGCACATGATGTTCAAGGGCACGACGAGCCTGCCGCCTTCAGCCATCGGCCGCCTCCTGATGGGCAACGGTGCGCAGATCAACGCGTCCACGAGCGTCGACCGCACCGAATACCACGAACTCATCGCCGCCGACCGGCTTGAACTTGCGATCAAGATCGAAGCTGACCGTATGCGGAATGCCACATTCGACGCTACCGAGCTGTCGCATGAGATGAGCGTCGTCCGTTCCGAACTTGAGGGCAAGAACAACAACGCTGTCCACGACCTTGACACAAACCTGTTCACACCGACCGCATTCACGGCCCATCCCTACCATTGGCCGACTATCGGCTGGCGCGAGGATGTCGAAGATGTCGCGAATAAGCGCGATGTGATCTACGACTACTACAAGCAGCATTACGGGCCGAACAACGCATTCATTGTCGTGGTCGGCGACTTCAATACGGCCGATGTCGTCTCGCTCTGCCGTAAGTACTTTGGCGTTTACGCCCCAATCCCGCTCGATAACCATCATATCACCGTCGAACCGCCGCAGCGTGGCGAGCGACGCGTCGTTATGCGTCGCCCTGGCACAACCGCGCACGTCATGGTCGGTTACCATGTTCCCAAGACCGGCGACGACGACCACTATGTGCTGGACGTGATTTCGAACATCTTGTCCAACGGTCGCGGCTCGCGGCTGTACCGTGCGCTTGTCGAGACGGGCCTAGCAAATGGCGCCAGCGGCAACGATCCGGACTGTATCGACCCGGCTTTGTACGAGTTCTCGGTAAGCGTTCGCCGCGGCGTCACCACCGACGCCGTCGAGAAGGCGCTCTATGCCGAAGTCACCAAGCTCCAAACGGAGCCAGTAACCGGCGAAGAACTCGCTCGCGCGGTCAGCCAGATCGAAGCGTCGATGGTCTATAGTCGCGGCAGTGTCAGCTCAATTGCACGTCAGATCGGCCAGAACGAGATCGTTGCCCGCTCAAAGGGCGGCTATCGGTATCAGGACACGTACCTTGATCGTGTCCGGGCCATCACCCCCGCCGATATTCAGCGCGTCGCTCAGCAGTATTTCGTGCAAGATAACCGGACCGTCGCCATCTTTGACCCGCAACCGCTGCCAGCGAACGCGCCGCCTCCGGGGAAACCGGTCGCCGAACAGAGCGCTGCGCCGACGAAAGTGACCGACCCGAAGCTCAAGGCGCTCGTCGACAAGGTGGTCAAATCGTACGCACCCCCGAGGGCGACAAAGGCAGCCTCCGCCGCTCGTCCCAAGCCCGTCCGCGTCGTACTCGATAACGGTATCGTCGTGATCGTCGAAGAGAACCACGCCAACAGCACGGTTGCGCTTTCCGGTCGCATCCTCACTGGCTCGATGCTCGATCTCAACGGCAAATGGGGCGTCGCTTCGTTGACCGCCGGCATGCTCCCACTGGGGACGACATCCAAGTCTGCCATTCAGCTCGCGCTCGCCCTTGAGTCAGTCGGAGCAGCCATCGGGTTCTCGACATCAACGGAGCAGACCGGTATCAGCGGCAGCTGCCAGACCAAGGACTTCCCCGCAACGCTTGGCGTGCTAGCGGACGAGCTTCGCAGCGCCACATTCCCTGCCGCCGAGTTCGAAAAGCTGCGCGGGCGGGCGCTGGCTGGCCTATCGCAGATGCGTCAGGATACCGGTGGCGCGGGCGGCGCAGGAGCGCTGGCCGAAATCGCATTTGCGCAGGCGGTGTACCCAAAGTACCACCCATATTGGGCGCCCAGTATCGACGCTCGCGAAGAAGCGATCAAGTCGATCACCGTAGACGATCTCAAGCAGTTCTACTCCACGTACTACCGACCCGACACGCTCGTCCTAGTGATCGTCGGCGACGTCAAGGCCGATGACGCGATTGCGCAGGTCAAGGCCGCTCTCGGCAACTGGTCGAAGCCGCAGACCGCCGCGCCAACCGTGACCATCCCCGATGTGCCGCTCCCCGCGACACCGCCCGCAGATCAGGCGATTGTGGTGCCTGGCACCCCGCAAACGAGCATCATGTGGGCGTATACCGGCCAGCTCCATCGCACAGACCGCGACTTTTACGCGGCTACGGTGCTGAGCTACATTCTGGGCGGCAGTATCTTCGACTCCCGCCTCGGCTCCACGATCCGCGACAAGAACGGCCTCGCGTATACGGTCGGCCAGTGGTTCAATGCCCAACACGGCGCTGGCGCGGCCCAGGTCTTTGTTGGCACAAACCCGCACAACGCCCGCCGCGCGATTGCCCTGGTCAAGCAGGTAATCGCCGAAGTGCGCGCGAACGGAGTCACAGACGAGGAAGTCGCGAACGCGAAAGCGTACCTGACAGGGTCGTACCCGATCCGCCTCGAAACCAACGCCGGTATCGCTGGCCAGCTCCTCGCTGGCGAAGACTACATCCTTGGCCTCGACTACCCTGAGCGCCGCAACAGCTACATTGACGCTGTCACGACAGCCGATGTGAACGCCGCCGCGAGGAAGCACCTCGCCCCCGAAAAGGCCATGGTGATCACCAGCGGCGCCGCTGTCGAGTAGCCTGCCAACCAGGCTGAGCCTGGGCAACCAGGCTCGCCGACCAAGCTGAGCCTGATCGGCGACGACGGGGCGAGGTGCAGCCGGCTGGCGACTGAAGGCGCGCCTGTAAAGTACAGATCGCACCCCTGCGGGCGCTAAGAGAGCCGCTTTGCGGGTCGTATTGCGCGCACCGCAGCTGAGCCTGGCCATTGTCTCGCCTCGGAAGGCGGCTCGTTTTGCGCGCAAAATTGGCGCAACGTGATTAAGTGGCTAGATTCGCCAATACGGCGTGAATAGAGATCGGCGAGCAGCTATCCCAAAATACCTAGCAGCCGTGTGCAGCCTGGTTGCTCAGCGGTATGATGTGTGTTCGATCTTGCAGACGCAGTTATTGCAGGCGCTTACAGTCAAGTTACCATCCGATTACGCTGATTTAAATTGTAACGAGTGAGATAATCGATGCTCATTTTGGCGGGACGGCTTCCATAATGATACTAACCGCCTGCCGTTCGGGTTGCACTCTTGCGACTTCCACGAACCGGGCAGTGCGCTTGCATTTTGGAGAGATCACTTTGTTTACTGCTCGTCGCCTCGTCTTCGCTGTTGCCGCCCTTCTTATCGCTGCCCCTCAACTGCCCGCCAAATCCGCACCGCCAGCGTGGGGTAAGGTGGTGTCGCAGACGAAGGATGAGTGGCTGGGGGTGACTGAGACACGGCTGGCGAATGGGCTGATGATCCTTTCGAAGGAAGATCATTCGGCGCCGGTTGCGCACTTTAGCGTCTGGTACCGTGTGGGGTCCCGCAATGAAACTCCAGGGCACACGGGCGTCTCGCATATCCTTGAGCACATGATGTTCAAGGGGACGAAAACTCTTCCGACGGCGGCGGTGAGCCGTTTGTTGACCGAGAACGGCGCTGAGATTAACGCGTCAACTTCCTATGATCGCACCGAATATCACGAACTGATATCGGCAGACCGGCTGGAGCTGGCCGTGAAGCTTGAAGCGGACCGCATGGTGAACTCCACATTCGATGCCGCAGAGCTGGCTCATGAGACTGGTGTCGTGCAGTCGGAGCTTGAGGGGCGATTCAGCAATCCATCGTACGAACTGCTTAACAACTACTGGTACACAACCGCGTACACCAAGCACCCGTACCGTTGGCCGGTGATCGGGTCGCGCAAGGACATTGCGAGCGCTGCCAGTCAGCGCGACAGCGTGTATCGTTACTATAAGCAGCACTACGCCCCGAACAATGCATTCATTGTGATGGTGGGCGACTTCAAGACGTCCTCAGCAGTCGCCCTCTGCGCGAAGTATTTCGGCGCGCATGCACCGGCGAAGATCGAATCGCATCCCATCCCAAGCGAACCAGAGCAGTTGGGCGAGCGCCGTGCCGTCCTTCGCCGACCGGGAACGACGGGCCACGTTCTGATCGGCTATCATGTTCCAGCTACGGGCGATCACGATCATTATGCGCTAGACAATCTGGGCAATTTCTTCGCGAGCGGTGAGAACTCGCGGTTGCATCGCGCTCTTGTCGATACGGGGTTTGCCAATTCGGTGAGTGTCGCGAGTGTCGATAAGATCGATCCGTGCTTGTTCGAGATTTCGGTGAGTCCACAGAGCGGGGTGAGCAACGAGGCTGTCGAACGGATCGTCTACGATGAGATCGCCAAGCTGCAGAATGAACCGGCGAGCCAGAGCGATATCGACCGCGGCTTTGCCAGTATCGTCGGATGGTATCGAGGCTCGCAGCTCACGGTGAGTTCGCAGGCGCAGTTTCTCGGGGAGATGGAGATTGAGGCGAGTAAGGTAGGCGGCTACCGTTACCTGGATATGTATTTCCGACGTGCTCGCGCGGTAACAGGCGAGGATGTTCAGCGAGTCGCTCGCAAGTATCTGGTTCCGGAGAACCGCACTGTTGCCGTGTTCGAGCCGCAGCCGATGCCTGCCAATGCTCCGGTGGTACGGCCAGCAGCGGCAGTGGAGGAGAGCCACACGCCGCCGCCAGTCGCCGATGCTCGCCAGAAGGCTGCTATCGAGCGGATTATCAAGGCGTACACGCCTCCCGCCAGCCCATCGCCGTTCGCAAAGCGCCCCAAGCCGGTGCGCGTGGTGCTACCGAACGGCATCGTGGTCATTGTGGAAGAGAACCACGCGAACCATGTGGTAGCAATCTGTGGCCGTATGCTCGCAGGGGCGATGCTGGACCCCGCCGGGAAATGGGGGGCGGCTGAGATGACAGCCTCAATGCTGCCTCTCGGAACGCTGTCGATGAACGACCTGCAGATCAACGCCAAGCTTGAGGATATTGGCGGCGGTGTGCACTTTGGCGCTGGCAGCGAGATGGCGGTCATTTACGCCGCGTCCGATCGCGCGGGGCTTGCCGACACGCTGGGCGTGATGAGCGACGAGATGCGCAACGCCACATTCCCGGCAGCGCACGTGGAAAAGCAGCGGTGGCGTATGCTGAGCGCATTGGAGACGGCGAAGCAGGATGCAGGCGGCGCTGGCGGGGCTGGGGAGTTGGCGTCGATCGCCTTCTCGCGGTCGATCTTCCCGAAGGGGCATCCGTACTACTCGCCGACGATTGACGAGCAGGAGGACGCCATCCGGTCACTGACCGTGAACGATCTCCGCAGCTTCTACCGGGCCAACTATCGGCCGGATACCCTGATGCTTGTGATCAGCGGCGACGTTAATGCGGCGACCGCTGTGGCCGCCGTCAAGAAGGCGCTTGGCGGGTGGGCGAAGCCTGCCTCGCCGCCGCCGTCCCCGGTGGCACCAGTGGTGGATCTGGCGTCGGAGGTCGCGACACGGCAATCGATTGTGTTGTCAGGCGCGCCGCAGACGAGTATTCTGTGGGGGCATTCGCTTCCGTTGCAGCGCTCCGATAAGGCGTACTACGCCACCGAGATCCTGGGCTATATTTTGGGGGGAAGCGTCTTCGACTCCAGGCTAGGCTCGGCGATTCGCACCAAGAACGGGCTAGCATATACGGTGAGCGCCGACTTTTCAGCGTGGCGCGGCGGTGGAATGTTCCAGGTGTTTGTGGGCGCAAACCCGGCCAATGCGAATGCGGCAATAGCGCTGGTGGATCAGATCGTGGGCGATGTTCACAGCAGGGGCGTGACACAGGACGAGGTCGACGAGGCCAAACGCTACCTGACGGGCTCGTATTCGCTGATGCTCGCGAGCAGCATCGGCGAGGCGGTACTGCTGCTCGACGCTGAGAACTACGGCCTCGGGCTAGATTACCCGGACAGGCGCAACGCTCAGATCCAGGCGGTGACGCTGGCGGACGTGAACGCTGCGGCGCGGCGCTACCTGGCGCCGGAGAAGGCAGCGGTGGTGCTCAGCGGCGCTGCTGTGCCGGGGTAGGGGCAAGGGGGCGTTAGGAGCGCTCGCCGCTTGGGCGTCCTACGCGGACGGCGCCAACGTGCCGTTGGATCCTTGTGCCGCTTCGCGGCGGGGTGGCGGCCTGCGGGCGCGGTGGCGAAATAAGGTGCAATAAGGTGCTTGACTTAAGCGTGGGAGTGTGTTAAACTTACGTATAAGAATATAGGTATGTGCTACGGGCACTACTCGCATGACCTATTCAATACCCTCACAGATGAAGAAGGACATATATATGAGACGCAAAACTATCGGCTTCACTCTCATAGAACTACTCGTCGTCATTGCTATTATCGCTATTTTGGCAGCTATACTTTTCCCTGTCTTTGCAAAGGCGCGCGAGAAGGCTCGTGCTACAAGCTGCACATCGAACATGAAACAGCTGGGTATCGGCATGTTGCAGTATGTTCAGGACTATGACGAAAGCTACCCCGCGGGCAACGGCACGTGGGTAGATGGCGCGGGCGTTGTGCAGTCGAACTACCAGGGCTGGGCGGGCCAGATTTACCCTTACGTGAAGACGTTGGGAATCTATCAGTGTCCAGATGACAACTCAACGTCGCCAGCAACCTGGCAACTGGTTGTATCGTATGGCATGAACTACAATATTATGAAGAGCACCGGCAGAATACAGGGGTTGCAGGCTTCGGAGTTGACTGCCGCCGCAAACACTGTTGCTATGTTCGAGGTCAAGGGCGGTCTCGCGAATGAGTGCTCTGTTGGTGGTCCGATCACGTGTGACAACACAAGTCCGACGGGCAACGGTTGGCCGTCAAACCCGCAAATCGCAAACAATGGTAGCTACAACAATGGTGTCATCGCAACCGCGATTGTTTACGCAACCGGACAACTGGGGACCCCCTTTACAAACAGCACAACTTATATCGCGCCGTACCACACGGAGGGTTCGAACTGGCTGGCTGCCGACGGACACGTCAAGTGGCTGCGCGGCGAGAAGGTGTCGAACGGCTCGCGGACTAACGACACGAACTATAAATCGCAGCCCCCGAGTGTGTACGGTTCGTGCGGTGCGACGGCAATGTCCAGCACCAGCGGTGCTCAATACACGCTGACATTCAACCCCATCTAGAGTCACAAGCGAATCACTTGCCACTCTGCCGTTTGGTGCCTCTCGCTTAACGGCAGACTGGCGGTGCAGCTCACTTGCCTCGCGGACGGGACTTTTAGGTACAATAGGCGCATACTGTCGCGAAAAAGCGACTGCTTCTACAACTCCTCTCAATTTGCGGCGTGTAAGCGTCTCTCGCTAGCGTCCACTCTGTTTATGTGACCGGAACGTAATGAAATCAACACCGCCAGTCAATTTGCTCGATCGAGTTATATCGGCCGACCGCGAAATGGACATGCCGCTTCATGCTCAGGTGCGTCGCGCGCTCAAAGCGCTCATCGACGAGCATTTCGAAGATGGGCAGAAGTTTTGGACCGAGGCGGCGTTGGCGGAGTATATCAACGTTTCGCAGATCACGATTCGGCGTGCGCTTGCCGATCTGGCGCGCGAAGGCGTGCTGGAGCGGAAGGTGGCGCGCGGGACCATTGTTCGTAAGCACGCGCCAGTGACCGAGTTTTCGGTGGTCGGAGTGTTCGCGCCAGACTGGATGTCACCGGGTCTTGCCCGGGTGTGCGATAAATTTGAGGAGTTGTGCCACGCCAAGGGCCGCAAGCTGAACCTCTATTACACCCACCGCGGCGAAAGAGCTGCACATGCGTTCGAAATGCTGGTCAATCCGCCGGAAGCTGAGCGACTGGTTCTATACGGCAACCCACCAGATATTACGCTTGAGATCGGCAATGCGCTGACGGCGCGCGGCTATCGGTTTGTGACCATCGACACCATTCACCCGGATCAGGTTGCACCTTACATTGCCACAGATGAAACGTTCGCCATGAACAGCGCGCTCAAGCATCTGATGGCGCTGGGACATCGCCGGATCGCGCTGCTCGTGAACGAACCGAACACGGCCACCAGTATCGTGAATCGTGTCATAGCATTCAAGAGCCTGACGCGATCAAATGGCCTCACGGAAGCGTTCGTTGCCGACTGCGAAACCCAGCATTGGGAGAACTCGCACGAAGCGGCGTATAACTACATGCCCCGCCTCTGGGACTCGGAACCTCACCCCACCGCGATTATCGCCACGTCCGATGTCGGCGCTTATGCGGCTATTAAATGGTTCACGCAACGCGGAATCTGCCTCCCCGGGCAAGTGTCGGTCATGGGCTTCGATGAAGACCTGGCAGGCACGTACATGACTCCGACGCTGACCACGGTGCGCAGTTCAGCGAGTGACCACGCCGCCCTCGCCATCGAGGTCCTCGAAGCGCCGCTTGACATTTCAGCCCGCCGCTCGTCGCACCCAGAAGTCATCGTCCGCGAAAGCACAGCGCCACCGCCAGCTGAGTAGGGCGGGGGCGTGTGAGGGCGTTAAGAACGCTCGCCGCTTGGGCGTCCTACGCGGACGGCGCCAACGTCCCGTTGGATCGTTGTGCCGCTTCGCGGCGGGGTGGCGGCCTGCGGGCGCGAACCTCTATACGCTTTAAATTACCCGGCTGTGGTGTTCCGTATGGTCGTGTTGCTTCACGTGTGGGTTTGTTGTATAGCGATTTGCTAGTTCGTGGTATACTCCAATTGGAGGTTCGTTGACCATGGCTACTGTACTTAAGAAATCGCCAAAACCTGACGCGGCTAGACGTGGCACGCAGTTCAACATCCGCATGGAGTTGGATGCGAAAGCCAAAGTCGAGCGCGCCGCAGCGCTGGCAAAGCAGTCGCTGGCCGAGTTCACTCGATCCGCACTTATCGAACGCGCGGACGATGTGTTGGCGCGGCAGCAGGTCATTGAGCTTTCAGATCAAGAGTACCAAAAGTTCGTTGCGTTAATGACTGGCGATGCTACTCCCACGGAAATTGCAACGCGTGAGGCTGAGAAGTTTCGTGAGGGCCAGCTTGAAGGTGGGCGGTATTCGTGGTAATCGAGCCGCTCGCGGATAACCACGACCGCAGTTCGTTCGATTGCGGCGTCGTTCGCCTCAATGACTTCCTCAGAAAAACTGCCAAGCAGCATGCGGCAAAGGATGTGGGCGTCACTCACGTCGTTGTCGAAAATGCCGGCTCTCCGCAGATCATCGGATTCGAGACGCTGACAATTAAGTCAGTTACGCGAGAACTCTTGCCCAATGCGTCGAAGTTGCCACGGGGCGACTACTCCGTCGCATTTGTAGGTCAGCTTGCGGTCGACAGTCGGTTTCAAGGCCGCGGGATCGGGACGCGTCTTCTTTACTTTGCCCTCTTCAAGGCGCTCGAAGTCTCCGACGTATTCGGGCTTATCGGCGTCGCGCTTGACGTCCTCTCCGAAGAGGGCGAATCCCCAGATGAGCATGCCAAGCGACTCCAATTCTATCTTGATCGCGGCTTTCAGCCACTCTCTGACGGTTCGTCTCGCCTCTATTTGCCCATTAGCACTGTACGCAAAATGGGCTTGAGGTAAGAGCGGCTCTTCAAATATTCTCCGTTACAGCTCGCCACACTTCGGTCACAATACTACCGGCAAGAGGCGCGTAATTCCGCGTTGCGGAGGAGTGCGGGTCCATCCTCTCGAATTGGTGTACTACAAACGGCTTTGCATGGGTTGCATACGCCGCTTCTTTGAGCTGAGGTGTGCTTACGATGGCTGCTAGAAATATCAATAACATGATCAACATCTGCGCGGATGGGCTGATCGAGGTCTTCTCTTCGAACCTGACACTGTCCCGCGATGAGATCGACCAGCGGATTGGTGCGTGGGTGCGGACTTATACGGACGATTCGGCAATTGGCGTGATGGTTTTGAACACGAACTACAGCGTTTCGTACGTGGAGTCGGACGTATGGGATACAGCGTGGCGACGTAAAGACGGGACGCCGGTTTCGTTCGATGAACTGGACGCGATAGGCCATTGGAGCAGATACGCGGTGTGGGCTCATGACCGGGGAATCGACCCGTTTGCGATTGCGATGCGGCATACTCGTGAGCAGGGAGCCGACGTATGGTTTTCGGTGCGGATGAACGATTACCACTACCTGAAGTATGAACCAACGTCGGCGTCGCTCTGGAGGCAGCATCCCGAGTTTCGCATAAACGATGAGGCCACATTCGACTATTCTCACCCTGAGGTGCGCGAGTATTACAAGGCGTATATTGTCGAACTCTGCACCCGCTACGATATCAAGGGAATTGAGCTTGATATGCTTCGCGGGCCGCTGTTCTTCAAGGACCCGATCACACCGGAGAAAACGGCGATCCTGACGGACTTTCTGAAGGAGATCAGGGCTGCCGTTGACGAGGTTGGGCGAGCGAAGGGCACGCGGTTCCGCATTTCAGCGCGGACGTACCCGCATCCAGAGGCGGCGCTGGCGCAGGGATGGGATTCGGTGCAATGGGTGGCCGACGGTTCGGTGGACGTGCTGACGCTATCGAACTTCTTTATCCCGACATCGTACGAAGCGCCAGTGGGCGAATGGGAGCGGCTGATTGCAGAACGCGGCGTGGAGAGAAACCGCTACGCAATCAATGTGGCGTCGGATTTCTGCGTTTTCTGCGTGCCGTGGAACGATCCCGATGTGCGCTACATTAAGTCCAACACGGAGACGCTCAAAGGCTTCGCGGCGTACGCGTTCGCGAGCGGAGCCGACGGCATCTACGGGTTCAACCTGAACCACAGGGACTATGTTCACCACCTGGACACAGGACTCGATGCTGACTTCCGTCAGTTCAGCACGCGTGACGCCGCTGAAGCAGGGACTCGCAGCCATATCCTGACATTCGACGAACTGTTGCCCGCTGGCGGCCCCGCACACCTGCCCATCGACCTCGCGGCGGCCCAATCGGTAACCCTGCGCCTCGACACGGCGGGCAAGCCTGCCGTAGGCGGGCGTTACGCAGTGGTGATCGGGACGCGGGACGCATCGGCACGGGTGAGCGTCGCCGTGAACGGTGTCGCGTGCGCGGAGGGGACGCCGTTCTCTGGGCCGGATCACACGGAAGGGCTGACCAATCCGCCGCTCGTGACCGAGCTGTCCGAAGTGGCGCGGTGCGTGCAGCGGTTCGAACTGCCCGACGCGACCGTTGCGCTCGATGGAGTGAACGAGTTTGTCGTTACAGCGCGGGAAGCTGCGAGGCTGATGTGGTTCTCGGTGCGGGTGGAGAATCCCGATTAGCCGCATCACTTCCTTTCAGCCCTTGGAAAATAGTCATCGACACTATTGGAGTGCCACGCCCCGCTTAATAGGCGTAACCGCATTCGCAGTGGCTACGTGACCTAATTAGCCCCGCAGGGGTGTTCTTCGTCAGGCCGGGACTTCGAGTCCCGGCAAAACTGGCGTACCGCCGCGTCCAATGTTTTTCGAAATAACTCCCCGCGACCCATTGACAGGATCTGCTCCACGTGATATAGTTAGTTATCGATAACTAACCAACTATGAAACCTAAAGATACCAAGGATCGAATAGCGCGCGCGACCATTGAGCTTGTGGCGGAATGCGGAATTGATGCGGTGAGCATGCGTGATATTGCGCGTGTGGTGAATGTGTCCGAGGCGGCAATCTACAAGCACTTCGCTAACAAGAACGAGCTGATTTGGGAAGTCTTTACCACGCAGTACGATCTCTTCGCAGGGCGGCTGAGCGAGATACAGTCACGCCATGACCGCTTCACGGCCAAGCTTACGGCAATGGTGGAGGACTGCTGCCGGTTGTTCGATGAGGACTGCGACCTTTTCGTCTTCCTGCTTGTCGCCCAGCATATCCAGCGGTTCGCCCCGAAAGACTTCGAGGCGGCGATGCCCGCCATGCTCACCGCGTTGCTGGACGAGGCCGTACTGCGCGGCGAACTACCGTCGCAGAACGCGGAAGCGACGGCGGCGATGGTCATGGGGTGTGTTATACAGACCGCTCTCTTCTGCCTCTACTATAAACCTACGCCGAAATTGATGACCCCGCTTTCGGGAGAACTTGCGGCTGCCTGCCGGCGGATTGTCCAAGGAGAATAATATGGCAAAGTTACTCGCCAATGTCTGGCTAGCCCTGATTTTCGCTTCAGTGTCTCTGATGGTGATCGCTATCGTTGCCGTCGGCGCACACGCGAAGGCCGTATTCGCTGGCCTTGGTCTCTTGTCGCTAGGAGTTTCAATCTTGCTCCTCAAGATCATGCCGCGCGAGTCGATTCGCAGCCTATTTGCCGCTCTGCTGCGGGTCCTTTACCGTGTTGAGGTCGAAGGTTTGGAGAACCTTGCCGCTGCAGGTCCGAACGCGGTGATCGTCGCGAACCACCAATCACTGGCCGACGGGTTGCTGCTGGGCACATTCCTTCCAGGCAACCCTGTATTTGCGATTGACCCGATTGCAGCGGCCCAGTGGTACGCTAGGCCGATTGTCGCGCTGGTCGACACCGCGCAGCTTAACCCACTGCAGCCGATGAGTGTCCGTCACCTTGTGCAGATCGTTAAGAGCGGGCGGCAATGCGTCATCTTCCCCGAGGGCCGCCTTACCGAGACCGGCGGGCTGATGAAGATCTATCCCGGCCCAGCGATGATCGCCGCAAAGTCGGACGCGCCGGTCGTCCCCGTTCGCATCGACGGGATCCAGTACACGCCGTTTAGCCGCCTGGGTGGCACGCTTCCTCGCCGGTGGTTTCCCAAGGTGACGATTACCATCCTACCGGCGCAGCGCATGCCGGACACCAGCCAGCTCGTTGGCGCGGCGCGTCGTGCGGCGATGACGGATAACCTCTACGACCTCATGGCGGGGATGATGATCAAGACACAACCGCGCGCCGCCACGCTCTGGACGGCGTTGCTGTCAGCGCGCCAGCTTTACGGGGGCAAGTCGCCCGCCGTTGAGGATGCGAAGCGCAGTCCCGTCTCCTACGACGGCCTCGTCACCAGCGCCCACGCCCTCGGCGCTTGCTTCGAGCAGTTCAGCAAACCCGGCGAGAGGGTGGGGCTGTTTCTTCCCACGGGGATCGCCGGAGTCGCAAGCTTTTTCGCCCTGCAATCGATAGGTCGATGCGCCGCGATGCTCAACTATAGCGCCGGGGCAGCCGCTCTTGGAGCTGGTTGCGAGGCAGCGGAGATCAAAACCGTCGTGACGGCGCGCGAGTTCATCGAGAAGGGAAAGCTCCATTCTCAACTAGCGGCACTAGAGCGGCACTGCAAAATCGTGTACCTGGAGGATTTGAAAGCGCAGATAACGGTCCCCAAGAAGCTTGTGGCCCTCCTGAAGACAAAACTGGGCTGGATATCTGACGCTGGCAAGAAGGCGCGCCCGAACGATATCGCTGTTGTGCTCTTTACGTCGGGTTCCGAGGGCCTGCCCAAAGGCGTCGCCCTTAGCCACGGCAACCTGCTGAGCAACGTCGAGCAAATCAGGACGACCATTGCGTACAACCCCAAGGACATCATCTTTAACGCCCTCCCGATCTTCCACGCATTCGGCCTCACTGGCGGTGTCTTGGTGCCCGTGCTGCACGGTGTGAAAGCGTTCCTGCATCCGACCCCGCTGCAGTATCGGATCGTGCCGGAACTGGTCTATCACTCCAACGCCACCATCATGTTCGGCACGGACACGTTCCTGAATGGATACGCCAGAGCTGGCAACGCCTACGACCTCTATAAGGTAAGGCTAATTGTCGCGGGGGCCGAAAAGGTGCGCCCCGAGACCCTCAAGCTCTACGCGGAGAAATTCGGCGTGCCGATCTACGAGGGATATGGTGTCACCGAATGCGCCCCCGCTGTTACGCTCAACACCCCGATGCGCCACCGCCCCGGAACCGTGGGGCGGTTCGTCCCCGACCTCGAATACCGCTTTGTGCCGGTTCCTGGGGTGGAGCACGGAGCGCAGTTGTGGGTGAAGGGACCCAACGTCATGCAGGGGTACTTCAAGGCCGAGAAGCCCGGTGTTCTTCAGCCGCTGGAAGACGGCTGGTACGACACTGGCGACATCGTCAGCATGGACGCTTCCGGTTACGTTTCGATCCTCGGGCGGGCGAAACGGTTCGCGAAAATCGGCGGCGAAATGGTCTCACTGGCGGCAGTCGAAGCGTACGCGCTGAGCTGCTGGCCGTCCGCAAGCCACGCAATCGTCAACTTGCCCGATGCACGTAAAGGCGAGGTGCTCCTATTGGCGACGACGGAAGCGAACGCCACCCAGTCCGACCTCGCCAAATTCATGCGCTCCAACGGCGCGACCGACCTCAGCATCCCAAAATCGGTGGTGGTCGTGAAAGCGTTGCCGCTACTCGGCAGCGGCAAGACCGACTATGTCGGGCTGAAGGCGATGCTGGCGGAGCCGGGGCGGGAGGGGGTAGTGACGGCGTGATGCACTAAGGGACGGTGCTCGACGGCTAGCCGAGAACACGGTTCTCAATGATGTCCCGAATGTCTTGAGGAATGCCGTAACGCTTCACTGAGGCAACAAGGAGGTTCGTGAACACGTCTATCTGCATTCTCGGGTGAACGTTGACTCTGTACAGGTAGTGCAAAAGATACTTCCCGCGAATTACCGTGTGAGCACGTACCATGTCTGACAGGCAAGCCTCGATGAGGGCTTCCTTAGCGGCAAGGTTGGCGTCGGCTTCGGCATCCGAAATGTTAAGCTCTTTGCTGAGATGTGTCAGGATCAGAGACCTATCTGCAGGATAGCCGACTCCTAGAAATTCACCACGCCCAAAATCGGAGATCACCCAATTGGCCGCCGACTTGACACTCAATTCTCCGCATGCTTCCAGAAGTTGGGCCTCTATCGCATCGACATCGGGAGCGTCGAGTTTTCGCCCATACGTTTCGTTCAATAGAGTCGCTAAAGCTCCCGCCTCCAGCAGGTAGTTTTCGATTTCATAGCGCCACAGTGACAGTAAGTGGGTATCTGGATCTGACTTCCACGCGACAGCTTCTTCGTCTGTTCTATAGTCGCGATCAACAATCCCGTAAACATGTCCCTTTGTGCCGGAGCGAAGCGCCTCGGCGACGTATGCCACAACGTGGGCCGTGCTGTCGGCGGCGTGGAAATAGACGTCTCTTAGCCTCTCCTCGTACCACGTCCGAAAAGCATATTCGTCGTCATCGCCTTCCACCAGCACAACCTTGCGATTGCCTGCCATGAAAATGATGTTCGTAATCTCAGGCGGGAGAGGCCTAATGAGTCTGGGCATGGCTAGAACTCGGTGAGGAGGATTGTATTTTCGGCGCCAAAGATCTCAAGAAACGTTGGCGAATGCGACGTAGCAATAAGCTGGAACGGTATTTCAGCCTGAAGGCTTAGCAAGGCTCTACCGAGAAGGTGCTGGTAGGCTGGATGGAGGCTATTCTCTATCTCATCGATGAGCACAATTGACCCAGGTAAGAGGCGTCGCCGGAGTTCGATCATAATCGCTATAATGTTCTGCTCGCCTGAGCTAAGGAGGCCGATGTCGTGGATCGCGCCGTCCTTCGTTCGGATGTTGACGGACAGACTCTTTCGGTCGATCTCGAAGCTCTTACCGTCCGGTAACACGTGCGAAATGACTGTGCTGGCGCGCGCAAATGCGTCTTGCTCGGCATACTCGAGCCAAATGAGATAGCTGGCAAGGGACCCGACAAACCCTGCGTCTGGCGCGTATCGGTGAACCAACCGGTACTCGGTAGAGGCGCGCTCTATTTGCTGGCCCTCCACTGACCGAATGGCGCGAATGCTCGGGAAATAGATGACTGAGCCAAACCAATCTTCGGATGCGGGTTCGCCGTACACTTTCTCTCCGAGCGACTCCTGATAGCCGATTTGCTGGTGTATACTGCTCGAAACAAAGCTTCGTTCATGCGTTCGCAAAGGATCATTGGCGTCCGAGTAGAGATACGGCGGAGTTAACTGAATTGCTGGCGCTTTGTGACCACGTGCAATTTGGAGATCGTCCGTCCCAAAGCCTGTGGAAATACTTGCAAAGGACCCCTGTGACTGCATCGAGCGAAAAGAGGGTGTTACGGCCAACGGCACGAGCGCCAAGAGGCTAGCAGTCAGTTCGAGGGCTGTGGTCTTGCCGCTGCCGTTCGCTCCAGCAAGAAGCGTGACTGGCCGCGCTTCACCGGTTTTGGGATCGGTAAAGTCGATAAGGTCGTCATTGAGTGGACCGCACTCGATGGCGCGTAGCGATTTAACTTGGAGCTTCATGGGCGTGTTTCCGCAGTAGGTGTTATTCTACCGCGCATTGCCGCAAGATGTGCTTGGTGGATCATCAAGCAGTCAATCGTCAAGCCCACCGACAAGCGCGACCCAGTCTGTGTCGATACCCTGCGCCATGAGGAGCTCTGACAGCTGGCCGACGTGGCCCTGGATGTGGCGCAGGCTCATGAGTTCGTGGGAGAGCTTATCGATGCCGACGTACCAGCGGAACCCGGAGTAGTCGGTGTCGAGGTCGAGCGTGTCGATGGTGGGATCGATGAGGCCGTCGATAAAAGCGATGTAATCGAGTATCTCGTGGCGCTGGTAGATTTCGACGCCCTCGGGTAGTTCGTAAGGCTCCACACCCTCGGGACGCTCCCATAACCCCGCGTGAATGCCCTCGCGTCGCCCCGGCCATGGCGAAAACGCGTCCTCGCCCTGGCCAAGGTAGAGGTGAGCATAGAACGCCGTATGAAACGCGATCCGCCAGAACGTGCGCGGATGCTTCCCCGCCAGCCACAGTTCGTCGGGGCATTTCTCGACGCACTCAGCGAGCATGGCGAGTGCGGCATGGTACTGCTCTTTCAGGGCGTTACGTAGCTTCATTGATCTCCTCCACGGTGCGGTAAGGGGTCGTCAGCCTCGACGAAATAGTACCCCGGTGCTGATAGGGAGATTATCCCCGTAGCACCACTGTTCTTGCGGCCATCACCATATTTGGAATGTACAATGATTTCATTGTACAACGATTTCATTGAATGATTTGTCGACGCGAAACCAGCAGTCGAGCATCGCGTCACTGTTTGACCGATGTGCTATCGCTGCATACACCTGCCCTGCCGTTCGCGCGCCCTTCTCCTCACCCGCCGAAGAAGTAGCGGGTGACGTGGAACAGGATGGGGGCGGCGAAGCAGAGGGAGTCGATGCGGTCTAGCATGCCGCCGTGGCCGGGGAGAATTGAGCCGAAATCCTTGACGCCACGGTCGCGCTTGACGGCGGACATGGTCAGTCCGCCGACCACCCCTGCGAGGCATATTCCGAGCGATACGGCGAACGCTGCCAGCGGAGTATAAGGTGTCAGCCACCAGAGTGCCGCGCCAGCCAGACTTGCAAGCACGACCCCTCCGATAAAGCCTTCCCAAGTCTTGTGCGGGCTAATCGATGGCGCAAGGGGTCTTTTGCCCAATAGCTTCCCGCATACGTACTGAAGCACATCGGATAGCTGCACGACAAATACAAGGAAGAGCAGGAGCTTCGCACCGCCGTCGACTGAGCCTCGCAGATTTAGCATTAATAGCGCCGGGGCGTAGCTGATGCAATAGATGCAGATCATCAATCCCCACTGTATCGTCGCCACCCGCTCTAGGAACCGCTCGGTATTTCCCCTGAGGACCAGTGACATAGGGACATAGAGGAACGCGTACACGGGGATGAGTATTGTGAACATACCGTACAGCCCTGAGTACACGAACACGTATTGCAGTGGCGCGATTATGAAGAACGCGGTGACGAGAGCACGATGGTCGTAGCGACTGGTCTTCAGAAGTGTTGCGAACTCGCTGAATGCGGCGAACGAGACCAGAGCGAACAGCACCGCTGCCCCGGCCTTGCCGGTAGCTAGCGCGGCCGCAAAGACGAAAACGATGAGCCACCAAGCCCCTATACGTGCGCGAAGGTTGCGTACGGTCGCTTGCGCCTCATCGGACCGCGCCCTTGCTGAGAGCGCAGTCGCGATCAGGGTGGCTATAGCAAGGAGCGTGCATGTTCCCCCGAAAGCCCATACGAGAAGCTTGTCAAACGGCATCTGGTTCGCTGCCTTTCGAGTCTGGGACAAGGTCAACGAGCGCCGATCTGACCCGTTCCAGAAATGCGTGCTTGCCTTCGTCGGGCCGATAGCGGATAGGTGCGCCAAACGTAACGTGGGTGATGAACGGCACGGGGATCAGTTCGCCTTTCGGGAGAACGCGATTGGCGTTCTGAACGTACACTGGCACGAGTTCTATAGCGGGGCATCGCTCTACAAGGCGGAAAATGCCGCTCTTGAAGGGCGCCACTGTTTCCCCATCGCCACGTGTTCCTTCGGGAAAGATGATAAGCGAATGGCCGCCATCCATCCCTTCAACTATCCTGTCAACCGTGCCGCGCCCCTCATGTACATCGGCGTGGCGCTCGATGAGGATGGCATGGAACACGTTGAGTGCGAGATAGCGCTTGAAGCCGCTCGACCAGTAATCGGCGGCGGCGACTGGGCGAGTCCGGCAGCGCAGCGCTCGCGGGAGAGCGGACCAAATGACCACCGAATCGAGATGACTTGAGTGGTTTGCGTAATACACCCTCTGAGATGCGTCAGGGACGCATCCTGCCCAATTGGCATTGACCCGGGTGAGGAGGCGGGTTAAAAACGCGAACAGCCGCCCAAGGGGATGCTCGTTCATCGCGATTCCAAATCTGAGGCGATCCGTCGGATGCGTCGAACCGAAGTTACTATTGCGCCTGCTATGATGACAGCGAGCGCCGTATCGATGCCCCAAACTGTCATATGCGCCGCCGCGAGACCTGCTGCGATTATGCAGCCGACCGTGAGTGCGGCCATTCGATGCTGTTTGGCCATGGGGCCGATGAAGTATTGCGGCGTGCCCAAACTTCCTCCGAGCAGCCGCACATACGCAGTGAACAGTGCGAGAACTGCGGCCATCCAGCCCATAATCGGACCGTACGGGCAGCTCGCAGCGTAGCCAGCCGCGACGAGAGTGACGATATCGGAGACCCGATCTGGAAAATCGTTGTAGATGTCGCCGGTCTTCGACTTGCGTCCACACTCGACCGCAACCATTCCGTCGAGGAGATTGCAGAGCAGCCTTGCCTGGATGGTCAGCGCCACACTCAGCAGCCACGCCGCTTGGGCGGTGCCGTGGCTGTTTCGCGCTTCTACGAAGCACGCTGCCGTGAGAAATGCGCAGAATATGCTAGCGACCGAGATCTGGTTAGGCGTGACTCCGCCATCAGCAATTCGACGGGACAACGCTGCTGCCCAACGTGTTTTGCGCGTCTGCAACACACGCCTTGGTCGTACGGGGTCGGGACTGCCTTCTAGATTAGTAGTGATCATCGTTTATCTCGCGTCCTCGCCACGGGATGTTCCAACCAACAAAGCACCCTGCCACCCCTATATTACGAAGGCCCTGGCGGCCCGAGCCATCCGAAAAATCCCGTCTTACATCCCGCCTAGAACAGGTAATACCGCTGCGCCATCGGGAGCTCAGCCGCTGGCTCGCACGTGAGCAGTTCGCCGTCGGCGCGCACTTCGTAGGTTTCGGGGTCGACTTCGAGGTGCGGCATGGCGTCGTTGTGCAGCATGTCGGCTTTGCCGATGTCGCGGCAGTGGGTGACTGCGACGGTGGGTTTGGCGAGGCGTAGCGCGGCGCGGATATCGTTCTCGACGGCGGCTTGGGAGACGAATGTGACACTGGTTTCGGCGGGGACGCGCGAGAACGAGCCGAACATCGGGCGGTAGAGGACGGGCTGCGGGGTGGGGATGGACGCGTTCGCGTCGCCCATCGCGCTCCATGCGATGAAGCCGCCTTTGACGATCATCTCGGGCTTCACACCAAAGAACGCTGGCTTCCAGAGAACGAGATCGGCCAGTTTGCCGGGTTCGATACTGCCGACGATATGCGAAAATCCGTGGGTGATGGCGGGGTTGATGGTGTACTTTGCGATATAGCGCTTGGCGCGGGCGTTGTCGTTGCGAGCGCTGTCCTCGGGAAGCGAACCGCGCTGCACCTTCATCTTGTGAGCTGTTTGCCAAGCTCGCGTGACCACTTCGCCGACCCGTCCCATAGCCTGCGAGTCGCTGGACATCATGCTGAGGACTCCCATGTCGTGCAGAATGTCCTCTGCGGCGATGGTCTCGGGTCGGATGCGGCTTTCGGCGAACGCCACATCCTCGGGCACCGCAGGGTTCAGGTGATGGCAAACCATGAGCATGTCAAGGTGCTCGGCGATGGTGTTTGTGGTAAACGGTCGCGTCGGATTGGTGGACGATGGCAGGATGTACGGGTACGACGCGATCTTCATGATATCGGGCGCGTGCCCGCCGCCAGCGCCTTCGGTGTGGTACGTGTGAATGGCGCGTCCCGCAATCGCGGCCACCGTGTCCTCGAGGAACCCGGCTTCGTTGAGCGTGTCGGTGTGGATGGCCACCTGCACGTCGTAGTTGTCTGCGACCGAGAGGCATGTATCGATAGCCGCAGGCGTGGTGCCCCAGTCTTCGTGCAGCTTGAGGCCGCACGCGCCCGCCTCGATCTGTTCGATCAGCGGGTCGTGGGTGGACGCGTTCCCTTTGCCCGTGAACCCAAAGTTTACCGGCCACGCGTCCGCCGCCTGCAGCATGCGCCCAATGTTCCACGCGCCCGGTGAGCAGGTAGTGGCGTTCGTCCCCGTCGCTGGCCCCGTGCCGCCGCCCAGCATGGTGGTGATACCGCCTGTGAGCGCGGTCTCGATTTGCTGTGGGCAGATGAAATGGATGTGCGTATCGATACCGCCAGCGGTGACGATACAGTTCTCGCCCGCAATCACCTCGGTGCCGGGGCCGACCACGAGCAGCGGATCCACTCCCGCCATGGTATCGGGGTTGCCAGCCTTGCCCACCTTGACGATCCGGCCGTCCTTGACACCAATATCAGCTTTGACGATGCCCCAGTAGTCCAATATGAGCGCATTGGTGATCACCAGATCCAGCGCACCGTTATGCCCGTCGCGCACGGCCGTGCTGCTCTGCCCCATGCCGTCGCGGATCACCTTGCCGCCGCCGAACGTGATCTCGTCCCCGTATACCGTGTAGTCGCGCTCGACCTCGATGATCAACTCCGTATCGGCGAGGCGGACACGATCCCCAGTCGTCGGGCCGTAGAGGTCAGCGTAGTTCTTGCGGGGTATGTGTAGGGACATCGTTTTATTTCCTGCGGGAGATTACCTCACCCCCTAGCCCCCTCTCCTACGATAAGGAGAGGGGAGTAAGAGTAAGAGAATTTTGCCTCAAATCAATCTGGTTCCCCCTCGCCTTATCTTAGGAGAGGGGGCTAGGGGGTGAGGTAATTCTTCTCAGCTCGACCACTCCCTAAAGCGCTGCGCGGCTTTGGCCTTGACTGCGGGATCGTCGAGCGGGCCGTTGACGAGAGCGTTGTGGCCGTAAACAGCGCGCGCTCCTGCAAGCGGCGTGATCTCGATTTCTTTCTCTTCGCCCGGCTCGAAGCGAACAGCGGTCCCGGCGGGGATATTCAGGCGTGCGCCGTAGGCAGCGTCGCGGTCGAAAATGAGGGCGCGGTTGACCTCGAAGAAGTGGTAGTGGCTACCGATCTGAATGGGGCGGTCGCCGGTGTGGGTGACGATGATCTTCGCGGTGGCGCGACCGTCGTTCGCCACGATATCGCCGTCGGCTAGCAGGTATTCGCCTGGTTTCATGGGAGCCTCACTGGATCGGGTCGTGGACGGTGACCAGTTTGGTGCCGTCGGGAAATGTCGCTTCCACCTGCACTTCGTGGATCATCTCGGCGATGCCGTCCATCAGATCGTTGCGTGTTAGTATCCGCGTGCCGATGGTCATGATCTCCGAGACGGTGCGCCCGTCGCGCGCATGTTCCAGAATGTCGGCGGTAATGATGGCGACCGCTTCCGGGTAGTTGAGCTTGAGACCGCGTGCCTGGCGCTTACGAGCGACTTCGGCGGCCACGTAGATGAGCAGCTTCTCTTGTTCGCGGGGTGTCAGGTGCATGAGTCTATTCTACACGCTGGCTGTTCGAAATTTTATCGTGTTAGGCCGAGTCTTATTTGCGATTGGTCCAAAAAGCAACCTCGCGCCCAGTTCCTGTTGGTGTTGGAAGTGGGCGCGAGGGCGATTGGTGCGAATTGTAGTCGGCGGGCTACTCGGACGTGACGCCCCAGGTGCCGCTAAACGTCTCCCCGGGTTCGAGGGCGACAAGGCCCCACGACGAGTGGTTGAACGCGTTCGAGCCGCAGCTCATCGCCTCGATGGCCAGCGCTTTGCGGCGGTGGCTTTCGGGCATCGGGTCGCCTGAGTAGAGCACAGCATAGTTCAGCGTCTGATCCTGCCAAACGGTCACATTCTTGTCGCCGTGCGACAGCTTGATGCGCAGAATGCCGTCGGCATCACGGATAGGGTCGACGTAGCAGACATTAAACACAGTCCCGCCGATCGTTCGCGGCGTCCGGAAGTCGAGCGGGCTGCCTTCGACGGGCTTTACCACTCCGGTCGCGATCAGATTGGAGTCGTATTCAAGATACGAACGGAACGGTACATGAAGCGTGTCGGTATCGATCAGCGCCGACCCGACAGTGAAGTACGGGTGGAAGCCAGCGGCGACCGGCGCGGGATCGTCGCCAGTGTTCTTTATCGAGAACTTGACCGCGAGACCGTCGTCCGTGAGCGTATACTTCATCGTGATGCCGAGCGCAAACGGGTACCCTTCGTTCGCACGCGCATCGAAGCTCGTGGTAAAGATCACCGAGTTGCCGACCACCTCGCTCGCCCACATTTTGGTGCGGACGAATCCGTGGATGGCGGATGGCCCCTCGACATCGTTCTTAACCATCTGGTGGGTGCGGTGACCAAACTCGTACTTGCCGTAACCAATGCGGCCCGCGAACGGGATAAGCACATCGCCCTGGCCGCCCATTTTGGCCGCGCGGCCAGTGTAGCTCGTCACAATATCGGCGTAGGTGCCATCGCTCTGCCGTCGCTGCAGGCCGCGCAGCGACGCGCCGAACGGGGCGACGATCAGCCGCAAGTCGCCGCTCTCAATCACAATCTCTTTGTCGTCAATAAGTGTTTCCATGGCGACCAATTCGAGATGCAGTGCGGTGTTCCCTGCAAACGACGCGATGTTGTGTATGAATTGGAAACGACTGAATGCAAGACCTCATCTGGCCAGAAGACTGGCCCAAGCCCTACCCTTCTCCTACGATAAGGAGGAGGGAGCCAGAATGATGTGGCCGTACGTCTTCCTCTTCCCCCTCTCCTTATGGTAGGAGAGGGGGCAGGGGGTGAGGTGTTTCCTGTTATCTCGTCATAGCCCAACGTGGCATACAAAAAACGGAACCCTCCGAAGAGAGTCCCGTTCAATCTGTTAGCCGAGCCTCAGGTCAGACCTGGGCACCGAGCTTTGCGGAGATAGCAGCTTGCGGCGCCATTCCGACGATCTGGTCGACAACCCGGCCACCCTTGAAGATGGTGAGGGTGGGGATGCTCTGGACACCGTAGCGTCCGGCGATCTCCGGCTCCTCGTCGACGTTGACCTTCAGCACCTTGGCGCGGCCCTGGTATTCGGCGGCGACGGCGTCGACTGCGGGGGCGACTGCACGGCACGGCCCGCACCATGCGGCCCAAAAATCTACAAGTACGGGCACCTCGGACTCGAGGACCTCCCGATCAAAATCGCTCTTAGTAACTGCGTTTGCTGCGCTCATTATCAAACTCCTTCCAATTTCAGTTTGTGTGTTTTATTCGAAATCGTGCGAACCGGTAGTCCCTCGGCGTATACAGGAGAGTGACATGAGGGCAGACGGCCAGTTGGTTCGGTTATACCCATTCAATAGCCAGAAGTCAATGAAAGTTCCCATGGCACTTTTAGTGACGAGATGCTGATTGAAATTCGTACCCAAGCGTGGGCCGCAAAAACGTGAAGCATTGCCAGATACGCTGCGGGTGCGTGGGGTACCTGAGCCGACGGGCAACGCTTACATGTCCGTTCACTCGGTCAGCATGTCGTATTTCGGTGCCAACTGATAGGATCGGTTTTTGCGAGACGGATCGCGCACTATCAAAAAACCATCCGCAATCCAATCGCGGCAAAGAGCAGTTACCGTTCGCGGGCTAAGCCCCAGATGCGAAGCGATCTCCAACCCAGTCGCTGTCCCTTGATTGTGGAAAAGCGATAGCAGACGCCTCTTTCTTGGATCGAGGTTACGGAGCACTGTGCTGCGATCTGCTGCCCCTCGTCTGGCAGCCTGTGCCGCCTGCACGCGGACTGCAGAAAATGCTTGTGCCATGCCTTCGCAAAAATACGAGACAAAGTTGGTGATGTCAGCTTCCGCACGACCAAAGTAATAGTTGTGGGACGGCCCAACAGCTATGGCCGAGTAGTATGCGTTCAAGTCACGAGCATAATATTCCTCAAGGTTGTAAATTCCCTTTAGGCCATATCCTGACCTGTGCAAGAGCAGCGTTGTGACGAGCCGAGCCGTCCGTCCGTTGCCGTCGTAGTATGGGTGAATTGTCGCATATTGATAGTGAGCGATGGCTGCGATAATCGGCGAAGGCAGCAGCTCTTTTTCAAGCTCGACATTGATCCAGGTCACCAACTCGCTCATGAGGCTCGGAACGTCCGTGGCCTCCGGGGGCATATAGACAATCCCGCCGGAAAGACTATCCTTAATGACGTTTTGTCCATCTCGGTACGCAGACGGAGCAAGGCGACCATCTATGACAAGTCCGTGAATTGTTTGAATATCGATTTCAGAGATCGGACCAGAACTACGCGATAAGCGTTCGATCTCTTCAAGAGCGCTATAGTAGTTCCGCACCTCAGATACATCCCGCTCGCGCTCCGGAAAGCTTGCACCTGCGATCGATTCTTGTACTTGTGCCTGCGTCAGGCGATTGCCCTCAATCTGTGTGGAGTAATGCGTCGCGGTTAGCTTAGCCGTCTCCCTAAGTGAGGCTAGCATTGCGATGTCGATAGGTAACTCGATAATGGCCTGGCGGTCAGCCTCGACGCTCATCAACGCCTTCGCAATCGCCGGAGTGATGTGGAAGTTAGGCGCAAACATACAATATTGTACATGATGCGCTGTTAAATGGCACTTATAACGTCGTTATTTGGATACCCCGTGATGATGCGAGCAAAATTGCCGTAGGAAAATCTATTTCGAGATGTGCTCAATCTCGGGCTTTGGGGCATTCGATTTACGCATGCCCAGTTGTTTGGGTGGTCGATACCCGGACAATTGGTATCGCGATCTCTAGATAGTAGCGTATCATTAGCAATCCGATTTGCAGCTAGTGAGCATACGGCCAATATATCCGCACTACTATGGCTTTCGTCAACGATCGTTCCATCTTCGTGTAGCGGCCTTAGTTTCTACACTCCCACCCCCACCTATTCCGGCAAGTCGACCGCAGGATACTCCTCGATGTATTTTTCCCCGTTGACACCGTAATACGTGCACGTCCGTGCGATGAAATCGACATCGTAGCTGACAACGCCTGCTTTCCATGACGCTTCGAGAAATTCGGGGAACGTGCTATTGCCCGCCTGATCGGTGCGCAGCGCTGCGATGAGCGCAGCCTCATCGAAAGATGGCACGGCCGCCATTCCGTTCACGAGAGGCGAGCCCGTGGCTACGATTGGCCCCTCCGCCGTCAGATAGACGCTCTGGCAGGACGGCAAATACCACAGGTTGCGGGTGACCCCGGCTTGGCGCAGCGTTTCTGCGAGATACGGAAAGCCGCCCACCTTGGGGCGAATAGCCATCGCGCGGCTGAAGGCGTCTTGCAGGTTTGCAATTGCGTTGCTCATTTTGGTACTCCTTCTTGTTGCTATCCCAATTTCTCACCGGACCATAGTTACGCGCCAGATCCTGATACTGCAGCAGTCTGCCCGTAGGTTGATATATGCTTGAAAGGTCGCATTATCCGGTAGTATCGCTGTCTACACAAACGCAATCTTTGTCTTGACGGAATATGAGACCGCATTACCGCCGAAGTTAACGAGGACTTGTTTCGGCGGTTTAGTTCGGAAGATGCTCCATGAACAGTACAACGAAAGACAAAGCAACCGGCAACCGCACTACAGGGGAACGCAGAAGGAACGGCGGCAACATAAACGGCTGGGGCTACATCTTCTTTTGGGCGATGACATGGTTTGCGATTATTATGTTGTCAATGACAGTGGAACTCCTGCCAGGAGTCGATAATTCAGCAGCTATGCCGCAGTGGTGCGGCCCTGGAATTCGCCATCCTGTAACAGCAGTAATGTGGAGTGCGTTCGAGGTCATCTCTGGATTAATATGGGGCATCCTCGCGTACGGCCAGCACGGCTTGGTTTTGCGGTTTTCCGTCAGATTGACAAAACACCACCCTTTGAACGTTTTGTTGCGGCGACATGGGCCTCAGATGGTAGTCGCTCTCGTAATGGCAACATGTTTAGGCCTACCGCTCGCCCTGATGGATCCGTCGTTTCGTAACAATAACATGGCTGGAGATCTTTGCGAGACGATAAATCCATGGGCGATTAAGTTTGAGGCATGCTTCATCCCGATTGCATTTGGGGTTGCGTCCATAGTTGCGGGGCACATGGCCGGGCAACGCGGGACTACTGATGCACAGCGAACTAACCCAGCCGATGATGGTGTCGGGCAATGGCCACACGCCCCGAAGCCTTAGGTCGCATCAATAGAGCCTTGCCTTGCGCAAGCCCCCATCGATCTTCGTTAGCCCCGTAGGGGCGTTCTTCGTCAGGCCGGGACCTCGGTCCCGGCGGCTCAGGCTGCCCCGTCGGCCAACGCCGATCTTGCCGTCAACAACGCGCCCCGCTTCCCACCTCGCCGCGCGCCCGCCGCATCGCCGTTCTGACCCTCCCCTGCCGTGACCCCGCCACCAGCAACGGCTCCGTTGGCGCACGTCAATCAAACCACCGTCAACGTCTCCTCGGTCTCGCCACCCGGCTAGCCCCGTAGGGGCGTTCTTCGTCAGGCCGGGAGTTCCAGTCCCGGCGGCTCTGGCGGCCCCGTCGTCGAAACGCCTCCAAATTGTCGGCGATATCGCGCCTCGCTCCCATCTCGCCACCGCGACCGCGCAAATCCCGGCCCTCATAGAGAAACAGTTGTTCTATAATATTGACACGTTTACAAATATATGTTATACTAACAGTGAAGATGAATTACCCAAAGAGGTCATCAATTGCACCTTGACAATTTGCAGGACCGGCTCAGCGAGACACGCGGACAGGAGCTCCACGGAGCACGCATAACTGCCTCAAAAACGCATAATCCGCGCCGTCGTTTCGATGCCATACTCGCTTTATCCGCGAATTTCATAAGCCGCAAGAGGGAAACGCATACCCACCTCCCTTTTTCAGTTTATGCGCGAGGCAGGGAACGGTGGCGGCAAATTCTGCCTCAGAGTCCGGCTCCCTTCTCCTTATCGTAGGAGTCGTCATGGAAGCGATCCATCCATATGGATGTAAATGTGCCAGACGCAACCTCTTTGCCTTTCCTTTAGGAGAGGAGGGGACCCACGAAGTGGGGAGGAGAGGTTCTGTATTTTCTAAGCGGAAGGGGGACATTCTGATGTCCAGGGATGAGGTTTTTCCGCTCGCATCGATCGCATGAACGCTTAAGGTAGCAAGGTCAACACATATCCAATAATAATTGTCAACGCGTCACCAGCCTTCATAACAATTTCATACTCGGACGCTACAATGAAATTACCGCCGCGATTCGGCCCGCGAGCGTTTGAGATTTGCAAGTCATGAACTCTCTGTCGCTACCGCGTTCAAGCGATTCGCTTGACCTGCGTGCCGTTCGCCGCATCCTCTTTCGCACTGGCCGTGGCCTCGGCGACGCTGTCCTGTGCGAACCGCTTGTCCGCGCTATCATCGCCGGTTGCCCCCGCGCCGAACTCACCGTTCAGCTTCCAGCTTCGTGCGATGGGTTCGCCAGGCTCGGTTTCACCGGCGACCACTTTGCCCGATGGCAAGAGTCCGAGCCGTTCTTTGCCAACCTTGACGGCTATGATCTTGTGATCGATGCCGACCCGGCTGAATATGCTGGCGAGTTCCTAACGGCCACCGAGGAGGCCGCAGTCATCCGCCTGTTCGCGCACTACCGGCCAGAAGCCGAACGCACGACGGCGTATGAGCGGCTGGCCGAAGGGCTTGCGCGAATCGGAATCAGCACCATCGACGAAGTCCCGACGCTCAGTATCCCTCCAGGGAACGAGTTCCACGCCGTAAGGCTGCTCAATGTGGTCGGCGCGCGCCCCGATGTTCCCATTATCGCGATGCATCCCGGGAGCAGCGCGGGGTACGCGTTCAAGCGGTGGAGTCCTGAAGGGTTCGCGTTTGTGGCGAATCAGTTTATCCAGCGCTACGATGCCAACATTCTGCTAATCGGCAGCGGGGCGGAGTGCGAGCAGGTGCAGCAGATCCTCGGCTTGATGCCGCTTCGCGACAGGGCCATTCCTGTACTCGATTGGCCGCTGTTCGACCTGGCGTCGGTGCTCGATGCCTGCGACCTTGTCATCGGCAACGACTCAGGGGTAGGGCATCTCGCCGCTGCACTCGGAACCCCTGTTGTGACCGTCGCGGGGCCAACGTTTGCGCACTTCTGGGGACCGCTAACCCATCGCGCGATCGTGACCGATCCTGAGGGCTGCTGCTACGAACCGAAGTCGTGTGGCGTTCGTTGCATGAAGTCAATTCGTGGCGAAGAGGTTCTCGGGGCCGCCGAGGCGCTGCTGACCGCAGTGAGCCATCGCGAGAAGTATGCGTGCCTTGACCCGATCAGCGTGGCTGACGACCTGGAAGTGACCGCGTTTGGTGACGATGGGCTTGTTGTCAGAAGCCGCGCCGCCCAGATGCCGCTCACCGTGTCGCGCGGCCGCGAGCACGTCGTCAATTTCCTCAGCTTGGTTCAACAATCAAGATCAGCACAGCACGTTCGACGCCACCATCCCGATGGCGACATCCTTCTCGAACAGTGCATGAGACACGGGATAGTACTGCCAGCAACAAAAAAGGAGAATGCACCCTATGCCTGAAAATAACGACGAACAACCAGATCTGTTCACTCGCCGTCGGTTTCTCGATGTCGTCTCCAAGTCGATTATCGCAACCGCCGCCGTCTGCCTGATGCCAATGACCGACAGCATCGCGGAGGCCCATGCCAAACCCAAGCCGAAACCGCCGGTGAAAGGCGTCAACCCGCCGAACCCGTACCATCCCTACTGTGGAGGGAATCCGGTGAACCCGTACGCGCCTTACCATGGCGACTGCGACAAGAACCCGAAGAATCCGTATCATCCGTATTGCGCGGGTAATCCGGTGAACCCGTACGCGCCTTATCATGGCGGTTGCGATAAGAACCCGAAGAACCCGTACCATCCGTACTGCACAGGTAACCCGGTCAAGCCGTACCCGCCGACAAACCCGGTAGCACCTTACAACCCGTACACGGTCTAGCCTCGTGCTCCCATATCTCGTCGCGCCATTTCGGCCATGGCGCAACTGAGATCAACCATCGTGTCACTGACCCTATGTCTCGCCGAACGCGGTTCGGTGGGAGCCGCTGATTTCTTTATTCTGTTTAGCAGTCAAGCACAAAATTTCACGTGGCTATCATAACCCGCTGATACCATATACTCATGAACGCAATCGAGAGCCTGCGAAAGGAGCTCAATCTCATGGTATCAATTGCGAGCGGGAGATGCTTTTTCCAATCGGCCCGGCAGAGTGGCCTTTCCTTGAGCCTAAATTCGGCGCTTTGTCTGAGGCAGCCGAGCCAGCTGATAGCTAGTTTCGCAACCCTAATCGCTCTCCTCGCCATGGAGGCCGTCCTAATTCGTGCAGGCGTACCGTGGCCGCTCACGGCTCTTGTAATCGTTACCATCATGGCCGCACGGTTTGGCTCAGCTTTTGCGGTTGCGGCCCTTGGCCTTTCTGTTGCTGTCGGCGATACCTTGTTCAAGCAGATGGTTGTTCAGGGACATATGCCGTCACCATCCCCTGAAATGCCGTTCGTGCAGCTTATCTTCGTGACCATCGGCTCCGCTATCCCGATTGTTCTTGTTCACACGGCGAAGGCCGCCACAGTGCGAGCTGATGCGAGGACTGAAGTCGTGTCGTATCTGGAGACGACCATGCGACCCGAGACGCTTCCTAAAATCGAGGGCTACGACATTGCGGGGCTCTCATCACCCGCGAGCGACGACGGTGTGGGAGGCGACTTCTACGACGTTTATCCGATGCCGGGTGGCTTGTACGGCATAATGATGGGCGATGTGCTCGGTAAGGGTAAGGAAGCCGCAGCTTCAACTGCGTTGCTACGCTACTCTGTACGCGCGCATTCGAACCGCGTCAGCAGTCCCGCACGTGTCCTAACATTGTTGAGCGAGCAGATTGCGGGGCAGGGAGGACTTGTAAGAGGGGCAACTCTCTTCGTCGGCACCCTCGATCCCAGAACCGGCGTCCTGGAGTATGCGTCCGCTGGCCACGAGCCGCCTATGATCGTCGGTCCTGACGGAGTTGTCCAGACGCTTGACGGGACAGGCTGTATGCTGGGGCTGGGGGAGCGCGAGGAGTACGAACTTCGTATCGCCGAGATCGCCCCTGGCGCGACGCTGTTGCTCTCTACTGACGGCCTCGTGGAGGCGCGAAGTAGCTACGGTGAGTTTATGGGTCCCGAAGGCGCGCAACACCTATTTCGCGCCGCCAGTTGCGCCCCAACGGCCTCGCTCGCCGTGGCGCTCCTGATGCAGGGAGCTGCGGACCATATCGGCAATGCTAGGCGAGACGATATCGCACTCTTGATGCTTGTTCGAACAGCTCTTAAAGACGTTGTTTACGATATCGATGCGCCAGCGACAGCGTGCTCAATGGGTGATGCCCGATCCGGCTCCCTTCCCCTTATCGTAGGGGAAGGGTTGGGGATGAGGTAATGATCTCAATCTAGCATCTCGATCTTGAAGTCGTCCACGTCGCCATTGAAATAGGCGCTGCCTCCGCCGAACGGGTTGTAACCCAGCGCCCGACGCGCGCTCGTGAAGGCTGATGCGCAAGCGGTCTCGCCGTCTGGCTGACCATTGACGAACAGCTTCAGGTTAGCCCCATCCCAGACGCAACGGAACTGTGTCCACTGGTCGACAGGGACCTTTGTCTTCCCTTCGACCGTCGCCCAGCCCTTAGGTCCAAGACGCACGAGTTGCGGGTGCCCGGATTCGCTGAAGCTGAGCCACATGCCGCCCGAGTCGCAGTACACCATCCCGCCATATCCATGGGGGCGGGCGCTGACACTAAACGCCATCGGGCCAACAGGGCCTTGCGACAGAGGAAGATCGAGCCGTGACGCTTTCCCGTCGAATGACACGCAGCTGCCGGACCCATTCGCGCCGGGAGCGGTCCATGCGACGCCCCGTAGATTGCCGATGCGCTTGTAGGCCGACGTGTCCTTCGCCGACGTACCCGCGCCTTCGTCGAACGGGTACGTCTCGGTAACTCGCAGGTCCATGGTCGGTGCGATGTAGATCGGGTCCGAGTACGCAACCCGATGCTCCTGGTCAATCACCCGCGAAACGTAATAGCCCCACTCTGTGCGGCCTATAATCGCTCCGCTTTTCTCTTTGCGCGGGATAACCTGCTCGTACGGAGCGTTCGCGAAAAAGTTGCGCGCCAGCTCTGTGTTGTGGAGCAGGTCGACGAACTTAATATTGGCCTTCGGCGGCGTCACGACAGCTGTCTGTGTTCCATCCTTTCCCTCGGCAAGCTTCAGGCCAACCTTACCAGGCAGCGCCAGGTGGGCGGGTATGGAGTAGAACATCGATGGGTATCCGGGTTGCGCGATCGGGTCGATCCAGACGCCTGGGGCGCTTGTGACGCTTTCGATGGTGCGTCCGCCGACGGTAACAGCCGCACGGGCACGAATGAAGCCGTTAGCAGGGCGCTTTGGCAGGGTGAACGTCGCCGTAGCAGATCCATCGTCGCCAGGCTGCACCGTGGCGGTGACAGGCTCGACACCAGCGAGGCGCTTGCGGTTGCCGTCGACGAGTTCTATCTTCACATCGACTGCTTTTGCGCCGCCGTTCAGCACAAGCGCCTCGGCTACGTACGTTTTGCCGGGGTACATCGTCTTGGGCGTGGTGATGTAGAGACGTGGCGCGTTCCAAGGAAGCGGCTCGGCTTTGAACTTGGATGAAAACCAGCGTGTTATCTCAGATCGGGTGTCGTTCAAGTCTGCGGCTGGCAGCAGGTGCGTGTTTTCAGCGAGGTCGTTCCACGTTGAGATCGATGTCCACGGCAGTTTTGCGTCGATGTGACGGTGCCACTCAGTGCGATAAGTCGCGGTACCTTTCGGGTCCGAGTAGCCGCCGCCGACGCGGTAGTAGCCGGGCATCATGCCGCCCATGAACGGCTTCCCGGCTGCCTTGTAAGCTGCGATCACGTCGTCCCAGTACTTGCCGGTCGCTCCAAATGAGTACCCGGCATCGAAGTTCGGTATCCACTGCGCCACAGTTCCGGGCATCTGCTTGTTGAGGGAAAGGTCGCCATTGGGCTGCAGTGCGCCGACGAAGTAGATCTTGCAGCCTGCAGCAGCCACCTTGTCGAAGACGCGTTGCCATTGGTCAGGCTGCATCATTTCGGTGCCATAGTTGAACCAGACAACTCGATCGCCTAGCATTGCCGAAGACTTGTATTTCAGCGCGATCCGGCTGTTGCGGATAATAACCTCGGCTGCTGTCGCCTCGATTTTATCCTTCGAAACCAGGCTCAGGTCGATACAGGGAGCAATCAGGAACCCACCCACCTTGTCTGCGGACTGAAGGTAACCTTCGCAGTTGCCTGTGAATATGTCCACGAAGAACCCGTCGACTCCCGCCTTCTTTGCGTCATCGATGTCCGTCTCAAGCCCCCCGCGTCCCGTGTTCTTCGCGATATCGACGCCCTGATCCAGCGGGTAATTTGCTCCGTACGTTTCGTATCCGGTATCCGGGTGATAGGGCACGATCAATTTGAGCTCAAGCGGGAAGCACATCATACTGTGCGCCCAAACCAGCTTCTGCGACAACAGCGGAGTGGTGTCGGCTTGAACGCGGCGGGGTGCAACCGCGGCAGTGATCGATAACGCGACGGCAAGCGCGACGATGCGGGAAAGGGAGACGTTGGACATGGCGGTAGACTTTCACGAAATGCGGCGTGATTTCACTCCATCGATGGAGTGACTCACAGCATAACATAAACGCTTAGTTTTGCCAAGGGGGTGGAGTAAAAAATGCGGGGTCACGAAGCGCCGTCAGGCCGACGGAGACTCATCACTCCCGTAGCCCCAGTCGGTCTTGGCGCGGACCTTGCCGCGAAAGTCCAACGTGAGCGTGATGAGGTTGGGGGACGCGCACGAGGGGCATTCAACAGTTAGCTGGACGGGCGCATCGTCGGCTGGGACGGTGATCGGAGCCTGGCAGCAGACGCATTCGACGGTGGCGCTGACTCGCAACGTTGGCGCGGGACCGGACGACGCTGTACGGTCATGGCGGAAGTGGACGAACAGGCGGCCCCAGTTGTCGGAGTCCTTTTCGAGGCGGTGGTATTTGGCCTTAATGTCGGCACGGTCAAGAAACCTGATCACGGTCTTCTTGAGCGCACCGGAGCCCTTCCCAGGGATGATCTCGACTTCAGTGGCGCGCTTTGCGATAGCATCGTCGATGATTGCTGCGAGCGACGCTTCAATCTTGGCGCTATCATTGAAAATCGGGTGCAGGTCGAGCTTTAGCTTCATCGGTAAGTTTGGAATGCCTGAACAAACGCCGTGGACGCCTACGATAAGCGGAGTACAGCGTCAAGTCGCACACCCGCGCCTTCCGAGGCGCGGCAAGGGTCCAGGCTCAGCCTGGCTAGCTCACGGGCATCTCGCGAAATGCGCCCGCAGCGTGGTCCGCGCGGAATTTGGCCAGGCGGTGCTCAAGTTCGTCGGTGCGATTAGCAATCATGACCTCGGAACTCAGCAGCGGCTTTGCGGAGCGGCTTACGGCCCGCAGATCGCGCATCGACAGACCGCGCCGTGCCTGATACCGCAACGTGCGTAGCGGTTGGAGCACATCGCCTGACTTACGCCGGTTTATCATCGGCGCTATCCAATGGGGTTCGAACTTAAGCCCGATTGAACCGCACCAGTCGCTCCACTTGAACGAGAGGATGTTGGTGGTCGTCACGACAGGAACCCACGGCACCCTCAGGGCGTCGGCGACTATCGCTCCGTGCATTGCCTCCGCGAGGAGAACTTCGGCTTCGGAAATGCGGCGCAGGCATTCCTCAACTGGGAGGCGCGGATCGATATAGTCAAATCCCAGGTCATCGCATATCGAGAGCCACGCTTCGTCGGCTATTCCCTCGATATGCGGCATAAAGGCAAATTTGAACTTCTTGATTCCGCTTGGCTTGTAAACTTTGCGAACAAGAGCCGCGCCGTCGGTGACCGCATAGCTATCATCGAGCCCCATGGCCTCGGCGGATAGCGGGCCGCGAACGCAGTACACGTGATCTGTTCTTCGTAGCAACGGCGGACCGTCGAAATAGCCGACACCGGAACTGAAAATCACCCAGCGATTGGCGTTTGGAGTGCTGCGCTTAAGGTTGTCATTGAGAAGGGTGCCGATACCCACGAATGCGGTGCGCTCGTCATCGTCAAGCTGGTCAGGAATCAGTTGATCCCACAGCCAAACATTAAGACAGTCGCCAAAATTAGTAACTCCGCCTTCGAACTGCTGATAGTAAAGTTTCATGCGGTAGAGAGCCCGAGAGTGCTGAGTGCCGCAGGATCGCGGGAGGATGCTCCAGCGGCAACGACAATTGACCCGACAATCTAGACCGGGAGGTATGTTTTGAGAATTGTGACACCGTTCTCCGATATTATTCCATACTCGCCTGCGTTAGCGGGAATGAGGAAGGATTGTCCTTGCTCAATGTCAGTATCGTCGATTCTCGCCGAGCCATCCTGCACAAACAGGTGATGGAAGCCGTTGCTAACCGACTGCGTGGACTCCGAGTCGCCTGGCATGCTGATACGGTCGAGGTTGAAGTACGGCGTTCGGAAGAGCGCTTCGGTGCGAACGCCGCCATCGTCGGAGACCAGTCGCGGCTTCTGGATGTGCTGCGCAAGGTCATTGTGGCGGTCGTCGTTAATGATTGTGGCAAGGTAGTCTTCGACATGGGTCGGTCTCAGACTGCCATCGTCGAGGAGCTTCCCCTTGTCGAACCCGCGCATCGAGCAATACGCGTCCTGCACATCCACCTGCACCTCGTACACCAAGTTGCCGTCGGGGAACTTGGCATCGTTCTCCTCCCACGAATGGTGTATCGCGCCATCGGTGAGGTCGACGATATCATCGGTGTTCGCTTCGATGACATTGATATACTGGTACGGATTGAGCTGAGCGATCTTAGCGGCCGCAGTGGCCCTTGCCGATTCGAGCGGGAGCCTGCCCGACTTGACGTCGCCGCTGAGCGTGGTCATGAGCGCGTCAATTTCGCGCAATGCCGCCGAGAAGTCCTCGTACGAAACGCCCTTCTTCATGCCGAAGGTGAATAGCCCGGGCGCCAGGTAAAACCACGCCTCTGGCTTCGGTATCCAGTGATTGAGCGCCTTGCCTTCGGGGAGGTGCACCTGAAACGAGTTGCCCTTCGCCTGCGTCAGCTTGATCAATAGCGAAAGATCGGAACCGAACTTGTCGACAACCTTCGCCCCAAGCAGGTCAAGCGGCGCCGCTGCGAGGAGATCGGTCAGGGACCGAAGCGCGCCGGTTTCCGGATCGAAGAGCTTGGATGATCGCGCTAGCTCATAGGATTGCCCGACCTTCTTGCCTGCCCAGCGATCATCGCTGCCCAACCCCTTCAGGTCGATGATATAGCGTCCGCCCCAACTGGGCTGCTCGATGAGTTCGTCCTGGATTCGCCAGGGCTTCGCGGCGATCAATGCCATGAATCTTCCTCCCGCCAGATCGTGTTCGTGACGCATGGTAGCGCCACTATCAGGCCATTATGGTTATACCTTACCTGGCAAGCGTCGATACCCGTAGCTTATGGCGGAGTGCCTCGTTCTTCTTCGATTTGTCCCGTGACAAAAACCTGTGGAAGCACCGCACATTTACCGACAATCTCATCAGTGCTCTCACGCCTTTCGCCACCTTTTCGCCAGAGTGCACGAATACATTGCGCCGCCTGCGCGCGAATTACAAGGCTGTACGATCTATGAGCCAGGCAAAACCTATAATAGATAGTTACGGTTTGGTTAATCCAACACCCGTGACTGCAGTCAAGCCTGCGGCACTCGTCGGCTGTGACAGCACCGGTCGTATTGTCGCTATCAACGCTGAGGCTGAGATACTGCTCGCCTGCGACGCTGACGCCGCCCTCGGTCGCCACGTCACCGAACTGCTACCCGACTTTCCGCTTGCCGCATGCTTCTCCGGGAGTGAGATCGACTGCTCCGAAATCCGCTCCACACCTGCATTGGTGGACGGCGAGAGCATTCTCGTCGATTGCGTCGCCATCCTCATGCCCATGAGCACCGTCGAGCGGCTCATGATTTCCATTCGCCCAGCACAACATCCGTCGCTGCGCCTGGTTGATGGCGGGCACAGTTCCATAGGGCACGATGTGGACCTCACGACTGTGCTCCCAGTGTTTCGCGAATCTGCGAAGCCAGTCGATGAGCGAACCGTGATTGCTGGAAGTGCGTCGCCGTTTGTGAGCGGCCACCTGCTGCTGTCCAGCATAGTGAATACCGTCGACGACGCGGTTTGGGCGTTGGATACAGCGTCAAATGAGCTACTCTTCGTCAACCCTGCCGGTGCTAGAATCTTCGGAGCGACGCTGGATCAGCTTCTAGGGTCACCAGGGCGCTGGCTGGCGTCGGTCCACCCTGATGATCGCGGGCGCGTTGATGAGTGCCTCCAGTTTTTGCTTAGCTATGGCAGCATGGAGTTTGAATGCAGAACCATCGCCGCCGACAGTGTCGAGCGGTGGATCTACACCAAGGCCCGCGCTATTCGTGACGACAACGGCACGGTGATCCGCGCTGAGGGTGTCACTACCGACATCACCGAGCGCAAGCAACGCGAACTGCACCTGGGCCGGCTGAACGGTCAGCTGCGGCGACGCGTTGAGCGTGTGTCCGCGTTGCACCAGATCGACTCAGCGATCTCGACCAGCCAGGATCTGGCGCTCACTCTTGGGATCTGCCTCGACCATCTCACAGGTCAGCTACAGGTCGACGCGGCGCGCATCCTGATCTACGACCCTTACACCCAGCGCCTGAAATACGCCGCAGGCACGGGCTTTCGGCATGGTGGCCGCCGCGATATTCAGCGCCTGATTGGTACCCTTCAGGCTGGCAAGGCCGCGCTTGGCCGATGCACGATCTTTATCCCGGATATCTCCGCGCGCTCAGAAGCATTTTCTTCCTCGACAGTCCTTGAAGACCAGGAGTTCGTCAGCTACTACGCTATCCCGCTCATCATCAAGGGGCAGATCAAGGGCATTCTGGAGATCTTTCAGCGCAAGACGCTCAACCCCGACAAGGATTGGACGTCGTTTGTCGAAGCGCTCGCCGTACAGGCCGCAATCGCTATCGACAACGACAGCGTGTTCGACAGGCTGCAGCAGTCCAACTCCGAGCTGTCGGTGGCGTACGACGAGACCATCGAAGGGTGGTCACGTGCGCTTGACCTGCGCGACAAGGAAACCGAGGGCCACTCGCGCCGGGTCACCGATATGAGCCTGCGTCTTTCGAAGGCGCTGGGGGCGAGCGACCTTGAGCTGATGTATGTTCGCCGCGGCGCCCTGCTGCACGATATCGGCAAGATGGGCATCCCTGACCAGATCTTGCTTAAGCCAGGAGCGCTTACCGACGAGGAATGGGTGATCATGAAGCGGCATCCGGTGTACGCTTACGAGATGCTCTCTCCCATCGACTTCCTTAAGCCGTCGCTTGATATTCCGTACGCTCACCACGAGAAATGGGACGGCACCGGATACCCACGCGGCCTCAAGGGGGTGCAAATCCCTCTCTCTGCGCGCGTTTTCGCGGTCGTCGACGTTTGGGACGCGCTCTGCTCGGACCGCCCGTACCGCGCCGGATGGCCCGTGGAAAAGATAATCGCGCATATCCGGCAGCTGAGCGGAACGCACTTCGATCCGCAGGTCGTCGACGTCTTCCTGGCGCAGCTCTCGGAGGGCGAATACGATGACCTCATACGCGAGCGCGCAATCCACCCGGCGCTCGCCGAAGAGCATGCAGACTGACCGCATGGCATTTGGTCTCCTGGCTTGAAACCTGCCGCATTAGCGTTATCTCTGATCAACGTTGCGTTATCGGTTGCAATTTGATGTTTCGTGTGCTAAAATACACGTGCTCAGTCCGAACCACTTTCTGGTTCAACGGGAAACGTGGAGCGTTACCCAAGTGGCTGAAGGGGCGGGTTTGCTAAACCTGTAGGGGGGAGTAATCTCCCGCGAGAGTTCAAATCTCTCACGCTCCGCCATATTTCCGGTCTGAAATACAGATCCCGGTCTGAGCTAAATAATCGCGGGCGCGGCCGGAATGAGCCGCCCCGCTTTTCTTATGTGTGACACATCGGTTGCGATGCTGCGAAATGGAACCAAGTTCGGCGGGGGAGCGTAGTTAACTCAATGACCCTGAAAAGCCCAAAGTTTTGGCTCACGGTGCTTTTGCTCGCTGGAGCCCTCTGGATGATTGCCGATATCGGTCGTAGTATGTCGTCGATGGCGACAGAGCCTGCCGACGCTGACCGTCCGTTCGCCATCCTGCCCGCCGATCAGCGAGTTCAGCTTCCCGACTTCGCGATGAAAACGCCAGATGGAGCGCCGTTTAGTTTGGCCGATGCCGTCGCCAAAGGGCCTGTGGTTCTGGACTTCTGGGCGACATATTGCGGACCGTGCCGCCTCGAACTGCCCGAACTCGACAAGATCAGGCAGCAGTACGAGAGCAAAGGCGTGCAGTTTTACGCTGTAAACTCCAACGACGAGCCATCCGTTGTCCAACAGTACGCCGCTGAGATGAAACTCGGCCTTCCTATGCTGATCGATCAGCCTCCCATTGTTTCCGCTGCCCTTGAGATCAACGCCATCCCGGTCACAATCATTATTGGGCGAAACCGAACCATCGTCGCCAAGCTTGTGGGATACGATCAGAACATGAAGGAAGACCTGCCCCTCGCGCTGGACAAAGTTGTCGCCGACAACCTTTAGATCACCCACCACTTTTACTAAGGACCCGCCATCATGCATACAAAGCCAATTCTTGGCCTAATCGCCTGCGCCGCCGTTGCATCGTTCACGCTGCCCGCCAGCGCTGCGCCGAAGTCATACGCCGATATCACCGCTGTTGCGTCGCCCGCATCCGTCAAGCCCGGGGGCACCGGCAAGCTGGTTGTGAGCGTCAAGCTGGTGAACGCGAAGACACACATTAACGCCAACAAGCCCGCCGACCCGTTCATGATCCCAACTGTGTTCACGCCCGGCAAGGTCGCCGGTGTGACATTCGGTGCGCCGATCTACCCGAAGGCCCAGTCGGTGACCGAGTCGTATTCGACGAAAGCGTTGCTTGTCTACAAAGGCACTCCAACTATCACGGTCCCGTTCAAGGTCGCAAAGACCGCCCCCAAGAAGCCCATTGTGCTCACCGGCTCGCTCAAAATCCAGGGATGCGACGACAAGTCCTGCTACCCGCCGGTCACCCAGCCGGTCAGCGTGACCGTTGCGGTGAAGTAAGCGGGGGAGATTTTTAAGGAATCCCATCCGTCGCTCGCTGAGACGAGCGCCACCTTCCCGAAGCGGGAAGGGAATTTGTGTGAACCCGATGTCTTGTTGCCTTCGCCGAATACGGTTGCTCGTCCTCTCCCTATTTCTGCTCGCATCGATGGGCGTCATTGTCCATGCCGCCCCCAATTTTCCTTCGAGCCCGGTTACTTTCGACCGGGCCATCGTTTCGCCAACCGTTGCGCATCCGGGCGAGGTGGTCACGGTGAGTGTCACTGCGCACATTGCCAAAGGGTGGCACGTCTACTCGGTCGTTCCGAGCCCGAATCCGGGTCCGTTTGCGACGACGGTGACGCTTTCCGGCGAGGGGCTTACACAGGCTGGCGGCCCGCGCGAATCTTGGCCTCACAAGGCGTTCGACTCGAACTTCCAGACTGATGTCCAGTACCACGAGTCTTCAGCGAGGTTTTCCGCAGCGACTCGGATACCGGCTGGCTCCAACGGCAAAGTGGACGCCACCATCGCCGTGCGCTATCAGGCGTGCAACGATCACCTCTGCAACCCGCCGATGACGTTCACTCGCGATGTTTCATTCACCGTCGCACCAGGAGCCGTTCGCGAGGAATACACACCGGTCCCGCCGCTGCTCAATCTTGCCAGCTCCACTCAGTCCGTGAGCACGCAAGTTTCGACCACGCGAACGAGTGCCGCGCTCGCCGCGCCCGATGGCCTCGGCGCGTTCATCGGGTTCGCATTCGTGGCTGGCCTCCTAGCGCTCCTCACTCCGTGTGTGTTCCCCCTCATCCCGGTGACGTTTGGCTACTTCACGAAGGAGGCTCACGGTGAGCGGCGCAAGCTGATCGAACTCGCGGCGGCGTACGCTGTCGGCATCGTGCTTTCGTTTGTCGCGCTCGGCCTGATCGCGACCGTCACCCTCGGCGCTGCGGGGCCGAACCGCGTGGCCGCGAACCCGTGGATCAATGCCGGGTTTGGCGTGCTGTTTGTGGTGCTGGCGTTCGCGTTTTTCGAAACATTCAACCTCCAACTACCACAAGGTTTGTCGAAGCTGGCAGCATCGGGCCGCGGTAAGGGTGGTTTGGTCGGCGTCCTGCTCATGGGCCTCGCGTTCGTGTTCACAGCGTTCACCTGCACGGCGCCGTTCATCGCCAGCGTGCTCGCGACCGCCGCGACGGTGGGAGGCGGCTATCTGCGGCCCGTGGTTGGGATGGTGGTATTCTCAAGCGCACTCGCGTTACCGTTCTTCCTGATCGCGCTGTTCCCGCCGCTACTGACACGCCTTCCGAAAAGCGGTGCATGGCTGTCGCGCATGAAGGCTGTCCTGGGGTTTGTAGAGCTGGCGTACGCTGTGCTGTACTTCAGCAAAGCCGACCTTGTCTGGCAGGCGCATGTGTTCACGCGCCCCGTGATCTTCGGCATTTGGGCGGTCATCTTCGTCTGTGGCGCGCTGTACCTGATCGGGGCGCTGCGGGTGAATGCTTACCCCGACGAGCCTGCGAAGGTGACATTGGGCCGAGCCATTGGCATCGCGCTGTTTGGTGCAGCGGCTGTGTACTGCTTCTACGCCATGAGCGGGCGGCCAATCAACCGCGACCTCGCGGCGTTTGTGCCCGAGGCTGAATATGGTGTTGGCAAAACGGCATCGGTGAAGGCCGACGATTCGTGGCTCGACGATTACGATGCTGCCCTCGTCGTCGCCAAGCGTGAGAATAAGCCGATCTTTATCGACTTCACGGGTTACACGTGCACCAATTGTCGCTGGATGGAGCAGAACATCTTCCCGAAGCCTGAGGTCGCGTCGCGTCTCGCTCAGTTCGTGCGCGTACGCCTCTACACCGACGGCGGCCCGAACGCCGACCGCAATCAGGTGCTGCAACTCAAGATCGGCAAGGCTATCGCGCAGCCACTCTACGCTCTGATGGGGCCTGACGGAAGCGAGATCGGTATAAGCGTCGGCATCGAAAGCAACCCGAAGACCTTTGCCAGCTTCCTTGACAAAGCGCTAACAACGCCATCGACTGCCCCATTTTATGTTCCAGCAAGCAAGCCTAGCGCTCCCGCCGCCGCGCAATGGGCACCGTACACCGACGACGAGTACCGTTCCGCTCTCGCCGCTGGCCGCCCAATCGTGATCGACTTCACGGCAAGCTGGTGCGTCCCGTGCCACGCTATCGACAAGCAGGTGTTCCAGCAGGCCGACGTCAAAGCGAAACTCGCGTCGTTCACCACTCTGCGCGCCGACCTCAGCGACTTCGACTCAGCCCCAAACAGAGCTCTTGAAGCTAAGTTCGGCGTCCAACAGCTCCCCACCGTCGTGGTGCTCGACCCGCAAGGCAAAGAGCTACCCGGCACCCGCATCACCGGCATCCTCACGCCGCAGGAGTTCCTCGCCCGGCTCGCGAAGGGGGAGTAAAGATACCGCCAAGGGCGGGTCGCACCAACTCAGTCGTCCGTTTCGCACTCTTTTAGCCCGCTTCGGGCGGTCTGCGTCAGGCCGCGACCTCGGTCCCGGATGCCTCGCCATCCCATCGCCAACCACTCGCCGCGTAGCGGCATATGGGTCCAGATACTGTGTTGTCAACCCCCTGCTAGAATTGATGACAGGGATTGAGTGGCACAGATTTATAGTCAGGGTTAAACGGCTGGCGGTGCTTAAGGACACCGTAGACAATTAGTAGCAGCTTCCGCATGACCGCA
>DASXUY010000019.1:0-43077 GCA_036504535.1 Capsulimonadaceae bacterium
AGCGTCAGGAACAAGCCGATAAGCGCTTGGATCAACTGAGCCTATTGTAAGCCTCCTTCAGGAGGCCCAATCTGTACCAACAACTATCCGCTTTGAGCGGTTCATATTCAAGCCACCGGCTCTGCCGGTGGTCTCTGACTCCTGTGGTCCTCACGTGCACAAAAGATCATCGCGAAGCGAAACATGCACGGAGTCCCGGAGGGACTTTTCACCAAAGGTGAATCCCCAAATAGCCCGGTACTTCAGTGCCGGATAGCTCCTTGAGCCACTCCGCTGGACAGGGACGTCAATTTAGTCCCGCAAAGCACGCCATCGTTTACCGATTGGCGTGCTTTTTTACGGCATCCTCTTGACATCGTTGCGCTCACGTGTTACTATTGTTACGCGCGTAACGAAACACTATGCTGAAGAAGAAACCGAGTAGGAACGATGTGGCCGTGCAGGCTGGAGTGTCGACGGCGACTGTATCTTACGTCTTCAACGGACGCAAGAACGCCGCAGTGCCCGATGCTACACGGCAGCGAGTCCTCGAAGCCGCTGAGATTATCGGCTATCGCCCGAATCGGCTCGCGCAAAGTCTGGCCCACGGAAAGAGTCATCTCGTCGGGCTTGTAACGCGACTTGATACCTTTGACGGTCGGATAGCTGCACCGATACGCGAGGAGTTGACTCAGCGCGGCTATCAGATCCTGCTGGCACGAAGCCGCAAGCACTTCGAACTGGAGCAGGGCGAGATCGAATTGCTTCTCGACCACCAGGTGGATGCGCTCATCTGCGTCAGCGGCGGGTGGGGTATCGGAGAGGATCGTCCGCTGATCCGCTGCGTCGTCGAGGCTGGCATACCAGCTGTCATCGTGAACGATACCGACGTGTCCGGGCAAATCGACTCGGTCGTGAGTGACAACCGGGGTGGCGTGAAAATGATCGTCGCGCATCTGGTGGAGCGAGGTCACACCCGAATCGGCCATGTTCCGGGTGTTGGATGTGTGTTCACGGCTCAAGAGCGGGTGAAGGGGTTCCAAGAGGGGCTCGCCGCAGCCGGATTGCCATTTGATCCTGAGCTTTTGCAGGGCGGCGGCTACGATAAAGAAGCAGGATACGAAGGGGCGCGTCGGCTGCTCGCTCTCGACCGACCACCTACCGCGATCTTCGCAGCGAACGACGGCAGCGGAGCCGGAGTCTACCATGCGTGTATGGATCTTGGACTCAGGGTGCCCCAGGATGTGGCAATCGCGGGTTTTGGCGACGAACGAGAAGCGGATGCGCTCCGCATGACTACCGTCGACCAGCATCCCGACGAAATGGCTCATGTGGCTGTTGACCGGGTGTTTGAACGGATGGAACGTGTCGATATGCCAGTGGGGCGAATCGTCGTGCCTGTCGATCTCTTGGCCCGCCATACCACATAGCAAAAGTGCGAAAGGACTGAAATGAAGCTCAAAGGATTCACATTAATTGAGTTGCTCGTAGTTATAGCTATTATAGCGATATTAGCAGCTATACTTTTTCCGGTGTTTGCGACGGCTCGAGAAAAGGCACGCCAAACCGCCTGTCTTTCCAACCTGAAGCAGATTGGGCTGGGCTATACGCAGTACGAGCAGGACTACGATGAAACAGTCCCTTGCGGAGATAATGGATACGGTGCCGGAACAGGCTGGGCACGGATGATCTACCCCTACGTCAAGAGCACCCAGGTCTTCCTCTGTCCCAACGATTCAACCGCCGGCGACGTCATCTCCTACGCCGTCAACTCGAACATGGTAGGCTACAGTAGCGTCATCAAACCGCTGCCCGCCCAGGTGTCGACTATGGCGGGACCGGCGAGCACCGTCATGCTGTTCGAGGTGACGGGCTGCGGGATAGCTAACGGAGCGTGGACCATTCCCACCGAATACAGGCAGTCTCCCGCAGGCGACGGTCTCGACAGGTTTAACGATCTGCAAGGTGCCACCTACAAGATCCCGCTCACCGCATCGAGCACATGCGCGAGCTGCCAGAAGTATGCGACCGGGCTTCTCGGTAATACGTGTATCAACAACGTCACCAGCCCATGCGACCGTACGGGAGCGACTTACACAGCGACAACATCGTACTATGCCAGTGTCACCGGTTGGCACAGCGAGGGCTCGTGTTTCCTCATGGCTGACAACCACGCCAAGTGGCTGAAGCCAGAGAAGGTCGCTGCGGGCACCGATGTGATCCTGAACTCGCTTACACAATACCTCTCGCCGGGGTATGCCGATTTGACCAACGGCAAAGCACCAACGGTGGCGAACCTTGGAACAACTTACACCGCTACTTTTGCCCTTCACTAGTTCGCGCAGGGCTTCGCACTGAAGATGAAAGACCAATACCTCACTATGTCACCAACTGAACGCCTCTTCCGCATCATCGCCAGCGCCGTAGTCTTGACGACTTGCACCAGCATGTCGCTCGCAGCCTTAGCGCCCGCATCTCCCATTTTCAATGCCAATGACCCTGCTTCTACTGGCTACACGCTCACATTCGCCGACGAGTTCGACGATGCCAGTTCTATCGACACGGGCGCTACTGGGCAACCGGGATACAAGTGGTACACAAAGCAGTTCTTTGGTGGCAAAACCACACCAACCTCGTGCATTTCGGTCCGACGTGGCGTGCTGACAGTGGATGGCCCCGACGGCTGCAACGCGTCGCTGGAAACGGCGTGCCCAGCCTCAACCCCCACAGGCTACGTTGGCACGGTCTTTGGCGGCGGAGGGTATTTCGAGGCCAGTATCGCCTTCGATCCGAAGCTAATCGACATCAAGCATGGCTTCCCATCGTTTTGGAGCATGGCTATCGAGCACATGGCGTTCGAAAAAGGGCGGTCTCAGTGGCAAGGGCAGGACCCCGGATACGAGCACTTTATCGAAATCGATTTCTTTGAAGCCAACACGTTTGCCAAGGCTGGTCCGTTTTCGTACAGCGGCGCTGTTCACGATTGGTACGGGAAATGGTCCAAAGAGAAGGGGATTCCCGGCAACAACATGAACTATGAGAACTATATTGTTGGCGTACCAAGCAAGACCGACTTCAACAAGTTCCATCGCTATGGCTGCCTGGTCGTCACCGCATCGCCAGCCACGAACGGTCGCGGGTTCATACAGTACTACTTTGATGGGCTGCCGACATCCGACCTCGTGACGTGGTCGGGGCACAGGGCGGACGATATCCCGCCTCCAGGCGTTGACAAACGATACTCCATCGCAGACACGACTCATCTGAATGTCCTGCTAGGCTGCGCCACCGGGAACAAGATGCGGGTCGATTACGTCCGGGTTTGGCAGCTTGACAAGGCGGCCACGTCTGCCGACAAAACACCGCTCAAATAGAAAGACTCTCCAATGTTTGACCTTCAACCAATGGGCGTTCATCGCGCAAGCGACGGCGTGCCCATCCCATCCGCCGACCAACTCGCTCTCCAGGACCTCGAGTTGGGGCTGTTCATCCACTACGGGATGACCACCTACACCGACCAGAGTTCACCCAACGGTCAGGAGCCAGTGAGTACATTTGCGCCGAGCAACGTTGACTGTGACGACTGGGCCACGCTGGCGCAGGAGATGGGCGCACGCTTTGCCATGTTCACGGCGCGCCACGAAGAGGGCTTCTGCCTCTGGCCCACCGCCACAACCGACTACTCCATCGCCCACGCATCCTACCGCGACGGCAAGGCCGACCTGGTGCGCGAGTTCGTCGACTCATGCCGCCGCAAGGGGATCGTGCCTTGTTTGTACCACCCGTCGTACATGGACGGACACCACCTGTTCGAACCCGGTGACGATCGCACGTGGCACAAGCCGTGGTTCCATTCGACCAACATGCGGCTGGCATCGGACGAGAAGTTCGAGCGGTTTATGGAGATGCAATGCACCCAGATCCGCGAATTGCTTACAAACTATGGACCCATCGCCTATCTGTGGCTCGATCACATCGGGGAAACCCAAGGCATCTTGAACCCGTCGCAGGTGGACAGGTTCTGGGGCGCAATCGTCGCCGAAGCGCGGCGCTGCCAGCCGTCGTGCCTGCTCATGAAAGCCGACATCTACCTCTCGCGCGATCGGGACGCGTCCACGGGAGTGCACGGTGGCCGCGCCGCTGGCTCGCTCTGGCACGCGTGCCGCCGCGAGGACACCGACGAGGGCCAGTCGGATCCGCTTGCGGACCCCGTGAACGGCACCGAGTATGTGGCGTGGGAGTCGAACACCATCTTCAGCGGCGACTGGTTCTGGAACGGCGGATACGTGAAGCGCCTCGATAGCATGATCGAGCACTACTACGCCACAATAGGACGCGGTTCCACCTTCCTGCCCAACTTCGCCCCAGATCCGTCCGGCCGATTCCCTGAGAACGCTCACCGGCACGCCAAGCTGTTCGGCGACTGGATTGCGGCAACCTTCGGCGAACCGCTTGCTGAAACCGGCGCTGGCGCCGCTACCTTGGAGTTCGGCACGCCCGGGATTATCGATCATATCGTGATCGAGGAAGACCTTACCAACGGTCAGCGAGTGATGGCGTTCGAGCTCGAAGGCAGGTGGCGCGGCGAGTGGAAGCCGCTCGCCAGCGGAACCAGTATCGGCCATAAGCGGATCATTCGCATCAAACCCGACTGGCTGAGCGCTGTCCGCGTGCGCTGCACCGAAACCGTTGGCGACGCTACCCTGCGGCGGATCGCCGCGTTTGGCGGTGAGTGGTCAGGCGTGGAATAGGCGGCAATAGACTGACAAGGTCTCGCGCACGTGGGAATACCTATGGTAACATAATGCGTGTTCCCCAGCGCAGACAAGCAAACTCCACCGGTCGGTGACGATCCCGCCTCCTCGCCGCCGATGAACGTCACCGTTGCAAGTGTGCGGGCGTATCTCATCAGGTGGTTCCCGATAAAATCTGCCGAGATCTTCGCGGAACCGTGGCGGCGATTAGCTGCATCGGGCATTGACCTCGCAATAATCGCCCTGATACACGTCACAATTGTCGGCTACCTTATCGTTCAGAGCCAGTTCACCGACTCGGCGCAGCGAATACTGCTCACCGCTAGCCCCATATTCTGCTGGCTGTACGCGCTTATCGGATGGCGACTCGGGCGTACGCTCGGAATGCGCGCGTGCGGAATTCGCATCGTCACGGACCAGTTTGGGCCTATCACGTGGCGCATCGCCGTCACGCGGATTGGTGGCTACATGCTGGCGTGCCTTCCGGTCAAGCTCGGCCTCTTGCCCATCCTTACGGGCGAACGGCGTCAGGGATGGCATGATCGCATAGCAGGCACAATCGTGGTCAAAGATTCCGCGTCGCTTCCCGCTCCATTGCCAGAGATACGCCCGCGCACCCTGCTGCCGATCCCTCCAGCTCCCGATTTCCGTCTACCCTGGGGCGGAGCGCTCGCGGCCCTATTGCTGTACACGTTGCTCACGGTCGCGATGACATGGCCGACTGTTCGCCACATCGACACTCGTATCATTGGCGAGACGGCAGATCCGTACATATTCCTCTGGAACTACTGGTATTTCGCATCGGCACTACACGCTCACCTACCCACGACCTCAACTGACCTGATCTTCCACCCGCGTACGGTCAGCCTTGGATTGCACACGATGCAGTGGTTCAACTGCCTGCTCGCGGTCCCGCTGCAGCGCCACTACAACCTCGTCGCCACCTACAACATCCTGAACCTCGTGTCGCTCACGGCGACGGCGTTCACGGCGTATTGGGCTATCACCGCCATCGTGCGCTCGCGGATTGTCGGTATTATCGCGGGCATGGCCTTTGGCTACGCACCTTACTTCACCGCGCACCTCATGGGCCACGCAAACCTCGTCGCTGCCGAGTTCGTCCCCCTGTACGTCCTGTGCGCCTACGCAACCCTGGTGACTGGACGAGCACGGTATGCGGCCTGGTCGGGGATCTGGCTGGCGCTCGCGGGTCTCTGCGACCTCCAGTACCTGATGTTCTGCGTCCTTTTCTCAGCCATAGCCGCGATTGCTCTCCCGTTGTATTACGAACGCCCTTCACGAAGTGAGCAGATAAAGCGGATCGCACTGTTGGCACTCGGTGGCGTCATCGCGGCAATGATTCTGAGCCCCATACTGCTCGCGGCTGCACGCGATCTCGGGGAAGGGGGGCAGGACAAGTCGCGCGTCGGCGGGGCGTTCCGGGCCGATCTCGCCGACTGGTTCTTTCCTGGGATGATGAGCTATTTCACCGGCGCACACCGTGTACTGAACCACACCGTCGAATCCAGTGTGACGCCCGGTTTCGCATTCATCATTCTGGCGATAGTGGCGCTAGTCCGATGCCGTCGCCAAACAATAGCGTGGACTTTCGTTGCGTTTGTCTTCGCCGTGTTCGCAAGCGGTCCATTTCTGACACTCCATGCTCGTGGATTGCCAGCTCCAATCATGCTCTTTCTCGCCTTCCCCGGCAATCTATTTGACCTTCCATGGAACACGCAGCACTTGGTCTACGGGGCGACGGAGTTTTGCGCCAACCCGGCTGCGGTATTCAACGAATGGTACTCCGTCGCCATGCCCTTTTCTTGGCTCCCAAGCGTCGTGCCACTCTTAAAGCCGTTTCGCGTTCCCGTTCGGTTTGGCATGATGGTGGACCTGGTCGTGATCGTGATGGGCTCGTTTGGACTTCGATCACTGATGGCGATAATGACGTCGCGGTTCGACCGACGTGCCTCCTATGCTGTCGCCACCGGGTCTGCACTGCTCGTGTTGGCCCAGTGTTACAGCGCGCCCTATCCGTCCTTTGTGCCCGCGACCATGCCTTTCTACGAAGCCCTCGGTCGCGACACCGACCGGTACGCTATCGTTGAGATTGGCACCGAAAAAAGCGAATTGTCGGCCTATGGTCAGACTCTACACCACAAACCCCTCGTTCGATCCTTCATTTCACGATGTCCAGCCAACGTTATGGCCCAGGCGGCGCACATCAATGACCGCGCTCTCCGGGTGCTTCGACAACCTGACACGCCAGAAAGCCCAGCCAGCAAAGAGCTACAGGAACTTCGCGCCCTCAACATACGTTATATAGTGGTCTTCGATGGTCCCCGGCAAGGCCCGGGCAAGGGGCACCTTGCGGATAAGCGATTGGCGTATTCCGACGAGCAAATCAGCGCTTACCGCATTGATGGCGTGCGTCCGCCAAAGCTCGTGGCGCAAAAAAGCCCCTAGATGATGATACATTGGCGGATTCAACGGGTACAATAGGCGGAAGATCAAATATTGCATGCACGACAGGTGTATGCGCGGTCGCGCCGCAAGGACAAAGATGCCTGCGAGGCTGACAGCCGCGGCGACCAATCGCGAAGGTTATCTCGAGATTGCCGGGCCCTAACGGGGTCCGGCATTCAAGTTGTTTAAGCAAGGGAGCAAAAGTTCAATGAAAGCTGGAATCCATCCTAAGTATGTCGATGCCACTATCACGTGCGCTTGTGGCAACGTCATTCACACCCGTTCGACCAAAGAGAACATCAGCGTCGAAATCTGTTCGAGCTGCCACCCGTTCTACACCGGCAAGCAGAAGCTGGTCGACTCTGAAGGTCGCGTCGAGAAGTTCCTTCAGAAGTACGGTATGAAGAAGTAGTCTTCCCGACTTACCACACGATCCGCGTTGCAAGGCGCCCTTTATGAGCACCAGTCGGGAATCGTCAGCAAGCGACCGCCAGCGATATGGCGGTCAAGCCGTCGTTGAAGGCGTCATGATGCGCAGTCCGCGTTTTTTCGCGGTTGCGTGTCGGCGTGAGTCAGATGGCGAAGTTGTTGTCGAACTCGAAAACGTGGAGTCAGTCACGAAGGCGTGGCAGTGGCTCAATAAGCCGTTTCTTCGAGGCATTCTCGCGTTGGTCGACGCCCTCTACATGGGCACCAAAGCGCTGATGTACTCGGCGAATGTGCAAACAATCGACGCTACCGGTACCGGTAGCGTCGATTTGTCGCGTCAAGCGCCGGACACCAAATCCGCCCTCGCAAGCGCCGAAGCCGCCGATCTCGCGACCGGGCAGGGCGCGCCTGCTGCTATGGGCACCGCGCCAGTCGGCTCCCCACCAATCAACGGCATCGTCATCGGTGGTACCGTTTTCGTATCGCTCCTCATCGGCATGGGCATGTTCTGGGTGCTGCCCACCATGCTCACCGAGTGGTTTTTCCATTTGGGCGGGCTGGAATCAAAGAACCTCACGGACCAGCAGAAGCTTTTCGCCAACCTGTCCGATGGCGGCATTCGCATCGTTATCTTCCTGACCTATATCGCACTAATCTCCCAGATGAAGAACGTTCGACGCGTCTTTATGTACCACGGAGCAGAGCACAAGGCAATCAACGCCCTCGAAGCTGGCGACGAGTTGACGCTCGAAAATGCGCGCAAAGCGAGTCGCATTCACCCCCGCTGTGGCACTAATTTCATCTTCATTGTGCTTATCGTCAGCATCTTCGTCTTCGCTCTGTTCGGACGTCCCATTTGGTATGTCCGCATCCCGCTGCACCTTGCATCGGTCATGTTTGTCGTCGGTATCGCGTTCGAAGTCCTCAAGTTCGCCGGTAAATATCGTAAACACTGGTGGGCGCGCGCATTGATAGCACCGGGCCTCGCCACGCAATACCTCACGACGCGTGTTCCCGACGATTCCATGATCGAAGTCGCGCTCGCATCCCTGCAAGCCGTTTGGGACAAAGAGCACGAGGCCGACGCAGCGGCGGCGGCTGAAGTGAACGACGCCTCAACAGCAGCGCCTGACAGCGTCGTAGCGTGACGTGTTCGGGTCCAAGTTGTGGACCCGTCCGTATTTCGCCGTTTCGCAGCCGTTTAATCTGGAGGGTTTCCACCCGTGCCCAATAAACCTCGCCTCCTCGCGCTTTGCGCCGTCCTTCTCGCGACTGCCGCGACTGCCGCGACTGCCGCGACTGCCGCGCCAGTAACAAAGACCATTCGCCGTTTCAGTGGCACCCTTGGCACAGCGGCTCAAATGAGCGTGTCGCTCGAGATCACGGGCACGAAAGTGATTGGGACGTGCTATGCCCTCACGCCCGAGCCAGCTAAGCTCACCGTTTACGCGCTTGAGGGGACCCTCACCGGTAAGCAACTCAAGCTTGCCGAGAGCGATCCGGAAGAGCCGGACCCCATGGCCAGAATAGTCGCCACACTGTCGCCAATGTCCTCGAAGTCGCCCCTCACAACTGTGGTAGGCTCTTGGCGCGCTGTCAAAGACGCCGCCAAGCCGTCGCCTGTCTCACTCACTGAGGAGCCTCTCGGGACGCCGCCAGCAATCATCCGGGAACTGTCCCTTGACCGCAAGAGCCGCAAGCCGCGCTACGAGTACGGTATCGCATATCCCCAGATCGTCGGGAAGCAGCCTTCGGACTACGTTTGGGTGAATAGCCGCCTGAACCAAATCGCGGCAGGCCAGGCACGCGATATGGTGAAGCTGGCCAGAGAGCTTGACGACGGAAGCGATCCCACTCAAATGGCGCCCAATTCGCTGTACGCCAGTTATGAGGTGGTCGAGTTTACGCCTCAGTTCTTGAGCGTTCGCTTTGTCCAGTCGTGGTACACAGGCGGCGTGCATCCCAGTTCCAGCAGCGTAACCTACAATTTCGACCTCACCGCGAAGCGTGAACTTAAGCTCGACGACCTCTGGCCGCCGGGAACGCCCTATCTGCGGCCTCTCGCCCTTTCCGCCATTGCGGCTCTCTGCGCCGACCCCGCAGCAGACTACAGTATGGTGACCGCAGGCGCGAGTACCCACGCGTCCAACTACAAGAACTGGAACCTGACTCGCAACGGCTTGATAATTACTTTTGATCCTTATCAGGTTGGGCCATACGCCGCAGGGACTCAGCAGGTATACTATCCACTAGCAAAGCTCGGTGATATTCGGCCCAATGTGATCCGGCTATTGCATGCGAACTAGTCATCATCTTTATCTCTGTTCGTATACCCCTCCGATCCATGGCCCGCAGGCTGCAAAGTCTGCGGGCATTTTTTTGTTCGAATTGGCGTAATGTTTCTCATAGGCAAGTCCGCTGCTGCCGTGTTAACTCATCAGGGGCCAAAATTGAGGGCTGCTAGGAGCAATCTGGAAAAGAATCTCCGTCCAAGGCAAAATAGGTATGAGAGGTTCCATCTACTTCATCCTATAATAAAAGAGTGCACGAGCAGGCTCGCAGCAAAATCTGTACGAAACGGATACTGTAACTCAAAGCACCAAATTCGGTACGGGTGTGATTTTTCCCAACGTGGGTATCAATCTCCCTGGTTTCGCGCTCGGTAAGAAAAATTCATGGATGAACTAAAAGACTGGGGCAGGAAATATTATCAGGCTGGTGGCGACCCCGCACTGGTCTCTTATATTATATTTGGTCATTTCGAGCAGCCGCTTGAAATCTCCATGTCATCATATCGAACTGCTGGCGTCCCAGACTTCATCGATGTTCATTTTCACGAACGGGACGAAGAGCCCGAGCTACTTGAATCTTTCCTCGACGGCTATATCGGCGACTGGCTAAAGGCGAACGATCAGGCACTTCACGCTACCTGCAAAATGGCTGCTGCTGCCATTGAGATCCGGGGCGTCCTCCGCGAGCCGATGAACCTGAACTACCTGCGCGACGTCATTGGCATCATCACTGCGCTTTCCGATAAGCGTGGCGTTGGCGTTTTGGACTGCCTCGCACTGCGCTGCTACCGGCCTGACGAGTGGAAGACTATCGTCTGGGAGCCGGGCGTCCTGCATACCTCCGCGATGATTAATACCCTCGTCACCAAAGACCCGGGCGGCCCAGGCTGGTGGGTGTCCACTCGCGGTATGCGTAAGTTCGGCAGGCCCGACGTGAGCGTTCGCGGAGTGCCGCGTCCCGATACCGACACCGTTGTGGACTTCTGCAACCGGCTCGCGAGTATGATGGCTCAAGGCGCTATCGTACCGAGTGGGAAGATCATCAAGGCTCCCACCATAGAAGGCGACCTCGTCTGCAAGCTGGCTGGTGGCCCGGAAGATACCACCTACCACAACCAGGTCATCGAAATCGATTTTCCTCGACAGCAAACCATCCGAAAAACCGGCCCAATTCGCCGCGTCGCCGCCTCGTAGCAATCGACAGCCCTCTGACCCAGCATTCGCGGCGGTGCCGCTTGCTCTCGGCGGGTAGAATGACAGGAATGTTTCGCTGTCTTGAGGCGCTCGTGTACCCGTTCCGGTCAGTTCTCGCTCTTTCGGTCGTCATCATCCTCACATCAGGCTGTGGCCAGTCCACTAAGCCTGCCGGTGGGGGCGCGACCGTCACCAGCCCATCGCCAACGGCCTCGCCTGCCCCCAAACCCAGCATCAGTATGCCCACCGAATCCTCCACACTAATCCAGGGAGTCGGCACAGGCATCACAATGACATTCACGGATCCCAAGACTGGCAAATTGCTTTGGACCGCTAAGGTGAAATCCATCGAAGCCCAGAGCAAGACTCAAGGTAACGATGTTTCGGGAACGCTTCATAAGGTAGATGGCGTTCTCTACCAGGATGGCAAAGCCGCCGACACACTCATTGCGCCGATTGTGAATGTCGACAACGCCAAACAGACGGTCATTGCGACTGGCGGGGTCACGGTGACATCGCTGACTCAAGCTAATACGCGGCTAACATGTGACTCCGTCACCTATTTCGCCCAGAAGGGCAAACTGATCGGTCGCGGCAATGTTGTGCTTACGAAGGCGGGCTTCACTCAGAAGGGACCGTCGTTCGCAGGCGATGTCCGCCTCAAAACTGTTGTGATGCCTGCACCGGGTGACGCGTCCGCCGGATCGCGTCCCGTGTCCGTGCAGCTCTCGCCGTAATTGCCCGTCACCATCTCGGAATTTTGCACTCTAAATCGATATGCGGGAAGTCGCGCGGCGCTTGGCCGTTCTCACCGCAACTTTTCCTGAATAGCGCTCGTAATCAACTTATGAAACGTAATCTCTCGTTCGCTCTCGCACTCGCTACCGTCGCTCTTTCGATAACCGCATCCCTGGCGGCTCCCGTTGTTCCTACCAAAAGCGCCGGGGGGATCGGCAAGCCTGGCAAGATAACGCTCACGGCGAAGAGCAGCTCTGCGTCGCAGGGCGCGATCATCTACACCGACGCCCACATGGTCACCGACAACGGCGCGACGCTGGATGCCGCCGAAATCAAGGCTGTCCTCGCGAAATCAGCGTCGGGCAGTGGGCTGGATCGCGTGATCGCCACCGGACACGTCAAAGGCGTTGTCGATCAGGCCGAAACCGGGCGTAAGTACACCATCTTCGCCGACAAGGGTGTGTACAATCCCAAGCTGAACCAGATTGATCTCACCGGCTCGGTCAAGATCCAGATCGATTCGAATTACACGCAAGGGCCGCTCATCCAGACTGGCAACGCCGCCGTGGTGAAACTCGGAACCGGCCCCGACTATCCAATCATCACGATGACCGAAGTGCAGACCACATTCACGCTGACACAGTAGACAGCATGCAGATCCTCGCCAAAAACCTTGTTAAGAGCTATAAGAAGCGGACAGTCGTCAATGGCATCTCTATCGAGATCCACCAGGGCGAAATTGTTGGCTTACTAGGTCCAAACGGTGCCGGGAAGACCACGACATTCTATATGCTCGTCGGGCTGATCCGCGCCGACTCCGGCACCGTGCTGCTGAATGGCGACGATATCACGCACCTGCCGATGTATGCGCGCGCGCAGCGTGGTATCGGGTATTTGGCCCAGGAAAACTCCGTCTTCCGCAAACTGACTACCGAAGAGAATATCCATCTCGTGCTCGAGATGTCTCGCGGACCCGAAGGGCGCAAGCTCACACCCGCGCAGCGGCGAGAGCGGGCCGACGGGCTGATGGAAGAGCTTGGCCTCACCGCTCGCCGAGACACGGTAGCGGGCCTGCTTTCAGGCGGTGAGCGGCGACGCGTCGAAATCGCGCGCGTTCTTGCCACCGAGCCAAGCTTCATCCTGCTCGATGAGCCATTTACCGGAGTCGATCCGCTGGCTATCGCCGACCTGCAGAAGATCATCCACGACCTTATCAAACGAGGGATCGGCGTGCTGATTACCGACCACAATGTCCACGCGACTCTCGCCATCACCGACCGCGCGTACATTATCTCCGAAGGTGAGATCAAGACAAGCGGCGCATCCGAAAAGCTTGTCGAGGACCCCATCGCGCAAAAGTTCTACCTCGGCGAGGGCTTCCGCCTGTGAGCCTCGAAGACTCGGTCGAAACCGCCGCGAGAGATAACCGCGCAACACCTCCCAGCCACGTTCGACCATCGCGAACCGGTGGACGCTTCACCCTGCCGCTGCTTGATCGCTACCTCCTTGGCGAAATCGTGCCTCAGGTGCTGCTGTATCTGCTGATCGTCGCCGGTATGTTCGTCCTGTTTACGACCACGGTTGTCCTGCGCTACCTCACCAACGGCGTCCCGTTCTGGATCGTCATGGAGGTGCTCGGGCTCAACCTGCCGCCCTACATCGTGATCGCATTCCCGATGTCGGTGCTGCTCGGGACCATTCTCGCGTTCACCAAGATCTCGTCCGAAAGCGAAGCCGTTGCCATCCTTGCCGCTGGGGTTTCGTTCCGACGCATGCTCCGCTCTGCAGCAATTGTCGGCGCTGTGCTGGCGGTCATCGGCCTCGTCATCAACAACACAGTGGTGCCATTCTCCAACAAGCGCCTCGCGGACCTGAAAGAGCACGCTCTCAAGGAAAACATCACGAGTACGAACCCGTTCGCGCTCCCGCCGGTGCGCACCAAGGTTGACGGCAAAGAGTCTCTGCAGGCGTTCGTGTGGGTAGAAGGCGGCTACGACAGCACGGCGCACGCCATGAAGGATGTCTACATCGCCCGCATCGACCCGGCCACCAAAAGGCCGTCGGCTCTCATTTACGGCCGTCTCGCGCGCTGGGAGGGTGGGCAGGCGTGGGAAATGCAAGATGTCGACCTCGTTGGCGCTGGCATGACCTGGCATCAGGAGTCGTTCCGGACGAAGGAAATTTCGCTCACCCCGGACGCCGTCGCGTTCCTACAGCGCGCACCGGACTCGCTCACCTTTGGCGAACTCCATCAGCAGATCACCGTGCTCAAGGCCAGCGGGTCAGGAGCCAGCGACACCATTCGCGCCGCTGAGATGAGCCTGTGGAACAAGATCTGCCTGCCCCTTGCAAGCTTCGTCTTCCCGTTCGTCGGCGCCGCCCTCGGCTTCCGTCCGCAGCGTTCGGCGTCGCGAGGCATGGCCATCGGTCAGGGCGTGATGATCATCTTCCTCTACTACTCGCTCTTTAAAGGCATGGAAATGGCAGGCGCCGGCGGTCAGATCGAACCCTTCGTAGCCGCCCTCATCCCCGTCATCGCCGCCGCCCTCGCCGCCTGGGGGCTAACGTCGCGCGCGACGACGTGAGTGGGCGAAGACCTCATCTGGCCAGCGGACTGGCCCAAGCCCCAACCCCTTCTCCTTGGAAAGGCGAAGGGGAGTCAGAATGGGATTCGGGCTGTCCATCAGCCCGCCGCGGCGCACTCCGTAGCCCCGTAGGGGTGCTCTTCGTCAGGCCGGGCGTTCAGACCCGGCAATCACCGGCCCGCGTTCCTACCGCGCCTTTCGACCCACAAGCCAGCCTCTCGCCTCAATCAATCATGCCAATCATTCAATCAAACTAATCACAGTTCAGACAGTCTTAAAACGAACGTCTGTTATAATTTAAATATATAATAGGTATATATATTGACAAATTATTATCATTGTGGTACGATAGAGGTGAGGCTATAAAAACCCAAAGCGGTGCCTCGTCGCACCTTAACAACCGGTGTCATCTATAGCGTACGAACCAAACTGCTGCGCCGCACACCAAATTATTCGTGAATATCGCGATTCCAAAATGCCAAAATATTCACACTGCGTAGCCCAGCCCACAGTTTTGCGCAAAAAAAGAATCACGTTGCGCAACGCAAAACGCGCAAAACACGCAACGGCCCTCACCCTAGCCCTCTCCCATCGGAATGGGCGAGGGAACCGGACCGCAACCCAGCCCATCGTGGCCACTCCGGCTTCCCTCGTCCTTATCTTAGGAGAGGGGCTGGGGGTGAGGTCTTGCCATCACGCAGCGCCTTACGCAGCCTGCGGCTCGTCGCCGGTCTCTCGCGCACGGACGGCGATCACTAGCGCGACGAAGTCTCGGGCCCCGCCGCGCACCGTATGGTTGCTGAACTCGGTGGTTACCGTGAATTCCGATGTGGGGATTTCGAAGCCGAGAGGGGCGGTGTAACCGGCAACGTACAGCACGACGGTGCTTCCGGTGTACGTGTCCTCGATCTCGATACGCTCCACTTCATCCAGGGCCACCTGCCAGACATCGCCCTGATGCGAGAACATCAATCGTTGATTGGTGAGCAGGAGGACACCCTTCGATTCGAATGTCCACGTTCGATCACCCGACAGTCCGGTGCGCTGATTCCGCTTAGCGGGGCTTTCCCAGTAAAGCGTCTCGTTTTCGAGCAAGAACGTGGTCGGATCCTTCAGCAGGATGGGGACATGACCGGCGACAAACGCGTCGTGAATGAGATCGTCGAGTTCGCCTTTTAGCTGAGTCTGATACTCGCCTTCGACCTTGAAGTAGTTCTCGTGCTGCTCTTGCTTCGCTATATGCAGTTTGGTCAGCTTGTCGCGCAGCGCCGTCTCCTCGGAGCGTGTAGGCAGCCCCGCCGCGATACGATGCCAGCCCTCCCGCGAGTGAACCTGCCCTTCCTTACCGGAAAGCGGACCTTGAGGCGTGAACATCAACTTCAGCAGCTTTTCCTGATAGTCGAACTCAGTGCGGCAATGCGTGCAGATACACCCCGGGTTGAGGCTGCGCTTCCCGGCCTCAGACAGGAACCAGTTGCGGAACGAAATCGGCTTGTTGAGCAGGCGCTGGCTCCACGCGTACTCTTTGGTGTTTAGGCGCGTCGGCTTTAGCTCCTGCGCGTCCTTGTTGTACTCGAACTCGCTGTGGCAACTCGGGCAGGCGGCGTTGCCAGCATGAGGCGCAAGACCGGCAGCGACATTCGCCCACGCGTGACGTGGAAGCGGCGTACGGCTCAACGTTTGCCCAACCTTGAATGGGTCCGCAGTGAACGCAGCCAGAACCAGTAGGTTCTTTTCCTCGACTTCGTCAAGCTGCGCGTGGCACTTGTTGCATTCGAGATACTTGTCGCGCCGCCCGGCAATCTGACGCCACTGCGTGAGTGGCAGTGTCTCGTCGCGTCGGCTGCGTCCGACATTGAACGGATCCGGGGAGCCGACCTTTGCCAGCTTGGCGCGGCCGCCCATGACGAGGTTCAGTTCGGTGCCGCAGCTCTTGCACGCCCACCATTCGTCAGTCGCAAAGCCAAATCGCTTTCGCTTTTCGGACACCAGCGGCTGCTTGCGGCAGACGGGACAGAACATCGTCGCCGCATCGATATGGGCGACGCGCAGGGAGCCTTCGCTGCAGACGGGGCAGGTCTTGAGGTCCGAGTCGCGGATGACCAGTTCAGCCTTGCGGCAAATCGGGCAGTTCTTTGTAGGCGTCTCGCCGCGCACCTCGACCGTCGTGTTTTCCTGGCACGCGGGGCACACAGGGAACGCGGACAGCGGCGCGGATGTGGCGTCGGCAAGCATCTCAGACACCCGGTTGATCGCGGCGTCTATTTCGCTCTCCGGGGGGGCGGGGATGCCTGCGGCAAGCTCATCGAGAATCTGCTCGATGCGCTCTTTGTACGGGTTGTCATCGTCGAACCCGGATATGCTTCGCGTGGCCCGCCTGCGGCTCGTCGGACCCGATATGTGGCCCTCCAGCGCAGCGAGGAACTCGTCGATGGTTTGGGGGCGCTGATCGGCCTCCATTTGCATCGACCACATCACAGCCTCGCTGACATGCTTGCTGACGCTGCCGTTGAGCTGTCGCGGAGGGGTGAGGATGGCGCCGTTCGCCTGATCGGTCGCAGGAATCGGCTGCTGACCGGTCAGCATGTGGTACAGGGTCGCCGCCATGGCGTAAATGTCGCTGAACGGTCCCATTTTGCCAGCGCGCGTATACTGCTCCAGCGGGGCATACCCTGGCGTCAGCATCGTTGTCATCTGCTTGATGACATCCGCCGCAAACTCGCGAGCGGTGCCAAAGTCGATGAGCGTCACGCGACCGTCGTCGGCGACCAGGATATTGCCCGGTTTGATGTCTCGATGGAGGTAGCTCGCGCCGTGAATGATGCGCAGAGCATCGGCCAGCTGCACGATATAGTCGATTGCGTCCGCTTCGGGAATCGCCTTGTATTCGCGGATTAGCTGCTGGACGGTTCGTCCCTTGAGATACTCCATCACCATGTAAGCGGTGTTGTTCTCTTCGAACGATGTGTAAACGTGGACGATATTTGGGTGCTGGAAGCGCGCCAAGACACGCGCTTCATTCAAAAACTTGTCTTTCGCGATATCAAGCTTCGGCTGCGGCCAACTGGGGCCGGGCTCGAGCAGGTTTTCGTTGCGCGTACAGCCCGACGGAAACAGCTCTTTGATGGCGACGGAGCGGCGGAGGTGGAGATCGCTGCCGAGGTACGTTATGCCGAAGCCGCCTTTGCCGAGGACGCGGCCGATGGAGAAGACACCGTCGCTTAGTTTGGCGCCAATGAGGAGTGCTGGCGACGACTTCTCTTTGCGCTCAGGCAAAGCAGCGCCGCACGATCTACAGATCGTGTCATTCGTGTTCGCATCGGCCTCACAAATCGGACAGCGCATCAATGGTCTTTCGCGGCTGGGAGTTTGAATGCGAGCGAGTGGAGGCAACAATGCGCCGACTCTCTCCGCTACTCATTATACTCATATCGGAAAATTGGGGCGGAACCTCCACCCTGAATCTCGCCTGATCATTAACAATACGGTGGGTTTGGCCCGATTATCCACGCCAAATGCGCCGTCGAAGGCGAGCTTCAACGGCGCATCGGAAATCGGGCCGGGCGCGACGCCTAGAACCAGGCACGTTGCGACAGGGCACGCACCGCTTGTCCGACCGCATCGCCCGCCGCCTTCGAAAGCAGATCGTCCGGAGCCCCGGAGAGTGCTGGCGGGGTAACGATAGTCCTGGGCGCTGTTCGGTAGCCGCTGACGGTGATCAGGTCGCTGGACTGCGAGCGCGACGCGGTTTGTGACGATTCGACATCCTTGCGCCACGGCGACGAGCCAGGGTTCGCGAGGTCGATTAGCTGGAGCGCGCCAGCGATGTGCGCTGTGTCGGACGCATTCACGCCGACCTGCCAGGTCACGGGCAAGTAGTTGTTTACTACGTCCAAGTACTCATCGCGCTGGCGCTGCCAGAACCGATGCTTATCGTCATAGTCCTTGCGAGCCTTGTCCCATTCGTCGTCCGCCATCTTAGTGCTGCCTTTGTAACGCGTCGGCTCTGATGGCTCCTCGCGCCAGTATCGTGGCGCGTCGGGCGAGATGCGGTTCCGTAGCGCCGCGTACTGCGTTCCACCGGAGACATCGCTGATGTCGAAGAGCCAGACGTAGCGGGTTAGCGGTTGCTTTCCGGCTTGAACCGCTTTGTTGTACTCGTCCTGTATGGCGTCTAGGCTCAAATCGTGCTTGTAGATCGTGGTTACGTCCGCTACCTGAGCGTGAGCATCAAGCTGCAGCCGCGAAATCAGTTCGCCGCGAACAACACGCCGCGCGGCGGTGTTTGCGCCGGTCACCAGAATCACGGATCGCTTTGCGGTTCGAAGGTCGATGGCCTCGGACCGAACTCCGCCCTCGGGGATCGATGCGACCGTCGGGTATTTGTCCGCCAGTGCCACGAGAAGGCTTTCGCTTGGAGCCGATAGCACGACTGCGGGTCTGCCATCGCGCAATTGGGTTTTGGTGACGATCAAAGCGGTGGGGGACGGTGCCGCGCCGAGGACCGCAGGCTGCCCACTCTCGCTTCGGTCAACAAGGTAGACAGGTGTCGCCTCAGAGGACATCGCCGAATCGCTGCCGATTGCGCGCCATTCGATGTAGTCCCAAGTGTCCGGCTTGTTGACATCGCCCCACACGCCAATCTCATCCTTCTCGACTGCGGCGGTGTATACCGCTAGCTTGTTGGAAGTATATAGTGCGCTGAATGGCAGCGTCTTGTAGTCGTCGGCTGCCCTATCGTTCAGAACCCTCACGAGTCGCCGAACTCGTTCTGCATCGGGAGCGACCAGTGCAGCCGAAAAAGCCAGATGGCCTGCCTTGTCGTTGGTGAGCCGAACATCGATCACACTCTTGTAGGCAAGCGCCAGCTGCATGCGGTTTGTCGGCAGCAGCAGCGACGTTTGATCGGGAACCTGATCAAACTGCATCAGGGATATAACCGTCTGCGAGTTGACGGGACGTGACAACACTCCGTCTCGCTGCGCGTCTGAGATCGAATACACGCGGCAATCGTTCTGCGAGTGCTTATTGTCGGGGTGCATCAATATCTGGGACTGCAGCGCCTGCGCGTCACCCATCTCTGCGGGGCCAGAGGCTACGATAACGATCGGGGTGTCATTCTTGGCAATCTCCCGTATGAGGTTAGTGCCAGCAGCATGGACTTGCAGCGAAGCGAACAGCAGGGCGGCGACGGCCACGAATGGCCTGACAATATTGGGGCGTTTCATCTGAGTTCTCTTTCGAGCAGTTCTAGTTTATTGCGATATTATACGCTTGCTCGTGCATTTCGACGGCGCGTTATGGCGAACTGTTCCGCAATGTGAAATAGTTACATGTGGCTGGTACAGTCATCGGGGCCAATCGCGCTAGAGTAGCGCCGCATAGGATGCGGCTGCAGCGCGGGGATCATCGGCCGCCAGGATCGCGTCGGTAACGGCGATACCTGCCGCACCTGCGCCAATTGCTTTGCGGGCTTGCTCCAAGCTGGAGACGCCGCCGAATGCGATAACGGGCAACAATACGGCGTCCTTTACCTTGCGGATCAACGCCAATCCGACGTCGGCCGTATCGGCTTCCGACGAAAACACTGGCCCTACTTGCACATAGTCTGCACCGCCCCGCTCAGCACGCGCGGCTGTCGTCACCGACGGTGTGTAGCAGCCGACAATACCGTGGGCCGACCGTATATAGTCGCGGACAGCGCTTGGGCGGTACGAGAGCGCAGTCGTCAGAAAGATCCCATCCGCATGGCATTTTTCCGCCAAATCGAGGTCGTCCGTCACTACAAATGGAACCTTACCGCTGGTGATCTCGCGAAGTTTGAGGGCAAGCGCAAAAGCACTGATGTCATCACTAGCCGAATTGGCGAGTCGGAGTTGAACTTGAGAAACTCCGCCAGCAATTGCTTCTTCGACCAATGAAACAGGCGGCCTATCTTCCTGAGGCCGGTATAATATACGGTCAACGATAAGAGTCAGCTTGAGCTGCTGAAGTACCATGACGGGATTGTACCCAAACCGTTAAGCCAGCGTGTCGCCGGACTTGGATCTCGCCGATGACGGCTCGGATGGAGACACAGGCAGTCCCCGGAACTCGTTGAGGGTGGCGTATGGTGGTTTGCTTCTTCGCAAGTTGGCACGAAATCCGCTTGTTGACTACTCGATAGCGCAACGTTTCATAGACGTTCGGTCGTGAAGTAAAGTTTTTTCGCTTGCGTCATGCCGATCACCTTTAATTGTGTTATAAATCTACATGCGTGCCGCTTAAGGCCGTACCCCATTTACTGAGAAGGGAGCGTCAATGAACTTCAAGAACCGTGTTTTAGCGGCCATCCTGGCTATCGCTTTTTCATCATCAGCAATCATAACCAGTCATTCCGTTTTCGCAGACAAGCCAAGTCACCGCAAAGCGACGGCAGCAGCGAAAAAAGAACACCAGCGACACGAAGCAGCGCTTGCAGCAAAGCACCACAAAGCGGCACTCGCCAAGAAACAGGCCGCTGCTAAGAATGCGCAGCACGCCAAACACGTAGCCGCATCTAAGAAGAAGGCAGCGTCGGCTCGCAAACTCACCCCCAAACAGCAGCACGAGGCGCGTCTCCACGCGCAACGGCTCGCGAAGCGCCAGGCTGCCGCCGCGAAAGCCGCCAAGCCAAAGAAGTTGACCGCTGCGCAGAAAGCGCACGCTATTCGTCTCGCTGCCAAGCTGAAGCACGAGCAGCGGGCTGACGCGCTCGCAGCTAAAAAGCGCACTCACTCAAAGGCGTATCGCGAGCATCTTGCGCGCCTCGCCAAAATCGAAAAGATCCAGAAAGCACACAAAGCGAAGGTTGCTCGCCTGACTCACCAGAAGGTCACCGCGAAAGCCACTCGAATCGCTGCCGGTGCGCGCGCCGATCACTACTCCGCGATGGCGGCCCACAACGAGCGGCTCGCATTGCACCAAGCTGCTCTTGCCCACGCCGCTGAGGCGCGCAAGCAGCGAGAACAGCGCCTCCGAGCAGCGCACGATGCACGCCTCGCGGCACACAACGCTCGCCTTGCGGCCCATTACGCCCGCGCGGCACAGCAGGAAGCGTGGCGTCGCGAACAGCAGGCGCGTATCGATCTTGCCGCCGCAAATGGGGTCGTTCAGTGGGGCACGTATGCTGAAGGCGTCCCGGTTCAGGTCATCCTTGTCGACCTCAACAAGTCGAATATCAAAGTAACCGGGTTGCTCGCCGAAAATGGCATCGGCAGCTCCGAAGCGTTTGGCCGCATGATCCAGCGATCGCACCCGGCGGTCGCCGTGACGGGCACGTTCTTCTCGCTCGATAACCTTCGGCCCGTCGGCGATATCGTGATCGACGGTAACCTCACGTACTTTGGAGGCATGGGAACGGCGCTTGCGATCACACCGGCGAACAAGGCGGACATGATCACGGTCAAGTGGGGACGGCACCATGACTGGTCAGGCTACGATTTCGTCGTCGCCTGCGGCCCGCGACTCCTCAAGGACGGCTCGGTGTGGCTCGACCCGCATGCCGAACGGTTCCGTGACAGCAACATGCTTGGTCCCAACAGCCGCATCGCCGTTGGCATCACCCCCGGCAACAAGCTGATCTTTGCGATGACTCGCGACCGCATCTATCTGGGCAAGCTCGCCCGCATGATGAAGAACCTTGGCTGCAACGAGGCGATGAACCTTGACGCGGGAACGTCCACCGGCTTCTACTGCAACGGCCAGATGATCGCGCGCCCAGGCCGCAAACTCACCAACGCTATCATCGTCAACACCGACGCACGCCGCGACGCTGCCGCAAGCCGCTCGATTCAGACTCCGCACGAGCGCGGGGGCGACGGCGGGTAGGATCGCTTAGCGAGCGGCTGAGAATTACCTCACCCTTGGACATCGGAATGTCCGGTCCCCTCTGCTCTGGAAAGGCGAGGGGGAACCAGATTGGCGAGATTTTTCGCCGAACAATCAGCCCCTTCGCCTACGCAACTTTTCTCGCCAGGTAATGTCTATCTACCCGGAAGGTTCACGGACGATGGACAACAACTCACCGCAATATTGGCGGAATATTGGTAATCTCAGTGCAATTCCATGTCTACTTGGTCTAGTTCTCATCGTGATTGGCGCGGTTGACCTGCGTAATCATCCTTACGTCTCTATTCCCCAATCATATTGTGCCGACCAAAATGGAACTCCGTGCTCGCCCGAGGTCCGTCGTGCAATAGAGGAATCCGAGGGACATAATGAACTGTTAAAGAGCCAGAGTGACGTAGAGGGCTATGGCGCGGGCTTCATTTTCTGGGGCTTCCTCATTGCTTTAGGCGGGCTAATACCAGGTACCGTGGCCGGCTCAAACTTGACTCGCATAGAACGTGAAGTTCTCGACTACCAGTACGAGCAGATGCAAGCTGAGCGATTTCAGAGAGGTGCGGTGCGAGCGCAAATCGTCCCCGAAGTTCCGATAAGCGAGGCCGAGCCAGACTACGCCTGCCCATCGTGCAATGAAACGAACGCGATCAATGCTAAGTTTTGCAGCGGTTGTGGTCGAAGGCTTTAGTACCATCCACTCGCACGGGCCACTCCCGCAAAGCGGATACAAAAACAGCCGCGCGGCTGTGGAGCGCTCCTAACTCTTCCTCAACCCCTGCCGCCACTTCCAAAACCGGCAGCAGTTGCCGCTGTCATTGGTCGCGCAAGTGTACATTTTGCTCGCGGCGCAGAAGCCCAGCGCTCCCATCGTTTTCGCGACCGAGATGAATGCCAGAAGCACCCAGCCAGCCGTGACTGTGGCCGGGAATGCCAGTAATGCTGCGTCGACGGTGAAAAGCGCAAAGCCGAACGAGTGCGCGAACCGCATGGCGCGCTCGTCCAGCGCCTCAAGCGGAGTGCGTCGCAGGCGTTCGCCGGTCGCGTTCCACAGCGCGATCATTGGCGCTCGCTCGATGCCTACCGCCGCTGACACCAGCATCACGACCGCCGCAACGACGACAACGGGGCGCGATTGGAGCGCGAGTGCGAGCCAACTGAGCGCTGCGAGCGAGTAGCGGCAGAACGCGAACGAGCCCTTGTGGATGGCGACCATCTTCTCCTGGCTCATCGCTCGCCTCGCGATTTCACGATACGCGGGAACAGCATGCCGACACGTTTCTGATACGCTGCGTAACCGTCGAACCGCGCCGAAAGCAGGCGTTCCTCCAGCGATGCGCGATAGTACATGGCTGGCACGAAGACCAACGCGGTGGCGAGTGCTGCGGCCGCGTTTTGGAAGAGGAGAGCGGACCCGAAGAACATGGCGATGAGCGACGAATACAGGGGATGACGGACCAGTGCGAACACGCCGCTGGTAACGAGGCTTTGGTCCGCGTACATCGTCGCCTGGTTTGCCCAGTTGCTCCCCAGCGAAACGCGGCCCAGTACATTCACCGCAGCGCCAGCAACCATCAGCAGTGCGCCAATCGCCTCGATACCCAGCCGCAGATGGTCGTCGTCGACTGTGAGCATCCCGATCCGCCGGTGAATGAGCTGGTAGACGAGCACCAGGAACCCGATCATTGTCGCGGTCCCGACCACGCTGGGACGCCGCGCGGCAACGGTTCGGTCGCCGCCAACTTGCGCGAAGTTGCGCGCAACAAACGCCATCACCACCGCAGTGGAGACAGGCGCAGCGGCGCGGAGAACGTGTTCGACTGCGGCGGCGGTGCAGCAGGGCGTATTCATGGGTGAGGGCTTTCGGGTGAAGCTGTGCGATTTTGTGGGTGCGGCAACGAAGCAAGCGATCAGCGAGATCGTATGATGTGACTATACCTTTACCTGGCGGAAATATACACAAACCCGCTCAAGCAACCACGCGCGTCGCTCACCACCGCGAAGCGGACTCAAAAACAGCCGCGCGGCTTTGGAGCGCCTCCTGAATCTTCTTCGCGCCTGACACGCAGGTATATGGCGATTGCATGTAAAGCGGTATAATATTGTAACTACATTTATGGAGTTGTCTTTCAGTGATTGTATCTTGGGATCCGTTAAAGAATCAGAGCAATCTCAAGAAGCACGGTGTGAGTTTTGACACTGCGCAACTGGTTTTTGATGATCCTTTGCATCTTTCGCGGCAGGACAGAATTGAGAATGGTGAGGAGCGTTGGCAGACTATTGGAATGGTTGCCGAATCGGTGATTCTCATCGTCGCACACACATGGGTGGACAGTGACGGCAGCGAGATAATTCGGATAATATCTGCTAGGCGTGCGACAAAATCGGAAAGGACCATTTATGAAGACAATTTCTGAAACTGTGCGACAGGAGCTTGCGGCACTCTCTGGCCGATCCGAATCTGATATCGATTTCACCGATATTCCGGCCACGTCGCCGCAAGATTGGAGCAGGGCATCTCGTGGGCGCTTCTATCGCCCGATTAAAAAGCAGCTCACAGTACGTATTGATGCTGATATAATCGATTGGCTCAAGGGTAGCGATGAGAAGGGCTACCAGAAGCGCATGAACCAGATTCTGCGCAACGCTATGCTTTCTCGTTTGGAAAACAACACTCCTGATCAATAAGGGCCTCTAGAAATGGCCACCGGTGCGCCGCCCTGCTCAATATTACGCCAACGCCCGCGACGCGGACCTAAAAATCGCCGCGCGGCTCTGGAGCGTCTCCTGAATCTTCTTCCCCTAGCGCGTTTCGCAGACAGTGTTCGTCGCGTATAATAGCGTTATGTCCGAACGTCCATTCGCCGCGCACGCCGAACCTGAAGCCTCGCCGCTTGCCGCCTTCCCGGGGCTGCGCGAGCCGTCACCTGCGCTGGCTGGGTTCCATGACCCTGTCAAGGCGTGGTTCACCAGCAGCTTTGCGGCGGCGACTCGGCCTCAGGAGCTGGGATGGCCCGCAATCCAGGCGGGGCAGCACACGCTCATTTTGGCCCCGACCGGTACCGGCAAGACCCTGTCGGCGTTCCTCGTCGCTATCGACCACCTCATGTTTGCGCCGGTGCCCGAGAAGGACAAGCGCTGCCGTGTGCTCTACATTTCACCGCTGAAGGCGCTCGCGGTCGATGTTGACCGGAACCTTCGCGCTCCGCTAGTCGGGATCGCGCGTGCGGCGGAGCGTATGGGCATCGAGTACCACGAGCCGACCATCGCAGTACGCACGGGCGACACGCCGCACCGCGAGCGCGCCCAGTTCCAGCGCACTCCAGCCGACATCTTGATCACGACTCCCGAGTCCCTTTACCTGATGCTCACCAGCCAGGTACGCGAGAGTCTTCGGTCGGTGCAGTGGATCATCATCGACGAGATCCACGCTATGGTCAACACCAAGCGCGGCGTCCACCTGATGCTGTCGCTAGAGCGGCTGGAGGCGTTGGTGCGTGAGGCGCGAGGGGAGGGCACTACCTCACCCCCAACCCCTCTCCTTGGAAAGGCGAGGGGAGCAGGAGATTCCACTGACCTTGCGCCTATCCTATCTCCCCCTCGCCTTTCCAAGGAGAGGGGGCCGGGGGGTGAGGTAATCTCACCCCCTCCCACCGTCCCGCAGCGCATCGGCCTTTCCGCGACGCAGCGCCCGCTTGACGAGGTCGCGCGGTTCCTTGCGGGCTTTGAGGAGCGCACCGGGCCTGACCAGGCCCCCGCGCGTCCAGTGCTGATAGTCGACGCCGGATCGCGCAAGGAGCTGGACCTTCTTGTCGAAGTGCCTGTCGAGGATATGGCAAAGCTGGGGCAGCAGGTGGACATCCCGAGCGGGGACGCGTCCCGGGGAGAGGTGCGTACCAGTATCTGGCCCGCCATGCATCCGCTCATCCTGAAGTTGATCCGTGAGCACCGGTCGACGCTGATTTTCGTGAACAGCCGACGTCTTGCGGAGCGGCTGGCGTCGGCACTCAATGAGCTTGCTGGCGAAGACCTGGTACGCGCCCATCACGGCTCTATCGCACGGGAACAGCGGCTGCTCATCGAAGACGAGCTTAAGAGCGGGCGGCTTCCGGCAATGGTGGCGACATCGTCGCTGGAGCTTGGCATCGATATGGGCGCCATCGACCTTGTCATTCAGGTCGAAGCACCGCCCAGTGTCGCCGGTGGCCTGCAGCGGATCGGACGGGCCGGACACCATGTTGGCGAGCCGAGCAAGGGCGTTATCCTTCCGAAATTTCGGGGCGATCTACTGGCCTGCGCGGCGCTCACGGAGCGGATGAAGGCTGGCGCGGTGGAGGAGATGCACTACCCACGCAACCCGCTGGATGTGCTTGCTCAGCAGATTGTTGCCATCGTCGCCATGGACGAACGCTCCGCCGCCGATGTGGCGCGACTCGTCCGCCGCGCCGCGCCTTTCGCCGAGTTGCCGCAGTCGATGTTCGACGAGACCCTGGACATGCTTTCGGGCCGCTACATGTCCGACGATTTCGCCGAGCTTCGACCGCGCATCACGTGGGACCGGCTCTCGGGGATGCTGTATGGGCGCGTCGGCTCAAAACAGACCGCTATCGCGAACGCTGGCACCATCCCGGACCGTGGGCTCTACGGCGTATTTCTGGTGGATGCCGAAAAGGGCAAGGGACGCGTCGGCGAGCTTGACGAGGAGATGGTCTTCGAAACTCACGCTGGCGATGTGTTCCTGCTAGGCGCAAGCTCATGGCGCGTTGAGGAGATCACTCACGACCGGGTACTGGTCTCGCCCGCGCCCGGTGTGCCCGGCAAGATGCCGTTCTGGCACGGCGAGAATGCAGCGAGACCGCTGGAGTTTGGACGCGCCATCGGAGCGCTCACGCGAATCGTCCGTGCGCTGCCCGAGGCCGATGCTATGGCGCTGCTAAAGTCGAAGCATTCGCTCAACGACGGCGCTGCTCGAAACCTGTTGCAGTACCTGCGTGATCAGGAGGACGCCGCTGGGGCAGTCCCCGACGATAGAACCATCGTCGTTGAGAGCTATCAAGACGAGATGGGCGACTGGCGAGTCTGTATCCTCAGCCCGTTCGGCGGCAAGGTACACGCGCCTTGGGCCATGGCGATAGGCGCGATGGTTCACGACCGGGCCGAGTACGAGATCGACATCCTGTGGACCGACGACGGTATCGTGATCCGCTTTCCGGAGGCCGACGAGCCTCCGCCGCTGGAGAACGTCATCCCCGACCCCGACGAGGTTGAGGACCTGGTGATCCGGCAACTCGCGTCCACCGGCGGCGGCACCCGTCAGGGCGGAATGGGCGCCTCGGTCAGCCCAATCTTCGCGTCACGCTTCCGAGAAGCGGCGGCGCGGGCGTTGCTGCTTCCGCGCAAAAAGGCAGGCGCTCGTTCGCCGCTGTGGCAGCAGCGCCGGAAGGCGTCCGAGTTGCTACAGGTGACATCGAAGTTCGGGTCGTTTCCCATTGTGCTGGAGACGTTCCGCGAGTGCCTGCGGGACATCTTCGACATGCCAGCGTTGCAGCAACTGCTGCGTGAGGTGAGGGGGCGTGACGTGCGCGTCGTGCCGGTGACAACACGCACGCCGTCGCCGTTTGCGGCTTCGTTGATGTTCAATTACGTCTCTAACTTCATCTACGAAGGCGACGCTCCGCTGGCCGAACGGCGTGCGCAGGCTCTGGCGGTGGACCCGAGCCAGCTCCGCGAGCTGCTGGGCGATATTGAGCTGCGGGAACTCATCGACGGCGACGCACTCTCTGCGCTCGAGTTGTACCTGCAGCACCTGACCGCCGAACGCAAGGCGCGGCACGCCGACGGGCTGCACGACATGCTCCTGCGTATCGGTGACCTGTCTGAAACGGATGTGATGGGGCGTGTGGCGGACCGCGGCGAAGGCGCAAAGTGGCTTGAACGCCTTGCCCGGGACCGACGCGTCGCACAAATCGTGATCGCAGGCGAGATGCGTTACATCGCGTCCGAAGATGCTGGCCGCTTCCGCGACTCTCTGGGCATTCCGCCGCCGCCGGGGCTGCCGGATGCGTTCCTCGAATACGGGCGCGATCCGCTCGGCGATATCGTGGCGAGGTACGCGCGGACGCACGGCCCGTTCCATGTCACCGACATCGCCGCGCGGTTCGGCATTGGCATTGCACCCGTGAACGCTATCCTTACTCGGATGGCTGCTGACGGTAAGCTCGTCGAAGGGGAGTTCCGGCCCGGTGCGACGGGACGCGAGTGGTGCGAGACGGGGGTGCTCAGGGCGCTTCGCCAGAAGTCGCTGGCCAAACTCCGCCAAGAAGTCGAGCCAGTAGAGCAAGCCGCTCTGGGCCGCTTCTCGGTTGCGTGGCATATGCTCGACAAGCCACGAAAAGGGCCGAATGCACTGTTCGACGTGATTGAGCAGCTTCAAGGCTCCGCGATTCCGGCATCGATCCTGGAGAGCACGGTATTGCCAGCGCGCCTCGAAGATTACAACCCTGGAGCACTTGATGCGTTGCTCGCAAGCGGTTCAGTCGTGTGGGTGGGGCGAGAGTCAATTGGGCAGCACGACGGGCGCGTTAGCCTGTACCTCGCCGAGCACCTGCCGCTGCTTTACGACCAGACATCGTCTTTGCCATCGGGCGAGTTACACGTCAAGATACGCGAGCACCTGGCCGCGCGCGGAGCATCGTTCTTCGGCCAGATCACCGCAGCTGCGGGCGGCTATCCGCCCGATGTGCTGACAGCGCTCTGGGACCTCGTTTGGTGCGGGGCGATTACGAACGACACGTTCGCGCCGCTGAGAGCATTTCTTCGGAGTGGCGGCAGCGCTGCTGCCCCGGCCAATGCGCCAGGACGAGGCCAGCGGATGCCGCGCATGCGTCACGGCCGCTCGCCAATCGTGATGCTTAATCGTGGCTCCATGGCGCGCGCCGTACCAGCAGACGCTGCTGGCCGCTGGTCGCTGGTGGAGAGCTTTGTCTGTGACAGACCGTCGACTACCGAACGCCTGTCGGCAACAGTCAACCAGCTTCTCGAACGCTTCGGCATAGTGACGCGAGAGTCTATTCAGGCGGAAGGTATTCCGGGAGGCTTCAGCGCACTCTATCCGGTGCTCAAGGCCATGGAGGACGCCGGCCACGTCCGCCGCGGTTACTTCGTCGCCGGTCTTGGCGCGGCCCAGTTCGCGCTTCCCGGCGCCATCGATCGATTGCGTGGATGCCGTGAGCCGGGCGAGCTGGCTGAGACCGTGCTGTTGGCGGCCGCCGATCCGGCGAACCCATATGGCGCGACACTGAAGTGGCCCGGAGGGGACGCCGAAAACGCTGGTGACGCTGCAGCGCCACGGTTGCGTCGGGCAAACCGCAGCGCAGGTGCAACCGTAGTCCTCGTCGATGGCGCTGTAGCGGCATGGCAGGGGCGCGGCGAGCGGAACCTGGTGACGTATCTCGACAACATCACGGATCGCGATCCCAGCGAGGTCGCATATGAGGTGGCGGCGCGTTTGGCGGCTGAAGTGGCAAGCGGGCGGCGGCGCTCGCTATATGTCCAGGAGGTGGACGGCAAGCCTGCCAACGAGTCTCGGATGGCATCGGCGTTTGTCGAAGCAGGATTTGCTCGCGACAATCGCGGCTATTTAAAGCGCTGAAATAGCAAGATGGCACAATAATTGCAGCGTAGCATGCTAACCACCAAAGCAAAGGTAAAATTTGTGCCACTACGAAGAAATCTAGTCCCATTATTACGCATCGTACTGCTCGTAATCACTCTGCTATTGGGGGCTTCCTCCTCGCAGGCGCAGCTGTTCAATGTGTCGATAGACACGTCGGGGCTTAATCCCGGAAGTACGTATGGCATTGAGTTCCAGCTGAACCAGGGTGATGCGTTGAACCCTGTAAGTACCGTCAACATCGGTAGCTTCTCAACGGTTGGCGGAACAGCACCCAACCCGGCCACTATCCCCACGTTCAGCTTTGGGAACTACTCTGGAGACTTGAGTAATACCGTCACACTAAGCACTGGGGGCGGGAGCGCGTTCAACTACTTTTCGGAAGACTACCAACCCGGCTCATCGCTGTCATTCAGCCTTGACTTGAGCGGTTTTTCGAGCCAGGATCCGTTTGCCGCCGCGCCTGACCAGTTCATCTTCTCGTTCTATGATGAAACGGCGAATGCGCCTGTCGCTACGTACGACGGCCTCCTCAACCCGCGCCCCGGTAACGAGCTCTTCACTGTCACTCGAGGCCCCGGCGGTGTCTATTCGACGCAGACATTCGGTTACCAGGACTCGAACGGTACGGTATTTAATGCCAATTCGAGTGGCAACCCTGCTGCTGCCCCTGAGCTTAGCACCGTCGTAAGCTTCGGTGGCTTGCTCGTGCTCATGGGCGTCGGATTGCTGATGAAGAAGCGAGCGAAAAGTCCGAGGGCTATCGTCACAGCGATCTAGCCCCGCCATTACAGAAGTTACACATACAGCCCACGTCGCAATCGACGTGGGCTGTATGATTCATCGTGGCGACCAATGAGGCTACACGACCGCGTCCGGCTCGAATACCACCGGTGCCTGGTTGATCACTTTTATCGTCCGCCACTTACCTGACCGGTAGCGGAGGTAGAAAACCGAGATCAACGGTATCATCCAGAGCACGATTGCGACCCAGCCAACCTGCACGGACGCGTGGCACACGATAAACAAGTACGCGAGGAGCGCCACCATCAGCCAGTGGAGGATCACCGATATCCCCATCGCCCAAAGCGTGTCGCCCGCTCCCCGAAGTGCTCCAGCGAATGCGCAAATTGTGGCTTCGAAGAGCACGTAGAAAGCCATCAGGCGAATCATGAACGTGGTGAGCGGGATTGCGTTCTGAAACACCGCGTCGTTTGTGTCGGGGCGGAATAGCTCGATCAGCGGACCAGGAAACGCCGCGAACAGCACCACCATCACCGCCGAGTAGATGGTCCCCACTTTGATGCCTGACATTGTCGCTCGGTGCGCTGTGTCCGGCTGTTCCGCTCCTTTGTAGCGTCCAACAAGGCTCGTGACGGCAATCTCGATTCCAATCAGCGGAACGAATGCCACCATGTCCCAGTTGAATGTGATCGTCGCCGCAGTCGCCGCAGCCTGTCCCTGCATCTGGAATAGGAAGATCATCGCGCTGAACGCTGCAATACCAAGCAGAAATTCGAGCCCAGCGGGATAGCCAAACTTTATCAGCTTGAGCATGATTTCCTTGTCGAAGCGCATCGACCCTGCGATATCGTACTCGTCGCGCTTATTGCCAAAGTAATATGCGCAGACAAGGATGATCACACCTGATAGGCCGCCAAGTATGGTTGAATACGCCGCACCGCGTATGCCCATTTCTGGGAAGCCGAACTTGCCCAGTACTAGGCAGTACGATCCGATCACGTTGATGAGCATCGTCACGAGGGACGCTGCGAGCACTGTCTTGGTGCGACCAATCCCTGTAAAAAAGCAGCTGTACGCTTGCCTAATGAGATCAAGTATCGATGCTGTCGCCAGTATCTTGAAGTACAGCATCTGCGGCTCAAGCTGCTCGCGAGCGATCCCCGAGGCGCTGAAGAGTCTGCCCATCACAGGAATGAAACACAGAATAATCGGATACGCAACCAAGGCGAGGATGACACTCTGTGTGACAACGAGTGCGCAGTTGCTCTTCTGCTTCGCCCCATAATACTGACCGATCAGAGCGGTTCCGTAGCCAATCATGCCGATGAAGAACGTGGTCAGCATAAAGCTCGATATGCCGCCTGCAAGCGCCGCATTCATCTGCGAGCTACCTAGCTTCGCGAGGAAGAGCCGGTTGGTGAAGGTCATCACGGTCCCGCATGCATTTGAGATCATCATGGGGAGGGCAATCTCAAGCAGCTCGGAAATGCCGCCGGGAAGGTGAATTCGGGGTTGTCTTGTAGTGAGGGTCGTCAAAGTCTTGTCCAGTTCGTCAGGGTCTTGCTGAAGTAGTCTACACTATATCGTCCGACGTTACTCTGTAGCTAAATGAGATTACCGACAAACAAAGCCCCTCGCCAAACGTGGGCGAGGGGCTTCGCAATAGAGGTGGTTAGCTCGCGAGGATCGCCTCAATCTGCGCCAGTTCTTCGTCGGTAAGAGCTGCGTGGGACAATCCAGCGCAAAGCTCTTCGACCTGCGACGTCTTGCTCGCGCCAATGAGCACCGTGGTGATCTGCGGGTTCCGCGAGATCCACGTTACCGCCATTTGCGCCAGCGATTGACCGCGTGCTTCCGCGATTGCATTCAGTTTGCGCGCCCGCCCGATATTGGCTTCAGTTAGCGATGATTCCTTGAGGAACTGGCTGCCCTGGCCGATACGCGAGTCCGGCGGGGTGCCGTTCAGGTAGCGATTCGTGAGGAGGCCTTGGGCGAGCGGCGAGAATACTATGCAGCCGATACCTTCCTCTTCGACTGCTGTGAGCAGGCCGCCTTCTACCCAGCGATTGAACATGTTGTACGCTGGCTGATGGATGACACAGGGTGTACCAAGTTCGCGTAATATTCGTGCAGCCTCGCGAGTCTGAGCGGGCTGATAGTTCGATATCCCAGCATACAGCGCCTTACCGCTGCGGACAGCGTGGTCAAGCGCCCCCATGGTCTCTTCGAGCGGGGTGTTGGGGTCGGGCCGATGGTGGTAGAAGATGTCGACATACTCCAAGCCCATCCGCTTGAGGCTCTGGTCCAGGCTGGCGGTTAAGTACTTGCGGGAACCCCAGTCACCGTACGGTCCCTGCCACATATAGTAACCAGCCTTAGTCGAGATGATCATTTCGTCTCTGTAGGCAGCGAGGTCATCGCGCAAGATACGGCCAAATGTTGTTTCGGCAGTGCCAGGAGGCGGACCGTAGTTGTTGGCAAGGTCAAAGTGGGTGATGCCAAGATCGAATGATTTGAGCACGACAGATCGGCTGTTCGCGAACGTGTACAGGTCGCCGAAATTCTGCCACAGACCGAGTGCGATCCGAGGCAGCAAGAGTCCGCTGCGCCCCGAACGAGCATAGCTCATCGTCGAGTAGCGGTCTGGATTAGGAACATAAGTCATTGTAGTTGTCGCTTTCGTAACAGTCTTAAGAGTGCGTAGGAGTTCACCATGTGGCGCTTATTTTCCTGTATTTGCGAGCTAGCTGCGGATGGTATTGGTCAGATACCAAAAGGTCAATCGTCTCACCGGTATAATATCGCATGCCCGAGGGAGATACGCTTTATCGCATCGCCGCCAATCTTCGAAAGGCGATACATGGCTGCGCTGTAACTCGATTTGTTGGCCACGAACCACATATTGCGATCATGGACGCAAGGCGCCCCGTGCTTGGCAGAGTGGTCCATGCTATTGAGGCGCGTGGCAAGAACCTGTTGATCGTCTTCCGGCAACCGGGTGATGATGGCGAGGCGATTCGGTCGTCAGACTCGCTTAATCTTGATCTTTTCGATACCGATCTTGTGCTCCATTCCCACTTGCGTATGACCGGATCGTGGCACATCTACCGTCACGGGGAAGCGTGGCAAAAGCCTGAGCGGTACGCCAAGGTGGCCATCGAAACCGCAACGTTTGTTGTGGTATGCTTTTCCGCCCCGCTCGTCGAACTGCTTTCGGCGCGCGAAGCTGCACGCCATCCCCAGCTCGCCGCCCTTGGTCCCGATGCGATGACCAGCCAGTTCGACCCGACAGCAGCGCAGGCCCGTATTCGTCAGCGTCCCGATGTGCCCATCGGGGTCGCTATCATGAGCCAGTCGGCTATGGCAGGTGTTGGCAACGAGTTCAAGTCGGAGATTTTTTTCATCCGTCGCGTGGACCCATTTGCCCTCGTAGGAGACCTGAGCGACGATATTCTCGACGGCTTGATCCTCGAATCGCACAAGCTCTTACAGCTGAACGAGCACTCCAATTCGCGACGCACTCGCTTCGCGCTCAACTCGCGGGAACGCGGCTGGGTTTATGGGCGAGCAGGTGAGCCGTGCCGGGTCTGTGGCGAGCGTATCCGTGTCCGGCGTCAGGGGATGGATGGCCGTACAACCTACTACTGCCCCGAATGCCAGAAGACCACTGTATAACTGCGCTCTTCGCGTAGCGGATAATTTTCCTTGACTTATATAAGGCGCGGTGCTACAATTGAATCAGAAAGTAATGCGCCATTATGGCGCGCACATTAAATGCCTGCACTCGTCACCGAAAAACTTAATGAATTGCCGCATGCATCACCGCGCCATCTTCACGAGCGGCTAAAGGCGCAGATGCGCGACAGTTTGGTCGCCACTGCGCGGCCCGGTGACCGTCTGCCTCCTGAACGCGACCTTGCGCGTCGATTTGGTGTCTCCACTGTTACCATTTCGCGAGCACTGAAGTTGCTGCAGGACGACGGGCTTGTCGAGCGCGTTCCGGGTAAGGGAACGTTCATTTCGCATCTCGGAGCCGGTGCTCCCGCGCCTGCCGCAAACCCGAACTCTGCTTTTTTGGCGACTGCATCGCCGAGCGCTGCACCGCTCGCGGAAGCGCCGGTCAGCGCAGCTCCGCTGCCCTACACGTGGATCATTACAAACCTAAGTGAAGACCCAAGCGAGAGGCTCTCGTATCAGTGGACGCATCGCTCGTCGACTGCCCTTGAGCGTGCAATACAGGGCGCGGGTGGGCGGACGCTGTTTATCGACTATGGCAGAGGTAACGATCTCCATCCCTTTCGTGACCTTGACGAGGCGATTGCCGCAGGGATCAATAGCGTCGCCCTTGTAGACGGCATTCAGGACAACGATTCGCACGGCAAACTGATACAGCAGCTTATGCGGCACCGCTTGAGCGCTACGGGGCCAATTCCAATCGTGGAACTCGTGACTGGTATTGTTCCGTTGTTCCCCTTCGAAAGCGTTCGTTACGACTTCGAATACGGGGTTTCGCTCGCGGTAGCGCACTTACTAAAGCTTGGCCACACAAAGATTGCGTTTGTCGGCGACCTCGATCAACCGTGGGCGAAGAAGAGGGGATCAATCTATGTCACGACTCTGGAAGCATTCGGTGTCGAGTATCGTTCGCTGACCGCATGCCCGGTCATATTTGAGGCAGGCTCGCGGAGCTGTCTTGCCTGGGATAAACTCGGCAAACTTGCTGCGGAGGCGTTTACGCAGTCGGCGGCATGGAATGAAGCGACTGCAGTGGTGGCACTGAACGATTTCGTAGCACTTTCGGTCCAGAGGGCCTGCATCAATGCGGGCAGAAGTGTGCCGGAAACGCTTTCGATCATTGGGTTTGACGATATTGCGCAAACGGCATCGGCGGGCATAACCACAGTCCACACGCCCGTCGAGGAAACCGGAGAAATGGCTGCACGCCTGATCCAAGAGCGTCTCGCGCGCCCCAACACTACGGGCCGCGATGACAGGGTCTTAAACCCAACGCTAATCGTCCGCTCATCGACAGCAAAACCGCGCGAGTAAACTCGCTCCAGACATATCTTTAGGAGGCAAACATGACACTCAGATTACATAGTCGGAATCACGGCTTTACTTTGATAGAACTTCTCGTTGTAATAGCTATTATAGCAATATTAGCAGCTATACTCTTTCCTGTATTCGCAAAGGCTCGCGAAAAGGCGCGCCAGGCGGCATGCACTAGCAACGTTAAGCAACTGGGGCTTGGCTTGATGCAGTACTGCCAGGATTACGACGAAATTCTGCCGTGCGGCAACAATATGGGCAACTTTGGCCAAGGGTGGGCAGGGGAGATCTATTCATATATGAAGGCGCGAGGCGTGTTTCTGTGCCCCAATGACCCGACGGTGACGACGAACACGTCGGTCCAGGTTATTTCCTATGCCAAGAACACCAATCTCCTTAAGCGAACACCGTCTACGGTCATTTTTAAGCCAATGGGCCTGTCCGAGCTAACGGCACCTACTTTGACTGTGGCGCTATTCGAGGTGAACGGTTATCAGACCAACTATTCGTATTCTACCGAGACCGACTCGCCGGTAGGTTCGGGGCTGTGCTCGAACTCGCAGACGTCACCTTCGACGATGGCCGATGTGGTGAACATCGACTGTACGACGGGCGGCTGGGCTAGCCTGATGGGCGCTAAGGCGGCATCGCCGATAGGGCAGATCCCTGGCCGGGGGCACACTGAGGGCTCGATTTACCTGCTCGCCGACGGACACGCCAAGTGGCTGCGACCCGAGAAGGTGTCCACTGGCCTTATCACAAGCTGGCCGTTGCCCGTGGTGACGACGTCGATGGGCAAATACGATGCGACGTTCAACCCGACGTAGAATAGCACTCTCCCTTTGGCATACAGTAACTCAATCACCGCTGGCGGCGCCAACGAAAGAGGCGACGTCAGCGGTTTGTTTTGGCGCTTCGCGAACTCTAGCAGGATTCGCGTTCCATCGTAAGTAACATCGGTCTCATATTCGATCAGTACTCAGCCGTGGCGGGCTTCTCCAGGCCGTCCTCAACAAGGCAACCCCATGAAACCAACTCAGACATTTCTAGTGATGCTCGTCGTCGCTGCATCGCTTCTCTTGACCCGCGTTCCCGCGTCAGCCGCATCGTTACGCGGCTTTGGCGAGGTGACCTCATCGCCAGTAAGTGTTGCGGGTCTTGCCGGCGTGGTGTTCCACTGCGACAGCCCTGTCCATGCGGTGCGGTTGCGCCAGAAGCTGGGGCGCGACTTTGAGCAGAGCGCGACGGTGGCTGCAACGTGGTCTCGCGTGGACGTCGCTGGAAAGCCGTTCGCCGTCCTCAGTCGCCCTGGCATCGGTTCGTACCTGTTTGCGTCGGCAGGCAGTACCGTGTACGCGTTGACGACGGGGTCGACAAGCGCCTTGATTACATCGTTCGAATCGGCCGCAGCGACTTTGGGAGCGGCGTCTGGATACGATGCGGCATTCGTGGACGACACGTACATCGACAAGTTCGACCACACAGGAATCGGTACTTGGTACCCGCAAGCATGGGGCGACAAGTGGACTAAGGGGCATGTCAACACAGTTGACGAGCACTTCGCGTACGCCCACAAGTGGTCGCTTACCCTGCAGCCGAACGGAGGCGGCCCGCTTCTTGAGAACCTGCTGCCCAAGATCCACGAGTACAGCCTGCCGTATCACTTCGCGCAGTGGCAGGACTGGAGCGAGTCGCTGGCGCTTTTGGCTCCTGGCGACCTGTTCCAACCATCGCCTCTGTTCACCTACGCGCCGAACTACTATGGACAGGTGTCGTTCGGCAGCCAGAAGCTTGAGCAATACCGCAACTGGGAGTTCCAGGAGACCATGCGCAAGCATGTCGATGATCCGCTTCTCGTCGACTGGCTCGACCCGAACGGCGAGGTTGATGCGGCCGCGTGGCTGATCGAATGGGACGCATCTGAGAACAACCGCCTCAACTATGTCAAATGGCTCCAGGGCAGCAAGCGCTACACCCCGGCCACGCTGGGAGAGGCGTGGTATGGCGACCCCAAACGGATCGCGACGTGGGACGACGTGAAGCTGCCGCTTACGTACGAGTTCTACGGCATGAAGCCGGGCGACATCGTGGCCAACAAGACGTGGCGCGTCCACCAGTCGCCACTGGATGCTGGCCTAAAGCTGGGCTATCAGAGCGCGACGCTGGATTCGTCCAAGTGGCCGTCATTCCAGATGCCCGGCGGCGAAATGCCGGCTATCGTATGGCGTTCCGATAAGCCGACATGGTACCGCGGGTCAATCGATGTGACCGCCAAGTGGCTTGCTGATCGCAAGAAGCTTGGCCGCATCTACCTGAACGTCGCCTCGCTGTCGTCTTCGCGCGGCTGGCGCTCGCCGGATCGCTTGTGGGTGAACGGACAAGAGGCGGGCGCGCTGTCTGCGTCTCCGGGCGTCCCGATCAACACGCAGCTGGACGTCACAGGGCTGCTCCATGCTGGGGCGAACACCATCGCTTACCTCCCAGCGAACACGGACTCGGGCATCACGGGCGTCTTCTTCCTGACGTCCACTCGTCATGAGGACTACCCCTTCCGCGACAACAAGCTCAATGCCCGCTACATCGACTGGCATGACTACATCGCGTGGGCGCCGCTTGCCCGCGTGGAGACGACGCTGAAGGCCATGCGGGGCATCGACCCTCATCGCGCGATCAAGGTTCATGCGGCGCAGAACAAGGACCTCTTCCTGCCGATGATCGCCAAGTATGGCGGGTACCCGCACAATACAGGCGAAGGCGGCTTCCTGCGGTCGTGGGACAAGCGCCTCGGGTATCCGTGGGGCATCCCGGCGTCGGCGGAGTTCGGCGGGCCAATCTATGACGCCCAAGGTCTCAAACGATGGATTGGCTTCTTCTCGTTTGAGGGCCTGAACGCGTTCGACCAGTTCCACAATATCCAGGGCATGATGTATCCTGAGGATGTCAAAGACATCTGGACGAAGTACATGCCGTACCTACACCTTGCGAACCGGTGGGACATCCGGAAGCCCGACATCGCCCTCGTTTGGTCGTCCCGCAACTCCCGCCTTCTGCCGCGCTCGCTTCCTTACGTGTTCGACCTCGGACGCGGCGACCTGCAGTCGATTGGCTACTCGTACATCTACCTCGACGAAGCCAGTCTGGCGGCGGGCTTGGCCAAGGACTACCCGATCGTGTGGGACAACGGCACCGCCATCATGTCCAAAGAGTCGGTGGCCGATATCACCAAATATGTTAAGAGCGGCGGCACGTTTGTCGCCCTCCAGGACACTGGCAGGCACACGTATCACCAGCGGGACGCGTGGCCGATCAGCAGCCTTACCGGCTTCTGTGTTCGCGAGGTGCGCGGCATGACCGGAGTCGTGTCGATCCTTAAGGACCAGCCGATCTTTACTAAGCTTGCTGGCCAGAGCTTCTATAATGTTGGCAAGAGTGTGGACTACTCCAGCTACAACTATGCCGACCACTGCCTCGTCCTCGACTCGGCGGCACCGGATACTCAGGTGCTGGCGCGGTACGACGACGGCAATGTCGCAATCGGTATGCGCAAGGTCGGCAAGGGCCGAGTGATTGTGCTCGGTTCGCCGTTCTGGCGCGACTCTTACGATCAAGCCGGTTACTGGCACCCCGGCGAGGGCCAGTCGGCGTTCCTCGAAGACATGCTCCACGGACTCGGATTGGAACCGCTCAGCGCATCGACCAACCACGCCGTTTGGCGCGAGCGCTACACATCGGACAATGGCACCGAAGAGTACATGGTGCTCTGGAACCAGAGCGATCAGGTTCAAACGGCGGACTACACATGGCGCACCGACCGGCCAGCCACGGCTCTCTACGACCCGAAGGACGGCAGGGCGTTCCCCGCCAGCGTTGCAGGCAATACGGTCACGCTTAATGCTCTCACGCTACAGCCCAACGAGACCCTGATCCTGGCGACACAGCCGAACCGTGACGCTCGCGAGACCGTCGACTCGTGGTTCGCGCACCTGTCGCTCTGGTGGCGCTCATCTGCACCCGGCGAGGCAGTGCAGCGGCCCGCCGTGGCGCTTGACGAGGTCGATGCGGATACCGTGAAGGGGCGCATCGTCCCAGCATCTGCGTTCGCTGCCTTGGACCTCGCGTCACTGAGCACTCCTGCTGGGGAGGCTGGCGACTGGAACCCGAAGCTCGGGTTCATCCGTCCCGAGAACCTCAACATCAAGACAGTTGCGTCCGACCACATCGTTTATCGAACCGTGCTCCCGCTGCCTGCGTCGTGGAAGCAGGGCGACAAGTACCGTGTCGAGTTCAAACCCGTCTACGCCACCGGTTATCCACAGCTGTCGGTCTGGCTGAACGGCGCGAAACTCGACGATGTCAAGGCGACCAATCGGACGACGACGCGAGTCGATGCCACCGCGCAGGTGCGCCTCGGTGCACCGAATGTCCTCGTGATTGTCGCACCGTCCGATGGCTACCTTGGCAGCGTTTCAATCGAGCGCCAGCCCGCCGCAGCGGAGACGATCATGGTGACGGGCAAGTTTGCCAACCAGCAGTCAGAAGACAGCGGTCAGGTGTCGATCACGCTTCCCGGCAAGTTCAGCGGCCTCTTCGCCACTAAGAGCGATGTCGCGATCCCGGCATCGTGGCGCGGATCGAATGTGTTCATACGCATCCAGCCCACCGACCCGTGGCAGTTCGACTCGTTCGCGATCAACGGCAAGGTCGTCTTTACACCGGTAAGCTGGCACGCTCCGATCACATACATGGACATCACCCCGTGGGTGAAGTTCGGATCCGCGAACACGTTGACCCTGCTACCGCACTCCGCCGCCCAGAGCTGGACGCCTGGCCCGCTTGGGATCACGTCGATAGCCTTGGAGCGAGTGCCGACCGCCAAGCGATAGGTCATCTGGGGTCCCGCACGCTCTGTGCGGGACTCCGGTTCGATGCTGTGGCTATTGCTCGCTACCGCCTCGCGGGTCCCCATCGGGTACCATTGCTAAAACTACTTAGCGAGGCGTACTATGGCTATCAGTCCCCTTGCCGGCAAGCCGGCTCCTTATCAGCTTCTTGTCAATATTCCCGACCTGGTGTCGTTGTACTACACCACGAAACCGGACCCGGTGGACGCTGCGCAGGCGGTGTCGTTTGGCACATCCGGGCACCGGGGGACGTCGACGAAGGGCTCGTTCAACGAGAACCACATCATCGCCATCTCGCAGGCGATTGTCGAGCTGCGACAGGCCGAGAATATCACCGGGCCGCTGTATATCGGCCAGGACACGCACGCCCTGTCGCGGCCCGCTCTCGCCACCGCTGTCGAAGTGTTCGCCGCGAACGGGGTCGAGGTCTTTATCCAGGCTGGCCTCGGTTATACACCCACTCCCGTCATTTCGCACGCCATCCTCAGCTACAATGCTGGCCGCAAGGACGGCCTCGCCGACGGGGTGGTGATCACGCCGTCGCACAACCCGCCTGCCGACGGCGGTTTTAAGTACAACCCGCCGAGCGGCGGACCCGCAGGCACCGAAACAACAACCAAGGTGCAGAACCGGGCCAACGAGCTGCTCGCGAGCGGGGTCTCATCGGTCAAACGTATCGATTTTGACAAGGCCCTGAAGGCAGGCAATGTCCACCTGTACGATTTCGTGACACCCTATGTTGCCGACCTGGGCAATGTCATCGACATGCATGTCATCTCGCAGTCTGGTCTGCGGATCGGCGCTGACCCGATGGGCGGCGCGGGTGTTGAGTACTGGGCGCCGATCTCCGAGCGCTACGGGCTCGATATCGAGGTGGTCAACCCGCGAGTGGACCCGACATTCTCGTTCATGACCGTCGACAAGGACGGCAAAATCCGGATGGACTGCTCGTCACCGTACGCCATGGCCAGCCTTATCGGTCTCAAGGACCGCTACGGGATCGCATTTGGCAACGACCCCGACACCGACCGGCACGGAATTGTGGCCCCAAGCACCGGCCTCCTGAACCCCAACCACTACCTCGCGGTGGCGATCAACTACCTCTTCCGCAGCCGCACCGGCTGGCGCGCCGATGCCGCTGTGGGCAAGACCCTGGTCTCCAGCTCCCTGATCGACAGGGTCGCCGCAGACCTTGGCCGCCGTCTCGCCGAGGTGCCCGTGGGCTTTAAGTGGTTTGTAGACGGTCTCGTCGACGGCTCATACGGCTTCGGCGGGGAAGAGAGCGCGGGGGCATCGTTTCTACGCAAAAACGGCACCGTCTGGACCACCGACAAGGACGGGATTATCCTCGACCTGCTCGCCGCCGAAATTACCGCCGCAACAGGCAAGGACCCGGGGCAGCACTACAATGATCTCGCCGCCAAGTTTGGCACATCGGTGTATGAGCGAATGGATGCGCCCGCCAGCCTCGCCCAAGGCAAGATCCTCGCCAGCCTCACACCGGACATGGTCGCTGCCGACACGCTCGCCGGTGAACCTATCACCGAGAAGCTCACCAACGCGCCCGGCAACGGCGCGCCTATCGGCGGCCTCAAGGTGACCACCGAAAACGGCTGGTTTGCCGCGCGCCCGTCGGGCACCGAGCCCATCTACAAGATCTACGCCGAAAGCTTCAAGGGGGCCGATCACCTCAAGGCCATCCAGGCCGAGGCGCAGGAGATTGTCGGGGACGCATTCAAAGCGGCCGGGGTGTAGCGGCGCGGCGAGGTTGGGATGGGGAAGTGGGGAGTTAGGACGCCTCGCCGGCGGGGCGTCCTGCGCGGACGGCGCCAGCGTGACGCTGGACCCCTGTTTTGATGTTGGCGTGGGGTGATGGCGCGGCTTGCGGTGGTGGTTGGGTGAGGCGAAGGGTTTGCGATGCAAAATACGCAACGCGATTCGTTTTTTTGCGCAACGAAATTTTGGCGAGCTTAGCGATGATGAAAATGCGCGTAAGTGAGAGCATTTTCAGCCCAGGTGCCTGCGCAAAATAGTGCAAAGTACGCAAAATTGTGTTGGCGGTTACGTTGCCTCGCGGTCGGGTCGCTATTTAGTTGTCAATGTTCGGTTATTGCGCTCGTTTTGAGCTTGTTTATATTATACCTGAAATATGTCTTGCTAGATAAGATTAATATCTTTTGGTAAAAATATTTTGTGAATGTTAGCAAGAGCGCGTTCGAGTTCGTGTCGCATATGACAGGGCGGGTGATGGGGATTGAGAAGGACCACGCCGTGAAGGGCCTGTGAAAGAATAGTTGCCACGAGCTTTCCATTGTGGTCAGGCTTATATTTGGTTCCGTTGTAGCCTGTTGCCCATTGTTAGGTCGTTTGATGGTCCAGCGACCGGTTATCGTCTCCATTTGTCCTGGCGAGGCC
>DASXUY010000020.1:0-15850 GCA_036504535.1 Capsulimonadaceae bacterium
AAAACAACAACGTAATGCCGGGGGCGCGGAAATTGCGATGACTTGCCGTCTGCGGCCAGTGCGTAGCGCCTGTAGCTGCAAGCCGCCACGCACTCTTCGAGCAAACCGTTCGGTGCTTGCTTAGGTGCCTGAGTAGTTACAACGCTCAGTAAGATAGCTTGCTAAATTCATACGATTCGATTTGCACCTTCAAAATATCTGCTGTATAATCGAAGTTGTATGAAATGTTATCGACACAAATTCACTAATGCAACCGTCGCTTGTGGTCGTTGTGAACGACCCATCTGCCCAAGTTGTATGGTATCTGCCCCTGGCGGCATGCGCTGCGCTGAGTGCTCTACCCACTCCGAGGCGGTAACCGGCACGCTCGATACCACCGACCGATTGGGCTGGGCGATTTCGTCCGCGCTGTTCCTGTCGATCATGGGCGCACTGCTTATCAAGGGCACTGGCTTGGCCGCGATGGTCATCGGCCCCTGCTGCGGAGCTGCGGTTGGCGAAGTGTTGCTGCGCATCCTGGGCAAGAGCCAGAAGCCTGCATACCTAAAGACGCTGGGCATCGGCAGTGTCGCATTCGGCACCATCATCGTCTTCTCGAAGCTTCTCCCGAACCTGACATTCACCTTGATGACGCTGCCGCCAAACATGGCTGACATGGTCTACGGCCTCAGCGTCGGGCTGGCGCTCTCCGCCTGCTACGGCCGACTGCGCGCTGCTGTCGGTTAGATCGCCCCGCTAACAACCAACTACAGCGCCTCCGTCACCATCGACGGAGGCGTTTGTTCGTTTGCCGGGCAGCCGTTGCCCGATGAGAGTCCGGCGACTGCAGGTGCGGTTTCGAAGAGCAGACCGTCGGCGGTCGCCGACTCGTAACTATGCCGCAACGCTTCATTCATAGCGCCCGCAGGGGTGCGATCCGCACTTTTTATAGCCGCGTCTTTTGCCGCCGGGCTTTCATCCGTTACCGACTAAACCACCCAACCAACAAAAAACGCCCCCACTCAACTGAGCGGAGGCGTTCCCAATCTTGCGGCAAGCGGTTTGGCTTACTCGCGGCCTGTTACGCGACGCGCACCGGCGAAGCGGTTGGCGTAGTACGCGGAGTCGAGGCTCTCTACCACGACACCCCTGTGGGAGTTGGCGGCGTGGACAAAGTTCCCATTGCCCGTGTAGATCCCGACGTGCGAGATACCGTGGCGATACGTGTTCTTGAAGAAGACCAAGTCGCCAGCCTTCATTTCGCTGCGGCTCACTGGAGCGCCGTTATTGTACTGCTCCATGGCTGTGCGAGGAATTTCGACACCAGCGGTGTTTCCGAGGATGTATCGCGTAAAACCGGAACAGTCAAAACCGGAGCGGCTCGTACCACCGAAGCGGTAGCGTGTGCCTTCGAACGCAGTGGCGGCTCGAACGATGCTGCCTGAATGCAGCGCCATGTTCTGTACCGTTTGCTTGCGCTCACTGGCCGACATCCGCGCTAAGCGCTTGGCGAGGCGAGCCTGATGACGCGCTTCGATAGCGGCGAGGCGGCGGTTGTGGGCGGCAAGGCGAGCGTCGTGGCCCGGGTTGCTGGCGGAATGTCGATGGCGGCGCGACGTGCTCTGTGCAACATGCTCGGAGTGTCGGCGGTGAAGCTTGGCCAATCGCTCCTCGTGCAGCTTATGCATCTTGGCCGCGAGCCGCTGCTCATGGCCGCGCTTTTCGCGGGCAGCGAGGCGACGCTCATGTGCGGAGAGCTTGTGGTGCTTGCTTTCCCTGGCGGCGAGGCGCTTCAGGTGCTCGCGATATGCTTTGCTTACAGCCTTGCCACGATGGCGGCCCGAAGACTTCTCTTCGGCGACTTTGTGCTTCTTGGAGTGGTGGCGGGATGAACTCGCCTCCTCTTCATGATGCTTTTTCGAGTGGCGGCTAGAATGAAAGGACTGCGAGGCTTCGGACGATTTGTGATGGCTTCGGTGTGACGCGAAAGCCGGAGCGATGCTGGACGTTAAGATAACTGCAAAAGCGCTAATACTGCTAATGGCTATCCGTGCAAGGCTGCTGAGCGCGAATTTGTTGCGCGTTCCCTTCAATAGACACGTTCCTTTCGGGGAAGTTTGGTCGGGATTGACCGGCGCGTCTTGCGCGCCGAAGCGGTGATAACCGCTTATTGGTTGGGGCCGGAGCGTACATTGCTGTAAATCGCCACCGAGCACCCTCTACTAAAATGGTTAGTTTATCCTATCCCAACTTACCCCCAAATGTCAAATGAATTCGTAAAAAAAGTGCCATTAATCAATCTAGTACACAAACAGCCATTGCGATTCAATATTAGTTATTACCAACCTAACACATCAAATAGCAGGTTGCAAAATATTCGTGACGATTTATGTGACGCGATCCCTAGTCTCAGTGGCGTACGTTCAGTAGCGGTGAGCTAGACGTAGCGTCGATCAGCTTTGTGGGGAAATAAATACGACTGGCAGCGTCGTGTGCTGCCAGTCGTGATCGTTACATAGAGTATCTAGCCAGACCTACCGGGCGCCAGCCGTCTTCAGCGTAGCAATGATCGCCGCGTCCTTGCTCCGCGTCGCCGCCGCCAGCAGGCTCACGCCGTCGCTGTCGCGCGCGTCGACGTCAGCGCCAAGCCCGATGAGCGTCTTCAGCGCTGGCAGGTTTCGCCCCGCTACGGCGTACCAGAGGGCCGTGTGGCCATCGCTGTCAGCCGCGTTCACGTTCGCTCCCGCCTTCACCAGCGCCTTGATCCGGTCCGGCGTCGCCGACTTCGCTGCAACCAGCAGCTTACTGTCAGTAATCGGCACCTTGTAGCCTTCGACACGCCAGAACGGACGCGGGTCCGGCTGCCCAGTCAGCGTGATCTGGCGCGCTTCCATGTTCTTACCGACACCGGCATCGTTGCCGACAATCGACAGGACTTTGCCCGGCGTGATATCGGTGAGCGACTTGGGCGAGAAGTTAGCGTCGAATATCTGCGTCTTGTCGGTGATTGTGACCACCTTATGGCGCCATCCAGAAAACTTGTTGGTGGTCGTATCCGACATGGAGACCACAAGCGAGTCGATCAGCACATATCGCCACGCGGGGTCCGCCTTCACCGCTACGCCGCGAACAATCAACTCGCCTGCGTAGGGCGTCGGAACGGTGGGTGCCAGGGGCGCTGGTGCTTGCGCGTGCGCGAATGACAATGGGCAAAGCAACACTGCTACGGCCAAAAGGGTACGTCGAAAACTCATTTTCATAGTGCATTAACTCCGTTCAAAGCTTGTGACCGGTACTGGGCCTCCGTATGTCTGCCCGCCACATGTGCTCGTATATTCGCCTTTGATGGCCGAAATCCTGCTTCGCACCGGTGGATCTCGCGGCCCACTCCATAATACCCGCGCCTGCATGACCGTCGCATGAAAAACGGCGGCGCAGCTACGAAGAGCTGCACCGCCGCCAACCATGAGCCCATCTGGCTCATCAACGTGTCCCTGGCTCCTAAGGCATCCAGTCGAGCCGCATATCCGGCGGAGACATCAAGCTGGCGCGCTTGAAGTCCAGCGCCGTCGCGTCTTTCGGTACCCACCGAATGATATTCTCTCCGGTCGGCTTGACGAGACCGCTGATGTCCAGTTTGGTCATCCATCCGGGAGTGTCGACGATCTGGTCGTTAACGATCAAGCCCCCGAGGGTGTTCGGCGATGCCAGAAAGACGCGCTTGCTGGGCCACGTTTTCGGCAGCGTGAAGCGGGTCTCCATATACACGGCCTTCACAGCCTTGCCCTTGACCGCTGGCGTCAGATCGTTCGCATCACTCGCCGACTGCCAGCCGTTCGGCAGCGGCGTGGTGCTCACCGGGGTGTCGTCGGCCTGCAGATAGAGCATACCGGTGACGCCAGCCGGGCGGCCGCGCCTAACATCCGGCGGCAGCTTGCCGTCCAGCGCCAGCGCCAGTGTAATGCTCCCCGATTTCGCCTGCTCCGTAACGTCGACGGTGAATGACGTGTTGCCGTACGTCTTTAAGGGCATCGTTAGCGGCGCGGGTGCGCCGTTGATCCACAGTGTGCCGCCACTGATCCCGTACGACCACTCGGCATCGAACACGAGGCTAATCCTTTTCCCTTTCCAGCTTTCCGGGATCGCAATCATCTTGCGTAGCTGCGCCACGCCGTCCTCAGGCAGGCCCAACGCCGCGAATGTCCCCAGCTTGGCTGCTTTCCAGTCACCGTCGCCGAACACTGGCTTGACCCAGTCCGTGCTCGCCGCAGGTTGCGCTGTGCTCAGCTTCCATCCATCAGCAGCGGGGATGATGTCGTCGGGCACGGTCACCACCTCCGGCTTGTCGAGCGGCGACATCGGCGGCAGAGAGCGCCAGTGTTCCGCTTGAACGGTCATCCAGTCGATGGCCGCGTTCTCCAGATCAGCCCGCGGCGCTGCGTAGAACCGCGCTTGCATCGGTGAGTACGAAGCCGCTGGCAGTGTCAGCCGCCCGGCGGCCCAGGTCGCCGAGACGCGAGGGTGGCCGTCTGTCGTCACCTCGATAACTTCCTTCACCGGCGTGTCGCGGCGAAGCGCCACGGTCGTACTTAACGGCTCCGTTACCTTCGACTGCATGCGCGCCGTTTGGTACACGTCGTAGACGCCGTTCTTGCTCACCCAGTGCTCGCCCCAAACCTCAGGCGTACCCGTCCAGCTGTCACGCGGAACGCCGAGCGATGTCAGCATCTCGTCGAGGCGGCTGGATGCGTCAGGCGACGATTTATAGATACCGTTCACGTCCTTGGTGTCCATCCACGCGGTCGAACCCATGGTGATCACCTGGCCGCGCCCAATACGGCGACGCGCGATAGCGATCTTGCCTTCGCCAGCAGGCGGAGTGGCCCACTCGGCGATTACTTCGACATCGTTCGCGGACTTCTCCATGGCGATCGATTTGCCGGTCAGGTCGAGGTCGCGGAAATCCAGCACCCGACCGTATCCGCGCGTCTCCTGCCCACGCAGCGTCGGCCACAGCGTCTCCGTCGCGCTGAACTTGAGCTGCATGCCCACTTCGCGGTCCTTCATGACCGACAGTCCGGTCAGCTTCGAGATCGGCCAGCTGTACGCCATGTCGGGGCTGTGCATGCCCGTCATGTGCTCGGCGATAAAGATGCCACCAGCACGAACATACTTGATCAGACCGTCGACCTCTTCCGGGGTCATTAACACGGTGCCATCGTCGATAATCACAGGGTAGTCGTTGACTACACCGCTGGCGATATCGGGCACCTCGACATACGTGAAGTTGCGCCCCACTGCCTGCAGCGTGCCGCGACCGACGTCCCAACTCCAGGGCTCGCTGAACCCGAACCGTGTGGCTCGTGTGGAGCGCAGTATCGCGATCTTCGGCTTTGGTAGGCTCATTTTCCCGATACAGTGCATGAGCGCATTGTTCTTGTCCACCCATTCGGCGACCGACTTGTTGTCTCTGTAGTGCGTCACGCCGAATACAAGGTCGACCGCGTCGTTGCCGTACATCAAGTAGAACGTCATCGCGCGCTGCATCGCTTCCGCGTCTGCGGGCGGGCCGCCCTGCTCGCAACTCCACGGCAGTCCGTGCGTTTTCGCGAGCCTGCCGCCTGTCATCGGGGCCCAGTAGCCGCCTGCGCCACCAGTGTCGTGCTGATACGCCCCATACTTCGCGCATAGGTCCTGCGACATGTCGAGCATGTTGATCGTCGCCATCACCTTTAGCGGGCGATTCGGGTCCCCAGCTCGCATCGCTTTGAGGTTGTTCTCAAGGTTTCTCATGCGCAGCCATGCGTCGAAGTTGGTGGCGTCGTACCACAATCGGTTCTCGCCCGGCGTCATGAACGGAAAGCTGCGAAGCGGCATCTCACCGAGCGCGATCAGACCAGCGGGCGGCGAGCCGTGCATGGACAGCACGATCGTGTTCTCGCCGACGTGAAGCGAACCCGCTACATCGAACGTCAGCGCGATACTGCGGCCCTGATCCTTGGGGGACTGCGCAAGCGGCTGCCCGTTAATGAAAGCGTCTGCGAACGTGCCCTCGTCGCCGCCATGCCACTGAGCGCGGGCAAGCTGCAGGAACTTCAAATACGGCAGCTGCTCTGGCGTGATCGTAACCGTTCGCCGCAGCCAGTAGAACGCGATTCGGTCGAAGTGCTTCGGGCTCGTGCCGCCGCCGTACATCAGCATGATCGGGTCGTTGCTGTTGATCGCCTTCCAACCCGCTTTCGGCGCACCGTCGGGCGTGTACCACTTCGCAGTCACACCCACCTTGTCGCGGTCCGGCAGGCCTTCCCACGTCCCGTTGAGCTTCACCGTGCGCGAGTTGACGCCAAGGAAGTCCTCAGGAGTCGGGATCGCCACATCGTCCCACGTCTTGTAAGCGCTCTTGCTGCCCTTATAAAGCATGCCGACACCCGTCAGGTCCAGCCCGAGCGTGTTCACAAGATAGCTGTGCCACAGGGCCTTGAACTCGGGGTCGCCGCTCACCGACGCTAATTCATGCACTCCTGCGTCGGGCACCTCGCCTAGCGCGTGACCGCCTACATAGTTCGGGTCGGCGTCGACGGCCGTAGAGAATCTGCGGCGAAAATCCATCGTGTAGAAGTTCGTCGCTGAAATCGGCTCGTAGGCGTCGTTTATTGCGCCGCGCGCTGCATACATTCGCGGCTCTGGGACGGCGAGTGTCGATGATCGCACATAAGGGAGCGGTATTCGGTTCCACGCCCACTTCGGCTTGTGACCCCAAAGGAGTGTTCGATAGGGAATGTCGTATTTCGCCGCCATCGCTCCGAACCAGTCGGTGGTCGACGTGTCGATCACACCCGGCGCGATATAGCGGCTCTCGATGGGCGGTTGATCGCACAGCGTGAACCCGCGATCCTTCGCCCACTGGAAATCGTCGGGAATCGTGGTAGGCGCGCCGCCTCCTCCCCACCACACGCCGGTGCCAGCGTTGTCGAAGCAGTCCAGCCAGCGCGGATAGGCGCGGTCGGCTGCTGGCTTCCACGTCGCTGCGCCAGCACGAACGGCAAGGGCCGACAGCTCCTTGGCCGTTCGCGCGAACAGCACTTCGCACTTCGAGCCATTAATGCCAATCTGCCACAGCCCGGATCCGGGAAGCGCTAGCACTGTGGCCGCTCCTGGCTGCGCCTTGATGTCACCGAAGCCAAGCAGGTCTGCCTTGTACTTCGATGCGATCAGCGCGGCGTGGCTTGCGTCTTCGGCGGTGAAAGTCACCCACGACTGCCGCGTGGCGCCTTCACCGAACACCTGCGACTTGATTTCAACCTCGCCGAATCCGCGCATCGATGCACGGGAAAGCGGCGCAGCGCCGCAGGACGGCGACAGGATCGATGCGGCGATAGCTGCAGCGATGAGAGGGCGTAACAAATTCATATCGTTTGTCTTTCTGAACTGACCGGGGAAAAGCGGCGGATATATCCGCCGCTTTGTGTGTTATAGGTGATCACGTCGATAGCAACCATATCTAGATGTACGAGAATGTAGCACCGCCCTTTGACTGCGCGGTGGACGTGCCATCCGCTGTAAATCCGCCAGTTGTGTGCGAATCGGTCGGATTATTGGCATATTTTCCCGTACTCACATTCGTGCCCTTTAGCCACTTAGCGTGACCGTCCATGAACGAATAGTTGGAGCCGCTGTTGTGCCAGCCATCCGGAAATGCGGGATCCCAGAACAGCTTGTAGCCGCTGTGCTGGACGCATCGATCCTGTAGCGGCGACGCGCCGACAGGATCAGCACACACGCCGCCGAGAGGGCCCGTTTCCAACCAAGAATCCTTAACGCACGCATTGCTCTGGTTTCGAAAGTCACACGCTTGGGCCGATTTGTACGGCCAACCCGGGTTGTTTGAGTGGCTCGGAGCAACCACATCGCCCGCCTGACCCGAGGATTCGAAATACAAGACGGTAACGACCGGCATAACCATTTGCCGAGCATTCAGCTTTGCCAGATTGGAGTTAAGCGCATATGACACCACCGTAAACCCGCCAACCGTCGTGGTGTAGCTGTCGTTTGGACATGTGAAGCTGGCCCTTGCTTTAACATAGGGATAGATCAGGCCCGGGAACATGCTTAGCTCGCCGGCTGTATACATCACTTCGTCATAGTCCTGAACGTACTGAACGGTCGCGAGTCCAAGCTGCTTCATATTGCTCATACACGCTGTCGCCCTGGCCTTATCCCGGGCCTGAGCGAACACCGGAAAAAGTATAGCTGCGAGTATAGCTATAATAGCTATAACTACTAAAAGCTCTATAAGAGTGAATCCTACCTTAATACGGCTATCTGTTTTGGCAATCATATCAGTTCTCCTTGCATAGGGGGCGTGCCATGGTGCACCCTTGGCTTTTACACTACTGCCTGTCGACTTACAATCTTATCGCGTGCGGGTGGCGTGTTCAACGCCGCGCGCGTGTTTAACAGCTCTACTCCACTCGCCGCGGCAGCTTCGTCGACATCCGCGCCACCAGGATCGACGGCAGGCTAACTTGGGACGCAGTTTCGCTCGGCTGCGTCACAGCCGAGATAAGAAGCCGTCCCGCCTCCCGTCCCATCGCCTCCCATGGCGGTTGCATCGTGGATAACTGCTTGAACTTGGCGTTTGGCTCATTGTCGAAGCCAATGATCGCATAGTCTCGCCCAGCCTCAAATCCCAATTCGCTTGCGGCCTGCATAAACCCAAACCCGCAGCGATCATTCGCTGCAATCACGCCATCGACGTTCAGCCCGTCCGCCAGAAACCGCCTCCCAAGCGCATATCCTTCGGCAATATGATCCAACTTACCGCCTCTTTCGCGGCTGCCCTCCACCGTCTCGTCAAGCTTCATGTCTGTCGGGTACGTGAAAAACTCCACCCCGCGTCGCTCAGGTTGCGCGACGGCCAAACGGGCTCCCCGAGCGCGAGCGGCAACCCACCAGTCGCGCAAATGCGCAACAAGTGCGATTCGCCGTGCCCCGACCGACATCAGGTGATCGGCAGCTTGATAACCCGCTCCGGGATTGTCGTAGAACACCGAGAGCGCGGGCGGACGAAGGTTTTCTGAACCAATAAAAACAATTGGGATGCCAGCCTTGGACGCTACAGGCGTTATATCTGCCGCGATGCCAACGTCAAAGTGCATCGCCACTAGTATCGCATCGCATCCGGCTTCAATCGCTGCGGTGGTCGCATCATGCTGGCTGATAATATTCCCTGCATTGTCGTTGTAGCCAAAGATGCGCGTGATACCGTCGAACTCGCTGATATAGCGCTCGAACGACGCCACTATCGAATGCGCGCCGTGCCAACTCTCCTCGCGCTCAGGTGCGCCGATGAGCACGGGAGTCACCACTCCAACCACCGCACCGCGTTGCAGAGTTTCGCGCCGGCGCGAGCCAAATCCTAACGGCCCTGTCGCACCTTGCCTTACGTCCGACGGCACTGCGTCCGCCACAAAAGTACCGCGTCTGTCCTCCGTGCGAAGAAGCCCTTCGTCGACCAGGGCCTTCACCGCCGCCTCGACGGTCAACGGACCGCAGTCAAACTCACGACCTAGCGCCCGCCGCCCGGGAAGAACGCTGCCCGGACGATACTCGCCGCCGATGACTCGTTGTCGCAGGCGGTCCGCGACTCGCCGCGCCGTGCTCCCGCGCCGCGTTTCAGTTGTGTCTTCAGTGGTCACGTCGGGATAAACACCTGATACTAGAGAATTACAGTTGATATTGTAACAGAGCGGATGGAGTCTGTCAAGCGAAAAATATGCATGAGGCGGGGCCGTCTTTCATACCGCGCCCACACCCGCCTGTGGCATAAAACAGCCCGCTCTCGTGGATTGGAAAGCGGGCCGAATAGCAGGATAGAAACAAGATCCTACAGATAGGACCATGTGGCTCCCGATTTTTTCGCAGCTTCCGTGGTGCCGTCTGCATACCATTGTCCATTGGTGTGAACGGCGGTCGTGCTCGACGTGCCCCCGACGCTAACCAGCGTTCCCACCAGCCATTTCGCGTGGCCGTCCACGAACGAATAGTTGGAGCCAGCGTTGTGCCTACCGAACGGGAGCGTCGGATCATTATACTGCGGGGTTATGCCGTCGCTCTTCGTGCACCGCGTATTGGCAGGGCTATCGGAGCAGACGCCGCCGAGCGGGCCCGTTGAAACAAACTTCAGCCCATTGCACCCAGTGCCGTTAGCAAAATCGCATGCGCCAGCCATCTTGTATGGCCACCCTGGGTTGTTCGAATGGCTCGGGTTGGTGGGGTCGCCAGCTGCGCCTGTCACTTCGAAGTACAGGACGGTTACAACAGGCATAATGAACTTTGACGCGTTGAGCAATCCTATTGTCCCATTGACGCCGTAGGACATCTGAACCATGTTAGACCCGGTTTGAGACGCGGCCAACTGGAATGGATCCGAAGGGCACGAGAAAGACTGCTTCGCCTTGACGTAGGGGTAGATCCAACCCGGAAACATCGTTAGTTCGTTGCCGCCATACATCTTTTCGTCGTTGTCCTGCACGTACTGTACTGTCGCGAGGCCGATTTGCTTCATGTTACTCATGCACGACGTTGCCCGCGCCTTCTCTCGTGCCTGTGCGAACACGGGGAAGAGAATTGCAGCAAGAATCGCTATAATGGCTATAACGACGAGCAGTTCGATGAGTGTAAACCCTGATTTTCTACGATTTTTAGTCATGTTCTTCATTTTTATCGTCTCTCTGAGGATGTTTTTTTCTCATGTGCCGCCACACACGAAGCCGATATTCCTGACCCAGCTAAGGGCCAAAACTCTGAGTGCCCATAGGGCAATTGCATGTTCTTCGGGGGGTAGGATATGACTAACGGGGGGCCTTGGATTAGGCACGAGCGTTTGGAGTATCTTATCGTAGTGGCTAACGCGGAGCACGTTTTGCCAAATGCCTTTTGATGAACTTGCGAAATTCTATAATGTTAACGAGTACTTTCGTATCTTTATGGGCCGCAGGTTTGCCCTACGGCCCGCTTGATCTGCGCGCATGCCTACAGGTACGAGAACGTTACTCCGCCCGCTTTGGCCGCGGTCGTCGTTCCGTTGCACCACCAGGTCACACCAGAGTCGGAACAAGTATCAGCGCAAGAAGTGTTCATGTTGCCCACGCTCACGTTGGTGCCCTTCATCCATTTGGCGTGGCCGTCAAGGAACGTGAAATTGGAACCTTCATTGTGCCATCCTAACGGGTGGGCGGGATCCCAGAAGGACTTTTGTCCCGACGCCATGTGCATGTTGCAGCGATCCTGCCCGGGTAGTCCACCATCGCCGCACGTTCCGCCGAGCGGCCCCGTTTCCAGCCACGTATCTTTTGCGCACGCGTTGTTGGAGTTTCCAAAGTTGCACGCCTGTGCGATCTTGCATGGGTTGCCTGGAATACCACTAATCAAGCACGGGTTGATGCTCGGATCGCCGCCCTGCCCCGACGATTCAAAGTAGAGGACCGTAACGACAGGCGCCGTAAACTTGCGGGCATGTACGGCGGCCAAGTTCGAGTTCACCGCATACGAGATAGGTACGTAGTTGGGAAACGTGATCGTAAAGTTGTCGGATGGACACTGAAACGACATCTTGGCTTTCACGTAAGGATAGATCCATCCTGGGAACTCGGTCATTTCGTCGGTCCCGTACATGAGCTCGTCATAGTCCTGTACGTATTGCATCGTTGCGATGCCCATCTGCTTCATATTACTCATGCACGCAGTTGCGCGAGCTTTATCGCGTGCCTGGGCAAAAACAGGAAAAAGTATAGCTGCGAGAATCGCTATAATCGCTATAACGACGAGGAGCTCGATAAGAGTAAAACCTAGTTTATTTTGATTGGCATGGTACTTCATCATCCAAAACCTCCCGTTAATGACAATATTCGCTTGACGCGGATATCGAAAATATCTTAACTAGCGCTAGAAACTCAGATTGCCGTTAGGCGGCGTTAAAAAACCGCTTAAACAATCATAACCTCCGCAGAATATCAGCAACGAATGGGCATAAACGGACTATTATATAGCCCGCGTAACCTCCTAGTTAACAAGCCTTTTATCACGGTTGTCTGCCTCCGCCTGGGCAGTTCGGCTGCCCAGGCGGTGGCACATTTAGTATCTCCGCACGAGCCTACTGATATGAGAACGTTACCATGTTCTTCTTGTTAGCAACTTCGGGCGCATCGGCAAACCAGTTGCCGTTATACGTTGCGCCCGGAAGAGGCTGACCGCCAGATTGCCACTGGCCACCAGCGCTCACCATAGTGCCCTTCATGAATTTCGCGTGGCCGTCGAAGAACGCAAAGTTGCTGCCAGCATTGTGCCTTCCATCGGCGAATGGCATGTCCCAGTTCGTATAGCACTGGTAGGTATTGGTCGGCGGCAGCGTGGCTGATGGCACTACAACCGAACATGTCCCACCCATAGGGCCAGTGTCTAGCGCTCGGCAGGCTTGATAGGGAGCATTGAATGCACACGCTGTCCCAATCTTGCACGGGTTGCCTGGAATGCCACTTCCGGTACAAGGGCAGATCGACGGGTCGCCCTGCCCGCCTGTCACCTCGAAATAAACAACCGTAGCGACAGGCATCGAAAACTGCCGAAGGTTGACCTTGGCCAGGTTGTTGTTCACTGCATACGATATGATTACATGGCCCTTCGTTCCACCGCTTTGGACGGGAGCGGGCTTTGTATCAGATGGGCACGAGAAGACTTCCTTCGCCTTGATGTAGGGATAGATCCATCCCGGAAACTCGGTCATTTCGTCAGTGCCATACATGACTTCATCGAAATCTTGCACATACTGCACCGTAGCCAAACCCATCTGCTTCATGTTGCTCATACATCCAGTTGCACGAGCTTTATCCCGAGCTTGGGCAAAAACAGGGAAAAGAATAGCTGCGAGAATCGCTATAATGGCTATAACGACGAGGAGTTCAATAAGAGTAAAACCTGATTTTTTACAATTTTCTTTAATTAGCTTCATTTTTCGTCTCTCTGAAATGGCGTTTTTGATATATGTGTCCCACGTATAGTATTAGTCTGTCAAATCTAGCTAGCAGTCAATAATCTTATGTACCCAAAGGGTACTTTCAAGCACTTCGGAGCCGTAGGTTTCAACCCACGGGTTATCCAGTACGGTCAAAATCCACGGCTCACGGTCGTCTTGCCAATCCCAGGCGCCCGCGTCTACTGCAGAGCGAACGTTACCATTCCCTTGGTCTGCGCGATATTCGGCGCATCTGCCCACCAGTTGCCGTTGTATGTCGCCCCTGCAATATACACTCCGCCTGATTGATACTGCCCTCCTGCGCTCACCTTCGTACCTGGCATCCATTTACAGTGCCCATCTGCAAAAGTAAAATTCGACCCGTCTTGATGGCGACCGTTAGGAAATGCAGGGTCGGGCAACATAGCGGAACCTTTGACCAGGCCGCCTGCCTGAGCTCCACCGTAGCACTGGTTCACTACGGTAGGAGACGCCCCAGAGCATGTTCCAGCCATAGGTCCGGTCTCAAGGTAGCCACCCATGTCGCTGCACGGCCAATACGTGCTGTTGAAGGTGCAGCCCGTGGCGCTCTTCGGTGGGTTCCAACCTGAGCCGTCATTGATTGATGCCGCTGCAGGGTTTCCGTTGATCCCGTTTGCCTCAAAAAAGTGCACGGTTAACGCTGGCATCGAGAGCTTCGACAGATAAACCGGAAACATGTTTGCATTGATCGCATACGAGATTACTTGATTGCCAGGGAACGACGGCGTAGGAGTCGCGTCAGCCGGGCACGTAAATACCCCACGCGATCGAATATACGGCCAAACGTAGCCGGGCCAGCGCGATGCGTTATCTTGACCAAAGAAACGCTCATCGAAGTCCTGAACATACTGCATTGCAGCAAGACCAAGCTGTTTTTGGTTGCTTAAGCATCCCGTGGTCCTGGCTTTGTCGCGTGCAGTGGCGAATACAGGAAAGAGTATTGCTGCGAGAATCGCTATAATGGCTATAACGACGAGAAGCTCTATAAGAGTAAAACCTGATTTATGGCTGTTCAATGAAGTATCTTCCATTTTAATCTCCTTGCTAAATAATGGCTAGGTTCGCGACCTCATTACTAGCGTCACGTAAAATGATTGCTGTACAGAAATAGGATCTCAATCCCGCAACGCCACCTTCCTGGTTGACATTCGCGATACCAGCACCGACGGCAGACTGACTTGAGACAGTGCCTCATCGGGGTGGTTTAACGCCGTGACCAGCAAACGGCCCGCTTCCCGCCCCATGGCTTCCCACGGCGGCGCCATGGTCGAAAGCTGCTTGAACTTGGCTGTCGGCTCGTCATCGAATCCAACAATTGAATAATCCCGCCCTGCCACGATGCCCGCCTCGTCGGTCGCCCGCATGAAGCCATAGGCGCAACGATCATTGGCGGCGATAACACCGTCCAGCACCATGCCGCTTGCCAGCATCTGCCGCCCAAGTTCGTATCCTGCAACATCGTGATCGACATAAAGCTGTCTCGAGCGAAGCGCTTCCGTTGCATCGATCAGAGGGATATCCGACGGGAACATAGTGAACGAAATCCCAGCGCGATCGGGCCGGGCGAGAGCTGTGCGGGCTCCACGGGCGCGAGCGCCTACCCACCAGTCATTCACATGGGCGACAAACGTAATCGACCTGGCGCCGCCCAATGCAAGATGGTCCGCTGCCTGATATCCGGCGCCCGGGTTGTCGTACGAAACGCACAATGCAGGCTGACCCAATGTTTCAGATCCGATAAAGACGATTGGAATCCCGGCGGTCTGAGCTTTTCCCGTTAATGTTTCTGCCAACGGGCGGTCGAAGTGCATCGCGACAAGGATGGCGTCACAGCCAGCCTCAATAGCTGCGTCAGTCGCTTCGAGTTGCCCGACAATATGGGCTCGCTCGTCGTTATGCCCAAAAATCTGTGTGGAGCCGTCAAACTCGCTGATGTAGCGCTCGAAGGAGGTCACAATGGCATGAGCGCCATGCCAACTCTGGATTCGATCGGGTGAGCCGATTAGGATAGGCGTCACAACTCCCACCATAGCTCCTCGCTGCAGCGGGCTATGACGACGATGGGGCACTGCGCCTGTTGTCACCACGGGCGCGGCCGCACTGGGAACCGTGTCCGACACGAACGTCCCGCGGCGGTCCTCTGTTCGAAGCAACCCCTCGGCAACCAACGCCTTAACTGCCGCCTCGATAGTCAAAGGGCCGCAATCATACTGGCGTCCAAGCGCGCGGCGCCCAGGAAACAGGCTGCCTGGACGATACGCGCCGGCGACAATTCGCTCGCGCAAATCATCCGCCACCCGACCCGCCGCCGTCGTGCGCCGCCGAGTCTCGATTGTAGAAGTAGTCGCCAATGCAAACCCTGTCCCTGACATCGAATAATTACAGTTGCCATTCTAACACTAAGCCCGCATTCTGTCAATCAATATGTAGACTATTTTTGCCCGCGATGCTATCCGCCCCTTCTTCACTATTACGATTTGATAAATTTATCGAAACAAAAACAACTAATAGTTAAATATCAATTTAGTGGTATACTATACCTAGTAGGAGGTGGTGAGATTTGGCAATTAATGAGAGTGGCGCGAACCCGTGGACCCTATCCAGCCCGTTTAATAACCAACCCTGAACAAGATGTAGGCTAAGCTACAATCGTATGTAACCACTCAGGCAGGTCCGGAGGACCTTTCTGTTCCTAATCTGGCCAAGAACCCGGTGTTCGAGCACAAAAATTAAAAACTTCCTACTGCCGGAGGCGGGTCCCTTTGACTTTTCTTAAAGTCACTCTTCAGGACCCGTCGGAGGCTTAGTTTTTAATTT